>JAZROA010000014.1:0-447208 GCA_045648465.1 Saccharofermentans sp.
GCTATATCAGATACTACAATCAAGAAAGACTGGTTCTGAGAACAAAGACCAGCCCTCAAGAATGCAGAGAAAAGTTCTTTGAATCCGTGATATGATGTGAGTTAATAAAACACTGTCCAACTATTTGGGGTAACTACAAAATAAAACCTTCTGCAACATACGAACAGTCCGCTGACGCGAAACTGATTGCAGAAGGTTTTTTCATTCACCGATTAAAAGATCCTATGAAGATTCAGTACCTAAATCGAACAGTAAACCATCACGTTTACTGTACAGAATACGTATTTTCGAGAGAAAATACGTAAATCATACAGTAAATGAAGCTATTTACTGTACGATCTACGAACGAACAATAAACGTTAAAAGATTATTCTTAGAATTGTTCTTTAAACCTTTCAAGCGTTTCCTTTTCCATACGTATTATCTGGATCATTCTGTCTATTGCACAGACCTCAATATAGGAAACATCGTATTCGAGCATTCTTTCTTTATTCTCAAGTGTGCCCTTCTCATATTCATTAAGGAGCTTTTCGCGTATGCTTATCTCCCTTTTCAATTCTTTCTTGCTCAACACACCTGAATACATAACAGCCAGACAGAACCAGACTGAATCAAAATCGACTCTTTCAAAGAGTTCGCAAATAGTGCTTTTCAATTCCTTTAAACCTGAGTCGGTCAGCTTATAAACGGCTTTCTTATCTGATTCTCCGGTGTTCTCAATATATTTCTTCTTCTCGAGTCTCAGACATGTCTCATAGAGCGTGGTGGCACCGATCGGGAACCAGTATTTCATATTCATTCTGTCGATCATCTTAAGCATGTCATAGGCATTCATCTCACCTTTCCTGAGCATTCCCAAGATTACTATCGATGTTTTTGACAACATTTGAGCCGTTCCTCCACTTTCTGATCAAGACCCATGCAGCAGATGCAATAAGGATTACCAATGCTATTACAAACGAGACAGGATTCCTGATCTCGTCTCCTGCTTCAGATGATACCAAAACATCCCACAAAGCACCTACACCCCAGAAGAAAGGAAAAATAATCAGCATGTTCTTTGTTATATAGAAAACGGAACAATACATTAAACCAACGAGGAACAAATGCAGGAACTCAGGCTGGAATCCAGCATGATGAAGTGAGTAAAAAGCTGAGGTCAGCAAGATCGACGGAATTATTCCAAACGCTTTCTCAAAACTCATTCTGAGAAATCCGTATATAAAAACCATCTCGAAAATGCCGGCAACCAAAATATACGTCGCCCCATAAAGATTCTTCAGAGAGATCACATTCTCAGGCACTTCATCTTTCATGAAAACGAAAAGAAGTCCCGCACCTAGTACAATGTTTAATATCAGGCTCAGAATCAATTTGCGCTTTGTAAATCCGAGTTCAGCTAATACACCTGCCCCCTTCTTCTCAACATATAACGATACGAAAACAACGCCCAATCCGAAGATCATCAGAACATCCCGCAATATAAATGAGACAACAGTATCCCTTACCGAATTACCCCCAAACGGAAGCATCAATAGACTCAGGGCGATCATCACCACCCCTGCAACAACAGCAATCCCGGTATCCTTAGTTACATTAAATCTAAACAGTTTTCTCATCAAAATCACTATCTCCTTGTTTTACTACGCATGCGTAGTATAGTACGTATACGTAGCATTTGTCAAGAAAAGCACTTATACAGATAAGATTCAGCAAAGAAATTTGTTAATTGATGTATGAATAATATGCTTCAAAAAATAGATAAACCAATTCTCTGATTAGTTACTTCTTGGTATAATAAATAATATCCGTAATATTTTTAAAATAAAGCTGACATTTTCTTAATCTGAGGGGGAAGATATATATGAGCAAGAAAACGATAGCTATAATTGCGGGATCAGCAGTTGCGGTAATCGCGGTTGCCGTTGCGCTTTTCTTCTTAATTCCCAAAAAGAGCAGTTACCGTCTCCTCAAGATGTTTGAATTCAGCGGTAACGGTGTCGTAACCAGAGAGAGCAAGGGCGATATTACTCCCTATACCAATATGGTTCTTGAAAGTGGCGACATGATATCTCTTAATACAGGTGTCATGACCATACAGGCCGACGACGATAAGTTCATCAGCCTTGATGAACACACATCCATCAAGCTTATTGCCACAGGAACAAGCACAAACAGCAAGACTCAGATTGAGCTCCTTGAAGGCGGTGTCACAAGCGATATCAGAAACAAGCTTTCTGCTGACTCAACATACGAGGTCAACACCCCTAACTCGGCAATGTCAGTAAGAGGTACCGTTTTCTACACATTCGTTTATGAAATCGAGGGTGTTAAATATACGAGAATCTGCTGCTTCGAAGGTGAAGTATCAACGAGACTCATATACAAAGACGGAACAACAGCCATCGAGGAAGTATTTGTACCCAAGGGTAAGGAAGTCATTATCTACGAAGACCAGACAACGACGGATTACCTTTATGTTGAACCTCAGGATATCGACTACAGCACTATCCCTGAAGAAGAGTTGTTGGAATTGAAGGACATGATTGAAAACGACAACAAAGACCTGTCTATCACAAGTCCTGAGATCGTACGAATCCTCGAAGGACCCTACAAAGTTACATTCACATACAACGGAATAGAGTTTGGAACACAGGAAGTCAAGAAGGGCGAGCTGGCACAAGTACCTTCCCTCAGCCCTTCACCTACAGGCGGATGGGACTTTGACTTTACAAAGCCCATAACCAAAGACACCACAATCGAATGGAAAGAATAAGCGGGGGTAAGCTTATGAAGACTAGAATAAACCTGATTACCAGGAAATCGTTGTTAAAAACTTTGAGCGGCATCTTATGTGCTGCTCTTACCATGCAGTTAGGTTGGGGACTTGCAGATAACAGGACCCAAGCCGCTGAAACTACTTCGGTTGGCCTTTACACACAAGAGCTTCCCGGGTTTAGTGAGGACTACCCGATTTATGCGGGTGATGATTATGACTTTATGGGAGGCGTTTACACGGACCCTATGGGTTACGAAGGGTATGTAACTTTTGAATACGCCAATGCAAACTCAAATTCATATTCTGATACCAAGCCTAAATCTGCAGGAACATACAAAGTTCGAGCAGTTCTTCCCTCATCAAGCCAATGGGATGGTTCAACTTCAGAAGCATACACCTATACAATCAAAGATCGTAATGCTTTGTCTTTATCTGAAGTAAGCGCATCAGGTAACTACTACACAATAGAAGGCACGTATCAATGTCAGTGGGGCACTCTGTATGTGAATACAGTAAGGGTTATTCCGGTTACAGGATTCCTTATTGCCTGCCCTACTGTCGGAGATGATAAATTTGCCGAATATCTTGATGTTGATCCTGAACAAATGACAGATGCTCAGTTCAGATACAAGAGAATCCGCGATGGTAAAACAACAGATTATACTTCTGCCGGTGATTTTTCATATTTAGTTCCTGACGAAGCTCCCCCTCAGATTGAAAACTATTCCAGGTTGGACGGAAAAAATGTAACAATCCACGATGGTGATACCTTCTATGGAGATGAATTACAAATCATTATTTATGACCATCATTTATACCAGTACAAGATCAATGGCGAAATGATTTTCGAACAGAAGTCAGACTCATTTAGCAATGTCACAAGTGCGTTTGTATATAGTGAACCTGGCGTCACAAAAGAAATAAACATTTATATTCTTGATTATGCCTACAGAACATGCGAAGCCACTGTCTATCTTGTTGGGGCTCCTTTGCCTAACCTTGACGTAACCATACCTGCTCCCGTTTATGTTGGAGATAATTACAATATCGGTGTTAAAACGGATTCTGACGGTGAAGTTATAATCCAGTACAGAGATAGCAGTGATGATGATGCAGAATATACGGAAATTAAACCTACCAGCGCAGGAACTTACGATGTTGAAGTAACCGTTTCAAAAACAAGCAACTATAAAGATATAACTTTGGTTGATACGCTGATCATTTCCAAGCGCGATGCCAATACAACTGTAACCGTTCCAGATGTATTTATTGGCGATAGCTTTACTCCCAAAGTTACAACTTCTTCTGACGGAGATTATTACCTCTTATACAAAAATGACGACATGCCTGATTCTGAATTTACGGAAACAAAGCCTACAGCAATCGGAAACTATACTGTTATGGCAATAGTCGAAGAGACTAATACATATCTGGAAGACAGTGCCACAGATACTTTCAGTATCAAAAAGAGGACAGATGAACCTACTATCAGCATTTCTGATACTTATGTAGGTGATCCGTACGAGCCAGTAATTACAACTAAATCTAATGGTTTGGTCACTCTCACATTCAAAAACAACGACGTCGAAAACTCAGCATTTACAAGCAAAAAGCCAACGGCCGCAGGGAACTACACAGTCAAGGCTGTCATTGCTGAGACTGATACCTACAACGAGTTAACTTGCTACGATACATTCACAATATCCAAGAGAGATGCTACTGCGTCTGTTACTGTTCCTGATACATTTGTCGGTGACAGTTATGTTCCGAAGGTAGTTACTGTTTCTAACGGTACACAGTCATTCCTTTACAAAAACGAGGATATCCCTGATTCGGAATTTACGGCCGAAAAGCCAACTGCTGCAGGCAATTACACAGTTATGGCGATTATTGCCGAGTCGGATGCATATAACGAGATAACATGCACCAGCAGTTTCAGCATCATTAAAAGAAACGATGCAGCCATCGTTAGTATATCTGACTCTTTTGTCGGTGATTCTTATGAACCCAAAGTCACAACCAAATCCACTGGTTCTGTCACTTATACATACAGAAATGACGATATTGAGGAATCAGCATTTACTGCTACTAAACCGACTGCTGCAGGAAACTACACAGTTAAGGCTGTTATTGCTGAGACAGATGTCTACAAAGAAGTAATTTGCTACGATACATTCGCAATCAAAAAGCGTTCTGCGGTTGCTACAGTATCAGTTGAAGACATCTTCGTAGGTGGCACAGTTAAACCTGTTGTTACAACAGAATCTGACGGCAAGGGCGATGCAACTTTCGAGTATAAAGCTGTCAATGCCGCTGACACTGAATACTCAAATACCATTCCAACAACGGCAGGCACATACTCTGTCAGAGCAACCATTCCTGCCACAGCAAAATACTTGGGTATCACCTGCTCTTCTGAGTTTACTATCAATCTTAACAAACCATCCGTTATGAATCTTACTGTTAAAGACATCTACTATGGACAGACAGTTTCTCCGACATTCGAAACAGATTCTGACGGAAGCGTTACGATAATGTATAAGCTTTCCACAGCACCGGATTCTGCATATTCAACAGTCGCTCCTACTACAACCGGCAAATACACGGCACGCGCAACAGTCAGCGAAACAGCTGTATACGAGGGCGCTGCATGCTATAAGGAATTCTCCATTTCTTACCTGGAAGCGCCTCAGGTTGCATATACTCCTACAGGTAAAGCTGGCAACGACGGTTATTTCACCAGCGACGTACAACTTGCGGCACCTGAAGGATATACGATCTCTTCAACTTCAAACGGTGAATTCACCAAGAGCATTCCTTACACAGAAGGAATGAACACCATTTATCTTAAGAGAGATGACGGAGCACGTACTGCAGCAATCACTATCACCGACAAGCCCAGGATCGATAAGGTTGCTCCTGCAATTGCATCTTCAACAGGCGCAATTGCTACCGGTTCTATTATATATTCTTCTGACATGAACATAACCGTGTCAGATACACACCTCAAATCTCTGAAGGTAAACGGAGAAGATATCGAGCTTAAGTCCGGCACAAGCAATGTCATCACTTTAAACCCGGGATATGGAATCAAGTCATTCGTCATTACGGCTGAAGACATTGCAGGTAACGTCACAACTATTGAGATTACTCTCAAGGCTGAATGGCTAGAGAATAAGATCATCCTCCCTAACGTATCTCTGCCTTTGTTCTCAGAGGAATCTTACACTCTTGATAATGGTCAGTGGATCGTAACCAAGAATACGACTTCAGACACAGTCAAAGATAATACCGTTTATAACGGCGATCTTCCGTTTTATGTAAACGAAGATGGAGACTACACTTTCACAAAGGTAACCTGATCGTATGCGCAAACATCTGCAACCCATTCTTGAAGCCCTGGCAGCAGGCATAATCGTTTTCCTGCTGACGATAACCAATCTCTTCAGCGCGTTGGACTTTATTGCTCGAGACGGGCTCTATCAGGTGCCCAGAGGTATCAAAAGCGATATCAAGATCATCGGTATCGATGCCAAAACGCTTGAAGAATACGGCCCTATACAGACATGGTCCAGAAGTAATTATGCAGACCTGCTCAATAAGATTAACATCGACGAGAATACCAGGCCGTATATCATCGGAATCGATGTTCTGTTCTCCGGCCACGTTGATGAGGGCGACCAGGCTCTTGTTGAAGCTGCCGGCAAATACAACAACGTCGTTGTGGTAAACCAGCTCCAATACAGCAAGAAATGGGAAAAGGATCAGAACGGAAACACATACTATCCTGTAAACGGAATTGCTAATCCTTATGAAGAGCTTATGGAAGTAACATCCATAGGTTATTGCAATGTTTCTCAGGATTCTGACGGTACAGTAAGAAGGAACATACCTGTAGAAACATACGAGGGCAATATCTACCAGTCTTTTGCAAAGGTTATGTATGACAAGTACTGTGCCGAACTTGGCATTACTCCCAACATCATCCCGACTGATATGACCGGCCGTTCGATAATCAACTATTCAGGTAAACCCGGAGATTACGAATACATATCCATGGCAGATGTTTTGGACGGAAATATCGATCCGAGAATATTCTCTGACAGTATAGTTTTCATCGGCGCATACGACCCGGAAATGCAGGATGACTTCATCGTCCCCAATGGCGGAAGCGCCCAGATGTATGGTGTCGAGATCCACGCAAACATCTTCCAGTCTTATATGCAGGGCAGATTTGCCTTGAACGGCAGCGCGTATCTTTTGGGTCTCATCACTGCCCTCATAACCATGCTGCTTCACTTCATCTTCCGTAAGATCAAGATTTGGCAGTCAGTTATTCTTCTCATCGCCTCAATCGGCGGCGAGATCGGAATCCTGGTAGCAGTTAACAACAACGGCTATTCGTACAGCGTCATCTACTTCCCTCTTGTGATATTCATTTCATTTGTTTATTCAGTCGGAATGAACTACCTTCTTGAATCGCGCAAGAAGAAAAAAGTTCTCAACGCCTTCCGCAAATACGTCGCTCCGCAGATCGTTGAAGAGATTGCCAAGAAAGGCGATTTTGAGATAAAGGTCGGCGGCGAAAACAGAGACATCGCAGTACTCTTCGTGGACATCAGAGGCTTCACCACAATGTCAGAAGCTTTGGAACCTGAACAGGTCGTTGAGATCTTAAACGAGTACTTAACACTCACCACAAAATCCATTTTCGACAACAGTGGAACATTGGATAAATTCGTCGGTGATGCGACCATGGCTGTTTTCAACTCTCCCTTCTATCTTGAAGACTACGAATACAAGGCAGTATGCGCAGCTATGGATATCGTTAAGGGCGGCGAAGCAATCGAAGAAAAGTTCCAGAAGAGATTCGGCAGAAGCGTCGGCTTCGGCGTAGGCGTTAACTGCGGTCCTGCAGTCATAGGAAACGTAGGCTGCGACTTCAGAATGGACTTTACCGCAATCGGCGACACAGTCAACACGGCTGCCCGTCTTGAAGCCAATGCCAAGAAGGGCCAGGTCCTCATAAGCGACGTGCTTTATGAGAGACTTAAGGACAGACTGGAAGTTGCGGAAGTCGGCGAGATCCCTCTTAAGGGTAAAACAAAGGGTGTCTTCGTATACGAGGTAAAGAAGGTTCTGTAATTGTTTGCCCGGCTTTATTCTCGCGAAAATAGCATTCCACCTTATATTCCATGTTTTCAGACTGTTTCAGGTGGAATATCAGGTGGAAAACAGCACAATTCCATCTTTTCTTCCATGTATTTGATAAGAATCAGGTGGAAGAAAAAGTGGAAGTTGGTATTTTCGATGCATGAAAAAAGGATGCCTCATTTTAATGAGACATCCACTGTTTTTCTATTTTTTATCTTCCCTTAATTAATCTGTTATTAGATTAAAGACCTTACCATTATTGTCATGGATCTGAATATCAGCAGGAAGCTCATTTACTTTCAATACGCAACAGGGTGAATAAGGTGAAACAAAATCGTCGCCAGAAGCATCTTTCTCCTGTACCAGGATATGAAGTGTCGTGCCGTCCCATCCAAGATCTACGATCGAGATCTTTGCACCGTCTGTTGTCTTTGTGCCTGAAGTGATTACGATAAAGTAAGGTGAATTAGGCTGCTCTAACATGTCGATATAGTAACCGCAATCCTTTTCGCGGCAGGTGTACGAATCTTCGGACAGGATATTGTATTCAATATCGCCTAGCGTTCCCTGATCAGGAACAGAGCCTAACTGTGTCTTCAATGAAATATCATTAGGAAGGAAAAACTGGGTATCATTTGAGGAACAACCTGTAAAGATTCCGGTGATGAGTGTTAATGCCATAACTGCGCATAAGATTTTTCTGATCAAACTGTTCATTGTAATTTCTCCTTTTTGAACGTATCTGACATAAATACATTTATCTCCGGGAATTTGTTGCAGTAACCGTTTCTTTTTTCTTACCGAAGAACAGTTTCCCGACCAGACTGATGACAGGACCCAGAAAGACTGCCATTAATATTATTCCTATTACGGGTATACCGCCTGCGAGAGTACCGATGAGGATAGCGGAGAAATCCCATGCCATACGGATAAGCATCCTGGGGAACTTTGGAAATCTGGCTGATACCTTTTCGGTAATTATCTTGGGAAGCGCATCGTATGGCGCAACACCCATATCAGAATTGATGTATACTGCGGCACTGATGATAAACAGAAAAAGAGCAACCAGAAAGATAGCCCATTTGGAAACGGTATCAGTAAAATAATGCGCAGGTATGATCTTGCCCCAGAGCCAGTCGAAAAAGTCGACGTAATACCCTACCAGCACCATATTGAAGATCGTTCCAAAGCCCAGGCTGGATCTGTCCCAAAACAGGACAATTACCAGCATGACTGCGTTTATTATTAGCTGCCAGTTGCCAAACGATAAGCCTATCCGGAGTGAGATTGCCTTATTCATAAAAGAACAGGGATCTGTTCCCAGACCGCAAAGCATCAGAAATGACAGAAAAAATCCCATCCCGAATACTGCAAGAAAACAAACTATAATGCGTTTTATGTCCAATTTAAACTTCATACCGATCCGTCCTTCAAAAAGGCAATTATAACACCTAATGTCGCATTTATTACCGATTTGTGAATTTACTTTGATTATCAAAGTTTTACCTCACATTTGCCCCAAAGTCTCATATTTTGCAAATTTGAATGGCGATAATATGATGCCAGGAGAACCGGTCGGTTTATCTAAGATATTTCGGTATGTTCTGCTAAAAAAGAGGTATATAAAATGAATTACAAGATATATAACAACAGTTCAGAAGAATGGGTACTGCTTATCCACGGTTTAGGCGGAAGCATCAACACATGGAAGTATCAGATCAATGATCTTAAAGAATACAACGTAATTGCTGTAGATCTCGAAGGCCACGGCGGTTCTGAATTTGAGAAGCGCACACGTCTTTTGACAAGATCCGCATCAGAGATCAATGAAGTTCTTGAAAACGAGAATATCCATCAGGTCCATGTTGTATCTCTTTCACTCGGAACACTTGTAGCAATGGAATTTGCTTACCTTTACAAGGAAAAGGTTAAGTCCATTGTACTTGCCGGCTTCGTTCTCAACATGAACTTCGGTTTCAAGTCACTTCTGGCATTTGTAGAAGGATGCAAGTACATCGTACCTAAGAAGTTCTTCTATCCCCTCTTTGCCAATATCATGATGCCCAAAAAGAACCATAAGAAGTCCAGGGATATCTTCGTAAGAGAATCCGTAAAGATGAAGTCTGTTGCATTCAGAATGTGGCTTTCCGAGCTCTTCAAAACACAGTTCAGGCTGAAAGAATACCTGACATCCATCAAGGAAAACCATCTTCCCGTTATGTTCATTTCAGGAAGAGAGGATTACTTCTTCGTTAACAGCGTAAAGAGAACACAGAAGATGATCAGTGACGCTTCTTTGTACTTCATCGAAAAGTGCGGCCACGTATGCAGCATCGAAAAGTACAACGAATTCAACAATCTTCTTGTATCCTTCCTGCACGGCATTAAACCAGTCTGCGCCTGATCTTACTTCCTCGCAAGTTCAAGATCCATCGTATCGCTTATGATGATCTTGCCGCCATGACGGTTGATCGCATCTTCTATCTTTGAGAAGAATTCTTTTCTTATCGTCTCTTCGATGGCAATGTGATCAGAATAGGTTCCGAGAAGCTGGGTATATTCTTCTGCCGTAAATACTCTTTCACGATAGAACAATTTATATGTGATATCCGTAAAACCGTATTTTGCAGGGATCAGTGATATCTCCTTCGCCTTTTCTTCAGTGAACCACTTCTTTGTACCTGACTTGATGTCGTATGCCTTGTTGTAGTACTCATCGTAAAGGGCATCGATCTCAGCAGCCAGTTCAGGAGCGTTCTGACTGTTGCGAGGGCGGTTTGCAAATCTTGCAAATGCTCCGCCGGGCTTTAATGCGGAATAAACCTTGGGATAACCGATTTCTTCAGGAACCCAGTGGAAAGCAGTTGCAGAGAATATAAGATCGTAAGCATTTTCTTCCAGATCAACATCTTCGAACTTTCCGGTGATAACTTTAAATCCGTTATATCCGCCGAATTTATCCATAAGGATTCTCGAGAAGTTCTCTCCGTATTCAACTGCAGTAAGCTGACATCCGGTCTTAAGAACGGGCAACGTGGCCTGACCACTTCCGCTGCCTACTTCAACAACACGGCTTCCCTCACCGATCTTTACATATTCGAAAATAGCCTGAAACAACTCATCGGCATACCCGGGACGCATCTTGTCGTACTTGGACGCTTCTGTATCAAATGTAGCGGCCAGCTCTTTCCTGTTATCCATAGTTAATCCCCTTTAATTAATCTGAACCGATATCGTCGGCTTATCACCTTGTGATCCTTCACCGTTAATGATCACAAGCCGGTAATCGCCCTGTTCCAATTCTATCTGCTTACTGAACATTTTGATAGCACCGGAGGAGATCTGTTCATATAAGATCACTTCCCCGCTTGTCTTCTCGATCCTTACGCTGTAGTTTCCTTCCGCATTTGCAATGACTACGGCAACAGTATGTGTACCGTTCTCAGGAACGCCGAACTCAATAGGCTCTTCCGTATTCTCAACTTCAACACGGTAACTTAAATTGCAATTTACAAGCACGTTTTGACCCATGCTGTTAGACAGCGTTACGGCAAATCCACCTATAAGCATGATCACAGATGCTATGGCAGCAAAAAGGAACCTGATTTTCTTGTGTGATTCCGGATTAAGAAGCATAAGCCCAATAACGATAAAAAACGGTGCTGCAAAACCTATGATGAGATAAGTTCCGAGCGCAACCTTCATGGTCTCAGCCGTAAACTGTACTCCTGCAGAGCTGCCGTTATTTGCATTTGCGCCGTAAGATAATGACGTAGATACGAAGTTAACGAGGAAATGCATGAGTGAGGATAACAAAATGTTGTTCTTCTTAACGACTATGTATGACAGGCATGCACCCATTATTGCGGTATTAACAAATCTTAATACCGACAGATGGAAGATGCCGAAAAACAGTCCCATAATGAGTACGATGATCCAGTCTTTTTTGATCGTTCTGAAGTTTGTTATGATGGCTCCTCTGTGGATGGCTTCCTCGCATATTGCAGGCGTTACTGCCATAGCAAAGATAGTAAGAAGATATCCTGTGCTGCCACTGTTGAATTCGGTTATAGCCTGCACATCTCCTGCATCAAGAGATGATGGAATCAGCATGCCTACAAGAGCAACGCTTACTAATCCGATAAGGATGCCGCCGCCGGCAAGGAAAAGTGAACCGAAGAAATCTCTTGCTTTAAACTTCTTTACCGGAAACATCTCCTTTAAAGGTATCCTGAAAACTACTGCGTAAAGTATCGCAATAACCAGGAACATTGCTTCCGTTGCGATCAGTCCGTAGATCCTCCATGCGGTCTGCATCTGAGCACCGACGAAAATGAACATTACCATAACCACTGCGAAAAGGACGAAGCCATTCCACGGTTTAAGCTTCTGCTGATTAGTCACCTGCTGCATATAATTATCCCCTTTGATGTAGCAACTATATTGAATTGTCTTTTACACAAAGCCAATTTTCACTTATTTATGTTGTATTTTCAAGCGTTTCTGCTTGGTATTAATTTGATTTTCTTAATCTTTCGCGTTAAAATGCCTTTCTTGCAAATATAAGAAAACAATAACTATTCGATTCGTAAAATGGAAAAGACAAAGGATACATCATTTAGAAAAAAGCTGATATCTCTGATATTGCCGATGACTCTGCAAAACCTGGTATTTGCACTCGTCCCGATATCAGATGCCGTTATGCTGCTCTCCCTTTCACCGGAGGCCATGACGTCTGTTTCGCTTTCCGCACTGGTTCCTTTTGTGTTATCCCTTTTCGTTTATTCGATAACAGCAGGAGGTTCTATTCTCGCTGCGCAGTATTGGGGCAAAGGCGATACAAAATCCATCGAGAAGATCTTCGGATATATGTTCACGCTTTCACTGCCGATCATGCTCGTCTTCTTCTCAACCACGATGATCGTTCCTGAATATGTTATCAGGATATTCACTGATAAAGAGGTCTTTATTACAGGCGCTATTCCTTATCTGAGATGCGCTTCCTTTTCATATGTATTCATGACTCTTGCCATGATCTATGAGACACTCCTGAAGAATGTCGGATTCGTAAAGCAGTGTACGATCGCAAGTATCGTTATCGTATTTCTCAACATATTCTTAAATGCAGTATTCATCTTCGGCCTTTTCGGTGCGCCTGAGATGGGTATATCCGGTGCGGCTCTCGCAACATCGATATCCAACGGCACCGGCTTTATCATCTGCCTGATATTCAATCTCAAACTGACCAAATTCAGATTGAGATTCAAAAACATTTTCCGTGTGGATCTTGATCTCAGGAAGAGATTTTCAAAGTACACCCTTCCCTACACTTTGAACCAGCTTCTCTGGGGCTTCGGCTTTGCAATGATCACGGTAATCTTAGGCCATCTCGAAGAAGATGTTGCCACGGCAAACAGCATTGCCACTAACGTAAAAGATCTTGTATCCTGTCTTTGCTATGCAATCGGTGCCGGAAGCGTTATCGTTATCGGCAATGAACTTGGTGCAAACAGGCTTGATAAAGCCAAGCTATATGGAGATAAGCTTTTCAAGATCGGCGTCATATCGGGAATCATCCTCGGCATTATCGCTGCCGCTTCTGCTCCTGTAGTTCTCAGGTTTGTAAACTTCTCGGAAAAGGCAGAGCACTATCTTTTGATAATGCTCCTGATGTGCAGTTACTATATTCTCGGAAGGTCCATTAATTCGATCCTCATTGGCGGAATCTTCTCGGCAGGCGGAGATACCAAGTTTGGTTTTATCTGCGATACTCTGACGATGTGGGCATTTATCGTGCCTCTCGGATACATTGCCGCATTCAAATTAGACTTGCCGCCGATGGTCGTTTACTTCATCTTAAATCTCGATGAGATAATTAAAATTCCGGCAGTTATTATTCACTACCGGAAGTATAAGTGGGTTAAAAACATTATCGACGAAGAAATCTGATTTATCTTGCGTAGTCAGTATTCTCAAATGACTCGTAAAGAGTTATGATCTCCTGCTTGAGAGATATAAATATGCGTCCGAGATGCGGGTCAAAGTGATGTCCCAGTTCCTGTCTGATGATCTCGAAAGCTTCATCGTAAGACATAGGTTCCTTGTAATAACGGCGGCTTGCAAGGGCATCGAAAACATCTGCCAGAGCCATTATTCTTGCTTCAAACGGGATGTTCTCTCCTCTTAATCTGTCAGGATATCCCGTGCCGTTATACTTCTCATGATGATAGTGGGCAACATTGGTAGCTACGCTGACGAACTCCTTGTCATCAACGTCTTCAAGCACCTTATTCATGATCTTTGCACCATTCTCAGCGTGCTTTTTCATCTGCTCGTATTCGTCATCTGTAAGTCCGGTAGGCTTTCTCAGGATGGCATCGTCTACCGTTATCTTACCAAGGTCATGCAAAGGAGCGGCGTTGATTACGGCATCCCAGTAATTCTCACTCATGTTGTAGTCGTCGAGAGTACGGAGATGGTTTACAAAGAGAGCAACGCACTCGGATGTCCTGTTGATGTGACCGCCTGTTGAGTTGTCTCGTGATTCGATCATGGCCGCCATTCCGAGGATGGTAGACATCTGCATCGACTTAGCTCTCTTGGCCTGCTTCTCGGCCTCGCGCTTAAGTGATTCGCCCTTCCAGCTCATCGTCTCGATCATGTTGTGCTGTTCTGTAACATCGGTAAGCTCAACAAGATATCCGGATACGTGGTTTTCGAGTCCGAAATGGATGAAACTCATCTCACACTCGAGAAATCTTCTTTCCGTCGGACTCTTGTCATTGATCGTAATAGCTCTGGTGAACTTTCCCTGGACCTGCTTCTTTTCTGCTGATTCTTTGGCGTTAGTAGCAACCCACTTGAGAAGATCCTTTAACGCATAGTCCTTTGCAATGATCTTTGAGTCGATCCTGGCGTTCTTGATCTCAGGGAAAAACTTCTCTGATACAGCGTTGCTTCCTACAAATCTGAACTGCTTGTCGAAAGCAAGATAGCCGAATGTGCTGAGTTCATCGATCTTCTCCTGGACGCTGAGGTTAACGTTGTAGATCGTTGATCTTGCAACAACGTAGTCGAGCATCAGGGTGCAGACAAGATAGAAGAACGGGATAAGATCATACTTAATGTCAAAGATGCGTCTTGCAAGATATACGATTACAACACCGAATAATGATCCGGCATATGTCATCATAAGTCTGAAAGAGGCGGTTCTCTTGCCGAGATATGTAAGGATGGTAAAGAAAGCAGCAAGGCCTACCTCTACTGCCAGGATAATGTATCTGATGTAATAGATGGAGCCGGGTTCCTTGACGAGCATTGAAGGATCACCGGGTACGAACATAACAGTTGAATAGAACAACGGGATCCTGTCCGTAAGCAGTGTGGAAATGAAGACTGCGATATTGAGTAAGAGAATTACTACCGAGAACCAGGTAGGAACTTTGGAATCTGAATAGTCGATCAGAATATAGACGATAAGGAGCGGAAGGAAAACACCGCCTACATAACAAAGGGCATTAGCAAGAACCGCTTCCTGAAGGTTCCTTGAGCATGACAGGATAAAATATCCTGCATTACTCATCATGATACAAACGGATATAAGTATTTCAAGCGTATTAGCACCTCGTCTCGAGAAGAGAACGAGCGCCATAGTTGACATCATACTAAGCAGCATTACTACTGCCAGAACAATCGAATATATACCCATGTTTACCCTAACAATTAATTGTAAAATGCACTTTACCAAGAATATTTTACCGCACATAGCCCGCAAAGTGTTATTATTTTTTTAAATAAGCAGTAAATAGCCTGTTATATTTTGTTAAGTAAAAGGATGGGGTCCCTAAATGCTCAAAGACGATGTCTTAAAGCTTATCTCGAGAGAAAAAAGCTATATCTCCGGTGAGACAATAAGCCACAAACTCGGAGTGTCACGTGCTGCGGTTAATACTGCCGTCAAAACATTAAGAGAAGAAGGCTACGGGATTGAATCATCCACAAAAAAGGGCTACCTTCTTATAAGCAGTCCGGATATCCTGTCCAAAGGATCGGTCTCCGTATATCTTCCCGATAACAGATCAGGCGACCTTCTGGTTTTCGATTCCGTGGATTCAACAAACAACGTCCTTAAAGACTTGGCCTCAAAAGGAGCCGTATCAGGCACAGTAGTCATCGCCGACCAGCAGACAGGCGGCAAAGGAAGACGCGGCAGGAGCTTTGCCTCACCTTCGGGTGCAGGAATATATCTCTCCTACCTTTTCAAACCTGATTCGGGGTTTGATAAGATATCAGACCTTACCAGCTGGACTGCCGTTGCCGTCTCTGACGCGATCAGGAGCGCTTACGGGCTCGATTCACAGATCAAATGGGTAAACGATCTTCTGATGAACAGGAAGAAGATCTGCGGCATTCTGACGGAGGTTACGGTCGAGGGTGAGAGCGGATTCATCGACACATGCATAATCGGCATCGGCGTTAACGTTAACGAAGATAACTTCCCGCCTGAAATATCTGAGATAGCAACTTCCATATCAATGGAGCACGGCGGAAAGAAATTCGTCCGCGCAGAACTTGCCGCAGAGATAATAAGATCAATGGACAAGCTTGCAGCCAACTGGCCCGAAGATCCCTATTACATTGAAAGATACCGCGAGCTCAACATCACTACCGGAAGTAAGATCACTGCCTTCCCCCAGATGACCGAGAACGGTCAGGGCCGGACAGGCAAAGCTATCGCCATCAATGACGACTTCTCACTTAAGGTCGAATTCGATGACGGATCAACAGAGAACCTCAGAAGCGGAGAAGTCAGTGTAAGAGGCCTTTACGGTTACACCTGATCAGACACAGATATAGTCTTTGATCCTGTTGAACTTTGAATCACCTATTCCTGTAACGTTCTTTATGTCCTCAATGGCCGAGAACGGTGTTGTATTTCTGTAATCGATAATGGCCTGGGCCGTCACCTCCCCTATCCCGGGAAGGCTCTTGAGCTCATCTAAAGCCGCCGTGTTGATATTGACCATAAGCGTGCTTCCTCCAGGATCAGAACTGCCACCTGAAGAATTGCCCCATACATAGACACCGTCCTGCCTGATGATGTCCCCTCCCGTGAATCCGTTTTTAATCTCATCTTCTGACGGAATATAGATAGACATGTTTTCTGTAATCTGGTAAACAAGGTTGATGTTATTTATTGAAGCATTCTCCGTAAGTCCGCCTGCATCTTCGATAATGTCATTAAGCATCGCACCCTGAGGTGCTTCATAGATGCCCGGATTTCTTACTTCTCCGCAAATATAAACACTGATGAGCCGGACCGTCTCAACAGTTGCAGGTGCCGTATCCTGTACTGTGACCTGAATTCCTGTTTCCTGATAAAGATCATCCGGCGCAGTGTTCTCAGTAACTGAAGCTGTCTTTCCGCTCTTAAAGCCCTGAAGAGTAATATCGCCGCTTCCTTTGAAGACATACTTATATAAGGCACTCAGGATAACTATCAGGATGAATGCCACAGGATAGATAATACTTTTGAACTTCTTTGCCGCGCTCTTCTTCAACATAGAGAAAGCATAGCACCGCTCTTTGTCGGTTTTTACCGACAATATACGACAAAGCCGACAAGGCATTTACCCTGTCGGCTCCGGACATTACTTTTAAATAATTATCTAAATTACGCTTCGTCTTCTCTGCGCTTTGTTTCCCAGAACTTCTCGATATTGTAGTTCTCGCGCTCTTCCCTGCCCATTACATGAACTACGACGTCCTTGTAATCCAACAGGATCCACTTGTCACCTGAACGGCCTTCGATGTGGTCAGGAACGATATCAAAGTCTTTCTTGAGAACGAACTCGACTTCGTCAGCAAGTGACTTGATCTGAGTTGTGGAATTACCGCTTGCGAGAACGAAATAATCTGCAAGAACGGTCTTACCGGTCAGATCTATCGTCTCAATGTCGATACCTTTCTTGGAATCAAGTATCTCAGTAATCTTAGCGGCTAATTCTTTGCTGTCCATTATTTATCTCCTTGAGTTTTGTTTATGTTTTGATTGTAACACAATAACTGTTGTGTTGTTTTTAACTTATTGTTAAACGAATAACACATCTTGAGCAGTTTCCGCACAAGCGGAGCGCGGAGGAACTAAAAGATGTTATTCACTTAACATGCCCAGATCCTTCATCATTTGGATCGTAACAGGATGCATTTCCCTTCCCTGACTCTTAAACTTATTCCTTACAGCATCAGCGGTCATGCTTACTGCCTCATCAAGATCGTGCTCTGCGGTCTCTCTGATGGGACCCAGATCCATATAGTTTCTGGCAGGTTCGATCTTGTCTGCAAGATAAACGATCTTTTCGAGCACAGTCATGTTACCCCTGCCGGTAGTGTGGTAGCAGATCGCATCAAGGATATCCTTATCTTCGATACCAAGATCTTCCTTAACAAAAGTGGCACCTGCAGAGGAATGGATGATCTTCTTCTCTGTAAACAGGTCGCCTGAATATCTCTTTGCCATTTCGAGCTGCTGTTCGATAGGAAGTTCCTTCGCACAGTCGTGAAGGGCTCCGGCGATCAATGCCTTGTCCTTGTCGCAGCCATAAAGACCTGCCAGATGTGCTGACAGATATCCGACGTTTAATGTGTGCAGAAGTCTCTTGCCGCCAAGATAACGGTACATCCAGACAGCTGCTTCGAAAAACTGTTTTCTTGCTTCGTCAGAAACACCTTCAAGCTTAGTATTCTCAGTATAAAGAGCGTGTCTCTTAATGAACTCCAACGCCGGCTCAGGAACCTGTGAGTAGTCACCGCTTGACGTGATCTGCGAAGAAGAACATTCGATACCGTCAAGTCTGAAGATCTCAACCTTGCCTCCGAGATTCTTCTTTATTGATGCCTTGGCCTTCTCGACATCAGTATCGTCTCCCGGTCTTACGGCCGCAAGGAGCGATGCGTAATTAAGGATCTCGCCCGGCTTATACCAGTGCTCAAATGAACCGAGAGTGTCAGAACCCATCATCCAGAAAAACTCGTGGTGTTCTTCAGCCTTCTTGCGCTTGATACCGTTTTCAGTAAGGAACGGGATGATGTATTCATCTGAAGTGAGCTTTGCAAGAACGACTGAAGTGTAGCTGACGCCATCGATGCCGTATTCGACATCGCTGACAAAAACGTTCTTTAGGTCCAGTCCTTCGACCGTCTCTTTCATCATGTAAAAACGGTACGGAGGCGGAAGTTTATTCGTATAGAGTTTGAAAGAATTACGGACTGAAGGGATAACGATCACACAATCGATAAATCCGCTCTTTAAAGCGGATCTTATCATTGCTATGTGACCGTTATGAACGGGATCAAAAGATCCTCCGTATACTCCGATCTTCATTTATTAACCGAGTGTCCTTCCGATGTCGTGACGGAAATGCATATCCTTGAAGGAAATCTTTGCTACACCTTCATATGCGCCGTTGATAGCCTCATCAAGAGTATCAGCCTCATCGTATACGCAGAGGACACGTCCGCCGCTTGTAACGAGCTTGCCGTCCTTAAGAGCGGTGCCTGCCTGGAATACGAGCTTGCCGCATGTATCAATGCCTGTGATCTCGTAACCCTTTGCGTAGCTCTGAGGATATCCGCCGGAAGCCATGACGACAACGCAGGAGCACTTATTCTTCCACTTGAATTCAATCTGGTCGAGCTTGCCGTCGATGATGGCATCAACTATGTCGAGGAGACTGTTCTCGAGAAGAGGCAGTACTGCCTGTGCCTCAGGATCTCCGAAACGTGCGTTGTACTCTACTACCTTCGGTCCTTCAGGTGTAAGCATGAGTCCGAAGTAGATAACACCCTTGAACGGTCTTCCCTCTTTCTTGAGTGCTTCGACTGTAGGTGTGATGATCTCATTCTGGATGCGTGCCTTAAGTTCGTCTGTCATGTCGGCACCGGGTGTAACTGCGCCCATGCCGCCTGTGTTGAGACCTTCGTCGTGATCATATGCTCTCTTGTGGTCTCTTGAAGAAACCATCGGGACACATGTGTTGCCGTCAGAGAAAGCAAGCACTGTAAGCTCAGGACCTGTCATGCACTCTTCGATGACGATCGTAGAGCCTGCAGAACCGAACTTCTGGTCTTCCATCATGTCCTTAACTGCCTGCTTTGCTTCGTCAAGATTCTGTGCAATGATTACGCCCTTACCTAATGCAAGACCGTCGCACTTGATAACGATCGGCATCGGCTGTGTCTCAAGATAATCAAGAGCTGCCTGTTCTTCTGTGAAGATCTCATACTTTGCAGTAGGGATCGAATACTTCTTCATGAGCTGCTTGGAGAAAGCCTTTGAGCCTTCGATTATCGCTGCATTTGCCTTAGGTCCGAAAGCTCTGAGTCCTGCTTCTTCCATCTTGTCTACCATGCCCATTGCGAGCGGATCGTCAGGTGCAACGAAGACGAGATCAAACTGCTCTTTCTTCGCATACTCAACCATGCCTTCGATATCAGTAGCTTTAATGTCTACACATGTAGCGATCGAAGCAATACCGCCGTTACCGGGTGCACAGTAAAGATCCGTTACTCTGGGATCCTGCTTAAGCTTCCAACAAATAACGTGCTCTCTTCCACCGCCGCCAACTACAAGAACCTTCATTTTCTATTCCTCCGGATTATTTTCGATTAGATTATTTAAGATAGTGCATCCAGTACTTTGCGCCCGTCTCACTTACGAGTGAAGCGATGTCCTTATGCTTAATTCCCTTAACGAGAATTGCCTCATCAGAGAGAACTTCACACTCATAGCTTTCAGCAGCTGAGATAACCTTTGCTGGAACGTCAGCTCTTACTACGATATCAGCAGCGATCTCATCGTAAGGAGTGATGGCAACGCTCTCTTCAGTCCATGTTCTGTTCTCAGTCGGATTGCTCATAGCAGCTTCAAGGATGTCGCCGCATACAGCAGAAGCCGTAGGAAGCGTTCCTGCGCCCTGGCCGTAGAACATAGCCTGGCCCAAACTGTTACCGTCAACCATGATCGCATTGAATACGCCGCTTACGTTGAACAAAAGATTGCTCTTTGCAACGAGTGTAGGTGCTACGTATACAACCGGCTTATCCTCACCTGCTTCATAAAGAGCGATGAGCTTGATGTCACATCCGATGGATGAAGCAAACTCGAAATCGTCATTAGTGACAGCAGAGATACCTTCTGCCGAGATCTGGTCAGGTGCGATGTAAGCACCGTCATTTGCGATCGTTGAAAGGATGGAGATCTTTCTCTGTGCGTCGATACCGTCGATGTCTGCAGAAGGATTTGCCTCAGCAAAACCGTTTGCCTGAGCCTGCTTCAAAGCCGTATCGAAATTGATGCCTTCATCCTTCATCTGTGAAAGGATATAGTTTGTCGTACCGTTTACGATACCTGCGATCTTTGTGATCTTGTTTGCTGCAAGACACTTGTAAAGAGGTCTTATGATCGGGATACCGCCGCCTACTGCAGCCTCGAAAAGATAGCAGCAGTTGTTTTCCTGAGCGATCTTAATGAGCTCGGGACCGTGTGTTGATACGAGTTCCTTATTTGATGTTACGACGCTGATTCCCAAAGAAAGAGCGCGCTTTGTATATTCATAAGCGATCCTCGCGCCGCCTATGGTCTCGACTGCGATAAGAATGTCGCTGTCGAAAACCTCATCAGCATTATGTATAACGAGGTTAGCAAACTTGCTCTCAGGGAAATCCCTGATATCAAGGATATACTTCACGTTGATCTCTTCGCCAACGCGCTTCGTGATGAGCTCCTTGTTTATATCGAGAGTCTCGGCTACGCCTGAACCTACCGTACCAAAACCCAGAATCGCGATGTTAATTGCCATTTGCTGTTCCTTACCTTTCATTATTCCCTGCTCAGGATCATGCACTTACGCACGCCCGCAAGCTTGGAGATATCGTTAATTATGTCGTCAACTGTACCATACATTGACACGGTTTCAATGGAGATCGAGATGTCTGCAAGGCCGTTGATCGGGATATTCTGATTGATGGTCAGAATATTCGCACGGGATTCCGCAATCGTTCTGATGATCTCAGACAGGATTCCCTGGAAATTCTCAACAGACAGAAGAAGCGTAACTTTCTTGCCGCTTGCTGCCTCATAGAACGGCAGGACGGAATCCTTATACTTGTAGTAAGCGCTTCTGGAAAGACCTGTCTTCCTTACAGCTTCATTTACCGAAGTTGATTCTCCGGTGTTGAGACGCTGCTTGACCTCCATAACCTTAATGAAGACTTCAGGTAAAACTCTCTTATCGACTAGGAAATATTCGGGGTTATCCTGATGCATAAAATAAGGCCTTTCTGTAGAGATTTTGCGCTGTCACTATACCACGAGTGGTGGACATTTGTACGCGCCCGAAAATATTAACACGATTAAGGCGCTAATTCAATAAAATAAATAAGATAACTACACGCCATGTGATTCATGAAGATTCCAGTACCAATTCCGTACAGTAAAAACGATGAAGAACTGTACGATTTACGTATTCTGACGCAAAAATACGTAATCCGTACAGTAACTCAGGCAATTTACTGTACGAATTAGTATTCGATCCATTAAACTACCGGAATTGAAACACTCTCAGCCGAGATCAGCCTTAAGCTTTTCAGCCATGGCTCTTGACGCCTTACCCCTGTGGCTTATGGAATTCTTCTGTTCCTTCGTCATCTGTGCAGTCGTCATGCCGAATTCAGGCACAAAGAAAATAGGATCGTAACCGAATCCGCCGTCACCCATAGGCTTCTCATGGAGAACTCCGCACACTTCGCCTCTTACCGTAAATTCAGAGCCGTCAGGTCTTACGACTGCAATGCTGCAAACGAACTTGGCAGTTCTTTTTTCTTCAGGAACGTCCTTGAGCATCTCGAAGATCTTCGCAAACTTCTCGGGATATGTTGAATTCTCGCCGCAGAAACGTGCCGAATAGATGCCCGGAGCACCGTCCAATGCATCAATGCAAAGTCCCGAATCGTCAGCCATGACATAAGCGCCTTTGGCAAGAGCGTGTACTGTTCTGGCTTTAATGAGGGCATTCTCTTCGAATGTCTTTCCGTCTTCTACGATATCGGGATCGTATCCTTCTTCCTTCATGGTCGTAACGACGAAGGGGGTGTCACTTAATATCTCTGCGATCTCTCTTGCCTTGTCCTTGTTCGAAGTAGCAAGAATGAGTTTGAATTCTTTTGTCATATAAGCCTCCATGCCTTGGGATACATATTTTTCGCGGTCTGGCCGTTGATCTTGGCAAAGCCCAGCGGGAAATCTCCGATTCCCACGATTATCGTGCCGGATGATTTAAGTCCGTCTTCACTTGATACTGATATAGTCTCGCCGCGAAGATACTTTGTAAGTCTGTCATCGTCTCTTCGAAGGCCCAGATAAGAGTCTTCTTTTACCGCATCTTTTGAGAGCGCGAGAGCTATGCTGTTCGACGGCTCGAAAACCTTTTTCCCCGACTTCAATGGCTTGATATCGCCAACATAAAGTCCGGTCTTAACGACCTTTAGTCCTTTAAATATTTTTTCATCGAAAGTCATCTTGAAAAGACCTGTTCCGTGGCTTACAAAACGGCCCTGTAAAAGATCTTCCCTGCCTTTGTCTGAGAGCACTTCATCAAGCACGGACAATGCGGCTTCAGCGCTCTTATCCTTGGCTCCGACAGTATCTTTTATCAGGAGTTCATCAGCTGACTTAAGATCTTTCTCCTCACCCTTTACGATATGAACGCAGAAGTGTCCGTCACCTTCAGACATATGTGGCCAGATCCTCATGGATCCGGGCAGGATAGAACCTTCTCCCGCGTGAGTGACACCCTCTATTTCAGGGTGCGCTTTTACATGGTATTCGGGGTGGCGCTCAATAAATCTCTTTATCTGGTTCTCGTCTTCATCGACGCAGAAAGTACATGTTGAATATACGATGGAACCGCCTTCTTTAAGGCACTTGTCTGCCGCTTCAAGAATGGATTCCTGCAATGGGACACAGACCTTGGGGCCGTAATTCATGTAGCTCCTGCAGGCATTCTTATCACGTCTGAACATTCCCTCGCCGGAGCACGGCGCATCGATTAGGATCTTATCGAAGAACAAAGGAAGTCTTGCTGCTATATTTTCTGGAGTCTCATTAAGGATAACGAGCCCTTCGATACCGGATCGCTCGATGTTCCTGAGCAATGCCTTGGAACGCTCGAAGCTTATCTCATTTGCGACAAGGATTCCCTTGCCGTGCATGTCTTCACCCAGTCTGCACGCCTTACCGCCCGGTGCCGCACAAAGATCCAGGACAATCTCACCTGGCTTTGCAGCCATTACCTGTGCAGGCAGCATTGCGGAAGGTTCCTGCGGATAGTAAACACCTGCGTGATAGAGAGGATCTCTTCCGCCGGGTTCGTTGTTAACATAGTAACCGCCGCTGCACCATGAAACGGGCTTTATCTCCTCGTTCATGTCGCTTAAGAATTCCGTTTCCTGCGCGCTGCAGGTTATTTTCGAGCGCGAGAACCTGACGCCTTTTAGCGGGACCTTGTCAAAACTCTCATAAAAACCATCACGCGGCACTTCATTGTGACGCGTGAAGAAGTCGTTCATCTCATTTACAAAGCTGTCGGGAAGCTGCATCTTATCCTCACAGATTAAGGAAATCAGCGCATCTGAACGCAAGGCGCTTAATTACGTCGACTTTGAAAGGCGATTCGATTCCCGCACGCTTGATAAGGTTAAGGAACGTGTCGCTTCCGCCGAGCTGGCAGAGCGTGTTGTACTTTTCGAGCGCATCCTTAAGGTCGGCTCTGGACTCATCCCAGAGCTCAAGGGCGCATATCTGAGAAAGACAATAGTCGATGTAATAGAACGGTGTCGTGAAGATGTGATCTTTCTTCATCCAGGCGCCGCCCATTGCGTGGAAAGGCGTATCGTTCTCATCGTAGTTTATGAAAGGTTGATATGTCTGTTCGAGCATCTTCCAGATCTCATGGCGCTCATCGGGCGTCATGTTTGGATTGTCGTAAACAATGTGCTGGAACTCGTCGACCATGCAACCGTAAGGAAGGAACAGAAGTCCGTCGGTCATATGGAGCTCGCAGTACTGGTCAGCCTGCTTGCCGTAGAAGATATCCATGAAAGGATATGACATGTATTCCATAGATGTGGAGTGGATCTCGCATGTCTCAAGTGTCGGTGAGAGGCACTCTACGAAAGGAGATGACTCAGCACCTGCAAGAGCAGCATAAGCGTGTCCTCCCTCATGTACGACGGTTGCAACATCGTCAAACGTACCGTTGCCGTTCATAAAAATGAAAGGAATGCAGTAATCTTCAAGATACATACAGTAACCACCCGTAGACTTTACGGGACGGGACAAAAGATCCGTATATCCGTGATCTGAAAGAATATCAAAGAAACTGGGCGTAGCGCCGAACATGTTCCTGAAGAACTTGCCTGCTGCCTCTTCGTATGTATCCTTGCTTACGACAGGTGTAGGATTACCCTCCGAGAAAAGGCACGGAAGGTCATGGAACATGAGCTTGTCGACGCCTAATCTTTCCTGCTGGAGCTTTCTTATCTGTGTCGTGAGCGGCACGATATATCTCTTGATGTTCTCCCTGAACTTGGCAACATCTTCCCTGTTGTAATCGTAGCGCTCCATGCGCTTATATCCGAGTTCCGTAAAGTTGTTGTATCCGAGCTTCTGTGCTGCGGTAGTTCTCGTCTTTACGAGCTCGTCGTATATCCTGTCGTACTCCTCTTTTCTGGACATGTAGTATTTGTCCAGAGCGATGTGAGCGTCACGTCTTACCTTCCTGTCAGTAGACTGGAGATAAGGCTGGATAAGGCTTAAGTTAAGAGTTTTCTTGCCAAGAGGGATCTCTGCCTCGGACTGTTTCTGGGAATACTCGTTCTCGAGCTTTGATTCCTCAGTAAGATCGTCGATTACTTCGCTGGAGATTATCTCCCTCTGGTTCTTGGCCTTGCGGAAGATCATGGGACCGTACTTGGCCTTAAGACTGTCGGCACATGGACATGTCAGAAGTCCCGACAGGACGGCTGATGAGAGTTCCTGGACTCTTGCGCCGGCCTCATCGAAAAACTCCATCTCGGTGTTATAGTACTCGTTTGACGTGTCGAGATCATGAAGGATCTGACACAGAGCATACTGCGTATCAAATGAACTGATGGCGATCTCGTACTCACCCAGAGCCTCGTCGGCTGCCTCGATGGTCTTGGCGGTCATAAGCCTGAGTCTTACGTTTCTTACGGTCTCCGTGAACTTATCAAGGTCCGGTCTTGTATAGTTAAGTTCCTTAAAATCCGGGACCGAGCTGTTCGCTGTATTCTCCATTAGATCACCTTTCTAATTCTTACATCTTCTCGACTACGCCGATTCCGAGCATATCAAGTCCTGACTTGAGGCAGTCAGCAACAGCCTCGCAGAGCTTGAGTCTTGCATCTCTGATCTCTTCGGAATCCGCATTAAGTATTCTCGAGTTATTGTAGAAACGGTTGAAATTTCTTGCGATGAGCGCGATCTGACGTGAGATCATGAAAGGCTCATAGCTCTCAGCTGCCTTAACTACCGCATCCCTGAAGTCTGCGAGGCTTCTGATAACAGCATACTCATCTTCAGCAGTGAGCTTGTCGGCAGCATCGATATTGCCTGCAAAGCCCTGGTCTTCTGCCTTTCTCAGGATAGACTTGATCCTTGCATATGTGTAGATGAGGTAAGGCGCTGTATCGCCCTCGAAATCGAGCATGTCATCCCAGTCGAAGAAGATGTCCTTTTCTCTTCCGGCCTTGAGATATGTGTATGTAACTGCACCGAGACCGACAACTTCGGATACTTCAGCGATCTGCTCGTCGGTCATGTCGCCGCCGCGGAGCTCACTGTTCTTTCTGATGATCTCGGCTGTCTTCTCAGTTGTCTTATCAAGGAAGTCGTCGAGCTTGATGATGTTGCCGGCACGTGTTGAGAATGCCTCTGCAACCTCATTACCGTTCTCGTCCTTCTTGGGCTTGAACTTCAAAAGACCGAAGCCTACATGTACGCAGTCATCAGCAAAGTCATATCCGGCCTTCTTGAGCACGGCGAAAACCTGCTTAAAGTGAAGCTGCTGCGGAAGACCTACGACATAGATATTCTTGTAGAAATTGAACTCATCGTGTCTGTAAAGAACTGCAGCAAGGTCTCTTGATGCATAGATGGTAGTACCATCGCTCTTTACAACGAGGCACGGAGGAAGGCCTTCGTCTTCGAGCTTGACGACCTTAGCGCCTTCGCTCTCTTCCAAAAGGCCCTTATCTTCAAGCATCTTAACAACACCCGGGATCCTTGATGAATAGAAAGATTCGCCGTTGTAGTTATCAAACTTGATACCCATTCTCTTATATGTCTTCTCGAAAACCTCAAGGCTTAAGTCTCTGAAGCGCTTCCAGAGAGCTACTTCCTCTTCTTCGCCTTCTTCGAGCTTTCTGAAGTTATCTCTTGCCGAATCTTCGAGTTCCTTCTCTGCCTCAGGGCTTACCTTGCACTCATCGTGGAACTTAACATAGATCCTGGTAAGTTCATCTATAGGGTTCTCCTCCATGGCCTTCTCGTCACCCCAGAGCCTGTAAGCGGTAATGAGCTTACCGAACTGTGTGCCGTAGTCACCCAGGTGATTGAACCTGATTACGTTATAGCCGAGTCTTGAATAGATGTTAGACAAAGAATTGCCGAGGATCGTCGTGAAAGCGTGGCCAACGTGGAAAGGCTTTGCGATATTCGGAGATGAGAACTCAACGATTACGTTCTTGCCCTCACCGATATTTCTGTTGCCGTACTGATCGCCCTCGCTGATGATCTCAGAGATAACGGACTTGGCGAGAACACCTCTGTCGATCCTGAAGTTGATGTAAGGACCTGCAGTATCAACGGTAACCGCACCGTCAAAGCCCTTAACGAGCTCTTCTGAATCCTTGAGCTCATTGGCGATCATGGGAGGAGCCTTGTGAAGCGTCTTGGCGAGCACAAAGCACGGGAAAGCGAAGTCTCCGAGTTCGAGCTTCGGCGGGATCTCGATAAGTCCCTCAACCTGCGCCTTATCTAGGCCTGTACAATTACTCAAATTAGAAGCTATTAAATCTTTGTAATCCATGGTTTTTTCTCCTTATTACAAATGAATATGTTAACACATTTAGCCAATACTTCCCAATAGAACGGACCGATTTGTTGAACGATTTAATAATTTTTATCCAAATATGCTTAATGTATAATTCATTTGGTGGAGAATCCTAAGAGCGAGGGTAACTTTTAATGTCATTTATAATGAAAATGGCCATCGGCTGCATTGCTGCCTTTGCCATTACACTTATACTTCTCAAATTCCTTCCGGGAGAGAAGATCATACTTGGCCACGACCGCGGCCGTAAATACGCACAGGGTTCAGAAGTAAACATCGGAAAGCCTACAGGCGTAGGTTTCTATTTCATATTGGTATTCCTTTTGGTTTCGAGCATATTCTGCTTCCTTATAAGCCCCGTTACATCAGATAAGGGTTTTTTTGAGAGCGGCAATGTCGTAACGGGTCTGGGATTCGGCCTTCTTGCAGTACTTGCCGAGATGGTAACAGGCTGGCTCGATGACAGATCCAAGAATGCCTGGAACGAATACATCAAGGGTGCTCTGGACTTCGTTGTATCCCTCATTGCAGGATTCATCGTCGTTCATTTCTTCGGCACCCGCGTATACCTCGCCATTACGGGCACTTATTTTGACATCCACCCCGTTCTTTTCTATATCCTCGCAGTGCTCCTTTTCGTCGTATCGATAAACGCCACAAACGCTACTGACGGTATCGACGGCCTCTCCGGATCACTTTCCGTAATTGCGGTGATCACGACATTCATCATGGGATTCCTTGCAAAATCCCTGTTCGACAATAATGCACTCCTGCTCGTAGTATTCTTCGTACCTGCACTCATCGCTTACCTCATCTTCAATTTCAACCCTTCGAAAATGCTGATGGGCGATGCCGGTTCAAGATCCCTGGGATTCTTTATCGCATTCTTCCTGATCTATTGCAGGATCCCGTTCCTCTACTTCATCGTTGGACTTCCCTTCCTCTGCGACGGAGGAATCTCCATCGTTAAGATCACTGTCGGAAGACTTACAAAGAAGAAGATCATTCTCTTCAAGAACATTACGACTCCTCTTCACGACGAGCTCCGCAAGAACAGGAAGTTCAGCGTAAAGAAGGTCTGGTTCACGCTTGTCATCGCAGCAACCGTTATCAACCTGCTCTACATCATTGCAGCAGTCATCGTAAGAGCGATCGGAGCTTAAATCTCCCTTAGTCTTTAAAAAGGTTCTGCATTTTTGGCAGATCTGTTTCCTGCCAATGCAACGCACATAACTTTTGCAGCACCTGCTTTATAGAGAGCTGTTGCCGCTTCATGAAGAGTTGCGCCTGTCGTGGCAACGTCATCAACGATAATTACCGTCATGCCGGTCACATCCCAGAGATCACCTACTCCGAAAGCACCTGACACATTATTCGCCCTTAAATTCTTGTCAGTGATCTCGGACTGTTTCTTCGTATCTCTTATTCTTATCAGGCAGTCGCCTGCAAACCTGATACCGGTCAGCTTTGAGACCGGATATGCTATTTCAGAAGCCTGATTGAATCCGCGTTCTTCAAGTCTTTCATTAGAGAGTGGGACTGGAACCATGAGATCTGCCGATAGATCCACGTCATGAAGAGCTGATCCCAATACGCAGCCGAAAAATCTTGCAAGTTCTATCTGTCCGCCGAACTTGATCTTCGGAACGGCTCGTTCGATTATCCCTTTGTACGGGAAAAGCAGATACAGGGCAAGCCCCGGGCACGGATCGTTTTCGACGGGATTTGAAAGACATAAGAGCCATCTTCCCTGTTCATCAGTGCTTATGAGTTCAGACAGGCACTTGCCGCACAAATGAAGTCCGGGATCTTCAGAGTAGAGCTGACGGTATAAGGAACCGTAGTTTTCGAAGCGGTCCTCGGAATCAGAACTATTTCCGCAGAGCGCGCATCTGAATGGAAGGATAAGGTCCGCCGCCCCTTTTAAAGCTTCTCTTATTTCTCCTGAAATGCTTATGACGCTGTTTCCATGACGGGATGCCATCACTTGTTCCTACGGTAATCGACAGTCTTAAGAAGATCTCTTAAGCATGTCTCCCTGGTATCGCCCTTGGGTGCCCTTAGGAACTTTCCGAGCGTACCTTCGCACTCGACAATGGTAACGTTCATCTTGCCTCTTGTAACAGCCGTATAAAGAAGGCTGCGCTTGTATAGAAGTGCATTCATCTTGCCCAAAGCGATAATTACCCTGTCGAATTCACAGCCCTGCGACTTGTGAACCGTAACGGCATAAGCAAGATCAATGTTATCCAAAAGCTTACCTTTATATTCGGCTGTCTTGCCTTCATCGAAGGTGATGGTAACGCTTCCTTTCAAGGGGTCTATGTCGCTGATGACTCCAAGCTCGCCGTTGAATATTCCCTGCAGCACTTCGCCTGTAACGGGATCTATCCACTCGGTGGAGTAATCGTTTTTGTTCTGCATTACTTTATCGCCTATGTGAAGGACGAGGCTCTGGCCTCTCTTCAAAACCTTAAGGTCGTCTTTTACTTCCAGTGCCTGGATGAGCTTATTGAGCTGTACCGTACCCAGGGCAACATTCTCATTTTTTGTCGGAGTAAGACATATGAGATCTTCGTTCTTATGCTCAAGAACGAGTCTTGCAATGGTCTCCTGCGCCTCCTCTTCAGTCTTGCAGCTGATGATCTCAAAATCATCACCCATGCTCTTAGGTTCATTTCCTTCGAGAATGAGATTTGCATTTGCCGCGATGCTTCCGTCGTCAGCCTGTCTATGCAGCGCTTCAAGCCTGATCGAAGGTATCGATTTACAGGACAGAAGATCTCTTAAGATATCGCCGCAGCCGACTGAAGGCAGCTGGTCGGGGTCTCCTACGAGAATGATCGAAGTACCCTTATCAGTCGCATCAAGAAGATGCCTCATGAGCATCGTGTCCACCATGGACATCTCATCTATGACTATTACCCTGCAGATGATCGGATTGTCTTTTCCGTGCGCGAAAAGAAGGCTGTTGTACTGGCCTGACTTGTCATCGGGAATATCCTCATCGTCAGTGTTGATCGTTCTTCTGACACCTAAAAGTCTGTGAATCGTTGAAGCCTCACTTCCGCATGCTTCCGAGAGTTTCTTTGCCGCACGTCCTGTGGGCGCTGCAAATACGCAGCTTATCTTGCTTCGTCTGAAGTATTCGCCCAGGACACCCATGATGGTCGTCTTTCCCGTGCCCGGTCCGCCAGTAATGACACTGATAGGGCTGTACATGCAAAGATACAAAGCATCCAGCTGTGACTTGTCGGGAATGATGCCGAGGTCTGATGCGACCTCCTTCATTATCCTGTCGCTCTCATCTCTCGGCGGAGGAACCGTCTTTGACTTGAGCATCTCATTGATGCGTCTCTCGATAGCAAGCTCTGATGCGAAATAGCTCATCGTGGCAAATCTCGCATCCGGATCTTCAACATCACAGACTGCGCACTTGCCTGAATCGTATTTATATACTGCGATCTTTTTATCTTCTATCGCCATTGAGGCTGCATCCCTGAACACTTCGGTAAACTGCTCCGATGTGATCTTGGATTCATGGCTGTTAACATATTCCAGCGCTCTTTTTCTGACGTCCTGCGGAACGAGAGCCGTGGATTTTGTTTCCTCATGAAGATACATGCAGGACTGGTATAAAGCAGCTGCTATTCTCTCTTTTGCCACAGGAGATACGCCTTCACCAAGTGCGATCCTGTCCAGCAGTTCAAAGCCTGCTACGCCATGTCCCATGAGCGCGAAAGGAGTCTTTCTTATCTCTTCACAGTCAAGCCTGTCGAGGTTCTTGAGCATCTTTATCTGGCCCTGTGAAAAACCCATGAGCTTTGCTTCAAGCCCCTGCTCGAAGAATTCATATTCCTCTACAAGCTGGTCACATATGGCAAGTGCCCTAGAAGTGGAAAGACCGCTTACTTCCGTTGATGCAAGTTCAGGGGTCTCTGTCAGGACCTTGAGAACTTCCTTACCGAATTTGGAGGCCAGAGCCTCTGCGGTAGTCTTACCCAGACCGCTTATGTTATCTGAAAGAAAAGATGCTATGAGAAGCGAGTCGCCTGCTTCTTCATCAACGCTTATCTTTTTGAGGGTTACCTGTGGTCTGTTGTTCCACTCGGTGACTTTACCTGAAATTATGTAAGATCCGCCCTCGACGATATCGACCTTGGATTTGCCTGCTACGGTAAATCTGCCGTCGCAAAGGAACGACACAAAGTTATTTGCCTTTCTCGGGCAAAACACCTTTATGCAGGTGACCTTTGCATCTTCTATCTCGTTGCCGATATCTTCAACCGACAAAGACAATCTGTTGTCCTTGGGCTCTTTTTTCATTGACTCGCTTCTTTCGGTTTTTCAAAATGCTAACAATAAACGTTCAGCAAAACAATAAGCCCGGCCAAAGCTCAAGACTTTAACCGGGCGTTTGAGACTAAATTGTCCTTATATCAGGATATCAGATGCCAGCAAGCTTCTTGAGTTCTTCAGCCTTATCTGTCTTCTCCCAAGGGAGTTCAACGTCAGTTCTGCCGAAGTGACCGTAGCTTGCGGTCTTTGCATAGATAGGTCTTCTGAGATCGAGATCCCTGATGATGGCTGCAGGTCTTAAATCGAATACCTTGTTAACGATCTCAACGATCTTGGAATCTTCGATCTTACCTGTTCCGAATGTATCAACCATTACGGATACCGGCTTTGCAACACCGATGGCATAAGCAACCTGGACTTCGCACTCGGAAGCAAGGCCTGCTGCTACGATGTTCTTTGCGATGTAACGCATCATGTAGCATGCTGAACGGTCAACCTTCGTCGGGTCCTTGCCGGAGAAGCATCCGCCGCCGTGACGTGCGAATCCGCCATATGTATCAACGATGATCTTTCTGCCTGTAAGACCTGAGTCACCCTGAGGTCCGCCTACTACGAATCTGCCTGTAGGATTGATGTAGATCTTTGTGTTCTCATCCATGAGATCAGCAGGAATAACTGCCTTGATAACATTTTCCCTGATGTATTCTTCAAGGAACTCAAGAGTTACGTCAGCGCTGTGCTGTGTGGAAATAACTACAGCATCAATTCTCTTAACCTTGTCGTTCTCATACTCGACTGTAACCTGTGACTTACCGTCAGGTCTTAAGAAATCTGCACCGTTCTTACGCACTTCAGTAAGACGGATAGTAAGCTTATGTGCAAGTGCGATAGGCATAGGCATAAGCTCAGGTGTATCGTCGTTTGCATAGCCGAACATCATGCCCTGATCGCCTGCACCTGTGTCAAGTTCCTTCTCGCCGCCGTGACGTGCCTCATAAGATTCGTTGACACCCATTGCGATGTCGGGAGACTGCTCGTCGATGGAAGTAAGCACAGCGCATGAATGGCTGTCAAAGCCCATCTCGCTTGAGTTATAGCCGATCTCCTTAACCGTATTTCTTACGATGGCAGGAATATCAACATAAGCAGAAGTTGAGATCTCGCCCATGACGAGTACCATTCCTGTTGTAGTGCATGTCTCGCATGCAACACGTGCCGTAGGGTCCTGCTCAAGGATAGCGTCAAGAACGCTGTCAGAGATCTGGTCGCAGATCTTGTCGGGATGTCCCTCAGTAACTGATTCGGAAGTGAACAGCCAGTTTCCTTTTTTATTTCTCATTTTCTTTCCTTTCCGTTCAATGCTTTGGTAAAAGAAAAAACCTTCCCCCGAAAGGAGAAGGCCGACGCAATATATTATCGATCCTCATCTTCCAGGTTTCCCTGCCGGAATTGGCACCGCTGCTTTCCGCGGTTGCCGGACTCTGATAACGGGCCGGTCCCTCGAGTCACTCTTGATAAGCAATGAACTTAAATTGTAACGAGATGATTTTACTTATCACTACCCACTTTGTCAATTGGTAGTGACGGGTTTGTCAGATAAGGCTAAAAAACTTTCCGAAAATGTTTTCCGTATAGCGATTTGTTAATAATATTAATTAATTTATTACCTCCTCCAAAAGGCCGTTTTTGCTCTTTTCCTTTGTCTGTTTTTGTCGGTTTTTGTCGCTTTTATCGGTGTGTTTCAGGCCTTACAATCCGCTTATCAACAACAAGAGCAAGGAGGATAAAAGCCATGGCATTCACGATCAGGATCTATGAGACCAACGAATACATTTACAGTCTTCTCAAAAAGAGACTCGGGAGCTTTTATCCTGATGCATATATCGTTAATCCCTGCCTTGAAGGACAGGATGAAGATGACAGGTTCAGTGACTTCACAAAAGTCATTTATGATCCGGACTGCATTAACAAAGATGATATCCCCTCTACAGCAGCCTCACCCATTAGGCTAACGGAAGACGGCGGAATAATTGACTGTTCCAGACTTATATCTATGCTTTTGCCCAGAGCAGACGTACCTTCAGTCAACCAACCGCTAACTGGAACACTCACCGCCGTCATTCCGTTCGTTTACTCTGACGTAAGGGACAGGTTCATATTCGATCTCGAGTCTGAACTATCGGGAGCCGACTACAACATAAGGATTGATTTCACGAGCAGACTTAGGGCACTTTGGAGAGGTTCACCGGCATCAAACATGACCTCTCTTCTGAAAGACTGCAAGTCAAGAAAATTCATGCCTGAAGACATTCTCAAATACTGCAATATGGATGATTCAGGTTTCCTCACTCCCGGCAGCTGCAAGAGCAATGACGATGTTTACGATCTCGGCATTGAGCGTTCCACTACACTCATGAACCTTGCATCCGACCTTGCTCATTCCAGGCAGATATTCGTAAACGTTCTTTCCGTCGTTGAAGGATTCAGGACTGCCGACCTGCCCGGACTTCTTGCCGGGTGCGACAAAGTATTCATTCTTCTCCCTGCCAAAAACACAAGCGAGGACATCGGTGCAAGAGATCTAATAACCATGCTTACAAAAGTTCTCGGCAAGGAAAGGATATCCGTACGTTACGCGGAAGATTTTGCACCAAAGAGTGAGTTTGATGAAGTCCTCTCCCAAAGGAGCCTGGCAGTATGAATCATGTCAAAACAAACAGGGACGACATCAAGGAACAGATAACTTACTGCGTACTGAATGCGATATCCGGAGAAACAGATCCTTCCGATGAAAAGCTCAGGGAGATCATATCCGATGTAATCTCCGAGAACACATCCTACAAGATGAATCTCGACCAGAAACGTGAGATGGCCCAATCGGTATTCAACTCTTTAAGACGTCTGGATGTGATAGAGCCTTTGATGGAAGATCCTACGATCACGGAAATAATGGTAAACGGACCTTATAAGATCTTTTTTGAAAGAGGCGGAAAGCTCTATAAATCAGATCTTGCTTTCAGAGACGAAGAATCTTTGAGGACATGTATCTCCTGTTTCTTCGCAAACCAGAACAGGCCTCTTAACGAAGCCAATCCTATAGCTGACTTAAGACTGCCTGACGGCTCAAGAGCTAACGCTGTCCTCCCTCCCATATCAAGAGAGACGACGGTAACTATAAGAAAGTTTACCGGCATCACTCACGACATCGTCTCACTCATAAGACAGGACTTCATAAGCGAGGAAGCAGCCAGGTTTCTTGCAGAGTGCGTAAGGAACAAAAGAACCATATTCATATGCGGCGGAACCGGGTCAGGCAAGACTACTTTTTTAAATAGTCTTAGCAATTTCATACCCAAGGACGAACGCATCGTAACAATAGAAGATTCGGCAGAATTGAACCTTCAGGGAATAGATAATCTCGTGCGGATGGAAGCAAGACTTCCCGGTCCTGACGGTACCGGAGAGATCAACATAGGAATGATGATAAGGGCATCACTAAGAATGCGCCCCGACAGGATAATCGTCGGCGAAGTCAGAGGCAAGGAAAGTGCAGATCTTCTATCCTGCCTTACGAGCGGTCACCCCGGGTCCATGAGTACGGGACACAGCAATTCCTGTCTTGAGATGATGGAACGACTTACAGCCATGATCCTTTCAGGCTCAAGTCTCCCCTACGATGCGATCCTGTCCCAGGTATCAATGGGAATAAACATCGTGCTGCACATCATGAGAAGCCGTGAAGGCAAAAGATACATAGACGAGATCTGTGAGGTAATGCCCCCGAAAGATCACGAATACAGACTCAAAACACTATACAGAAACAAAGGAGGTAATGGTCTTGAACGTATCGCAGGCATTGAAGACATCAAAAGCGCAATGGCATACAGAGCATAAGAAGATCCACTCCTTCCCTGTATTTCTTGCAAAGACAGTATGGGTATACCCGGTCTTTGTGGCAGTCGTTTATTTCGCATCCGGACTGTTCATCAAATCTGAATTCATAAGGCTGATCCTTGCTATATTGCTCAGCATATTTCCATGGAAAGAAGCCATGAAAAAGATCTACTCAAATAACTACAGACACATGAGGACTCAGCTTCTCGTTCTTTTGCAGGTCCTCTGCACAAGCGTATCCAGCGGATACTCGATCGAGAAATCACTTCTTCTGATTAGACCCGTAATCGAGAAAACTTTCGGCAAACGTTCAATGCTCTTAAAGCCGCTAATCAATCTTGAGAATAATCTGAAGCTGCATGTAAGTCTTGAAGATTCTCTTTATACGTTTGCCCAGCAGATAGGATTTCCTGAGACGGTACCGGTATTTCACGCGCTGGCGATATCAGGTGAGATCGGCAACAACAGTTTGTCGATATTAAGAAGTTCATGCCAGATGCTGTCAGAACTAAATGCGGTTCAGGGAGAGATTGCAGCTTCAAACGCAGGAAAGAATGCAGAAGCAGCAATACTCTGTGCGATGCCTTTCGGTGTGACTTTTGCTCTCAACTACATGAGCAGAGAATATCTTGATATGGCAAGGAACACAAAGACAGGTTCATTCCTTCTTGCTGCAGCATTCGGAATATGCACCATAGCGTGCGCTATGCTTCTCAAATACATGTCTCACGAACAAGGAAGAAAAGCATATAAATCAGAACATGCCGTCAGCATAAACCAAGGCGGCAAGATACCTTCAACACCTCTTACCACACTTGCCAAAAAGTTATTCCCGGCAAGCTTCATCACGGCAAGACATGAACTGTTTAACGAGCTGTCGGTTAACCCTGAATACACTTACGAACAATATCTGAAAAAACAGATTGTAACGGGTACTGCTGCCTTTGTCATATTCACGGCAATACTCGTCACTCTAAACAAGAACCCTCTCTTTTCGCTCGTATTAACGGCCGCGATAATCGTACTTGGCGGATGTGAGATCAGAACAGATGTCGAACGCAAAAGAGAGGATCTCATGAGTGACATTCCGTTATTCCTTTGTCTCATATCGACACTTCTGGAATCCGGAATGCAGCTTCCAAAAGCCATCTCTATCTGCTCAAAAGCATTCGAGGAAAACAAGAGTCTTTCACTTGAGATAAAGAACTTAAGAGCAATGATATTAAGCGGCATTCCCGCTTCAGATGCTGTCGAAAAATTCTCGTTAAGGATACAGATACCCGAGGCTCAGGCAGCACTGCTTCTTATTGCAAGATACGGAAGACTCGGTTCTGCAGAAGTCTTGAACATGCTGAACCTTCAGTCGCAGGCATGCTGGAATCTTTGCAGAAACGCTTCAAGAAAAAGACAGGAACGAGAAGCGTTGGGAATGATAATCCCAATGACTTTAGACTTCATAAGCGTGCTTATGGTCGCCATGACACCCGCAATTATCTCTCTCGGCATATAAAGGAGGAAAACGACAATGAGGAAAACAGCTAAACGGAACAAAAAAGGCATGGGAACCGTTGAGATAGTCATCATCATCGCGGTCCTCGTTGCCCTTGCGCTGCTCTTCAGGGCAGGACTTTCCGAGTACGGACAAAAGGTTATGGATTTCTGTTTTGACGATTCGAAGATATCAGACGCATTCTGATACATAAAATTAGCAAAATTGGTTTTTGAGTTGATAAAGGAACAATGAAATGCAGATAAAGAAGGGACCCTACGGATATTACGCTCTCGAGAAGTTTGACGACACGGAATCATTATGCACCTACGCCGAGGAGGTAATTGCCGGAAACAGTTCAGACTTCTACCTTAAGCCAAGTACTGAATATTTGGGCAGAGGAATAATGTGCAGTTTTGAATTTTCAGGATTCATGCAGATAACAGACCCGGAGTTTTCCGTATTTTCTCCGGGAAGAAGAAATACACCGAACAAGAAAGAATTGAAAAACCTCAGTCTGAGACGTAAATCTGCCGGGGACCTTTTTTATACCTTCGTAAAACTTCTGGATAACCTGGTCTCCCCTTCCTGCATCGTACTCGATCCGGAAATGATATTCACTGATCCTGAAGGCATCACGATAAAGCTGTGCTGTCTTCCGCAAAAGATCACGCCCGACAAACTCTGCTTATCTTCAATCGATGCACTTAAACTTGAAAAACTCCTTAACTGCGATTTCTTCAAAAACGTCATCACTGACGACGAGAAGAATGCTTTGGTTTATAGCGTAAGAGAAAACAATGAGGATATGTTCCTTAAGATCGCAGGAATAATCAGAGGAACCGATGAAGATACGACTCCATTTATGAAGTCCCAGAATACTGGAAAGAAATGGCAAGCAATTGATTTGCCTCACAGCATTAATGCACTTTCAAAAACAGAAAAGGACCTTATCATCGCCTGCTTATCTGCAGTTCTGGCATTGCTGCTTTTGCTGAATAAAATGGCACTTCCATGCTTTCTGTTCTTCTTCCTTTCTGCGGTAATATTGTCCGTATCGATACTGAATCAGAAAAAGCGAGAAGAATTCATAAGAAAAGAAGAATCACAAGAGAAATCAAAACAAAGAAGTTCTATTTTATTCTCAGATGATCCTGTTCCTGAATACGATTCTGACCGTTCAAATGCAGATACCAAAGATGAACCTGTAAGACAATATAAACCACTGACATCAGGAATGCTTACGCTTATTTCTGAAAGCAAAGGAGTCAGATCTAAATATTCAATTTATCTGGATGAGACATGCATCGGATCAGATTGTTTCTTATCCGACATAGTAATCGATGATCCGGAGATAGCTCCTCTTCATGCGGTCATAAAACAAAAAGAAGGTTCATTTTATTTGATACCTTCCCAAGGTACAGGCAGGACATATATTGAAGACTCTCCGGTTGATAACGGAAAAACTTATGAGATCAAATCAGGACAGAAAATAGCATTTGGAGAAATTGAATTCAGATTCAGCTGCTAGTACATGAATACGATTGGGACAATAGATATATCTCAACTAAACTCACCACCGGAAAAAGCTGAATTTGAAACAGCCAAATATTTCGCTAATTTAGGTAAAAATATAGTTTTTATACATCCAAGTGCAATACCAAAACAACATACTCCTGACATTATAATGGATTGATTTTTCATTTCCAAGTGATACTATCTAGATAAGATAAGGCTCGACCCACTGCTGGATAGCGGAGGGCCCAGAGCCTTTTTCTTTTGGCTCTGTCCCTTGCAATTACTGGAGTCTCGGAATCTTTCCGCCAGGGAAATCACTCTTCTTGTAACCGTTAAGTCTTTCTCTCTGCTGGTCAGTACCGTAACGTTCGATAAAACGCATTCTTGCAAGAGCACGCTTTCCTTTAGCAATGCTGTCTTCAGAAAATACAGGTCTGCCGTTCTTGTCCTGATGGGTCTTTATCTCTTCGATTGCTGCTTTGTAAGCGTTGATTATCCTTCTGAGCCTGATGTCTTCGGGCCACTCGGCAGAATTGCAGACAATAAGTGCAAGCATACCGTTGATCTCACAGTAACCTTCTGAAAGCATGCAGTATCTTGTCTTACCGTTAGTCGTTAAAGCACATGCACCGGGTTCTAATGCAGCTACAAAAGGCGAATGTCCGGCCATAAAACCGAATTCACCGTCACTTGTGGGAATTCTGACACTGTCAACCTGACCCTCGAAGAAATCTTCGTAGGGTGTAACGATAAGCAGGTTGATCTTATGTGAAGAATGCTCAGCCATAACAGTGATTAAGGAGTAGTCTCTTTATATGCCTGGATGATGTCGTCAAGGCCGCCCTTCATGAAGAAGCACTGCTCAGGGATGTGATCCAACGAACCGGAGATAAGTTCTCCAAATGCTTTTACAGTCTCTTCAACAGGAACGTATCTCGGTGCGAAACCAGTGGAATCAGCAGTTACGAAGAAAGGCTGTGACAGATATCTCTGTACCTTACGCGCACGGGATACCATGATCCTGTCGCTCTCGGAAAGCTCTTCCATACCGAGAATGGCGATGATGTCCTGGAGTTCCTTATAACGCTGCAGCATCTCCTGAACCTTACGGGCAACGTGGTAATGCTCTGCACCTACTACTTCTTCCGTAAGAACTCTTGAAGAAGATTCAAGAGGATCTACGGCAGGATAGATACCGAGCTCAACGACTGCACGGGAAAGAACGATGTTTGCATCAAGGTGTGCGAATGTTGTTGCAGGTGCAGGGTCTGTGATATCGTCCGCAGGAACGTAAACGGCCTGGATCGAAGTAATTGAACCGTTACGTGTTGAAGTGATTCTTTCCTGAAGTTCACCTACCTCGCCTGCAAGAGTAGGCTGGTAACCAACGGCTGAAGGGATACGGCCTAAGAGGGCCGATACCTCAGAACCTGCCTGGACGAATCTGTAGATATTATCGATGAAGAGGAGCACGTCCCTGTGCTTCTCGTCTCTTAAATACTCAGCCATCGTAAGACCTGTAAGAGGCGCTCTCATTCTTGCACCTGAAGTCTCATTCATCTGACCGAATACCATGATCGTCTTATCAAGAACGCCTGACTGCTTCATCTCGTTCCAAAGGTCATTACCTTCACGTGAACGCTCGCCGACACCGGTAAATACGGAATAACCGCCGTGCTCACTTGCAATGTTACGGATAAGCTCAAGGATGAGGACCGTCTTACCTACACCGGCGCCTCCGAACAGTCCGATCTTACCGCCTCTTGAGAAAGGAACAAGAAGGTCGATAACCTTGATACCCGTCTCAAGCATTGTCTCTGCAGGATACTGCTCTGTAAATGAAGGAGCATGTCTGTGGATAGGCCAGTAAGCATCGCTGTTTACCTCACCCTTATTGTCGATAGGATGTCCGATGGCATCGAACAGACGGCCTGTGATGTTTTCGCCTACGGGGACCTTGATTGAAGAACCGAGAGACTCACATACGAGACCCCTTGTAAGACCTTCCGTAGGATTAAATGAAACGCATCTTACGACGCCGTTACCTCTCTGCTGAAGGACTTCGACATATACGTCGTCATCACTCTTTACAACATCCTGTTCGGTAAGAACAGCATCATCGGAAGTAACTGAAGGAGCTTTTCTCAAGATCCTGACAGCCTCATTGATCTTCGGAATCTCATTCTTTCCGAATTCGCAGTCGATTACAGGTCCGATTATCTGTACTACTTTGCCGTATGCCATATCTTTATCCTCACATCTTCTCTGCCTGCTGGGCACCGTTGACGATCTCCGTCAATTCCGTCGTGATCTTTGCCTGACGTGCGCGGTTGCTCATAAGCTCGAGCTTTTTCATCATTTCTTCAGCGTTGTCTGTCGCATTCTCCATTGCGGTAAGTCTTGCAGTCTGTTCACTCGCATAAGCGTCAACCATGGCACCGTAAACCATCGCGTTCGTATAAGAATCGATAAGGTAGTTGAATACCGCGTCAGAGTTTGGAAAATACTCAAGATCGTCTCCCTTTTGGACTGCCATACCGGCATCTTCGAGATCTTTGGGAAGAAGTCTTGAAATTGACTTGGGATCAACCGGTAAAAGTCTTAATGCAACGGGTTCCATCTTTACTGGAGAATCCATGCGCGTATACAGAAGATAAACAAGATCGTAGTCGTCTTTAAGGAAGCGGTTTCTCATGATAGAGCTAACCTGTCTTGCATCGACATATGTAGGCTCTGCGATCGGGAACGAGAAATCAGAATTTACGTTATATCCGAATCTTGCAAGCTTCTCTCTTGCCAAACGGCCGAAAACGTTGAGTTCATATGTCGTGGAAATATTCTTCTGGGAATTTTCCATTACCTTCTGTCTTATGTGATCTTCGGTGATCTTTACCATGTTGTTATTGTAAGCACCTGCAAGACCCTGGTCTCCGGAAAGAACGTAGTAACCGATCTTCCAGGTATCACCTTCCTGCTTCTGGTCAAGAACGAAGAAAGGATTATCAAGGTGCTCGTTGTTGCGGATCATTTCCTGCATGCTCTCAACGCAGAAAAGGAAGAACGGATACATGGAGTCATGCAGAAGCTGCGAGCGGCGCATTTTCGCGCTCGATACAAGCTGCATGGCATTAGTCATCTGACTAATGTCATTGACGCTCTTCATTCTCTTCTTGATGGCAGAAAAGCTTTCCATAAGATCAGTAGTCCTCGACGTACTCCTCGTGCTCGGCAAGGAATGTTTCCTTAAATTCCTCGTATGCCGAATCGATCTCGGACTTTATCTCGTCAGTAAATACCTTGCCGTCCGTTATCTCTTCGAAGATATTCGGATGACGCAGTCTGATGTCTGCGAAAAGTGCTGTATAGAACTCTGTAATATCTTCAGTTGCAAGGAAGTTGAACTTGTCCGAAGTAGCGCAGTATAGAAGGATTACTTCTGCTGCCATCGTAAGAGGAGAGAACCTCTCCTGCTTCAATACTTCATTAAGAACGACACCTCTCTTGATCTGGAGCTGCGTATTCTCATCGAGGTCGGAACCGAACTGTGAGAAGGATGCCATTTCACGCGCCTGAGCCAATGAGATTCTCAAAGGTCCGGCAACTTTCTTGACTGCCTTCGTCTGTGCCGCACCGCCTACACGGGATACGGAAAGACCTACGTTTATGGCAGGTCTCTGGCCTGAGAAGAACAACTCAGGTGACAGATAGATCTGGCCGTCCGTGATGGAGATAACGTTCGTCGGGATATAAGCCGAGATATCGTTACCCTGTGTCTCAACGATAGGAAGCGCAGTAATTGAACCTCCGCCGAGCTCGTCTGAAAGCTTTGCGGATCTCTCCAAAAGTCTTGAATGCAGATAGAAGACATCGCCCGGATAAGCTTCTCTTCCCGGAGGTCTTCTGAGGAGCAATGAGATTGCTCTGTATGCCTGCGCGTGCTTTGAAAGGTCATCGTAAACGATGAGCACGTCCTTGTGATAGTCGTACATGAACTTCTCGGCAATGGCGCATGCCGAGAAAGGCGCAATATACTGCATTGCTGCTGACTCTGAAGCGGAAGCTGCAACTATGACCGTATAGTCCAGGGCGCCGCGCTTTTCGAGAAGGCCTGCAGTTGCAACGATATTTGACATCTTCTGTCCGATCGAGACATAAACGCAGATGACGTTCTCATTTTTCTGATTAATGATCGTATCGAGAGCGATAGAAGTCTTACCTGTCTGACGGTCACCGATGATGAGCTCTCTCTGTCCTCTTCCGATAGGAGTAAGGGCATCGATGGCTGTAATTCCGGTGAACAGCGGTGTGTCTACGGGTGCTCTGTCGATGATCGTAGGCGCAGGTGATTCAACCGGGCGCTCTTCGGTATATCTGATGATGCCCTTGCCGTCAATAGGATGGCCAAGTGCATCTACTACTCTTCCCAAAAGGCCCATACCTACAGGTACGGAACATGTGGTCATGGTACGCTTACAGGTCATGCTCTCTACTACGGTGTCTTCGCCTGTTAGGAGAACGACGCCGACCTTGGTTTTCTCAAGGTTCATAGCAATGCCTGTAGCACCTGATGCGAAATAGATAAGCTCGTTGAGCATGCAGTTGCGAAGGCCGGTAACGGAAGCAACACCGTCTGAGATGGAAGCTACACGGCCGATCTCATCCTTATGCTCACGTGAAACAAATGCATTCTCTACTCGCTTGTCGAGTTCTTCATCAGAAAGCTCAAAGATCTCGACGTTATCAATACTTAACTGGCTGGATTCAGGGAACTGTTCAAGTGCCTTCTCCAAATCCTTTTTTACTTTGGTTGCAGGGAAATCTTCTTCCGTAAGAGCTTTTCTCTGTGCGGCGATTCCGTCTTCGTAGCCGTCGATCGAACGGGTACGCTTAATAAAGGAACCGATCCTGTCGAGCTGTCCCTTAACGGAATAGTCGTAACGGCTTCCCTGGAAATAGATAATAAAACCGCCGATGAGATTCTCACGCAGCTCAATGGAGAGACGGTAATCTTCGATCTCATTTACTTCGGCAAACTTGGCGGCAACCCTGGTAAGTTTTTCCTCAGGAATGTCACCTGCTGTCTCTATACGCAGAGACGGGCCTCTTGATTTGGCCTTGCCGGCAGCTTTAATTTCATTATTGTCTGACGGGTTATTACTCACTCTTAGCTACCTCTTGGCTGAGGATCTCTTCTGTGTGCTTTGCAGCGGACTTGCTGAGTTCATCCTTGGATACCGCATCACCGATAATGTGACCTGCGATCTGGACTGAGAGATCGGCGATATCGTCTTTCATGGACTCGAAAGCATTACGCTTCATCCTTGCAGCATCTTCTTCGGCTCTGACAATGATCTGCTGAGCCTCTGCATTAGCCTGTTCGATAACGGCTTTGCTCTGTTTGTCGGCATTGGCCTTGGCCTCTTCCATGATCGCAGAGCCTTTTCGCTTTGCGTCATCGATGGTCTCTTTGGAAGAATCAACGATTGCCTGTGCTTCTTCCCTGGCCTTTTTAGCCTCTTCGAGCTCTGCGTCAAGCGCTTCCTGACGTGAATGTATAAGCTTAAGGATCTTCTTATACGCGAACAGTCTGAAAACCACGAATACCAATAAGATATTGAATATCGTGATAACGGCAGTTACAGCGTATCCTGCAAACTGATCGGGCGAAAAGAGATTGGACTCTCCTGCCTCAAATAACAGCTCCGGTAAATATGACATACTGTTTAGCTCCATTAATTCTCGGAAATCTTTCTGATCAGCCTACTGTGAAGATCAAAAGGAATGCGACAACGAGTGCATAGATTCCGATTGACTCCATGAATACGATAGCGATAAGGAGCAGTGTCTGAAGCTTTGAGATGATCTCAGGCTGTCTTGCGCCTGCTTCAAGAGCTGAACTTGTCGCCTTACCCATGGCTGCAGTAGATCCGATAGCACCACAAGAGATAGCGATCGCTGCTGAGATTGCTGCGATACCCTTTGTCTCAAGTGCAGCTATGATAGGTAATGCTGCGAGAAGAATGTTAGTCATATATTTGGCCTCCTAAATTATTATCTGTCTGAATTCCGTCTTAAGCTGCTACAGCTTCAGATTTCTTGCTCTTCTTGGATTTCTTCTTTTTCTGGTGTTCTTCAGGGTGTTCTATGTACTCGTTGTAAGTTTCAAGGTTCTCACCGATGTAAGACATTGTCAGGTATGCAAATACTACAGCCTGGATAACTCCGTCGATGATGTCGAACCAGAGACCTACAATACCCGGTACGATTACCGGTAAGGAGATAGATAAGAACTCCATGAATACGAATGCCGCGAAAACGTTACCGAAAAGTCTCAAAGCAAGAGACAAAGGCTTAATGACATAGTCCAAAAGCCTGAACGGAAGCATGATAGCTACAGGCTGTGTAAGTGAGATCCAGAATCCCTTAACGCCGATGAACTTAAACGTCATGAAGATTACATAAATAATCGCAACAATGGCGCATCCTACAGGGAAAGCGACGTTCTTTGCCGGAGGCGGGAGATGGAAATATGAGATGGAGTTACAAGCGACGAGGACAAGACCGAATGTCATGACCATCGGAGCAACTTCTTCTGCCTGCTTACGGTTCATTCCGAAGCTCATGGCAGTGCTGATGACAAGCTCTGTCAAAGAAACGAGGATCGTCTGGCCCTTGGTGAGCTTATGATCCTTTGAAGGTTTACCCAGTAAAACGGCGACAATGATCAACATAATAACTACTGCGATCCAGGTTACTATGATGGCATCAGTAATGATGAGCGTATTATCGCCTGCCGCAAAGCTCATCTGCACCTGCATAATGGCTTCGCTGATCTCTTCTCCAATATCCTTATGGCCAAACAGTCTTTCAGTAAGCTGTTCTACAAAAGCAGCCCAAAACTCTGAAAACCATGTGCCTGCCAGAAGAAATGATACTATGGTCATCTTTTCCCTCCAGCTCCCTTCTTATCGATAAAGCATATTTTAACCCTAAATACTCATATTGTCATCATATTATAATAATTAAAGGCAAAACCCTCTGATTTCAAGAGTTTACCTGATCTCATCATACTGAAAGCGCGAAAGATGCTCAAACGGAAGGATCTGTCTTCCCCTGAAAAGTCCGCAGCCGTCGTTTATCAGCTGGTTGTTATATGCCTTAAACATGTTCACGTTAACTTTTGAAAGATCCAATTCCTGAAGCTTTATCAGCCGCTCGTAGGCTTCATCAAAGATCCTGCACTCACCCGGACGGATAATGTCCCTTTTGCTGCGGTTCTCCTCCTGGCTTTTCTCATATCCGAAATGATTAGCTTCACCGATCTCGGCAAAATCGTCCATTTCCTTGGTCCTGAGCTGCAATTCCGTAAAACATCTCGCCTGATTGTCATAAAGAGTTATATGCATTGACCGGTACCCCGAAGGACGAGGATTCTGGACATAATCCCTGTAATAGAGCCTGACGTTCTCATCAAGCTCTGAAGTGCCGCTCTCATCCTGATATCCGGACAATTCAGGCGTAAATCCCCTCTCTTCAAGGAATTCCGGCAGCACGTTTGCTATGTCATAAAGAAAATCTATCTCCTGTGTCTCAAGGTCATCACCGCCGGCGACATGACATACCGGAAGAGATATCACTATCCTGTAGGCAATGAGATCCCTGAAGCAGTTCAGATTAGTCTTGATCTGGGCTTCACTCGGGTAACTGCCGTTTTCTTTGTAGTAGTTGTAAATGTATTCCAGAATATAACCGTTAAACTTCTCTTCTGCCCTGATAAGCGACTTGATTCGTCCCTTAAATGTAAATGCAAGAAACGGATACTTCTGGGTCATGTAATGATAGAAGTCCTTTATACGGTTGGACTGCGAAGTAAGGAAGTCCGTGTGTTCAAGAAGTTCGATGATCTGCACCAGGAAATTACTGTGCGCGAGATCGATCGAATTATGCGTTCCGATGGCCTCATTTCTCAGGTCTGATGAATACTTGAGCAGTATCTTCAGTACCGTGTCTCCGGAATATAAATAGTCATTTAAAGAAATCATTTTTTACTCCTTCCTCTTAACAATCCCCGGGACCAAAACAGTTCCGGGGATCGTCAAGTTGGGTGGAATATGAGAATACAACTGATTGTTTACTCTACATCCTGTAATGCTGCGTAGTTCACTTCACCTGTACGGATCTTAACGACCTTGCCTACGTTGTAAACGAAGATCTTACCGTCACCGATATGTCCTGTGTAAAGAACTTCCTTAGCCTTTTCGATAACCTTATCTACAGGGATCTTGGATACGACAACTTCAACCTTGATCTTAGGAAGGAGCGTAGCGTCAACTTCAACACCTCTGTACTTCTCGCCCGCACCCTTCTGGATGCCGCAGCCCATAACCTGAGTAACTGTCATACCGGTTACACCGAGATCGTTCATTGCCTTTCTGAGCTTGTCGTAACGGGAAAGCTTGGCGATGATAACAACCTTATGCATACCTGTATCGAGTTCGGGAGCAACTGCAACCTTGATTGCAGCATTCTTCTGAGCTTCAGAAGCTTCAGCATATTCAGCTGTACCAAGATCTGTGTTCTCGTTCTCTTCCATTACAGCGCCTGAAACGTCCATGAGTGAGAAGCCGGAATAAGCGCTTGCGAGACCGTGCTCTGTAACGTCAAGACCTGTGAGCTCTTCTTCTTCAGAAGCTCTGAGACCGAAGATAGCCTTGATGATAAGGAATGTAACTGTGATAGTAACTGCTGTCCAGGCTGCTGTAGCGCCCATACCCAAGAGCTGGATTCCGAGGAGCTTGAAGCCGCCGCCATAGAACAAACCAACCATCTCATTGCCTGCAGCATCAGCGATAGAGTATGCAGGAGCTGTGTTTGTAGCGAAAAGACCAACTGCGATCGTACCCCAGATACCGTTCAACATATGAACTGCAACTGCACCGACAGGGTCGTCAACTCTCAATACGTTATCAAGGAACCATACACCGAATACTACGAGTACGCCGGAGACTGCACCGATGATCGTTGCGCCGAGAGCGTCTGTTACGTCGCAGGGAGCTGTGATTGCAACGAGACCTGCAAGTGAAGCGTTGAGACACATTGAAACATCCGGCTTACCATACTTGATCCATGTAAAGATCATGCAGACAACTGTAGCGATCGCAGGAGCGATTGTTGTTGTTACGAATACAGAACCGAGCTGAGCCATATCTGTGCAGGCAGCACCGTTGAATCCGTACCAACCGAGCCAGAGGATGAATACACCAAGAGCACCCATGGGAATGTTGTGGCCGGGGAATGCATTAACCTTTGTAACCTTACCACTCTTATCCTTTACGAACTTACCGATACGGGGTCCTAAGATAGCTGCACCGATAAGAGCTGCGATACCGCCTACCATGTGGATGCAGTTAGAACCTGCGAAATCGTGGAATCCGAGCTGAGCGAGCCAGCCGCCGCCCCATGTCCAGTGAGCTTCGATAGGATAGATGACTGCTGAGATAACTGCGGAATATACACAGTAAGAAAGGAATCTTGTTCTCTCTGCCATAGCACCTGAAACGATTGTAGCTGTTGTGGCACAGAATACGAGATTGAATACGAAGTTAGACCAATCGAATGTTGCGTAATTTGTGAAGATGTCGATGTTCGGCTTGCCCATGAAACCCAAAAGCATATCCTCACCGAGGAATAAACCGAAACCGATTACGATAAATACTACAGTACCGATACAGAAATCCATGAGGTTCTTCATGATGATGTTTCCTGCGTTCTTAGCTCTTGCAAAGCCGCACTCAACCATCGCGAATCCTGCCTGCATCCAGAATACCAATGCTGCGCCGATCAGGAACCAGACGCCGAAGACTTTTTCGTCTATTAAACTGCTAATTAAAGTAGTGTCCATTTCTTTTCTCCTTCATTAAGTTTTGGTTTGTTTCTGTTAACGCCGCTAACTTAGGCTTTGTAGCAGATACCCGACCGGTAGCACTCTTTCTTGTCGTTGCATTTTCGTTCCCCCCTTAATAATTCTTGTAAATCATAGTCATTCTCAAAAAGTATTGATTTTATATTTCAATGCTTTTTGAATATCGTTATTTGATTTCAAGTCAGATTGTATCGCTAAGGGCTTAACAAATAAAATACGAATAGTTTGAGGATAACTATGCGTTTTGAGTATGATTGTTTCCGAACATTCCAAAACATTCAAAAAGCCGCAAGATGCCTTGTTTCATTGCCTCTAGAGCAGCAAAAAGGCTCCGGGCAAGCCGGAGCCTCTAACAAAAAACAAACAAAAACAGTAACGAAATATTACTTGAAGTGACGCTCTTCAATCTCCTTGATGCCGTCTACACGTACGGCATGTCTGCCGCCCGCGAACTCTTCTTCGAAGAATGCATCAACCATACCGAGCGCTACACCAAGGCCGACGACTCTCTCGCCGAAGGCAAGAATGTTTGCATCGTTATGCTGTCTGCACATCTTAGCCATGAATTCATTATTGCAAAGAGCGCATCTTATTCCCTTGTACTTATTGCAGACAAGTGAGATTCCGATACCGGTACCGCAGATAGCGATTCCCCTGTCAGCTTTGCCGCTGGTTACGTCTTCAGCAACCTTTATACCTGCATCAACATATGAATAGGAATCAGTTCCGTTGGGCGCACCGCCGTCAAGAACTTCAAAGCCCTTCTCCTGAAGATGCTTGATAACCTTCTGTCTTAATTCATAACCCGCGTGATCTGATGCAATAGATACGATCATGATATGTGCCTCTTTTCTTAATTAATTATCGTGATGAATGTGCTTGAACTTCTTTGTGCCGTCACAGTAAGGACCTACGATGTCGCCGTCACCTATAAGTCTGTACTTATAAGATACAAGACCCTCAAGACCTACCGGTCCTCTTGCGTGAATCTTGGAAGTTGCGATACCTACCTCAGCACCGAAGCCGTAACGGAAGCCGTCTGCAAATCTTGTGGAGCAGTTAACGAGAACGCTTCCGGAATCAACCATGGTCATGAAACGCTCAGCAGTCTGCTTGTTCTCCGTAATTATCGCATCAGTATGGCCTGAACCATAGTGATTGATATGTGAGATAGCTTCATTAACATCCTTTACGACCTTAACGGAACACTTCATTGCAAGATACTCGTGATGCCACTCCTCTGCCTTGCCTACACCGAAAGTCTCAGCAACGTAATCGTCACCGAAGATCTCAACGCCGGAATCCTGAAGAGCCTTAACGAGTCTAGGAAGGATCGTCTCCTTCACCTCTTCATTTACAAGGAAAGTCTCAGTCGCATTGCAGACAGATACATACTGTGTCTTCGCGTCGAGAGCAACCTTAATGGCCGTTGAAGGATCGGCAGCCTCATCAATGTATGTGTGGCAGACACCGTCGGCGTGTCCCAGAACAGCAATATTGGTATTCTGCATGATGTACTGGACAAAGGAATTGGATCCTCTCGGAATGATCAGGTCGATATATTCATCGAGCTTTAACATGTCTGCAATCTCAGAACGTGTAGTAAGAAGATTGAGCCATCCTTCAGGAAGTCCTGCATCGATACCTGCCTTGCTGATAACAGAAGCAAGAGCCTTGTTTGTGTTTATAGCTTCAGATCCGCCCTTAAGGAATACGGCATTTCCGCTCTTGATACAAAGAGATGCTATCTGTACCAGAGCATCAGGTCTGCTCTCGAAAATAACTCCGATCACACCGATGGGACATGTAACGCGTGTAAGCTCAAGACCATCATCAAGAGTTGTTCTCAAAGTGATCCTGCCTACAGGATCGTTAAGACCTATAAGGCTCTCAATGCCTGAAACAACATCAGTAAGCTTGTCATCGTTAAACTTAAGTCTCTTTATAAGTGGTGTCTCAAGATTATTCTTTTCAGCTTCTTCAAGATCAGTCTTGTTCGCAGCAAAGATGTCTTCCTTTGCAGACTTAAGATAAGAAGCAACATTGGCAAGTGCCTGATTCTTTACGTCGCTGCTCAAAGAAGCCATTACATAAGACGCTTCTCTTGCACACTTAGCTATATCATGAAGTTCAGACATATGAGCATCCCCTTACTTATTTATAGAAAAAGATTATAGCAAATTTTATGCCCCTGGCGAACACAAAATCCGTAAAGCGGAACACCAAAAAAGATATACAAAAATTGCTAATTTCATTTCTTTGTCAAAAAGCCTTGTCAAGTAGCAATTTTGGTTTTTAGGTGTATTTCTCTCGTGGACACCTAGTTCCCGAAAAAGATTCAAGAATCCTCGAAAGCCCTTTATTCATTGGCTTTCAAACTTTTGCTACCACGCTGTAATTGTTTTGTCAACAAACGGTAATAAATTGTTAAACACAATGAATATCGGGGGTTTCGGCCCTTTTGAAATTGAATTGTTTGTTTTTATAGTTATCAACAAAGTTATGCACATTATGAACATTTTTGTAGATAGCCGGATTGCATTTTAATCGCCCCTAAAACAGTTTTGATATTCAAATTATTGCTATCTTTATATAAGTAATATGACCTCAATTTTGGTATACTCATCCCTATGAAAATAATAATAACTACATTATTCGGACTTGAATCACCGACCAAGGGAGACCTTCTCGACAGGGGCTACGACAAAGACAGGATCACTGTCAACGACGGCGTTGTTACCCTCGAAGGAGATTTCAATGACGTTGCCCGCGCAAACATGTGGGTCAAGCATGCAGAGCGTATTTTCTTTGAAGCCGGCGAGTTCGATTGCGGCAGTTCAGACGACGCCGATACGAACTTCAATGCCTTTTTCGAAGGCTGCCGTGCGATCAAATGGTCCGAATTCATTCCTGCCAACTGGGCATTTGTAGTTAACGGCTTTTCGAGAAAATCAAAACTGTACGGTATTCCTGCCCTTCAGAAACTCGCTAAGAAGGCAATCGCTGAGAGTCTTGCCATATCAAGAGGCCTATCTGCCGATACCAAGATCAGCGAAAACGAGGAAATGGGTACCGTTAAGATCCAGTTCGGCATTGTAAATGATATATGCCGCTTCATGGTCGATACATCAGGTGCAGGACTTCATAAACGCGGCTACAGGCCCCTCACGCATGAAGCCCCCATAAGAGAGACTCTCGCTTCGGGAATGCTCACATACGCCAAATACCGTCCTTACGGCAACGAAGCCCTTGTAGACCCTTTCTGCGGCTCAGGAACGATCGTTATTGAAGCAGCAAGGACAGCATGCGGCATCGCTCCCGGCAGGGACCGCCACTTCGCTTACGAGTACCTTCCCTACATCGGCAAAGCGCCTTACCAGAGAGCGCTACAGGAAGCATTGGACAACGAAGATACGGAGCCCATGGACGACTGTTACTTCTTTGGCTCTGATATAGATCCCAAGGCAGTCGAATCTGCAAAGCGCAACGCTGAAGCAGCAGGCGTCGGCCAGCTTACGAGATTCAGGATCTGCGATGCTGCCAAGATGTCTCCGGAATATTTGGAGAAGCTCACTTCCCTGCCCAGACAGCTTGTCATTACGAATCCGCCCTACGGCGGCCGTCTCATGACTCCTGAAGAAGCAGACAAGATCTACAGACTCATAGGCCATACCTACCTTACAAGAGAAGGCTTCTGCAAGAAGGGCCTGAGACTTTCCGTAATCACTCCTGAGAACGCTTTCGAAGATGCTACGGGATATAAGCCTGACAAGCGCGTAAAGCTCTATAACGGCAATATCGTGTGCACATTAAGCAATTACTTCAAACTGGGCGACAAGAACAATGGTAAGCATTAAGATACCCTTTTTGGATCTTGCCAAGGTCGCTGATTCAGGCCAGGCTTTCAGGATCAAGGTCATAGACGATTCCCATATCGAGCTCGTCGCCTATGGCAGATATCTTCAGGTGGCAAAGACCGGCAAAGACACTTTTGCCTTCTCCTGCACCGAAGACGAATTCAATACCATATGGAAAACCTATTTCGATCTTGACCGCGATTACCAAAAGATCGTCAAATCCATCGACAAGAACGACGACTATCTTCTCAAAGCATCCGAATTCGGCAAAGGAATAAGGATTCTTAAACAGGATATCTTCGAGACTACCATCAGTTACATCATTTCCCAGAGACGCTCCATCCCGTCGATCACGACATCCGTAGAGCGCATATCAAAGCTCTGTGGCAAAAAGATCAAGGCTCCCAAGCTTGAAGAGCCCTTTGTCACGCCTCTCGAAAAGGAATACTACGCCTTCCCCACTCCTGAAGAACTGGCAAGACTACCTTTCAGTGAACTTGAAAACACCGGTGTAGGCTACAGAGCGCCATATATCGCAAGAGCTGCTGAGGGATTCAAGACAGGCAAGCTCTCCCCTGAAGCATTGTCCACGTTATCTGACGATGACCTCTACAAGGCTCTGACAGCCATGTACGGCGTTGGAACAAAGGTTGCCAACTGCATAATGCTCTTTGCTTTCGCAAGAACGGGGCGCTTTCCTGTGGACGTCTGGATACAAAGGATCGAAGACAAATACTATAACGGCCACTTCGACTGCACTCCTTACCCTGATACTGCAGGCATAATGCAGCAGTTCATGTTCTATTACGAGCGCAGAAAAGATAACTTGACCGGATAATCACATAATTTTATATTTTCCACTTGACACAAAATATATCAAACCTTATAATTACAAAGCTTGCTAACAAAGCGGTATAAATGCGGCCGTGGCGGAACTGGCAGACGCGCACGTTTGAGGGGCGTGTGAGTAACTTCATACGAGTTCAAGTCTCGTCGGCCGCACCACACAAAAGGTTGTCTCAATGAGGCAACCTTTATTATTTTCACAATGGATTATTGTCCCTAAAAGCATAGCAGCTTCCCAATACCGGAAAGCTGCTTTAATTTGATTCTGTTAATCTGGCCTATATCAGAATTCGTTTCTCTTCTTGCGGTATACACCAAGGCCGGCCAAAGCTGCTGAGCACAGACCAACGAGCGCAATTCCTGCTATTGCAATATAGTTGGACTGCTCACCTGTTGCCGGAATCGGATTAGGTGTACGGTTAGCAGAAATAACCTCTGTATTGTAGTAAGGATCTGCCTGGTCGATCATGACAACAGGAGAACCGTAAGCAGAGATCTTTCCTTCGCCATCAGTGATCGTACCATCGTTATTAAGAACGAATACGATCTTCTCTGCAGTCAGATATGCCTCAGGAGTTACTGTTTCCTCGAGTTCATAACGGCCTGAGAACAATCCCTGGATGATTGAAGGATAGCCCTCGATCGTAGTGAATGTAATAGCCGTATTATTCTCAGAAAGCGTGAACTGAACAGGAACGCCGTTCTGTGTTACGACAACCTTTGAAAGATCGTAGCCGTCCAAGCTCTTGAACTTGAGCTGAGCCTGAGCAATCTCCTTACCTGCAATGTCTTCCTTGGAGATGGTTACGTCAAATCCGGGATGTGTGTAATAGTTCTCAAGATCGAAATATCCATCCTCAGAAGTGTTCCACAATGTTGTATGATCCGTAGTAACTGAAGTCGTCTTCTCGAATGTGTAAGGAACCTTACCGCCATTGATGTAGATAACTTCATTGTGCTCAGTTACATAGTAAGTATCGAAAGGAACATCATTGATGGTCTTGCTCCATACCAGTGTTCCGTCTGTGTGATCCATATCCTTCAGCGTAATACGAACCTCATCAGAAGAGATATTACCGTTAAGATCAAGATACTCACCTGCATCATTCGTGATTACAAAATACAGACCGCATCCTGCTGCCTCAGCCTCAGTTACATCACCACCGAATGTCTTTGTGAATTCAATGTAACCTACCGTAGGCAATGTTGATGAGTAAGTATTTGTAAATCCGGCAGAAACAGAAGTGTTTGTTGAATCTATAGGAATCGTTACCTGACCCTGGGTGTCACGAGTAACCTTAACAGAATAGCTTGAAGTTGAACCGTCAACGCTCTCGTTAATATCATAAGATTCACCCTGTGTCAGTCCGCTGATTGTATATGTAAATACATTGCCGTTTACTGTCCAGCCAGTACCCGGGTTATCAGGATCTAGTACAACTGTGCTTACTCCGCCTGCTGCAGGAGAGATTGTGAATGTGATATCACCAATATCAGCCATCGTAGCTCCTGAAGGCAGATCGATCGTCTTTGTAATAACAAGAGATCCTGTGTAAACCGTTACTGTAGAGTATGTGTTGGTAAATGCAACACTACCGGGAGTACCAACCGGAATAACTATACTGCTCTCGTTGTTTGCAACATTGGAAGAAGCTGTATAAGAAGTAGATGTAGTATCACATGTTTCTTTTACAAAATACTCCTTACCTTCAGTTACAGGAGATACGGTATAAGTAAAGTCATTTCCATTTGCAGTCCAACCTGAGCCCGGATTGCCTGGCTCAAGAACAACTGTCGCTACATTCTTTCCATCAGAATCAGTAACTTCAAAAGTAATCGTTCCGATACTATCCAAAGATGCACCAGTAGGAAGAACTATTGTCTTATTGATTACAAGTGATCCGTTAGGTGTTGAGTTTGACTCGTACTCATTCGTGAACTCTACACCAAATGCATTCGTATCTGTATTTGCTGTAGTAGGTGTAATCGTTCCTGTCTTGAACGCACTTGCTGTAGTGATCTCTGAAGCTGTCGTGTCACCATCAAGCTTGTATGTTACCTTTACGAGATCATATCCGGTAATCGCTGTATTGCTCTCTACTACATAGTACGATTCGCCTGCTTCTACCTTGATAGGATTCTTAAGTACATATGTGTCTGTTGTTCCGCTCTTAAGCTCGAAGTCATCCTTAAGAGTAAGCGCTGTGCCAACTACACTGTCATCACTGCTCTTATATACAGTAAATGTAAGACCTTCTACGTCACCCGCTGTTACAGGGCCGCCTACTGTCTTTGTCAATGTGATGTACGCAGGTGTAGGTGTTGATTTTGACTTGTACTCATTCGTGAACTCTACACCAAATGCATTCGTATCTGTGTTTGTTGCACTAGGTGTAATCGTTCCTGTCTTGAACGTACTTGCTGTAGTGATCTCTGAAGCTGTCGTGTCACCATCAAGCTTGTATGTTACCTTTACGAGATCATATCCGGTAATCGCTGTATTGCTCTCTACTACATAGTACGATTCGCCTGCTTCTACCTGGATAGGATTCTTAAGTACATATGTGTCTGTTGTTCCGCTCTTAAGCTCGAAGTCATCCTTAAGAGTAAGCGCTGTGCCAACTACACTGTCATCACTGCTCTTATATACAGTAAATGTAAGACCCTCTACGTCAGACGCTGTTACTGGGCCGCCTACTGTCTTTGTCAATGTGATGTATCCCTTATCAGGTTGTGCTGCTGTGTACTTATTAGTAACAACAGAAGTTACAGAGCTTGTTGCATTAGCATCAATTGTTCCAGTTGCGTTAGTATAAGTTACTTCGTATTCACTTGTAAGAGATTGAACACTCGTTGTGAATATTCCTGTTTCCTTTACCGTATAACTAGCTCCATCAGGAACTCCTGAAATCGTATAAGTAGTATCAGGAACAGCAGTAATAGTCCAAACACTACCCTCCTTTGTTCCGGATGATATAGTAGCATTCATAATATTGGTATCAAAAGTTACCGTGATTATAAAAGCACTAACATCTGAAGGAAGAGTTTCGCTACTACTATTTATAATCTTCTTTACGCTCAAACTTCCTGTTGCATTAGAAGTTGTATATACATTCTTGAATGTTGCATCTGCAGCGGTATCAACTATTCCGCCAACAACTGTTACTTCAACAGGATCAGTTGAAGAACTAGCATCAAGTGTATATACAGTATTTCCAACGGTCTTACTGCTGGGTGCTGATTCTGTTACCGTATATGTATTTCCAACTGCAATCGGTGTAGGAATGACATAGGTATATGTATTGCCATTGGGCACCCATAAACCCGTTCCACAATTGGCACTTGTAAGATCCGGAATATCAATAGTATCACTTGAATCAGCTGTATTAACTACAGAAAATTTAATAGGTGCTACATCATCTAAATTATTGACACCAGTCAGAGTCTTTACGATCTTGATATAACCCATGGGAGAATCAATAAGGTAAAGTGTCTGATTGCCTAATGTATCACCTTCAATACCGTTATCCTGCGCTGTAGAAGCGGCAGTCTGAGTAGCAATACCGCCGGATATCTCAAACTCGATTGTTGTTGCCTTGGTATACGTTACATTTTCGATAACAGGATAATCTGTTTCTTCAAGTGTATATGTTCCATCAGGCAGGTTCCTGAAAGCACTTTCAGTTGAGCCGGAAACAAATGAAATTGTATTTCCTCTGATTACCTTACCCGTTACACCATTTCCAGCAACGAAGTTATCATCGGTAAACACATAAGATGTGTCATCTGTTCTGGTGAGAGTAAGCTTTGCGCCCTGTAATTCATTGTATGTCGAACCTGTACCAAGCACTCTCTTACTTACGGAAATATCAACATTATTGGTACTCTTTGTAAAGCTGTTAGTAAAAGCTACTACATACGGATTGTCCGCATAGTTGTCAGCTGCGACACTAAATGTTCCGCTCTTTCCGTCAACAGCTTGAGTATTACTACCACCTGGTAACTTATACTCAACTGTTACCGTCTGTCCTGTGACATCATAATTGATTTCCTTGACCAAGTATGTCTTGGATGTGTCTAAATCGCGCTTATACCTTAATTCGTAAGTTCCATTATTCTCACGGAAATTGCTCGCGTTAAAAGGGATTGTCCATTTCAGTGTTTCCGTTGCCGGAGTTGTTGAAGTATCTACTTCGTAAATCTCGAAAGAAAGATTTTTAAAATCAGCTGATGAAGCATCTCCACCAAATGACTTTGTTATATCCAAACTTCCGTACGTTACAACTGTATTCTTTGTATAAGAGTTTTTATATGCAACGATAGAAGGCTCATCTTGTTTAGTACTGATAGAAGTAATATTTGCCTCATTAGGCTTTACTGTCTGAACTTGTACCTGTGACGCCTTCGAAACAGTATATGAAACCGTCTCCTGATAACCGGTACTTGTATAGCCAGACTCAACAACAGTGTACGTTGCTTCAGCATCGGGAACTTGGATCAACTTGTCGGAATTAAGTACATAAGCACCCTTAGTGGTGTCAAGGGTAAAATCATTAGCTAATTTCAACTTCTGTGATAAAACAGATTTTCCATCTTTATCAAGAACATCAAACTCAATGTTGTTCTTTAATACCGTTATTTCTGTATCAGTCAATCCATCTATAGTCTTGGTTAAAGATAAATAACCGGGCACGATTGACCTGTTATAGAAAACTCCAAGGTCAAACTGAACACCTGACATTTTTATGTCGCTTGTTTCGTAATCTTTGAAAACAATATTATTTCCAGTAGCAGGATTCTTACCAGTAACAGATCTGTAGTTAACAAAATATGTGTAATTGCCGGCTGAATCAACCTTTGCTGTTATTTTAATGTTGATATAGCCATCAGAATTAACAATGCCTGAAGGAGCACCATTGGGATCCTCAGTTACTTTGAAATAGAGCGTATTCTCTGAAGTACCACTACTGGGAACAGCCAGATAATACTCTGAAGAAGGATCGCTAAAGTTCAAGATAGGGAAAATTACTGCACCTTGTTCAGTAGAGTTTGCCTGCTTAATATTCCCGGTAGCTCCTGTAAGCTCTCCGTTACTATCTATTCCAGTGTATTCTTCAAAATAGAATTTATAAGTATTATTGTCAGGGATACCGACAGATGTATCCTGAACAATAATTCCATGTTCCGCATATTTATTGGTGAATGCTTTATTAAGAGCAAAATGCATATCACCATATTTATCCTTGCTTGAAGATGAATACAAGAAGTGGAATTCCTGACTCATATGGAAAGTTCCATTCGTAACTACCCATCCACAGGAATTACCGTCCTCAAGAGAAACATTTGGAGCATTAGGAGCAAGTACTGCACCTCCACTACACTGCAATTCGACATCAGAAGAACCCATAATGTTCCAAATTACAGTCTGGTTGTAGTTTTCCTGAATAGCATATGCCTCAGCCTTTTGTTCTGCTGTTGCGGAACGTCCGGGTTCCGTGTGTCCGGAATAAGAGGTAGAAACACCACCATCAATAACAGTTACTGTTGGTTTAGCAATTCTTAATTTACCGTTTTTATTTGTACCACTATCAATATTCAGAACAACAACAGAAGAAGGAAGCTTTTCAATAACAAACTGTGAAGCAACAGAAAGTGCAGTAAGCATATCCTCTGTAACATTTACATAAACAACTTTTCCGTCAAATTGGCTCTGAGCAGCATGGATGACAACATTATCTTTACTATCACTAATATATATATACTGATTATCCAATGCATATGACGAAGAATTAGCCCTGGTTTGCAGGAAATATGACCAGCCTTTTTCTGCATCTTCAACAGGCACTTCAGAACATATTCTATTAATAATTCTATTTACATTTGAATATGCATTATCATTAAAAGCATAAATAAAATGTTGATCTTCATATTCACGCTCAAAATTAAAGTTACCATTTTGCGTATCTTTTAATGCCGGTTTAGTACGATCAAAATAGTTATAATCTTCAGAGTTAGTACTGCCAAAAACTGCTTCAGGAGCTTCAAAATATAAATCACTTGCTGTTGTTTTACCGAAACGGATAAATCTATTCAAAAGATCACCATCGTTTCTTTCTTCATAATCTATTCCGACTAAGAAAAGAGCAGTTGAATCAATATAGTCAACATCAATATTATCTTTTACATGAATAAAATGATTTGTAGCAAACGAAGTTTCAGTATGGCTAGTTTGAATAATGGTTTGCGCAACGACACCATAATCCACAGCACCACCAAGAATTGTTGAATAATTTATAGCACTAGCTGAATCATATAGCTGAGCCGCATTTACTTGTCCCTTATTCCCACTAGGGTAAAATGCGAGTGTTCCGAGAACGACTGCGCCTGCCACTACTGCCGATGTTACTCTTTTAGCGAAGTTATACATTGGGCCTCCAAATATATAGAAAATTTGACAGGTTAATTTTATGAACGAATTGTTAAGATTTCAAGTCTCATGCCACATTAATGTGCGTATGACACACAAAAGCAACAAATATTGACCTATTAGCATAAAAATTCTGCAAAAATGTCGGAAATCCTAAATAAATGTCATCTAGCATACAAGAATGTCAAATAACGGAGTCAAAGATATTAGACATTTATGAGCATATTTGACCAAAAACATTCTTGTCGTCCATTAATTAAATAGGCTGCGGGAATGAATACTCAAAAACTGGTTAATTTTCGTTAAGAAATCAGAACGGTTTATTTATGCAATTTGTTCTCTTTGCGTTTAAAACCCTCTCCAAACTAAAACATCGACCCCAAAATAACAATTATTGCTGTCGCAATCAGCATTTCATTAATAGTCTCTCACCGGTCGCAGGAATGGGATTAGGTTCACGATTGCTGCTTAAACTCTTGTCAGCTGAAAGAACCATGGTTAGAGTTTGACCTTCCTGGTTAAAAAACCTTGCGGTTTATTGTGTGAAAAGCATTAAAAGACCGCCACACACTTGTTGTGCAGCGGTCTTCTGAAGTGATCTTTTAAACTCTCAATCAGTTGTTGAGCAATGCATAAACAACGATGATTGCGATGATTGCAAGAATGATAGCAACTGCAACCTTGAGGGGTGATACAGGAGCCTCGCCCTTGATCTGTCCGGTCTGGCCGTTGATTACGATATTGTAGACCTTTTCCTTGAACTTGAAGTTAGCGATCCAGATAGGAGCAAGAACGTACTTGTAAGTTACCTTTGAATAAGCTGTGTTGAAGTTGAGTCTGTCTACTCTGTCAGCACCACGCTTCTTCTTCTCCATACTGGAGATCTCGCTGTCGAGTGTCTTCTTGATCTGTGTCTTTGCGATATCCCATCCTTCATCAAGACCTACTGTGTAACGCTCAGCGAGGAATCCTGCGATAAATTCAGGTGAATACTTACGGAGCTTGGAGAAGTCAAACTTTGAAGCTTCCTTGATGAAGCGGTTTGTTGTCTTCTTGCTGGCATAAACTGTCTCATCGTCGATGAAGCGCTCATAGATGCCTCTGTATGTTCTGTAAGTAGTTGTAACGTTACCGTCCTTATCTTTCTTATCGAATCCGAGTCTGATCTCATAAGGAGATGTTGTCTGTGAATCGTATGTCCAGTAAGGGAGATAAACACCGCTGAAGTTCTTAGCTTCGCAGCTCTTCTTTGCATCGTTAGGTGCGAAGAGCTTACCCTTCATCCAGCTCTTGAAGAGCTGAGCAGCCTTTTCCTTTGTGATCTCGAAAGGAACAACGCCTCCAGGTGCAACAACATCGTCGTCGTTGTCTACAGGCATAACCTGTGTAGATCCGCAGTAAGGGCAGCACTGTGCTGTATCAGCAGAGTCCATGATAGTCTCAGCGCCGCAGTTCTTGCAGACGAGAGACTTCTTTTCCTTACCCCAGTCAAGGCTCTCACGGTTCTTTGCAGAAGCGAAATCAAGCTCTTCTACGTCCTGACCGTTGTCTTCAGGCTTGGGAAGCGTTCTGGAATATCCGCAGAACGGGCAAGTCATTGACAGAGTTTCCGGGTCATAAACTACAGTAGCTCCGCAGTTCGGACACTTCTTGTCAGTTACGTCTTCTGTTTGTGCCGCAGTGATTACCTCAACCTGCTCATCTGTGTTTCCCATGTTCTCTGCCATAATGTTCACCCCTTTATGTTTATTTTTTTAGAATTCTCTTCTTCTGCCCTTCGGATTCTCGGGTGCTTCGTTGCTGCCCTCATCGTCTCCGCCGAAGTTCTTTCTGCCGCCGTTTCTGCCGGCAAATCCGCCTCTTCTTTCACGATTGGTTCTGCCCTCTCTTCTTCTGGGCTCTTCCTCTACATAACCTTCCGGCTTGGGTAAGCAGTCACGGATGGAGAGGTTAAGTCTTCCCTGTGAATCGATCTCGATGAGCTTAACATGTACCTTGTCACCTTCGTGGAGAACGTCTTCAACCTTCTCTACTCTGTTCCAAGCCATCTTGGAGATGTGAACAAGACCTTCCTTACCGGGGAGGAACTCAACGAAAGCGCCGAAGTCCATAAGTCTTGTAACTGTACCGTCGTACTCTGTACCAACCTCAGGATCAGCAACGATGCCGTTGATGATCATCTTAGCCTTCTCAGCCTTTTCGAGGTCAGGTGTGGAGATGTAAACCATACCGTCGTCGTTGATGTTGATCTGAGCACCTGTGTCAGCGATGATCTTGTTGATGACTTTTCCGCCTGAACCGATGACTTCTCTGATCTTGTCAACAGGTACCTGCATGGAGATGATCCTGGGAGCCCACTTATTAAGCTCTGCACGGGGTGCGGGGATGCAAGGGAGAATGATGTCGTTGATGATCTGGAGTCTTCCCTTGTGTGTCATCTCGAAAGCAGCCTTGATGATGTCTAATGTAAGACCTTCAACCTTGATATCAACCTGGATTGATGTGATACCTTCTGTAGTACCTGCAACCTTGAAGTCCATATCGCCGAAGAAGTCCTCGATGCCCTGGATATCCATGAATACGAGGAAGTTGTCGTCGTTATCGGGATCTGTGATAAGTCCTGAAGAGATACCTGCAACAGGTCTCTTGATCGGAACGCCTGCGTCCATGAGTGAAAGTGTGGAAGCGCAAACGGAACCCTGTGATGTTGAACCGTTACTCATTGTGATCTCAGATACTGTTCTGATCGAGTAAGGGAACTCTTCCTCTGAAGGAAGTACAGGAATGAGAGATCTCTCAGCGAGAGCGCCGTGACCGATCTCACGTCTTCCGGGGGATCTTGAAGGCTTAGCCTCACCTGTTGAGTAACCCGGGAAGTTATAGTGGTGAATGTATCTCTTGTATGTCTGCTCATCGAGGCCTTCGAGCTTCTGAGCTTCGTCAAGAGGAGCCAATGTGCAGATGTTCATTACCTGTGTCTGGCCTCTCTGGAAGAAAGATGAACCGTGAACTCTGGGGAGTACGCCAACTGCTGCTGACAAAGGTCTGATCTCGTCAAGAGCTCTGCCGTCAACTCTGACATGCTCTCTGAAGAGATAATCTCTTACGACCTTCTTCTCGAGCTTGTAGATAGCATCAGGTGCCCACTTTGAAAGACCCTCTTCCTTCTCTTCGAGCATAGCTGCAACTTCTTCCTGAAGAACTGCAACGTTGCCGTCTCTTACTTCCTTGTCCTTGGAAAGAACTGCCTGACGCATTCTGTCCCAGCCGTATTCCTTAACAGCTTCGAAGATCTCTTCCGGAACGTCAGCTGACTCGTAAGTGAACTTCTCCTTACCGATCTCGGCAACGATGCTGTTGATGAACTCGCAGATCTTCTTGATCTCTTCGTGACCTTCTGCGATAGCGTTGAGCATTACGTCATCAGGTACTTCGTTAGCGCCTGCCTCAACCATGCAGATCTTTGTGAGAGTACCTGCAAGAGTAACGTACATGTCAGAAACTTCACGCTGCTCGAGTGTAGGGTTGATGATTGTCTTGCCGTCGATGAGGCCCAATACAACGCCGCCTACAGGTCCCTTCCACGGGATATCTGAAATAGCGATAGCGATTGAAGTACCGAGCATAGCTGTGATCTCGGGAGAGCAATCAGGATCAACTGACATAACGAGGTTGTTTACGCAAACGTCGTTTCTGAGATCCTTAGGGAACAAAGGTCTGATAGGACGGTCGATAACACGGGATACGAGAATAGCCTTCTCGCCGGGTCTTCCCTCTCTCTTGAGGAAGCCGCCAGGGATCTTGCCTACCGCATACATCTTTTCCTCGTAATCTACTGAAAGCGGGAAGAAATCAATTCCCTCACGAGGTGTAGCGCTTGCTGTTACTGTTGAAAGCACGCTTGTCTCACCGTATCTGATAAGTACGGATCCGTTTGCAAACTGTGCAATCTTACCGGTCTCGACAACCAACGGTCTGCCGGCGATTTCAGTTCTGAAAATCTTTTCCATTTCGAACTCCTTTATGAAATATAGAATTTGGGTAAAGGAGGTAGTTCGTAGATTCACGGTCCGAGCAAGATCAGGCACGATGTTCGGGCAGTCAATCTACACACTACACTCCTTCTCGAACCTAATAATTATATACTAAATACGCAATAAGACAAATAAATATAAACCGGATCAGCCAAGGATCGTTTTCGCGATGATCTCGGCAAGTCCCTTATGGCCGTCAGGTCCTAAATGCAGACCGTCTTCAACAGAAGGCTTGATGTACTGCTTGGCATCCAAAAACATGCAGCCATGCTTGTCAGCGACCTTCTTGTAGTATTCGGCAAGTCGCTTTGATTTATCGATCGAGACCTGGTCAAATGAGCCCTGGAAAGGTCCGGTCAGTATATCTGTTGAAATTTCAGGCGGAGATACGACAAGGATCTTCGGGACAAATCCCTGCTTGATATTCATTACGCTCTCTGCCTTGCTCACGATCTCGTTAAGGCCGTTTGCGATTGCATCAGGAGAAGCATTGTAAACAGTCTTCATGTCGTTGGTTCCGAGCATAATGATCAGATAATCTACAGGTCTGTGCGTGCAGAGGATGCCTTTGATGTAATCGATGCCGTTCTTCCAGTCATCGTTGGGATCGTCAAAGACAGTGGTCCTGCCGTTAAGTCCTTCTTCAATGACCTTATACCCGTCACCAAGAAGTCCCTGTAAAAGGCAAGGCCATCTAACGCTCTCGGGAAGTCTCTCGCCGTTAACCGGATTATGTCCGTAAGTATTTGAATCGCCAAAGCAAACTACTGATTTCATACTCAATCCTTTACCGTCTTTAAGTCGTCAAGCCATAAGTTTCTTGATGCGTCTGAAGGCATTCTCCAGTCGCCTCTGGGAGACAGGGATACCGTACCGACCTTAGGGCCGTCGGGTACGCAGGATCTCTTGAACTGCTGTGCGAAGAAACGTCTCATGAAGGTCTCTTCCCACTTGTAGATCGTATCTGCATCGTATGCGCCGTCAAATGCCGTAAGCGCCATACGGTAGATCTTCGAAGGTGTGAAGCCGTATCTGATCATGTAGTAGAGGAAGAAATCGTGGAGCTCATAAGGTCCTACTGTTTCCTCTGTCTTCTGAGAGATCTTGCCGTCTTCCGTAGGAGGTAAGAGTTCCGGAGATACTGGTGTATCAACGATGTCTGCAAGAGCCTTGGACAAAGCAGGACTGATCTCAGCCGTACGCTGGGACTCATAGGATACGAGATATCTTACGAGTGTCTTGGGAATGGAACAGTTAACGCCGTACATAGACATGTGGTCACCGTTATATGTTGCCCAGCCCAGAGCGAGCTCTGAAAGGTCGCCCGTACCGATTACGATGCCGCCATCCTGGTTTGCGATGTCCATGAGGATCTGTGTACGCTCTCTGGCCTGCGAATTCTCGTAGGTGATGTCGTGGACATCAATGTCATGGCCGATGTCCTTGAAGTGCTGAGAGACGCTGTCAGAGATGGAGATTTCTCTTAATGTACAGCCATACTCCTCAGCGATATTTATAGAGTTGTTCTTCGTTCTGGAAGTCGTACCGAAGCCCGGCATCGTAATGCCGATGATGTTCTTTCTGTCCAGACCAAGCTTATCAAAAGCATGGATGGTAACAATGAGCGCGAGAGTCGAATCCAGACCGCCCGACAGACCGATAACGGCCTTCTGACAATTGATTGCCTTAAGTCTTGTGTAAAGGCCTGCTGCCTGCATTCCGAGAATGTCTTCACATCTTGTTGCAAGGTCCGTCTTATCCGAAGGAACGAACGGAGTCCTGCTGATCTTTCTCTGAGGCTTGATATCCGGGAATTCAGCATCGAACTCAACGATGTCAACACCGTTATAGCCGGCATTATCAGTAAAGAACGTATTGCTCCTTCTCCTGTCTGCTTCGATCCTCTCAAGATCAACATCAGCATAAAGGATCGCATCCTCATCGTTGTCATTTGCAAATCTCTTGCTCTCAGCAAGGATCTTGCCGTTCTCAGCAATAAGATTGTGACCAGCGAAAACAAGATCCTGAGTAGATTCGCCCAGTCCTGCATCGCAATAAACATAAGCTGCCATGAGCTTTGCACTCTGCATCTTAACGAGATCTTTTCTGAACTTTGCCTTACCAATGATCTCATCTGAACAGGACAGATTGAAGATGATCTGCGCACCGCTCTTCACATAGTCAACAGAAGGGCTGTATGCGACCCAGAGGTCCTCACAGATCTCAACTGCAAAGTCAAATCCGTCACAGTTAAACACTGCCCTTCCGAAGCAGATGCCTTCATCAGTCATGATGACACCGTCATCCTCGTAAGGAGTGAAATGTCTTAATTCATAGAACTCCGAATGGTTGGGAATATTCTGCTTGGGAACGATTCCTATGATGTCACCCTGGTGGATAACCGCAGCTACATTATAGAGTTTACCGCCCAGTTCATAAGGAAGTCCCACGATAACGACAGTATTAAGATCAGCTGTCTGGTCAGCGAGATCGTAAAGGCCGTCTATTGCTTTATCGAGCAGAGCATTCTGCAGGAAAAGATCACCGCATGTGTAACCGGTCAATCCCAGCTCCGGGAAAACGACGACCGCACAATCGTTGGAAGCAGCTTTTCGGGCAAGACTGACTGTCTCAGCCACATTGTAATCAACATCACCGACTCTGACCTTCGGGCTTGCTGCCGCTACTCTGATATAACCGTCAAGCATAGTAAAACCTCCCGGATATTCCTAATTTTTAATTATAACATCTCTCCTGCAAGCAGGTTGTATCAATTTTGTCGGCCTAAAACATGCTGAAAACATCGACATTTAGTCGGATTTTCAAAAAATCCGACTTTTTGTCGGTCTGAAAAGGCTCATATAGGCCGACAAAATTGCTACACATAAAATTGAGTTCAACTAAGGAACCCTTCCACTGATAAAACCGTCAAATCACAAAAAAGCGGTCCCCGAAGGAACCGCTTTCTTTGAAATAACCTTGGTGAAAGATTACTTTCTGATGCCGAGCTTTGCGATAAGTGCTCTGTAACGCTCGATATCAACTGCTGCAAGATAATCAAGGATGTTTCTTCTCTTACCAACCATCATGAGAAGACCTCTTCTGCTGTGGTGGTCACCCTTGTGGGTCTTGAGATGTTCTGTGAGGTGATTGATTCTGTAAGTAAGAAGTGCAACCTGAACCTCAGGAGAACCTGTGTCGCCCTCTGAAAGAGCGTATTCCTTGATGATAGCCTGCTTGTCGAAAGATGCTGACATAAATCTTTCCTCCTTTAGAATAAATACGCCATAATCGAAGGTAAGGGTCGGAGTCTTCCGCAAAACTGCGATTAAGGCAACTTGGTGATGATACCATCAGATCCCTTGTTTGTAAAGGATTTTAACCCGGATTATGTACCAAAACGGCTTATTTTTTGGATTTTGGTACACAAATCCTCATTATTATGCACCAAAACGCGAAAAATAACCGTTTTTGGACGGCGAAAACTCATATCATTCATTTTCAAATAAAAGCGGCTGTCCTTACGAACAGCCGCCTCTTATGCAAATTATATCTGCCCTATTACTTGAAGATGTGATATCTGCTGATGATAGGAGTAATTGTGTTTGCAACTGTGGACATGAGCTTGATGAAGATGTCCAGAGCAACGCCTACAACGTCCTTACGTGTGTCACCGATCGTATCACCGGTAACAGCTGCCTTGTGTGCAGGAGATCCCTTTGCGTGACCCTTGAGCATACCCTGCTCAATGTACTTCTTAGCGTTGTCGAATGCACCGCCGGAGTTACCCATGAAGATAGCTCTCGGGATAGCAACGATAGTAGCACCAACGAGGATACCACCTACGAACTCAGGTCCGAGGAGGAAACCACCGATTACAGGGATAAGGAGAGCGAGGACTGAAGGAACTACCATTCTGCGGATAGCTTCCTTAGCAGCCATAGCGATCATCATGTTGTAGTCAGGCTTAGCCTTACCGTCAAGTACTTCCTGTGTCATCTGCTTATCGCCGACATCAGCCATGATCTTAGCTGCGTCGATTGTATTATCTGTAAGGATAGCGCTGAAGTATTCAACAAGAGCACCACCGAGGATACCACCTGCAACTACGAAGAATGTAGCGAAGTTAAGTACAGGAACTGCAACATCACCGGAATAACTGCCTACGTAAGCCATGATGAGGGATACTGTAGCGAATGCTGCAGAACCGATAGCGAAGCCCTTACCGATAGCAGCTGTTGTGTTACCAACTGCGTCGAGCTTATCTGTGATCTTACGAACGTCAGGTGCGAGGTGGCAAGCTTCTGCAAGACCGCCTGCGTTATCTGCGATAGGACCGAAAGCGTCGATGGAAACCGTAGCGCCTACGAATGCGAGCATACCGAGAGCGGAGATTGCGATACCGTAAGATCCGCCGATGATACCGGATACGATCAAAGCGATGATGATAACGAGTACAGGGAGAAGAACTGATCTTGAACCAACAGCGTCACCCTTTGTAACAACGAAAGCCTCACCCTCTGTGCACATCTCAGCGATCTTCTGAGTAGGCTTGTGATCTGTAGATGTGTAGTACTCAGTGATGATACCGATAGCAATACCTGAAACGATTCCCATGATGGATGAAACCCAGGGAGAAGCCCAACCGAGCTTGAATTCAGTATAGAGAGGAACATCCTTGAAGATGAAATAAGAAGCAACACCGCCGAAAACGATTGTGCAGCCGGCAGAGATCCATGTGGAGAGGTCGAGCTCTTTTGACGGATTGTCGCCCATCTTCTTGATGTTAGCAAGTCCGAGACCGATAAGGCATCCTACAAGGCCGCAGCCTGCGAGGATGACGGGGAAAAGGATTGTAGCATTGAATGTAGCATCTGTGATCTGTGTCTCACCTTCTGCAAGAGCTGTCTTGAAGAGTGTGACGGAGATCATGAGAGAAGCTGACATTGTAGCAACGAATGACTCCAAAAGGTCTGAGCAGTTACCAGCGATATCGTTTACGTTATCGCCGATGAAGTCTGCGATTGTATTAGGGATTCTTGAGTCATCCTCAGGAAGGTCATGTCTGAGCTTACCAAGGATATCTGAAGAAATGTCTGCTGCCTTTGTGTAGTTACCGCCTGCAACACGGTTGAACATAGCAACGATGGAGCAGCCCAAAGAATATGTTGAAATTCTCATGATGTAGGGGTTGCAAGTAAGAGCCTTAATAAGAAGACCTGAGCTCTCTGCGTCATGCTTTACGCCGCCGAAGCAAAGAAGAACTGCGAGGAAGCCCAACATACCGAAGCCCTGAACTGCAAGGCCGGAGATTGAACCGCCGCAAAGAGCAACCTTAACTGTCTCACCGATAGAAAGGCTCTCTCTTGCTTTGTTCGAAGTACGAACGTTAGCGTAAGTTGCGCTCTGCATACCAAGAACGCAAACGATGGAACTCATCAAGGCACCAATGAGGAATGTGATACCGCTTGTCTTCTCTACACAGAGTGTGAAGATAACAGCAACAGCAGCAACCACGATAGCGATGCTCTTGAACTCCGTCTTAAGGAATGTCTGCGCGCCGGAACGGATGATACCTGACAATTCGATCATGTCAGCTGTTCCTTCGGGCATCTTCTTAATACGGAAGTAATTGAACGCAACGTAGATCAGTGCAAGGACTACTACGCCGAGTACGATTAACCAGGAAGATGTTAATAATGACATATACCTGTTCCCCTCTCTTAAGAATAGATTTGATATTTGTGAAGCTTTCGGGCATGACAAAAACTATGCCCCATTGCAAACTCAAAAATTATACATATAAATATATTCTTTGACAATCAAAACAATAGCGAATTTTTCGTATAAAATGGCGATTTTTACGGATTATTCTTGTACGAGTGAATCAACAAATAATTCAGGGTCGAAATCTGCAAGATCTTCCACGCTCTCACCCAATCCTGCAAGAACAATGGGCTTTCCGGACTGGTAAGCAACAGCGATGGCTACACCGCCCTTTGCACTTCCGTCGAGCTTGGTGATGCCGACATAATCAAGACCTGTAACCTCGCCGAAGCCCTCTGCCTGGATAACGGCATTCTGGCCTGTCGTGGCATCGATAATGAGGAGTGACTTAATGAGTGCATCCGGCGCTTCTCTCTCGATAACACGTCTGATCTTAGCAAGCTCCTCCATGAGATTCTTTTTGTTGTGAAGACGTCCGGCAGTATCTACGAGAAGGACGTCAGTTCCTCTCGCCTGTGCCGCATGGACTGCATCGAAAACGACTGAAGCCGGGTCTGCTCCCTCCTGCTCCTGGGCAATGACGGCTGTTCCCGTTCTCTCACCCCATGTCTTAAGCTGGCCTACGGCAGCCGCACGGAATGTATCACAAGCGGCCATAAGGACCTTCTTGCCTTCCTTCTTATATCTTGCGGCAAGTTTGCCTGAAGTGGTCGTCTTACCTGTGCCGTTAACGCCGATCATGAGAATGATGTTGAGCTTGCCGGGTTCGATCTCGACAGTCTGGGGCTCACCTAAGATCTCAAGCATTCTCTCCTTTACGGAGCCAAGAACTGCTTCCTTGCTGTCGTCACCGGTCTTACGGATATTCTCCTTGACCCTGTCCATAATGTCATCGCTGGCCTGTACGCCGCAGTCTGCCCTGATGAGGAGTTCTTCCAATTCATCGAGCATATCCTCGTCAAAACGTCCGCTTGAAGCGGCAAGCTTTGTAAAACTTCCTGCAAAGAAGTTTCTTGTCTTTTCGAGTCCTCTTTTAAACAGATCAGCTAATCCCATTATTTAAGCTCCATTGATAATATCTTGGATACGCCACGCTCAGCCATGGTAACGCCATACATCTGGTCGCATGCCTCCATGGTTCCCTTACGGTGCGTAACGAGGATAAACTGAGATTTAGTGGAATGTCTTCTTACGAAGTCCGTAAATCTCGTGATATTTACATCGTCCAAAGCCGCCTCGACCTCGTCGAGAATGACGAACGGTGAAGGCTTCAGTTCCTGAATGGCGAAAAGAAGTCCGATAGCTGTAAGGCAGCGCTCACCACCTGACAGGAGTGAGAGATTCTGAAGTTTCTTTCCCGGGGGCTGAGCCTTGATGTCGATGGCGCACTCGAGGACATCCTCCGAATCGTCGCCGAGAACTATCTCTGCCGTACCGCCTCCGAACAGATCCGTGAAGACCTGGCTGAAGTTGCTGTTGATAGTATCGAAATGAGCCGTAAACTCTGATCTCATCTTGTTTAAGAGGTCTTCTATTACCTGCTCTAAGTCCTTCTTTGCAGCTTCGATGTCATCTCTCTGCTTTGTCATGAACTCGAGTCTTTCGGACAGTTCACTGAACTCCTGCAATGCTCCCAGGTTAACAGGACCCAGAGCCTTGATGGAATTTTTCAGAGACTGGATTCTCTTTGTCTGCTCGCCGACCTTCTCGACGGGCTCAACGGAATCCTTAATGTTGTCATATGTTGTCTCGTAATCTTCCCAGAGTCTGTTCTTGTTCTGGTCGATCTCGAAAATAATCTTGTCGTATTTAGAGACGTGGGCATTAAGTCTTGCCTGCAGATCACTTAATATCTTGTTGCTCTCAGAGAGTCTGTCAGCAAAAGACTTAATATTCTCGGAAATCGCATTTCTCTTATCAAAGAGCGCTGCGATCTTCTCTTCCAAAACCTTCTGCTGCTTGCCGTTCTCGTCGATCCTGGCATCAAGGTCATTGATTTCCTTTGTGATGCTGTTGACCGTATCCTTGGCTTCCTTAATGGATGAGTCGAACTTCTCTCTTCCCAGTTTTGCTTCCTCGATCTGTCTCTTGATGTGGCCTGCAAGATCAAGGATACCGCTTCTTTCAGTAAGCTTGCGTTCTGCAAGAGAAGCAGCTTCCCTTACCTTTGCGACAACCTGTTCGAGCTTTACGGCCTGTTCTTCTGAAAGCCTCTGCTGTTCTTCGATCTCTTCCTGGAAATCGGTAAGCTCACCGTTAATCTCGCCTTCGATACGAGAAAGCTCTTCCATATCCTCTTCAAGTCTCAACTTGGACTTGGATACGGTCTGCATATTCTCATCGAAGTTGGTAAGTGTCTTTACCGTCTCTTCGAGTCTTGTCTTTGTATTGTTGTACTCACCTTCAGCCTTAACTTCCTCAAGCTGGTAGAACTTGAGCTGTTCACCGAGCTGGGCGAGCTCACGTCTTATAGTACCGATGCCGTCATCAACTTCCTGACGCTGGTCTTCGGAATCTTCGAGTTTCTTCTCAAGTTCGGCAACTGCCTTGGTGAGTGCTTCGATCTCGGCTTTTCTTCCGAGGATACCCGTACCTGCTCCGGTCTTTCTCAAGGAACCGCCGGTCAAAGATCCGCCCGGGTTAACGGAATCGCCTTCAAGCGTCATTACCTTATAAGCACGGCCTGTCTTGGAAGCGATAATTCTGGCGCTGTCCAGGTCGTGGGCAACGATTATCCTTCCCAAAAGGTTGGCGACGATGTCTTCAAGATCTCGGCTGCTCTTAACGAGGTCAGATGCAACGCCGATATAACCGTTAACGCTCTTGGCCTTGCGGAGGTCATCATCGTCAACGTATCTGGCTCTGATATTTTCGATAGGAAGGAAAGTAACTCTTCCGAGTCTTCTCTCTTTAAGAATATTGATAAGCTCGGCAGCATCAGACTCGCTCTTGGTAACCACGTTGTTGAGTGAGTTGCCCAAAGCGGTCTCGATCGCCGTCTCATACTTGCTGTCCGTATTGATGAGGTCACCTAAGACACCAACCATGAGGCTCTTTACCGATCTGTCGCTGTCTGCGGCATCTAACAGGTGCTTGACTGATTCCTGGTAACCTTCTTTACGTCTCTCGATGTCCTTTAAGGTCTGGAGCTTTGATTCTTCAGCCGAAAGCTTCTTGTTGTTTATCTCGAAGAACTGGTTGAGCTCTTCCTGGCGCTTTCTTAACTCTTCGAGCTTCTTATTGCGGACATCGATATCGTTGCTGACATCTCCCTTGATCTTCCTGATCTCGTTTAATGCCTTCTCTTCTTCTTCGATCTTGGAAGACAGTTCAGCCTTGCCGCTCTCTGAAGCAGCCCTTGCCTCCTGCATTTCCCTTATCTTATCGTCCAGAGCCGTAATTCCGGCCTGGCATTCGGTAATCTTTTTTCTGGTCTCGAAAAGTTCTTCGGTCTTGGCCTTTACCTTTGTATCGGCCTTTCCTGCCTCTTTACGGCTGTTCTCGTATTCCTCGAACTTGGCCTGGCGCTCTTTGTCGAGATTCTCACTCAGGGTCTTGGCTTCGTCAGCTTCCTTAAGGAGACTGTCAGCCTTTGCCTTCTTTTCATTTAATTCGGCAGTAAGCTTCCCGACGGTCTCGTCCGTCGTCTCCATGTCGGTCTTGAGCTCTTCGATCCTCTGGTTTGTCTGGTTGAGTCTTTCGATGGAGACCTTCTTATCGATCTGGGCCTCGTGCTCGATCTCGGTAAGTTCGGAGAGTTCCTGTCTTCTGTCTTCGATCTCGTTATCTAAGGCTTCGCTCTGGGTAACGATCTCATTGTTACTCTTTCTTAACTGGTTGAACTCATCCTCACGCTCACGGATCTCCTTCTCGAGCTGCTCTTTAAGGCCGGCGGAATCGCCCATCTCCTTATTGGCTTCGGTGATCTTATGTACGAGCAAAGAAGTCTCAAGTTTCTTGAGTTCTTCGTAGTTCTCATTGAACTTACGAGCCTTGCCTGCCTGCTCTTCAAGGGGTCCCTTGCGCTCTTCGAGTTCGCCTAAGATGTCGTTGATTCGTATAAGGTTCTGCTCCGTACTGTTAAGCTTTCTCTGGGCCTCATCCTTGCGGACACGGTACTTAACGATACCGGAAGCTTCCTCAATGACTCTTCTTCTGTCCTCAGATTTAGTGGAAAGGATGTCATCGACCCTGCCCTGTCCTACGAGCGAGTAGCCGTCACGGCCAAGACCCGTATCAAGGAAAAGGACCGTAATGTCCTTAAGACGGCAGTTAACCTTGTTGATCTGGTATTCTGATTCACCGGACCTGTAGAGTCTTCTGGTGATGCAGATCTCAGGGAAATCGTAATCGATATATCCGTCGGAGTTATCGAAAGTGATGGATACTTCGGCATAGTTCATGGAACGTCTTGCGGTAGTACCGTTGAAAATGACGTCTTCCATCTTGCCGCCACGGAGCTGCTTTACGCTCTGTTCGCCCAAAACCCAGCGGACAGCATCACTGATATTCGACTTTCCGCTTCCGTTAGGACCAACCACGGCCGTAAGACCGCGGTCAAAGTCGATACACGTATAGTCGGGGAAAGATTTAAACCCCTGAAGCTCAAGCTTTTTCAGATACATTCTATAGTCAGTTCCGTATTGATCCTAAAATAAATCACCCAAGCATTATAAACTCAAACGGTCCCTTTTTGTAGGACAATCTGTTCAGACGCTATCAGGATAAAGGCTCATGTACTCCTTTATGCCCTTCTCAGCGCACTTCTGCTCGGCATCCTTCTTGCTGTGGCCCGTGGCGCTTGCCAGGAGCACATCATCCGAATAAACACTGACGTCGAATTCTTTCATGTGGGCAGGTCCGCGCTCTCCGGTCACCTCAAATCTGATGGTGTGCTGGAAACCTCTGGTCTGCGCCAATTCAAGCAGTCTGCTCTTGTAATCCAGGAAGATCTCGCCGTTAACTGCTTTCTGAACTGTTTCGGTAAGATTTTTCAAGATACATTTTCTAGCCTGTTCGAATCCGCCGTCGAAATATACTGCCGCAATAACCGACTCAAAACAGTCGGCGAGCGTCGAATCCTTGTCATTGCCGCCGTTCTGCGCCTCACCCTTGCCAAGAAGCAGATAATCGCCAAGATGGAGCTTTCTTGCTACTTCAGCAAAAGACTTTTCGCAGACAGAGACGCTTCTCATCTTTGAAAGATATCCTTCGTCAGCCTGAGGCTTGAGCTCGTAGAGCATCTGACCTACAACGACGTCCAGGACAGCGTCACCGATGAACTCTAACCTCTGGTTTGACTCCCAGTGACCTCTTCCCGTCTCGAAAACATAAGTCGTGTGGGTAAAAGCCGTCTCAAGGAGCGACTTGTCTTTAAAGGTATATCCCAGGTCTTTTTCTAATTCTGTATAGTCTGTCATAGTCATATTTACGAGAAACGGCTGAATGCATATCACACGCATCCAGCCGTCTAAACTTCATAAGTTAATTCAGAGATTAATAATCTCCGGCATATTAGCCCTCTGTAAGGCTCTGAATATACTCGACTGCATCCTTGACGGTAACAACCTTCTCAGCTACATCATCAGGAATCTCGATGTCGAATTCCTGCTCCATAGCCATAACGAGCTCAACCATGTCAAGAGAATCAGCGTTAAGATCATCAACGAAAGAGGAATCTTCTGTGATTGTATCCTCATCTACGCCGAGCTGATCAACGATCATCTGCTTAATCGAGTTGAAAAGTTCTTCATTTGTCATAATTAGTACCTCCGTACGATTCTAAATAAATCCACAAACTGTTTTTAATGTAAGTTATGGTTTTTGTCAATAGGTTATTTTGACTGCCAAAGTTATTTGACATTTACCCCTTAAGATATTGTTTCCCCTTTAAAAGATAGTCAACACCCGAGACAATTGTCATAATAACACATATTCCGAAAAGTACATCCCCGATTATCGTAACCGGACAAATCCTGATCGGATAGCCTTCGAAGCCCAGACCGAATATCTTCATGAGCAAGGGCTCAAACATAAGATAGATCAAAGCGATCATCTGGGTGACAGTCTTTATCTTGCCGATCATCTTGGCGGCAATTACCTCTCCCTTGGCAGCAGCGATCATCCTAAGACCGGATACTGCAAACTCTCTTAAGATGATTATCATTACAGCCCAGGCTGAAAGTCTTCCCAGGTTGATGAACGCCAGCATAATGCTGATGCAGAGGATCTTATCTGCAAGAGAATCAAGGAATTTACCAAGATCGGTAATAAGGTTATATTTGCGGGCGATCTTGCCGTCAGCAGCATCCGTAAGGGATGCAAGGATGAAAACCCCCGCTGCAACGAGCATGCCGTTTGTATTGATGAAGTTGTTCCATCCTTCCGGCTGCCATCCGAAAATATTGACCGGTAGCATGAAGAGGAGTGTAACCGGAACAAGTACGATCCTTAAGATCGAAAGCTTGTTAGGAAGATTCATGGTATGAATACACCTTTTTCTTTCTAAATAATCGTCCTTTATCAAAGGACACACTAATAATATACGAAATTATTTATCCGTCAAATCGTAACGGCGGTCATATCGTAATCATCAGAACAGTCCACAATCTTGGCATCGTAGAACTCACCGATCTTAAGCTCTTCTTCCTGTGAGGCAATGTAAATGACGGGATCGACCTCAGGAGATTCACCGTAACTTCTTCCAACATAGAATATTCCGTCATCTGAAACGGAGCAGATATTGACCTTGGTAACCGTACCCAGACGTTTCTTTGACTGCTCGCCTGAGATCTGCTTCTGGAGCTCATAGATCTCGTCGTAACGTCTCTGCTTTGTTTCCTCGTCGATCTGGTCAGGCATGTCGTAAGCCTTGGTTCCCTCTTCAGGCGAGAAGATAAAACATCCGAGCCTGTCAAACTTCCACTTTTTAAGGTTCTCCTTAAGCTCGTTAAAATCTTCTTCGGTCTCACCCGGGAATCCGACCATGACCGTAGTTCTTATAATGCAGTCAGGCATGGCCTTTCTTATCATCTCAAGTCTTGATGTGATGAGTTCCGCCGTATCTCTTCTATTCATAGCCTTCAGGATCCTGTCGCATCCGTGCTGGATCGGAATGTCGAGATAATGGGCTACCTTGGGATTATTGGCCATCTCTTCGATAAGGTCGGGCGTGATGCCGTCCATATAGCCGTACATTACACGGATAAGCTCGATTCCATCTATTTCAGAAAGAGCCTGCAAAAGCTTGGTAAGGCGTCTTTCCTTATAAAGCTCAATGCCGTAATTTGTTGTATCCTGTGCAGCAAGGACCAATTCCTTCACGCCTCTTGAAGCAATGATCTTTGCCTCTTCAACGATATCTTCCATCGGTCGTGATACAAAAGATCCCCTGATAAGCGGGATAGCACAGAAGCTGCATCTGTTAAGACAGCCTTCACCGATCTTGAGCCAGGCATATGCTTCAGTGGAGAGTTCCCTGTCTTTTACAAGGTGCTTGTAGCCGCCAACACCGGTCGTAAGATTGATCTTCTCTGATTCTTTATCAAACTCCGAAGCGAGTTTTGCAGTTACTTCAACAATATCCCCATAGTGAGCCGTTCCCAAAACGGCATCGACTTCAGGGAGTTCCTTAAGGATATCTTCAGGATATCTCTGCGACAGGCATCCTGATACGATGATCTTTTTGACATTGCCGTTCGGAACTTTGTAATCGGCAACTTCCAAAATGGCATCAATAGCTTCTTTCTTTGCCGATTCTATAAAACCACAGGTGTTGATAACGACGATATCCGAATCGGGAACATCGTTGATGACATTGTATCCTGCCATCTTAAGTTCTGTGGACATGTTCTCACAGTCGATCAGGTTTTTAGAGCAACCCAATGCAAGAAGAGTGATCTTTATATCTTTATTATCCAAAACAGTTATTCCTCCAAACTTTACCATCGTCAATCATAAGGATTAACATATTCTATCAGAAATTGCATTCGAAAATATAAAGCCCGCATCCGATATTCCGGACACGGGCAATATATGTAATTGTTCCTTTAATCACTGTTCGAGATACTGCCTGAAAGCAGTCCTCGCTGCTTCAATCCCGTAGCCTCTTTTAAGAGCAAGCTTGATAAACTCGTCTTCCCTGTCATAAGCATCTTCGGGGGCACTTCCGAATGAGGCTTCATAAAGGCTCTTGCACGTATCAATGTCACTGGCTAAACCGGAGACGACTTCATCGGCACAATCCGAACTGATACCTGCTTCAAGAAGACGCTGGAATATGTATTGCCTGCTCTCCTGCTTCTTGCCTGAACGTACCGCAAGAACCTTGCGCGATGCACGCATATCATCAATGTATCCGGTATCGATCAGATGCTTTACTGCACTTGAAGCGGCTGCTTCAGAATATCCTTTCTGAATAAGATAGATCCTTATCTTTCCTGAAGAATAGACACCGGTTCCGATATGCCTGATCGCACAGGTCACGGCTTCCTTGGTCGTGGAATTATCAGACATCGATTCCTAAAATATCGTCATCATCAGAGTCATCTTCGGGTGCTTCAACCGCAGCGCCTGCTGCAATATCTGCATCATCATCTTCTGCAGGCATGTAAGACTCTCTGATCTTTTCCTCGATCTCATCCTTAACGTCAGGATGGTCGATAAGGAACTGTTTTGCTGCATCTCTGCCCTGGGCGATCTTTGATCCGTTATAGGCAAACCAGGATCCGCTCTTATCGATGATGTTATTCTCAACACCGAGATCGATAATGCATCCTTCGGATGAAACGCCCTTGCCGTACATAATGTCGAATTCGGCTTCCTTGAACGGCGGAGCAACCTTATTCTTGACAACCTTAACTCTTGTATGGCTTCCGACTACATCTGTACCGTTACGGAGAGTCTCAACCTTTCTTACATCAAGTCTTACTGATGCATAGAACTTGAGAGCACGGCCGCCCGGAGTAGTCTCAGGGTTACCGAACATAACTCCGACCTTCTCACGAAGCTGGTTGATGAAGATGCAGATAGTATTTGACTTTGAAACAACAGGAGCAAGCTTTCTTAATGCCTGGCTCATGAGTCTTGCCTGAAGACCTACATGGGAATCACCCATCTCGCCTTCGATCTCTGCCCTCGGAACGAGTGCTGCAACTGAGTCGATAACTACTACATCAATGCATCCGCTTCTTACGAGTGTCTCGCAGATCTCGAGCGCCTGCTCACCTGTATCAGGCTGTGACAAAAGAAGATTATCAACATCTACACCGATATTGCCTGCATATACAGGATCGAGCGCATGCTCTGCATCGATGAAGGCGCATGTGCCGCCCATCTTCTGTGCTTCTGCAACACAGTGGAGTGCTACGGTAGTCTTACCTGAAGATTCAGGTCCGTAGATCTCAATGATCCTTCCTCTGGGGAGTCCGCCGATTCCAAGTGCAATATCGAGTGTCAATGCACCTGTGGGAATGGTATCGATCTCAACCTGTGACTTATCACCTAAACGCATTACGGCGCCCTGGCCGAACTGCTTCTCTATCTGCGCCATAGCGGCGTCAAGCGCTTTCCTTCTCTCATCCTTGTCCTGAACCTGGGCAACTGAACCCTTAGCGGCATTCTTACTCTTAGCCATATTGTCCTCCGAATAATAGTATTGAACATTTGTTCTTCATTTATGAGTTAATTCTATGTTTATGATACACTTTTGTCAACCAAATTAACCTCCGAAATTCGAACAAATACCGACAAGACCCATTAATCGTACACAGGTTTTTAAGAGTCCTTATTTTTCATGGGATTCAGCCATCCGGAAATCACAAAATCAGGGGTCACGAATACAGTTTTCCGACAAGACCCGACAAAAACCGACAAATTCTGTAATTAAACCGACAAAAAAGCCGACAAGAGATCCGGGTGTTTAGTAACCCTTGTTTTTATCAATCTGATTCTTAAGCGGAAGACCCTTTCCGTAGTTAAGAAGGTTCTCACAGAACATCCGGACATTAACGTCAAGTGTATGTTCTAAAGTAAGATTGCCTGCCACGTGCGGCGTGATGATGAGATTCTTTGTATTCCAGAGCCTGTTGTTTTCAGGAAGAGGTTCAGTCTTAAACACATCCAAAGCGGCGCCTGCAAGTTTTCCAGAATCAAGACTGTCAGCTAAGGCATCTTCATCAATTGCAGATCCCCTGCCGACATTAACCACATAAGCATCATCCGGAAGAAGTGCTATTCTCTCACGCGAAAGAATATTCCTTGTCTCAGGAGTATCAGGCAGACTCATGACAAGAAGATCAGTCTCAGGAAGAAGCTCATCCAGAGAATCGATCTTAAACACACGGTCATAAGATTTATCCTCACATATTCCGCTTCTGCATACACCTGTAATGCTATGAGGTTCAAACGCCTTAGCTCTTCTTGCAAAGCAGGAGCCTATGTCGCCTGTTCCGAGAACAAGGATCCTTGAATCCTTGAGTGATCTCTGAGGCTGAGGACTGCTCCAGTTATGCTTAAGTGATTCGCTGTATGAATAATCCAGTTTCCGCATCATCAAAAGAGATACGGCGATGATATGCTCTGCAATGGTCACACCGTAAGCACCGGTGGAATTGGTTATAAGACAATCTTCGTTTGCGAACACACCGGGCTTCAAAAGATAATCAACGCCGGCTGACGGAACGGCCAGCCACTTTAGATTTTTATTATATCCGGCATTCTTCATTCCGAAACCATATATGATCTCGCAATCCTCATAGCTTTCCGGAATCTCGTCTTCTGATCCTGCGAACAGGACTTCTCCTCCGATCTTTCCTGCAGATTCCAGGATAAGATCCTTATGGCTTTGCTTCAGAAATTTATTGATCACGAGTATCTTCATGGTTTCTTCCCCCAAAATGAGTTTAGTAATTTAATTATTCCCTACAATTAAATTAAGCGTTTATTATGTGTTGAAGTTTTGTTAACTTTCTTATTGTCTAATTGAATAAAATAATTTTAGTTTATAAGATAAACCATATAAAGGTATTCACAGGGGAATCTGAAAGTGAAAAGACTTAAGAAAGCTGATTGCATCATAGTAGCTGTCATCATTCTGATCGTGGCAAGTATAGTTTTAGCTATCCTCGGCGGAAAATATTTCAACAGCAGAACATCAGAACAGACCCGGGATAATACCGCCACAGTTACTTATGAATCTTTCAACGGAAGACGTATCGGAATAAGGACCGGATCAAGCTTTGAAGAGCTGTCGCTTCAATACTTTCCCGACAGCGAGTATCTGTATTTCGATTCTGACAGCGATCTTATTACAGCCTTATTAAACGATAAGATCGATGGTTTTCTCGATGACGAACCAGTTGCAGAATTAATACATCATGAACACAGTGAAATCTCTTTTTTAAGAGAACGTCTCCTTGAAGATGATTACTGTTTTGGCTTTCAGAAAGGCACCGAAAGATCCGGGAAACTGCGCGCCGAATTCAATGACACACTTCAAAGGCTGCGTGAAAGCGGCGAGCTCGACTATATGAAAGAAAAGTGGTCAGGAAGTGATGAATCACTTAAGACTTTCGATAATGAACCTCTTTCCGGCGAAAACGGTAAAGTTATGGTATGTGTCATACCCGATAAGGTCCCGTTCACATATATGCATGATAACCAGATCACAGGTTACTTCATTGAATTGCTGCACATATTTGCACAGGAACACGGATATTCTTTAGAGGTCGAACTTGCTCCCATTTCAGGTATGCTTGCCGGAGTAACATCAGGCAAATACGATATTGCCGCCGGAACTCTATCTGTAACAGAGGATAGAAAGAAAACATTGGATTTTTCTGACGTCATCTATGAAGGCGGTTTAGTACTTGTTGGAAGAACCGAAGAACTCGGCACATCAGGCTATGGCAGGGACTACATTAGTTTCGACGGAAAACGTGCCGGAATCAGAACAGGCTCAAGCACTGAGCCTATAACGCTTAAGTATTTCCCTAACAGTCAGTACTTCTATTACGACAGCGATAGTGATCTTATAACAGCTCTCATATCCAATAAGATCGACTTTTTCCTGAACGATGAACCTGTAGCCGCATTGCAGCACCAGCAACAGGAATCTGTCGATTACATCAGAACTCCCCTTTTAGATGACGATTATTCTTTCGGGTTCCAGAAAAACAACCCTCGTTCTGAAATGCTTCAAAGCCAGTTCAACGAATTCCTGGCCGCATGCAAGGAGTCCGGCAGACTTGATGAACTCAAGAAGAAATGGATCGACGACGATGAAGCAGACAAGGTTATAGATACAGCCAATCCTTCCGGTCCGAACGGAAAGATCGTCGTTGCTGTCGTACCGGATAATATTCCGTTCTCTTATATGGCAAATAACCGGCTTACCGGTTATGCGGTTGAACTGACACTCGATTTTGCCAACGAGTACGGTTACAGCGTCGAATTCGAACAGGCTAATCTGTCAGCATGCATCGCTGGTCTTTCTTCCGGGAAATACGACATTCTGGCATATACGCTCTCCTACACCGAAGAAAGAGCCAAGAACATTGATTATTCCGATGTATTCTATAACGGCGGTGTAGTCGTTGTTGCCAGAAGCACAGATATCAATTCATATTCGGCAGCTGCCGGTAAATCTTTTCTTGTTTCGATCAAAGAAAGCTTCATGAATAATTTTATTACCGAAGCAAGATATATGCTGATATTGGAAGGCATCGGAACAACATGTCTTATCACCGTCCTTTCTGCAATCTCCGGCACGATCCTGGCATTCTTTATAAGCCTTTTCAGAAGGACAGACAGCGTACTTGCCGGAAAGATAGCTGACTTCTATGTCAAACTCCTGCAAGGAACACCTGTTGTTGTATTGTTAATGATCCTCTATTATGTTGTTTTCGGTAAATCAGGCATTAATGCCATATGGGTCGCAGTCATCGGATTCTCTCTGATCTTTGCAGCTTACGTATCAGAGATAATGCGTTCCGGTATAGAAAGCATCGACGCCGGCCAGAGAGAAGCTGCACTTGCTCTCGGTTATTCCGAAAACCAGGCATTCTTCAGATTCATCTTCCCGCAGGCAGCGATCCGTCAGATCCCTGTCTACAAAGGCGAGATAATATCTCTCTTGAAGAACACTTCCGTTGTCGGATACATTGCGCTTCAGGATCTTACCAAAATGAGCGACATCATCAGAAGCAGAACATATGAAGCCTTCTTCCCTCTTATAGCCACTGCGATAATCTACTTTATCCTGGCCTGGATAATTGCACTGCTTCTTAAACTTCTGCTCTTTAAACTCAATCCGAGATCAAGAAAAACAAAGGAGGCAACAAGATGAGTCTTATCACCGTTGAACACCTCCGCAAGGAATATCCGAACGTTACGCCTCTTAAGGATGTAAACTGCGAGATCAACAGAGGCGATGTAATATCTGTTATCGGCCCTTCAGGAACAGGTAAATCGACTTTTTTGAGATGTCTTAACCAGCTCGAAAAGCCGACATCCGGAACTGTTATTTTCGACGGTGAAGTTATCACCGATCCGAAATGCAAAATGGAAAAGGTCAGACAGAAGATGGGAATGGTATTCCAGTCATTCAATCTTTTCGCGAACCTCAACATAATAGATAACATCACCAACGCCCCTGTAAAACTCCTCGGCATGTCAAAAGACGAAGCCTTCAAGGAAGGCATGAAGCTTCTCGAGCGTGTAGGTCTTGCGAACAAAGCTTATAACTACCCCGACGAACTGTCCGGCGGTCAGAAGCAGCGTGTTGCCATAGCTCGCGCCATCGCCATGAAACCTGACGTTATCCTTTTTGATGAGCCGACATCTGCGCTTGATCCGACAATGGTAGGCGAAGTTCTGCAGGTAATCAAATCACTTGCAAAAGACGGCATGACAATGTTGATCGTCACTCACGAAATGCGCTTTGCAAGAGATGTCTCCACAAGGATCTTCTTTATGGATCAGGGCGGGATCTATGAAGAAGGCACTCCCGAAGAGATTTTCGAATCACCTGAAAAGGAAAGAACGCGTATATTCATCAAGCGCTTAAAACAGCTGAATTTCACGGTCGAAGCTACATCTTTCGACTATATTTCTTATATCTCACAGATTGAATTGTTCGGAAAAAATAATTCAATACCGGATAAGACGGTCAGAGATCTGCAGCTTACATTTGAAGAAATCGTAAAACAGATACTTTCCGTAAGAGAAGGTGTATTCCCAATAGATGTTACTATGGAATACGCTGAAACAGACTGCAGTGTTGTTTTCGAGGTCTCATATCATGGCGAAGATTTCGACCCTCTTAAACAAGGCGATGACATCTCCGCTGCAATTGTAAAGAGCTCGTCAATTACAGCCGAACACACCTATGACGAATCTTTAAACAAATTAAAAATCTTGCTCAGACGCGCATAACATAAAGCAAACTGACCTGCCACTAATGGTATAATTGGTTTATTAAGGAATTCTTTGGAGGACTTATATGAAAACAGAACTTATCAGCATTACCCCTGCAGGAACAGGTAAGGAAAAAGCTTTGGAGCTTACAGAGAAAACAGCTGCTTTCTGTGGTCTTGACCATAAATCAGCCCTCCGTCTTCGTTTGCTTTCTGAAGAGCTCATCGAACTTATGCGCTACTTTACAGATGAACTTACGGGTGATTTCTGGCTTGAAGCAAAAGACAATACAGTTGAGGTTCACCTGAAGACAGAGATCTCCATGGACCTCCAGACAAGAAAAGAACTTCTTTCTGTATCCACTTCAGGAAAGAATGCTGCCGCAAAAGGTTTTATGGGCAAGATCCGCGACATGATCTCAACAGTTACGCTTCCTGAAGATCCTGAGACAAAAGCAATGACGGAACAGGCACTTGGATTAATGTCACTCGGATGCCAGGCAGGTTCCTATGCCGGAAGCTATTCCTGGTCAATGAGTACTTATGTGGCATCGATCGAGAAGGCAGAACCGTTGCAGGTCGAAGCAGCAAAGGACGAACTCGAGAAATCGATCGTTGCAAACCTTGCAGACGACGTCACGGTACACATCGTCAATTCCTATGTCGAGATCGCGATCTACAAGTCCTTCTGATCTGTAATAGAACTAAATATGACAACGGGGTGTTCACTATGAGACACCCCGTTTATATTTTAGATTAATTATCTTTCAACCCCGGCGCACCGGATTCTTCTGCCCACGATTGCGGAACATCATCTATCCGCACGTCTGCTATGGTGCAGATCTGGAATTTATCCTCGTAAACAATTTCTCCCGGAGAATTCGTATAAACGAGATAGTACGGATGGTTATATCTTTCGAGAAGCCATAGAGCAGGACGGATCATCTTCATCATCTCTTCCGTATTCTCCATCTTAAACCAGCAGATCACCGGTTCCTGACGCATACAGGGCTCAGGCCACGGAAGGTTTTCTGCAAACCAGGAATCAATCTCGCGGAAAAGAGAAGCATCTTCCTCATCCATCGTGTCATTCCTGATGAGGTCCCAGCACATGCTGAAAATGCCTTTTCCTGTCATGGTATTACGGGCTAATTCCTTGCCCTGGATCCTTACATATTTATACTTAACGTTGGCCATATAAACGCCTCGCGCAGATCAGATCTTTTTACGAAGTGTCAGAACGTTCTTGCCGTCTTTAAATTCGTACAAGACTTCATCCATGGTCTTCTTGGTAATGAAGATACCGAGACCTCCGATCTCTCTTTCTTCTGCTGACAAAGTGATATCAGGCTCCTCATTTACGAGAGGGTCGTACTGTATTCCGGAGTCTTCGAAAACGATCTCGGCCACACCGTCATCTATCTTCATCTTAATGGTAGCGTCACCCTCACCGCCCTTATCTTTATAAGCATAATGGCAGATGTTTACATAGATCTCCTCTACGGCGACGCCGATCTGTGTCTGGGCTTTCATTGAGCTTTCGGCTGCTTCAAGCCTTTCATCAATAAAACCCTGCACTTTATCAAGATTACTTACATCAGCTTTAACGGTAAGCTCATCATAAGTAGAATTATCTGTATTCATCGGTTCACCTCCGTAATACTTAAATGTCAGCATTGTGAGATCGTCGAACTGCGGTGCTCCCTTTACGAAGAGGTCTACGCTGTATCTCATGTCAAAATCAATATCAACAGCTGATCTGTCTCCGTGGGAGTCATCATTAAGCGATTTGAGCATCCTGTCCATCCCAAACAGTTCGTTATTGCGGTTCGTCGCTTCGGCTACACCGTCGGTGTAAAGGAAAACGATATCACCGGGATCAAGTTTTGTTTTAGATTCCTTGTACTTTATCCCTTCCATGCAGCCCAAAGGCGGCGAATGCTTCTCCTTGAGCACACTGAAAGGCTCCTCTCCCCTCTTAAATATCGGATACTCATGACCAGCATTTGAATAAATAAGATCGCCTGTGGAAATGGTTACGATACCAAGCCACACAGTAACAAACATGTTAAGTGTGTTTTTCTCACAGAGCTGGTCATTAATAGCACAGAGTATCCTGGCCGTGCTTCCTTCTTTGCCCAATACGAGCGTCTGGCTCTTGAGCATTGCTTTGGTGACCATCATGTAAAGAGCAGCAGGCACTCCCTTGCCCGATACGTCGGCAATAACGAGTGCAAGGTGATCATCATCGACCAAAAAGAAATCGTAAAAATCTCCGCCGACTTCCTTTGCAGGAGACATCGAAGCAAAGATATCGAATTCATGCCGGTCGGGATAAGGAGGGAATGTACTGGGCAGCATGGTCTCCTGAATAGCAGCTGCCATGTGGAGCTCATTCTCCGCAACGGACTTCTCCTGTCCCTGAACAACATTAAGGATGCAGTAGATCAAAAGCAGCGTCGTCATGTAGACCGGACAAAGCAGTGAGATACCATATACGAAAATAGATAACACAGCTACAGCGACCGGAATAAACGTATAAATGAACAAAGCAATTATCTGATAACGCTTAAATCTCTTTCTTGCAACAATAACAAGAATAAGAGTAACGACAGTTACGGCAAACGAATAGATATACGCAACCGTAAACGTGGGACTTCTGTGATAGGTACCGCTTTCATCAACGGTAAACAGAAAACCGAAGAAGATGTTTAATAACCTTGAAAGAATGGAAATGCAAAGACCGATCCTGAACGCAACGTCAAATTTATAGCTCTTCTCCTTCTCTATGTTAAGGAAGGTAAGGACATAACGCCAGAAAAGATAGACAACCAGCGGTGTAACACAATAAAAAACAGTGTTGGCAGCAATGCATAAGATCCTGAATTCAGGCTTTCCGTCCGTAAGCCAGCAGATCTCATCAGAATAAAGGCCTATGAAAACGGAAACGATCATCATCAGGAAATAATCGAGATTTGCTCCGTTCCACTGTTTATCCAGGACAGCACAGATGTAAAGAATGTAACCGAGGATCATGGCACACAGATCCATCGCAACATTCAAAATAAAGATCGGCGTCAGCTGTTCCGTATGAAGAAACAGCGCACCGCCGATCGCTAATGCAAAACCAATCAGGAAAATCGAAGACCCCGCCCAGGCCCTAATCTTAAAACTTCTGGAATTAAGATCAACGCTCATAACCGCGAGGCCTCTGACAAAATATTACTCGATCGTTAAGATATCTGAGAATCCGGTTACTTCGAAGATTTCCATGATCATCTCATTAACATTGGTAACCTTCATTCCGCCCTTCTTGGAAAGACTCTTGTGAGTAGCAAGGAGAACTCTGAGTCCTGCAGAAGAAATGTACTCAAGAGCACTAAGGTCAAATACCAATTCGTTAATAGTGTCGAGTACAGGACTAAGCGCTGCATCAAGCTCTACGGAAGTATTGGTATCAAGTCTTCCTTCCAATGCGAAAACAGCTTTACCGTTTGTGATCGTCTTGTTGATATTCAGCATTTGAATACCTCCTTGTTCAGCACATATGCTTTTTATTAATATAATTCAGTATATCACAATAATTTTTGAACATTCAAAACAAAGTATTAACAAACTATCTCCCCCTTAAAAGATAGTCGGCAGATACCGGAAATTCAAAATATGTATCAGGATAGGGTTCATCCTTAAGAGTAAAATGCCACCATTCACAATCGATCGGCTCAAAACCGTTCCTGAGCATGCAGTTCCTTAAGATCATCCTGTTGTTATACTGTTCGTCAGTGATCCCTCTGTAATCAGGGTGGGACACCTCACTGAACATGTCAAAAGGACTTCCCATGTCGACTTCCTTGCCGGTCTTCATGTCAAGCAGCGTAAGGTCTATCGTGCTGCCTCTGCTGTGCGATGATCTGGAAGCAACGTAACCTTTGGAGAAAAGTTCCTGCTTTACAAGATCAGGATAGAAATATTCCTTCATGCGGACATCAGTATCTTCTATGCCCCACATTACGAAATGTTTTACGGCACATGCGGGCCTGTAGCAGTCAAACACTTTCATCCTGTAGCCCTGGACATTCAGTTCATTGCTTACTGTCTTAAGAGCTCTTGCCGCTTCTTTGGTGATGATCGCACAGGGCTGCTCATATCCGTCGATCCTATCACCGATGAAGTTATAGGTAGAGTAGTATCTGATTTCCTGAACGATCGAAGGAACATAATCAGCAAGCAGGACAAAACCTGAAGGATCCATAGTCACTTTGCTTTTATAGTCTGTTTCCATAAAAACTTCCTCCATGGATTCCATTATAACAACAGCTTGATTGTCATTGGTTAAGTAATTGTTCCAATTCTGTAAGCAGTTTTGACTTCATCTTATCAAGCTCTTCTTTTGACGGACGGTTCTCATCGGCATAGATCTCAGAAAACGGCATGCTCCACACGGGACCTACACCGTTATTGCCATAGTTACCGATATCGCCTTTCCGCCTGGGATACAGATGCCAGTGAAGGTGCGCATCGCCCATGCCGAGAAGTTCGTAGTTCATCTTCTCAGGAGCAAAAGCCTTTGAAGTTGCTTCTGCAACAATGGACATCTCCTGCAGGAACTTTGTCCTCTCTTCCATATCAAGCTGGAACAGTTCTGTGTAATCGTGGTTATTATAAAGGAATAACGAATAGCCGTAGAAATGCTGGTTGTCACCGATTACGACATATCCGGTCTCAAGTTCTTTTACAAAATACGGATTGGTTCCGTTCTTAATCATCTCAATGCGGTCGCATATCAAACACATGATTTATAATCCTCCATCGTGATCTGACGATGTCCTGATTATATAGAAACACCGCCGTTCTTTTGGCTCACAAGAGGAAGAATATTAAGGCAATTCAGGCGTTCTTTTTGCGTCTCGAAGAATAAACCGCGAAATATACGGCAAGCACTGCAAGAAGGAAAACAGCAGCTGTCGTAGATACCGCAAAACCGGTGAGACAATAACCGGAATATTGGGAGGCAGTACTGCTGCCTGTCAGATAAACATATGCTGCCATAAGCGAAGAACTAAGCAATGTCATGGCAGCAATAAGCACCAGCAAAACTTTCCAGCCTTTTCTTTTCTTAAGCGACATAAACTCGATCTTCTCGTTCTTATTGAGCTTTACCATCTCGTTTATTTCTTCAATGTCTTTCTCGGTCTTAACCGAATCCAGAGCATAAACGATGACAGTTATGACTCCAACATATATGAATGCCATCCAGAAGTTCGAAGGATAGAACCATCCGGCAATAAACCCGAAAGCGATTACAATGACGGACACTATCAGGTATTTGACCAGATAACCCACGATGATGGAAAAGGAAGTCTTCTCGTCAAAAATATAGTTAATGACAGACAGGATAAATGCCAGTCCGAAGAGCTCGAAAACAAGCTTTATCTCTTCAGTCAGTCCAACGCCCGTGATCGAGAAAGCAAAGACAGTCAGGATCATCAGGGCTGCGAAGATACATGTATCTCTTAATATCTTTCTCATAACAGCTTTCTCCTGAAGATCTTCTTGATGTCTTTAAGGTATTTTCTCGACACGATAAGTTTCTCGCCGTTATCGAGAACGGCTTCCAAATGACTGTTCTTTATCTGCATGATCTCTTTAAGATGGGACACGTTCATGAAGCATGTTCTGGATATCCTGACGAGATCCGTCTCTGCTATCGATGATTCAATATCAGCCATGCTTCCGTCATAACGGAAAACGTTTTTTCTTGAATAGAGGAATATCTTGCGTTCGACGTTTTCGATGTAGTAAATATCAGAGATATCAATGCTCACCGTCTTTCCGTCAGATTTGCCGGTGAAACTGATGCTCATGTTCTTTATCTTGTTGATCAGATTATCAACCGACTTGTCATACTCGGGATATTCGACTATAACCGTAAGCGGCTGATCCTTAACCTGTCTTTGCTCTACCCTCATTTACCTTTACCACAACATACCTTATCCCAAAGATCACGACATCTGCTGCCATGATCAGGATCCCTGCAAGAAAACTCCACGGAGCCCATGTAAGAGCTATGTCTTTTATTCCTGCTCCGAATATCAGCGGAAATAACACCAGTATCAGTATCCCGGTTATCAGGAACACAGATCCTGAAGCGATCAGTATTCCCTTTTTCTTTATGCACAAAGCAAATATAAAGGCCGCCGCACCTAAAACTGACACTGATGTAAATATAATATCAAACACTGTCCAAACATCACATATCAAACCTTCAGACTGCATTCCGGATACTTCAGCGAAGATCGAATTGCACAGGCTGTCAGTTGTAGCAGCGACATTAAGATTCGTAAGAACGCATACACCGATACCCCTGCTTCTCGAAAATACCATTCGCGAAGAATAATTAGGCGTGCCGCCTGAATGGCCGATAACGTCATCTTCAAACCTCTCCCAACCGGCATAACAATCGCCAGCATTTTTAAGTTCACTGATAACAGCATCCATCTCAGCATCAGAATTTGTGGCCCATGCCTTAAGCCATTTGCCGATATCCTCCGCATCAGAATAGAAATAGCCTGCAGGAATGCTTCCTTCTCTTACAGGGACCTTGTATTCAAAAACACTTCTGAATCCGAGACGTGAACCTTCGACTATTCTTTCACTATTTTCAGGAACACCTGCATAAGTGGAATCAAGGCCGTAAGGGACCAGTACGTTTTCTTCCATATATTCACGGTAAGACACACCGGTAACATTCTCGATTATCACTCCGAGAAGATTGTAATTAACATTGGAATACGAATACTCCGTTCCGGGCATAAACTTCAGCTGCTTACCGGAAATGCTTTCAGCCCATTCCTGGAGCGACATATCCTCTGAAGCTGACGGATAGTCAGTCTCACTGTTGGTATATCCGCTTCTCTGCTTAAGAAGATCCTCAACGGTTATCTCAGCTTCCGAAGAACCGTAGCAGGCCTTGAATCCGGGTATCAGATCAGATACCTTATCATCTCCTGACAGCGCACCTTCATTGATCAGTTTCTGAACTGCAAGTCCCGTAAATGACTTGGTCATGGAACCTATCTGATAAAGACCTTCCCTGTCACCGTAATATGAGAATCCGCCGTTATCATATATGACGACGCTAACGTTTTTACATCCTGTCCGGGAGCTGAATTCTGCAACCATCGCTCCAACTCCAAGATCGGGTGTTACCGGTGCCCTGAAAAGCATGACAATAGCAATAATCGGAACAACTAACTTTCTAAGCATCAGGTATTCATTCCTTTCCGTTTTACTCTAAACGCATAGTAACGGAACAAAAACGCCCAAACAATAAGAAGCCTCACTTGTTGCAAATGAGGCTTCGTAAAATACAAATTTGTATGGATGTCTTAGAAAGTAACGTTCAGATTATCTACTGTATCAATGATCACAACACAATCCGGATCTACGTTCTGCATTATCTGAACCATGATGTATTCGGGTACTGCAACACATCCGCCGGTATAAGGCTTGACTGGACCCAGACAGTGAAGGAAGATAGCAGAGCCCCTGCCTGCTGTACCGTCATCATTAAAGCTGATATTCAGGCAATACTGATACTGGTAATCGTAATCAACGATGTGCTCGCTGTTCTCCATATCAAGATCAGGATAATCGTTGATGTTTACCATCTCGTTGTAACGCATGCCATCGCGCATGTCACCGGACCAGTAAATGTCATCGTCAACCTGAATATACTCCATCGCACATCCGGGATCAGGTGCGATACCGAATGCTTTATTAAAGCCGTAAACACCGACAGGAGTCTGACCGCAGCCTTCAGCGTGATCAGCATCAAGGCAGAGACCGTTCTTGCCCACATAACCCGGTGTTGAAAGGATCTGTACCCAGTTACCGTCAGCATCACGCTCGTGCATAGAGATAGTAGCAGTAGTCTTATCCATACCGAATCCGGCAACAATGAACAACTGATTTGTATTCTCGTCCTGTGCCTGCGGAAGTGCCTTGACCCAGTCAGGTGACGGCATTGTATTCATATTCTCGGCATAGTATGTCTCAGCAGGTTCAACTGCTTCTGATGTTTCGGCGGGCTCTGTGTCCAAAGTTGTTTCCATTGTGGTCTCCTCCGGCAAAGTTGTTGCTTCTGTCGTTTCCCTGCCTGTATTAATGTCAATATCGATATTAGTCTCTACAGTAACACCTTTGCAGGACGTCAGACCCATAACAACTCCCAAAGCAGCCAAAACCGCAATAAGTCTAACTGATAATCTTTTCATAGTCTTACCTCCTATATCCGATATTATATCGTTCCGTTTTTTCTATTCTGTTAACGGAGCTGTAAAAACAATGCAAACAAATAAAGAAAAAAGGCATTAAAAGGATGAAGCGTGATCAGGAAGCAGACTTTCTCGAAGAGCCCTTCTTAAACATACGCTTGATCTTTGCAATCCAATAAGTGGCTTCTTCCATACGAAAGATCAAAGCCATTGCAAAGTAAACAACAAGTGCTATTCCACCCTTAACCGCAACAATAGCGAGTTGGGTAACCTTGCCGCCATGAGCCGGGAAAAATCTGTCTACAAGGTAAACAATGCCTGTCATTACCGCAACACATACAGCACTCTTGAGAAGGAATTTTAATATACCGTGAGGTGCTATTTCCTTCTGTCTGCAATATGCAATCGACAGCATTATCATCTGGCATATATTGGTATATGAATAAGCCAGAGACAAAGATAACGGTCCTGCACCCAGCGAAATCAGGATGGAACAAACAGCCGGATTTACAACGAGACCTATACCTCCGGCAATAAGCGGGAACCAGTTCTTGCCGATGGCATAAAACGCCTGGTTAAATACATGAATAACGGTCGCAGTAACTATGGCACTGCAGAATCCCAAAAGGAATGTTGCTGCCGTCTGGGCATTCTGGTCCGTATATGATGAGGACCATTGGTATATTGCCTTTACAACATCCAGATTCAATACTGCAATAAAAGCAGCTGAAGGAATTGTCATGAATAGTGCACTCTTCATAGAATGTGAAACAAGTTCAGAAGCTTTTTCATAGTTTTTGGACTTGTAATCACCGGATAGTTCAGGAGTCATTACAGTCGTTATGGCAACGACAAATACAGAATAAGGTATCTGCCAGATAGTTGATGCATTTCTGAATCCGAATACACTTCCCGCATCAAACTTTAAAGCATAACCGTTAAGAACAACAGTATTGATCTGTATAACAGACGCGGAAATCAGAATCGGCACTGCACGCAAAACCAGCTTGCCAAACTCTCTGTCAGCCAAATGGAAATCCAGTTTGAATTTCCTGGTCTGTTTGAAACCCAATATGTATTGGAACAGAAAATACAGTACTGATGCAATAAGTATTCCGCCTGTAGTCCACATAAGATTTTTAAGTGAGTTTCCACCGAAAACAAAAATGGCAGCAATTACAAAGACGTTATAAAATATCGGTGCAAATGATGTAATCGTGAATTTCCTGTATGAGATCAGGATACCATTGCAGAGTGCTGCAAGCATAATAAAGAAAATCTGCGGAAACAGCAACTTGGATGCCTGGGCAGCGAGAGTGATCGTTTCTGCATTCTCCTTGTGAAACAATGCATAGAAATTATACAAAGGTTCAGAAAACAGCGAACCGAATGTACAGCAAACGAGCATAACAATGCAAACCGCAGTAATAAACTTGCTAACCGTCTTAATGGCTTCCTTCTCTTTTCCTATAGCAAGGTGAGCACTAAGATAAGGTGCAATAGTTGAATAGATCGCACCACCGACAAGAAGGTTATAGAAAAGATCAGGAATATTAAAAGCCAGAATATAACTGTCGCGATATACATCAGAGAACTTCATTGACACAACGATATCGCGAATAAGTCCTGAAAACTTAACCAGTATTACACCAAAACCGACAATAATGGCCGATAAAGCAAAACTCATCCCCTTCTTCTTACGAGGGGTTACAGAAGGATTATTCTCCACAGTACTATTATCTGCCACTTAAGCTTTACCTTCCTTTACTAGCTTTGAGGCAAGGTCTAATGCGGCCAAAACTGTACCGGTACGGATGGCATCCCTGTCACCTGTAAGATTTAATCTTACTGAACCGGTTAATTCACCGAAGAAGTCAGGACCTTCATAGTAATAACCCATATAGACTGTACCGACGGGTTTACCCGGAAGCTCACCTGTGGGACCGGCAATACCCGTAACTGAAATAACCAATTCAACGCCAAGCACTCTTGCTGCGCCGATCGCCATGGCTTCCGCACATTCACCGGATACTTCAGTATTGGCAGAGATTATGTCTTCAGATACGCCTAAGACTTTTTCTTTTATCTCATTGGTGTAAGAGACAACAGACCCCTTAAAAACAGCAGAGGCGCCGGGAATATTAACCACGGAAGATGAGATCATTCCGCCCGTTAAACTTTCGGCAAATCCGACAGATACACCTTTTTCCTTACAAAGCTCAACAAGGGCTGATGCTTTACTGTTCAAAACTTCTGTATTATCAATCATTGCTGCTGTTCCTTGCCTGCATCTCAAGCCATTCAGTCTCTGTAATCAGTATCTTTCTGGGCTTGCTTCCTTCAAAAGGTCCGATGACCTTAGCCTTCTCAAGTTCATCTATGAGTCTTGCGGCTCTCGGATAACCGATACCTAATCTTCTCTGAAGAACGGATACGCTTGCGCTGCCGTTCTCGATTACGGTCTGAACTGCCTGGTTAAACATATCGTCTGCATCAGATCCGCCGCCTGAAGAACCGTTGCCTGATGAGGAACCAGAAGCCTGGTCGCCTCCTGCAGTAACTCTGTCGATATCCTTGATAATGGTCTCATCGTACATTGAACCGTAAGTCTTCTTAAGGAATTCAACGACTGTCTCAACTTCGTTATCAGAAAGAAACGCACCCTGTCCTCTTACCGGCTGCGGAGCCGTCATAGGAGCATAGAGCATGTCGCCCTTACCCAAAAGTTTCTCGGCACCGATCTGGTCAAGGATGGTTCTTGAGTCAACACCTGACGTAACGGCAAATGCGATCCTCGAACCGATGTTGGCCTTGATTACACCCGTGATGACGTCAACTGAAGGTCTCTGTGTTGCGATGAGCAAATGGATACCTGCAGCTCTTGCAAGCGCGGCAAGTCTTGAGATATATGTCTCTACTTCCTTAGCGGCAACCATCATGAGTTCTGCAAGCTCGTCGATTACGATAAGGATCAACGGCAAATGCTCAACTTCAGGATTATTCTTATATTTCTCGTTAAAGCCCTTGATGTCTCTTACCTGGCCTTCTTCGAAAAGCTTATATCTTCTCTGCATCTCTGTAACGGCCCAATTGAGTGCACCTGCTGCCTTCTTCGGGTCAGTGATGACCGGCATGATAAGATGCGGCACGCCGTTATAGATCGAGAGCTCAACTACCTTAGGGTCTACAAGGATCATGCGCACTTCTTCAGGTGAAGAATGAACGAGGATACTCGTAAGGATCGAATTGATACATACTGACTTACCTGAACCGGTAGATCCTGCGATCATGAGGTGAGGCATCTTGGCAAGATCACAATAGATAGGTCTGCCCGGAATATCTCTGCCGAGTGCAACAGTAAGAGGTGTTGCTGCCCTGAATTCCTTTGTCTCGACAAGACCTCTGAGCTGTACTGCCGTAGGCGAATCATTAGGAATCTCGATACCAATGGCACTCTTACCCGGGATAGGAGCTTCGATTCTGATGGAGATCGCAGCCATTGCGAGCATAATGTCATCCTGGAGTCCCGTTACTCTTGAAACTTTTGTACCTGTCTCAAGCGTTAACTCGAATCTCGTGATCGAAGGACCATGTGTTATGTTAATGACTTCAGCGCTGATACCGAAGCTCTTAAGAGCCTCTTCAAGCTTGTGAGCCTTAGCCTTAAGCTTTCTCTCAAGATCCGCATCTGTCTTCTGCTTGATATCAGGAGCAAGACACGATGTCGGTGCAGGCTTGTAGTTTCTGAGTCTTCTTATCTGGTTGCGGCGCTCAGCCTCATGCTTTTTGGTCTCCTCGGCAAACTCAATACCGGATGTAGATTGGGGAGCCTTCTCGTGAGATGAAGTCTTGAGGATCCTGCCCTCAGTTCTACTGAAGCTTTCCGTATTGTCATTACCAGCATTGATGGTGATTCCGCTGTTGTCAGCTGCAGGAGCAACAGGTGCCGTATAAGGAACCTCCTGAGGTGCTCCGCCTTCGGTAAGCCTGTCGTACATAGAAGGCTTGATCCTGGGTTCTCTGACTGAACGCTCAGGCTCGGAATAGTCATATCCGGAACCTTCAGCATCTTCACTGATCTCATAAGGATCTTCAGTACCGCTGTAGATATCACCGTCGTAATCCGGTTCAGATGCCTTTTTAGCAGAAGGATCAAGATCATAGAAATCCTGTTCCTTATCGTTTTCAAGGAATGAGAGTCCCTTTCTCTTTTTCTTGAGCTTTGCCGAACCAGGAACGCTTACGGGATCTGTCGTATAAGCAAAATCCGCATCAGCATCGACACCCTTCGTAACATCGTATTCCTTCTCGTTGAACGTGAGCTTGCCCGGTTCCTGTGATACAGCGTGTATCTGGCCTCCGGTGAGCTTCTCGACGTCCGTAAATCCGGTTGCTCCGTCGATCGGGAGATTTGTCATGAACGGACCCTGCTTCTCGGAAGACATATGGATCTGATTCTGAACGAAAGGAGATGAGCCGCTTGTGCGGTTATTGGGTGAGATCATGCCGTTGTCACCATATGTGATGACAGTAGTACCGGCAGGTCTTCTCTGCTGTCTCTGGGGATTCGGATTCGGGCCGCCATAGCCGTTGCCGGAATAGATCTGATAATTCGGATCTTTCTGATTCTGGTGCTTATGGCTTACAACAGAGCTGTAAACCTTACCGGAAGTAGTGGCAATAGCCTGTGCCGTCTTCTTGGCTGTAGCCTTGAGAGATACTCTGAATACAAGAAGGATCTGTGTAAGAAGGAAAACAACGATCGCAAGAACGCTGATGACTTTACCGGTAACCTGGAAAAGAGCTACTGCGATAGATCCTCCGATGATACCGCCTGTAAGTACCGGTCCGGTGCTCAAGGGATTGGTGATCTTTGCTGATTCGGTACCTGACTCCCACAAAAGCGACAGAGCCTTGAGAGCGGATGTCTTTCCTTCCGCGTTTTCGCAGATCTTCTCGAAATAATCCATGTCCATTGAAACGAGCGCAAGAAGGGCCGAAACGGAAACAAGGAGAAGGATGATACTTCTGACTCTGATTCCCGATACGCCCTGTCTCTTCTCGAAAAAGACATCCAATGCGACATAGAGGATATAGACAGGTATTGCATAAGCAGCAACACCGATAAGTCCTAAGAAAAAGCTCTTAACTGCAGCACCGATTATGCCCGTAAGAGTAACAGGAAGATAGAAGATGAGGATTATTGCAATCGCAACGAAGAACAGTACGATTCCCGCTGCCTCTTTGCGTGAAGTATCTCTGCTCAAATTCCTAACCTCCTGGCAGCCTTGTAAAGCAATACCTGTGTCTTGGCATCGGTAATTGCACCTTCATCAGCCATCTTAACGGCTTCTTTAAGCGGCATCTTTACAGTGGCGATGTATTCGTTCTCATCCGGATTACCGCCCTCATACTTAAGGCCGGTGCCGATATAAAGCGTGATGATCTCGCTGCAGTAACCGGGTGTAGCTACAATTGAGCCTACACATTCGATCTTATCTGCAACAAAACCCGTCTCTTCTGTTATTTCACGTGATACGCAGTCAAAAGGCTCTTCACCCTTCTCGATCTTTCCCGCAGGTGCTTCGAGCATAACCTTCTCAAAAGGGCTTCTGAACTGTTTTACGAGATAGCAGTTGCCTTCATCGTCAACGGGCAGAATGCAGGCTCCGCCATGATGAACAACGATCTCTCTGGTACTCTTACCGCCTGCAGGCGTAGTAATCTCTTTTATCTCAACGTTGAAGACCCTGCCTTCGAAAACAGTTTCCGAAGATATCGTCTTCTCATACAGCATGTCATCACTGCAATTGATCTTACCCATTATTCTTATCCTTTACCCTCGCTGATCTTCTTCCATTCCCTAACGGCAAGTTCATCACAGCGGTTGTTAAATTCATTGTCGGCATGGCCTTTAACCTTATGAAAGGTTACATTATGCATGGCGGTCAGGTTGATCAGTTCTTTCCAAAGGTCGCTGTTAGCAACCTCGGCCTTTGCACTGTTCTTCCAGCCGTTTTTAACCCACTTGCCTATCCAGTTCTGTTCGAAAGCATTTACCACATATGCACTGTCGCTGTAGATGTCGACCTTGCACGGGCGCTTTAAAGCCTTAAGACCTTCTATTACGGCCATAAGTTCCATACGGTTGTTAGTGGTATCACGCTCACCGCCGGACATTTCTTTTTTTGCACCGCCGGCCATAAGGATAGCGGCCCAGCCACCGGGGCCCGGATTACCGGAACACGCTCCGTCGGTATATATTGTGACTTCGCTGATTACTGCCATATATGATCCGGATCAGAGCTTACTTATTGCCCTTCATCTCCTGAGTCTTGTCATAAGCTGCAATAACTGACTTGATTACGGCATTTCTCAATCCGTTCTCTTCAAGTGCCATGACGCCTGCGATCGTTGTTCCTCCGGGAGAACATACCATATCCTTCAAAACTGCAGGATGTGTACCTGTCTCAAGAGCGAGCTTGCCTGAACCTGCTACGGTGGCAGCAGCGATCTTAAGAGCATCAGCTCTCTTGATTCCGAGGCTTACGGCTGCATCTGCCATAGCTTCGATAAAGAGCATTACATAAGCAGGACCTGTACCGGAAACGCATCCGATGGCATCCAAAGTATTCTCATCACAGAGGATCGTCTCTCCGCATGTACCAAGGAGCTTGAGGACAAATTCGGACTCCTCATCGCTCAATCCGACAGGACAAACAGCGGCTACACCGAGTCCTACCTGTGCGGGAGTATTGGGCATGATCCTTACGAACTTTCTGCCTTCACCGAGGATGCCGCCGATCCTTGCGCATGTAACTGCAGCGGCGATCGAAAGAACGATCGCACCGGGCTTAAGGCTGTCCTTAATGCTCTTTAACGCATCATCGAAATGAATGGGCTTTACAGCCATTAAGACATAATCAGCACCTTCAACCGCCTCTTTAGCGGAAGAAGCCGCATTAACGCCCAGGTCTGCCGCACACTTTGTGCATGCTTCCGTATATACATCAAAGCACCATGCCTCTGCAGGCTTGATGACTCCGCCATTTACAAAGCCGCCCAAAAGGGCCTTACCCATATTACCGGTACCGATAACTGCTAATCTCATAGAGCTGCACTCCTTATTTAATATAAATAAAGTCGAGACAATCTTAACATTACCCTTGACATAGTGCAAACCAACGATTAAACTGTTCGTTGCAAATAGGGGAGTGGCTCAACGGTAGAGCAGCGGTCTCCAAAACCGCCGGTTGCGCGTTCAAATCGTGTCTCCCCTGCCAGAATTAAAAAGGAGTTTCCAAAGCGGGAACTCCTTTTTCTTTTTCATTTTGTCCTCAAAACGGGATTTTTACATCTTAAGTCGAAGCAACAGAAGTTGCTGCCGTATCGACAGATTCAGACGCAACGGTCGCAGGAGCGCTGGTATCAGCAATGTATTCTCTGATGTCAGCATCGTTAAGGATCTTCTTGGGCACGACATCAATAACGATATATGTGACCTCACCTTTCTTGACGGGAACGATCCTGAAGCCATAGTCTCCCTTTACGTAGAATTTTGTATCTCCGTTGTACTCACCGAGCTTAGCCAGGGCAAGATCCATTGCCTGCGTCATGTTCAACTCGGGATAAAGTGCCTGGAAAGTAGAAGACAAAAGCATCCATACGGGATTGAAATCTTCACCATATTCGACGTACAACCTCACATAAGCGAGTTCACCGTCATTCCTTCTTGTAGCTCCTTCAATACCTGAATTGATCGTGGACTTTGAAGGACCTGAGAAGAAGTCAACATATGAAGGATTGCCCGTTACAGTTGCCTGCTCTCCCAAGATGCTCGGTTCAACAGCCGGATCAACATAAGGCACATTGCCGTAACGGAAGTCAAGACCGCTTCCAAGAAGTGAATGTACGACCTCTGTATCATTAAATCTTGTATTGAACTCATCAAGGGTCATGCCCATAGAAGGAGTGATTGCGTTAGGAACAGTAAAGTAGATTACAGCTACGATGATCGCAACGAAAACCAGAGCAATGCAGACAGGGATCACAGGATCCTTCTTGCACTTTTCAGAGAAAGGGAGAGCTCTGAACCTGGCATTGGCTTCCCTTTCGTTAGCCTTTTTGGACATAGGCTTATTCTTGGAAGATCCGGCCTTTTTCTCCTTCTTCACTTCAGCCTTAACAGGTTCTCCGGCTTCGTCAGCCTTATCACCTTTGTCCTCTTCGGCAGGCTCTTCAGTCTTTACTTCATCGGCAACTTCACCGGCAACCTCATCGGCTGTTTCTTCGACTGATTCTTCAGCGGTTTCTTCAGAGACCTTTTCTTCGACTTCCTTGTCGACCTTTACTTTGGTCTCTTCACTGCTCTGTTTATTATTCTGGTCAGGCTTATTACCCTTATTCTTAGATTTAGACATATTCTGATCCTCCGGTTCAACCTGCATATTATAAAGTTAAAGTTAACCGTTGTAAAACCATGCTTAAAGCAAGCCTTGTCAGAATCGTGTACAATAGGACAGGTAGGAATATGTTTTAGGGGGATAAAACTATGTCTCATCTTATAATCTCCGGTGGTACCAGAGGGATCGGAAGAGCATGTGTAAGCCTTTTCGCCGGAAAAGGTTATAAAGTCTCGTCTTTAAGCCGAACCGGAACACCTGATAATGCCGTAGAAGGCGTTTTATACCTGCAATGCGACGTCAGGGATCCTGAATCCGTCAAAAGCGCTGTAGAAAAAGCGGTCGGAGAAAACGGTCCGGTTGACGTACTCATTTCAAATGCGGGAATCGCCGTTTCCGGACTTGCACAAGACTTCAAGTACCAGGACTACAGAGACGTGATGGATACGAATTTCGGCGGCCTGTTTAACCTTGCAAGCGCAGTTATTCCATACATGGTCAGACAAGGCAAAGGCGTTATTCTTGCCACTTCTTCCATGTGGGGACAGACAGGTGCATCCTGCGAGGCATTATACTCAGCGAGCAAAGGTGCCGTCGATTCTTATATAAAGGCTCTTGCCAAAGAATTGGGGCCTTCAGGGATCAGAGTCAATGCAGTCTCACCCGGTGCGATCGATACTGACATGATGAGCACATACGATGATGAGACGAAAAAGGTCATCTGTGACGACACTCCGCTCGGCAAGCTCGGATCACCGGAAGAGATCGCTGAAGTCATGTTTTTCCTTCAGTCCGATAAGGCTTCGTTCATCACGGGACAGATAATCGGCGCGAACGGCGGATACCTGATTTAATTGCGTCTTGTGTTTCAATCATTTAGAATATTTAAGTTGTGTCAAATAAAAACAAGACTACTATGCCTCAGAAAGGAGAGGACTTATGGCCACTAACAACTATTCGAAGATCACACCTGAGATCTTGCGTCTTGCTGAGATCTGCAAGTCTAACGCCATAGATCCGAAGCTCTACACCAAATATGATGTCAAGCGCGGCCTCAGAGACATTAACGGTAAGGGCGTATTAACCGGATTAACAAAGATTTCCGAAGTTAACGCAACAAAGGAAGTAGACGGAAAGACTGTTCCCGCACCCGGCGAATTATACTATCGCGGAATCAACGTAAAAGACATGATCAAGGGACAGCCTGAAGATATGCACTGCGGGTTCGAAGAGACCACATATCTTCTTCTGTTCGGCAAACTTCCGAACGAACAGGAATTAAGGAATTTCAGGGTTCTTCTCGCTGAATCCAGATCAAAGATGCCCAAAAATTTCTTCAGGGACGTAATCATGCAGAAGCCTTCTTCTGACCTGATGAATAATATCCAGAGAGGTGTCTTGAACCTCTACGCTTACGATACCCAGGCTGCGGATATCTCCATTCCGAATGTCTTAAGACAGTCGCTGGAACTCATATCCATCTTCCCCACCCTTGCAGTACACAGCTACAACGCAATGCGCTATTACCTCGACCGTGATTCTCTCGTAGTTCACAGACCGAGACCGGATCTTTCCATTGCAGAGAACTTCCTCTACATGCTTAGGGCTGACAACAAGTTCACACCTCTGGAGGCAAAGATCCTCGACGTATCTCTCATGCTCCATGCTGAACACGGCGGCGGTAACAACTCCACATTCACGACTCACGTGGTTACAAGTTCCGGCACGGATACTTATGCTTCCGTTGTCGCTGCTTTGAGCTCACTCAAGGGTCCCAAGCACGGTGGTGCAAACATCATGGTAGTAAAGATGTTCAAGGAACTCGAGAGAAGCATTTCCGATTGGGAAGACGACGACGAGATCCTCGCTTATCTTGAGAGGATCCTGCACAAGGATGCATTCGACCGTTCTGGTGTCATCTACGGCATGGGACATGCGATCTACTCTATCTCAGATCCGAGAGCCCAGATATTCAAGCGTTACGTAAAAGATCTCTCTGCAGAGAAGGGCCGCACCAAGGAATTCGAGTTCTACGAAAGAGTCGAAAAACTCTCAGCAGAGCTTATCGCCGCAGAGCGCAAGATCTATAAGGGCGTATCTGCTAACATCGACTTCTACAGCGGATTCGTTTATTCAATGCTCGGCATCCCGATGGAGCTCTACACTCCCCTCTTTGCCATCGCAAGGATCTCCGGCTGGTCAGCTCACAGGATTGAAGAGCTCAACGGCAAGGGCAAGATCATCCGCCCTGCTTACAAGAGCGTACAGCCTAAAGTCAAATACCACGAGATCGGCGATCGCGATTGATCTGCAAAAAAAGTATGCATAAAGGGGCATCTCAAAATAAGATGCCCTTTTCTATTGCCTCTCAATAGCCAGTCTGTAATTGTTTGATCAAAAATAGCCCGACAATTACAGAAAATCGCTTTTTTCTGTAATTGTTGCCGTAAAAAAACAGCAAATTTAAAAGGATGCCTCATTGAGACATCCTTTATTGGTGTGCTTTATTTGGATGAATCGGCTGGGCGATTAAGCCTTAGCGTCATCTTCAACCTTTCCGAAAAGGTTAAGTCTGAAGAGCATTGCCTCATCATCAGGATCGGAGCAGGAGATCTTTGCGTTGCATACGATACCGCCCTCGATAAGCTTCATGATACCAGTCATCTGGCTGAGCTTGCTCTTAAGATTGAAACGGTCACCTTCGTCTGTAAGAAGAATTACGTTTCCCTTGCACTCATCAAGTGCCTTCATAAGTGTTGCTACGTCAATGTTGTCTAATACAAATGCTTTCATATTCTAATACCTCCTAGAGTATTGTTTTGTCCTTTTAACTTATCCCCAAGGTTTTTCCCTTGGACAGCCTAATGGTACACTTTCTCACTTTCTCAAACAATGGATTTGTTAAACAACTTGCATAATACAAAGGCCTTGTTTTTGTGCATATTGCACATAACAAGGCCTTAAAAACAATCAATCTGACAAATATGCAATTTCCCGTAAACGCATTGAATACGGGCTTTTTACGGAAATTACTCGCTGATGAGCTTTTTCGCGTACTCTGTGTTATCAAGAGTAGCGAAGTAATCGTTAAGAGTCTGTGCTCTTCTGATCTCCTGAACGGATCCGTCCTCTTTGAGAAGGAGCTCAGAACACCAGAGTCTGCCGTTATAGTTGTAACCCATGGCAAATCCGTGAGCACCGGCATCGTGAATCGCAAGGTAATCACCCATGTCGATCTTCGGAAGCATTCTGTCTACGGCAAACTTATCGTTATTCTCGCAAAGGCTGCCGGTTACATCGTACTTGAAATCGCAGGGTTCGTTTTCCTTGCCGAGAACGGTAATGTGGTGATAAGCACCGTAGATTGCAGGTCTCATGAGGTTTGAAGCACATGCGTCTACGCCGATATATTCCTTATAAATGTGCTTCTCATGAACAGCCTTTGTAATGAGCATTCCGTAGGGAGCGAGCATAAATCTGCCCATCTCTGTATAGATAGCAATATCACCCATGCCTGCAGGAACAAGAACGCGCTCAAACTGCTTTCTTACGCCCTCGCCGATCACCATGATGTCATTCTCGGAATCTTCAGGTCTGTAGCCGATACCTACACCGCCTGAGAGATTTACGAATGAGAATTCGATGCCGACCTTCTGAGCGATCTCGACTACAAGCTCGAAAAGCTGTCCTGCGAGTGTCGGATAGTACTCATTTGATACTGTGTTGCTTGCAAGGAATGCATGGATACCGAACTTCTTAACACCGTGAGCCTTAAGCTGTGTATATGCTTCAATGAGCTGCTCTTTGGTCATTCCATACTTGGAATCACCCGGGTTATCCATGATGCCGTTGCTGAGCTTGAAAACTCCGCCGGGATTATATCTGCAGCTCATGGTCTCAGGGAACTGGGGTCCTAAGATCTGCTCAAGGAAAGGAATGTGTGTAATGTCATCGAGATTGATGATACCGCCCAGATTGGCACAGAGTGCGTATTCTCTTGCGGGTGTATCGTTTGAAGAGAACATGATCGGGCCGCCTACAGCATCGGCAAGAACAAGTTCTGCCTCTGAAGAGCAGTCAAAACCGAATCCGTAGTCGTTGATGATGTCCAGAATATAAGGGTTGGGTGTTGCTTTTACTGCAAAGAACTCGTTAAAGCCCTTATTCCAGGCAAAAGCTTCCTTTACGCGCTTGCAGTTTTCACGTATTCCCTTCTCGTCATAGATATAAAACGGTGTGTGATGTGTTTTTGCGATCTCTTCGATCTGGTTCTTAGTAACAAAAGGCTTCTTTTCCATAGTCATAACCTCTAAAAAAACATATGAGGTAAGGTAACATTTTATTAGGCGAAAAACAAGATATTTGTGCTATATTTACCCTGGAAGAAGGGTTTTCTTCACCAACAAACATTTTATGGAGGTTTTTGATATGGATAACAGCAATATTCCTGAAGAGTATCGTCCGATATCTATGTGGGGTTATTTCGGATATGAGATCCTGTTCTCTATCCCGATCGTAGGCTTTATCTGCCTTATCGTTTTCGCAATCGGCGCAAAGAACGTAAACAAGAAGAATTTCGCAAGATCTTACTTTTGCTACACCATCATCGTATGTCTGGTCGCAATCGTAATCTTTGCCATCATGATGGCAACAGGCGCAGTTTCCGCACTGTCGGAAACATTCTGAGTCAGAAATAAGCGGCTTTGTCAGACGGTTTCTTCAATAACCGTCTCGATCGCAACAGGATCTTCGTCTTGATCAAAATTACCCGTGATTCCGTAACCGGTATTCGGCACCATCTTTGAGTAGACGATATCTGCAGCAAGTACCAGCAGAAGGGTCAATGCCAGTGGCAATAAGACCCTTCTGTTTATTTTACGGATCATATTATCGAGAAGGGGTGCAAGCACGTAGATAAACGCAAGCGCGCATATTCCGAATACGAAAAGTCCCTCTGCGCAGATCCTTCCGTGCAGATTGAGGAAATACCCGTCGTAATTCCACCACTGCGCACCAAAGATCTCTTCCAGAGCCCAACCGGTAAAATACTCCACCGTACCGCAAAGCGTGACCGCAGACACAAAGAAAATAAACGGTCTTCTGCGCACTCTTGTCAAAAGTGTAAGAACGATAAGTCCTCCAACGCCGTAGATCGGCAGCCATGGTCCGTGAAGGACGCCGCGGTTTATGAGTTTTCCTTTCATAAGGAAGTAATACAAAAGTTCCCACATCCATCCGAAATTAGAGAAGATAAAGAACATAATGACAAGAGACAGTACCGAATAGTGTCTTAAGTAATGGATATTCTCAAGTGAAGGGATCTTACGCGTTTCAGGGATTGGAGATAATCTCGAAGGATAAGACAAGCCCTTGGCTTCGCTCGCATAAGTCTGCATCTTCAGCTTCTGGGACTCCCTGTTCTCGTATTCTATCTCGTCTTTGTTGTTCCAGAGAACTACGCCAAGGTTCTTTGCAAAGAACCTCTCATGGGGAGTATCAATACCTTCAAGTTCAACAGCAGGTTTCTTAAGTGTCTCGATAACGTCGGAATACTTTTCTTCCAGAACTTCCGTTTCTGCCGCAGCAAAGAGATACTCATCATTAAGGATCTCCGTTCCGGGAATCTTCTTATCCTTGGCATACTTTCTGACCTTGGTGTAGAACTCAGTGTAACAGCATACGAAGTAAGGATTTGCATAAAGGATGTTGGCAATGCCCAATGTAAAGAATCCGAGCACATACCAGCCCATAAGGCTCATGAACAGGGCAAAAACCTTCCTCTTATTGCCTCTCATCATTCTCCAGGACAGCTTCAATGCCTCGACAGGTCTTACATCAGGGTTCTCAGCTATGATATAAGGCACGAGGATAAGTCCGCAGTGAATAACCGGGAAAAGACCAACAGACATGATCCCGATGATCTCAAATAACGTCTTAAGAGCCATTACCAATGAGGCTCTCGTCCATCTTTTAACTCTTACGAGATAAAGATATCTCGAGAACGGCACTTTCGAATATACACGTCCCTCAAGGAATATCCTTCGGCTCACGGCTACATATACGTTACGTATGTAGATCCAAGTGAATCCTGCAAACAGCAGCATACCCGTAGCTATTATGATCTGCGCGATATTTTCAGAACCGGCAAACTGGACTGTTACTGAATAAAGGTTGGAGAAAATGGTATCTTCTACAACGTAATTTATAACCTGGTTTAAGATGCCTCTGCTTCGGCCGAACATCTCATTGAGGTGTTCATTCTCAAAGCTCTTGTTATATAAAGCCTGCTCTATGCCGTTATAAAGCGAGTCTGCATCCTGGTCGATCGTGGTGTAAGCGTTCTCTATTCGCTTGATATCCTGGACACCGGTAAATTCATACACCGCATCAATAGTGTCGGCAATAACCTGTCTTCTTACACCGATGAGGTTATCTGACGTAAGGAACTCTGACTGGACTATCAGCGCGAAAAGGCATGCCGCAACATACATCAGGTAATGATGCTTTAAATTCCTTTTGGCTTCCCGCTTGAGTTCTTTACGCGAGAAGACGAGTTTACCGCTTTCTGGCTCCAGTGTAATCCACCCCCATCTCGGCTTATTCTAACAAAAAAACTGCGCAAATCTCAATCGTTTGCGCAGTTCTTATTTAAATTATTCTATTTATGTATCTGTTATGGATTACATGCAGGTATATCCGCCGTCTACAGGAAGGTTAACACCTGTGACATATGTTGTAGCAGCTGAAGCGAGGAAGCAGATTGCTGTATCGAGCTCACCGTCGTTTCCGTATCTCTCGAGAGGGATCATTGTCTTTGCGTTAGCCTGGAAGAATTCAGAATCCAATGTCTCCTTTGTGAGAGGGCTGTAGAAATAGCCGGGGCAGATTGAGTTAACTGTGATGCCGTACTTACCCCACTCAGAAGCAAGTGCTCTTGTAAGGTTAACAACGCCTCCCTTTGCTGCGTGATAAGGAGATGCCGGAGCAACCTTATTACCTACAAGACCGTACATGGAAGAAATGTTGATTACGCGGCCGTACTTTGCAGGGATCATTGCCTTCTTAGCAACTGCTCTTGCGAGTCTGAAAGTACCGAAGAGGTCGATGTCGATCTCGTTCATGAACTGCTCGTCTGTGATGTCTTCTGCAGGAGCAACAGCACCTGTGCCTGCGTTGTTGACGAGGATGTCGATTCTGCCCATCTTAGCGATGATCTCATCGACTGCAGCGTCAACTGCTGCTGTATCTGTAATATCAAGCTTTACTGCAAGTGTCTTTACGCCGTATGTCTTCTCGAGATCAGCGCACACTTCTTCAAGCAAGTTCTGGCGGCGGGCGATGGCTACGATATTACAGCCCTGATTTGCAAGAGCCTTTGCCATCTGAACACCGAGTCCTGTGGAGCAACCTGTGATAACTGCTACTCTACCCGTAAAATCGAAAATGTTAGCCATAACTATTCCACCTTTTTTCTTATTTTTGCCGGAGCTTTCCAACTCCACAAAAATTATACATAACCAATATCAGTTCATTAAATCAAAACCGTTTGCTTTTTCGAGCAATTTTGTCTCTTACTGTGTCGTTTCCATTAACTTTTAATCTCGTTTGCAAATAAACCTACGATAATGATTTTCAATTCGCCTTCCGGAGGGCGAACTGTCTGCAAAATGGTATAATGGCGTTACTCAATAAAAATTTACAGGAGGATCATTATCATGAAGTTTTTCAAAGGCAAGTGCGGAACAGTTGTAACCAAGCTTTTCGAGACCGAATGCGAAGGAGGTCCTCTTGAAGAACTTATTCCCAACACCACTGATGCTGCAGGCGAGAAGCATGTTCCCGTTATCAGCGTTAACGGTCAGGAAGTAACCGTCAAGGTCGGTGAGGTTGCTCATCCCATGATGGATGCGCACTACATCACGTTCGTTGCGCTTGAGACTGACAAAGGCTCCATTATAAGACAGCTTAAGCCCGGGCAGGATCCCGTTGCCGTATTCACGATCGGCTCTGACGAGAAGGTCATCGCAGCTTATGAATACTGCAACCTCCATGGTCTTTGGAAGGCTGAGGCTTAATTCCGTATAAAATACACGATAGAAATGGGAAGCAGGCGGATTCAAGGAGATAGTAAGCTTACCGGATCTGAACTGGTATTCTTGATTTCGGCAGCAGCTGTAACTATTACGGCCGTATCCGCTTGTTCTCCACTTTATCCTTTCAATCCCTGGGATGATGTAAACGTATTCTTTGATCTTGGACGCGGTATCATTCACGGGAAAGTTCCCTACAGGGATCTTTTCGATCACAAGGGTCCACTTCTCCATTTCATATATGCATTAGCGGCATTGATATCCGAACGTTCCTTTACGGGTATATGGTTAGTTGAGTGTATAACAGCTTCCGTATACTCCGTTTTTTCATGGAAGATCGTTAAGCTCTTTGCTGATACAAAAAAGCACAACATCTTTCTCATGCCGTTGTTCCTTGGAATAATTTATTCGATGGGAATCTTCAACTTCGGCGGCAATGCCGAAGAACTCTGCTTTCCTGTTATAACGGTAATGCTTTATTTCGGACTCAAAGCTATCGTTTCAGGAGACGGACTTCCGAAAAATAATGAAGCTGTAATCTGCGGAGTATTAACAGGTGTCCTGTTCTGGATCAAGTATTCATTCCTGGGATTTGTTTTAGGTTTCTGTATTTATATTTTTATCCTTACGATCAAGAAGAAAAATATCAAAAGGCTCTGGTCACTGGTATGGAGATTCCTTTTGGGATTCGTTGTGATCTCTGTTCCTGTCCTGGCATATTTCCTCTTTAACAATTCCCTCCCATATCTTTGGGATGCATATTTCCGTGTTAACCTGTTTTTATATCACGAGTCGGCAACATCCGGTCCTGCCGGAATCCCTGTTATAAAAAACATATATATTCCTGCAGCATGCACGTATTTCACCATTAAGACGGATCCTTCATACGGAATTCTATTATTGCTTGCTGTTCTGTCCATTTTCTTTATCAACAAAAAGCACCGCAAGAAAACACTTGCTCTGCTTGCACTTACATTTATTCTTTCTGAATGTCTGGTCTTCTCCAAAAATATTTTTGTATATTACTATGGATATATACTGTGTTACGGTTTCTGCTTCGGATTGATTCCTTTGATTAGTCTCATAAACAAGCTGACTTCCTTATATAAGAGAGATTCCCGTTTCATTCCGCTCGTTTTATCCGTAGTATTTGTTGCTTCTTACGCATTCGCTCTCATACATTCAAAAAACATGTTCCTCATCCTTTGTTCCAGGAATGACCTTCCCCAGTTCCGCATTTCAGAAACGATCAAGGAAACTCCTGATGCCAAGGTTCTTGTTTATGATTTCATAGATAATGGTTATTACACTGCAGCAGGAATTTTACCTGCAAACAGATATTTTTGTTATTTGAATATTGAGGATAACTATCCCGCAATATTAGAAGAACAGGACAAATTGATCGAAGAGGGGTATTTTGATTACATAGTAACCTCTCACTTCTATGAACCTGAGTGGGATAATTATGAATATGTTCAGGAAGAGATCGGAACTTATGTAAACTATGACAGGAAGACCTTCACAGAAGGTTATAAACTCTATAAAAGGGTGCAGGAATAATATATGAACAGAACACTTACTAAAAACAACAACGGACTCTCAAAGCCTGAATTGATTATTCTTTTGCTTTCAGCTGTAATAACGATAACTTTTGTATCTACCAGTTCACCACTTTTTCCGTACAATCCATGGGATGATACCAACGTATTCTTTACAGTCGGACGTGCAATAAAACACGGTATGGTTCCTTACAGAGATATCTTCGATCATAAAGGACCTTTACTTTATTTCATCTATGCCCTGGCTACTCTGGTTTCAGAAAAATCGTTTATTGGGGTTTGGATCATTGAATGTGCCGCTGCATCTGTCTTCTCCGTCTATTCCTGGAAGATAGCCAAGCTTTATACTGTTCCTTCAAAATTCTCAATTGTCTTAATGCCACTGTTCCTTGGCGTTGTTTACACATGCAAGATGTTCAACTTTGGCGGAAATACAGAAGAACTGTGTTTTCCTCTTCTTACCGTCGTTTTATATCTGGTATTAAAAGCTATCGTTGTTTCAGATGGATTGCCCGAAAAAAAAGAAGCTTTGATCTGCGGTATTATTTCCGGTGCTTTGTTCTGGCTTAAATATACATTCCTGGGCTTCATGATAGGTGTTTGTCTTTACATTCTTTGTCTGTCTGTTAAGCGCAAAAATTATGCCAGACTCTGGTCTCTCATCTGGAGATTCCTGGCAGGTTTCATGATCGTGACTATACCTTTAGTTCTTTATTATCTCGTTAACGGTGCTTTGGGTTATCTTTGGGAAGCATATTTTTACGATAATATCTTTTTATACTATCGCGATACCGAGACGATCGCCCTCTTCTCAATTCCTGTAATCAAGAACATTGCCATTCCGATCCATTCCATATTTGCTTCGATAGTTATGTTTCCGTCATTCGGAGTAATGTTGTTTTTCACATTGCTGTCAATGGTTTTCATCGGAAAAGAACACCGCAAAAAGACATTTATTCTGTTCTTTATGACTTTAGCACTTTCTGCCGGCTTCATATTCACGAGAAGGGTATTTATCTATTACTACGCTTACATTCTTTATTACTGCTTCGGCTTTGCATTAATTCCCTTCATCCGCTTATGGAACAAGGCAGAAGAGGTTTTCAAAGACAACAGATCTTTTATCCGAGGTCTTCTGTCTTTTTCATTAATAATCGTCTTTGCTTTGACGATCTTTTTAGGCAAGAATAAATACCTGATCTTCCAGCCGAAGATGTTTCTTGCGCAATACCGTATGGCAGAAACCATAAATCAGACTCCTGACGCAAAAGTTCTTACTTATGATGTAATGGATGCCGGTTTCTATACTGCTGCAGGAATAATGCCGTGCAACAGGTATTGTGCTGACAAGATGTTCGGTGACAGTTATCCGCAGCTTCGTGAAGAACAGGACAGATTGATCTCAGAAGGATATTTCGATTACATAATTACATCTTATTTCTGTGAAGCAGAATGGGATAATTATGAGATGATCCAGGAAGAAGCAATCCCTTATATCGATTTCACCGGCGAAGAGATCCTTGATGCATACAAACTCTATAAGAGGATTTAAACCACCTGAAAAATATAGAACTTAAGATAATCCGTCTCAGGAACGTTCCAGAGTATCGGATGATCGGGAGCCTGTGACCTTGCTTCGATCTGTCTTAAGCTTACGCTCGCATCTCTTGCAGCAGAAGCAAGCATCTTTCTGAAGAGCTCATCCGTCATGAAATGTGAGCATGAACAAGTAGCAAGATAACCGCCTCTCGGAAGCAGCTTCATCGCCTTGAGATTGATCTCCTTATATCCCCTGCCCGCCGAATCAACAGTGTCTCTGGACTTCGTGAAAGCCGGCGGATCAAGGATTATGTAGTCGTATGTGTGATCTTTCCTTGCTGCCATATTCGTCAGCAGCTCGAAAACGTCCTCACAGACATAATCGATCTTATCCTGAAGTCCGTTCCTTACAGCATTCGCTTTAGCCATCTCCACAGCCTGTGAAGATATGTCGACACTCGTTACGTGCTTTGCGCCGTTATAAGCGCAGTTAAGGCCAAATGAACCCGTATGTGTAAAACAGTCAAGTACGGTCTTGTCCTTTGCGATCTTTGCGGCAGCAAGCCTGTTATATTTCTGGTCTAGGAAAAAGCCCGTCTTCTGTCCGTTCTCGACATCAACAGAATACCTGATCCCGTTTTCCGTTATCTCAGTAAGACAGGAATGATCGGCATCTCCATACCAACCTTTGCCAAGTTCAAGACCTTCCTTGCTCCTTAAATCAAGATCATTTCTCTCGTAGATTCCTTTAAGCGGCTCGCCTATCTCCTCAAAGACAGTCATAAGCGCTTTATAAATAACATCCTTATTGAGCTCGATTCCGAGACATGCGATCTGTGTTACGGCAATATCGCCATATCTGTCGCACGTAAAACCCGGCATCTGGTCTGCTTCGCCGTGAATTATCCTGCAGCATTTGAAGTCGTCACCCGGCATGACAGTCTTGCGGTACTGAACCGCATAAAGGATACGTCTGTACCAGAATTTCTGATCGAAAACATCGTTGCTGTTGCGTGATATGATCCTGACAGCGATCTTTGACTGCGGGTTATAAAAACCTGCACCCTGCCAGCTGGATCCTTCAAAACAGTCAACTATACAGCCGTCCGTGATATCACCTTCAGACGATACTATCTCGTCTCCGTATACCCACGGATGTCCGTTCTTCAATGACCTTGCGGCCTTTGATGTTATGCCAAGTTTTGGAAATGCTCTTTCTGACTTCATCTTGCTTTTATTGCTTCCTTATCAAGCCCACGGGTCCTGAGACTTAGGTGCTCTGATCATTGCAAGAAGCATCTGGTCTTCAATGAACCACTGATTGGTGGAAACCTTATGACGGAGCAGGATGTGACGCTTTGTATCAGCTCCGGAAGAAGAGATGAATATCTTCATTCTGCCATCGATCTCCTGGTCATAGCCCTTCTCTGTTTCAACCGTATAAGGCATAGTGGGAGTATAGTCATTATCGGGTGATGTTCCCTTGAAGAAGGAACGTACGATATGTTCACCGTCAGCCATTCTGTCAGCAAGGAACTGCTTCTCATATGTGGATAATCCATAGGGACCTTTAAGATATTCAAGCATCTCATATGTCTCATCTTTATTGACATAGTAGTGCATCATTACCGCAAGGAACAAAGCTGCACCATATTCAGGTTCATTAAGTGATGCCTGGGGCATAGCCTTAAGCTCTTCAAGATTATTGGGAAGCTTATCAAAAGTAATGATCATAAGATTATCCTCCATATTTCTTTATCGGGGTTTTACCCACCACAAGATTATAACATTAAGACCGGGCATTCGCTTAAATGCATATGCCCGGCCTTAATCATACGGAGATTCCCATCATATTAAACTGCACTGCGCTTTTCTGAAGGGATGTCATAAGCTGTAATGACGGCACCGAAGTCATCTACGATTTTCTTTACCTTGCCGCTGCCCATACCATAGTTGCTGCATACGTAATTCACTGAAACATGCTCATTGCAACGGAGGATCACGATACAGGCATTCTCAATGCTGCTCTTCATCAGCGAGTCTACCTTCTCCCAGAATGTACCGGCACAGACAGTGCTCCGTATTGTTTTGGTATCAATTGGAAGGAGCTTTATGCCGAGCTTCTCTTCATAGTATCTTCTGACAAACTCACACGCCTTACGGACATAGCGTCTTATTGTCCTGTGGGTATAGTAAGTCTCTTTGGCGACAGTCTGCTCGGAACTTCTGGACTCAAGATAAGCAACAGCTACCTTATACTCGTAGTCTTTCATATTTTTTGCTGCATAAGCCAGAGCATTATAGATGTTATCTCTTATACGCGCATAAATAACAGCGTATTCTGCGTAACCATTATCAGCAAGTTTTCTTACTGCCTTATCGATCATGTTTGGCCTTCTGAAAATATCCTTTACCGTGCAATTAAATTCGATCATAAAAATACTCCTAAATACCATCAAGGTTTGCTATAATAGAACAAACATTCGTTTTCTTATGGGGTTATGATACCAAATCTTCAGCAGTAAGTAAATGATAGTTTTCGAACATAAAATCAATATATTGTGTTTTGACAACCGTAAATGGTTGTTTTATCTCTATTTTATATTTAGGCATTAAGTAATGTTTTGTATTTAACAAAATGTTTTTACTAATAAACCTGCAAAGCAGTTTTTTGATGATACAATTAATGTATTAACCAATATTCGAGGGCTTTATGAGGGTACGTTATCTTTCAGAGTTGATTGTGATATCCCTAATATTGGTGGCAATGATAATTGCTACGGTTTTCAAACGGAAAAAATTTCTCGAGAAAACCGCTTCCAGTCTTTTCAATGTTTTACTCTCGATTATCATTCCGCTTGCAGGAAACGTTCTTGCATTGTTTACTGATCTTGATTATATAGCCGAAGCCGGATATACAGTGATGCATCTCGGTGAATGCTTCCTGCTCTATAATCTGATGATATTCATTACTGATTACTGTGGCTTCAGATACAGGCGTTCTCCGGTTCAGATCATAACGATCGTTCTTCTCTCGACTGTTTCATTGTCTATAATAATTAATCCGGTATTCCATCACATGTTTACCACGGAGGCTTACTCATTGCCTGAAGGTGGTGTTTACTTCGGCATGGTACCGGGCTGGGCAAAGCTTTTGTGTTTCTGTCTGCTAGAAGCTTATCTTGTGCTAATGATCGCACTTCTTATAGATAAGTGTCTGAAGATATCATCTGCTTATCACGAACGCTATTTTGTCATTATTTTCGCGCTCATGGCATACATGGCATTCTTCTTCGCGTCATTCTCCAGAAGACCGGTCAACTATTCGCTCGTCGGATACATTATCTGCGGTCTCCTGCTCTACCTCTTCACTTTCATTTACAAACCGGTATTTATCAGAAGAAAACTTGCTGACTCGGTTGTCGGAAATCACATCGACGGCATCATCTTCTACGATACTGACGTAAACGCGCTTTATGCCAATGACAGAGCTTATGAGATCCTTCACATTGAATCTGGCAATCCGGATAAATGCACCGACAAACTGATAGAAGTCATGGGCGGCGGCGATCTCGGTGTTGATTTCGACATATCAACAAGCTTCAAAGACAGCGAAAACGGAGATTACACATATATCCGTATCACTCACCGTTTGATGAAGGATAAAAGAAATCTGGACGTTGGTTCCTTCTTCTCCATTCATGACAACACGGAGCAGGTAAAGCAGGACGAAGAAAGACAATACCTCGCTACACACGATGTTCTTACCGGCCTTCCAAACCGTATCAGTTTTGAAGAACAGGTCAGGGAGATCATTAACGCAAATCCCAATGAATCCTACATCATGCAGGTATCGGATATTAATGACTTTAAACTTATCAACGATATCTATGGCAGGAAAAAAGCTGATCAGATCCTCAAAAGGATCGGAGACGACCTCAAAGTTTTCGCACATCCCGGATCTGCCATCTGCAGATGGAGAGGAGACATTTTCTGTGCATTTCTTAAGAAATCCTCTCTTGATATCGATGCTTTGGAAAAACAGATTATGGGAACATGGGCGGCTTCAGGCATCATCAATTCTCCCGTAATCATTCACGTAGGTATTTTTGAGCCCTCTGAAGAAGATAAAAATCTGTCAGTAAGCGCAATGGTCGACAGAGCACAACTTGCAATCTCCGGAATTAAGAATGATTACAACCGCTGTGTTGCCGTATATGACGACAATCTCAGAAAGGATAAGCTCTGGGAACAGCAGATAACCGCAGAACTCGATTCAGCTTTGAAGGACGGTCAGATCATTCCTTATCTGCAGCCCCAGTACCGTGCAGACGGACATCTTGAAGGCGGTGAAGTTCTCGTAAGATGGCAGCATCCCAAAGAAGGTCTCATCCCGCCTTTCAAGTTCATTCCCATCTTCGAGAAGAACGGCATTATCGCAACAATAGACAAATACATCTGGAGAAAAGCCTGTGAGATCCTTGCTGACTGGGCAAAGCGCAAGGACGGCCACGAGAAGCTCAGTCTCTCTATCAATATCTCACCTAAGGATTTCTATTTCATGAATATTTACGAGGTCATTACCGGACTCGTTAAAGAACATGGTGTAAGCCCCCGTCTTCTTCATCTTGAGATCACGGAATCTTCCGTCATGAATAACGCGACTGAACACATAAAGACGATCAACAGACTCCGTGATTACGGATTTACCGTTGAGATGGACGACTTCGGAAGCGGCTATTCATCACTTAACATGCTTAAGGACATGCCTGTAGATATTCTCAAGATCGACATGGTATTCCTCGGCAAGACTGATGATTACAAAAAGTCCAAGATCATCCTTAACAGCATCGTCGACATGGCAAACAATCTCGATATGCCCCAGATAACCGAAGGCGTTGAGACAAAAGAACAGTTCGACATGCTGAAAGAAATGGGATGCAAGCTCTTCCAGGGTTATTTCTTCTCAAAGCCCGTTCCGCTCGATGAGTTCGAAAAGCTTCCGCTTATTTGGGAATAAACTATTTAGCACAGGTATTATGAGTCCGTTAATTTGAAACATCTCCGTTATAGTACAACCTGTATAGGGCATCCGGTTGTTCTTCACCCATTATGGTAACGATAACACTTTCATCGCTCCAATCTACTTCCCAATTGGATTCACACATGGATTTTCCATCATTAGACAATGAAAAATCAACACTGCATATCTTTTTATTATTGTTATCCTTTAAAACAATCCTGCCGTCCTGAGAGCCAAACGGCCAATCAGGACTGCTTGTAGCCTGCAATTCAACAACATACTGCCCGTTGGTTTGAGTATCCTTAGTACGTGGTATATGATCGACTATTTCTATGAGAAACGGAATAGCTGCAATATGAAGTATTAATGCTGCAAAGGTGATCAAACACGCTATAAGACAACCGTGAGATTTCGGTTTTGATTCATTAACACTTATATCTGTCTGATTGTCCATACTTAGCCTTTTTCTGATTACTCCGAAAATTACAATCCCGCACTAAATGAATAAACATTACTCTTTCCGAGTCTGTCGATTATGCCTATTTGTGAGTTATCGTAGCCCAAGCCGGGAACTATTATGGTGCCTTCCAATTCTTCATCCGAAACCACATATCCTTTTACTGACTGAAAAAAAACATCCACGACAATAATCACCATATCATCTTCAACCAGATATACATGGTAATGCTGAACATCATCGTATTTTTCAATTGCCTTATGTAAATAGCTGTTTTTATCAGCCAATTCATAGATTTCAGTCATTCTGATATCATACGGAGTTTCCACTTCATCGCTTGAGTAATTATCATTTACGACCGCTGCAATTTCAGTCATAACTTCTTCCCGTTTATCAAGCGGCATCATAAATTTGCAGGATGAAAGCAATACACTCACACCAAGCATAAATACCAAGATAATAATTTTCTTCTTTAATTCTCTCATTTCAATCTCCACTTATAAAAATTTACCATTCCGTTCTATTATCCTTACCATTATTAAAACCGTATATTAGCCGGGATCCTGAAATTCCCCCAAGACTTCCGGAATTTATTTATGCACCTATCGATACGAGAACACCTGACAATATGCAGATTGCTATGTATGAGATCGAAGTAAATATGACTCCGGCTCTGAAGTGAGGCTTGCAGCGGTGTAATGTCGCGACGGTAAGTCCAGCAGCAAAGCCAAGTGCCAGCGTTCCCCACATCGCCAGGATCCTCTTGGGAGTATATCCGTAGATGCTGTAATACAATCCGAGCTTGCTCATTGCTATAACTGCGAAGATTATGCTCTCTGACATGAGAAGCGTTACAAGTATCTTGGCAGGAACAGCGAACTTGCCGTTCTGATCGGATTTACCAAACATAATGATAGCCAGATAGACACACATGTTTACGGCCATTATTCCGACGAGCTCGAAAAATCCTTCCCTGGCATAATGTGATACCAGCATTCCCTCCGGAACATCGCCTACAAAGCCTCCGAGCATATAAGCGAGTCTTTTTATGAAGAACAACGCATACAACGCTACAAACACACCTGCGGCTATATAGACTATGGTTGCGGAAACAGTCTTTCCCTTGCCGATAAACTTGCCAAGCTTTGCGCCGACTCTCTTCTCCCTCTCTCCGTCTGATTTAGCACTTCTGGACATGAGACCATAAAGATAGAAGCAGACGGGAATGGCAAATATCACTCTCGGAATTATCTCATAGATCTTTAGCTCATTCAGATAGCTTTCAAGATTTGACAACAGATTGCTGAAGAACATTCCTATATCCTCGTCTATCGATGCCATGAGACTTACCGCTATGATAAGAAGCACAAGCATTACGGGGATAAAGATGATAAGACCTACCGGGTTTTTCCTTGGTGCTCTTACTTCACCTTCAACAGGATCAGGTCTCTTAAAGCATTTCCAGTCAACAACAAAATTCGGGAATCCTGCAAATGACTTAACATAGAATCCGTGAATAAGGTCGGCCGGAATAAAGCCTGACGTCTTCCCTCCGAGCAGTATCTCATTGGAGATAAGAACCGAGTATACCGCGCAAAGATGCATTGCAAATACGGATAATGCCTCATTGGGTCCGATCGTTGTTGTAAGACCTGAAAGAAAAGTCATCGCATACCAGAAGAACGTTTCTTTCGAAGGGTTCGCATTAATGCCTCTCCTGCCCCTTCTCACGATCTCATTTACTGTGATGAAGAGCAGGGCGATTATGGGGTATGCCACTGACCAGGTAAGCATGTTGCCGTCTATCAGGAACTCGTTTCCCGAAGGCATCATCAGCCTTACATAAGCGTACGCTAAAGGATAGGCCAGGATAACTCCCAGCCTTTGGAATATGATTTTTTTGTCCACTTGGAATCAGTCCTCTCTAAACTCGAGAATGTCTCCGGGCTGGCAATCCAGCGCCTTACAAATATCGTTTAACGTCGAGAATCTTACGGCCTTGGCTTTCTGGTTTTTAAGTATTGAAAGGTTCGCCTGTGTTATTCCGATCTTCGAAGCGAGTTCGCCGGAGGAGATCTTACGTTTTGCCATCATCACATCAAGATTTACAATAATCATTTCTTTCTCCTCCTTTCTTAAATCGTGAGGTCCATTTCTTCTTTCATTGTGATCGCTTTTGCGAAAACAACTCTGATGCTCAAAACAACAAGTGCCATGAACAGCGCTACTACTGATAAGATCCAGCAGCCGTTCCAGATAAAGCCTCCTGCGACGCAGTCTACGGCGATGCCTACAAGCGATGCTGTTATGATCGTCATGAGCTTTGTGTTCTCTCTGTCAAAGACCTTGTCCTTGCTCATGTTGTGAAGCATCTTATACAGCGGAATGAGAACTATATATCCGCCGATGGTTCCAAGATAGAATACCACAATAAGTGCAATAACAAGTCTTATATCAAAAACCTCTGCCCAGCAGTAAGCTATATATTTGGTAATAACAACTCCGAAAACGTCAGCTACTAAAGCCATGGCGGTAAAAAGAACAGTCGCTATCTTTGCCCACCTGAGTATAACGTCATCATATCGCATATAATCTTCCTCCCAAAATAGAATAAGCATGCTTTATGCCAGTATACTAACACAGGCCTTTTCGTTTTTCAAGAGTTTTTTATCGTTTTTCGATATATTTTTCTTGTTTGGCACATTTTACCCATAAGCGGGCAAACTACATAAATACGGATATATAAATACCGCCAAAACTCCTTTTCGAAGCTTTGACGGTATGCTGAACAGATTTAATTCTGTATCAGATCTTTCTTGTTACGTCATCACCATAGATCGTTGTCCAGTCGTCTCTCATAGAGATCGGGATCCAACCGAATTCTTTGCAAAGATCTCTCATCTTGTCTGCTTTGGCAGTGTTGCCGTTCTCGCGAACAAGATCATCACAGCAGAGCATGAATGCAAGGCTCTTGTACTTATTGTTTGTAGTTGTGAATTCAGCCATAGCGGAATCGCCGGTGCTGTTACCGAATGAGAGAACAGGCTGAATACCGATCTCCGTCATGATCGCCGTAACCTTATTCATATCTAGAGTCTTAATGATAAACTGTCCGCCTGTAACAAGCTTGTCCTGATCAGTAAATGTGTATTCCATTCCGTCGACATCACCCTGTCCTGTCGCTACAAGAAGCTCATCAGAACCGATAAGCTGGTTTCTCGGAATATCAACAGAACCCTTTATAAGGCCTCTTACGATAAGTCTGTCAGTACCGCTTACGATGTAGACCGTAAAGTCATTTGCCTGGAGATAATCAATAACCTGGATCATCGGCTTATAGAAAGCTTCACCTCTGGTCATGTTGTTATAGCCCGGTGCAGGCTGATTTTTAAAGTCTTCAACATAAGCTTCAAACTCATCGATAGTCATGCCGGCAAAAGCCATAGCTACAGCCTGTCCATGTTCGATCATGGATACTTCGATACTTGAATCACCGTCGAATTTAGCCTGGAGGCGTGTAGCAACATCCTTCTCAAATGTAGATGCCTTATCTTTGTAATTCGGATCTTCAAGAACGCGGTAAACCAACAGGCAGTGATCAAAGTAATAAGGATCTGTCTCACAGAGGATCGTGCCATCCATATCAAATACTGCGATCCTGTCTTCAACAGGAATGTAGTCAGGACTGTTCTCATCAGTTACATTCTCAACATATGAGACCAGTGCTTTCTTCGCTTCAGCATCTGAAGTCCATAAAGATAATGCATCAACTTCTTCAACCGGAGCAGTTGTCTCTGCTGCTTCTGTTAATTCAGTTGCTTCCGGAGATAAGACAGGTTCTGTTTCAGCTGTCTGTTCTGATGTTGAAGGTGCCGGACTTTCAACTTCAGGCGGAGCCTTAGGAGCACCGATACCTCTTACAATGAATACAAGCGCCGTAACAATTGTGATCAGCGTGATAACTGCCAAAGTCGCAGACAAAGCTTTCCAGTTCCTTAATTGCTTTTCCTGATTATTCATTTTTGCCTCCAAATTGATTTATACATTCATTCTAATTTTTCTATATTTAAAAACTGAATATCCGGAGCAAACATTCCGTAACTAAAATGTTTCCTTGCTTTATACACAAAAGGATTTAATCAATGAACTGATAAGCAGACAATGATCAATAATCCTTTGAAGCGTTGAGTAGTCAACAAAAAAGCTCTTGAATGTTGTTTACCGCAACAAACAAGAGCTTTATTTAACTGATAAAAAGTTATCCGGTAATCAGTTGTCCCTTATCCAATCAACAGTGATCTCATGTACCTCAAGGTTATCTCTCTTCTTTATGTATTCAGGAGCAACCTGCGGGAACATGGCGCAGCTCAAGATGTCCTCTTCAGATTTTGCAATACCACTGTACTGTTCTCTGATGGATTCAAGCTCAGGCTTTAACTGGTCAGCAGGACGGCAGGAAAGGACTTCGTCATCACCTATAGCCATCTTTCTGACTTCCTCATTTACCTTGCCCGGGAGCTCACCGTATTCGCCGCGGAGAAGTCCCTTGGATTCTTTGGTAAATGTCTTATAACGTCCCATAAGCGTATTGAATACTGCCTGTGTGCCTACGATCTGGCTCGTAGGAGTTACGAGCGGAGGATAGCCGAAGTCTTCCCTTACTCTCGGAACCTCAGCAAGAACCTCATAAAGACGGTTCTCGGCATTTGCCTGCTTAAGCTGTGAGATAAGGTTTGAGAGCATTCCGCCAGGAACCTGATAAATAAGCGTATTGGGATCTACGCGGAGAACCTTGGAACTGATAAGTCCCTCCTTCTCCATCTTCGCAGCAACACCTCTGAAGTGAACGGCTGCATCGTTAAGCTTATTAAGATCGAGGCCAGTATCACGGTCCGTACCTGCGAGCGTTGCAACGAGTGATTCCGTTGCAGGCTGTGAAGTACCGTTGGCAAAAGGAGACAAAGCACAGTCAACGATATCAACACCTGCCATAGCAGCCATGAGATAAACCATAGAACCTGTACCTGTCGTATTGTGGGTATGAAGGTGGATCGGAATGGATACCTTCTCCTTCAGTTTCTTAACAAGGCTGTAAGCATCATTGGGAAGCAAAAGGTTTGCCATGTCCTTGATGCAGATCGTATCAGCGCCCATCTGCTCAAGTTCTATTGCCTTCTTAACGAAGTATTCCTCGTTATGTACGGGGCTTACCGTATAGCTCATTGCGGCTTCGACCATTCCGCCATACTTCTTTACGGCCTTGATGGATGCCTCCATGTTGCGGACATCGTTTAAGGCGTCGAAAATACGAACTACGTCAATACCGTTTTCGATGGACTTGCGGCAGAACGCATCGACCATGTCATCTGCATAGTGGCGGTAACCCAAAAGGTTCTGACCACGCAGGAGCATCTGGAGTTTTGTATTAGGCAACGCTTTGCGGAGAGTCCTTAATCTTTCCCACGGATCTTCACCGAGGAATCTCATGCAGGCATCAAATGTAGCTCCGCCCCAGCATTCAATTGACCAGTAACCGATGCTGTCTAAGACTTCACATGCAGGAAGCATGTCTTCCAGCTTCATTCTGGTTGCCGCCTGTGACTGATGCGCATCTCTTAAGATCGTATCAGTGATCATCAAAGGCTTTTTGATCTCGAAAAGTTCACTCATCAAAGAACCCTCACTTAACTTCGAACAATACGTCACCGCCGGCAACTGTACCGCCTGCAGCGCAGTTAACGGAAGCAAGAGTTCCTGCTACGGGAGCGGTGGTCTCGTTTTCCATCTTCATAGCTTCGAGAATGAGAACAACATCGCCTGCCTTAACTGCGTCACCCTCATTCTTGAGGATCTTGATGACAGTACCGGGCATCGGTGCAACTACAGAACCTGAAGATACTGCTGCGGGCTTTGAAGCTGCCTTGGGAGCTGCTGCAACAGGTGCAGGTGCAGCGGGTGCACTCTGTACTTTTACAGGCTGTACGGGAGCACCATTGCTTCCGATAAGCTCAACATCCATCTCATATGTCTTGCCTTCAACTGTAATACGATATTTGCTCATTTTGTTATTCTCCTAATTGATATTTATGATAAGAAATCTTGTTGTCTTCAATATACTGCTCAAGACTGCTCTTTTTAGCTTCCTTGAAGGAACGTACGATAACGTGATTTGTATCAACGCCGTTCTCTTCCGCTATTGCAGCAACTGCCATTGCCACGATCAATGATTCTTCCACAGGCTTTAGTCCTCCTTATAACGGGATATTGCCATGCTTCTTATAGGGCAATGAACGTTCTTTTGTCTTAAGCATATTGAATGCTTCTGAGATCTTGGATCTTGTCTCTTCAGGAAGGATTACTTCGTCAACATATCCGTGTTCAGCAGCAATGTAAGGATTCATGAACTTGTCATTATATTCATTAAGAAGTTCTTCCTTCTTTGCAGCAGGATCTTCCGCATTCTCGATCTGTTTCTTACCGATGATACTTACGGCACCTGAAGCACCCATAACTGCAATCTCGGCAATAGGCCATGCATAAACCACGTCGGCACCGGTTCCCTTACTGTTCATCGCAATATAAGCTCCGCCGTAAGCCTTTCTCATGATGAGACTTACCTTCGGAACCGTAGCTTCGGAATAAGCATAAAGGAGCTTAGCACCGTGACGGATGATACCGCCGTGTTCCTGCTGTGATCCGGGCAGGAATGCCGGAACGTCAACCAGTGTAAGGAGCGGGATATTGAAGCAGTCACAGAAACGGATAAAGCGTGATGCCTTATCTGATGCATTGATCTCCAACGAACCTGCCATGTACAAAGCCTGGTTTGCGATGATACCAATAGTCTCACCATCAAGACGGCCGAAGCCGATGATGATGTTCTTTGCAAATGATTCCTGGATCTCAAAGAAGCTGTTCTCATCTACAAGAGAATTGATAACGTTTCTGACGTCATAAGCCTTCTTTGAATCAGCAGGAACGATCGAACTTAACGAAGCGCTGTTATCTACTGCCGTGCCGGGCACAGTCATGGAATCGTCAAGATTGCACTGGGGCAGATATCCCAAAAGCTGACGCACGCCGTTAAGGCATGAGAGATCATCAGGATATACGAAGTGTGCAACACCTGACGTTGAGCTGTGGACTGCAGCACCTCCGAGATCTCCTGAAGAGATGACCTCACCTGTAACAGACTTAACGACTGCAGGTCCTGTGATGTACATCTGGCTGTAGTCAGTCATGAAGATAAAGTCTGTGATTGCAGGAGAATAGCAAGCACCGCCGGCACAGGGTCCCATAATTACAGAGATCTGAGGGATAACACCTGATGCGATCGTATTGCGGTAGAAGATATCAGCATAACCTGAAAGGCTGTCGATACCCTCTTCTATCCTTGCTCCGCCGCTGTCATTGATGGAAATAAAAGGAGCCTTCATCTCCATAGCCTTATCCATGGCTCTGCAGATCTTCATTGCGTGAGCTTCACCCAATGAACCGCCTCCTACCGTAAAATCCTGAGACGATGCGAAAGCAAGTCTGCCGTGAATATATCCGTAACCCGTAACTACACCGTCACCGGGTTTCTTTTTCTTTTCCATTCCGAAATCACTGCAGCGTGATGCGATCTGGTCGTTGATCTCAACGAATGTGCCGTCATCGAAAAGAGCTTCCATTCGCTCTCTTGCAGTCAACTTGCCGGATGAATGCTGTTTTGCAATTCGGTCCGGACCGCCTGCAGCAGCCACGTTCTCCCTGCGCTGGTTGAGCTGGCTGATACTGTCCTGCCATTTCTGATCCATTATCAACTAATCCTCCAATAGAATACTTTGGATAATATAACGATATACATTATATTCATTTTATTTTGATTATCAAACTATTTTATTTGATTTTTTGAATAAAGATAGTAATAAGTTCACATATTCTTATGTGATTAATACTCGGTACGCACCGAATCCAGACCGTAGATCTCTTTGAATCTTCTCTCGTCTTCAGATGACCTGATCACCATGACCTCAACAAAGTGACCGTCCTTTTTATTCTTGAAGCCGGCAGTTTTCTCACCGGTGCAGATGGAACTCCTGATAACGGCATACTGCGTCTCAGGATCAAACTTTATCTCTTCTTTCAGATTCTTCCCGCGTTTAAATATACTCATATTAAAACCCTGGCATATCAGGATAATTCAATTATAACATGCGTTTTACCGGCCTTATCCAAGAGCGACATCTAGAGCCATCATGAGACTGAAGCCGATTGCAAATGAGATGACACCGATATTGGAATGTTTTCCCTGGCTCATTTCAGGAATGAGTTCTTCGACAACCACATAAAGCATCGCGCCTGCTGCAAATGAAAGCAGATAAGGCATGGCAGGAACAACAAGGCCTGCGATCAGTACAGTGAGTCCTCCGAAAACAGGTTCAACCGCTCCCGAGAGAACACCCAGAGCAAATGACTTAGGTTTACTCTTTCCTTCCGAGTAAAGTGGCATCGAGATAATAGCGCCTTCAGGAAAGTTCTGAATTGCGATACCTAATGCCAGAGCCAGCGCACCGCCTGCAGTAATATTCGCTGAACCGCTCATAAGTCCTGCATATACGACGCCTACTGCCATACCTTCAGGAATGTTATGGAGCGTAACTGCCAGTACCAGCATAACCGTACGCGTCAGCTTACTCTTGGGACCTTCCACCTGGTTTATGTGAACATGAAGATGCGGGATTATATGGTCAAGTAAGAGCAGGAATAAGATACCGAGCCAGAAACCGATGAACGCGGGAACAAACGCAAACTGTCCTTTATCAGAAGACTGCTCAATTGCGGGAACGATAAGGCTCCATATGGATGCAGCTACCATTACACCAGCCGCAAATCCTGTAAGCGCCCGCTGTATACTTTCCTTCAGGTCTTTCTTGAGAAAGAATACACATCCCGCGCCGGCTGCTGTACCGATAAACGGGATAAGGAGTCCCAGAATGACTGTTTTTAACATTTCTATACCTTCTTCAGATAACCGAGCTTACCATGTTCAATGCATAATACGTAATCACAGCAAAGCTCTATAAGTTCCGGATCATGTGTTGCCACAAGTACAGTATTACCTGAATGGGCGAGACTTTTCAATAGTTCTCCTACTTTTTCCATATGTGAGAAATCCAGACCTGACGTAGGCTCATCGAAGAGCATGAGCCTGGCATCGGCTGCAATGGCAGATGCTATGGCAACTCTCTGCTTCTGTCCGCCCGACAGAGACATAGGATGCTTGTTTTTTACCATTATTGACCGTCTTATTTTTTCTTGTTCTTAATGTATTTTTTGAGCGCCTTGAAAGTCTTGTCACTTATGACGTGTTCTATACGGCAGGCATCTTCTTCGGCTGTCTTCACATCAACACCGATCTCAGTGAGAAGCTCGGTAATTAGAACGTGTCTTTCATATATCTTCTTTGCGATCTTAAGACCTTCATCCTTGAGTGTTATATGTCCCTGCTCGTCAATGACGATATAATCACCAGACTTGAGCAGTCCCATTGCCCTGCTTACGCTCGGCTTGGAAACACCAAGATAACGAGCCACATCTAATGAACGAATCGGTCCGCCCTTCTTAGAAAGCACTAATATAGATTCAAGATACATTTCGCCGGATTCCTGCATAGTCCTGTAACCTCCATATAGATTATTTACATTCTATCATTTAGGCCTTCTCAGTTGTTTACTATTTATCATTATGGTGTATTTGCCTGTTTTTCTGATTTTACCCTATAGTTTCTCGAAAACATTATAAGGTAAATCCGTATTTTTATAGATTTGCACTATACTGATAAATACTCCGTCTCAGGAATGCACACCCGCTTTTTCAGGCCGCATACCCGGTCATTCTGTATCAAAATGAGGTTTTCAGATCAATAACATCAATTCCAAAAACATGGCAGCACCACTCCAGTTGCCGGCTCCGCTGATACAGTTGAGCAATGTTGATTTACCTGATCCTGATGTGCCCTGTATTACACACATCTCGCCTCTGGAAACTTTAATGCTTACGCCCTTGAGCACCTGGGTATAAGAACCGCCTTCACCATAAGATTTCTGAAGATCTCTTACTGTTAAATACTCTTTACTTCACCATTCAATTTGTGTTTTCAGCAAAAAGGGGCTGTACACAAGCGATCCGTTCATTTGATACAGCCCCTCCAGCACTTAGTTTATGGAGAAATCAGGACTTATTTGCCTTTTTTACAGAGTGGCATTTACCTGCCATCGCGCATTTTGAACAGTTGCATCCGCAAGAACTCTTTCCTGCCTTCTTGTCTTTGATCATCACGATTACCGCCAGAGCGATAAGCCCTCCGACAAGAGCCAGGATAATTATGTTAACCCAATTTGCTGTAAGCCACTCAACCATTCAAACACCTTTAATTCTCTTTTACTGCGCCTGTATACTTCTTTGCAGGTCTGAATACGAGGAAGCAGAGTCCTGCAAGTACAAGGATCGCAAAGATCAAGCCTATAACATTTACCGAGCCAGAGAAAAGGAGTCCGAACTGGTAAACGATAAGTGAGATCGCATAAGCGAATGCGCACTGATATCCGATTGCAAACCATGTCCACTTTGCTGAGTTCATCTCACGCTTGATCGCACCGATAGCAGCAAAGCAGGGAGCGCAAAGCAGGTTGAATATAAGGAAGGAGAATCCTGCAAGAGCTGTGAGGCCTTCGAAGTCGAGGACACCAAATACACCGACAACTTCTTCCTTGGCAACAAGACCCATGATTGTTGCAATAGTTGCCTTGATATTTGCAAAACCGATAGGAGCAAAGATCCACTTGATAGCGCCGCCGACGATACCCAATACGGATGATTCAAGCTCCATATCAGGATCGAAGCCGAATCCTGCATCTGTGTTTCCGAATACGGAACCGAGCCAGATTACGATTGAGGAAATAAGGATTACTGTTCCTGCCTTCTTGATGAAGGACCAGCCTCTCTCCCACATTGATCTTAAGAGGTTGCCCAATGTAGGCCAGTGATATGCAGGAAGCTCCATTACGAAGGGAGCGGGATCGCCTGCAAACATCTTTGTCTTCTTAAGAAGGATACCTGAGATGATTACTGCAGCAACACCAATGAAATATGCAGAAGGAGCAACCCACGCACCATTCATGAATGTGTGACGGAAGAGTGCTGCCGTGATAAGGGCAATGATAGGGAGCTTAGCACCGCAGGGGATGAATGTTGTAGTCATGATAGTCATCCTGCGGTCACGCTGGCTCTCGATGGTTCTTGAAGCCATGATACCCGGAACGCCGCATCCTGAAGATACGAGCATAGGGATGAATGATTTTCCTGAAAGACCGAATCTTCTGAAGATACGGTCAAGAACGAATGCAACTCTCGCCATGTATCCGCATGATTCAAGGAATGCAAGGAGGAAGAAAAGTACGAGCATCTGGGGAACGAATCCGAGTACTGCTCCGACGCCTCCTACGATACCGTCAACTACAAGACCGGTAACGAATTCATTAGCACCGGCTTTCTCAAGTCCGGAACTTACAAGATCAGGGATACTCGGAACGAAGATCGCGCCTTCAACCTCATCCATACCGGGAGCAGTGAACTCGCCCTCCTCATCAAGTGCACCTGATGCTTCAAGTGCAGCATTGAGTTCATATCCGTTTTCTTCAAGTTCATCTGCATAGAATCCGTAGTCTTCTTCGAATGCGCCAAAATCAGCATCTTCGAAATCTGCCTGGAGATTCTCTGCACCTGTGACATCGTTGTCAGCAGCCGAATCGATCACAGCCTTAACATCGTCAACAAATACATTCTCTCCTGCCCACTCGTCGACCATCTCCTCGTAGCCTGAACGTCCGATTCCGAAAAGGTACCAGCCGTCACCGAAGATCTGATCGTTTGTGAAGTCAGTAGCACTCGCACCGAATGCCGTCATTGCGATCCAGTAAACCGCAAACATGATGACCGCGAAAATAGGAAGTGCCAGGATCCTGTTAGTTACGATCTTATCGATCTTATCCGAAGTGGACTGCTTAGCCTTATTCTGCTTTTTGTAGCAGCTCTTGATGATAGATGCGATATATACGTATCTTTCATTTGTAATGATGGACTCTGCATCGTCATCGAGTTCTTTTTCTGCTGCTGCGATATCCTTCTCGATATGCTCCATCTTCTCTTTGGAGATATTGAGCTTTGCAATGATCTTCTCGTCTCTTTCGAAGATCTTGATCGCATACCATCTCTGCTTGTCCTCATTCATATCGTGAAGCACTGCTTCTTCGATATGAGCAAGGGCATGCTCTACAGGACCTGAGAAAGAATGAGGCAGAAGAGTCTTTGTGCCGTTAGCAGCCTTGATGGCTTCCTCTGCAGCTTCCATTATTCCAGTACCCTTAAGAGCGGAAATAGCCACTGCCTTGCAGCCCATCTGCTCAGAGAGAGCTTCGAGATTGATCTTGTCGCCGTTCTTGTTGACGATGTCGATCATGTTTACAGCCATTACAACAGGAATACCGAGTTCAGTGAGCTGTGTTGTGAGATATAAGTTACGCTCCAGGTTGGTACCGTCAACAATGTTGAGGATAACATCCGGATTCTCATCTATAAGGTAATTTCTTGCTACGACTTCCTCTAACGTATAAGGAGAAAGAGAATAGATACCCGGAAGGTCAGTGATTGTTACACCGTCATGCTTTTTAAGCTTACCTTCCTTCTTTTCTACAGTAACACCGGGCCAGTTACCTACGAACTGGTTTGAACCCGTAAGCGCATTAAAGAGCGTTGTCTTTCCGCAGTTCGGGTTACCCGCTAATGCAATTTTGATTTCACTGTTTGCCATTTTATAAGCCCCTCTCAATTACTCGATTACAACCATCTCGGCATCTGCCTTACGGAGTGAGAGCTCATACCCTCTTACCGTAACTTCAACAGGATCTCCGAGCGGTGCAACTTTACGAACATAGATCTCAACACCCTTTGTGATGCCCATGTCCATAATCCTGCGCTTTACGGCACCCTCACCGTTAAGCTTTGTGACCTTGACAGTCTCACCGACCTTTACTTCTTTTAACGTCCTCACTGACCAATCCTCCTTATATCATTATTTTCTTTGCTAACTCCTCACTGACAGCCACGCGGCTTTCCTTCACCTTTACTATCAGGTTCTCACCTATGCTGCTGACGACACATACCTCACCGCCTACGGTGAACCCCATGTCTTCAAGGTGTTTCTTCATCTCAGGATTTCCGCCGATTCTCTTAATGATCTGGGGTTCCCCCACATCTGCATATGCCAAAGGCATCATAACCACTCTCCTTTTCTGCGGAACAATAAGATCCGCACCAATACCCAATAAGGTTAGTCTACGCTAACCGATAACAAGTATAGTTAGCAATCACTAACGAGTCAAGCACAAATGTATATAAAAACACAGATATTTGTGTTGAAATGCGTTAACATTTTTGGTAAGTTATCGCTAACTTTTGAGAAGGGATATCTGTTATGGCAATACTCGAATCCAGCGAAATCTATGTTGAGACAATATATATGCTGTCGCTGGAATCAGATATAGTCCGGGCTAAAGACATCAGCAACTACTTAGAAGTCACAAGGCCTTCCGTGAGCCGGGCATTAAATGTGCTTAGAGATAAAGGCCTCATAAAAAATACCGGAAACGGAATCATACAGCTGACCGAAGGCGGCATTATACTGGCCAAACACGTATACGAACGCAAACTCCTTATAACCAGGCACTTCATGGATCTTGGCGTTGACGAGGATACTGCCAGGCAGGATGCACGGCGGATTGAGCGTTTCTTAAGCGATACCACTTTAAATGCGATCAGGGTCAACCTGATAAAGAAAGAGGCTTAATCCCCCCTCTCTTTCATCTGTATATTTGCTCTTATTTCTTTCAAATAGTAAACTTAATTCGTAGTTTATGGGGATCAGCTGCCGTATTGGCTGCCTGGGGATGTTTATGAAAAAGAAGAGAAATAAGAAAGCGATAATCATCACCGCAATTGTCATGTTTATCGGAATCTTGATGGTATTGGCAGGATTCTTCGGCGGATGGTTCTTGGGTCTTTTCTATAAAGATTTTGATTATAAGAACATAACTCCCGATGCTCTTGGCAAACAGATAAAAACAGACATCCAGGTCTATTACGACAATATCGATGTTCCTGATAAAACACTGCAGCTTCTTGGCGGATTAAGTGCTGATGAGTCCAAGTTCATTGTTCTGGATCTTTCCAATTTGAGCGAAGAAGACAAGGAAACATATTACAAGAGCACCATTCAGCATATTACGATTCAGGGCACATTAAGAGCTGTTGATGAAGAAGAATACAAAGAAGTAACCGAGGCGCTTTTCGAGATTTACGACTACTTATATTACGAGAGGCTGGAACAGGCTGTAGCCGAGAACGGCGAAGACTATGAAACCTCATTTACTCTGGATCAGTATCACGATTTTCTTCGTGAATCAGTCATTCCTTACTGCATAGAAGTCAAATCAATAGCCACATTTAACTGGATACCATTCATACCCGCCGGCGTATTTATATTCATAATAGCGCTTATACTGGAGATATGCCTTGTCTTCAAATTCAAAAAGAGGATCGTCCTCCCTGTCGTCTACGGACTTATGGTAATCGTTCCGGCAATAATGTTCCGGAATCACATAAGGGCTATGTTGACCATCAACAAAGTAGCCGAGGGTTTCTACACCATGAAGAACTATGAATGCACCGATACCATGGGCATGCTTGGTTCAAACTCACAGACGACAGATGACGTGTTTAACTGGATCTTTGACACGCATTTATACGGTGCGCCAAGCGTCTTTTCCATTGACGATGACGATATTGGATTCGGTTGTGCCACCTTCGCAGCAGTCACTCCGGAAGGAGACCATATCTTCGGACGCAACTTCGATCTTATGGAGACGGACACTTTGCTCGTATATTCCCACCCTGACGGATGTTATGAATCCATAGGTGTTACGGGGCTCGCATTCTTCGGAACCGGCGAGAATGCCCAGGTGGATCCGGACTCAGTTCTGGGTAAATTCGTCATGGTAATTACCCCTTATCTTGTGCTCGACGGCATGAACGAAAAAGGTGTCGCAACAGGAATCCTTCAGGTCAGTATCGATGAACCGCATCAGGATAACGGCAAACCCGATCTGCCTGTGTATTTGGCAGTAAGAGGAATACTCGACACATGCGCATCAGTTGACGAGGCCCTGGCTTTGCTTGCATCCTACGATATTCATTCAGACCTCGGAAACTATCACCTGTTCATCACCGACAGATCAGGCAGATATGTCGTAGTCGAATGGCTCGATAACGAGATGGTCGTAACAGATTATCCGTACTGCACCAACAGCGTAATCGCTCCGGGTGAGTTTTACGACATGGGCAACCCTGACGACAGAATATCAACCATTGAAGATAATCTCGGACCCAGCCTCGTTGCTACCGAACAGGAAGCCATGGATATCCTTGATAAAGTTCATAACAAACAGGGACTCACCGAATGGTCCTGCGTCTATAACCTTGACGACTTCACCGTCAGCATCTGCCTTGATGCAGACTTCGGTACGACTTACACTTTCAGCGTCACGGATTTTGCATAATCAGGCATCAATCCGTGATAAACCCATTAAAACCACTGTGATACAATAAACCAGACAGCCCTGTCGGGTAAGAAAATACGGCATCTCTCACTCTCTGTCGTGTTTTTTCGAAGGGCCTGATGATAGATTCGGAAGCGAAAGGAGGTCAGACATGGACACTATAAAGGTAGGAGCTTTCCTGAAAGAACTTCGTAAAGAACATGGTCTTTCCCAGGAACAGCTCGCTGACAAATTTAATGTCTCATCAAGATCGGTCTCACGCTGGGAGAACGGCAACACAATGCCCGACATCAGCATCATGATCGAACTGGCTGATTTTTACGACATCGACATCCGCGACCTTCTACGCGGAGAAAGGAAGAGTGAGAAAATGGAAGAAAACTTAAAAGAAACATTGGAAATGGTGGCGGAATACACCGAAGCCGACAAGGCAAAGATACTTAAAAAAGTATACATTTGCGGTGTCGGCACACTGATTACTTCGGTAGCATCGCTGATCTTTTTCTTTATTACGTACTTCTGGGATACGGAGATATTCCTTACACCTTTCCTGCTTATACTTACCAGCGGCATTTTCGGTATCAACACGATGCTTGCAGGCCTTCAGCTCAAGGGCAAAATGAGCAAGAAGAGGAACAAAAAGCTGATCGCCATTTCAGTTACGATATGGGTAGTTCTCGCGATAATCATCCTGCTCTTTTTGACATTTGTCCTGCCAACGATTCTTTTTTACACAATTGGACCCGGTGCCTGAAGCTTATAAGGAGAATACCTAAAGCCAAAGCTAACACAATGGTTGTTATTATGCTTGCTTCAATCCCGTACTCTGCTCCGTTTAGGATGCTGCTGCCGGATGATCTCATATCGAAAACAGCTGTAACCGCTGAATCTTTTCCGCTTAAGTTTAGTCCCAGGATCGAGTACAGGATATAGTTCCAGACCGAATGGAGTCCGCACGCCGCCCAGATGCTCTTGAAACTGTGTGTAACGAGCGAAAAGATAAGTGACATCAGAATCAGATTTATAACAGTTACAGCTGCAATTACCGGTGTTCCACCCTGCATATTACCGATATGGGGAACTGTAAATAAAACCGCAGTTACTCCGAATGCCACGGGAACTGATGTCTTCTTTACGAGAAGCTGCTGGACTACGCCTCTGCAAAGGATCTCTTCCATTGCACCCTGGAACACGAAGCACCAAGCCATAAGCAATACCATCTTAACGTCGATATTATCGAACACACCATTAAACCGTAACGCGCCGCAAATAGTGATGGAGATAACAGAAACTGCCAGAAGAATAACGCCCAGAGCAATTCCTATAAAGTAACTGCCGAAGTTCTTAGTAAGCCCAAGCTCTGATATAGTCTTCTTCTGGAACAGTTTCCATAATAGGAATACGATTACGATCATGACTGAATAGCCCAGATAGGTTATCAGCGTGATCGTATTTTCGTCAAACATCTCCCCTTCAAGAGGATTCATTCCGCACGCAAAGTGAATTGCCAATGCCAGACCTTCACCAACAAGTTCACTTGCAAACTTAAACAAATAGAAAATTAGAACGACCTTGATGACGTATAAGATCTTCGGCATCTCCGTACGGTTGTTGAAAGGGCTTATATTCTTAATGAAATCTTTTATCTTACTCATTTTTATTCTCCTGATTTGAGCACACTAATACTTATGTCCGGTCCCGCCGGACAATTCTGGGATAAAATCGGTTGTGGAATTAATTAAACGGGAAATCCGTTGACGAGAAAATAGATCAGCATAGAGATCAGATCTATGGCAAGCAGAATGCCAAATCCGATAAGGAACCACTTCAAAGCGGTTTTCGCGCGTCTGCCGTTCTTTTCTGTAAGGACCTTCTGGTCGATGACATCTGCCATCGTCTTATGGTCATCAGTCTTGACGGGTTCTATTCCCTTAAGAAGATAATCCGTGGTCACTTCGAAAATGTCACTCATAATGACCACTTTATCAAGATCAGGGGTTGCCTGCTCGCTCTCCCACTTAGAGACAGCCTGACGTGATACCCCGACAGCATCTGCCAGTTCTTCCTGGGACATGCCTTTTGACCTTCGTAGGCTCTGTATTCTATCTGCAATTGTCATGTATTCCACCTCCAAGGATTGCTGGCCTGAGATTAGCAAAAACAGTCTTTACATAACCACCAACCAGACCTTGAACTTTGTCAACCGGCGGTTGCAATCCCCTATTTTCAGGCGTTTTGTCTGTTAAGTCTGAATAAAAGCACGGTCACTGTCCCGTCATCTTCTTCTCCAACAATATCAAACCCGAAGCGTCCTGTATAGAATCTGATATTGGCTTCGTTATCCTTCGGAGTCACCAAAGTGAGCTCGTTCCAGTCAGGGTGTTCATCCATGAAATATCTCATCAGGGCTGTTCCGATACCGCGGCCCTGGTATTCCTTCTTAACGGCCAGGCATCCGATGTAATACTTACCCTGCCCTTCTGCTTTTGTCGAGATAACGCCTACAGCCTTATCCTTCTCATAAGCGATCACCTTGGGATATTCTATGACAGACTGCTCCATGTTTTCTTTGGAACGGCCATATCCCTGACACTGGCCATAACGGACATAATCGTCATAGAAAGCAGAGTTGTAGATATCTATCAGCACGTCTACATCGCTTATATCCGCATTCCTGTATGTCAGATCCATATAGTCCTCCTGCCCTGCTCACAGTTTTCTGGCCTTAATGCAGAATGAAATGGGCAGCATCTTTGCCTTTCTGGTCTTGGGGTCAGGATCGTTTTCAGATTCCATGGCTTCCTTACTGCTTTCTTCCACGAACTGCTCTATAAGAAAACCGGCCTTTGCAAGAGCATTGATATATGTGGATATCTTCCTGTTGCTAAGAACTATCTCACTTCCATGTACAACCATCTTAAAGTAGCTGTCATCGAAATAGCTCTTAGTCATGCAGAACTTGTCGTCGTCTTCAATAACATCCATCCGCTCATCGCTTGACCATGCTATGCAATAATTCAAGGTATGGTGCCAGCTGAAGATAAAGATGCCGTCTTTTTTCAGATATGAGGCAATCTTATCAAAAGTTCCCTGAAGGTCAGTAGTCCAGCCGATTCCGTATATGGAATAGACATAGTCGAAATATTCTTTGGGCACGTCCAGTTCATCTTCCATCTTTGCGCACAGAAGTTTTGCTGAATAGCCGTTGTCAGAGAGCAGCTTGGATGCAGTCTCCAGCTGTTTTTGTGACAGATCGACTCCCCACAGTTCTTTTGCGCCCTTATTGGCGTTATAGAGTAAAGAGTGTCCGCTTCCGCAGCATATCTCAAGCATGTTTTTTCCGCGCACATCCCCAAACAGATGAAGATCATCTTCCGTAGGAAAACGCACGCCATACTTAGGCAGGGCCGTGGTACCGAACCACTGGTCCGCATGCTCATTCCAATATTTCTTATTCGTCTCGATTATGTCTTTATCAAGCATAGGTCAGATCAGGTCCGAGATGAGTTTAAGATATTTATCGCTGTCGAAAACTTCTGTACCTTCCATCTTGAAGGCGGCCAGCATATGCTCTTTGCCCAGATCGGTCTTGCCGGTCTCGTAAAGACACTCACCATATCTGACTCTGATAAAAGGATTCTCTTCTTCCTGATATTCCGTCATGAGCTTCTCAAAATACTCAAGGGCGGATACGAATTCCTTCAACATGAAATGCGAATCACCGATTGCTGCAAGAGTCCACACGGAAGCATCCCAATCCGTCTTGGGTTCTGGTATCAATTCAAATGCCTTTTTATATTCTTCGAGAGCTTTTCTGAATTTGCCTTCGACAAAATAGTGCTCTCCGATATCACTGTGCTTAGTTATCTGCGCGTATAATTCATCATCTAATTCCATAACGGCTCTATTCCTTTTCTAAAGTACTAACACATTATACCAATGTTAGACCCCGGCAGATTCATACCAGTCCCAGATTGCAAAGAAATCAGATTTTCTGTCCTCATAATCATGATAGAAATCCTTCACCAGTTTGTCATAAGCAAGCGCCGCTGCATAAATTCGGTCAGCGATCATGTTAAATGTAGCATCATCCGTCTTGTAAGGAACTTGTCCCAAGCACTTAACGTATTCCAGTTCTTCCGAATATCCGTATCTGTGATGATTGGTCTTATATTCCAGATCTCTCATGATCATCTGCATGACCAGGGTATCATTGCAGTTCATATTAGCCAGATGGGAACTGATCAGATAATCCCTCCGGAATAATTTGCCAAGAGCCTGGATCTGGATAAACCAGAAACGGTTTATATTATCCACAGGCCAATTCGGATTCTCATCTTCACAAGGAGCAGGTTCTCCCAAATCCAGCTCAACATCATCCGAATATTCAAACTCAAAGATAAGATCATAGCGCATTCCGTTTTTGAAAATGATCCTGTAAATATGATTTACCGGAATATACATCCACCCCAGCGCCGTATCTTCTGTTACACCGAAGCGGTCGATCCTTTTATTGTATTCTTCAGGAGTTACAGAACCGTTTTTGGGAAGGCGTACTTTTACAGACAGATCTATATCACTGTACAGGTCATGGAAACCTGACTCGAATGCCTGCTTTCCTGCATCACCGAGTGTCTCGCGCGTAATTACGACTTCCTTAGCGCAGCAGCTGACGACTTCAGGAAACCCGAAGATCATTGCCAGATACTGAAGGAATAGTTCTTCCATTTTTTCTTTTGTTAAACTAATAGTCATACCGGATTATTTCTTATTAATTTCCTTCTGCTTCTATATCACGCTTTTATTTTACAGCAGTATGAGCAGAATTTACCTTATCTAGCCTTCTCTGATCAACCGGTAAATTCCATCGATAAAAGGTGACTTGTGTTCTATGTATCTGTCTATGTCATAAGGATACAGCTCTGCACCTTCTATCTTTATTCTGCCGTACTCCTCAACTGCTTCAGGATGTGCACGCAGATAATCCCTGAAAGATATGTGCCTTTTAAGTTCAGCTGCATCCTTAGAGCATACATACAGATGATGTTTTCTCAGATGGTCTTTGCCATCGTATTTAAACGCCTCGCGGCCCGGGATACCAAGATCGCCTTCATGATGGTAACCGATTGTTTCAAGTGCCGTCTTCACGTTTTCAAAACAGTCATGATCTTCTATCACGACATCTATATCAATGACAGGTTTTGCCGCAAGTCCGGGAACCGATGTGCTGCCGACATGTTCAACACTTAAGACCAGACCCTCAAGCACCTGCATGAGTTCTGCTTTAATATCTTCGAAATCTTTTTTCCATGCCTCATCATAAGGCAGGACTACTACGTGTTTAGTGCTCATAAACCAGTTAACTATATGAAATCATCCCTCGATCTTCATTTGATCAGATCTTGGTAATGCTTTCATCTCCTTATATCCCCTTTTCTTTGACATTATAATCCATCAACCTGGCGAATTTATTAAATTTAATTAAGAAAATATACAAATAGCCGCCTGTTTCATATATCATATGGATATGAGGAAGATAATAGGAGAGTCAAAATGGATATTATTGTCGCCGAAAACTTAAAAAAGCTGAGAGAAAAACACAACCTCACCCAGGAAGCGCTGGCACTGGAATGGGGTGTTCCGGAACTCGCTATATATAAATGGGAGGCAGGACGCCTTCCTGTTGAATATAAGATGCTGCAGAGAATCGCGGATTTTTACGATGTCACTGTAGAAACATTTTTCGTTGATGATTCTGCCGAGAAGCACAAACCTTCCGCAAATGACAAAGTATCGTTTAACTGCAGGATCTGTGGCGGAGACCTGGTTTACGACTATGCTTCCACATCCTGCAGATGTGCAAACTGCGGCAACAAGTGGGCCATTGCGGAGTTATATCCAAAGTATTCCCACGCTATCGCAACCATTAATAAGGCCGGCAGGATCTTAAGCAGCAAGGCTGTTCTTGCATCCGCTGATGAAGCCAAGCTCTTATACAAGCAGGCAATCAATGAGTGCAGCAGGATTGAAGACGCCATCTCTTCTGATCTCATCAAGATCTGTGATGACGGCGTGGCAGAGGCTGAAAAGCTTGAGACATACTGCAGAGGCAAGTATTTCTTTGATAACAGGTCTTACAAGAGCGCTCTTAAAGAACTCGAAAAAGTCAGAGGTTACAGAGACGCTGACGTTATGATCAGGCGCTGTAAGGGTGAGAAATAAGGCTGTTATTTTTTATTCCACAATACTAAGGAGGAAACAGGAATGGCTTTTTGTTCGAAATGCGGTGCGGTAGTATTAGACGGCTCTTCTTTCTGTGAAGTATGCGGTCAGGCTATAGATACTGACAGAATATTAGGTTCATCACACCTGTCTCCTCATCCTGCTACCAAAGAAGAGAGCATTCAGCTCTGCAATATATTGTTGTCTAAGTACACTACTTATGAAAAGCTCAAGGAAGATATCAAGGACGCTGAGTTTCAAATCAAAAAGATGGAAGTAGGTTCCAATCCTCCGAGATATTGGTTATTCAGGTTTTATTGGCCGACATTTATTGTTGCGGCTGTAGCATGTTTTGTTACAACATTTGTCTTTGCCTCTTTGATCGCAGCTTCAGGTTCAGATGCAATAGAACTTGCTGAAGCACCAGGTTATCTCTCAATACCGATCACACTTTTAATCGGAATTCCCATCGCTAAAGCAAGACAAAACAGGGCTAACGAGAAACTGGCGCAAAATGACATGATGACGACCGCCAGGGCAAATCAGATACGTGCCCAGATTGAAGACATGAAAAGGAAGCAGAGCGAGCTATCAGAAGAATTACAGGATTACAAAGAGCTCATCCCCCTGAATATGAGGAACAAGAACAGCATTATCAAGATCAAGAGAGCACTTGATCTAAGTCAGGCTCAGACAATTGAAGAGGCTGTCGAAATCGTGAAGAATCCGAGAGGATTTTAAGGGACACTCAGTTTAACGTTCCAAAACACTTCCGCCCCATTCGACCACTGTAAATCCATTACGCTCAGGTCTGTCAGGAAGTTCAAGCGCCATGTGTTCAGGGATCCCAACGGGAGCTTCAAGAGGAGTAAACACCATATAAACACGTATCAGCGTATCAGGTGCCGGATCTACGTTAAGTTTTGCCCATTCAGTGTAATATCCGCTCGGGAAAGAGATCAGATTATAAGGTGAAGCCTGAAGTCTCGGCAGCCAGTATGAGATGAAATCATCGATCTCACGGTCATTTAATCCAGCAGCTTCCAGATACTCCTCAAGGAAAGTAGCTGTATCTTCACGGGCCACACATGCGGCATGTTCAAATTCATAGTCATCAAAAGACCTCGTCCCTTCCCAGAAAAGATATTCGTAATATCTTCCGGTATTCTTGTCGAAGATCGTTCCGTCAGGGAATGCAGTCACGTTCCATCCGTCATTATATTCCGGATAAGTGCAAGTGAGATTACCGTCATAATCCAGAACGATACTTACATCCGTTTCTGACTGAGGATACAGATAAATAACCGGTTTCTCAGTTTCTACCGGTACTTCGCTATACAGATACGCAGGCTTGGGCTCCGGCACACAGAAATCGAGCATAAGCTCGACAACGCCATCATCTCTTACCAGGACAAAAGTATACTTTCCTGGCTCGATATCCCTCGGAATGTCTATCTGGAAGTCATATCCGTACCATGATGTAGTGATGCCCTTCATGTCAGTTTCAGTATGCTGGTAATATACCGGCTTTTTCGAAAATAACGCATCGCTCTTATTCCAGACATATTCGTCGTTCCTCTCGAAACAATATGCCTTCATCAGCTTTTTGTTCAGATTAACCTGTTCGTTGATATCATCATTCATCCGGCAGACTATTGAGACATAATCACCCGGGCGAAGTTCACCATCCCAACTGCCAACACCTTGGATCATGGGTTCGTCGACCCATTTTGTCTCAAGATCCTTCTGATATATAAACCCTTCTTCGTCAATGGTTTCCATATCCGGGTTGCCGTAGAAAACCTGTTCTTTCTTTTGTCTTCCGAAACGATCACATGCAGTAAGCAATATACTTAACGTCAATAAAATGCAGATAACTGCAACAGACTTTTTGGTTTTCATATATCCCCACCCCCTTCAATAGTATTATGATGCTAACCTTCCCTCTTACCGCTCATGATATTCCTGTCCATTTTTATGAAATCATGGAAGTATTTCCTGATATTGGCCGCATGCTTCTCTGATTCATTTTCAAGGTCTCTTATCTTCTTGTTCATCATTCCGATCTCATCGTAGAGCCTTGAGTTTTCTGCATCCAAATTTCTGATCTTCATTACTTTCGGAAAACAGATCGCGAAAGCCTGAACAAAAAAGCCGATCAACATTATGCCTGCGAAAAGTGCCAGCCAGCCGAATATTTCCGGATGTTCCAGGCCGGAAGCAGCTGTTGAGAAGTATCCGCAAACAAAGAAAATCTCGATCAATGTCCATACGGCAGTTAAGATCCCGAAAATTACAAACATGAACATAGGAGGTCTCTTTACGCCATACCTATCCTTAACATAATATTTCTCGCGGTCTATATTGTTTTGCGCAATAACATCTCTGATTTTCTGTTTGTTCTCCTTAAGAGATTCGATCTCCCTGCTGCAGTCTGCCCGTTTCTTTTTTTCAGTATATATCTTGCCAAACTCAGTGAAGTATTTCTTGTCTTCTTCAGAAGCGCTTGCAATCACTTCCCTTACCATTTGCGGATCATGTGAAAACTCGATAGTTTCAGACTCTTTTTCAAGTTCTTTCATGTTCGACAGATTGGCAGCAGCAAGCATAAGTCCTCTTAAAGCGATAAAATCATGCGGATCCTTCGTCAACGTGAACTTATATGCATCGATAGCGGCCATAAATTCACTTCTCGAGATATATGTCTCACCCGCCTCATGCATTTCGTCTTCTTTGAAGTATTCGTAATCATAAGTCGAACCGCAGAAAGTACAATGGTACATCTGCTTATCATTGTCGATAATGAGCCCTCCGCCGCAAGACGGACACTGATGCTTCCTGATGGTGCTCATTCCTGAGCCATACTCATGCACGGGTTCTTTTGCTATCTGCCTGTCTTTTTCCACAAAGTCACGACAGGAATTTATTAAAGTGACAGAAAACTTTTCTGCTTCAGCTTCACTGGTCTCTATCTTCTCCCCGAGTCTGATCAGTTCCGTCTTTAGTTCTTCGATATGTTTATCTATATCGTTTATCTTTTTGACTCTCGGATAGACACTTACTAGATTATTGATGGTAATGGCGGCAGCAATTGCGACGCAGATAAGAGACAGATAGGCAACCCAGATGTCATCTTTTCCCAGTACTATTACCGGCAAAACAAAGAATATTGCGAACGACACAAAAAAAGCAACAGAACACCAGTTCATAATGAACATTGATTTAGGCGATTTCAGCTTTTCGTACTTGGTAGTGATGTAGTAATCGTAACGTGAATCATCGGTTAACCGGATAGAAGCTTCGAGTCTTTGCTCTTCATCTTTAAGAGATTGAATCTCGTTAAGACGGTCAGCCAGATTTTTCTTTTCGGAATACAACTTTCTAAAATCAGTAAAATAACCCTTGTCTTCTTCCGAAGAGCTTTCAACTGCTTCACTGACCATTTGGGAATCATAAGAGAATTCTTCCGGTTCCTCATTACTGATGATCTCATCAATGCTATTCATGCGGGCAGCTACAAGCATCATCCCTCTGTTTGCCTGGAAATCGTGAGGATCATTTTGCAGAATTAACTTGAATACATCGACTGCAGCTTTAAACTCACCGCGCGCAAGATATGTATCACCAAGCTCGAGCAGTTTTTCTTCTCTGAAGTAATCGAAATCATAAGTCGAACCGCAGGAAGCACAACGATACATCTGCTTATCGTTATCAACACTTAAGCAACCGCCACAAGATGGGCACTGATGTTTTGTAGTAATGCTCATTCCTATAAGTCAGTCTTACTGTTGATCCAATAGGGAACAACAACGACTTTTATCTCCAATTTCTATCCCGTTTTCTCAATGTCTTTTAGTACATTAAGAAAAATAATCCCTATCCAACTACTGTATTATATCAAATCTCATCATATATATTGTTATTTTGAATTTAAATCCACTATACAGATAATTGAATAACTATATCTCCGTTTGCCAAAAGTGATGTCAGCTCCTCTTCGGATATTTCCATTTTGCCAAGTTTTGTATAACTCCATGAATTCGAGCCATAAAACAGGACGATCTGATCTCCTGAATAGAGAACGATATCACCGCTTTCAGTTGTTATCTGTTCATCCGAATGAGGCAGCTCTTGCCCGATCGGTCCGACCTGTTCAAAACCTCCGTACATTGACATTTCTATAGTAACAGCGCCGCTATGACACAGTTCCTTCAACGCTTCAACGCTTTCATTCTCTTCCCATGACACAGGTATTTGAGTGCCATCTATCGTCAGTATCAGTTCATCCATCTCAGTCGGTTCTATCTCCTTAATTTCCTCTGAAGCTGTAGTAACCTGACTTTCGATACTGGTTTCAGTTAAAACAGCTACTGTTGTATTCTCAGTGAAAGAAGAACTCTCCACAATCCTAGCATCCTCTCTTGAACAGGATGTTATCATCAGGCCCATTGCCAATAACGCCGTTATAATCGTTCTCTTCATTACTGAACCTCAGATATTAGTTCTGAGCTCACCTGTCCAGGTTTGCCAGGTGAACTATCTCGTAGTAATTATCATCCTTCACAAGGTCAGAAGCAAAGTCATCAGCAAAGACAACGTTATACGGGTGATCTTCATACAGAAGCAGCCCGGAGTCACGGTCTATACCGTTATCTATGAACACATCCATAAATTCAAGCTCGGTATCAGTTACGTACGCATCGTTATATGTAACGGCCCAGAATACCATCCCCATGAATGCCATATAAACTACCCCTTTACTCCTTAAGTAGAACTGTTACATTATATCAAATCTCATCATATCCATTGCTATTGTCTTAGATCATAAAATGCGGGTTGAAATACGGTAATGTTATAATGTAATCGCTTGAGGATACTACCCCCAGGCATTGAAATGTTAGCAGATTCGGGTATTGAACACGGGACAATGTTCCTTTGTAATAGAGGAGAGGGTATGTTGAAAAAAATATTAGCTTTTCTGTTGGCTGCAGTTTCACTGTTTTCGTTTGCAGGTTGCAATAATTCCGGACTATCAGTTAAAGATGAAAACAAAGCAAAAGAGGTCATTACATGCCCGAATGACAATATGTTCGGCCTCGAAAAGATCGTAGTCTTCGAAGACCGCATTGTGGTTGTTCTCGATAAAAATATCTGCGATGATTTCAAATATGACAAGAATGACGCTAGCAAGCATGGAGAATTTACTCTCGAAAGCTATCTCACAGAAGAAGATCCGGGATTCAGACTAAATGTCACTAATTGCTATAGCGATAAGGATACATTTTCCAGCAGCATAAAGGTTACAAAAGAAAAATACGTCGTTACCGTTATTTTTAATAGCGAAAATGCATCTAAGTATGATTCGGATGAAGATTTCGAGATCCGTGGCGTTTATATTGACAAATTCGAAATCACAGTTTACGAAGATGAAGTCGAGCTGTTTTATATAGCAAGAGGCTTCGATATCATGTGGTACTATACGCAAGTCTTCGACCGTTCCCAAGGAACATGGGACAGGGTTGACGAAGAAGTAATTGGTTGCGAGACACAGCCGGTAGTATAGGCTGGCAGTGTTGTACACATGAAGATCCTGATCTCGACAGATTGATATTTATTCAATGTTGGCGGTATTACAACGTCGATACTGGCATGATAATCTGGATCCGGTTGAAGTCAGGATCGAAGCCTACGGTCTTGGACGAATGGCCGGTCAATACGGTGAAAAGGACATTGTTCAAATTCCCTATGACATACTGGAATATCTTTCCGAAAAGTATCATTTGGAAACAGCAGATCTCATAAAACCATTCGTAAAAGGTTATCTTGTGGGCTTTAGCGAGAAGAACAGGAAGGCTGAATAAGTAATACTCTCTCCATCCCGATGCACAGTAAACAATTATGGTTACTGTGATTAACACCTATTATCTTGCGTAAATGATTCTTTAAAACAGCACGTTTTTCATTTTCTTCAACACTCTCACACGAGACTGTTGCTTAAGCATCAGATCTGATCACTATTAGTGATTGGTTTGCTCCATTGCACTTGCAATAATGAAGCCATCAAACACAAACATTCTCAAAAGGAGGACAAGAAAATGAAAAGCGTTAAAGAATTAAACCTTATCGAAATGGATAAGATAGCAGGCGGAAATGATCCGGATCCTTCTCAGTTCTATGTGTTTCCCTGGAATGAAGTTGTAGATAGATTAAAGGGCTATGTATGGTACTTTAAAAATCTGAACGCAACATACGAGAGAGCATTACGGTTTATTAATCACACCATAGATGAATCTGTAATTTACAAGTACACCTGGAATCAGGACGAAAATGCAATCAGAAACTGCTTCAGGGATCTGTGGAACACTTTCGGCACATGGTAATTTGCACTTAATCCACAGATTATTCACACCGCAAATACTAATTTATCATAGCTAAATGATTTAATGAAACTATAAATAACTATCAAGCAATAAGATTACGGAGGAAAGAACCATGAAGAACGAAGATATTAAGAAAATCGATAATGAACAGCTCGAAGAAGTTACAGGCGGCAAGTGGGACGAAGAAAATCAGTGGCCATATGAAGATGGTGTAATTGAAGAAATGGGCGGCAGAACGGCATTCGTATACTTTGATGTTGTCCACAGATCATGCGAATGCGGATACTCAGATGAGTTTGCACACGGCAGAGGCCTGAAAATCGGCACCAAAGTACGTGTCAGAATGGTCCCTGTCAGAACGATAATTACGATCCTTAACTGACCACTGATTCAAAACACGAATAAAAGAAAGGAGCCAGTCACAATGAATAACAATGATAAGATCACACTGACCGAAGATCAGTTGAAAGCAGTTTCCGGATGCGGCACTATTAAGGATGCGCCATATTGTCCGAAATGCAGAGCCCCCCAAAAATCCTATCTATAATTTTTGCGATAAATGCGGCTGGGTATATCACTGCCATGGTTGTGGAGCAGAACTTAGAATTGGCTGTATGTGCAAGGAGTGCGGCTGGACTATCCCTACATGGAACGGCTGATAAATAGCAAGATAAATCTTCCGGCAATGATCAATCGGCTGAAAACCACAAAACAAGGGTTTCAGGAAATCCTGAAACCCTTTTTATTGGTGATCGTGAGCGGATTCGAACCGCTGGCCTACCGCTTAGGAGCGTCAAAAGATCAGCTAAAAACATAGAAAGGATGGGGTTTCCGGGCTTTCCACTTTCTAGTTTAGCCACAGTTTAGCCACTTAAATTCCATTTCAATTGCCATCAAAAGCGATTAGAAGAAATACATATTTTATTTTTGTGGTAATAATCCAGGAAACGGCTCATAGGCTTTTCTGACTCGTTTCACCATTTCATTGAAATCATTTTCACGGATTACCACATCATACTTTCCAATCACGGTTCCAAATGTCATAGTATCTGTCAATCCTGAATAGTTCTTCAAATAAGCAAGCATGTTTTCTTTAGATGCATCCTTACTATAGATTTTCAAGAAGAAATACCCTTCTTGGTCATTAGCAGGATATTTAACTATCTTAAGGCAATCCGTATAATCCTGACTGATCAGTTTTCTATAGAAAGCCTCAATTCTCTCTTCTTTGTCCAACATCATAAAATAAACAACACGTTCATCTCCGGGAAAACTCCTCTTAATGTAATTCCTGTATGGAGAGGAACGGAGCCTGCTGACAAGATTGCGATTCACTTCATCTTCAGTATCGCTGTAATAGATCAAGAGTGTGTCATCTATGATTACATTAATGTAGGGACACATATGCTCCTGTTCCATCAAATCGACAAGTTGGGCGGCAACAGTCTGCGGTATAACATGAACTTTCAGGTATTCGTTATTCTTAACATCATATAGTGCAGCTCCATCCATGACGATGATAGGATACTTGAGATTAATCTCAGAAAGCGGTTCCAGAACCGATGCAGGAGTTCTCATAGTCGACAATGTGAACTTCATTCCGTCTTCTATCATTCTGTTAAGTTCAACTTTTGAAAATGCGCTCACTTTGTTGTTCTTATCCACAAGGATATCGTCAACACCTGACACAAACAGAGTTTTTCTGTCAGGATTTAAACAAATCCTTAGATTATTGACCATAAGACCGATCAATATACCTATCACGGTATCAAGAAACCTGTTCCAGACAAAACTATAAGGATTAATATCTCCAATATGGTTTATTACAATGCTCAGGAAAACAACACACGAAAAATATGATGCCTGCTTTTTGTGAATAAGTACGGTCGTATAAATAACCAATAGAACTCCCAAAAATATACATAGTGTTTTCCAGTAAATACTGTCAGCCATAACAGCAGGCGAACACGGATAAAGGAGAAGATAGATCAGTCCGAATACAGCTCCTACAACAGTCCCTGTCATTCTCTGTGACGCATATGAGATTGTATTATTGCGGTACATCTGTATACACCAGAGTGCAGCAAGCTGCGAATAAAAAACCATGCCGTTCTCGCCGCGCAAAAGATTTACGATCATGCACAATGAGACAGCTATAGCTGACTTTATAATACGCATTCCTATTCCGGGAATATCTGCCTTATGCTTTATCATCAACTGTTCAATCATTCATCACCAAGTATCTTTATTACAGCCGTATTAGCATAAGTCAGTGGTTCATTGTGAATAAAGAAAACAACACCATTTACCGGAGCATATAATGTCTCTGTCAAAAAACCTTCATATGGATCAATAATATGTGCCAACGGCTTCCCGGCATTAACCTTTTCGCCGGCTTGTACGAGTGGTTCAAAAAGACCTGATTTTGCAGTTCTTACAGAAATAAATTCTGTATCTTGTATTGTTCTGATATTCTTTTCCCCAATAGCACCGTATTTAATCATCCCGTTATTGGACATAAAATTCATTACTGATAAGACAGCCTGTCCGGCTCCGGTGCTGCTGATACTTGATGTTGTGTTAGTGTATAAAGAAAATGCAGACGTATCCCACACCTGCCAATTATAATTCAGTGTAGCCGTATCATAAGGTCTTACCGTTCTTTCAACAATATATTTAAGACCGAATTTCTCAGCATCTTCTTTTTTTGTATATCCTTCCTTCATATACCTTATATGGGGAACAAAATCACCTGGCATATAAAACGAAGTAAACTGAATTCCGTATTTATATTCCTTAATCTCTCTGAAAACACCGTCAGCTATTCTCTGTGTAGTCTCACCGAGGTTATATCCCGGAAACATTCTGTTGATATCGGTATTGTCCGTCGACCAGAATCGTTTCTGAATATTCATTGAATAAGGATTTATAGACGGAATTATAAGTATCTTATATCCATCATATATTCTTCCTTCCTCTTCAAGCTGTTTCATCTTCTTTACGAGCTGTGCGCAACAATATATCTGCTGCACTTCATTTCCTCTGGAACTTCCAACAATACAAACAGCTTTTTCACCCTGTCCGAATTCAAAACCCGTTATGCGAAAATCATCACGGTACATTCCTTTGATCTCGTAAATTACTTTTCTATTCACAGGATCATACCTTCTCTCTTAATATTCTTCCCATCAAAGAGCCTTCGTCCACTATCGGATAGTCTCTTATTGTAAAAAGCATTCCTTCATGCGGAGCTCTTACCTCGTCAAGCACTTGACCGAGCAATGGATCGACTATTCTTCCAACCAGATCTCCTTTATTCAATCTGGCGCCGTGTTTTACTTCAGGAACAAATAGACCGCTCGCCGAAGCATTCAAATAACACACGTCATCCGGATCAGTGGAAACAACCGGTCCCCGCACTTCAGGAGTATCACCTTTCCATATTCCCAATTCTTTCATCAGATTAAAAATGCCGATTACAAGCTGATCCCCATATTCTTTAGTAAGACGCATACCGACACCCATCTCGACTACAAGCACCGGTGTGCCTATACTGTTTAAACTGTGTGCAAATGTTGCCTCAAGAACGGTACTAGCGCCGTGCACCCATATAAAATCAACATTTGCATGTTTTGCGAGCGGCAAAAGCATGTCTGCATGAAGTTCGTTTATCCTGATCTGCGGAATCTCCGTCAAGTATATGTTGCTGGCATGTATATCCAATACGCAATCAGAACCGGCAACATCATTCATAATTCCTGCGGCCATATATTCAGTCATGTTACCGTCTAAATTGCCCGGAAACAATCTATTCATATCCAGATCAAAGGCAGGTATACCTCTGGTAATCGAATCGATACCCAAAGGATTCATTGCAGGATAGATATCAACAATTCCCGAGAGTTTATCCTTTTGCTCATATATCTGTCTTTGTAACTCATAACAAACATACTGACCTTCTAATTCATCACCGTGGATTCCGGTAACTATGCTGATCCTTTTCATTGCTTCAGGATCGGCTCCGCCGTCCGGAACTATACGGTTTTTCTTGATGATCAGTTTCTCATCAACAGGAAGACCCACTGATGTTACTATCTCTACCATATCCGTCTCCTTAATAGTACTTATCTACTGTTACGCTTATTTCCTGAATCTGCGATCCTCCGCCCCACATAACACCTCTGTTAATAGCACAGTCAAATGCATCCCTGCCCATACCAAGCTTGATATATTCGTCCGACACTTCGACATTATGAGTTGGATCGAAAGCTATGAAACTCCCGTTACATACTGCTTCGACCCATGAATGACTTTCGCCTTCGCCAACGATCAATCCACATACATATCTTGCTGGGATCTTGAACAATCTAAGCAATGTAATATAGATATGCGAGTAATCCTGACAAACACCTTTACCGATGGTGAACGCTTCCTCTGCCGTTGTTTTCACCGTTGTGCTGCCATGCTCATAAGTCATGTTCCCGTACAAAAGATCCATGATCTTAATGCATTTTTCTTTTTCAGATGAACAGGTATGTATTTCAGCCTCAATCTCTGTGTAAAATCTGCTGATATTCTCCCCGGGAATACACATTCCGTGCGGGTATTTATACATTCCTATAGTACTGGGATTTATACCACCAACAATACTGCCGGAGCGTGTCTCAACCAGGCCCTTGATCACATACTCAAACTCGGAGTGTGATTCATCCTCTTTTCCTATGATCTGGATATTGCCAAATGAATCCTGACTCTTTGAATATTGAGCAGGGGGAGTAATACTTATACTATATGAAATGCTCCTCTGCCTGAAATCATCTGCAGGTATGGATTTTATTGTAAAATGACATCTGCCTACAGGTTCAGAATAAGTGATCTTCATCTTATACTCATAATTTAAGAATGCCACTGTACTTTCCCCTTCATTAACTCAGAATAATATTCTTTTTCCAAAGTCTCTCTTATGGCTCTTATAAAATCTACGCTGTTAAGTATTCTTACATTTTCCAGATTGGTGATAAGAGCGAGATCCTTTGTCATCTTTCCTGATTCGATTGTGGATATAGTCGCTTCCTCAAGCTTGTCTGCAAATTTGACCAGCTCCGGAAGACTGTCCAACTCGCCTCTTTTCCTGAGCGCACCTGTCCATGCAAATATTGTAGCTACAGAATTAGTTGATGTTTCTTCGCCTTTTAGATGCTTATAATAATGTCTCTGAACTGTTCCGTGTGCTGCTTCATATTCATAAACACCACTAGGTGATACAAGAACGGATGTCATCATTGCCAGAGAACCGAATGCCGAAGAGAGCATATCACTCATTACATCTCCGTCATAATTCTTGCAGGCCCATATGAATCCGCCCTTAGACTTCATAACCCTGGCAACTGCATCATCGATAAGCGTGTAGAAATACTCTATGCCTGTTTCATAAAACTTTTCTTTATATTCGTTCTCAAAAATATCGTTAAAGATGTCTTTGAATGTATGATCATATTTCTTCGAAATAGTATCTTTTGTTGCAAACCAAAGTGTCTTCTTCGTATCAAGAGCATAATTGAAACAGCTTCTGGCAAAGCTCTCAATAGATGGTACTAAATTATGCATTCCCTGAACTATACCGGCGGATTTAAATTCGTGTACAAGTACTGATTCTGTCGTTCCGTCTTCAGACGTATATACCAATTCCACCTTGCCGGGTCCGGGAATCTTCATTTCTGATGCTTTATAAACATCACCATAAGCATGTCTTGCGATTGTTATAGGCTCTTCCCAGTTTTTTACACAAGGTTCTATTCCTTTTACTATGATCGGAGTCCTGAATACTGTTCCGTCGAGAATAGCTCTTATCGTTCCATTAGGACTTTTCCACATTTCCTTAAGATTGTATTCAACAACTCTTGCTGCATTAGGCGTAATAGTTGCACACTTTACGGCTACACCATATTTCTGGGTAGCGTAAGCAGAATCAAATGTAACCTTATCATCAGTAGCATTTCTGTTATCAAGTCCAAGATCATAGTATTCCGATTTGAGATCAACAAAAGGCAATATCAATTCGTCTTTGATGATCTTCCAGAGCACTCTGGTCATCTCATCGCCATCCATTTCCACGAGCGGTGTTTTCATTTGTATCTTATTCATTATCTATATTTCCTCCTATCAGTTAATTGATACATGTGTTCCAACATATTTATATGCAGGACGTATTATCCTATTACCATTCAACAACTCCTCAAGTCTGTGAGCACACCAGCCCGGAGTACGGGCTATAGCAAATATCGGCGTAAATAACTCTTCAGGAATGCCAAGCATCTGATACACAAAACCGCTGTAGAAGTCTACATTAGCGCAGATGTTTTTGTTTACCTTATGCTTTTCCATTATTAGTCTTTGAGCAATCAACTCAACTCTTTCATAGAAAAGAAATTCTTTTGAAAGGTCTTTCTCGAGAGCCAATCTTTTAGCAAATGTTTTTAGGATAACCTCTCTCGGATCTGATAAGGTATATACAGCATGACCCATCCCATAGATCAGACCGGAACCGTCAAATGCCTCTTTATTCAATATCTTCAACAAGTATGCTTCTATCTCAGATTCGTCCTCACGATCAACTATATTTTCTTTCATGTCTCTGAACATATCCATTACCTTCAGGTTTGCACCACCGTGACGTGGTCCTTTCAACGAGCCGATGGAAGCTGAAATCGATGAATACGTGTCTGTTCCTGAAGATGTCACAACATGAGTCGTGAATGTCGAATTATTTCCGCCACCATGTTCTGCATGCAGTATGAGAGCTATACTTAATACTTTCGCTTCAAGCTCGGTATATTTACCGTCAGGTCTGAGCATAAGAAGTATGTTCTCAGCCATAGAATAACCGACTTCAGGATTACGGATAAGAAGTGTCTCGTCCCTTCTGAAATGACAGTATGCTTTATATCCATATACTGCAATTAAAGGAATCTTATTGATCAATTCGAGTGACTGTCTAAGCACATTTTCAGGCGAAATATCGTCAGGTTTCTCATCATATGTATATAGTGTCAGGACGCATCTTTGCATCGCATTCATTATATTGGAATTCGAAGCCTTCATGACAACATCACGGATAAAACGATTCTCAAGATTCTGCATCTGCCACATAACATCCAGAAACAGTTCAAGTTCATCATCACTCGGTATTTTCCCAAAGAGCAATAAATAAACAGTTATCTCAAAACAGTATTTGTTATTGCCGTATCGCTCTATCAACTCACTGACGTTATATCCCTGATAATATAATTTCCCGTCTGCAGGAACTGTCATTCCGGCTACACTATCTGTAGCACATACATCTGACACCTCAGTCAGTCCTGTAAGTACCCCCTTTCCGTTTGAATCTCTCAAACCTCGTTTAACGTCGTACTTTTCATACAGTTCCTTATCGATCCTATGATTTTTAAGTAATTCCGTATTCAAGATCTCCATTTTTTCTGAAAGCATTTATCTTAACACCATCCTTAATTTGCCAAGCAAATCACACTATAATCGATTCCACACTTGCTATGATATTTGCATAATCAAGAGTGCTCTCTTGTATAAGTGTGCTTACTCTGCTTAATGCGGCTTCATCGTATTTCATACCACTTCTTAATACTCTCGGCACCATACGATGGACTTCACGTTCAAGTCTTCGCCTATCCAATTCAAGCCTTGCATACAGATCTATTCTTTCAATCCGTTTACCGGCTTTAATAATATTTCTAATCTGTTCGCCATCTATCTGATCATCTACGATTCCCCAGAAAGACAGCAGATCATCCGTAACCTGCTGTAATTCGATTAAGGGAGAACTGCTTCTTGCTGCATTATTCATTGCATAAATAGACAGCTGAATATAGGAAAGAGCGTCGGAACCGATAGTCTCTCTTAATACGATTGCATTATCATATGCTCTGTTCAGATTGCTGACTATCGAATCAGGAATACTCTCATCAAAAGGATATCTCCTAAGAAAATCTTCCTTAGACCGGTATATATTCGGAATATCCAATGATTCACAGTAGTTCTGGAATACGGCATCGCCTTCTTCTATCAACAGATCAAAACTTCTGGCGAATATTCTCAATGTCGTATACACACGCTCTGAATATCTTCCCAACCAATAAAGATGGTCAACCTGTTCTACTGAGATAATACCCATGTATCCTTAAATCCTCCTCCCTGAGATGAGTTGACGATGAATGATGCCGGATTTCTCGAAAACCTTGTCAGTCCGCTCGCCCAAACGATCGGTTCATCTGCCATTAGCACAAAAGCTCTTAGATCAGCTTTGCGTGGTACGATCTCGCCTTCATCCAAAATATCCAGATCCTGGAAATCAATAATCTCCTGAGCAATAAAACGTCTCGGTTCGGCCTTTAGAAGACTGATGAAGTTTACTTTCTGCTCTGAGGTCATGGTATTTCCGAATACAACACCATATCCGCCTGCTTCTGCTACATCCTTCAGCACAAGATCATCAAAATTATCAAGCACATATTTCATATCTTCTTCATAGAAAGGAAGATATGTCGGAGCATTTTTCAAGATCGGCTCCTCATCGAGATAGTATTTGATCATCTTCGGCACAAAATAGTAGATTCCCTTATCATCTGCTACACCATTGCCGGGAGCGTTGAGAAGAGCTACATTTCCTTTTCTGAATACATCATAGATATGCGGTATGCCAATCAACGATTCAGGATTGAAATTCATAGGATCCAGATACTCATCCGAGATACGTCTATAAACGGCACCAACCTTTTCTTTTGCACCGCTTGCACTCCTGTAATACAGATGATCATTCTCAACAAATAACTCTGCTCCGCTGACAAGATGAGCTCCTGTTCTTTCTGCCAAAAACGAGTGCTCAAAATATGCTGCATTGTATCTGCCCGGAGTAAGAATTACAGTGTGACCACCGGTATTTACATAATCCATCGTATTTCTTAAAAGATCTGCATAGTTTCGGTTGTCAAAGAGCTTTATATTCTGAAAAGTCTCCGGTGAACTCATTCTGCAAAGATCTCTCGCTATCATTGGATAAGACGCACCGGAAGGGACCCTGAGATTGTCTTCCAGGATATACCACTCATTATCTTTTCCCTTAACCAGATCAATACCCGAAATATGCGAATATATACCTTTAATCGGTAATACTCCTTCACATTCAGCCATATATCCGGAAGAGGCAAATATGAAATCTTCAGGTACAACGCCGGATCTCACGATACTCTTGTCTGAATATATATCTTTAAGAAACAGATTGAGGGCCAAAACCCTCTGTTTCAACCCTCTTTCTAACATTTCAAACTCGTCATGCTCTATAATGCGTGGAATAGAATCAAAGGGGAATAACTGTTCCCTAAATACATTATTCTTATAGATGCCGAATTTTACTCCGTAGCGGGCAAGAAGATTATTAATCTTATCTGTATGTTGCAGCAGCTGATGCTCTAATCGAGTCATATTTCCACCTCCTTGAAAAATGTGTTTTGTATATTGCAAAATCTCAATTTCCTAATTTGTTTTCGACAATATTTCTTTGTGTGTTCCCCGGTGCCCAAACACTGGGGACACAACGTTAGGTGGAAATATGAGAATACAAAACAAAATCAAACATCAATCTCTGATTTGAATTGATTATTTTCCTTTTGAGCATTGGTAATTGCGTCAATTGAAAAGAGATAATCACAGGCCGTCACTGCAGATAACCGACTAACTTGAAACCTGTTCATACTGATCCCTCCTTTTCATTCTCAAAAAGTATTGATACTTGTATTCAATGCATTTTTGATATCGTTGTTTTATTTTAAGTCAGATTGTATCAATAAGACAAAAACAAAGAAAATACGAATAACGTACACACGATAATACCAATTAAGTATAATAACGAAGAAAGAATCATAGTCATTCCCAGAAAGTATGTCTGTTTTTAATTGGTGTCATTATACTTAACCATATATAGGAGATTATGCAGATGAACCAGCAAAAAAAGATCGTAGGCGTTATGCCTCTTTGGGATGACGATAAAGAAAGTGTATGGATGCTGCCCGGATACCTGGAAGGGATTCATCAGGCAGGTGGTGTACCGGTCATTCTTCCGTTCTCTTCTGATAATAACGATCTTAATCAGCTCGCAAAGATGTGCGACGGTTTTCTTTTTACAGGCGGCCACGATGTGTCTCCGGTTTTATATTCGGAAAAACCGGTTAACGATTCAGTTATAAGCTGCAAAAAGAGAGACGAAATGGAATCATGGTATCTGCATTACGCAATTAATACTGATAAACCTATACTCGGAATCTGTCGCGGAATACAGTTCATCAATGCAGTTCTCGGCGGCACACTATATCAGGATCTTCCAATGCAACATCCTTCTGAGATAAATCATCATCAGAAACCGCCGTATGATATCCCTGTGCACACAGTCAGAATTATGAAAAATTCACCGCTTGAAAAACTTCTCAACATAGAACAGATAAGTGTCAACAGCTACCATCACCAGGCAATAAAGGATCTGTCTCCAAAACTAAAAGTCATGGCAGAATCACCCGATGGATTAGCAGAAGCAGTTTTTATGCCTGATCACCGTTTCTTATGGGCAGTACAATGGCATCCGGAATTTTCTTATCTCTCTGATATCAACAGTCAAAAGATCTTCAAGGCTTTTATTGATGTTATGGGAATATAATCAGAGCCTCTTCTCCATCAGATCAAATCTGCCTTTACGCCAATCTGCATAACCTGTGTGTTCGTAACCGTTATGATGGTATAAACTCTGAGCAAAAGGATTCTCAGTAAAAACATCTAATCTTACGGATAGATATCCCATATCCTTTATCTGCTTCTCTATATGTATAAGTATCTCTTTGCCCAACCCTCTGTTTTGAACCTTGGGAGCAACACAGAACCTGTGCAGGATAAATGATGTATCCTCATCATATTTCCAATGTCCGTTTGCGTTTTAAGGCCCCCATTGTCGATTATCCTGTCTATTATTCCAACCAAGAGCATTGACTATTTATAGCCAATAACTAAAGCCCAATCATACCCACAGGACAATAATATGCATTTCTGTTCAGTGGTAATATTGATTCTCCCGTATCGATGATCAATCCCGTTGCAACAGGCATCTTATACTGATCAAGGATACTGAAATTCTTGTTTGCATTATCTTTTCCGATACCCTTTTTTATTTCAATCGGATATATTGTCTGATCCTTTATATAAAGGATATCCACCTCTTTTTGATCTCTGTCTCTGTAATAGTACAGTGTATACTCAACTCTTTTGCCGTCATTACGCAAGCTCTTGACGATCTCACTCACAACATAAGTTTCAAAAATAGCTCCGGCCATTGGTGAAGCCTCTAAGATTCTCGGGTCAGACCACCCGCAAAGATATGCACATAATCCCGTATCCAGGAAATATAACTTAGGAGTCTTGATGATCCTCTTTGCCAGATTATTCGCGTATGGCTGTAAAAGCATTGTTATTCCTGAAGCTTCAAGTATGGATATCCATCCTTTCGCTGTTCTGGAATCTATTCCGACCGCTCTTCCTATTTCTGTGTAATCTACCTGCTGCCCTGTTCTAAGTGCAGTAATCGTCATAAACCTGCGGAAGTCATCCAGTTTGTCAACATTGATCATTTTGCTGACATCTTTTTCCAGATATGTTGTTATGTAGCTTTCGAAAAATGCAGTCCTGTCTATATTATTGATCCAATATTCAGGCATACCGCCTTTGAATATCTCTTCAAATACTTCATATCTGTTTTTTGCTAAGAGTTTTGTTTTTTTGCTTTTAATTATTTCGATATCAGGGACAAAAGCTTCTCCCTCGATTTGCCTTTTCTCGCACTCAGTCAGTGATCCGACTTCTATTATTGCTGTTCTTCCGGCCAATGTCTCTGAAGCTTTCTGCCTTATCTCATGTGTATTAGAGCCAGTCAAAATATACATCAGGCTGACAGGCTTTCCGTTCTTCACGCAATTAAGCTTTTCCTCATCGATCTTGATCTTAATAGCTTCCATCAAAGCATCAGCCTTCTGTATCTCATCTATGATCAATGGAATGCCGTGAGACTCAAGAAACAGTTCAGGATCTTGTTTAGCAAGTGCGCGCTCCCTGCTGTTATCTAAAGTTACATATTCGATATTATTAAATATGGTGCGCACCATTGTTGACTTTCCGGTCTGTCTGGCTCCATAAAGGGTAATGCATGCAAACTCACCGGCAGCTCTCAGAACAGTCTTTTCCAATTGTCTGTGATAATACACTGTCATTACCTCCAATTCTTTAGCTGATATGATTATAATTCGATTTTACGGCAAAAACAACAATGCAGTGTTATTTTTGCCGTAAAGAGCAGAGTCAATCATTTTACTCAAACAGAGTGATAATCAGCCTTTTCCGGAATACGAACCGGAATCACTCAATCGTAAATCCGTTATTGATCAGCCATTCCTTATTTAGTTATCTATCATGTAATTAAGTCAGCATCAGTTCTCATACAAAGCAATTTGTGTTCCTATTTCACCATTATTAAGCTTTTTCCGCTTCTTCGAATACCGGTAATAACCTTAACCCGATTATTCCATTGTTTCCTGATAAGAGCTTTCAGATATTTGTCGCATTTTATCATTTGAATTCTCCCGTTAGTTGGTCGCATATACGAGTAACTTCCGAAAAATTATATAGGAAGGCGAAGATGCAAAACATTAGGGATTCCTATATCCCATAATCACGCATTCAGAGTCGCTTTCAACGCAAGACTCATTGAAGCAGGTGTCGATTGCAATGAACATTGTCTGATACTAGGTCATTCAATGCAAACTAATGAAAGACATTATTCTTTCAGCGACAGAAGAAAAGTGGATGACGTCAAAAACAAGCTAAACAGGCTAAAAACAGCGTAAAATCAAGGCTTTCACCAATCTTAAGCCATCTTAAGCCACTTTTTGCCAAAAAACCAGGGGTTTGTAAATGCCCCAAACCCCTTGATTTTACTGGTGATCGTGGGCGGATTCGAACCGCCGGCCTACCGCTTAGGAGGCGGTCGCTCTATCCAGCTGAGCTACACAATCAGATTTTTTGACTGTCCGAGATTATATCACAAACCCGGAATGCAATAAAGACAGGTTTCGGCAAGCATAACGACCAGCGATATCAGTACAAGATAGAACGGAAGGCCGTCGATATACTTGGATTTCGAGACGAAGATAAGGCGCCTTCTGATTACCGATAAAAGACCTGTCATGATGATATCGGTTGCTACTATGAATGTGTTGGCAATGATTAAGTGTGTGATCTTCGGGATGCCCGGATGAACAAGGAAAAGAAGCGAGATAAAAGCAGCTGCAATGGAAACTTCGCTTATGAAATATCGAAGTCCGAAGATGGATCTTCTGAAGTTATGCTTCGCCGTATATACGGCAACCGAACCGAACAGCAGGGCAAGCACTTCGGCAACAGGGATCGTCATGACCCTGAACCAGTCAGGTTCAACAATGAGTTTAAGCACATAAAGAATGACCGTGCAGATCAGGCATACAACGGCGAACTCTCCCCTGGCGCTTAAGAATCTTCTGAGTTCGGATATGTCCGCTACGGGGATATCCCAGAATTCAGTAAGTTTCTTTGATGTGGCGCATCTCGGGGTTCCCGTGATCCTTGATAAAGCCCAGCTCATTACTATAAGGAACATAACTGCAGCAAGGAGCGATACGAACAGATATCTCTTTTCGAAAACGAAGGAGAGCATGGTGCCGAAAAGCGAACAGACAAGAGCAATCCCGTAAGGAAGCATGACCTCCGAACCGAAGGCTGGCTTAGTGTAGTTGTCGTTGTCGTCTTCCTTAAATCTTGCAACCGACATGATGCCTATCGCCATCGGTATGAAGCCTACGGCCGAATAAGGCGTACAGAGGCCGAATCTGTATGAGAATTCACCTGCTGCTATAAACAGTGCCATTACAAACGCAAATGAAAGCACTGAGAGATTACGCGGCATGAATAATCTTAAAGTAAGAGACCATATGAGAATACATACCAGAGAACAGGCTACGGGCCACCAGATCGCGTTGCCTGAGATCATGAACTCCAAACACAGCGATACCATCGAATAGCCTAAAAGAAGAGAGCTTCTCGTACTGAGGTATCTCGCAGGCCTGATATGGACTGCGCTTACCTTGTCATCGATCTTTCTTCTCGTCTGCTCGTTATCGAAAGGCGAATCGTATTTCTCGGTAAATAATCCCATCTGATCACACCTTCCAGTTCAGATATTCCTTGAGGAATTTGTAGCAGGTATTGCATGCCTTGTCGACCATTCTCGTCTCATCGTATGCATCAGGTACAGGCTCGACAAGGGATGCTATCTCTGACATGGGAAGGTCATCGATACTGTCCGTGATTACCTGATCGTCAGTGTTGCCACTTGAATTAAGGCCGTCTTCACTTGCATCGTAATCGATGGTATTTACATCCTGCCCGTCGCTGTTGCTGTAACGGTTCTTGTTTTCATAAGGATTCTCTTCGAGAGTCCTGCCCGTGATATTGGCTTCGATCTGTCTTACTCCGATGAAGCCGATGGCAACTTCCTCATCGTTATAAACCGTATAGATCTCAGGTGTCTCCTCGAACGAGAAAACGACATGGTCATCTTCGTTAAGAAGCTCAAGACCGTAAGCATTGTCCTGATAGAGATGGAACAGGATCATGTTAAGGCCGGCCATGTAAGCGGTCTTGTCATAGCCTACCTGCGAATAACTGATGCACTCTTTGGCAAGATCTACAAAAGGCCTTATATCGCATGTTACGCCATCAACGATATCCGTCGTACCGTTGGACTTCATTGCAAGACGGTCAGGGTCCTGGCACTCAAGCAGAGCGTGGCAGAGATTATAGGACTGCGTAGCCCAGTCAAGACCGGATATCTCATAAGCACCTCTTAAGGATGCTTCACTTCTGTCCTTGTTGGTCCTGTCCGTACAGAATGCATCCCACTTTATCTTGGTGATCATTCCGTTCTGCACTTCCATCTCAACATAGTCTATGTACTTGTTTCTGTCGTCGTACAAACGCTGTGCATAGTAGACACCGTCTCTTAATCCGGGCACGGTGATGTTTTCCGTATCGTCGTCATCAGGCTTTTCTTCTGTAAGGAATGCCAGAGGGATCTGTCTTCCTATAAGCCTGTCCTTGATCTGATTCATGTTGTTCTCATCAATAACGTAAGCGTTATCGCCGGATACATTATTCAGGGAAAGACCAACGATTCTTGTACTCTCGTAATCCAGTGCAACAAGGATGCCGAGATCCTTTCCTTCAGGAGATTTGACCGTTAGATCCACAACATATCCTTCCGGTGAACCTGCCGCGTTAAACCCGATATACACACCCTTGATCTCAGGGAAATCATTAAGCGCCTTGCTCTTAACCTTTTCATAGGAATATGAATCGAGAACCACGTCGAATCTTGAGTGATACTCGTTCTGGACACGCTTGTTCGCGTTATCCTGAGATACGAAATAACTTCCGATAACCATGGCGGCACCGACTATCAGCAACAGGATAGCTTCTGCAATAAACTGCTTAAGCTGTGCATGAGTCATCATGATACATCCACCTCCCTCGAACGGATCTTACGTCTGGAAAGGGTTTTCGAGAAGAAATCCAAAACAAACGACATGAAATTAACTGCAATGACGGGAGCAAGGACCGATACCACAGGAGCCAGGAACGGCTTGGTGATAAGAGTCAGAACACCACACGTAATACCGGCAAAGACTCCTGACGCAAATCTTGAAGGCATCGTGGTCAGGTCTCCGAGAATGAATACCGCAACGAAAACAGCACCTGACGAAAGGATGTAAATGATCAGTCCGTCAAAGCTGAATGACTTCGTCTCAATAAGCATGGATACGGGATACAATGCCATAATCGTTACAAGATAAGATATAGGCGAATAAAGTCTGATGGTACCCTTGAGCGTAAGGAATACGCCGCCGATCACGAGGCAGATGATACAAGCCGTTCCGATCATGCTGGGATAGTTACCGCTCAAAAGCTCGAGCAATGAAAGATGTTCATAAGAAGGCAATGTATCAGGCTGCTTCTGGACAATAAGGCTCAGAAGCTCCATTTTCGAATTTGATTCGCCATAAGAAAAACCCTGGACTCCCGTGGGCCATACGAGCTCTATGAAAAGTCTTCCTGCACAGGCAGGATTTACGATATTGCTTCCCGCACCGCCGAAGACCTGCTTAGTTACGACTGAAGCGAAAAGCACAGCCGTAAGCGCCGTCAGAAGCGTCGTGTCAGGAGGAAGCATCAATGCGATCAGAAGTCCCTCCACAAGAGAACTCAAGTCAAAATAATCGCCTGTTCTTCTCCTAGTAAGTCTCATGCAGAAAGTGTCTGAGAACACAAAAGTGATCATGCAGAAAAGGATCAGTATGGCTGCTCTGAGGCCATAATAGAAGATCGCATAAACGACACAAGGAACGAGTGCTGCCAGGAACGTCAGATAAATGTACGGAGCGCTTTTCTCCGTATGGATAAAGGGAGCAAGTTGTTTCATTTCATTACTCATACTTCTTTATCCTTCTCGAACGGCAATACGATAGAATCAGGTGAACTCTGCTTCTTGTCTTCTTCTGTATCTGAATAATCCTCAAGCAGTGATGCTTCACCGACATAAGAAGGCTTCATATCACCCGACGTCTTCTCTTCAGCGCTGCTGTTATCAAGAAGCGAGTTGATCTCGATAATCCTTCCTTCTCCGGCAAAGCTTGCGATTGCAGGCGTAAGGTTAATGCCGGAAGGACAGACGTAAGAACATGAGCCACATGCAATGCAGTCTCTCGCACCCTCTTCTGCAGCTTTCTGGCCAAGGCCCTGGTTAAGCATCTCGTAGATGGTATTCGGCGAAAGGTTCATCGGACAGCACTCGGAACAAAGACCGCAATGGATACAAGGCGTTCTGGGGACTTCAGTTTTTCTGACTACGGATATAACGGAAGTCGTCTTTACTATAGGCGTATTCTCCGGATCCTTAATGTCGATTCCTGTAAGGCAGTTTCCCCATACGATCCTGCCGCTTCCGTTCTTGATGTCTTGCGCGTTAGTCAGAAGCTCAGATACGGGAGTTCCAATGGGAACAAGCATGTTATGTCCGCCGGATGCATCTCCTGTAACGGATACGATCCTGCTCATCATGGGTATGTTATCGGATAACGCCTCCCAGCATGCGAGCATCGTGGAACAGTTGAACAAAACTGCGCTGCATGACTTCTCGATAGTCTCACCTGCCGCAAGATTCTTACCGTAAAGTGCCCTTGCCACAAGTCTGTAGTAACCCTGGGGGAATCTTTCCCTGAAAAGCTTTATGTCATACTCAAGGTCTTTAAAGTCATCCTTGATCTTGTCGATGGAATTCTGAAGAGCCTTCCTCTGTTCCCTTCTGTTCTCGGAAATGAGGAATATGCATCTGGAAGCGCCTACGGCTCTTGCACAAGCGCTTGCGCCCAGGACAACATAATCGGGATACTCCGTGATCGCAACGAGGTCTGACGTGGAATAAGGCTCACTCTGAAGGCAGTTGACCAGAAAGTCTTTTACAACTTCCGTCCTTGCTCTTCTGAGCTTTGCTGCAGTGGGAATGCCCTCTCCGCCCATGCCGCATATGCCGGCATCTCTTATGACGCTTATTGCTTCAGTTGCAGAAAGCTTAAAACCTGATCTCGGTCTGACTGAATCAAGCCTTGCTCTCTTCATGTCATTCTTGATCGTAACTGCAGGAGTCAGGATACCGTTTGGAAGTCTGATATCTGAAATATCAGTTACTTTTCCGGAAATACCGCTGTGAACGGGAACGGAGAATGAACCTTTCTCAGGAACTCCCACACACTGGCCCATGCGTACATAATCGCCGACCTTAACCGTGGGCACTGCGGGAACACCATAGTGCATCTTCATCGGAAGGATGACCTTCGTCGGATAGATCCTCTCGAACATTATCTCCTTGACAAAAGGGGAACGCTTTGAAAAATTCAAAACGTCCCCTGTAAACAAGCCTCTGTAAAATGAATATCGCCTGCGGTCTGCCACTTTATCTGTCCCCGTTACGGAAGGCCGTTAAAGAACCAAACTTATCAGTCTGAATAGCCTTCGAGCTTCTTTGACTTAGGTGATCTGTTAAGCTTTCTGATAGCTTTTGCCTCGATCTGTCTGATACGCTCACGTGTAACGCCAAGCTTCTTGCCGACCTGCTCCAATGTCATCGGAACTCCGTCCTTAAGACCGAATCTCAACTCGATGACTCTTCTTTCTCTGTCTGTCAGACCGTTAAGAGCCTGGATGAGGTCTTCCTTAAGAAGGATCCTTGCAACCTCTTCTTCAGGTGCAGCGAGCTCATCGTTGGAGATGAAGTCAACCAGATGGCTGTCTTCTTCCTCACCGACAGGTTTATCAATTGAGATAGGATCCTGTGAGATCTTCTGGATCTCTCTGATCTTGGATACTTCCATGCCCATGGCTTCAGCAAGTTCTTCTGTAGTAGGCTCTCTGCCGAGATCCTGAACGAGCTGACGCTGTACTCTTGTAAGTTTGTTGATGGTCTCAACCATATGTACGGGAATTCTGATCGTTCTTGCCTGGTCAGCAATGGCTCTGGTGATAGCCTGACGGATCCACCATGTTGCATATGTGGAGAACTTGAATCCCTTTGTGTAATCGAACTTATCAACAGCCTTGATAAGACCGATGTTACCTTCCTGAATAAGGTCCAGAAGTGAAAGACCACGGTTCATGTATTTCTTTGCGATGGATACAACGAGTCTCAGGTTGGAGTTGATGAGGAGTTCCTTAGCCTCTTCGTCACCCTTTGCCATTCTCTGGGCGATCTCTTTCTCCTGCTCTGCATCAAGGAGTTCGATCTTACCGATTTCTTTGAGATACATCTTGACCGAGTCATCTACGACATTGGCATCTTCGCCGTCCGTATCTACTCCGTCGTCGTCAGCACCCAGATCGGGATCGCTGATCATGACGCCGCTGTTCTCAAGCTCTGCTCTGAGATTGATCATCTCATCGGGTTCGATCTTGAATGAATCTGTGAGTGTCTCGAATTCTGCCTCAGAGATCTGGTTCTCGTTCTTCTCTGCGAATTTCTTTGCCTGTGCCAGTGCTTTCTCGAAATCTGTCATATATGGATCACCTCGTAGATTATCAATGTGCTTTGTCCTAATAACATCTGTGCCGTTACCTTAACGGCTTTTGGATATTATTTTGTTGTCTCTGCCGGCAGGATCTCAACGGGAGTCTGAACATCCGTTGTAACGCCGTCTTTTGTTACGAAGAAGATCGTATCAGGAGTGTAGATATACATCTCAACCTCACCTGATTCCTCACCGCGCTTCTCCGTACGGAGCTGAGCGTAGTTGGAATAAAGTGTCTTTGCCTGATCCTCGGTGATCTCATCAGAAAGACCGAGCTTTACATACTGACATGAAAGTCCGTAGATGTTGAACTGCTTGTAATCAAAATTTGTGAAAGATGTTTCTTCTGTGTCTGCGTTATCGAAAACATTTCCTATATCGGCAATAATGGCCTGCTTCAGCGCCTTGCGGTTGAAATACAGCGGTAAAGCGATAGCCATAATGATAGCTACGACAACGAGCGCACCTGCTGCCATTCCGATAATGAGCTTCTTGGGAGCCTTAACATCGTTAGGCGAGATCTCGAATTCATTGGGCTTAAGCTTAGCTGAATCAGTCTGTGTTTTTGAAACCTTATCCCTCTGAACTGCCTTCTCTACAACGTCAGGCATTACGGGAGTTGAATAATAATGCTTTGAACCTTCCGTCTTCTCAAACTTCTCGTTCTTGAATTCGTGTCCGTCAGGATTCTCAAGAAGTTCTGCTGCTTCCTTAGCAGGGAAAACACAATTGCAGAATACGCACTCGCAAAGTTCGTCTCTGTCATCGAACATAACCAGCGAACCGCAGTTTCTGCACATACCTTGTTTAGTTGCCATCAAATAATCATCCTTTGTCTTTGAAGTATGAGCTCTAAGCTGACCAGACCGCCTTAACGAATTACAGGGATAATGGTTTGAAACAGGCCGTAAATACGGCATTCCCTTTGTGTAGGCATAGTTCTGCTTATAGCAAGCGTTAATTATAATATGCTATTTGTTACTCGTCAAGCATAATTTACAAGTCACTTGACACTTCTGTCTCACCGTCTGTATCATCTTTCCTATCACCCGATGACCAGAGAGGAATATCCGTGCCGAAATCCAGATCCAGGTTATATCCCGACTTAAAACCTTCGAATGACAACGAGAGGTTTATGCTCGAGGCCATAAGAGAAGCCGAAAAGGCCATAGATCTTGGAGAATGCCCCATCGGATGCGTGCTTGTAAAAGACGGCAAGATCTATGTCAGATCCCATAACTTAAGACTTACACGCGGTAACGCACTCGCACACGCCGAAGTGATGGCAATAGATAAAGCGTGCAAAAAACTCGGCGACTGGAGACTTGAAGATTTCGACATGTATGTAACGCTTGAACCCTGCACTATGTGTTCGGGCGCTATCATCCAGTCCAGGATACGCAAGGTCTATTTCGGAGCCTATGAACCCAAGAGCGGCGCGGTCGTATCCTGCAATGATATTTTCGAAGTCTCTCACGGACATAACCACAAAGTCGAATTCGAAGGCGGCATCCTTGAAAAAGAATGCTCACAGATGATGCTCGACTTCTTCCGTGCCATCAGAAAACGCGATGCCGGCAAAAAGAGGTCCGGTAATTAAACTTCGACAAACTCCCCGTAACGGACAAGATACAAAAGCTTGTGAACGACCTTCACGCCGTCCTCTTCGCATGCTGCAGCATAGCTGTTAAGCTGGAACGCATGTCTCTCCCTTGCTTCTTTGGCCCGTTCTTCAGGGTTTTTGCCGCTCAAGCGGTCCGTCTTATAGTCGAGGATCGTATAACCTTCAGATGTCTTATAGATCAGGTCGATGATTCCCTGGACAAGCGCCGAATCGCCTTCATTGCCATTGATGTAGACCGCAAATACGATCGGTTTCTCGGAACGGGCAGATCCATCTTCAAAACTTCTTACGATGTCTTCACATCTGCCGTCTTTGCAGAATGCCATTATGCCTTCTTCAAATTCAGAAGCGACTTCCATGGCATCTGCAGGGGTGCAGATATTAAGATAACCGGACTTTATGAGTTCTTTGATCTCGTCTTCAAAAGAAATGTTGCCTTCCCTTAATCCTTCAAGATCAATGAATCTCATTATCCTGTGGAGTATCGTACCTTTGTTGGCAGCAGTAAGCATCGAAATATTGGCACTTTCAAAATCATCAATGCCCCTGATCTGAAGGTCGACATGCGTTGTATCAGAAGGCTTTCCTTCCCCGCCGATTCCGGTAACGGAAACCTTGAACGGAATATCAACACTCTCCTGATGCTCATAAGGAGGAAGGATCAGTTTTCCTTCCGGATCGAAGAGATCCTTATCATCTTCTTTCTTCTCATCTTCCTTCTCTTCACCCCGGTTTGCCTGGTTATGTGCATCGTAGAGTTCTATGACCTTGTCAGCAGGCACCTTTACGACTTCGTAACCCTTAGTCTTGTTGCCTTCGAGGTCAAAGAACGGGACCGCATTAGACGGCTTAAGATCACCTGATCTTGCAAGGTCTCTTAACTCATCTCCGTCTTCACTTCTGGCAAGCGCGCTGAAAAGGCAATATGGAAGTTTCATGTCTCCTGCAAGCCAGTGACGTTTGTCGAATGCCGCATCTTCGTAATCCACTGCCTGAGTGAAAGCTTTTCTGATCGCACTCGATTTTCCGTCGTCAGTGAAATCACAGCATGTAATTACAGACAAGCTCTCTTCTGCCCTGGTCAGTGCAACATAAAGGAGCCTTACCGTCTCCGAATTTGAAGCAAGCCTCATCTTCATTTTGTAAATGTACTGCTCAAAAGAATGGCTTCTGGTAATGTTGTCGAAGTCGTAATCTTCCGTGATAAAACCGTCGTCACGGTCGAACATGATGCTCGAGAGATTATCCTTCCTCTCATCCTGTCCGCCTGTCGCAACAAGAATGACAAACGGGTATTCAAGACCTTTGCTCTTGTGCACCGTCATGGTCGTGATCTTATTCTTGTTTGCATCAACGATCTCTATATCAGCTTTCTTGATCTGTATCTTCATCTGCTCAAGTTCAGAAGATATGCCTGATACGTCAGAACCTCTTCTCTTGAAGCTCTCAGACAGCCAGTCCTTAAAGACGTCAAACTTACTGCTGTCGCCTTCTCTTGCCTCAAGCGTAGCCTTGATTCCGGTCTCGCGGTAGATGAGTTCTATTATGTCATCAATATCCGTTACCATCGAACTCATTCTTATCCTGTCAAAGACATCTACGAATCCCTTAACGCGTGATGCAAGTTCAGAGTCACACTTATCAATATAAACTCTCAGTCTTAACATCAGAGGTTCCTTATCGAGTGAAGGACCTTCAAGCTCGTGGATGAATGCCTGGATCGAAGCAAGTTCTTCTACAGTGAAGTTCGAGAACTTATAGTTGGAAAGCATGACACCTGCAAGGTATTCATCTCTGTACTCGTTGCCGAGACAGATGAGGAAATTGATGAGCCTGTGTATGTCACGGTCTTCAAAAACATCTGTCGTAAACCGGCCTGATGCTTCGATCTTTCTTCCGTCTTTGAGCGTGCAGCCGTTAAGATATCTCGCGATATTCTCGGCCTGGTTATTCGATGCTGTAAGAATGCAGATGTCCTTGAACTCTGTTTTGCTTCCGTCTACTCTCGTGCACTCCTCAAGATATCTTCTGACTTCGCTCTCGACTGCGGCGAATACAGCCTTTGTATCAGGCTCTGTCCTGTCGCCGTCTTCGCTCTTCGGAAGTCCTTTATCAGCAACAACGATTCTTGGTATGGAACCGTGCTTTGACTCAACTGCCTTACTAAGACGCTGGGTATCGTCGTATTCGATCTCTGATGCTTCCCTGCTCATTGTCTGTCCGAAGACATAGTTTGCAAAAGCAAGGATCTCACATGTGCTTCTGTGATTCTCTTTGAGATAGTGAACCTTTCCCTTCGACGGATCACTGCTGTAAGTATCCATTCTGCTGCCGAAGATCTTCGGATCTGCAAAACGGAACTTATAGATGCTCTGCTTGATGTCGCCGACTCTGAAAACGTTTCCTTCTTTGCGTTCAAATGTCTCGATTATCTTATCCTGGAGTCTTGTATTGTCCTGATATTCATCGACAAAGATCTCAATGAATTTCGCGCGGTAGAATTCAGATGCCTCATCGGTTTTCAGGATCTCATAAGCAGTATGCTCAAGGTCTGAATAATCCATTCCGTGCATGCCGTTCTTCAATTCCGAATAGAACTTATCCGTTCTCTTAAGCAGCTCTACAAAGCATTCGGATGCTTCGGTTCCTGCCTTCTGGTTTGCAAGAATGGTCTCAAGATCAAATCCCATGAGATTTCCGTATTCTTCAGGAAGATCAAGCGGGTTGTCATACTTGGTGTCGGCCCACTTTCCGGAATCGACAAAATGTCTGAGTGAGATCAATGCAAAAAGCGGACTGTCATCGCCCTTAAGGTCAGCATTCCTGAAAAGACCTTTGAAGTTAAGGGATGACAACTCTTTTATCGGCTTCAGATATCCGAAGAAATCTGCACCCTTGTGTGTCTTGTAATCTTCAACTACCTGACCGATCCTGCCTGAAACCTCATGGATGAATTCGTCGTTGGTATATTCTTCAACGATCTGATAAGTGTCATGAGACTCAAGCATGGATGCAAAATCGCTGCTTAAAAGTATCTCTCTGATATCCGTAAGATACTTCACGATCCTTCCCGGAATATCATTATCTCCTTCAAAGAACATGACCAGACCTTTGGCATCGCGCTCTTTGCGTTCTTTGACAAACTCTTCGCACTTATCGAGATAATCAGGAAGGCTTCGCAATGTCTTATATGTGCTTGTTACAATGTTTACAAGCGTCATGTCGCTTCTTCCGTCACCGAATCTTCTGGTAAACCGTATGAAAGGATCGTCTTCAGTTTTGCAGTCAGCATAAAGATCACGGATGGCATAATCCACTGCCGACTGGAGAAGCACTCCCTGCTCGCTCTCAGTGATGATCCTGCATGACGGATCGGTAAATTCAGCCATGGGGCCGTCTGCAAGAAGATATCCCTTTTCCTTAATGACACGGGAACAGAATCCGTGCATTGTCTGGATATATGCATTAGGCAAAAGATCGATCTGTGATGACAGGCGTGAAGCAAGTTCAGTATTACCGTTTGCTGCTGCTTCGTTTCTTAATGACCTGAGTTTTTCTTCGATCTTCTCGGACATGTGAGCTGCCGCATCTTCCGTAAACGTAGCAACGAGCATCGCATCCACTGATAATGCACCGCTCATTACCTCATCACCTATTCTTGCTGTAAGGACCGTTGTCTTGCCGGAGCCTGCGGAAGCGGAAACGAGATTGTTATCAAGCTTTGCGTTTATGATCGCATTCTGTTCATCTGAAAACTTCATAACTTACTCCTCCTTTCCACTTTCTTCAGCGCTTTTTCCTTCAAGGATATCCTTCATCGCAAGGATGGCGCGTCTGTCGTCTTTACTCATGTTCTTATCAGCACCTATCTTCTTGGTAACGTCATCGTAGCCATAGTCTTTTCTGGGTTTTCCTGACTTCGTGGGCTCTGCCGATTTCTCACAGTTGGTAACAACTTTTCCGTATTCACTGCTGCTGCTTGTATTGATCTGTGCCCTGCCCTTTGAGAAGGACGGATCGTTACCGCAGTATCCTCTGTAACTGCAGAAACTACAGAGCTTAATATGAGGTTCCGCAGTTATCGCATCAGCCTTGCCTTCTGCTATCTGATCGATACTTTCCTTGATAATGTGCTTCGAATAATTGATCGCTATCTTTACGGCTTCATCGTTATATCCGGCAAGCTGCGGCAGACATACGAGAGGCTCTCCATTGTCATTGGCCTTAAGACCTACGAGAACATATCCGTAATCGTCAATGACGGCATCTTTTCCTGCTTTGGCATTCATATCAAGGATCGCTCCTGAATATGCGGGAAGCTGGATCTGCGTTCCGTTAAGAAGCTCTGAAGAATCAACTGCCTTATCACCGCTCTTATAATCGATTGTTCTGACATGGATCTTTCCGTCATCAGAATTCTTTATATCGTATCTGTCGATGGATCCGCTGAATCTGAGATCGATTCCTTCGTAAGGTACATCGAGCACAAGATTACCCTGACCTATCTTCTCTTCTACGCCTTCAGGAACAAACCCTGTCGATATTGAGTCAGATAAAACATCGCGGAACATCTTGGTAAACATTCTTCTGAGTTTTGCGTATGTATCCATCTCAAAGACTTTATCCTTGGGATTTCCTTCTTTATCTACTGAACCGAAAGATGCTCTCGAAGAGCCTGCAGCTTTAAGACACATATCTGCAAATTCATTGTATTTCTGCTCGTCATCAAGCAGTTCCTGAGCCAACTTTTTAAACTTATCAGGATCTTTACCGCTTTCATCACGCAGTGTTCCGTATGCTTTCTCAAACATGCCGTGGATAAGGCTTCCGAATGAGTTCGACAATATCCTCGTGTTATCTTCTCTCGGGCTTATCCTGAGCTCTCTGTCGAGCATAAACTGGAAAGCACACTGTCTGTAGCTTTCGATCGAGGAAACGCTCGCATAGATGATCTTGCCCTTGGTGCCGTCTTCTTTCCTGTTTGTAAGAAGTCTGTCCATGATGTCGACAGGGATCTTAGACTTCTCATAATCATGCCTGAACTTCACTGCCTGTCCCGCAACGGGATTCTTGAAAGTATTGACGATGTGGAATTTCTCATCGACATACAGTTCAAGATATTCGAATATGCGGCTCTTGGGAGTACCGTATTCATGGACCATGTAAATAAGATCTGTAGCAGCACCAAGATCAAGACATGCGGTCACGAATTCTTCCCTCATCTTGCTCTCGGCTTTATCAGGAAGTTCTATGTCTTCGGTTGAAGCTGATAACTCCTTAAGTTCTATGCCGCTCAGAAGGCCCTCTCGCATCCTCATGTACGGGAAGTTATCTTTCTGTGCGCCGATGATGAAGAGCACCTTACAGGGCGTTACAAAGGCATGCTCGGGTGTTGTTATCTCAATTGAGTCTACTTTCAGAGGGATCGTTCCTTCCGTGCGGTTCCTCATGTCAGTACGGATCATCGAAATGAAATCCTTCTGGCTGATCTCGCAATTATTCATCTCATGTGTGGAACACATCAGGAGGCTTACAAGTTCATCGTATCCTCTGACCAATGCAACAGCCGCAGCATCGTCGCCTCTTGCAGAAAACTCGTCTCTCAAAGGCTCAATGAATCCACGCGCACTGTCGAGATATTTGAGGCTAGCCATTGCCTTGCCGGAAAGAGTCTTCTCACCGTAAATGGATTCGCATGCCTCCTTCAACGGAATGAGCGAACGGACGACCACGTATTCGTAGAAGAACTTTCCGCTGTCTACGAAGCCTTCCTTATATCCGGGTACGGTATTCTCAAATATCCAGAGCTTACGCTTTTTGGCATTCCCATCGTCAGGATCGGCATAAGCTTCAGGATCAAAGATCCTTCCCTGATCCATGATGTTTTTTGCATAGCAGTAATTCTCAAAACTGTCGGCAATGTACGGAGGGATCCTGAGCATTCCGGAACGCATGGCCTTCATTATCAGATCAAGCGTATATCCGTATCTCGGAAGTTCAAGGAGAATCTGCATCATGTATGGAACTACCGTTCCGCCCAAAGCGATCTTGCGGTCTATAAAGACATCCAGGCCATAGATCTCGGCGGTGCTCCTCATCCTGGTCATGATGTCTTCATTGCAGCAAATGATCCTGATGTCACGGTATCTGTAACCATGGTTTCTTGTAAGGTCAATGATCTCACTGAAGATATATCCGACTCTGTCATCGATGCCTGCAAGCTCGGCAAGTCTGACCTTGCCTGCCGTGTCAAATCTTTCAGGCTTGATGTCAGTGGCAATGCCCTCTATCAGAGTCTTTAATTCAGGAGCATTATCCGAAATAGCGATCTCTTTTCCTGAAGCGCCGAGACCTTCAAGCATTGCACGGAAATCTTCACCGTTCTTATAAACGGAAGAAAACTTTGTGTCAGCATTGCCTGTAAGAACATTAAACTCTACTTCGCATCCTAATTCGGACAAAAGAGAGACCAGTCTTATCTCCTTGGGAGTAAGCATACGTGTAGCACCAAATCCGACGAAAACGATAACCGAATTCTTAAGCTGGTCCAGAGCGCTTCTGCGCCTGGTCTTGAGCTCTCCCGAGATGAATGAAGACAGTTTGTCACATGCCAGAGCGATGGGCTCTCTAAGAAGATTAAGGCCATACCTGCCATTAAGCTCTTCAAGCTCGCTCATGATAAGGTGAAGATCCTTGAGCTTGTTGATAAAAGCGACCGTTGATGATGTGTTCTCAAGAGCCTTAATGGCCTTGTCGATATCCTCGATTCCGACGCCGTATCTGGAGAAATCTCCAAGCAGGGCGATCATCATGTTGATGTAGTCTATTCTTGAAGATAATGTGCCGAATGCATTCAGTTTGTTTTTGTTGGTTGCAAGGATGTTATAGATAGCGTTGCGGAGCATTATCTCGCCGCCCTCGGCAACATAGTTTGTGCCAAGGTCATCAAGGATGTTGCCGGCAAGCTTACGGAAACTTAAGACGTCACCTGACACCAGCGAAGACGACAATGTAAGAAGTCCGCTTCCTGTATCGATGGTATTGCCCAAATGGGCAACGCTCTCCTTAAAGCCGAGAACTTCACGCTCTACCTGCGCCTTGGAAAATTCAGGCGCGACGAAGATTATCTCCTTGCCGGGATTATCCCTGACGGAACTCTCGATAATCTCACATGAAACAGGCTTTATCGCACTGTAAGTCTTAAATCTGATCATACTGCTACCTCGAAAATCTTTCTGCTTAGATTTTACGATTCAGCAATATTTTTGCAAAGCGATTAATGGGACAGTTTCGCAACTGCCCCATTAATTTTTTCCGTTTGTTTTTTGCGTTTTTCCGGGTTTAAGCGACTATTTCGATATTATCAACGCTCTTGTGCGACCAGTCGTTGGAAAGATCCATGTTCTCCCAGTTACTCTTGTGGCAGCTGAAACTTATCGTCAGCGTGTCACCATCTTCAAGAGTGCCCGTTCCGGGACAGATGGAAAGACATGTATCCCTGTCTTCTCCGGAACAGGAGAAAAACTCACCAGTTACATTATCAGTAAGTGCCGTATACTGGCCGGAAGAAGAGTTGATCGCAGCGTGATAACAGTCAAACACCATATTACCGCCATCGGCTGTAAAGTAGTAATTGATCCAAAGGCCGGACAGATCGACAGGATCACTGCCGGTATTCTTGATCTCCAGTGTTCCTGCTATGGCATTTGCGCTGGAAGAATTATCGTTATAAGTCATTGTGACCTGAAGATCTCCTACGGCTGCCTGACCGCCTGCAGAGTGGTTCTGCGTAGGCGCGGTGGTCTGGGCCGGTAATGAACCGCCTGCAGATCCTCCTGAACCGCTGCCTTCACCGTCAGGAAGGACTCCGTATACCAGCTCGCCGTCATCCATAAGGACAGCGCCGTAGTTATAAGAATAATCGTTGCTGTTATCCCACACACCGCTTTCGTTTGAGATCCTCACCTGTATCTCTGATTTGTAATAAGACTGTCCTACCGGACTTAATTTGCCGTCGTCGAAAACTACAGATACATAATAGATGTGGTTTTCCTCATTCCAGACCTTAAGGCCGTCAACTTTGCCCATCTGGATGTAGTTCATACTGACGCTTATATCGGTGATGTTGCCTCCGGCTTCAAAGACCTCCGAAAGATCAACGAAATATCTGAATTCAAGATTCTCGGCTGCTCTTGCAGGCCATGCGGTCTTGTTGTAAATGAAAGCCTTTATTTCAACAAAGCCGGGGCCTTCAACATTGATGCCGCATTCAGTGGAGTATTCATCAGAAGGAACTTCTTCTACGGCACCGAAGTCAATAAGAGTCTGGCCGTGATACTTTGAATACATTGCAGCCATAAGGCCCGTGAAACCCGCATTGTAGTCGCATGCAACTTCATTTTTGTTGTAATCGCTTACAGTATCCGTATAGCCGTCAGATGCATCAGGGCCGCCTACAAGAGCGCCATACAACGTATGTCTTGCTTCACCGGGTTCATTCATGTTGTCACAGTAAGAACCCTGGCTTGTTCTGTGATGCGGATGCTCAGGTGCGTTTTCGCCGAAGCCGCAAACAAAAGATCTGCCTGAAGATCCCAATGCATAGTTTGCCTGGGACTCTGCAAAATCCCAATAAACAGATACTTTGTCTGAAGGACAGCCTTCCCATCTGCAGTATACGGATGCAACAAAAGCAGTAGTAGTTGAATATCTGAGTGAACCCCACTGGTCAAGCCATGCAAGACCCTTAGGTGAATAAGTTATCCTCTCACCGTCTGACGTACCGCAGGACCAGAAATCCAAGTGCTTTTGGACCGCATCCTTGTAGACATTCTCCTTCGTGATCTTTGCAAGCAATAGATCGGCACCAACGTGGACGTCATCCCAGCAAAGAGCCCAGTTATAGTCCTGGTTAGCTTCTTTGATGCAGGCTTTAGCGTTATCAAGATAAGCCTTGTCATCTGTGGCAAGATAGAGCCAGCAGCCTGCCCAGGCAAGTTCATCGTAATATCCGCTCCATGAATTATAGAAACCGTTTGCTGCAGTATATCCGGAATCACTTCTTGTCGAATCGGAAAATGCATAAAGGCTTTCTGCGTGTTCAAGACAAAGCGCGGCATATTCCTTGTCCGTATCCTCAAACACGATGGAAGCAACCGCCAATGCAGCTGCGGCCTCTCCGACTACTGCAGAACCCGGGTTATCCCTCGTTACACAGTAAGAAGGCCTGTTCATTGTCATGACCTCACAAGGTCCCCACCACGAGTGATCCGCATTTCCGTCGCCTACCTGATAGTAGAATACCTCATCTTCAGGGTGACACTTGATAAGGTAATCCGTGACCCACCTGATATCTCCGAGGATATATTCAAGCTGGCCGCTCTGTTCATATGCCTCACGGTCTTCGTAGACAGACCAGCCGAGCATGGCAGCAGAATATGCCATCGGGAGATTGAACTTTACATTGTCACCAGCGTCATACCATCCGCCGGTAAGATCAAGGTTGTTGTCAGCGCCGTCAGTAAGGCCTGAATCACCTCTCCAGTTGCATCTTGTCTGTTCCGGAAGCACTCCGCTTCTCTGAAGTTCATAGAAGAGTAATGATTTCTGAAGGGCTTCACCATAGTTGTAATCACCGGTTCCCTCTATGCCTTCATAGCCTCGGCCGAACTCGGTAAGGACTGAAGTTGAATGTGATCCGCCAGTTGCTCCTTCAAAAGAACCGGTCTGTGATGTTTCCGTATCACCTGAAGATACCGTTGCCGAAGAGTCAGCAGAAGATTCATCCGTAACAGTTCCCTGTCCTTTGTCGCACGTAGCAAGCAGCATTGCTCCTGCAAGTATTAAAGCTATGGCTCCGTTAATTCGTTTCATAAATGCCTCCGGAAAGTATTGGCGCTATTATACAACATGAATTCAGATAAGCGGCAGGACGTTATTCTCGATGAAATCGAACCTGTCGAATATCAAAGGCTTGAATGTTCCTGTGATTCCTACAGAAACATTCTCTTTTCTGTTCACATAGATAATGTTCCCGCCGTCGCCTATCGCCGCATATGCTTCATGGTCTTCTACGGGCTTATACCACAGATAACCGTACCCCATATGACCAAAGCGTTCTCCAAGTTTCAGCTTGGGTGTGAGCATGTCAGTAATATAGCTTTCGGGGATTATATCCCTGCCATTGTCCAATACGAGCTCACCGAGTTTTGCCATATCCTGAGCTGACAGGCATAATCCCCAGCCGGCTGTTACAACATCTTTAGGATCTGAATACCATTCGTTCTTTCTGGGATTCTTATTCATCACAAAATCAAACTGGTCTTCTTTGGAACTGTCACCGTGTATCACATGCTCAGGTATGCCCAGCGGCAAAAAGAGATTGCGGTTTGCAAAGTCAATGAGCTTCTCCCCTGTAGCATTCTCAATAACTCCTGCAAGGATCTGTATTCCGAGAGTTGCGTATTTGAATTCGCCCGTAATGCCTGAACGGCCTCCGAGAAGGTCAAGAGTTGCCTTTGTCCAGTCATCAGACGTACACACTTTGGTCCAGGGTTCCGAACGGTATTTATATGGCGCCGTCATTGTCAGGAGATGCTTTAGAGTTACATCGTATATGGTCTTCTCGCCTCTCTTGACGGCATAGCCCGGGAAAAACTCGATTACTTTCTGATCAGTGTTTTTGATATAGCCTTTTCCGATCGCAATTCCGGTAAGAAACGCCATTACGCCTTTGGTTACCGACATAACATGCATGGCATCTTCCGGCCTAAATCCGCGCCAGCAGTCTTCATATACCGTCTTACCGTCTTTTATTGCATGGATCTGACAGATATTACTCTCGTTTCCTTTAGAATTCTCAATAAATGAGTGCAGTTGTTCTTTGGTCATAAAATGCCTCGTCTTGTTAAAGATTTGGACGTCCAAAGAGAAGACTAATGTAATTAAAAATTGTTTTCAAGAGTTTTTTGAGGACAAATTAAAAGCTTTAAATTGCAAGCTTTATAAGCTCATTTATATGGATCTCAACACTGTCCAGACAAGGTACGGGACAGTTACCGGGGTTCAGGATAAGCGGAAGTTCCGTGCAGCCTAAGACGACAGCCTTGATACCGTTTTCATCGCGCATTTTGGCAATTATATCCTGCAGTTCTTTAAGGGTTGATTCTTTGACTATGCCGGCCTCAAGCTCTTCATAGATCCTTTTTGCTACAAGATCCCTGTCTTCTTTATCCGGCACACAGACTTCGATCCCGGCTTCCAGGAAATCTTTTTTCATATAGTCCTTTTCCATCGTAAAGATGGTTCCGAGAAGACCTATTTTTTTATAGCCTGCAGATAAAGCTTCCTTACATACAGCCTTAGGGATACTGATAAGGTCAGCATTTGTTTTCGCGATGATGTCATCAATGACTAAGTGCATGGTCACGGCAGTAAGAGTTATTACTTCAGCGCCGCTGTTTTGAAGGCAAGTAACTTTTTCAGCAAGATAATCTGTCAGAAGGTCATATCTTTCAGAACAGACATAATCCCATGCCTTTCTGAAGTTGACGCTCTCGATCACGATATCGGGCATGGCTTTGCCGTCCTTGATCTTATCGATCCTGGAATTAAGTTCTTTATAGTACATCAAGGTCGATTCGGGACCCGTACCGCCGACCAGACCTATCTTCTTCATGTATATTTCTCCATATTCTGATCAAATTGCTCTTCAATAGATTCTTTTTTAGCATTCTTGAGAAGCTGCTCAGGAATCGTATGTTGTCTGCCTTCATAAGGATTTTCGCCAAATTCAGCAAAAAGAAAACGTTTTTCGTTTGAAGGAACATCATCAATATCACGGAGAAAATGAATAGCTCTAGGAGCATAATCATCCATTTTGCAGAAGGAATCACCGAAATCATTGAATCTGTTAAGTATCTTAAAAACAACGAACATAGTGATGGATATACCTGTAAATACAAGCATTCCTATAAATACAACATTCATAAAAAAAGCGCTGTCATTCATATACATCACCCCTGTCTTTTCTTTACATACTTAAAGATGTCTTCCGATTGAGTAAGCCTGAGATTCTTATATATTCTGCTCAAGCCGGAAATTCCGCGTGTGAATGAATACGTCCCCAGCAGGGTTATCCCCGCAAGAACATACGGAGCAACCGATGCGAAAAGCAACCAGTTATTTATAACGCCGAGAATACTCAATACAATAACAGTCATGACAAGAACGAAAGTCGTTACGGCTAAAGCAACAACGCGATTTTTGTGCCACGGCATTGTTCCGGCGACTTTACCTGATTGTCCGTTAACCAGAATCGTGTAAGGCTTATCTTTGTATTTAAAAGTGAAAAACCAAACAGGGAACATCATGTAAATGGGATCGTCATAAATATCGACCCAATATATAGAATCCTGTATCTTTACATTTTTAGCCTTGACGGTTTTTACTATTTCATCCGCGAACATCTTATGACATCTGTAAGCAGCAGATTTTTTAAGATCAAAGTAAGTCATATCCGAAGTATTCGAATAGAAACCGTTAAGATAATCCTCGTCAAATGTTTTGGAATCCTCAAGATAGAATGGTTCAAGTTTACGGCTTATATCGTCGCTAAGTATTTTTGAACCGTCGATCGGCACATTCTTTACCGTGATTTCTCCGGCTCTGGAATAGTATTTTGTAACTTTGCTTTTACCGCGCTTGACCTCTCCGCTCAAATAATCCGCTTCGGTATAATCCGCATTGATCACCCAGTAAGGAACATAAATTCCCCGGATATTTTCAGAAACACACTTACCCATGATCTCTTTGGGCACCATCGGATTCCTGTGAAACCTTTCCTTGATATTTTTAATTGCTTCCTCTTTGGTTACCTGGAACGGAATAAGTCCGTCCGGTTTATATTCCTTCGAGATCCTGTCAAAAACAATGGCAGGATTACCACAATAAACACAAAAAGAAGACGCTTCCGTATCACTCGTGATAACTTCCGCACCACAATGACTGCAGACGTAAACTCTTGTGTCGTAATACTTCGAATGAAGTTCGGCATTCTTATCTTCAACATCTTCAGGCCTGAAAGAGCTTCCGCATGTGGCACACTCCAGCCTTTGTGTAGCCGGATTGAAGATTAGTTTGCCTGCACAATTACTGCATAATACTGCCATTTTCCCGATCTCCCTTCCCTTATGAGCATTAATATAGCATATTTGACCCAAAACGCATAAAAACTGTGAGGTGCAGAATGGAAATATAAACTTTCATCGACACATATGTAAAAACTGGGATTCTCTTCTTCCATAGCAGGTCATATTTGTTTATCATCCTCAATATAGGAGGGGCTGCTTATGAAAGACTCGTCATCAGACTACAAACTTCTTACCGGTCTGTTCTTCAGGCTTTTACCTTTTCAGATCCTCCTTATCGTAATTACCGCCATAAACGGAATCGTTGACGGACTTTACGCGAGCAATGCCATAGGCGAGACCGCGATGAGTGCCATCGGACTTTATGGGCCTCTGAATCACTTCCTTTATGCGGCAAGCATGATGTTCGTGAGCGGTTCCCAGATCCTTTACGGAAGATATCTTGCCAGGGACCGTAAACACATCAACAGTGTTTTCACAGTAGATCTGGTTATAGCTTTTGCACTTGCTCTTCTTACATCGGGATTAATGGTAGCAGGAGTATTTACCGGAGCAACCCGCCTGTTCGTATCTGAGGAGGCAGATCTTCAGATGCTCAATCAATACATGTTAGGTCAGGCAATAGGCATTCCGGCATTTATAGTCGGTCAGCAGCTGTTTGCATTCCTGTCTCTTGAGAACCAAAAGAAACGTACAATGATCGCCAGTCTCACATGTCTTGTCGTAAACGGAGTTTTGGACCATATTTTCGTTGTAACTCTGTCCATGGGTACTTTCGGACTTGGACTCAGCACTTCCATTTCATCCTGGGTATTTCTGGCTGTACTCAGTCTTTACTATATTTCAGGAAAAAGCGAATGGAAATTCTCTTTCAAAGCATGTAAATGGCATGATGTTCCCGACATAGCTATGCTCGGTTATGCAGGTGCTCTTTCAAGATTCGTCGAAATGTTCAGATGCATCATAATTAATGCTCTGCTTCTCAAATACGTCGGCAGTGTCGGTCTTTCTGCTTTCGCGGCATCGAACTCATTCCTTGCAGTCATCTGGGCTATTCCTTTCGGAATGACGGCTGTAAGCAGGATGCTGTTTTCAATAAGCATCGGGGAACAGGACAGGAGATCACTTACTGACACAATGAAGATAGTATTTACGAGATGCATGGCGATAATGATAGGTATCGTTATTCTTCTTGTAGTATTTGCAGAACCTCTGACAATGCTCTTCTATCAGGATAAATCAGAACCCGTTTATCAGATGACAGTAAACGGCTTCAGGATCCTTCCTCTCTGCATGCCTCTGTCACTTATAAGTCTTCACTTTTCATGCTATGCACAAACGATCGAAAAGAAAGCACTTTCCACTGTTCTTCCTTTGGTCGACGGTGCAATAGGCGTTGTTGTCTGCAGCTTTATAATGATTCCTCTTCTCCGTATTGACGGCCTCTACATTTCAAACATCATGAACGGCATTATCTGTTTTGCAATAGTTTACTTCTTTGCATGGGCCGCAGGAAAACGTCTTCCACGGACACTTGAAGATATAATGGCATTACCGGGATCATTCGGTGCGGGAGAAGATGACCGTATCGATATCACAGTCCGTAACATCAACGAGGTCGTTGACGTATCAGGCAAGATCGTTGAATTCTGCAAAAACAAAGGCATCGATAAAAAGCAGGCATTCTATGCCGGCCTTTGTATGGAAGAAATGGCCGGAAACGTAGTAACACACGGCTTCTCGGATCCAAACAGAAAGTATTCGGTTGATATCCGTGTCGTATTTAAGGATGGCAGACTGACATTGCGCATCCGTGATAACTGCAGATCATTCGATCCGTCGGAACATGCAAAGACAAAAGACAATGATGATGTCAGCAACATCGGCATCAGACTGGTTTACAGCATCGCCAAAGAAGTCGATTATCAGAATCTTTTGGGTCTGAATGTCCTTACGATCAGGATGTAGCAGCTCTCAGCAATTTCCCGTATAAACGTAATTAAGTGATCCTCTTGCTATTTCAGCAAGTTCATAAACCGTGCTTACAGGTGTGGCCGGACGGTCTGTCATGTGAAAACACGGGAAGAAACGCGATACGTGGAATGGAATGTCTTTCCCTCCATTAAGAGACGCGATCCAACCTGCCATTTCACGCATCTTTTCAGGCGAATCATTTAACCCCGGAACGATCAGACACGTAAGTTCCACATGAGCATGCTTAACTGCTTCTTCAATGAACTCCATCGTCATCTCAAGACTGCCGCCCAATACCTTTGAGTAAACATCAGCATCAAAGCATTTAAGATCGATATTCATCGCATCGATATAAGGAACAAGTTCTTCGAGCACAGCAAGAGTAGCCGTACCGTTGCTGACGATAACGTTCTTCATTCCCTTCTCATGTGAGAGCTTTGCCGTATCTCTTACAAACTCATAGCCGATAAGAGGTTCGTTATAAGTAAAAGCAATTCCGATGTTTCCGTTTTTCTTCTGTCTTTCTGCTATTGATACAAGATCTTCAGGAGTAAATGTCTCTGCAGTTACGGCAATATTCATTGCCTCTTCGCCCCAGGAGATCTCACTGTTCTGGCAGAAAGGACACCTGAGGTTGCACCCGTAACTTCCGGCTGAAAGTATTTTTGAACCCGGATAAAACCTGTGAAGTGGTTTCTTCTCGATGGGATCTAACGCAAGAGAGGTTATGCGCCCAAAATTTGAAGGCACGACACTGTCAGAAAGACCGATCCTCGCACCGCAGAATCCGATGTCTCCTCTTTTCAGATCACAGTGTCTGAAACACACATGGCATCTGGTCACTTTTTCTGCCTCCTGACATCAGACATGACGGACTACTTCAAACCTCTGGAGACAGTATTTCTCATTTGGTCTGATGCCGCCCTTCTGCATTGCGATCGCTACCTGGTAATCAACTGTATCAACACCTTCAAGATCAGGCAGCAGGAGGCCTCTCCTGCCGTCACGGGTCGATACGATAACACCGTATTTCTTAACGTCTAACTGGTCCTTTGAATCTATGTCCTCAGCATCGCCCAAAACGTCGACATTTATCTCAAGCATGGGAAGCTCATCTTCGGTAATGGGATCAAACCTCGGATCTCTTGTAGATGCGCTTATAGCGTTATTTGCGATTTCCTGCGCGATCGAATCCGTGGTAGGACCTATCGTTCCAATGCAGCCGCGGAGTCTTCCGAATTTGTGTATCGATACAAAAGCGCCTGCCTGTCTGTTCAGAAGTTCGTCAGGTATGTTTTCGCCCTGCGAGATAAGACTTATATCTTTGGGAATATTTATCCTTCTGCGCTCTCTGATATATGTCTCAAGAGAAAGCCTTGCAAGCCTTACGTAAATGTCCGAAGCAGATCTTTTGCCGGACAGTTCTTTTTCCTGTTTATCAAGATAGTTATCGAGAAATTTCCGTTCGCCTGATTCATCTTCAGGGTAAAAAGTTATAATGCCGTAACCTACACCGGTAACATCCTCATGAGATAAGACTTCTGTCTTAACTTTTTGGCCGTCCCAGCATCCTGCCATGATGACAAAAGAACGGTGTCCGCACTCGGCAGCTTTGTCACAGAAATCTTCAGAGAAATCAAACAGTTCATCAAATGCAGCATGTCCCATGACGTCCATTATCCGTTCGTCGTACTGGGGACCTTCTTTTGCAAAGCCGTACGGACCGTATTCCTGAAGCTTATGTGAAAGATCACCACTTGCAACGATAACGACCCGTCGTCCTAAAGATTTAGATGCTTCCCTGATGAACTTTCCCAATCTGTAATGGTCAGACAGAGGGAGCCCCGAAAGGCCGATACGGACTATCTTGCCGCCTTTGTACTTGTTACGGATAAACCAGAGAGGAACCATCGTGCCGTGGTCCAGTTCGCTTTTCTCTTCACCCAGAGTGCCGCAGGGAAAATCATGGTCATCTGCAATCTCACAGATCTTATCGACAAGTTCTTCGTCGTATTCTTCCGAGAAACGCACATTTGAGGCGCCGAACATCGCAAAAGACCCTTTTGCATTACTGCCGGGAGATATGTGGAAATAGTCGGCATACATCGTGGCATGCGGACTCGTGATTACTATTGTATCGGGACAAAGAGAGGCTATCTCATCTGCAACTCTCTCATAAGAAGCGATGGTCTTTAAGACCTGTTTCTCTCCGCCTTTGCCTACCTGAGGCACTATTAAAGGCGGATGCGGGACCATAAACGAAGCCATTACCGACATATTGTTACCTCGCATATCTTTCGCAGAAAAACTCCTTTGAAAATTATATCAGATAACTGCCGGCGGAGGCTGTTTATGATCCCGCACCGTTAATTAGTTTTTATGTTTACTTATTCTTCGTAAATGTAGAAGTAAGTATCTCCGTTGGCATCAACTGCAAACTCTACAAAATCAGTAATGTAGTAATCGTTGTAGATATCGTCGATGCAGAATGCATAGAGATAATCTGCTTCTTCGAGAAGAGCATATGTGAGCTCCAGAGAACCGGAAACCACATACTCGCCGCCTTCCCAGAGTGTCTCTTCATCACTGTCGTCTACGAGAGATACTGAAGTGTAAAGAGGAACGATCTTATCGCCTGAGTTGATCTGCTTAACAGACTTAGCTGCAGCACCGCTGTCATCGATACCGTCCCAGGCACCTTCAACAACGATTGAATAATCTTCTGTGTAGAGCTTGAATCTGAGGTTTGTCTCCTCACCGTTCAAAAGGATAGGTGAAGAATAAACCGTATATTCATCAGTAATGGCAACTACAGAGATCGAGAGATTCTGACCGTCGGGAAGTGAGAGCCAGTATCCGTCAAATCCGTCTTCAAACTGACCCTTGTCCCAGTCGCAGTTGATATCAGTTGTCTCACCGAGAAGGAGTGCATCGTCATCGATGACCTGATATACGAAAGCACTTACGGAAGCTGTACGGTCAACGCTCTTAGGTGTAAGTGTGAACGAATAGACACCGTCATTATCAATTACAGGAGCCTTGAGGAACTTGATGTAAGGGCTCTCACCTGTAGCCTCGATCTGGTCAGCATAATCCCAGTGATTATTATTTGCGGAACGTGAACGGTAGCATCCGGAGTTGTCATCGTACTCCATGCTTGAACCACACTGCCAGCAACTGTCGTCGCTGAACCAGTAGTCATCATCGTATCCGAAGTCATCATTGGATCCGCTGTAGTCATATGAGTTGTAATCGCAAGAAGTGCTTGTCTGTACCCAGTTATCAGTGTTGTAGTCGTAAGCATAGTACTCGCCTGAATTCTGGTCATAGCAATACTGTGTATCGCCTTCGGTGAAATAGTAGCAGCCTGACTCCTCATCACAGTATGTACCGTCATCGTAGTTCTGGGATTCATCGTAGTTGATGGCACTGCTGAAATCCTGACGGTCAATGAATGAAGAATAGAATGGACTGATGCTGATGTCTTCCAAAACCTGAAGTTCTGTTGAACCCTGAACTGCCAAAGGATAGTAGATGGAAAGACCGCAGCAGCCTGAATGTGTTGAACCTACCTTGTTGTAAACAACAGCAGCCTCAACTGCAGCAGCTAATTCTGATGCATCAGCATAATCGCCGCATGCATATGCAAGACCTGTCAGGTCAACCATGTTTGTATAACCTTCAGATCTGTTGTTACCGCCGAAGTTGTCGGCTGTCTCAATGTTACGGATAACGTTTGTAAGAACAGTAGTATCCTCTGTTGCCTCGTACATACCCTTTGCAAATACGTTAAATGCTTCTACTACAGCGTTGATCTTATCAAGCTCAATAACAGAGAGTGTTGCATCCTGCTCCTCGCCTGTCTGCCTGCAGGATTCATAGAAACCGTCTGCAATTACTTCTCCAAGCTCGGCACCATTAGCACCGGGATTCTGGGCAAGATAATTACCAATTACGGTATAATCCCAGCCGTTACCGGGCTCTGTTTCCTGTGAACCGATCATGTAACGTGCATAAGAAGCAAGAATGTTTGCAGTCTCAACAGTTCCCATAAGGCAAGCATCGAATCCGATAAACTCGAAACGGTCTGTCATATTTTCGAAAACAGTAAAAAGAGCACTGTCGAGCTCACGGACGCTCAAAGAATCGTTGTCATTGAGTTCATCGAAGCATACACCCGAAATGCTTCCGCCGCCGTGATTCCAAAGGATAACACCCATGTGCTCTGCAGGGTATTCCTGAATACCCCAGTTAAGGAAATCTGCAAGAGTTGCAGGATCGCCCATGTTGCGTGCATCAAATTCGTCAAGAGTAACTACGTCATTGTCCTGAACGAGATAACGTCCTGAACCGCTTGTAGCAAAGCTGTTCTGCCAATTCTGTGTTCCGCCTGTCTGAATGACAAAACGCACTTTGTCAGAAGATGCTGCAGCGCACATCTCTTCAACGTCACCTGTAGCAGCGCCGTATTCAGATTCAAGATCAGTACCGCAGAGATAGACGAAGATCGTCCAGCTGCCATCATTTGCCATAGCTGTCTCAGAAGATTCAGGTCTGGTGATACTTACACTTCCTGATTCCTGATCGACTGACATTGACATTGAAGTAGCAGATCTTACGGCACCACTGCCGCTATTACCGCTATTGTTCTCTGTCTCGTCGGTGTCTTCGTCTTCCTCGTACTCATAACCGTCGTCTTCGTAGTCATAGTCTTCATCCAGGTCGCAGGCAGTAAAACACGTCATTGTAAGACCTGCTGCCAGGATTGAAGCCAGTACTTTTTTGAACTTCATAATAGAACCTCCCTTTAAATAGCTGTTCTAATACTACTCAAAAAAGTTTAAACCGCAAGACAAAAATCTATTTATTTACTTATTTTCTTCATGCATCTCATTGCATTGAGAATTGCAATTATGAGAACTCCGACATCGCCGAATACCGCGATCCACATGTTTGCTATGCCGAAAGCTCCAAGAATAAGGATCACAGCCTTAACGCCGAGCGCAAAGATAATGTTTTCCCAGACGATCCTCATCGTTTTTCTGGCGATCTTCATTGCATCTGCGATCTTGGAAGGCTTATCATCCATGAGGACGACATCGGCAGATTCAATCGCCGCGTCCGAACCCATTGCGCCCATTGCGATTCCGCAGTCGGCACGCATGAGGACAGGTGCATCGTTAATACCGTCACCTACGAAAGCAAGTCTGCCCTTTTCAGTAGAAAGAAGTTCTTCTACTTTAGAGACTTTGTCAGCCGGAAGGAGTTCAGCAAAGAAACCCGTAAGGCCAAGCTTTTCTGCAACATTCTCAGCTACGCTCTTCTTATCGCCCGTAAGCATTACAAGACGTTTAACTCCGGCATCCTTGAGTTCTTTGATCGCAGAAGCGGAATCTTCCTTGATCTGGTCATTGATGATGATGTGTCCCAGATATTCGACGTCGCCTTCTGTTTTCCTTGCAACATGAATTATCGTTCCGGTCAGATGGCAGTCGTGCCATTCTGCGCCGCACATATCCATGAGCTGGCCGTTGCCGCAATAGTATGTCTTACCGTCAACTACAGCCTTTACGCCCTTGCCTGCGATCTCGCTGACATCACCGAGCAGGGACTTATCGATATGTCCCTCGTGCGCCCTTACTATCGACTGTGCGACGGGGTGGCTCGAGAAGCTCTCGCAGCATGCGGCAATATCAAGAAGTTCTGCAGAGCTGATAATGTTCGGATGAACGTCATCTACTTCAAATACGCCCTTTGTAAGCGTACCCGTCTTATCAAAGACTACTGTGTCGATCTTGGATAAGACTTCCATGTAACCGGCACCCTTGATAAGTATTCCGTCTTTGGATGCACCGCCGATACCGCCAAAGAACGATAACGGAACCGATACTACAAGTGCACAGGGGCAGGATACGACAAGAAAAACGCATGCTCTCGTAAGCCATGTCTTCCAGATCTCCCAGTTCCCGATGCCCAGAAAGAGCGGCGGAATGACCGCAAGAAGCAACGCTGCGATTACAACTGCAGGAGTGTAATATCTTGCAAACTTGGTAATGAAATTCTCAACTTTTGCCTTCTTGTCAGATGCATTCTCGACAAGCTCCAGTATCTTCGATACAGTGCTCTGTCCGAATGTAGATGTTGTTCTTACTTTGATTACACCCGTGAGGTTCAGAGTACCCGAGATAACGTTGTCACTATAAGCCTTGTCTACAGGTGCGGATTCACCCGTCAATGCTGCCTGGTTGACAGAGCTCTCACCTTCGGTGATAACACCGTCCAAAGGTATCTTTTCGCCGGGTTTAACGATTATGATCTCTCCTACCTCAACATCTTCGGGAGATACTTCTATCTCTTCGCCATCTCTTATTACGGTTGCGCTGTCAGGTCTTATGTCCATGAGCTTTGCAATGGACTTTCTCGATCTGCCGACAGCAATACTTTGGAATAATTCACCTACCTGGTAAAAGAGCATTACGGCAGATGCTTCAGGGTATTCACCCGTGCCGAAAGCACCGACAGTCGCAACCATCATGAGAAATTTCTCATCGAAGATCTGTCCGTGGATCAGATTGATGAATGCAGTCTTAAGGACATCATATCCTGCGATTGCATAAGGAATTGCATAAAGGATGAGTTCAGCCCACCAGGGAAGCTCGATAAAATGCAGTGTAACTGCGATCACCGCCAGTAATGCAAGGGCAATGATTATCCTTATCGTCATTTTCTTCTGCTTTTTGGTGAGCTTATACTTCATGGTCATATCTCCGGTTGAGGATTCAAATAAAAGGGATGCCGTATCATTTGAGCATCCCTTCCGTGATTACAGTAATACGGTGCAGTCAGGTTCTACTTTTGCAATGGCTTTAACAGCGAGTTTTACGATCTTGTCGAATTCGGCATCATCAGCTTCCAAAGTCATCTTCTGCTTAATGAAGTTTACTTCACAGTTCTGTACACCGGGAATCTTCAAGATAGCTTCCTGCATCTTCATGGCGCAATTAGCGCAATCAAGGTCTTCCAATTCAAATGTCTTTTTCATATGTATGCTCCTTCTAATTTACTTACTCTGTTAAATGTTCATAACCCTGCGCGATGATAGATTTAACATGGTCATCTGCAAGACTGTAATAAATGGTCTTTCCTTCTCTTCTGCTCTCAACAAGATTGGCGGCTTTAAGAACCTTGAGCTGATGTGATATAGCAGACTGGGTCATGCCGAGAAGATCAGCAATCGCACATACGCACATCTCATCTTCGTAAAGCGCATACATGATCTTGATCCTTGTGGTATCACCGAAGATCTTGAAAAGATCGCCTAAGTCCTGTAACAGTTCATCTGAAGGCATATCAGCCTTAATATGTTTCAGTAAAGCTGCGTGATCGTGTGCCATTTGCGCTTCTCCTTCCGGTTTATCATATGAACGATTGCTCATATGTTCATTTGTGCAAATATTATCACAACACATTTCAGGTGTCAACTCCCGCCCTCTCACCCTCAAAATCCCTAAAATAATGGGTTTTATTCAAAAAAAATATCTCAAAAACCCTCAAATTCTCTTGTTTTTAATGTCAAAGAACTTTATAATATCGGCATTGTCGGTGGCTAAAGCCCTTTCCGGCAAAGTATTTAACCCATATTCAGGGAGGATTTAATAATGAACAGAACAGAATTAGTTGATGCAATCGCTGTTAAGGCTGACATCTCCAAGAAGGATGCTGACGCTGCAGTTAAGGCTTTCATCGAAGTAGTATCTGATGAGCTTCAGAACAAGGGTAAGGTTCAGCTCGTTGGTTTCGGTACATTCGAGACATCCGAGAGAGCTGCAAGAACAGGCCGTAACCCTCAGACAGGTGCTGCTACAAAGATCAAGGCTTGCACAGCTCCTAAGTTTAAGGCTGGTAAGGCACTCAAGGATAAGGTTAACACAAAGCCTTCTAAGAAGAGCAAGAAGTAATCTTATATCAACTGATTATGCAAATAGAAGAGGTTGTCTTAATCGACAACCTCTTTTTGTTGGTAATATTATTTTCCGTTAAGTTCAATTATCGTTGCAATAATATCCGGTATGTATTGGTATACGAAAAGCAATAATGCAAACGAGAAGAATATCCACATCTCAACACTGTGTGTCATCGTGCGCAAAATGGCCTTTCTTGCCGGTTCTCCGGGCATTACGGCCAACTTAAATTTCTTCCGTTTTACGATAAGCATGATAAATCCGACTATCTGGAAACTTACCAGTAATCCGATCCAAAGCAAAAGAAGCAAAAGCATCGGCAAAACGGACTTTATGATAACTGAATCATCAATATTGGTATTAATATTTCCGGTTGCCATATCGATTCCCATGCTCTTCATCAATGCGTTAAACAGTTCGACCGTTACGGTTGATGTTACGAGATTCATGCTCGCGTGCATGATCATGGTGTAGATTATGTTACCTGTCCTTATGTACACGAAAGCAAATAGCACACCAATAAAGAATGCAAAGAAGAACTGCTGGAAATTGCCGTGCCACAGACCGAACATGATGCCTGACATCGCACAGCTGATAAATTCGCCATGACGGATGGTCCTGTCAATAAGGAACTTTCTGAACAGGAGTTCCTCAAATATAGCAGGCAGTATTCCAATGGAAATGATCCTTATGACCGTGCCAGAAGAGAATACCAGATTGTTGCTGAGTTCTGCTGCAGCATCCTCGCTGTCAGCGGTCAGAGAACCGATAGTTGTCAGGGCCAAATGTATCGGCATTCCCATGAGAGATCCGACCTGTGTGAGTCCGTACATCATCATTATAAGGAGCAGAAGCTGTCCTATCTTCATGGGTCTCTTCTCTATCTTGGTTACCGGAAGTTTTCTAAGCGCTAATGCAAGGACCGTAGTTCCGATAACACAAACATTTATCGAGTTGAGAATTATGTATATCGTTGCGAAATTCTCAGTGTAAAAAACGTAAAAGAAAACATTCAGCAATATTGATGCAAGCTTGATCACGAAGACGAAGCACCATCCGAAGATCGCATATCTGACCGCGATAGCACCAAGCATCTCTTCGATGGTATCCGTTCTCGTGTAAAACTGCGTAAGGATCAAAAGGACTGCCAAAAGCGGCAATGCTGCTGCAGCAACGAAAGGAACGCCATAAAGCACCGCTTCCGAACCATACAATAATCCGTTTGTGCTTGTAAGAGTCAATAACACCGCAGATATCACGATCAGCACGATTGCCGCGACGGATAATCCCCTGCGAAAAGCTTTATCTTCCATATTATCCTCCCTGTCAGGTCAAAACACCTGTTCCGGTGGCTATTATACTCAATATTTATTTACTATTCAGTAAGAAAGCAACGGATTTTTATTAAATTTAAGGTAATGTTTAGAATGCTTTTCAGACAATTTGCGTGTATACTGTCGTAGTTATCTTTAAGAAAAGAGGGAAATTTTTATGTCAGATTCAAAAGTTTACAGGATTTTCGTAGTAAATCCCGGCAGCACGTCAACTAAAGTAGAGTTTTTCGAGAACGAGAAAAGCATTCTTGAAGGCAACGTATTCCACGATTCAGCGATCCTAAAAAATTTCCCTACGATTAACGACCAGCTGGATTACCGTATGGAATATGTAATGAAGTGGCTGAAAGATAACAACATTGACCTTACGGGTGTTGATGCCATCGTAGGAAGAGGCGGCGCATGCTATCCGATCGAAGGCGGAACATACGAAGTAGACGACAGACTCATAAACGACGTCCGTGAAGCCAAGGGCGGCGTATATCACTCAAGCATGCTCGGCGTACAGATGGCAAAGAGACTTCACGACGAATTCGGCGGAAGACTTCTCATGGTAGATCCCATCGTTGTTGACGAATATCAGGATGTTGCAAGGATCACAGGTGTTAAAGGCATATACAGAACATCTGCCACTCACGCTCTTAACCTCAGGGCAACAGCTCATAAGTATGCTAAGAGCGTCGGCAAAAAATATAACGAGATGAACCTCATCGTATGCCACATCGACGGCGGAATCACGATCACTGCGCATCAGCACGGCAGAATGATCGATGCCAATGACGGAAGCGGCGGAGACGGCCCGATGACTCCTACAAGAATGGGAACAATGGCTATTACAGACGTTCTTACAAAGTTATATGACAGACCTAAGGAAGAGATCAGAAGCCTCTGCCTTGCTACGGGCGGTCTCTCCTCCTGGTTCGGCACTTCCAATTCAGATACTATTCACGAGATGGTTGAAGCTGGCGATCCCAAAGCACAGCTTATCTGGAATGCAATGATCTATCAGATCACAAAGTGGATCGGTTCAATGGCATGCGTTCTTCACGGCGAAGTTGACGGTATCGTTTTAACCGGCGGCCTGATGCGTTTCCAGGATGTTCTTGACGGCATCACAGAAGCATGCGGATGGATCGCGCCTATTGCCTCCTACCCCGGCGAGCTTGAGCACGAAGCTATGAGAGCTGCCGCATTAAGAGTTTTAAGAGGCGACGAGCAGGCAAAGACATATCCGGGCAAACCGAGATTTGAAGGATTCGATTTTCTTTAAGGAGACAAGCATATGAGTTTTATCGAGACAATCCAGAACAGAGCAAGAAGCGACGTTAAGACAATCGTTCTTCCCGAATCAGAAGACGACAGAACAATACTTGCGGCAGCAAAGGTCCTCGCTGATGGAACAGCTGCTCCCATCATCATCGGCACTGAAGAAGAAGTCATGGGTTCCGCAAAAAGACTCGGTGCAGACCTTACAGGCGTACAGATCCTTGATCACACAAAGTCAGCAGAGATTGATAAGTATGCAACTCTTCTTGCAGAGATCAGAGCAAAGAAAGGCATGACTTTCGAAAAGGCAAAAGAAATCATCGCAGGTGACAAGCTCACATTCGGTATCATGATGGTTAAATCAGGAGATGCTGACGGTCTCGTATCAGGCGCATGCCACACATCTGCAGACATGTTAAGACCTGCTCTCCAGATCATTAAGACAGCACCTGAAAGAAAGATCGCATCCATCGCATTCATGTTCGAACTTCCCGACAAGTCCATCGGTGAAGACGGCATTATCCTCTGCGCTGACTGCGCACTCATGCAGGATCCCACACCGGAAGAACTCGCTGAGATCGGTGCAGAATCTGCTGCATCATTTGAAGCACTCATCGGCAAGAAAGCCAAGGTTGCTTTCCTCTGCCACTCAACAAAGGGTTCAGCAAATCACCCCTTCGTCGACAAGGTCGTAGAAGCAGTTAAGATCGCTAAAGAAAAGTATCCTGATGTCCTTTTGGACGGCGAGTTGCAGCTTGATGCCGCCATCATTCCCGAGATCGGTGCATCAAAGGCTCCCGGCTCTCCCGTTGCAGGTCAGGCCAACGTCCTCATCTTCCCTAACCTTGAGGCCGGAAACATCGGTTACAAGCTCATCCAGAGAATCGGTAAGGCAGAAGCTTACAGCTTCCTTCAGGGTCTTGCAGCGCCCGTTAATGACCTTTCAAGAGGATGCAGCGTTGACGAGCTTGCCGGTGTAATCGTTATCACCGCAGTTCAGGCCCAGCAGATGGCAACAGCGAAATAATCGATTTCAGAAAACTAATGTAAAATATAGGAAGCGTTGACTGTTCAGCGCTTCTTATTTTTTGCATAAAGGTTGATCTGATTATGTGGAACGGACTTAAGATCTCAGAAGTGTTTTTCGAAGAGTACGGTCTTCCGATGCTCGAGAAAAACTTCGCTGAATATAAAGATGAAATAGCAGCAGGCCTGGTCGGACAGACATCCGAATGCTTCGGATACGATGACTATATCTCACGTGATCACGACTACGCTCCGGGCTTCTGCCTGTGGCTTCCCGAAGAACTTAAAAAGAAGATCGGTGACGAACTTCAGAAAGCATATGATGAACTTCCAGTGGAAGAGTTCATATTAAACCACAGAGCCGATGTCGGAATGGCTGAACCAAGCAACATAATGACAGGTGCCAGAGGCCACCGTGTCGGTGTACACAGTATTGAAGAATTCTATTTTGAACATACGGGAATGACAAAAGCGCCTGTTACTACACAGGAATGGCTTGCCACTCCCATGATGCATTTATCCGAAGCAGTCAGCGGAAAAGTATTCCGTGACCCTTCGGGTGAATTCAGTGCTATAAGAAAAGTTTGGGCGGGTTTCTATCCGGAAGATCTAATAAAGAAGAAAGTCGCTGCAGACCTTGCCATGGCGGGTAAAACCGGGCAATTTAATTATGTTCGCTCCATAAAACGTGGTGATATCGGGGCCGCTTATTGCTGCGTTACAGAATTCATATACAAGATTACTGCGGCATTGTTCCTTCTTAACGGCCGGTATATGCCATACTACAAATGGCGGTTTAGAGCGATGAAGGAGTTTACCACCTTGAGCTGCGTGGCTGAGCCGCTTTTGAAGCTTTCTCAAATGAGCGAAGAAGAAAGTCCGGGTAAGGTAGATCTTATTGAAGAAATAAGCGGCTCGATTGTCAAGGAACTGGTTAAACGCGGTTGGTCTTCGGGCTACAGCGACTATCTTCTCGACAATGCAAAACTCGTGATGAAGACCATAAGTGATACAGAGATTGCATCTTGGAATGTATTCGTCGGTGAAGATTGATAAGATTTCTAATTTTCGCTCTTATCAGGCAGTACTAACGCAACGTGGCCGGAATCTTCGACCGAAGATTCCACCCTCGGTTTGTCAGTATCTATACTGAAAGAAGAACTGTTTCTGACTGCGTTCCAGCGTGCGAAAACAATAACAAACACCATTGTTATTGCGAGCAGGAAGCCCGCAATAACAACGAATCCGCTCCCCATATTTGCGGCATGATTTTTAACTTTTAACGCCAAATCCGGAAACATGTCTTTCCCCCCTTTGCTTAACTTCTGAGGTTATTATCACAAAGGAGAAAATCAAAAAAGTACTAAATCGGCATCAAAACGGCATCAATTGTAAACAAATGCCCTGTTTTGGGGAGGTTTGCTCTTAAAAACAGACCGGAAGCTTTATCTTTACTGCATTTATGGTTTCTGTCAATCTGAAAAGAAAGCCTTAGCTAACCGCTAATTTACGACAAACTTACGACAATTATTAAAATACGCAAAAGGAAGCCCAACAAAAACGACTGGAAAAACCAGTCGTTTTTATATGAAAGAATAATTTTTTAATATGATGGTCAGTTATATTCCTGATTATGCTTGCTATGCCATTTATGAACCCGATAGAGCTTTTCCCAAATACAAGACTGCCAATGCCATAATACAAAAAGATAGTATTGTAGTTGCATTCCAAATAATCCTTCTATCAAGCAAAGCTAATAGGCCAGATAACATAAACGCAAAAGAACAAATAAATATATGCGCAGCTGCTCTCAATGGCTCTATTTGCGATGATGTAAATAAATATATCAGATCCAACTCTATTATCAGTGTGCTGAATAATATACTTGCATTTTCCAACAATAAACAAAAAATAGAGAAAACATCTTCTTTTTTATCTTTAAAAATTATTGTCTCATGGCTGCTTTTAGAAAGAAGAACACAACCGGTAATTGTTAACAGTGAAGCAATTGCATATATAAAATAATATAGAATTGATGTGGATGCTTTCTCATAGTTTATAAACAGAATTCCGGCAGAGAATAACAAACACCAAGATACAACCGTGCAAATAACACCTATGCTTTTAAGATTTATCTTTCTCTTTACCGTATCCATATGTTTAGCCTGTCGTTAGTCAATAAACCTGATAATAAATCATCCTAAGGATTTGTTACAATGTCTTAGTTAATCGGAACTCCTTATTTACCCCTGAAGGCAACTTGAGTTTTTGTGTTATATTTCCATATGTGCTTGCAAAACCATTCCATTTAAAACGAATTTCACACGCATATTGGTTTTCGGATGAATGATCTTCTCTTTGAAAATCCCACGACCCGTTGTAAGACAGAAAATTTTCAGTTACTAATACTGCCTCATGAAGTTGCTCATAATCATCGGAAGACAACAAAACGGATGCTTCGCAATAATTGTCCGTATCCATCTTATGAACCATATCTCCTGACTTTTGGATTTCAGCGTAGCACCTTATATCTCGCTCAGTAGATTTTTTTATCTTCCGATTATCCATATATTGACACCTTATTCATTTATCCTGCTGATTATTCTTTCTAAACAAAAATATCAAACAGCTTGTCTTTCTTTGCTGAATCAACCGCTCCGGATTCAAAATAATGAGGATTATAAAGAACAGTGCCTATTTCTTTTCCTAATAAGCAGAAGTGCAGCTCTGTATTCATGTCCATTTCATCGATTCCGGAATACACTCGCTTACTTTTACGAATAAACCTATCGGTCATAACACTTCGAGGTATTATTCTTTCTTTACCATGGTACACCACTTTTATCTCGTCGTATTCTTCTGGGAAGGCAAGTTCTTTGCTGTCCAGCATAATAAAATTAACAGAGTATTCATTATCTTTCTTTTCAAGCACACCTTCATCAGTCAACTTTTCACATACAAGTCGGCAATCCTCCTGATTGATTCCCAGAACACCCCGGAACTCTCCATCATGCCAAAGTGTATTAGACATCTTATAAGGATCAACTCGAGAACACCATACATTGCTGCCACCAAAATCCCAGCCGCAAATTTCCCTGCCATTCTCATAAACTGAACATCCAACTCCATGGAATACGTAAGTAAGATTTCCTATCGTTATTTCATTTCCATGTGAGACTACATAATCATGCAATGTAGATACGTCAAAAACATCTTCATTACATACGTCATTAAGATACTTAACAAGATCACGACATCTTTGGGTAACTATATCAAGATATTTGCAGAGTGTCTTTTTATTATAATTTACAAACACTTCCCGATGATTAGACTTTTCATTCTGCCATGGCTTTCCAAAGGTCTCAAGTCCTAATTCACCGCTGATACATAGTGTGCCTTGATTATTCTCAATCTGCTTACTTATTCCGGAATTAGTTGTTAATGTAATGTCATAATCAGGATGCTGTAAAATAATTCTTCCGTCTTCTTCAACAGAAACGATCTTAAACGCCCCAACAAAAGTAGGATTCATATTACCACCATTGGGATCCCTTAATCTAAAGAATGGCGCCTCTGTTGATTCATGCAGATTTTCGTAATTAATGCAGAGACAACCTTTAATCAAATCTCCAGGTTTGATCGTCTTATATACGCCGAATTCATGTTCAGAATAATGATCATAATAATAGTCATTTATGACGACTGGCAGTAAAACATCCGCTTCGACATCAAGGACCAACGCAAACGTTTCCATATCGAACTCATCTGTATATCTGCAATCAATTATCTGATATGTTCTCAACATAATTAGTATGTCCTACTGATTATTATTTATTCTATAATTTGCCTTATTTAGATCCATTCAACCCATTTTTCACAATTAATATCATATTTATTTCTAATATTGAATCTTCCTCTTTTCGTGTATTTATGGAGAGTTTTGCTATTATCCAATATGTTATGAATAGGATTTTTACAATTAAAGACACCTTTATATCCACCATCAACATACGAAACCCATTTTCTCCAAAAAGCCATGATTATTTCCAATTCATCTGATGATATGGGCGTTAAATAATAGTTTTCTGTATATTCATCCATATCTTTGGAGAAAATCCGTTCATAGATTACGATTTCATCAGTATAATAAGCGACACCTTCTACCGGACCATCATACCAATTTGTTATTGTTAAAACTCTATTCAAATCTATATAGCTCCTTCTTCCATAGCTTTAGATGTTCTATATGCTGATACCATGTTCCAATTATATAACATTATCGTAAGAGTAATCTCCTCACGCCAATATCTTCAGGCTATCTTATACTGCTATTATCTTTGTGATAGTATTGCTGTATGGAAGAATTATTTCTAAAAGCTTATCTATGGATAAACGGAGTAACTCCACCATACGAGTATTATAATATGCTCCATGAAATCTTTATGCGCCCTGAAAATGAAAACAATCAGATTTTGTTAGAACTGGAGGATTGTACTAATAGCAAAACCGATACATTTCACACTTTTCATATGGTTTTCTACAATACTGACATTTGGAATGAGGAGCATTTCTTAAAACTGTTTTTTGAATACCTTCAACAGCAATACAAAGAAAACAGTTCCGTGAATAAAACCGTAGAACTTGGAGGTCGGTTGAGTCGCGAACTTCCGCTTTCGGATAAGACCAGATTAAAACAGCCAATTTCGACATTAGACTATTTGGCTGAATTCATAGATGATGGCTTCATGTCTTAATATAGTATTTATGATCATTTCTTTGACTGTATATATTTCTATTCAAACGTTACAGAAAAGAAAGCTGCATTTAAAGCTGCTTTGCAAAGAGATAATATTCATACTCAAAAATCCACTTTAGAGAAAAAAATTATAACATCTAATGAGGTAGAACAAACGAAGAAAACCTCACTATTCTCAAGATTATTCAAGAAAAAGTCGTTGTAAGTGTTCTTTATTCTTCATCTGTATTCTCGGTATTGGATAGTTGTTATTCAATTCTTTAGTCTACTTAAGTAATTCTATTGCCCGTTCTTTCAGTTTTATAATGTTTGATTCAAGTTTATCAGGTATCAACGATTGTATGTTTTCCAATTCGCAGCACTCCCAGATCAAATCAACAATCAGTTTACTGAAGCCCTCTGCTTCCAATCGTTTTGCTTCTTTAGGTGCAAACAACAAACGGTTAGCATCCTCAACCGTCAAAGCATGCGAATTAAGGGAATCCAATATTCCTATAATCTTTATAAGTTCCTGCTGCTCACTTCTTTTATCCATAATTCATCACACTAAGTTCCAAATATCTTTCTGTACAAATCATCCCTAAAAACTATCCCTCGCTCATCTTCAGCGTCAAAAGGGGTGTTGGATAGAACTATTATATTATTGTTTACCATTCGGCATTCCTCATCAATGTAATTGCCTTGGCTAATAATATGTTCCTTTATCTCATCTCCCCAAAAGTTCACCCAATGGATCGCTGTTGGTATTCCTTCATTCAACAAAGACCCTTTCCTGCGAGCTGTAATGTTATCAATAACAGCTCCCCAATACCAACTAGATGTGTTTGCTAACTTCTCAAAGAGTTGAATAACAGGTTCACTTTTAGCCGGAGTGTTTAAATCTACATTATCTGGAATTTTAATATTCAGAGAGTTGGTACAATTCTCGGCAGATGCGCCTAGCAAAGCACTTCCATAAGTCTTTTCACCAAATAGTTCAAAACGAAAAAGAATTCTGTATCCAAGTTGAGGGAACTTGATCTTGCCCTCATGATTCACGCCTCGCTGTACAAGATCATTCAGTTCGACTGAATCATAGCCAACATATTTTCCTTTATAAGAGACACATATATTATCAATATATTCAGGACAATCATTAAATGACTCGAAAATACGTTCCAGCTGCTGAACTGTCATTTCAAGACTAGCCTGATGTGGGTGTTCCCAAAATACGATAGTATATGTCTGAATCATTGTCTTGCTTTCTTTATTTTTCATCTTTAAATAGTCTTTGTTCGGGAATACAGTATCCAATCACATAATCCGACAGATCCGTAATCATGTCTTCAGATTCTTCATCACCTTTAGCTCTGAACTCAAGTATAATTCTACCTAATTCACTATACATAGTATCTTTATCCATTCCTAAGTCTCTGTACTTAACGGATATTTTCCTTAGGCTATTAAGATCATCTTTTGCTAATAATATTTCTTTTCTAAACTCTGAAGTATCCATATTACTTTAGTATGACTATCTGATTATTCATGCTTGATTTATTATCTTATTTCTATCTTATAACCTAACTCTTCTAACAGCAAATGTTGCATTTATTGTTTTCTATATCAAATATCAGACTTCTTTTGGATTTACCCCATCGTTTTGCCTTCTCCCATTCCTTAATAGTAGAAGAACGTGTATTAATGTAGTCTTTTGTCAGATTTCGGGTTTACTGTATCTCATATCCGACAATTTTTGAAAAGGTGTTCTGATTTTTCTGTTTTTCCCTACGTATATATAGAAGGTCTTTATTTCGGTTAATATCCATTTCATTTAGTAACCGCCAGTTACTTTCGCATTACATGTCCTGGGCTGTAACAATAGCAAGACAGCTTGTCAGGGTAAACCATGAAATCCATTTACGCTTCCGATCTGGAAGCGTTTTTCGTCGAAGACGAACAGGGGTCTCAGGGTTCTCCCTGACAAGTTTTTGTATTTGTGTATATACAAATACGATGCTTGCTACAACACGGGACATTAATTCTGCTATACAAAGGAGGAAACAGAAAATGGCAGTCAAAAAGAACAACAGATCGGTTCAGCTTCTTGTCCGGCTAACTCCCGAAGAGTACGAATCAATAAAAAAGAAAGCAACAAAAGCTGGCTTAAGCATCAGTGAATTTGTCAGAGAATCAGTTGATCAGGAAATCATCATGGAAGCTCCGCCGGCAGATTTCTATATGTTGATTAAAGAGATCAAACGGGTCGGTACCAATCTGAATCATCTGCTGTACAAGTTAGAAATTTTGGGGATAGCTCACCCGCTTGAACTGGACAGATGTATCAAAGAGGTTTTCGGGTCAGTCAGCTTTCTGTATCAGACCTTCAGGCCGAGAAAAGGCGGTTATGGATCCTCTTAGCTAAGCTAAAGAACAAGACCTCCTGCGTCACTCCCCTCCAAGTGACGCATTTACATACCCACAGGGTAAATAAATCTAAAGGAGGCTTCGTTATGAAAAACACATTATCAATCGCAGAGAAATCTCTGCTCACCGCAGAAGAAGCTGCTGAGTATTTCAACATCGGAGTTAATAAGATACGGATAATGACAAACGATGAGAATTGTCCGTTTGTCTTATGGAGTGGTAACAGGCGCTTAATAAAGCGGAAAACATTCGAAGAATTCTTATATAGGCAGTATTCAATCTGACCTATTAATCGAATTGTTCAACAAGGAAGCTCAGGCTATAATTTGCTTGGGCTTCCTTTTGCATTTAGGAGGATGCTCAAATGCCCAATACAAGATTTGCAAAAGGAAGAATCAAACTTAAGAAAGGAGAATATATTAGACCCAACGGAACATTCGAATACAAATGGACTGACAGATACGGTTCGCGACACTCTGTATATGCCAAGACAATTCCGGAATTGCGGATTAAAGAAGATGCTATCTTAAAAGATATTCTCGACGGAATAAACAGTATTAGTCTAAACTGCACCATCAACTCATATTTTGAGATATGGAAGAAAATCAAATGCGGGATAAGAGACACAACTTTTGCGCAGTATTGTCTTAACTACAAGTGTCACATTGAACCCGAATTCGGATTAACTAAGCTAAAAGATATAACTTACAGTAAGATTATTTTATTTTATAAGGATCTTGTCGAAAAACACGGATTAAGCAAGCAGTCTGTCGGTAATGTCAACATAGTTCTCAGAATGGTTCTCGATGTAGCCGTTAAGGATGGAGTATTAAGAACCAATCCCTGTAATGGTGCAGTAAGAGGATTCAACAGAGAATGTTCCGGACAAGTAAAAGAAGTAAAAGCGTTAACCAGGGACGAACAAGATTATCTGGAAAAATATCTGAACAATCCAGGGCCTTATCATTGGTTGCAGCCATTAATAACCGTCATGTTATACACCGGAATGCGTGCTGGTGAAGTTTGTGGATTAAGATGGGATGATATTGATTTCAATAAGAAAGAAATCCATGTTAATCATACTTTGGTATTCTTTGGGAAGAATGATGGACAGGGCAAGAAGTTTGCACTCCATCCACCCAAAACCAGGACAAGTGATCGGTTCATACCAATTGGTTCCAAAGTTATAGAAGCCTTGAAAAGGCAGAGATTATTACTTCAGAATTATAATTCAACGGATTATAGCATTGATGGTTTATCAGGATTTGTTTTTCTGGATAAAGACGGCAAAGTTTTCTATCACATCAGTCTGAATTATTATTTGAAGAAAATATCTAAAGAGATTAACAAAGAACTTAAGAGCAATAACGAAAACACAACCATAAAGTCTTTCCCTGTTTTTCACAGTCATATGCTAAGGCATACTTTTGCAACAAGGATGAGAGAAGCAGGTGCAGATATTAAGGCTACTGCTGACATTATGGGTCATACCAAGGTCAACATAACTCTTGATACTTACACTGATGCTTCGCAGTCCTTCAAAAGGCAGGAAATCTCCTTACTCGAAAGAATTGATTAATACAGAAAACAAATGGATCAATTCTTACGACAAAGCTTACGACAAACCGATGTAGTTATGAGTGGATTTGCGTAGATTTATGTAGAAACACAGATTAAGTAACACACCGCAAAACCCTTATAACACAAGGCTTTCGTGAGTTTCAGTTAAGATAAGTGTATATATTCGGGCTAAACGGCATCAATTGTAAACAAATGCTAGATCGAATAGATCATGCCGTATGGGATGGAAAAGTTAACCGAAAACTCAAATGTGTAGTTCTTATCGTCCTTGAAAATAAACAGATAAGTAGCAGAATCCTCGTAATATGTATTATCAACCAGATGGTAAGTAACTATTTTCGCATTGAGTCTTGAAGCATAATGGTTATAGATCGCAGTACGGAATCTGTCGCTTAAGAACTGGTATCCGTCAGTTGAATCATCAAAACCGTGAACGAGGTCATCCCAGTATTCCGCATCACCATAGAATCCGCATCGCAGAATAGCACCTGTCTTATCATCAACCAGACAATCGAATGTCCAGTGATCATCAAGAAGTATAGATACGGCCCAGACAACGATCGTACCTCTGTTATTTTCGAGATTGATTATCATCGGCGCCGCATACCAGTTTTGAGCCACATTGAATCTGTATCCGGTAAAGTCAGCAAGAAAATCTCCCATTATCTTGGCAAGTTCTTCTTCCTGGACGAATATGCCTTTATCGATCTCAACACCGCCGGAAATTTCATAATCCACATTAGCGATGCCGATCTTCTGATTCATCGCAAGGTCATCCCTGTACGAGAGATTGATCTGCTGGATCTCAAGATCTTTCTGCATACCTTCGCTGAACTTGTCGTAAGCATCAAAATCAACAATGGGAAGGAACCACCCGAAAGCGGCTGCGAGAATAATGAAAAACGCAGTAATCACAGAACTCAGTTTTCTCATCCCGTTATCTCCTTTATCATAACGGTAACGCATGTTCCATTACCTTCTCTTGATGCGAAAGAGATGGTTCCGTTATGGAGTTCGATTATCTCTTTACAAAGATTCAATCCGAGTCCTACACCGCCCTGTGCCCTTGAACGTGATTTATCAACACGGTAGAAAGCTTCTGTAATATGCTTGATAGCTTCTTCCGGCATTCCTCTTCCGTTATCGATAACTCTTATGCGGTAAAAACCCTTTACACTCTCGCCGAGTATCATGATGTTTCCGCCGTTATCAAGTGCCTTTCTGGCGTTATCCAGAAGGTTAGTGATAACAGAACTGAAAAGGTCAGGCTCAACCATGCACATTGAGGGTTCAAGACGGCACTGGAGCACGATCCTGTTTTTCTTATAAACAGGCTGCAGATGGATTGTAAGCGTCTCGATCATATTCTTCATATCAGTCGGAACAAACTTGATATCCTGTTTCTTCATCATGAGCATATCGAGAAGCTTTAAAGACAACGATTCAAGTCTCTTGCCTTCAGAGAAAATATAGTTAGCGGCTTCCTGTGTCTCATCGGCATTTAAAGCCTGGCTTCTCAAAAGATCCGCATAACCGATGATGGATGTCATAGGCGTCTTAAGTTCATGCGCAAAGCTTCCCATGAAGCGTTCCTGCTGTTCCATCGACATTCGGAGCTCTGTGATGTTATCTTCAAGTTTTTCGGCCATGTTATCAAAGTCTGAACCGAGCTGGCCGATCTCATCGTGCGACTTTGAATTGACTCTTGAATCGTAATGACCTGAGGACAGTTCCCTGGCCGTTCTGGATAACTTATACAAAGGTTTGGTAATGAGGAATGACGTGATCCACGCCGCAAGACCTCCGATGAGTATCAGAACAATAAGAACCTGATGATATACTTCCAATTGTTCATCTCTTGCCTGGTATACTGGAGTGACGTCATAAAGGATAACCAGCTCAAGAGGCTTCTCGTTTGTCTTGATGACGCCGTTTATCTGATACAGATGTCTTCCGTCTCTTGTAAAAAGGAACGATTCAAATTCGGATTCCGTATCATAATCGGATTTGCTCTCACCATTCTGATAGAGGATCCTGTCGCCTCTAATGAGACTTATGCCGACAAGACTGTCAGCCGTATTCATACGCTCAAGCGCAGTACTGATGCTTGAGAAATCCTGCTGGATATCAACGAAGTTAACGAGCTGAACTGACTGAAGAAGCATCTCATAAGATTCCGCACAGATATTCTCGTACTGTTCAAGGCTGCTTCTGAAATTCTGTCGTATCAGAAGAAGACCTCCCACACCGTAACTTAATGTGAGAAGCCAGATCATTACGAGGAGCATCTTCTGCCGGAATCGCATTGTTAAGCCTCCAGCCTGTATCCTACCTTCGGCACAGCATGAATAACCTCTTCCCACCCGAGCTTCTTACGAAGTCTCTGAACATGAAGATCTACTGTCTTGCTTCCATATGGGAAAGGTTCATTCCAGACGCGCTCATAGATCGTCTCTCTGTACATCGCGATTCCGGGGTTCCTCGCGAAAAGAAGAAGCAGTTCATACTCCTTCGGCGTAAGCGGAATCGGATAAGAATCTTTATAGACGATCATTGCTTTTGTATCGATAACAAGGCCAGCAATACGGATCTCTGTATCCGTCTTGTTATATCGGCGCAAAACTACATTTACTCTTGCAAGCAGTTCGATGATCTCGAACGGTTTGGCAAGATAATCTTCTGCACCAAGCTCAAGGCCTCTTACTCTGTCCTCGACCATATTCTTTGCAGTAAGGAATATAACCGGAACCTTCATCGGACGGATATACTGCATAAGAGAGAATCCGTCGATCTTCGGGATCATTACATCAAGAAGAATAAGGTCATAAACGTTGTTCTTGATCAGATTGAGAGCCTCTTCGCCGTCAAATGCACACGTGCATGAATAGCCTGATTTTGTAAGGCTCATCCTGATAAGATTTGATATTGGTTTTTCGTCTTCGACAATTAGTATATGAATCATATTTCCCCACCTCAAACATTACAATTATACATTGAAGCGGGGAAATGGACTATCAATTATTATTTAGGTTGTTGCAAACAGCCTTTTCGTTCTGTCAGGAAATGCCTGTGACTTTAAAATCCTTGTCCTCAACAGCCTTTGTAAGAATATCGTCTGCAACATCTTTCTCGAGAGCGACAACTGCCGTACCCTTATCGTGAGAAACATCAGCAGAAATAACGCCTTCCAAAGCTTCCAAAGCCTTCTTTACTGTTGCTTCGCAGTGTCCGCACATCATGCCTTCGATAGTAATAGTCTTTTCCATTTTGTTGTTCTCCTTTATTGTTATTTTATTGAATTCATTTTCAATCTCACCGCTCATGTTCCTGACATTGCTCTTTGCCCTGTCGTGCCTGGATTCATATGGCTTTACGAGATTAAGCCTCAACGCATTCATACATACGGTAAAGCTTGAGATACTCATAGCCGCAGCTCCGAGCATTGGCAACATTGTAATTCCTAATGCCGCATAAGCACCTGCTGCTACGGGAATAAGAGCGACATTATATATGAAAGCCCAGAAAAGATTCTCATGAATATTGGTTATCGTCCGTCTGGATATTCTTAATGCTGCCGCAGCATCTTTCAAATCTGATTTCATGAGAACGCAATCGGCCGCATCGATAGCTATGTCAGTACCTGCACCAATTGCCATTCCGATATCTGCTGAAGTAAGAGCAGGAGCATCGTTTATGCCGTCACCGACCATAATGACCTTGCCGTATTTCTGAAGAGTTTTTACAACTTTCTCCTTATCACCCGGAAGAACATCTGCGATGGTCAGATCAACGCCTGCAGTCTTTCCTATTGCATCTGCAGTTCTTCTGTTGTCACCTGTCAGCATAACCGTATAAAGTCCCATTTTTTTGAACTCTTCTATCGCTTCAGATGAATCTTCTCTCAGCGTATCCGCTACCGCGATAATTCCCCTGAGCTTACCTTCTGATTCAAAGAACAAAGGTGTTTTTCCCTGCCCTGACAATTCATCGGCCCTGGCTTTTATCTGACTATCAACCGTGCAGTTCTTTGATATAAAACTGAGGTTTCCGCCACGGAGCATACGGCCGTCTATGCTGCCCTCAAGACCATTTCCCGCAAACACCTTGAAATCTTCTATCTGCGCTGCAGTCATAGTTTTCAAAGTGCAGTAATCCGTTATTGCCCTTCCCAAAGGATGTTCGCTGCCCTGCTCGAGCGCATATGCATCATTAAGAAGTTCATTCTCACTGACGCCATTTGCTGTGACGATATCCGTAACCTTCGGAATACCGCTTGTAATGGTTCCGGTCTTATCAAGCACGATTATCTCTGCTTTGCCCGTCTGCTCCAGCGAAGATGAAGTCTTGAACAGGATTCCGTTTTTGGCGGCAACGCCGTTACCCACCATTATCGCGACAGGTGTAGCGAGTCCCAATGCACACGGGCAGCTTACTACAAGAACGGCTATCGCTCTTGTCAGAGAATCACCTATGGGAGCACCGATAAACATCCATATTGCAAAGACAATCGCAGCGATCACCAGAACTGCGGGAACAAACACGCCCGATACCTTATCTGCGATCCTGGCAATAGGCGCTTTAGAACCAGCTGATTCACTTACCATCCTGATTATCTGAGCAAGTGTTGTATCCTCACCGACTTTCTCGGCACGGCATTTAATAAATCCCGTTTTGTTTATGGTAGCTGCAGAAACCTTGTCTCCTGCCTGCTTATCAACGGGGACGGATTCACCTGTCAGAGCAGATTCATCCACCGTACAGTCACCCTCTAATATCTCTCCGTCAACAGGAATAGATCCGCCAGGTCTGACAACATAGATATCACCTACTCTTACTTCCTCAATGGGAACGGTAACTTCATTCCCGTCTCTTAAGAGAACGGCTGTCTTGGGCTGGAGATCGAGGAGTCCCTTAAGTGCATTTGTAGTCCTTCCCTTTGAAATTGCCTCAAGGAGTTTGCCTATCATAATGAGAGTTAAGATCATGGCTGCCGACTCAAAGTAAAGTTCGTCCATAAGAGCCATCTGAGCCTCGTGTGAATGCTCATAAGTCATGCGTAACAATGTTACAACGCTGTAAATATAGGATATTCCGGACCCCATGGCTACCAGAGTATCCATGTTGGTTCCCTTATGCAAAAGAGCCTTAAACCCGTTCACAAAGAACTTTTTATTGATCACCAGAACGATCCCGGAGAGCAGCATCTCGATAATTCCGATGCCGACCATGTTGTGTTCAAGAAAAGACGGGACTGGCCAGCCCCACATAGAAGCACCCATGGAAAAATACATGAGTACGATCAGGAATACCAGTGAGCTTATGAGCCTTCTTTTGAGAACCGGAGTCTCGTGGTCTTCAAGCCGGGCTTCCATGTTTTTCAGGAGACTGCTGTCAGCCTTATCACCTTTTGTTTCAGGAGAAGCTCCGTATCCTGCATCTTCCACCGCTTTGATTATCTTTTCAGGGTCAGCCGTACCGGTAACGCTCATCGAGTTTGTAAGGAGCGACACGCTGCATGACTCAACGCCGTCAACTCCTGACACAGCCTTTTCGACATGTGCCTGGCATGCGGCGCAGCTCATTCCGGTAACTAAGTACTTCTCGGTTTTTGTTCCAATGTTATCCATAAGGATACACTTTCTAAGGTAGATAATTATTTCATTAGTTTCTGAAGAAGCTCAACCAATTCTTCAGTCTTTTCATCCGAACCGTTCCTGATGTCATCGGCAACACATGTCTTGATGTGATTTCCTAAAAGCACCTTGGAGAAACTGTTAAGCGAACATCTTGCTGCGCTTACCTGCGTAAGGATATCAACACAGTACGCATCTTCTTCGATCATCTTGCGGATGCCCCTGATCTGACCTTCGATGCGGTTCAGACGGGTGATCATATCCTTTATCTCCTCTTCGGATCTGTTTTTCTTCTGGCAATGCGGGCACTTCTTCTCAGACATGGCTCTTACCTCCGATCAAATATACCCCCTGGGGGTATCTATATCTGCGAACAATATATACCCCCTGGGGGTATGCGTCAAGTTTCTAGACAGAATTTACTTACTAAAATTTAAAAACATGAATTTGGTAAGTAACTTTTTCGCTTACGCCCTCGAAAAAGATGTGAAATGCAGTTTTAAGGGTCTCTTCCAATGCCGTGCTCCGAAAACATCACGCAAGACGGCCTGTTTTCGAGAAAAAACAAGTCAAAACATGCTCATATACCCCCACCCCTTACCTACTAAATTACGAAAAATCGCTTTTTAGTAAGTAAATTCCATCTCACCCAAGGCCTTGACCATGTAAATTGCATTGGGAATATATAAAAATGCTAATCGATCATACTATATGAAATATCAAGATTAATATATTTGGACTTTATGAGGTTTTCCGCCAAATATCTCCAATATGAATAAAGCTTAACCTTCTCGTATTGACTTCACCCAATTTAATCTCTTCAACTAATTCAAAACCGGCTTTTTTAAACTGTTCATAATAAACATCCTTAGACCAATACGTACTTTTGTATCCAGTTTTTTGGTTCAGCAAGTAAACTACATCTTTGTTTTCATCGTTCAGTGTATCTCTCGTGCAGAGAAAAGCACCGGATTTCAGATTATCATTTACATTTTTAAGGATAGAATAAACATCGTTTATATCATCACAGTACATCAGCATAGCTAATATAGTAGCGCCATCATACTGTTTAGTAACTTTGAGTTTTTTCGCATCTGCCTGGTAAAAGCTGACATTTTCAGCACTGCCCTTTTGCTCATTTGCCGTATCCACAAGTGCCTGCGAATATTCATAACCATCTATTTGCGAACAATCAGGTGCCATCAGCAGCGTCCATTCTCCAGATGCGCAGCCAATATCCATTATATGAGGCTTTTCCGAAAACAACGGAAGGAACTTTCCAAAAATAAGATTGTAGATTTCTGTATGAGTCTTAGGGAAATACGTTTTCAGACTGAAAGACGTCTGTTTCTTCCAATAAGTTTCTTCTTCAGATGAATACTTCTTAACTAATTCATCATAAACTGTTTTATCAATACAAAAGAGTTCATCCATGTATTGATAAGTACTTACTTGCGAAGTCTCAAACAGTCTTTTTTTCCTTTTTGAAATCAGTTTCCAATACAGAGATCTGAATTTATTGCCAACCCTATATATGATATTCATAAACACTGCCTTAATTTGTATCAGACTGCAATTCGCGTTTAATATCAGTAGAACTGACTCCGTGTGTTCTTTTAAGTCTGACTACTTTTTTACCATGTGTATTACACCAATCTTCAACTACAGTAAATCTTCCGCCGACATGATCCTCACCTAAAGCCAGAATATCAAAATCAATCTTCTCCAGTGTCTCAGGAATAAGGCTGTCATAAACAACAACCTCATCAACAATCTTCAAAGCATTCAGCATTTCAACCCTTTGTTCAGTTGAATAAAACACCTTTGCTTCAGGCTTGTACTTTAAAATGCTATTACCATCCTGAACTGCTACAATAAGATAGTCCGCATGTTCTTTGCATTGCTTAAACAGCCTCAAATGACCAAGATGAAAATAGTCAAATACACCAAATGTAAGTATTTTAGTCATAACAATTCACCTCGTTTTAGGATGTTAATTTCCTGTAGTATAAAGCTTGATACATCAGGATAATTAATTGCAATATTCTCTTTAACCCAATCCTGAATCCTATTATCTTCTTTAATCTCGTTATCGGAAATATCCTTTATGAATTTAATTATATCTTCTTCTGATCTGGCAATAGTATAACTGTTAATTGCATTTTTCATAAGAGTCGTCAGTTGTTCTTCCTTCAAAGCCTTGTTATATACAAAACATCCCGGTTTTCCTGTATATAACCACTCAACAGTAAATGAACCACAGTCATTTACTATCGCATCACATTCGGCAAAAATGCCCAGATAATCTCCTCCGGTTGAATATTCAACACCTTTCTCCTTAAGGACACTAATATACTTTTCGACTTCCTCCGAAGTCCATACCTTATTATTTATCAGTGTTGTGAATAATAATGGATGAGGTCTGAATACAAAATCCAACTCTGGAAATAAATCCGGGAGTTTGGTTAGAAGATCGTAGTATTCCATAAAATTAGATAATGGCAATATATTCAAAGATACAGTATGGTGAGATGTAATAAGTATCTTCTTTCTTTTGTTCTTTGAAGGATGAAACTTCGCAAGACCATCCATTTTGGAATAACCGGCCAAAACAACGTTTTTACCTTTCACAACTTGATAATCCACATAATCCTGATAAGTATACGTTGTGTCAGCAAACAACTTCCAAACCAGATTCAATTCCGGTCCTTTGAGTCTGTCCAGAGTTGTCAGTTTTCCAACATCGTAACCATATGAAACATAAACCGGCAAAACATTCCTGCGTGATGCATAAGCGATTTTATGATACTTATGAACAAACCGATCATATGGGTTTGCATAATAAACTATATCAAATTCATTAAGGTGATCAAAAAAAGTATTATTTTCAGGATCCCATCCATCTATAACAAAATCAGGACCATAAAACCTGACAAAAAACTCTTTTGATCTATTATATGTTTTCTTAGCATGATCACTTCCTCTGGAAAGATCCGGAATAACCACAATCTTCGGATCCCAATGCTCCCTGTCTTCCATCATCTTACGGAACACACCATCCATTCCATAAGTTGAATCATAAATAACGTATGAAGCATATTTGATCTTCTTCTTTCCGGAACTCCTGAAATCATCTATCAACTTTTCATAATGCCTGGCAGCTCTGGATGAATCATTTTTGATTCGAATCTCTCTGAATTTATGGACAACGGGCCGCAGAACATCCTTAACTTTATTCAACATTTAGATCATCTCCTGAACTCGTTTTTCCTTTTTTTCTTTTGAAAACCATTACATAATAATCATAAAGTGTCCTTCGCTTAATTATTAACACTATCAAAACAATTAACGCCACTATTAGTCTTGCTATTACATAGGAATACAACACTATTCCTAAAACTGAACAAACAATTAGAGCTATAAAGACAATAATCATTTTGAAATAATCATATGCATTATCCTCCAAAGATAATTCTTTGAGGATACTCTTCATTGCAAGATAATTAGCAAAAGCAAAAACAATATAACTAAATAAAGTAGTATAAGCTGCCGCTATATAACCAAATTTGGGAATAAATATCCAGTTTAATATGATATTCAGCAAAGCAGCGACAACAGATGCAATAACAAGGCGTTTCTTCTTTTCATAATAGAACTCTACACAAATAAACATCTGCGCATAAAACAGCATTAACAAACTTATGGCAACCGGTGGAATTACAAAAACAGCTTCTACATACTCTTCTCCTCCGATAATAGCTATTATCTCCGGAGCAAACCATACTACACCACAAAGCAAAATAGCCATCATTCCGGATATGATCAAAGAGACTTTTTTGTTTTCAAATGCTTTTCCATCTTTAATTTTCAAATAAAACCAGGGAATATATGAATTATTGGTAGCATTTATAATAAATGTAAGCACCATAGCCAGTGAATAAGCTACACCATAAATAGCCGCCTTATCTCTGTTTACCAGATGATCGATCATTATCCTGTCGCTTTGATTAAATACATATTGGGAAAGATAATATGCAAGTAACGGAAGATTAAAAGTCAGTCCGTATTTCCAATACTCTTTATTGAATAAACGCTTTCCACGAAACAGATTAAGGCCAAAGAAAAACAAGCCCAAGAGAATGATAACTATAGAGTATCCGAAAATACGCGCATACCCTTTATCTTCACTGTTTATTACTAAGATATAAGCAAGAACAGGAGAAAAAACAGACATTATGAGCGTTACTGCAACAACACATTTATATTTGAATTCAAATCTCTTTTTACCACTCCAAAGCAGAATAGCCGTAGATCCGAGTATTTCTCCAACCATAAGCAGCATTATGGATGTCGGAAGCTCAAAAAGGCCATTCCACAAATCCCTAAACGGGAGATAAATCACAAGAAATAATGCCGCTAATACTAAACACATTCCTTCTACCGAAGCAATGTAACCTTCGCGATCCTTTTCAAATTTTATCATTGCTTTTGAGAAAGAACCGAACGCAAGATTCAGAGTAATGAATATGGTTAATATTGAATTCCACGACTGATAAACAACATACATACCATACTGCTTAGTCGTAAGAAGACGAACAAAGATTGGCATGGTAATAAAAGATAAGCAACGCTGCAATATACTGCATATTGCATATGCGGCTGAAACTTTTACAGTAAGCGGGATATTATTCCATTTACTTTTTATCTTATTTACCATCGCGCCCATCTAGTATGCTCTTAAATACCGAATAATCTCTTATGTAATCACCCGGATCATAATAATCAGAAGCAGCAACACAAAGAACAGAATCTTTCTGTAGCCACAGCATTTCTCTCCAAGTACACTGATCGATAACAACGCCGATACTCGGATCTTTCAGATCAATCTCTTCTCTTCCGTACTGATTTTCGAGTATGAGCTGAATACGTCCATACGGACAGAAAAGAAGCTGCTTCAAGCTCTTATGAGCATGGAATCCACGTCTTACACCTTCAGGAACTTTGGATATGTAATAAATTCTCTTTATGTCAAAAGCTATATCGTGTGATGATTCAAAAAACGAGAGCTCTCCGGCATTAACTGTGGGGATTGTATTAATGTGGATTACCTTACACCCTGCTACAGAGTCTCTGACATTAAGCTCGTCGCCATTAAGGGCTGAATACCATTTCAGATTATTTATACCCTCATATCTTTCAAGGACTTTGGCCGGAATATCAACAACTTCATGAAAGTTGTGCTTATCATAAAAACGGACCGCTCTCTCATTGTCCCTGGAAACACACCAATAAACGCTCGTTAAACCTAACTCATTAAAGGCCTTATTGATAATTGCTTCCATTCCGAACCAGGCATAACCTTTTCTCATCGCTGCAGATCTTACGGTTATTGCGAATTCAGCACTTCCATCCTCGATATTCTTGAGACTTACAGTACCCATATATTCATCTTCATCAGAAGCTATTGCCAGATGAATGTTTTTTTCAGTAATTGCCGAAGATATAAAAGAACAACAATCCTCAAGAGTCTTAGAACTGAAATCAGCTCTCAGATTCCCGACAACTCTTTCGTCATGCATCCACTCAAGCATAAGAGGAGCATCTTCAATTCGCAGTTCCCTTAAATGCAAGCAATTTCCTCCTTAAAACTCGTTGACCGCATTGATAACATATTGTATATCATCATCAGACATTCCGTAATACATCGGCAGACTCAGCTCTGTTTTACTGATTTTTTCAGCAATTGGCAGATCGTTTTCTGATAAGCCAAGATCTTTGTAACACTGCTGAAGATGAATCGGAATCGGATAGTGCTTATTTGTTCCTATGCCCTTCTGATTCAAATGCTTTTCCAAGGCATCACGCTCATCACAACGGACTGCATATATATGCCAGACAGGCAAACATCCGGATTTGACAACAGGCAGAACAATTTGAGAATTCTTAATTCCCTTGGTATAACAATCAGCAATTCGTCTTCTTTCTTCGTTCATTCGTTCAAGATGTTTTAGCTTTACAGAAAGGAATGCTGCCTGAAGTTCATCAAGTCTGCTGTTATTTCCCTTGTATATATGATGATACTTATAATCCGATCCGTAATTGCCTAAAGCCCTGACAATTTCCGCAAGTCCGGCATCCCGCGTAACAACTGCTCCGGCATCGCCCAAAGCTCCCAGATTCTTTCCGGGATAGAAACTGAATGCTGCCAGATCACCAAATGATCCGACTCTCTTTCCCTTATATAATGCACCGTGTGCCTGGGCACAGTCTTCAATAACACGCAGATTATGCTTACGTGCGATATCCATTATGGAATCCATATCACAAGCCTGCCCGTATAAATGAACAGGAATTATGGCTTTAGTCCTGTCTGTGATCTTCTCCTCGATCAGTGAAGGATCAATATTGTAAGTGTTTATTTCCGGTTCAACCAGCACAAGCGTAGCCCCAACATAAGATACCGCAAGCGCAGTAGCAATGAACGTATTGGACGGAACGATTACTTCATCGCCCTTTCCTATTCCCAGTGACTTAAGGGCTAGCATCAGCGCATCCAGTCCGTTTCCTACACCAATGCAGTGATCAACACCGATATATTCAGCAAAAGCCTTCTCAAAATTCTTGTCCTCTTCGCCTTCTATATACCAGGAACGCGAAAAAACACGCTCAAAAGCAAGTTTTATTTCTTCTCCAATTTCCTTTTCCATGGGAAGAAAAGAGACAAACGGTACTTTCATATAACCTCACAAACCAAATAATTAATACAACCATTCAAACAGTTTATTTATATTAATTATATATAATAAAACAATTTGACTTTTCAATCAAAACAAATAAATGTATAGTATGCCATCGGAACTATTCTTTTATTGTCAAAAGAGACCCTTTTGGCAGCATTTCAAAGATTTCTATACTTTGATCGTACAGAAAGGAACAACAATGCGCCGCACCAAGCCTATCGGTATAGTTTTGCTTCTTATCACCGCCATCATATGGGGTTCCTCTTTTGTTGCCCAGTCAATTGGCATGAAGAGCATAGACGCATTCACTTTCACGGGTATAAGGACAACGCTCGGCGTACTGTTCCTTTTCCCTATTACGCTCATAGTCAATAAGGGATTTGATTTTAGGAAAAAGACTCTGCGCGCCGGCCTGATACTCGGCATCGTATTCTCGATCGCGCAGAACTTCCAGCAGTTCGCTTTCTATTATTCGACTTCCGGAAAGATAGCTTTCGTCACGTCTTTTTATATGTTCTTCGTACCGCTTTTCTCTGTCTTATTCCTTAAGAAAAAGATTGCAGTACTTACGTGGGCTTCGATCATTATGGGAATTATAGGACTCTTCCTTCTCTGTATAAATCCTTCAGATCTTACATCGGTAAACCTCGGTGATGCGCTTGCGCTTATCTGCGCGGTCTTCTATGCCGTACAGATCATGCTGATAGACAAATTCCTGGGAGAAAACGTCAACGGCGTACAGCTGTCTTTCATGCAGTTCACCGTTGCAGCAGTAATATCGATTATCGCAATGTTCATATTCGAAAAACCTGTTTTAGCAGATATAAAAACCGCAGCCCCTTCCCTTCTTTATTCGGGAATAATGAGCTGCGGCATTGCATATACTCTTCAGATCGTGGGACAGAAACATGCAAGTCCTGTCGTGGCTTCCCTGCTCATGTGTCTCGAGTCGGTCTTCGCTGTCATTGCGGCTGCGATAATCCTTAAGGAAGGATTGTTGCCGAGAGAACTGGCAGGATGCATTGTTATGTTTTCTGCTATTATCCTTTCGCAGGTTTCTGAGACTCTTTCTGCAAAGAAGCGGAATCAGGAGTCGGCAAAACTTTCTTAAGAACAAGTACCGTTCCAATCATAAGGACAATACCTATAGCAAGAGAGAACACGGGATTCTTTACGATTCCGGCGATCATATAAGTTACAAATGATACTCCTGCACATGTAAGAGCGTAAGGGAGCTGGGTGGATACATGCGCTATGTGATTGCACTGTGCTCCGGCCGAGCTCATGATAGTCGTATCAGAGATTGGTGAGCAGTGGTCACCGCATACGGCACCTGCCATACATGCAGATACACATATTACGGCAAGAGTTGCCTTTGCGGGATCAGGGTCATTGAGCTTGAATACTTCCAGAGTGATCGGGATAAGAATACCGAATGTTCCCCATGATGTTCCTGTTGCAAATGACAAGAGGCATGCAATAAGGAAAATGATCGCAGGAAGCAGAACATTGAAATCTCCCTTTCTGCTCTCTACGAAAGCGGCTACAAAATCAGCTGCGCCCAACGACTCAGTCATAGCCTTTAATGACCATGCAAGAGTAAGGATAGTGATCGGGCCTACCATCGCCTTGAATCCTTCTTCAACGCATGTCATGCAGTCCTTAAACTTAAGGATCCTTCTGAAAAGATAGAATATAACTGTGAAAACGATTCCTCCGAATGAACCGTAAGCAAGTCCTACGGATGCATCGCTGTCACCGAATGAAGTAATAAATCTCTCGAAGACGTTACCTTCAAGTTCACCGCCGAAGAATCCGCCGGTGTAGATCATTCCGATAACACAGCAGAAAATAAGGACGATTACGGGAAGAACAAGATCAATAACCTTACCCTTCTTCTCGACATTCTCTTCTCCTGCTGCAACAGGAGCTTTAACGGTAAAGATATCTCCGTTCTTGGCATTGATCTCGTGACGTGCCATAGGTCCGAATTCAATCTTGAAAACGACCATGAGGATCATCATGAGGATAGTTAAAAGTGCGTAATAGTTATATGGAATAGCTCTTATAAAGAGCATGAGTCCGTTTGTGCCTTCCGGTGCGAAGCCGGATACAGCTGCTGCCCAGGAAGATACCGGAGCGATAATGCAGATAGGCGCTGCCGTAGCATCGATAAGATAAGCAAGTTTTGCACGTGAGATCTTCTGTCTGTCCGTAACAGGTCTCATAACAGAACCTACAGTAAGGCAGTTAAAGTAGTCATCGATAAAGATCAGGACACCGAGACCAATTGTTGCAAGCTGGGATCCGACTCTGGATTTAACATGCGTGGAAGCCCAGTTGCCGAACGCGGCAGAACCTCCCGCCTTATTCATCAAGGCAACTATAATGCCTAAGAATACAAGGAAGACCAGGATTCCGACATTATATGAATCAGAAAGAGATGCTATGATTCCGTTCTTGAAAACATGTTCCAACGCAGTTACAGGATGGACCATATAAAGATACTTAACCGGGGTAGCTGTAAAAGAATAGATCAAACCGCCTACCGCAACACCGACAAAAAGTGAGCTGTAGACTTCTTTGGTAATGAGTGCTAACACGATAGCCACAACCGGCGGAACAAGTGCCCATAAAGTGTTGTACATTAAGGGAATAAATTCGGCTTCCATAAAACCCTCCGAAAATCTTAATACTTATTCATAATAGCACCCGGCAATAATACTCTCAAACCGCAAATGCAATAAAATGAGGTATTCCCAGTCGGCACTATGCTGATTCATACTAAAAAGGACTATATTTGACTTACATAATAGTCTCTTTCAAATGCTTGATATAATATTAGAGATATCGGCACATAACGTTATATATAATATTTACAGACGAAGATACAGAAAGGACATATCCCATGTACGAAGGGAAAAAACTGGCTATAATCGGCTCTTCATATCTCCAGCTGCCACTGATACGCAAAGCCAAGCAGTTGGGAATTGAAACACATGTTTTCGCCTGGAAATGCGACGATGTCGGAGAGAAAGAAGCAGATCATTTCTATCCTGTAAGCATAATCGAAAAGGACAAGATCCTTGAAATTTGCAGAATAATCAAAATCGATGGTATATGCAGTATTGCATCTGATCTGGCAGTACTTACAGTATGTTACGTTGCAGAGAAAATGGGATTAACCGGAAACGGAATTGCAAGTTCTCAGATATCAGTTAATAAATTTCTGATGAAAAAAGCCTTTATGGACAATAATATTCCCGCAGCTAAGTTCATTCTTACTGATGGTATCGTAATTCCTGATGTAAGCACACTAAAATATCCACTGATCGTGAAACCCACAGACCGTTCAGGAAGCAGAGGCGTTACCAGACTTGATTCTTCATCAGAAAGTCTTAAGGATGCCATTGAGAAAGCCATTGAGCACAGTCTTGAGAAGAAGGCTTTAGTGGAAGAGTTTATCCCGGGAACCGAATACAGTGTGGAGTGTCTTTCTTTTGATGGCAATCACCGGTGCCTTTCTGTAACCAAAAAATATACAACCGGCAATCCGCATTATATCGAGATTGGGCATTTGGAACCATCTGACCTGGACGAAAAGCAGATAGAAGAGATAACTGAAATTGTATTTAAGGGGCTTGATTCACTAAATATAAAATACGGTGCTTCTCATTCTGAACTTAAAGTGTTCGGGAATGAAATCAAGATTATTGAAATAGGCGCCAGGATGGGCGGAGACATGATTGGAAGTTCCCTCGTCAATCTGTCGACCGGTTATGATTTTGTTAAGGCGGTAATTGATATAAGTCTTGGCAATAAACCTGACAGCATTTCCGAAAGCACACATAAAACAGCAGCAATTAGATATATCACTGATGAAGAGGCTGAAACAAACCTGAAAATCATTAAAAGCAGGTATCCCGAAATACTGGTGGAAGTCAATGAACAAGGCGGAAGAAGCAGTGAGATATTTGATAGTTCTACCCGAAAAGGTTATTATATTATTGCTTCTTATGACAGAGAATGTATCATCAGTCTTATGCCCGAGTGTAGGTAAACCATAGAAGGTATAGTAATGGAAATATCGGTTGTCATTCCAGTATACGGTTGCAAAGCAGCATTACAAGAATTATATGAACGATTGAGTATTACTTTATCAGGTATTACCGAAGAGTATGAGATTATTTTTGTAAACGATGCCTGTCCGCAAGGCTCGTGGTCAGTGATCGAGTCAATATCCTCAAAAGACAGAAAAGTAATCGGAATCGATCTTTCAAGGAATTTCGGACAAGGTAAGGCTATTACTGCCGGTTTGGATTATGCTTCCGGGGAATATGTTGCTGTTATGGATTGCGATCTCCAGGATCGTCCGGAAGAGATCCCGAATCTTTACACAAAAGCCAAGGAAGGCTATGACATAGTTTTTGCAAGAAGAACTGACCGCAAAGATACCGGATTGAAGAAATTTATTTCCAAATCTTTTTACCGGATATATGAAAGATTATCAGGATTCAAGTATGACCCCTCCACTTGCAATTTTACGGTCTGCAAAAAGGTAGTTGTCAAGAATTTCTGCAATATGAGGGAGTTTCACAGAGACTATGCAACTTATATTTGCTGGATGGGATTCCGGCAGGCATTTGTTGATGTCAAATCAGATCCAAGAAAAGAAGGTAAATCATCATATAATCTGAAGAGAAAACTCAAGCTTGCGGAAGAGATCCTTTGCTCTCAATCAGATTCTCTGTTAAGAACTGCCGCATATTTCGGTTTTTTCCTTACCTTTATCGCAGTCTTATACATTATTTTTCTAGTAATCCAGTACTTTGTGGCTGATATAGATCCCGGCTGGACAAGTGTAATTGCAACAATCCTTCTCATCGGAGGAATTATCATAACCTTTAACGGAATAACCGGCATATACATTGGTAATATTTTTATGCAATCTAAAAACCGTCCTCTGTATATTGTCAGAGAAATAACAAATAAGAGACAAGACAATGAATGATCAGATGATAAAAGCAACCAGGGAAAAGAACATTTCCGTTCTGAGCAAGTTGTATGAACAGTATGGCATTGATGAAAAAAGCCTTGGCTGGACAAAGAACAAACAACACTTAAGATTCGAACAAATGTTATCCGGCTTCGATATTAATAACACATCGATTCTTGATGTCGGATGCGGTTTTGGTGATCTGTATGAACACTTAAGGAACACCAGACCTGATGCTGTTTTTGACTACACCGGTATTGATATCATGAGTGATTTCATAGATGTGGCCAAAAACAGATATCCGGAATTGTCTTTCTATAACACAGACCTTTTCAGTTATGAGACCGGCAAAAAGTATAAATATGTTATCAATTGCGGCTGCCTGACTTTTCTTGACACGAATAACGAGGATGAAAGCTACGAATTTATTAATGGTTTTATTAGCAAAAATCTGGAACTCTGCGAGGACGACGGCGTAAGCATCATTCATTTTCTTACAGACAAAGTCGATTACCGTACTTCTACTGAAGATTTTCATATTTCGCCCGAGCGCATATTAAGCATTGCATACTCGCATTCCAGACGCGTTGTCTTAGATAATAGTATTTTCCCATTTGAAGCTTGTCTTTTTATCTATAAAGATGACAGCTTCAGAAAAGAAAACACCACCTTTATTAGAGCCGGGTTATAAGAATGATTGATTTTAACAGACCTTATTATGATGATGACTGTCTAAATTACGTTAAACAGGCAATCGAAAACCGTTATCACAGCGGCGATGGAGAATTTACATCCAAATGTCGTTCCTGGATAGAACAAAAAACAGGATGTTCAAAGTGTCTTCTTACTACTTCCGGAACTTCTGCTTTGGAAATGGCAGTTATTCTTTGCGGTATTGGTTCAGGAGATGAAGTTATCGTTCCAAGTTATACATTCTCCAGCACAGCCAATTGTGCAGTTAGAACAGGTGCCAAATGTGTCTTTGTCGATATTCGTCCGGATACTATGAATATTGACGAGAATAAGATCGAAGCTGCTATAACCGAGCGTACAAAAGCCATTATATGCGTTCATTATGCCGGTGTTTCCTGTGAAATGGATAAGATCATGGAGATAGCCGGGAAATATCATCTCAGAGTAATCGAGGATGCTGCTCAGGGAATGATGAGCAGTTATCACGGAAAAGCACTTGGAACCATAGGTGATTTCGGTTGCTATTCTTTTCATGAGACTAAAAATTATTCTATGGGTGAAGGCGGCGCTTTACTTATTAATGATCCCTCCTTCATCGAAAGAGCAGAGATCCTAAGAGAAAAAGGCACTAACAGATCTAAATACTTCAGGGGCGAGATTGCCAAGTATTCATGGGTAGATGTCGGTTCTTCATTTCTTCCGTCTGATATCCTCGCTGCTTTTTTGTGGGGACAGCTCGAAAAAGCTGACGACCTCTATAATGAGCGGATGCATATTTGGGAAACCTATTACAAGTTGCTTAAGCCTTCAGCAGATAAAGGCGATCTAACGCTCCCTGTCATTCCTGAAGGAATAGTGCATAATGCTCATATTTTTTATATCAAAACAACGTCACTGGAAGAAAGAACTGCATTAATCGATTACCTGAAAAAACGTAATATTCATGCCGTATTCCATTACGTCCCTCTTCACAATGCCGAAGCAGGCCTGAAATACGGCAGATTCTCCGGCATTGATGAATGTACAACAGCAGAAAGCGAAAAACTATTAAGACTCCCTATGTATTACGGTCTCTCCGATAATGAAGTATTGACAGTAGTTAACACTATAAAAGGATTTTTTAATGACAGATACAAAGCCTGAGAAGAGCAAAAGCATCATCCGGATCTTCATCCTGCATATAATTCTTCTCGTTTTCTCATTAAGCACAGTTTTAAGCAAACTGGCATCAGGCGAGGAATTTCTATCCTTGCGTTTTTGCGGATTCTATGCAGGCATAATCGTACTCCTGGGGATATATGCAATAGTATGGCAACAGCTGATCAAGCATCTTCCATTGATATTCGCATATGCCAACAAGGCCGTCACTATCATTTGGGGCCTGATATGGGGGTATCTTCTTTTTTCTGAGAGTATAACGCTCAACAAAGTCATCGGGGCTTTGGTCGTTATTGCGGGAATAGTAGTATTCTCATTGGGAGAAAAAAATAATGACCCAGCGTGAATTGCTATATTCCTTGCTTCTCATATTCGGAGTGTTAATAAGCACTGTTTCACAGGTGCTTCTTAAGAAATCTGCTTCTAAAGAGCATAAAGGAATTATCCGTGAATATCTCAATCCATATGTAATCGGAGCATACTCCCTATTCGTAATAGCTACCTTCATAACGATATATGCTTTCAAAGGAATACCCTTATCATACGGACCTATATTAGAGGGCACCGGGTATTTTTTTATTACTATATTCGGAATCATCTTCTTCAAGGAACGTCTTAACACGAAAAAAATCATCGGGATAATCCTGATATTATCCGGAATTGTAATTTATTCCGTATTTTGATCGTTTTACTGTTTTCTGAATCTGAACAGCTAAAAGGGGTTGTCCTTTTGAGACAACCCCTTTCATCATTAGATATTCTCTTTTAATTCAACAGAAGTTCTATCAGAACTTGCCTGCCTTAGCAGCTTCCTCAACGGATACTGCTGTGGAAACAGTCATACCAACCATCGGGTTGTTACCTGCACCGATAAGACCCATCATCTCAACGTGAGCAGGAACTGAAGAAGAACCTGCGAACTGAGCGTCAGAGTGCATACGGCCCATTGTATCTGTCATACCATAGGAAGCAGGACCTGCAGCCATGTTATCAGGGTGAAGTGTACGGCCTGTACCACCACCGGAAGCAACAGAGAAGTACTTCTTGCCTGCCTCGAGGCGCTCCTTCTTGTATGTACCTGCAACAGGGTGCTGGAATCTTGTAGGATTTGTTGAGTTACCTGTGATGGAAACGTCAACGTTCTCCTCCCAAAGAATAGCTACTCCTTCCTGAACGTCATCTGCACCATAGCAGTTAACCTTTGCTCTCGGGGATGCAGGATCCTTTGAATAACATGTTCTGGAGAGCTCCTTGAGCTCGCCTGTCTTATAGTCATACTCTGTCTCAACATATGTGAAGCCGTTGATTCTGGAGATGATCTTTGCAGCGTCCTTTCCAAGACCGTCAAGGATAACTCTGAGGGGCTTCTGACGAACTCTGTTAGCCTTCTCAGCGATACCGATAGCACCCTCTGCAGCAGCGAATGACTCGTGACCTGCGAGGAATGCGAAGCACTCTGTGTCCTCTTCGAGGAGCATCTTACCAAGGTTACCGTGGCCAAGACCTACCTTACGTCTGTCAGCAACAGAACCGGGAATGCAGAAAGCCTGGAGACCTTCACCGATTGCAGCAGCAGCGTCAGCAGCTCTTCTGCAGTTCTTCTTGATTGCGATAGCAGCGCCTACTGTGTAAGCCCACTTAGCGTTCTCGAAACAGATAGGCTGAATGCCTTCGATGAGATGATAAACATCAAGACCTGCGTCCTTTGTGATCTTCTCAGCTTCTTCAATGGAAGCAATACCGTACTCAGCGAGCTTAGCGTTGATCTGGGGTAATCTTCTCTCGTATGATTCAAATAACTCTGCCATTTGTCATTCCTCCTTATTCCTTACGCGGGTCGATGAACTTAACAGCATCGTCAACACGTCCATACTTACCTGAAGCCTTCTTGAGTGCTTCAGCAGGCTCGTCGCCCTTCTTGATGAAGTCCATCATCTTACCGAAGTTAACGAACTTGTAGCCGATGATCTCGTCGTTCTCGTCGATTGCGAGGTCTGTGATGTAACCGTCTGTGAGCTCAAGGTAACGGGGACCCTTTGCGAGTGTACCGTATGTTGTACCTACCATTGAACGAGCGCCCTTACCGAGGTCCTCGAGGCCTGCGCCGATCTGGAGTCCGTCCTCAGAGAAAGCACTCTGTGTTCTACCATAAACGAACTGGAGGAAGAGTTCTCTCATTGCTGTGTTGTTAGCGTCGCAAACAAGGTCTGTGTTGAGAGCTTCGAGAACTGTAAGTCCGGGAAGGATCTCAGCAGCCATAGCAGCGGAGTGTGTCATACCGGAGCAGCCGATTGTCGCAACAAGTGCTTCCTGGATGATGCCGTCCTTTTCGTTGAGGGACAACTTGCAGCATCCCTGCTGAGGAGCACACCAGCCGATACCGTGTGTGTAACCGGAGATGTCCTTAACATCCTTTGCGCTAACCCACTTTGCTTCCTCAGGGATCGGTGCAGCACCGTGATGAACACCCTGATGAACAGAGCACATGTTCTTGACTTCTGTCGAATAAATCATGTCTATTTCTCCTTTCCTTTCAAGGAATTTGTTGGTGGAATGAAATAAAGTTTCCGAGTGTTAATTATATAAAAGCGAGGGGGGCATTTCAACCGAAAAGCCCCCCTATTCTTAGTTAAATTCAAAAGATTTAATGATTGTTCACTTAATTGCGTCAACCATAGACTTCACATACTCTCCAACATGGCCGGGAGCGTCCTTTCCGTACTGCGCGACGATCTTAACGATAGCCGAACCGACGATTACCCCGTCAGCGCTCTGAGCCATCTTTGCAGCCTGCTCGGGAGTCGAGATTCCGAATCCTATGGCGCAGGGAACGTCAGTTGCAGCCTTAACTGCTGCACAAAGTGACGGAATGTCCGTCGTGATCTGGCTTCTTACGCCCGTAACGCCAAGGCTGGAAACGATGTAAATAAAGCCGGATGCTTCTTTTGCGATCATTGAGATGCGCTCTTCAGACGTAGGTGCGATAAGTGAGATAAGATCGATTCCGTACTGCTTGCAGATGCCGTCGAACTCGTCCTTTTCCTCATAAGGAACATCAGGAAGGATAATGCCGTCGATGCCGACTTCAGAAGCCTTCTTGCAGAATCTCTCGATTCCGTATGAGAATACGACGTTTGCGTATGTCATGAACACCATGGGAACAGTAACGTTAAGTTCTGTCCTGAGGCGCTTTACCATGTCGAAAACCTTATCCGTCGTGCATCCGTTTTCGAGAGCACGGAGGCTGGCTTCCATAATGACAGGACCTTCAGCAGTAGGATCCGAAAAAGGGATGCCGAGCTCGATCAGTGAAGCACCTGCTTTCTGCATCTCAACAACGCAGCGCGCAGTCGTATCAAGATCGGGATCTCCGCATGTGATAAAAGGAACGAATGCTTTACCGTTCTCAAATGCTTTAGCTATATTACTCATTGATATTCTCCCCTCTGTAACGTGCGATGGCGGCACAATCCTTGTCGCCTCTTCCGGAGATCGTGATCACCATGATCTTGTCCTTGGAAAGCGTAGGAGCAAGCTTGATCGCATGAGCTACTGCGTGTGCGGATTCGATCGCAGGGATGATGCCTTCCATTCTTGAAAGATACTCGAAAGCATTTACCGCTTCCTCATCTGTAACAGCGACATACTGTGCTCTGCCGGTATCGTGGAGATTAGCATGTTCAGGACCGATGCCAGGATAATCGAGACCTGCGGAAATGGAATAGACCGGAGCGATCTGGCCGTATTCATCCTGGCAGAAATATGACTTCATGCCGTGGAAGATTCCAAGCTTACCCGTGTTGATCGTAGCTGCAGTCTCAAAAGTATCAATGCCTCTTCCTGCAGCTTCACAGCCGATGAGGTTAACGCTCTTATCGCCGATGTAGTGATAGAAAGAACCAATGGCATTTGAACCGCCGCCACAGCAAGCAAGAACATAATCAGGAAGGCGTCCTTCCTTCTCCATTATCTGTGCCTTTGACTCGCGTGAGATAACGGCCTGGAAATCTCTTACGATCGTCGGGAAAGGATGAGGACCCATTACAGAACCTAAGCAGTAATGTGTATCGTCGATCCTTGTAGTCCATTCACGCATGCATTCTGATACCGCATCCTTAAGAGTTGCAGTACCTGAAGCAACGGGTACAACGTCTGCACCCAAAAGTTTCATTCTGTATACGTTCAGTGCCTGACGTTCTGTGTCGACCTTGCCCATGAAGACAACACATTCCATGCCGAAAAGTGCTGCGGCAGTAGCAGTAGCTACACCGTGCTGGCCTGCGCCTGTCTCTGCGATGAGTCTTGTCTTGCCCATTTTCTTTGCAAGAAGAGCCTGACCGAGAACGTTGTTGATCTTGTGTGAACCTGTGTGGTTCAGATCTTCACGCTTAAGATAGATCTTTGCGCCGCCGAGATCTTTGGTCATCTTCTCAGCATAGTAAAGATTGGACGGACGTCCTGCATAGTCATTTAACAATTCCGTGAGTTCCTTATTGAACTCAGGATCATTCTTATAGTGGTTATAAGCTTCTTCAAGCTCAATTACTGCATTCATCAGAGTCTCGGGGATATACTGTCCTCCGTGTATTCCGAATCTTCCCTTTGAATCAGGCATACTTACCTCCATGCTTAACTGCATTTATAAACTTTTCTATTTTTTCTTCATCCTTGACGCCGTCCGTCTCAACTCCTGAACTCACATCGACTGCAAACGGTTCAAGCAATCTTATCGCTTCCCCGACAGTATCAGGGTCGAGTCCTCCGGCGAGGAAATAATCCCTCTTGAAATCCTTTAAGATGCTCCAGTCAAACTTCTTTCCGGATCCTGCTCCCGAATCGATCATGACATAATCGGCTGATGAGTGCAGTGCTTTCTCGAGGGCACCTTCCTCACCGGCTTTAAAAGCCTTGATTACGGGACGTTCCAAAGTACGCTTAACATATTCAACGTATTCTTCTGACTCATGTCCGTGAAGCTGGATTATCTCGACTCCGCTTATTCTTGCAGCAGAAATGACATTGTCGAGCGGTTCATCCATAAAAACTCCAACAGGTTTTATATCAGACCTTAAGAATTCTATCAACTCACCGGCTTTGTAGGGATCTACATATCTCTTGGATTTTTTGAAGAAAACAAAACCTGCATAATCTGCACCGTGTCTGTTGACGGCAATGACGTCTTCAAGTCTGGATAATCCGCAGATCTTAAGTTCTGTTCCAAACATCACGATATTCCTTTCAGATCATTCAAGAATTTTGTTTTATCTTCAGCTCTCATCATTGATTCTCCGATGAGTACCGCATCAACCTTTTCCTTTTCGAGAAGCACGATATCTTCTCTTGTCTTAACTCCGCTCTCGGCGATGAACACTGCCTGATCTCCGATATATTCCCTGAGCCTTAAGCAATTGGACGGATCTACGGTGAAATCCCTCAAGTTACGGTTGTTAACGCCTATAACTCTTGCGCCTTCACCCAGGGCCATATCGCACTCATTCTTATCATGTGCTTCGACCAATGCGGTAAGTTCCAGCTCATCACACAGTCTTATGTATTTTCCGAGCGTTGAAGAATCAAGAATGGAGCAGATAAGAAGTATTGCGGAAGCTCCTTTTGCACGCGCTTCGTAGATCATGTACTCATCAACGGTAAAGTCTTTTCTTAAGACCGGAATACTTACTTCAGAAGCGATGTCATCAAGATAATCTAGAGAACCCATAAACCACTTGGGTTCGGTAAGACATGAGATGCAAGAGGCTCCTGCTTTTTCATAAGATCTTGCAATTTCAAGATATGGGAAATCTTCGGCGATTATTCCCTTTGAAGGAGATGCCTTTTTGCATTCGCAGATATAACTCATTCCTTCTTCCCGGAGTTTTTTCTCAAAAGCGAAATCAGTTCCGGAGGCAGCAAATGCCTGATCCATTACTTTTGAAAGCGATACTTCGAGTTTCTTATCGAGATATATCTTTCTGTTGTTATCTGCAATCTGTTCCAGAATGTCTGCCATGAGATTCCCCTAACTTGATCTGCTTACTTATTTGATTCTTCGATAAACTTGTCGAGCGCTTCCAAAGCCTTGCCGCTCTCGATGAGATTCTTAGCCTGGCCTACACCCTCTTCGATCGTCTTTGCCTTGCCTGCTGCATAGATGGCAGCACCTGCATTCATGCATACGACGCTCTTTCTTACGTCAGTGATCTTTCCTTCAAGGATGCCTCTTGTAACTTCAGCATTCTCTTCGGGTGTACCGCCGACGATATCATCCTTTGTACCTCTCTTAAATCCGAAGTCCTCAGGCTTGATCTCATATGTTGTGATGGATCCGTCTTCCTTAAGTTCAGCAACGAATGTCTCTGAAGATACGGAGATCTCATCAAGCTTATCCTCACCATAAACAACGAGTGCACGCTTTGCGCCAAGTGACTTCAATACGTGAGCTACAGGCTCTGCAAGATACTGGTCGTATACGCCTAAGAGGTAAAAATCAGGCTGTGCAGGGTTTGTCAAAGGTCCGAGGATATTAAATACGGTTCTGAATCCCAATTCCTTACGGATGGGTCCTACATACTTCATTGATGTGTGATACTTCTGTGCAAAGAAGAAGCAGAAGCCTACACTCTTAAGAAGCTCAACGCACTTCTCGGGTTCAAGATTGATGTTTGCGCCCAAAGCTTCGAGGCAGTCAGCCGTGCCTGACTTTGAAGATGCAGCGCGGTTGCCGTGCTTTGCAACCTTGATGCCTGCAGATGCTGCAACGAATGCGGATGTTGTTGAGATGTTAAAGCTTCCTGCTCTGTCTCCGCCTGTTCCTACGATCTCGAGGACTTCCATGCCCTGCTTATCGACCTTCAGTGCGTGCTCACGCATTGCTGCAGCGCATCCTGTGATCTCATCGATAGTCTCAAATCTTGCGCTCTTTGTGGACAAAGCTGCGAGGAATGCTGCGTTCTGGGTGGATGTGGACATACCGCCCATGATCTCATTCATTGTCTCGTAAGCCTCTTCGTAAGTAAGGTCTTCCTTGTTTACGATCTTCTCGATTGCTGTCTTAATCATTTTCTTTTTCTCCTTCCGGTTGGTTCTGCCGGAAATAAAAAATCCCCAGCAGGAATTTAAGTGTTCCTGCCGGGGACGAATTAAAATACTAATCCGCGGTGCCACCCTGGCTTTGCGTTGTTGAGACGCCACTCATAGGATACCAACATATCCCGGACTGCTTACGCGAGTCGTACGTTGCACATTTAATGCACCCTCCGCGGTCCATTTGATAATCCGGTTCCCGCTTCACTCTCAGCATCGGAAGCTCTCTGTAGGGTCTGCAACTATCTTTATCTCCGCATCAACGGTTTGATTGTTATGAACAAAAATAATACATTGTGTTCGAAATGTCAATAGATATGTAATCAAAACACAATTTAGTAATTAACTATTCCACACGCACTCAATTTTCTCAAAAATCTTCCAAAAATCAGTTGTTTCACAAAATCAATAGCAAAACAAACTATGAAAACAATGGCAGTGCTTAATATGAGATGTAAAACAAGAATAAGCGGCCCCCTGGAAGCATATTGGTCAATTCCTATATATTTCAACAGATATCCATGCAGGAGATATACAGAGATCGCTGAACCGGCGATAGTGTTGATAAATTTGTTTTCCTTAATATCAAACTTTAAGAAAAGAAGCACAAAACAAAATGCTTCTGCAACAACAAATAAATTACAATACTCCCAAGCAGTATCCTGATCAAAATAACTCCAAACGGTCAAAACCAAAGCAATTGATAAAATAATCAGAACGAGCATTTTCCTGCTGATATGTAATTTCCTGATTCTCAAATTACATAAATCTAACCATCTGATAGCCATTCCAAGAATATAACAAACGACGAAGTTGACAATGGTATAACCCCTCTCACTGCCATACATTCCAATTGAACTCAAATTATAATCATCTATTCCATTGAGCTCGTTAAAAATATCCACGAAGGATGCCCAGCCACAAAAAACTATAAGAGCAAGAATAACATAGTGTTTTCGCCCTTTCATATCTAAGGCATTCATAGCTTTATTAATCAAAGGGGAAATCAGATATAAAGCAACATAACAGATTATAAACCAATTATAGGGAAGCAGGTTCACTATTATATCTGATAAAACAAAATCCCCTTTGGATAAAATAGTCCGCAAACTATATGCACAAAATCTGAAAAATGAAACTTCTATAATGAAAGTCATTGCTTTCCCAATAGATCTTTTGTTTGTCTGAGAAAGAAAATACCCCGAAATAATAACAAAAACATCTACAGCACAGATAAACAATGATTCAAGAAAATATAAGATCATTAATGATATCTTGTCACCCTCGGCATATGAAAAACCACCACCGATAGTGCGATTATTATAGTGCAAAACAATAACCCCAATAGTCATGAGGATTCTTAGCAATTCAACATTTGAATTTCGTCCTTTGCCTTTAATTTCTGACATTATTTATCCACCATTTTTATTGTTTGCCTTGTAGTATTGATGCAACAATCACTCACAACAAACAAGTACTCTAAACGTTTCAAATACTACTCTTCCACCAATTGCCACATGAAGAACAATCATCAGATGACAAACGGGGATTAAAACGTTGTTTAACCAGTTTTTTCATTCCGCCTCTATGAAGATATTTTTTAATCTTCTTACCGGTCTCACTTCCGGAATTAATATGCATTATTGCTTTAGCTAATTTCGATTGAAATGCATCTTTGCCAGAACTGCCTGCCACAGCCAGTTCAGCATTTTTCATATCCAATCGGACTTTTGCCTTCCATTTATCTTCACCAGTAGAAATACCGGTACCATATTCGTAAAAAATCACATTACAATTAAAATATACAGGAAGAATGCCTTCATACATCATCGCAACATGAACTAAATCTTCTGTATACTTTACAACACCAATGAACTTTTTTAAGTACTCTATAAGCAGTGATCTTTCACATAACAAGGCGGCGCCGAGAGCAAAATCCTCCAATACCACATAATTCCAGCGGCATAGTTCATTGTTTCCTGAAAGATAACAGTCAATCATTCTTGGATAAGCCGGTGCTGTAACTACCTGTTTTACGCCTTTATCATTTGAGTAGAATACAGCATCACCAAAAGACCATTGTTTTCCGCTTTTTTTCAAGTAGTCCAACCACTTTGATAATGTTTGTTCATTGTAAAGTGCATCTCCGGGACTGATTAACTTGATATATTTACCGGAAGCAGCCAGAAGGCCATCATAATAATTCTTAACTGTTCCCTGGTTGTTTGTATGATCAATTAGCTTATAGTTTTCAAAACCTTTATCATCTAAATACGATGTGAACCTATCGAATAAGTTTTCGGAAGAACCATCATCAACAACAATTAACTCAATACTTGAATCCTTCTGTCCGATAATTGAATCGATAGTAAAAACACATTTCTCCCAAACAGGATTGTATGTCGCCATTATTACAGTGACATCTGATGAAGTATTTATCAAATTAGTATCAGTTATTTTATTCATAATACAAATATCAATTTATCTTTTTGAATTCTTCAGTATATGCGATAGCAATGCCAATCGGTCAGACAGTTGTTTATGAAACGGATGATGCTTAAAACTTGATGCATTACCCGGATGCCTGTAGTAATCCATCAGAAATTCGTTAAGGAAATAGCAACTTCCATATTTCTCGGCCATAAGCCCAATCCACTGATCGTGAAAGCATCCTTTTTCAGGATATGGTTCAAGCTTATCCTTCAACTCGCTTTTAAAGGCCATTAAACATCCATGATAAGTATTTCTCATCAGATTCTTATAAAAACCGGTTCTGACTCTCCGGTACTCGAAAAAATCCGGATAAATAACATTTTGTTCATCATCAATCACGCGGCCATTGTGCTCTACAAGTATACAATTATGCTCTTTAAATGCTTTAAGAACGCGCTCAACTTTATTAGGATACCAGTAGTCATCCTGGTCACAAAGGAAAATATAATCTCCGCTACACTTATCAATAGCATTGGCAAAATTCTTGACCAACCCATTGTGCGGACCCTCGATTATCTTAATCCGGTCATCAAAAAAAGAGTGAACAATATCTATAGTATCGTCAGTAGAACCATCATCACTCACAATGATCTCATCTACAGGAGAAAGATTCACCAGAATACTCTCTATCTGTCTTTTGATATATTTACTTCCGTTATATGTTGCCATTGCAACCGAAACCATGATCGTTCACACTCTCCAACTATTTTTTCAACAAATACTTTTTGATATTCTTAAAAGCTTTCAGACTACGCTTAAAATCAGCAGGATCTTTGATTCCCATAACGAGACGATGCCAAATATATGATGGACGCAGATAGTATTTTTTACGTGCATCATCGCAGAACTTAACCATTTCATCGCCCGTAATACCCGGTAATTCCAGAAGGCAGTTTATCGTACCATCTTCTTTGACATAATCAGTATAACCACCGTGAATGTAGCCATTTGACTTTGCCCAATAATACGCCTCTGTACCGGGGAAAGGCAGAAGCGGATAAAATTGTGCAGTATCGGTCTTCAATTCAAGAGCAAGCCTAAGCGTCTCCTTCATGGTTTCTTTAGTCTCACCCTTATTACCAACCATATAGCAAGCATGGATCTGAAGTCCGGCTATCTTTGCGTTCTTAACATATTCATGAATAAGATTCAGGTTAGTTCCCTTCTTGATATTATTGAGGATTTCCTGACTTCCACTCTCAATGCCCGGAATGATCAGATGACATCCAGCGGCTTTCATAGCCTTCATAGTCTCAAGATCAAGGTTTACTCTTGCATTGCAAAGCCAGCGGAAGCGCTTATTCAGCCCTTTCTCGGTCATAAGCCTGCATATTTCCATAACGCGGGCCTTCTTCATTGTGAAGGTATCGTCCTCAAATACAATTTCCTTAACATCAGGGAATGTTTGAGAAATGTATTCAAGCTCAGCAACTACATTTTCCGGACTTCTCATACGATAAACATGGCCATGCATAGTTTGTGGGTAAACACAAAAATTGCAGTGAGCCATACATCCACGCCCGGTAAACATCTGAACTTCGGGATACTCACCGGCAGCAAAGAAATAATCTTTATAATTAAGGTGTTTATATACAAATTCTGACAAGAAAGGAATCTCATCAAGCTCAGTTATATAGGGCATATCCGGGTTGCTAAGGATCTTATCTTCTTTACGGTAAGTCAGACCTTCAACTCCATATGGGCTCTTTCCATCGCGTAACGCTCTGGCAACATCTCTGACTATATAGTCATATTCATGGCGTGCAACTGCATCAATTCTTATGCTGTTACCAAGTGTCTCATCCGGCAAAGCTGAAGGATGCGTTCCAACCAACATAACAAATGCTTCCGGATATAATTCTTTAACTCGATCTCCAACTGCTGTATCGTTAACTATTGAAGGTGTGCTCGTGTTAATAACAAAAAGTTTTGTACCAGTTGAATGCTCATTAATGTACTCATATTGCTCCTGTTCATTCATTGGCTTGGCTGGTGCATCAAGAAATTCAACCTCAAAACCGTCTTTCTCACAGGTTGCCGCAGCATAAATTAACCAAAGAGGGTAATAAAGTGTTCCACTTCGTGTAACAGTAGGACTACGATTCTCACGTGAGAATTTACCATATTCAGCTTTAAAAGAAGGATTAATAAAAAAGACTTTCATATATTTCGCTCCTAAGTCTTATCTGCCAAAAGATGCTCTAAGCTTTTTGGCCGAAAAGAAATAATGATGTTTTTTAAACATATAACACAAACCCTTTATGTGTTCCCAGTTCATTTTACTAAATAGTTTCTTTTTACTAAGTCTCTGCCATTCATGGATGATAACTGCACTGGGACAAAATGCAACCTGATAACCATTTTTCCATACGTTAATACAATATTCAGCATCCTCAGGTGCATAAAAGATTTTCTCATCAAGCATACCGGCTTTACTTAAAGTATCAGGTCGAATAAGCCAAAACGCACTCATAAGATAATCAACCGGATAACTGACTGCATCTGGAGAAGTCGGTCTTTGGATTTCCATTTTCTCACCCTTGGCCTGAATTCTTTTAATAGGAACAGCTTTATAGAACTTCTCTAACGCAGTAGGAAAACAACGCGCTGACATTTGAACCACTCCCGAAGATGACACCAAAGTCGGGCCAATTACCCCATAAGAAGGATTTTTTTCCATTTCCATAATCAATTTAACAAATGCATCATCATTCACTTCAGTATCACTATCTAAGATACAGTAATAATCCGGACTAACTTGTTGTAATTTCCGAAGACCGGAATTTCGAGAAACCGTCGTGCCCATATTATTATCATACCTGATCAATTCTAAATTAAGTCTATCAACATACTGATTGACAATACTAATTGAATTATCTGTGCTTCCGTTATCTATCAAAACAATATAAGGTTCTACCTGTTTTAATTTGCATATAGATAAAAGGCATTTATCAATTACCTTTTCAGAATTCCACACAAGTATTACGAACCCTACCCGCTTTTTCATCCGATTATTCAGCCCCATCTCTCTTAAACACAGCGAAAACAGTTCTGAAGATGCATAAAACATCCAAATACAGGCTTATATTCTTTACATAGTAGTACTCGAGTTCCAAACGCTCACGGTATTCGATATTACTTCTGCCATTACATCCCCACCAACCGGTAATACCGGGCTTTACTTTCTGGTAAAGCCTTAACCCATCATGCATGGAGAGTTCATTTACTATCAGAGGACGGGGACCTACAACACTCATGTCACCTTTAAGAACATTAATGATCTGCGGAAGCTCATCGATGGATGTCTTTCTAAGGAATCTTCCTACTTTAGTGATCCTTGGGTCGTTAACGATCTTTTGGTTCTTCTCCCACTGTACACGGTATTCATCCTGCTTCAGAAGCTCTTTCAGCCTTACATCAGCATCAGGCACCATTGTGCGGAATTTCCACATTTTGAAGAGTTTTCCGCCTTTTCCGACACGTTTCTGGGAATAAAGGATCTTGGCCTTATCACCACTTGCAAGATAAGCAATCTTGACAAAAAGGATAACCGGCAATAAGAAAACAACGCCAAGCAATGCAAAAAGGAAATCAAATATCCTCTTTATTTTGAGATAAAGCATCTGACTTTGAGTAAAAGAGAATCTCTTAATACTTAAGACCGGATAAACACCAATATTCTGGACACTCTGATCCTCTGATAAGAATCCGACCGATTCCTCAATAGCAATATTTAAATCAACACCATTGACAGACAAGCGTTCATATACCTCGTCCGGCACTTGAGAAGCCTTTACAGCAATCAATACTTCTTCGATATTATTCTCAAGGATAAAGTCCACATAGTCTTCGTTAACTGTCTGGATTCCATCCAGTTGAACGGCTTCATCAACGAAATGAACACCTCTGATATCATAAAGATCAAAATCACCGGATCTTACGTTCTTAATTGCGTTTTTAATATTTTTGCAGCTGCCGATAATAAACAACGGGGTTTTCTGAGAATTATTAAATACAGAATTACCGGACAGCATACGGATCTTCTTCCATCCATACTTAAGTATCAACGAGAGTATGAAATAAAAAGAGTACATCCAGATGGTCATTTCACGTGAATAAGCAGCACCCATCTTCAACAAATAGAAGAATACGGCGGTTATAACAAGATTATAGATTGCCAGAGTGAGAGCCCTGATAACTTCCTGATAATAGCTTCTCTTGAAAATGCCGTCATAAGGATTTGTAAAAAATGTAATTGTGATATTCAGAAGCACTATTATGAGAATATATAGATGCCATTCTCTTATCTGGATAAAACTGAAATCACCGAATTTCATCCGGTAGGAAATAACAAAGCAAATAAGCAATGACAGTATATCTACTATCATAAAATCAAGATGCTTCAGGCTTGTGTAGTTTTCCTTTAATCTCATGTGTAAATATTAAAACAATAAAATATATACGTCAAAATCACATTGGGTACATTATCCCCTGTACCATTACCTTCAGCCATTCTTTTTGACGTACCGAATATATTAGACCCGCACCCGATACACTATATTCCGCTATAAGTTTTTTATATGTATTGTCAAATTCGCCCTCCTGAGCGCTTATGGTGCCGCAGACAAACTCTGAAGTTGAACCCGGATAAACTGATGCATAATCAAATTCCGATCCCGCATATTCAAAAACAGAAGTATTATAATTTACGCACTTAAAACTCCGTCTGATAATTTCAACTTCTGAAGCAGTCTGTCTTGCGAGCTCAAAATACTCATCTTCAACATTATTGCTTGTATTATCAGCACTAAGTGTCAACAGATATTTATAGGCCTTTTCAGCAGATGATATTCTCCCTGCACATTCGAATACTTTTTCCTCATTCTTCGGATCAGATAACCAGTTAAGGTAAATAAGACATGCCAAAGGATCTGAACAGGTCGAAGGCAGGAATATCTTTCTTGAGCTTGTCTCGAGATAGTCCTCCGCCCAAGATGTGTATTCTCCATATGAATTGCAGAAAGTATTTACAGCTATGTAATTTGCTTCCATACCACAGTTTTCATGAAGAGCGTTTATATGCGAATTTGTGCCATTCTTGAACAGATAATCATATTTCGAACAAAAAGCACCGACACATCCGGCTTCAATTGCTTCATATGACTCCTTTGAGCCGGGTTCGATTTCCATAAAATCTGATGGTAAAAGTTCTTCAAGATACCATTCATTAAGCGTTTTCAGGCCTTCAGAATAGCCGTTCTGTGTAACTCTGCAATAACCGTTAACATAGTACATCTCATCATCGATCGATGTGTCGAAATAAGAATCAAACAGAGGTTTGCAGCTGATATTCGGTTCATTGTCGATAAAGAACGGGATGATATTGGAATTCCCATCATCCAAAAGAATATCAGCATTGTCACGGAATTCTACCAGGCAATTATGGAATTCATCAATATTGGCAGGAACATCCAGCCCGAGTTTATCAAGCCAATCCTTTCTGATGAAAGTTACGTATGCTTCGGGCTCATCATTCCTGGGAGTCAGATACCAGACTTCAGATCTGTCATCAGAACATGAATAGATATTCTCTTCTCCAAGCAGTTCCTTCAGCGCGGGGAACGAATCGCCATAATCTGTCAAGTAAGGTGCGATGTTTAAGATTGAATTCATTCTGTAATATGTTGTAAGTCTGTTAGTGTTTGCAGAATAAGCTACATCGGGAACGATACCATAGTCTTGACTATAGTAACTTGACGGAATAAACACAACATCAATATTACAGTCTTCCAATACTGAATCATGGATCATCTTTTCCAGTTCCGGATCGGAAGAATCTGTCATGACGGATATCTTTCTGGTATCTTTAAATCTCGTTCCGTCAAAACCACTGTTGTCCGGAGCACATGAACACAGCATACAAAGCATGGCAAAAACAAGGATCAGAGCTATGATCCCGGTATGACATTTTCTCAAACTGCAACTATGTTTCTCAGCCATTAACTTTACCTGTACTGTATCCTTCTACATTCTTTACATCCGTCCTGAAACGGCCGGCTCTGTCTGTTCTTCTTCCACCCGGAATAACATAACAACCGGGGGTCTCTGAATACCATACAGAATATACTTTTCCTTTAACTACATCGTATTCAATAACTACACTTCCATCTCCGATAAGAGACTTAACCTCATCGTTGATAAGGATATCCGTAATTGCCTTTTCATCAGAACCGGCAATCCCCGGATCGTAGGATACACTGTAAAATGCATGTTCTTTAGGATCCTTTACAGCCTCATTCCAGCTGACTTTAGTAACTCTCGCAAAGTCATCCGGTGCATGAAGCATTACGCCATACTGATTTGAATTCATGGAAGAAGTATATGTCTCCCATGTACCATCACTTACCATCAGGTCAAGGTTATTCTGTATGGCAGAATAAATACCGTCAGCCCTCGCATCCAATCTGTCCAGTTCTTTTACAGCAGCATATTTCGGATAGTAGAGCATACCCGAAGAAACGGCAAAACCCAGGCACAATAACCAGGAAATGACCGCAATAATGGTTTTATGAGATTTCTTCGGCTTAACTTCTTTTTTCACTTTGTTTTCCGGATCAATGTCTGAGAACATAAGCAAAATAAACATATTATAAGGAACCTCAGATAAATGGTGCTCCTCGAAGCAAGACAGTGCGCATACGGCAAGCAAAGCAGCCCCATAAACATATTTCTTATGTTTGAGTTGTATGAATGTCATTGAGAACAGATAAAATGCCAGGACCAGGATGCCTTTTGAAAGCAAAAGATTGATATAAGAACTGTCAATGAAGTTATAAAATCCGTCTATAGAAGATGACATGCCGTAAATAGGCATACCCGGAGAGATCCAGTGAATTCCGTATTCCACTATTCCCCTGTGACCCAGGCTGAGACGCCAATGGAGTCTGTTATTCAAATCCAAGAAAAATGGACTTGAATTAGAATACAGAACTGCCAGCAGGACAGCACCTAAAGCAAAGATCAAAAAGGAATATTTACAACAATACTCAATAATTTTGCAAACAACTCCATAAAAGCCTTTTGCTTCCGTCTGTGCTTCTCCATCAGTCTTTTTATCTTTGATAAGATACCCTAGCTTCATAACAACAGTAATTACGAGTAAAAGGAAAACACAAAGCAGTGTCGTCTTTGAAGCCGTAAGTGAGTATACAAGAAGAGCCAGAGAAGCAAGCGCAGCCACCTCTCCCCATCTGATCTTCCTGCCACGTACCCATAGATATGCTGCGAATATCCAAAAATAGTGTGCTGCAAAGTCAGTAGAAGAAAAGTTGTTCATCTTGGATACATAGAACGTATTATTTCCAAGTCCGATAAACGCACGATCCTGATTATCAACAATATAAATACCCGTACTACTCACCATGGACATAAATATATTGTTGATGATCATAACAATGTTTCCGGCTATACCTGTTGCCAGAATATGATCAGCCCTGACACCCAATCCGGCTACGGCAATCGCCGCTGCATTTAAAGTCAGATTGTTTCCGGAAATAAAGAACAAAAGCAGACAGAAAACCAGATATGCAAGTATCAATCCCGCTCTTTTTCTGCTCTTGAAATATTCGAAAAAGATCCTGAAAACAGCAACTAAAGAAAGAAAAGCAGTACTTATGCCATAAAGCAATTCCGTATTAAACGGAGTAGACATAACCAGTTTGCATGCAGAAACAGAGATATATACAAAAAGCGAAACAATGTAAATGAGATCGACAATCCGCTTAGACTTTTTGCCGAGTTCACCTATCTTCTGATCGATTTGTATTGATCCTGTCATTTTTCAGATCCTATATTTCAGTTCAACAATAAAGTTTGATTATATCACATTGTCAAAAATAATTATCAATTCAAGGATCCCTTTCCTGAAACAAGCCGGCAACTATCAGTGATACATGGTGAATGTATCTTTTACCATATTGTAGGATGCCATATCCGTCGAGTAATACTCTACTGAAACGTAGTGCAGTCTGTCTTCGTTATCGTAGAAGTACCATACAGAAAGGATCATACCGTCCTGATACTCACTGTGGATCTCATATGCTTCAAAACCGCCCATCGTGGTCATCAGGTAATAAGCATTTGTAACATCGCTGGATTGCTGCAATGCCTCAACGCTGGAACTGACGATCATTTCAATATCAACACCTACACCCTTGTTGTATACATCAGGCATTACAGTCAGGTTGATGATCGCAGAAGTATCCCTGTTGATACGCTGTTCTCTTGCAAGATAGTAATCTCCCATGCCGTCTGCTTCAGTCCAGTAATCCCATGTTCCCTGCGTAAGGAAAACATAACCTGTAATGCTGTCACCCATTACTTCAGTATCACTGTCGTATGTAGGGTCAACATATGTGTCGGTAGCAGAGGTTGTTACAGGGTCTGTTCCATAAGCAGAAGTCGTTACAGAAGTTGAAGAACCAAAATATGCTTTGAAATCCTTTTCGAGCACGAAAGTAACATATGAAGCAGCTTCCATGTTGCAGACATCAAGAACGTTATATGTCTCGCCGTCTTCTTCAGGTGTCAGGTAGAATCCGAAGTAATGGATCGTCCACGGATCTCTGTCCTGTTTCTCGCCGTCTACGATGAGTTCCTCATAGTCAAGGCAGATGCAGAGGAGGTTTTCCATCTCATATTCTTCATTCATGCTGATCATGGAACGAATCTCGCTCTTCTCAACGCCTAATTCATCAATATCTTCCGTAATATACTCGAAAGCATCTTCTCCTGCATAGATCTGGTACTTTCCCGTATAGTAATTATCAGAAGTATCGAGGTAAGACTGATAATAGGTGAAAGTCTTTGTCTTCTTATCGAAAACCATGTAAGAGTTATCACCCGTTGTGATCCAGTTATTCTTCTCGATCATCTTTACATAGTCGATCGCATCATCGTCATCATCATTAAGAATGGACGAGGTAGGATAAATGTCTTCAAATTCGCTCGTAAAATCGTCCCAATCCGGCGACAAGAAGAATGCCGTCAAAGACAACATGATGATCGCGGAAATAATAAGACCTGCAATGGCAAATCCCTTACCCTTCTGCTTTTTGGCGATCGCAACGATCAATCCGATAAGAGACAAAAGGAATCCGATAGGGCATGTAATTCCGAGACAGCCAAGTCCTATCAGAGACAAAACAAAACCTGCTACGCACAGTCCGTTTTTCTTCTCTTTCTTAACAACAGGCTGAGTTATGGGCTGGGCATATACCGGCTGTACAGGCTGGGCTGCAGGCTGGATAATTACCGGCTGAGGCGTGGGCTGAGATACAGGCTGCTGATATACGGGCTGGGGTGCCGGCTGCTGGTAAACAGGCTGAACGGGCTGGGCTGCAGGCTGCTGGACCGGAGCCGGAAGAGGACTTCCGCAACTTGAACAAAACTTGGTGCCATCTGCACAACTTGCTCCGCAATTAGGACATACTGCCATACTAAAATCTCCTTATTAAATATTCCAAACGACCCGTCGCACAGGCGGGCCGCTTATTAATTGTCTGCTTCGCCGCTGACTTTTTCTTTTTTAGCGGCTTTGATGTTCTCTCGTTCATGACGTTCATCTTTGGTTTTCTTCCTGGCTGTGAGCCACGGCACTGCGATCTGTCTGTAGATATAAGAAAGCATTGCAGCAAGCGGGATGGCAAGGAGCACGCCCGGAACGCCCCAGATCTTGCCTCCGACAACGAGGAAGACAAGGATCAGGAATGCAGGGACCTTGAGAGCTGAACCGAAAAGTCTCGGCTTGATGACATAACCGTCAATAAGCTGGAGAACCAGTGTGAATATGAGGAACGGAATAACGAAATGCGGTTCTGCAAGGAGCAGGATCACAGCACCGATAAATGCTCCGACAAACGGACCGAATGTCGGTGCGAGGTTGCAGAGGGCAACCACTACTGAACAGAACACTGCGTAAGGCATATGGAATGCGAACATAAATATTGCATTGACTATTCCGACGATAAGGGCATCGACAAGTTCGCATACGATGAATCTTGAGAATATGCTGTTGAATTTGTTCCATACATCTTTGAAGTTATCGTAATGCTGTGTCGGAATAACAAGGAAGAAAAATTCACTTAACAGCTCGACAAGCTTCTTCTTTCCGATAAGGAAATAGAATGCAAGGATAACGCCGATGAGGAAATTGAATGTGTTGGAAACAAGATCAGTCGAGAACTTGATAACACCGGACGGGGTCATGTCGTTGCTGAAAACAAACTTCATGACGATCGCGGGAAGATTACTCTGCTCATCAATATAGTTAATAATGCTGACTTTAATATCCTGATCTAGTTCAGTTGAAAGAACGAGTTCCTTAAGGCTGCTCATGTAGCCTGAAAGTCCCATCGCAAACGTAGTGATATTTTCGATGAGCATAGGAGTAATGACCACTATCAGCGCTACGAAAAGACCCAAAACCAAAATAAGGGATATTACCGCGGACATGATCCAGGCAGCATCCTCATTTTTCTTTATGCCCTTTTTAAGACGCTTATAGATGAAACACGCAAGGGGATTTACCGTATACGCAATTACCACACCGATGATTACGGTTGATGTTATCGTAAGAAATGAATTGAAGAACTCCTTAAAGCTTCCGACATGCGATACGAGCATGTAGAAGACTACTACAAGGCAAAGAGAGATCGTAAGTCCTGCCCATCTGTTCTTCTCATATTTATTGAAACGTTCTTTATATTTAACCATGCGAGTATTATATCAGTTAAAAAAATAGAATTCATCAGTGTTATTTGAGCGTTCTCAAAAAGAAACGTCATCAACATAAATGTTTTATCTATCCGGAACTATAACTCTGATGCTCTGGAACCTAATACAACCAAGATAAAATATACCAAGCCGGCAAGCAGGTGCAGAAGCACAAACATATTCTCTACAAAGAACAGACTGATAGTAGAATTCCTTTTACTATTTTCTTTGTCAGCTGAATTCATTTTCTTATTCATCCGGTAAGCTCGTAAATCATTAATGAAATATCCGATACTCAGACAAAAGACAAGAAATGTGAAGAATCTGACGCCCCAATAAAAATTCTCATGACCACGTCTGATTCCGGTCTCTGACATAAAGAAAAACTCTAAAAATGCAAATACCCATCCCAAACTGCAAACCATGTGGAATTTTGATTTAATAAACTCTTTTCTGTGGATAATAAACATAAATACCGGAAATGCTATGGCAAATAACAAATTTATGATCGGGTGTTTCTGAACAAAAAAGAAATCACCGAAAATAAGTGTTACTCCGCTGCCGTTACCGCTGCTACTGTCGTTTCCCGGGAAAAGGATCAGGTATTGGAATGGCAAGATCAAAGAACCGATTAATACCGGAATGCCGTATAACATCCATCTGACAAAATGTTTTCCTTTTGCCCTGATGATATCTACGATCATCATAATCAGCATAGCGGGACCAAAGGCAATAATAAAATTCGGTTTTATCCAGTTAACCAGCAAAAACAATAAACTTGAAATAAAGAAATCTTTCAGACTGAATCTTTCCAAATAGGTTTCATTTGTTCTGTAAAAATACAGCAAGATCAATACAGCCATGAAACGCATTCCCAAATAGCTTTCATTATGCCAGACAGAACCTGCATAAGGACTGAAAATGCGTTCACTCATGATTGGAATGAAAATCGGAATTGCCAAAATGCAAACAAAAGAAAAAGCAAAAAGCAAACCCGCTGAAACGCCGGAGCAGATCTTTTTCAAAAGCAAATAAACAAGCAGAATTGTTCCTATAACAACAGCAGAAAGGTATATGCCTATAAAAACTGCCCCTAAATTCAGACCAAACTTATCAACAAAGAAATATTCCGGAATAAGGAAAATACTATAATGATCCTCGCCCATGCCCAGTCTTACGTTTATATCAGAATAATAAGTACCAAGTATTCCCGGGTAGGAAACGGTCATCCTTCTGAACAGTTCAACACAAATAACAAAGAAAGCAGCCAAAGCTCCTAAGATAATATAATTGGTAGCATCTTTCTTAATCATGATTCGCTTTATCTGTTTTTCCGAATGACTCATTCTCGTAATTACCGACCCGTCTTGCGGAATCTAACCGTCCATAACATTATTAATAACATAGTATCATATCAAGTCCACATGAAAATTGACATTTCAACATAACCAAAAGAAAACTCCCGCAGATTGGTGCGGGAGTAGGATTTACTGTTACAAATTATATTCAGATGTAAGTCAAGTTCCGATTGATCTGTTGATTCAATTCTTGAGAGAAACTCAAATTTAAGTAAAAACTTACTTGGAGGAAACTAGTGAATCAAGCAAGACCAATCGTCTGCTTGTTTGTGCTTCACTTCCCATTGGTCTCACCTCCTTAGAACTTTTAGAGTTCTTTTTCTTGATGGCTTGAGTATAGCACAGTGAATGTCAGAATGTGTTACCAAAAAATGAACGATTGCTGACATTGATATTTCCATAAGATATCAACGGGCTTACAAGAAAAGATATTTGATTATTGGGGTGCCGGAATACCGAAGTCCTTATCGCCGTCCCTGGACAGGAACGACATGGGCGGAAGCTCTACAACGCTGCCGTCTGCTGAAGATACGGCCTTCATGAAGAATGTCATCTCAGGATGTGGGCAGTCATTAACGGGATTCATTTTCCCATCGTAAAGTTCGGAAACGACAACGGGCGCCATATAGCCTTCAGGCATGAGCACGTTTAACGTATCGCCCTTATAGAGCTTGTTCTTCTGGGTGACTTTGTTAAGACCGGTAGTACTGTCAAACGAATCAGTCACACCTACTACAAACGCAGGTTTGTTATATGACTTGTCGGGATCTATCTTTGCGTCGTCACAGGGAGCATCAAAAAAGAACCCCGTATCGTAATCTCTGTGTACGACCTTATCGAGTATTTCTTTCCAGTGAGGATCGAGCTTATAGTTATCGGGATCCTTGCAGCAGAGATCAACAGCTTCCCTGTAGACCTTCGTGACTGCAGCTGCATAGTAAGCGCCCTTGATCCTTCCTTCGATCTTGAAAGAATTGATTCCTGCTTCCAGAAGTTCCGGTACATGATCGATCATGCAGATATCACGGCTTCCGAAAATATAAGTTCCGCGCTTATCCTCTTCTACAGGAAGCTGTATATCGGGACGCTTTTCTTCGACAACGTAGTAACCCCATCTGCAGGGCTGAGCGCACGCGCCGCCGTTGGATCTTCTGCCTGTAAAATAATTCGACAAAAGGCATCTGCCTGAATAAGAGACGCACATCGCGCCGTGGATGAAGCATTCAAGCTCAACATCCGACGGAATGGATTTACGGATCTTCTTTATCTGTTCAAGTGAGACCTCACGTGCGAGAACGATTCTTTTCGCGCCCTGCGAAGCCCAGAAATTGCATGCTGCGCTGTTTGTTACGCTGGCCTGAGTTGAGATGTGGATCTCAAGGTCGGGACAGAGCGTGCGTGCCATTGTGAATACACCGGGATCGGAAATAAGGACCGCATCAGCACCGCTCTCTTTACCTACGAACTTTATGGCATGTTCAAGTCCGGAGAGATCTTCTTCCGTGGGCATTACGTTAAGAGTTACATAGCACTTTACGCCGTGGTCATGCGCATATTTAATTCCTGCCTTCATCTCTTCTTCATTGAAGTTGTCGCTGAATGCACGAAGACCGTAGCTGGTACCCGAAAGATAGACAGCATCAGCACCATATTCGACTGCTGCGCGGAGTTTATCGGGATTGCCTGCAGGACTTAAGATCTCAAAACGTGAACGGTCGTAACCCATATTACTTCCTTTTCGAAAATGCCAAAGATTATGTATCGGGTAAGATAACCAGACCGCTGCTCTCAGTGGTCTCATCAGTCTCAGAAGTCTCTGTCTCTTCTTCTCTTACCCAGTTATCTCTGTACTTCTCAACGTTGTCCTCGTGCTGTGAAAGCGTTGTGGCAAAAGCCGTACCGCCGTCAACACCTGTAGCGCAGAAATACATATAGTTGCAGTTCGGCTCAGGATAAAGCGCTGCAGAGATCGCATCGATACCGGGCATGCAGATAGGTCCCGGCGGAAGTCCCTGATGCGTATATGTGTTATAAGGGCTGTTGATGCTGAGTTCCGCATCCGTATGAAGGATAGAAGGCTTACCGCCGTTCATCTCAACAAGATAATTGATCGTAGCTGAAGAACCGAGGAATCTCATATCTTCATCATCGGAATCAAGACGGTTATGGAATACGGCAGAGATGAGCATCATGTCCGAAGCCTTGCCTGTCTCCATCTGGATAACGGAAGCAAGGGTTATTATCTCATCCATGGAATAACCGAGTCTCTCGGCTCTTACATAGTACTCATCGTAGAGCTTGCTCTGCGTATTGTTAAGGAACCTTCTGATGATGGATTCCGGACTTGCATTAACGTCGAAATAGTAAGTATCGGGATAAAGGTATCCGGAAAGGATAAAGTCTCTTCCCTCTTTAATCTCGATCTGTGAGACGAATTCATAGTCCGTAAATAGGTTAGGTGAATTCATGCACTTATCGAACTCTGCGTCATCGAAGTTGAGTCCTGCCTCATGCAGGATCTTCTTAACGTCGTAATATGTCGAACCTTCAGGGATCGTAACCTTAACTGCGGCAGGCTCAAGTGTTAAGAAATACATGAGCTCGTCATATGAGAATCCCCTTAACAGGTAGTGTGTACCTGCTACGTATGCTCCGTCGAAGCCGTTCAGTTTACTGATGATCGAGAACAGGAACTTATTCGTGATAAGTCCCTGGTCATATAATTTATCCGCAATATCGGAAGTTGAATCGCCGCTCCTGATGACGACGCATACGGCCCCCTCAGTCTCCTGGGTGATCTTGTACTTGCCGGCATCTATGTCTGACTTGAGAGCGTTAAATCTCTTATCCTGTGAGATGACATAGTTATAGCCGACGTATACGCCGCCTACAGCGAATCCGAATAACAGGAGGATAACGATCAATATACGGAGAGCGACCCTGACCTTGCCGGATAACATCAGTTAAAACTCACCCCCGATATAGATTTAAGATCAAACGTCCTTTTTAGCCTTTGCAACCGTCTTGGCACGCAGATCGTTATTAAGTATCTTCTTGCGAAGTCTGATGCTCTGAGGAGTTACTTCACAAAGCTCATCATCTTCGACAAATTCCAGGCACTGCTCAAGGGAGAATGTAAGGGGCGGTGTAAGACGCATTGCGTCATCTGCTCCTGCAGAACGCATGTTGGTTACATGCTTCTTTTTGCAGACATTAACGGTAATATCATCAGGCTTAGGGTTGATACCTACGATCATGCCTTCATATACCGGTGTGCCTGCTCCGATGAAGAGTGCACCTCTGTCCTGGGCATTGTACAATCCGTAGGTTACAGCGGTTCCGGTCTCGAATGCAACGAGCACTCCCTGACCTCTCGTCTCAATGTCACCTGCGAAGGGTTCAAAGCCCGAGATAACGGAGTTCATTATACCATTGCCCTTAGTGTCGGTCAAAAACTCGGTACGGTATCCGAGGAGTCCTCTTGAAGGGATCTTGAACTCAAGACGTGTATATCCCTTTGTAGGAGGAAGCATGTTGAGAAGTTCTCCCTTACGCTTTCCGATCTTCTCCATTACAGGACCTACGAAGTCCTCGGGAACGTCGATTACGAGCTCTTCAACAGGTTCACAGAGAACGCCGTCGATCTCCTGCATGATGACCTTCGGCTTACTTACCTGGAACTCATATCCTTCACGGCGCATTGTCTCGATGAGGACTGAGAGATGGAGCTCTCCTCTGCCCTTTACGATGAATGCTTCTGTTGTATCTGTCTCTTCGACTCTCATGGAAACGTTTGTCTCGATTTCCTTGAAAAGTCTGTCTCTTAAGTGACGTGATGTTACGAACTTACCTTCCTGGCCTGCAAAAGGGCTGTCATTGACGGAGAATGTCATTGCGATCGTAGGCTCGTCGATCTTAACGAACGGAAGCGGCTCGGGCTCATTTGCATCACAGAGGGTGTCACCGATGTTGATGTCAGCAATACCTGCAACGCATACGATCTCACCGATGGAGGCAGAAGCAACTTCCTCACGGCCCAGGTTGTGGAATCTCAGGAGCTTAACGACTCTTGCATTTCTCTTGCCGTCTTCGCCGTATGTTACGAGTGCAACGTTCTCGCCCTGCTTGATGGTACCTCTCTCAACTCTTCCTACGCCGATTCTGCCGATGTAAGGATCTGAATCGATGTTGGATACGAGAAGCTGCATGGGACCCTCAGGATCGCCTACAGGACAGGGTGTGTACTTAACTACTGTATCGAGGAGAGGTGTGAAGTCGAGTTCCTTGCCTTCCTCATATTCCTTAAGGTCAAGTGTAGCAACACATGTCTTACCGGATGTATATACAACGGGGAATTCGAGCTGTTCGTCATCTGCGCCGAGCTCGATGAAAAGATCAAGAACCATGTCTACGACTTCAAGAGGTCTTGCGTCGGGACGGTCGATCTTGTTGATGCATACGATAGGCTTAAGGCCGAGACCCAGTGCCTTGTGAAGAACGAATCTTGTCTGCGGCATAGGACCGTCGAAAGCGTCAACTACGAGAAGAACGGAGTCAACCATCTTAAGAACACGCTCTACCTCACCGCCGAAGTCAGCGTGGCCGGGAGTATCTACGACATTGATACGGATTCCTTTGTAATCGATAGCGGTATTCTTGGCGAGGATCGTGATACCTCTCTCACGCTCAAGATCGTTGCTGTCCATAACCTGTTCTACGACAGCCTCATTTTCACGGTAAACGCCTGCCTGCTTAAGCATGGAGTCTACGATTGTTGTCTTTCCGTGGTCTACGTGGGCAATGATTGCGATGTTTCTCAAGTTCTCGATAGTTGTGACTGCCATAAAAATCTCCGTAAAAAAATCAGATCAGTTGATCCTAGTGCTGATACTTCTAATAATTCTTAATTAAAACCGAGTAATATTTTGCTACTGAAATGGTCTGATTAGTGACTGTGATATTTCACAAAATATCAGTCTTCTTCGCCACTCTTATTACGCAAAAGGAGACGGATTGGAACGCCTTCGAATCCGAAGTTTCTTCGAAGCTGGTTTTCGAGATAACGCTCATAGGAAAAATGCGACAATTCCTTGTCGTTGACAAAAAGCGCGAACGTGGGCGGCTGAACGGAAACCTGTGTTCCGTAATAGATCTTGAGATGTCTTCCCTTGTCCTGCGGAGTAGGAACCTGGGTAACGGCTTCAGAGATCATCTTATTAAGAACGCTCGTAGTAAGGCGCTTCTTGGAATTCTCATAAACTGTCTTGATAAGTGCGAAAAGCTTATCTACACGCTGTCCGGTCTTGGCAGAGATAAACAATACGGGCGCGTAATCCATGAAAGGAAGACGCTGCTTGACGATCTTGGTCATCTCTTCAAGGGTACCGGTCTGCTTATCGATAAGATCCCACTTGTTGATAACGATTACGGAAGCTTTGCCGTTATCGTGGGCAAGGCCTGCGATCCTTGCATCCTGCTCTGTAACGCCTGCCTCTGCATCGACGAGGATAACGCATACGTCAGCCCTGTCTATGGCTGCAAGGGCCCTTACCATCGAATAACGTTCGATTACATCCTCTATCTTGCCCTTTTTACGCATGCCGGCTGTATCGACGATCGTAAATGAACCGTATTCATTCTCGATCAGGGAGTCGATCGTGTCTCTGGTCGTACCTGCAATATCGGATACGATGCTTCTCTCGGCACCTGCAAGTCTGTTGGATAATGAGGACTTACCGGCATTAGGACGGCCTATTATGGCTACCCTGATGGTATCGTCCTTGCCTTCATTCTCGTCTGCCGGCGGGAATTTGGAAATTATCATGTCGAGCATCTCGCCCAGACCGAGCTTGTGTGCAGCGGAAATCGCGCATACGTCCTCAAGTCCGAGATTATAGAATTCATAGAATTCCGGGGGCTGCTCACCTACATAGTCTGATTTATTGACGCAGACAATGACCGGGCGGCCGGCTTTACGAAGCATTACTGCAATCTCCTCATCGGCAGCGGTAAGTCCGCTCTTGAGATCACACATAAATAAGATGACATCTGCCGTCTCGATCGCGATCTCAGCCTGAACGCGCATCTGCTGCAATATGATGTCATCCCGGGTATCGGGCTCAATACCGCCCGTATCGATCATTATGAATTCCCTGCCGCTCCAGGATGTCTCGGCATAGATACGGTCTCTGGTAACACCGGGCGTGTCATGAACTATGGAGATACGCTCTCCATAGATAGTGTTGAACAGTGAGGATTTGCCCACATTAGGTCTTCCCACTATTGCGACAACCGGTTTACTCATGCCGTATTTTCCTTTCTTTGCAATAAAAGAGGCAGTGCCTTTATTCCAAACACCGCCTCGTTAACTAAATACTTCTTATTTATCTCAGATCTCTTCGTCGACTTTGATAACCTGTTTTCCGTCCAGGTAACCGCAGTTCTTGCAGACCGTACGGCGAAGCATCTTAGCATGACACTGGGGACATTCAACGAGACCCGGCATGTTAAGTTTCCATGCGCTTCTGTGACGTGCAGTCCTTGCCTTCGACCATTTACGCTTCGGATGTGCCATTCATCTTCACCTCTTTCTTTTCACAAATGCTTGAAGATAATACCTTATATTTCTCCCTTTTGCAAGAGCCTTTTTATCGAAAAGATATTTCTTATCGGTTCACCACTGTCAGGATCGAGCGTATAACTGATCTCAGCGCCGTCAATAAGGCCCCCCGGGAAGTTAATATATTCGGTATCTATCTCTACGTCAATAGGCCCGAAAGACGTGAGCATAGAGCTTTTTGTCCTGTTGCCGACCTCGAAAACCATTCTCGACGTAACGTCTCCGTTGCGGACGACGATCGCCTTGGATTCTTCTTTTATTAAAGTTAATACAAAATGAGTTTCTTTTTCATTCTCATTATGTTTTTCGGTCCAGTTATAAATTGTTCTTGTTCCTTCCTTGGAAACAAGACCCACAGTCTTAAGGGGCTCACCGTATACTCCCGTCTTGATCTCAAACAGGCATTTTTCTTCATTACTTGCATTATCCATCAGACGGTCACCTCATATTTATCGGTAGAAAAATGTTTTGTTCCTGAAGGCAGGCCTTCACCTAAGAAAGGAGCTGCAACCTGCTCAAAGAGCTCAGGCTCGTCACTAGTATAGAATTCCCTTACGGGATTGCTGTTGCCTTCAGAAGCTGTTCCCTCGCGGCTCAGGAGGTCCTTTACGACCTGCGCCGTAGCTTCGCCGGTATTTACGAGAACAACATCGTTGCCCATTACCTCTTTAATAACCTTAGTAAGCAGAGGATAGTGCGTGCACGCCATGACGAGCGTATCGACGCCTGCTTCCTTCAAGGGCTTTAAATATTCTTCGGCCGTAAGTCTCGTGACTTCTGTATCCCACCAGCCTTCTTCGGCAAGGGATACGAACAGCGGGCAAGCCTGCTGGAAGATCTCGATGTCTTTCATTCCAAGCTCTTCTGCCCTTTTCTCAACCGCATCTTTATATACGCCCGTGGATACTGTTCCTTTTGTGGCGATAATGCCTATCTTGCCGTTCTTTGTGGACCTGCAGGCCACATCGGCACCCGGTGTAACCACTTCTACGACCGGCACATTGGCTCTCTTCTTCAGTTCTTCATATGCGTAAGCGCTTGCGGTGTTGCAGGCGATTACGATCATCTTGACGTCCTTGGTCTCAAGGAACTTAAGATTCTGAAGCGAATAACGGATTACGGTGCTTCTGGACTTTGTACCGTAGGGAGTCCTTGAATTGTCACCGAAATAGATAGTGCTCTCTCCGGGCACTGTTTTCCATATCTCTCTGAGAACCGTAAGTCCTCCGATACCTGAATCGAAAACTCCGATCGGTCTGTTATCAGTCATTTATTGATTCTCCCCTTATTTAAGGCGGACATTATAATCTGGTCCTATTTTAAAGGTTTTGCCGGACACGTCAACGTGGATGTTATTCTTGGGGACCTTGCCGAACATGATCTGGCAGCTGAACAGCTGCTGGTATTTTACCTTCTTGCCGTCCTTTGTCTCAAAGTGCATGTTGACCTTGTTTCTGCCGTAATTGCCGTCGCCTAAAACGGGATGTCCCAGATGGGCAAACTGAGCCCTGATCTGATGTGTCCTGCCCGTAACGAGCTCCAGTTCCAGATCGGATACGCTCTCACCGTCAGGTCCGGCATCCTCAAAGGTCTTGAGGATCCTGTACTTCGTTGCTATATCAAGGTCTCCGGGCTGCTTTTCGTCATGAATGTAGACTTTGCCCTGCTTTGTCTTCTCGAGATAGCCCTTAACTTCCTTATATATGGTTCCGTCCTCACCTACGGCCGGCTCTCCGACATCAGGTTCGCCTAGTACGAGCGCACGGTATCTCTTAACAACAAGATTATTCTTAAAAAGCTCTACGCAGTCAGATAAAGCCTGCTTATTCTTGGCAATGAGAACGAGACCTCCCGTATTCATATCGATCCTGTGGCAGAGCTCTGCTTCCTTGAATTTGGTGGTATTTCTTATCTGGTCGATAAGCGTATCTTCAATGTCACTCTTTCCAGAGTGGACTGCGATTCCCTGTGATTTGTTGACGATGAGAAGCCCCTTTGTCTCAGCAACGATCTCAAACATCTTCTCCTGAGTTTTAGCCTTGGGGGCGGTTTTCGATGCACCGTCGAAAAGATCATCCGGAAGCCATATCTCTACGACATTACCTTCTTTTACGGCAATGTCCTTATTGACCTTTTTGCCGTCGATCCTGATATCACGGCGCTTGAGCGCATGGAACAGATCAGCCGGTTTAAGCTGGGGGTATGCCTCCTGGCAGGCCTTTACGACATGAAGTCCGTCCTGGGCTCTTGTTACTTTAAAATCACGCATTTACTGCCTCTTCCGTTTTATTCTTCTTTTCTTTATATTCCTTTGCGAAAATGAACAGGCAGAAGACTACGAGATCGATAACAAGGATCTCCAAAAGCTGCATCCATGAAACTGACTGGTCCTGAAGGACGTCTGCCGACAAAGCACCTGATAAGATCGGAATAAGATTATTATTCAGGAAGTGCATGGCAACGCAGACCCAGATATTGTTAGTCTTAAGATATGCGAATCCGAAGAAGATGCCAATCGAAACGCATGTGATTATCTGCCCAACGACCATCTGCGGAATTGAATCTTTGGTATAGAACATCGTATCGACAGGAAGATGCCACAATCCCCATACAACGCCCAGAAGAATGACACCTGCTTTCATTCCGAACTTCTTCTGCATAATTGGCTGGAGGAAGTATCTCCATCCGTATTCCTCACCGAAGAAAGCAACTATCGTCAAAGGATAATTGAGCGGAAGGCTTACCACGCTGAGATAGAACAGGGGCTGCTTAAACAGCAATGCATACTCTGAAAAGAACTCAGACAGATTGTTGTTTGCAAGGCCCTCAATGATGACGGGCAAGAATACTCTCGGAATATAAAGAGCAACATAAAGCAATACAAGCAATATACCGATACGCCCGTTGTTCCTTGAAAGACCTGCGAACTTGCGTCTCTCCCTGCCTGCAACAAAATATCCGATCCACATAAGGACAGATGCGATGATGAGGACATACTGTCCGGCCATATAATAAAGTGTTGAGAGATTGATCGTGGTAGAGGCTCCCGTAAGTTCCGCGGAATCACCGCTTACGCCCAGAAAAGATGCAAGGTCAAAGACATCATCAGGTCCGAAGGGATTTGCAACTACGCTTAGCAATCCCAAAACGAGCTGGATCACATAATTAATGACGACAACCGTCATGAAAAACTTCGGAACACGCTTCTCGCCTTTATAAAACAGAAGAAATCCCAAAGCGACACCTGCAGCAGGCGAACACATCTGGGCATCTACTATCTGGGTAAGATCGTAACCATGCTGCTTTCCGATATACATCGGGATCATCATGAGATATGTGATTCCGTATGCGATCGCGATAAACAGGATAAGCCGTTTCTTGTTTAGTGTTTTTTCCTCTAAAGCTTCCATAATAATCTCCCCATATGCCATATCTTTGTTGAAAGATATTTTACCACAAAGGAGAACTGTAAACTTTAACACTTGGGGATGGGCAGCAGGCTCCTTGTACCCGCCTTGTATTCGGCATATCCGGGCTTTGCAGACTGTCTTTTATCAGCAAGCGGAATGCTTACGGAGAAGAACAAAATGGTATTGGCCAAAGCGCCTGCAGCAAGCCACCAGTGTGAAGGCATTACAGATACGGCCTGTATTGCAATTCCCCACCACATCAGGATCTCGCCGAGATAATTTGGGTGTCTTGCATACTTCCAAAGACCCGTGCGTATAAGTCCGTGCTGACCGCTCTTTCTGTATTTCTGCATCTGTGTATCTGCAACAAGCTGAAGCGTTGCCGCACCGACGCAGACAACCATACCTATAAAGCTTCCTATATTCGCCCTGAGTTCCTGCCTTATCACGAAAACTGCCGGAAGTGTAGTCAGATAAACTATGAGAGTAGGCACCATATGAATTCCGGTAAAGTTGATGAAAGGATATAACCTGCCGGTCTCATTTTCGAATTTTGTATAGCGCCAGTCCTGATGGTTAAGGCCTCCGAATACGTATGCCCAGTTACCCGTAAGTCTTATTCCCCAATAAACGATGGATATGATGAGCAGAAGAGTTGCCGGCGTAATATTTGATGTCAGTGCATACCCCGCAATTATCACTATGGGCTGGACGCTCCAGTAAGGATCGTATACGGATGCGTTTTTGAATATCACGCTGAACACGAAAACAAATATGGTTGCAGCAACATCAGCTATCAGAAGTCTTATCCAGAACAAGAACGGCAGTGCCATATAAACCGCCACGCCTAAAGCCGCAGCCAGAACATAGATGACCGTTATTACCAGAATGCTTTTTGATTTGCTGTTCTTAATGGAATCCATATGTTATCAGCAGTAATTTCTTACTTTACCGACAGACACGTAATTGCCGGTTATTGCGGCAAGATCAGTTCCCTCAGCGCCCTTCCATTCGGGAATGAGATCCACCTGATAAATGGTCTTGTTCCCTTCTTTTCCTATCTCTTTATAAGAGCCTGTAAAGAATGATTCCTGTGAGATCGTGCAGCCGTATTTAATGCCCTTGCACTCTTCAACGGTGCAGCCGGGGAAATTGACATTCCATATCTCGTTATCGCCCAAAGGCGTATCGATAAGTTCGGATGCAATCTGCTCTATGTACTTATCCGTAACTTCATGAGCACCGATGTGATTCTCCGAAAAAGCAATGGTATGGATCTTCTGGTTTGCAGCTTCAAGGGCAGCGCCGACAGTTGCAGAATACTGGATGCCTGACGCGATGTTATAACCTTTGTTGATTCCGGTGAAGACCAGGTCGGGTCTGCCGGGCACAACGGTTGTGATACCAAAGGAAACACAGTCAGAAGGAGTTCCGGTAGTAGTAAATGCATGAACGCCTTCTACGGGGAAATCCACTTCCCATGCCTTGAGCGGCTCCCAGAAGTTTGCCGCATGAGACATCGAACTGAACTGTCTGCACGGAGCGACAACCCATACTTCACCGTATTTCTTTGCCAAAGCAGCAAGCCTCGCAAGCGCTTCGGAATCTATGCCGTCATCGTTGGATACCAATATCTTTCTCATCTGCATATCACCCTGAAATTATTTAAGCTTATATACCGCATTGAGGTTCAGACGGCGGAAGTTACCGTCGTCAGGAGTAAGCGTCCTTTCAAATGATATACCTTTATGATCAAGGCATATATCAAGAAACAACATAAAAATACCTATATCAATGCTTCCGAAATAAGCGAGTCTGAAAGGCGGGATAATGCCATGCTTTCCGGGACGTCTGTAGCGGTATACGTCGAGAGTTCCGTCACCCTTGTTGACTACTTTCCATGGCTGGATATTGCATGCCGTAGGAGTAAGTCTTACTACTTCCGTAACTCCTTCTATCGCATCACCTTCCCAGAATTCTTCCACGGGAACACGTATAAAAGTCGAGAGGTCACCCGGAGTACGGAATTTGGAATCGTCATCGATCTTGCGGATGGCCATCATAATGACGTACTCAAGACCCTGATACCTGCGCTCTTTGGTCCTGCCTACGCCGAACCACAAAGGTCCTATCCCCTTTCCCGTCAGATAGAGATCGAGCTGCTCTCCGATATAACCTATGTTCTGAAGGTATCCCGGCTTCTTTTCGCTGTAGATGAGAATGCAGTATTCCTCGCCTCTGTTGCAGCTCGTCTGTGAACCCGGAACTATCTTTATCTTAGTATTTATGCCTTCGAAAAGAGGAGTGAACTTATACCACATCTCTTCAATCTCATTAAGCTCTTCCTGACTGATCTTCTTGCCGTCAGGTTCACCATATCTGTGAAAAGATTTACGCTTAAAGATGAGGTCAAAATAAGATTTATCCATGAGATGCCCTCCCTGTCTTTGTTCCGCTAATTATTCTAACATAAGAAATCTGTCCAAAAGGGAATTACACTCTCAAACCGATAAAGCATTCCGGCCGGAGAGTACGCATTTCATACAGTAAACACAGTGATTTACTGTACGATTTACGTATTTCTTTTTGAAAATACGTATTCCGTACAGTAATCGCTTCGTTTTACTGTACATTTTACGTACGACTCGAAAACGTGGCTTTGAAATCCCATCAATAAGGCTGCCTCTTAAACCGAGACAGCCTTGATCAGTTACCTGAATTGTTTTGTCTTATCAGCCCTGGCTTACGACATAAGCGAAAAGGAATACGACAGGTGAATTCCAGTAGATCGTAACCTCGTTGAGTGAGTAAGCCTGATCATTATCCGCATAGCAGAGAGCAGGAGCTGTACCGCTCAAAACAGACTCAGCGTAAGGATCTTCGAGGTTCTGGTCAGGACCGCCTGCAATCATGCCGGGAACAGCCGCACCTGCTGCCTCAGAAGGTCTGTGGTGAGGTGATTCAGGAGATACCGTGCCGTAACCTGTAAGGAAGCAGTATCCTGTTCCGTTTGTACCGAGGAGATAGTCGAGCTGTGATCTTGCGATCATGTCGCCCTTGTTATCGCCCTTAACAGCATCGCAAAGCAGGAAATACATACCGTTGTTAGCGATGGTCATGTTGCTTCCCCAAGGATATTCCTTAAGTGAAGAGTGATAACTGTCAGCAGCAGTTGCAGACTCGATATCAGAAAGACCACTCGTGAAGTTTGTAAGTACTACATCATAGATCTTGCCCTTTGATGATGCTGAGAGATATGCATAAGCGGCATATGCGCCTACACCCTGCCAGCCGAGGTCGCCCGCGTTGGGAACGCCTGAACCTGCAAGCGCAGCAAATGCATCATCATAAGCAGAATCACCTGTAGCCTTGAAGAGCTCGGCATAAGCCCAGATCCTCTCGTCTGCATCGTTCTGGTCAGGATACTCACCTGTAGCGATACCGTCAGGGTTTACCGCACCCTCAAAACCGGTATGCGCATCAAGATACTCTGCTGAAAGCTTGGCAGCATCAAGACACTTAGCTGCAAACTCGGAATCGATATCTGCATATACGACTGAAGCCATAGCCATGACTGCAGCAAAATCGCCTGTGGCAGTTGTGGATACAGGGCAAACGATGAGTTCTCCTGTCTCCTCTTCAGGCATTACGAATGCCGGGAAGTTAGCGCATGTTACCTTGTGGTAAACGCCGCCGTCGGATGCCTGCATCTTGAAGAGCCAGTCAAGCTCAAACCTTACTTCGTCAAGAACATCGGGAATGCCGTTGCCTGATTCGGGAATGCCGAGATCATCGTCAAATGCATCAGGATAGAGTGAGTAAGCGAGCATGAGGTCAGCTGCTGCCTTAGCACCGGATACGACATATCTGCCGTAGTCGCCTGCATCGTGCCAGCCGCCTGAAACATCGATGGTCTCATCAGTGCCATAGATGGTAGCTTCGCCTGTATGGCACGCAGGGTGTGCATAATCACCTGCGAGATCTTCAGTAAGTTCAACACCGCATCTCTGCAAATAGAACATACGGAGAGTTGCCTTGAAAGCATCATCGTAAACATTATCTGAAATTGCGAATTCATATGACTCTTCGCTGCCTGATACAACCTTATATGTACCGGGAGTTGTTACGGAAGAGAAGTCAAATCTTGCCTCATCTCTGCCCGTGCTCTCGTTATATGCTGCAGCCTCAACAGCGCCTTCATATACAACGGAACCTGTAGCAACATCAACGACTGTTGCCTTGTCTGCAATGGCATCACCGTGGAATACGGCAATCTTGTATCCTGTAGGGAGATAACCGATCTGGTTGAGGTTAATTGCAGCAGCTGCAGGTCCGAAACCTGCGCCCGGCACATAACCTGAATCATCAATACATCTCAAGTCAATATTATCGAACATAACAGAATGTGCTGTGTTATCCAGACCATCGAACTTGCCCATGTTGAAGCAGAGTCTCGGAGCCGGATCACTTTCCTCCTCCATTGTGAATGTGTATTCAAAATGCTGTACTTCAGTCGTTACGTGAATGGTGTCGATGTTATAAGCATGATAGTCGCCGCCGTTGATCTGGATCCTGTACTCAACATCACGATCAATAGTTGCGTAGCAGTCGAAAGACATCACATAAACGCAATCCTTATAAAGAGAAAAACCGTCATAGTAAATCTGGTTTGCCCAGTTAACGGCTCCGATCATCTTTGAATCGAACTGAAGCTCACCCTTGTCATTAACGGCAAGGACTCCGTCACCGCCCTCAAAATATGTTCCCCAGGTGTGCTCGGCAGAAGCGAAGTCACCGTTCTCGATCATGTTGAATCCCATGATGGAATCAGGATCTTCTGTCGGTTCTGTCTCTTCACTTGTCTCAGTTACACTCTCTGATTCAGAAGGTTCCTGAGATTCGGAAGGGGCAGGTTTGGAACAGGATGCCACACCGATCAGCATGGAACCTGCCAGGATCGCACTTACGATTTTCTTCTTCATAAATAGCCTCCAAACAGCATGGATTTGCATTAAAACAAAGCGATTATAACATCACGGGAAGTCAATTCATATCAAATAGATATTATAAATTTAACTTCAGATGCTTTTAAAACCGGATGCGAAAAAACAAAAACCGCAAACGTCATATAAGAACGTCTGCGGTTTATATTGGCTGCCGAACAAGGATTCGAACCTTGACAAACGGTGTCAGAGACCGGTGTGCTACCGTTACACAATTCGGCAATGAGTTTTACAACTCGGAGATTATAGCAAAGTGATTTCTGAAAATCAATACGGATAAATGCATTTTATTCATTTATCTTTTCGAGAGGCGGCATGGCTCCTATCTCGGTCAGTTTCTGCCTTACTTTGCCCATATCTTCATAGATCGGCATTTTGTTTGCCGGGTTTCTCAGAGCATATGCCGGATGGTATGTCGTCATGATGAAATAACCGTTCTTCTCAATAAAACGTCCTCTTACGTCATGCATTACGGGCTTTGTGCCAAAAAAGCCCTCATAAGCCGTTGAACCGCAAAGGAGTATCACCTTCGGCCTTACGAGCAAAAACTGCTCGGCAAGCAAAGGCTTACAGGCATGGATCTCCTCAGGTGTAGGTCGTCTGTTCTGTGGAGGTCTGCACTTTGCGATGTTACAGATATGGTAGTCATTATTGGTAAATCCATAGCTGCCCAGAAGGTTTTGAAGGAGCTGTCCCGACCTTCCGACAAAAGGCAGCCCCTGGATATCCTCGTTCTCACCGGGAGCTTCGCCTATTATCATGAGCGGAGCCTTTCTGCTTCCCCTGTATATAACGACATTGGTCGCGCCGTCTCTTAAGCCGCAGTTCCTGCAGTTCTTGCACTTGCCCTCAAACGCTTCCCACTTCATCTCAAAATCGTCTGCCATATTAACCCTCACTTGAACATTACGACTGTAATGCCGTCATTATGTAAACCCCAGTCGCGGTCTCTTGAGACCATCGGGTGTTTTGCGCTCATGTCGCGTCCTGCAGATGAGAAAGGTCCGAAATCCTCACCCGGACAATAAGACTTGATCATACCGCGGGCAACATACTTACGGAGTTCTAATCCTATCGCCTGCTTGATCGCGCCTCCGGTTCCCGAAGAACCGTAGCCGTGTACGATCTTGGCAAAAGGCTGACCTGAGGCTCTCGCGCGGTAAATGCCGTTCTGGAGCTTTACCATTGCCTGCTGGACCGTAGGATGTCCCTGTTCGATATTAATGATCTGCATCTGTCACCTCTTAAATATATCCAATTATACAGCATGCGTTATAATAATCTCATGAGACTCGACAGATTACTCGCTAACAGCGGTTTAGGCACAAGATCACAAGTCAGGGAAAAGATCTCCAAAGGCAGCGTACAGGTAAACGGCGCCGTCATTACAGATGCTTCTTTCCACGTGTCTGAGAGCGATGCGATAATTTACGACGGCGAGCCAATCAACTGTCAGACAAAGCTCTACTATCTTCTTGATAAACCGGACGGAGTTCTTACCGCCATGGAAGACAAGCGTCTCCCCTGCGTTGCAGATTACATTCCATCCGAGCTTATGTCCAAAAAGCTATCTCCTGTCGGAAGACTCGATTACCATACTTCAGGACTTCTCATAATCACCAATGACGGAGAGCTCTCACATCGCCTCCAGTCACCCAGATACGAAGTTCCGAAGATCTACCTTGCAACATTCAGAGGCCTTGCCTGGACTGATGAAGAGATAGCCACGGTCGCAAAGGGATTTACCATAAGAGATAAAGGATATGCTGAGCAGATAGCTCCGGCTGACCTTAAAGTCATCGAGTCTGCAGAAGAAGGCTTTTCGCAGGCCCTTCTTACTCTTCACGAAGGAAAAACTCACGAGGTCAGAAGGATATTCGCAAACTTCAATAAGGAAGTCACGGCGCTTCGAAGGATCGAACTTGCGGGCGTTAAAATAAGCAGAGAACTTGATTCCTGCGGCACTTTCAGACCGCTTGAAGAATCAGAATTAAAACTGCTTTTCGCTGCTACGGGAATGGCCTGACATTTAGTCTGCAAATGCCGCATTGATCAGGAGTGTTATTACCTGAACTGCCTGGTCATCATTTTTACTATTCGCACACTGACCGAAAACAAGAGAAGTTTTTCCGGACATCCACTTAGCTTCAATACCAAGTCTTGCACAGACATCTTCATCGACGATCTCAATACCGATCAGTACAGGCGTATCGGAAAACTCCGAAGGATCGTTCAGATCTGCATCGAGCACTCCGTTTTCAAGCATGAGCCTGTTGTTATAATCAGCTGCCTGCTGCTCTGTCATGTAGATCGGAATGACACCTGCCTTCGCCTCATCGGTGAGACCGTCCATTATCCTGTCATAGAGCGGACCGATATCCTTGAATGTGCTGAAATAATAACAGTAAGATTCCTTGTCAGAGATCATGACGTCAGGATCCATATAGAACATCGCGTTGAACGTCTCGTTTCCGTAGTCCTGTGCGGGAATGTTCTGATCGTTTGGAACAACGAGGTCAGCCATGCCGATATAAGGACTCTTAATGCCGTCCGCTATAAGAACTTCACGCATGTATGTATCGTCCAGTCTCATGTGTCCGAAAACGACGATAGTGCAATCCGATCTGACATTTGTTGCGACGCCGATGATGACGGCGATGGCAGCTATTGCAATGATGATTCCGAAAAGGAAGTTCTTCCAGTTGTAATGGATGATATTTTTCCAGTCACTCTTATATCTGCCGAAATACTTCGGTTCTGATATCTTACGTGCTTCTTCCTTAAGTCTTCTTTCACGTCTGCCTGAAGCGATGTCATAGACCGCAGAGATCTCTTCTTCCATCTTAACGGATTCCGGATCATCCTTGCCTCTGTAGTGCTTGGACATCTGCCAGAAGCGGTCATCGATAACCTTAATATCTGCATCGGCATCAAGGCCCATGTATTCCAGAGCCTGCTCGCGTGTCATGGATGCAAACTTATCTTCAGCCTTTTCCGTCTCTTCATCAGAAGGATTCTCAGATGCTTTATCCGCATTGTCCCGGATCACAGTATTGAATTTGCCTTCGCAGAATGCGGCAGTCTTCTTAACTATTTCAAGTCCTTTGGAATCAATTAAGACGAGATTCTCAAGTCCGCTCTTTTTAAGATTTGCAAGCAGGACCTTCTTGCTCCAGATAACATCATTTTCGCTGATTCCGGGATCTGCCCTGAAATCAACCGTCATGCTCTTGCATGAGTATCTCATGACCATGTCTGCGGCATGCATCATGGGGGTTCTGAAATCGTCTCTTTTGACTTGGCCCTTCAATACAACAAGGACGATATTCTCGTCCTTACTGTACTCAACTTTTATAAATTCCGAATCAAATACTTCGCTCATCTAACTCCTGTTTACAAGCATTTGATCGCAAGGCGTATCACATTCATCGCGGCAGTCTGGACATCACTTAACGTAAGTCTGCCGTTATGGACTGCGGTAACGATATCCTCTGCATTCTTTGCGCATCCGGGCATCTGCATGTCGCATCCGGCATATACGCACAATCTTGAGAATGCCGGCGGATACTTAAGGTTCTTTTCATCATAACCGAGGAACTCTACATCTTCGAAAGAAGAGAACCAGTCGGTCATAACTGCGCCTTCATAGTCCCACTCATCTCTGAGTACGCTTTGGAGCAGCTCGTAATTGTTTGCTGTATGTATTCCGTTGAGGAGATTGTAAGAACACATTACGCAGAAAGGCTGTGCCAGCTTTACTGCGATCTCAAATCCTCTCAGGTATATGTCACGCAGAGCTCTTACTGAAACGTGAGAGTTGCTGAACATTCTGTTGTCTTCCTGGTTGTTGCATGCGAAATGCTTTATCGTTACACCCTTGCCGTCAACAGACTGTACACCCAATGTATCAGCTGCGGCGCAAAGACCTGTAACGAGCGGATCTTCTGAATAGTATTCGAAGTTTCTACCGCACAAAGGATTTCTGTGAATATTCATGCCGGGAGCAAGCCAGAGATGAACTCCGTATTCTTCCATCTCTTCGCCAACCAGACGGCCGAGCTTTTCGATAAGCTTCAGGTTCCAGCTGCATGCAAGCGCCGTTGCAACCGGGATCATAGTGCAGTACTGATAGTAATCAACTGCATCAGCAGGAGTGTCTTCAGGGAACTCATTTCTGATAAGGCCGAACATCTCACCGCCTCTTAAGAGGTCGCCGTCCTTTGTGGCCTTGAAGTGAGGCTGGAGTCTTAATCCTGCAGGACCGTCAGCCATAACGAGAGGCTTGATCCTTCTTGAATGTTCAAAGCGCGATGTTGTCTCGGCAGCAGCACCCGGAACATGCATTGCAGAAGAGAAAACGATATCCTCGAATCCTTCCTTGATGTAGTTACCGACAAGAAGCTCCGAAAGCTCCTCCAACGAGAACTGTGCAACGAGTTCAGCAACACCTGCATTGCGTCCGATTACTGAACCTAATGTAAGCACTTCATCTCTTCTCTGATCGATATGAGTCTCGGTAACGCCTCTGTATCTGATAACGCTTCTTCTGACACGGGACATATCGAGTGTGAATCTTCTTGTGCATGCCGCAAGCTGCGCATCTTCAACAGCCTGATGTGCAGCCTTGCCGGTACCGGGATTTGTCATGTCTTCAAAAGCATATCTCGGATCGTCTTCGAGAAGTCTTGTGTACTTCTCCTTGATGACTGTCTCAGGAACAGTTAAGACTGCTTCGATCTTTGTCTCACGCGAGCTTGTACCGACTCTGATGATGTAATCGCCTCCGGGAATGACCCTCGCCGGATAATCGTCATCGTAGCAGGCAAAGTTATCGATCGGGAATACTACTTCCACGTTCATGCTCTCGCCGGGATAGATAAGATCGGACTTGGCATAACCCACAAGTTCCTGATAAGGTCTGTCAACTTCTCCTTCAGGTGCGGAGAAATAAACCTGGATTACCTGCTTGCCTGCAAATTCAGCACCCGTATTGGTAACCTTTACCCAAATCTTGATATCGGTTCCTTCCTGGGTAACGCTGATAACTTCATCGCTGAATGTCGTATAGGATTTACCGTATCCGAAAGGATACAAAGGCATGATTCCGAATGAATCGAAATATCTGTATCCCACATAGATGCCTTCTTTGTAGAACTCGTCATCTGTATTTCCGTCGAGTCCCGAAAATTCGTTAGAACACGGATAGTCTTCATAGTATCTTGCCCATGTATCAACGAGCTTGCCTGAAGGATTTGTCTTGCCGGTAATACAATCTGCAACGACGTAACCTGTCTGATTTCCGATCTGGCCTACGAGCAGAATCGCATTAACGCCGCGGCGGTGCTTTAACTTTGACATATCGATAACACCACCAATATTGAGAAGCACGATGATCTTATCAAAATGATATGCAAGGAAATCAAGATTGTATTCTTCCTCATCCGTGAGGTAGTAATCACCCTTTTCAGGCTTTCTGTCTCTGCCTTCCGTTGAATCACGGGAGATTACAAAAACAGCTGTATCGCATGAAGCCTGCGCAACATCCTCTTCAGTGATATTGGGCATTACGGGAGCTTCAAATGCCATCTCGAAATATACGCTGGTCGCAGGAACGCCTCTTTCTCTGGCAATGCTCTCGACCTTATCCATATAAGCCTTAATGTTTGAATCGTAGATCTCATCATATCTGTCGAGCCAGCCGTTTGATGCGATCTCAAAACCTGCATCAATAAGTCCGTCGCAGATGCTGATATTGTATCTTGTGTTTACTTCGCCGGATCCGCCGCCGCCCTGGACAGTGTGTCTTGCACCGTTTCCGTATACGGCGATCCTTCCCGGATTTCTTATGGGAAGAGCGCCGTCATTTTCAAGGAGGACCAAACACTCACTTGCAAGTTCCCTTACGGTGTTCGCATGTCTCTGTTCCAGATCTGTAATCGCATCACTAGTCTTTGCGAGAAAATCCATAAAGTGCTCCTCCCCATCAGATGCCGATAAATATCGACTTTAATCATTAGCTAAACACGAGCATATTATAGTATAAAAAGACAAACTAGAAAAATTACAAATATGTAATAAAAAGAGGGGCGGCCCGATTTTGGATGCGGGACAACCCTTCAAAAATGTTTTATTCTACCTGAAGTCAGTCAGCGTAATTACGGGTTCTCCATTGCGGTAGTCATAATCTTTTATCTCGCCGCCACCGTAATACCGGATACTGTCAACACCATATACCGAATACTTAAGTAAGCCCTTCTGGTCGTCATAAGGTTCGATCGTGATGAAAAGATAAAACATCGTCTCTCCATCATACGGACTTTCCGAGCCGTCAGGTGTATAAGGCGTTATTTCCTTCCTTAAGATCAGCTTACGTTCATAAGCTGTATGGGCATAGTTGGGATAGAGCGCGAAATCGTCAAGATATTCCTGTTCCTCCAAAGAACATCCGCTGCTAATGCGTCCGATAAAGTAATCACAACTAAGATCCCAATATACCGAATATGTGCAATCGTTATTGTCATTACCGGCATCGACCGTAAGACCTGCTCTGGCAGGCCGGTCGGTCATCGGCATGATGGTGCAGTAATCCAGAAACTGGTTGCCTAAAGTAATTTCTTCAAGAGACTGTTTGCATACATAACCCTTAACGGAAGATGCGTGCCACATGACCGCTTCGCCGTCTTCAATTCCGGCATAGATGCTTATATGGGTCCAGTACTTGTTATCTTTGTCCTCATCCCAGAACATAATGTCGCCGGGCTGTGCTCCGATATCATCCAGATACTCGATCCATTCCTCATTATCCATACACTCGACAAATTTCCTGTCATCGAGCGGTTCAACGATCTCATCTACGTAATTGTGATAAAGCCATGTAACCGATGTGCCGCCGGGTCTGAATATCTCGTACTGGTCAACGTAGCTCGCAGCTACAATGTGTTCTTCGGTATAATCATACTTGGCCCAGTAGTCATTCCAGTCACTTCTGAAATCGTAAACAGTACCGAGTGTCAGTCTGAGCACAAGGCTTACAAAACCGTCGCAGCCCAGATTATGTTCCTGATCACCATATGTGTAATTGATACCCCAAAGGGCTTCGCAGTTCCAGAAGATCCTTTTAATGAACAATTCCTGGGACATGAAATTCTCGGGATCATCACTTCTGTCCCTGAGCACGTCATAAAGAGAGTGGTATAAGCCTTCGTCGGCTGATACCTCAACGGGTCTGATATATGAACCTGCAATGCCGGCACTTACTACTACTGCCGACAGCATTGCTGCCGCCTTTACGGCTAAGTTCTTTATGCCATTTTTAAACATTAAACCTCGCTTTTTCCCCGAGTCTTTATTGTAGCAAGGCAAAAAGCATAAGTAAATTAAAATTGTGTGTCAGAATTCTTTACCAGGTCCACTCTTCAAAGAATCTTCTCTTCTTGCCGTCTTTGCTGTGACGCTTACCCCACTCATTGATCGCAGCCATTGTAACAAGCACACTGCCGGCAATGAACAGGAATACGAGCCATACAAGCGAAGACCAAAATGCGACAGAAAGATATACCGCGATCGAGAGTATCGATACGATTCCCAGTATGAACCACAGGCGGTTTCTTCTGATGAATGCATAGATGAATATTCCGATCGAAGCCGATCCTACGATTATAAGATCAAGACCCTCGCCCGTAATAGCCGCAGAAACGCCCTCTGCTACAAGGCTCAAAGTAACGCCCGTAAACCAGATGTATTTCAAAGCTATTGCATTGAACGGCTTGATGAATCTGCAGATCGCAAACAGCGTTCCAAGCAGGATCAGTATGTCGATCTCAAGGAAGATGACATCAGGGATATCGATGAACGGCTGGGAGATCACACCACATGCTACGAGCAGCGCGAAAACACTGACGAATATCTTCGTGGAGACCTTTACCCTTCCCGCATAATTCATCACGAGCAGTGATACGGCAAAGAATAACATCATAGGCACGTATTCTCTGTTTGTAATTCCGTAAAGAAGTACGGGAGCCAGCACCGTCAGATAGTCGGCACGCTTAGTATTGAAGACCTCTTTTCTGAATATGAGTCTTCCTGCCAGAGCCATAACCAGAGCAGCACCGATACAGATGGCATTTCTGATGTCACCGTTTTCGAGATCAGTGACAAGATCAATGACCGTAATCTCTGATGCAAAGATCGGAAGTGCTGCAAAAAATCCCGAATCAAAGAGATAAAGCAGTCCGGCAAACAAAACAGCTACAAAGATAACCTTCCAGTCACCGTCGAACGTGATCCACGAGAACAAGAACCAGAGTGTCGCAAAACCGTTAAAGAAATATTTAAATCCCGTACCGTATCCTGCAATAACACCGTTCTTATTTTTGCGCATAAACCATGCAGCTGCAATTCCTGCCACGTTAAGGATCAGGAATCCGGCACTTGCAAACTGAAGGACAGTGGCAATCTCGTCCTCCTTCATGTTATCGCATACTTGGGCAATCGTAATAAATGTGCCAATGGCAAGTGAATTGATTCCGAGAGTTGCCCAGAACATTGCGCCGGCGCTGAGTTTCTTATCCTTAACAGGTTTTACGATAAATGCCATGCAGAATACCATGACCGCAAGTGTCAGGATCCATGCGCTTGCATAGATATATCTCGAAATGCCTTCAACATTCTGTATGAGCCAGGATATCAGTGCAGCAACAACAGCTACGAAAGACATTGAGGTTCCCGCTGTGAAAACCCTTATGTCATCCTTCTTAACAAGCCTTAATACAAGTGCTGCAACTGCAGGGATCAATGCAATCAATGTGTAGTAAAAATATGTAACGCCTCCTGCCGGATCAATTGCATTACAGATCATGGACGCACCATAGTAATAGAATGCAGAACCCAATACCGTCATGCCGATCTGGGCAGTCATCGGAACAGACTTTCTGAAGAAACCTTCAGGCGCTGAAGTTTTTGATGCAAGCACCGGCTCTGCAATCATCTGGTAAACGATCAGTCCGAGTGCCAAAAATCCTGCAACTACGCCCATGGCAGGAGCGTCTTCAATACCTAAAACTGAAGATGCGCAAAGTGCCGTCGGCAGTAAAAGATCGGAAAGCCACGTGGATATTCTTAATATCTTGTGAGCCGCATAATCAACAAAGACGATCAGCATCAGTACAGCTACGCAAAGATAGATCTCTTCAGTTCCTCCAAACTTAATCCAGGACAATGCAACAAGTAGTCCGACGACCGGAGTAAGATACTTGATCCATGCTCTGTGTTCAGATGTAACCGCATAGAGCAGAAGCGCTGCCATCTCGATGATCATCGCGCCAAAGATCGCACCGTCACTTGCAACCAGGAACGGCACAAGGAATCCTAACGGTACATAAGTGATTATCTCTGAATATACCTTGAAGAATTTCTCTTCATTGAAGATCTTTGTAGCGTTCAGGATCCTGAATACCAGTGCAAGCGTTGCAAGACCTAAGCCAATCATGCTCCACTCACTTACACCGGAACTGTTCTGTCCGATCTGTGCAGAGATAAAGATAACAAGCCAAGTAAGTGCAATATAGAACGTGCAACGATATACACCCGTCTGCACTTTTTCTTTGAATATGAAAATTCCTCCGACAGATGATACAAGCAATATCGCTGCCGCCAAAGTCGCAACCAGCCAGCCCGTACCGTCCCTAAACGAGAACGCAGAACCTAAAAGATTGAATGCTCCAAGTCCTACCACAACGATCGGACCCAGCATGCTTGCCAATGTATAAAAAGCAAATCCCGTCTGCTGAAGTTTAAATACTTTTCCTGCAAGGAAAGAAAGACCATATGCTACTGCTACGATTGCGAAAAGGCTCATCGCCCTAACCGCATCGCTCATCCATGACCATGATACCGTCATGAATGTCGCACCAACTATTGTAAGGAGCAAGACACCGATACCGAACGTGATATTGATACTGCTGAAAACTTTCTTTTTGGGAGCTGCGGGCACAGTCTGAACCATCTGCTGCTGAACCTGAGCAGCTTTTGCCTGTGCCGGTGACATAGCCCACGAAGGTGTCGGAGCCTGTCCGGGAACATTTTCCTGAACCGCAGTTTGAGGAGCAGGCTGAGGAGCATAAACCGGCATCTGAGGTGCAGCCGTATACTGAGGCGCATATACCTGTGTTTGTGATATTGCAGCCGGCTGCTGCGGCATGTAATCCGTTGACTGGATCTCAGGAAGCCTGATGTATTCTGTTTGTCCGTAAGCATTAATCGTAGGCTGCATCGGAGCAAACTTCGCACTTTCAGACGGAGCAACCTCGCCCTTATATCCAGCCCTGAGCCTTGCAACTTCCTGCTCAAGCTCTTTGATTCTCTTACCGCGCTTGATAGATAAGACTAAGAAAATTATGAAAAGAATACAGAAAGTTATAGGTGCTACAACAAAAATAAAAAATAAGACTCCAAACATATCCGTATCCTCCCTCCTCAATTTGCTTTGATACCGCGATATTAGCATTGAAATCAGGGGTTTGTAAATAGCTTTGATTATCAAAGTATTTCGAAAACTGCGGTAATTTTGTGGCACGAAAAAGAGGGCGTCATCATGACACCCTCTTCACTTTAATCTCCGGTAAATCTTATCTCTGTACTCTTCCGGAACCGTCGCCATTTGCAAGCTTTAAGACTTCGTCGATCGTTACTCTGTTGAAGTCACCTTCAAGCGTATGCTTAAGGCAGCTTGCAGCAACCGCAAACTCAAGAGCTTCCTTATCGGAACCGAGTTCGTTGAGGCCATAGATAAGTCCGCCTGCAAAAGAATCGCCTCCTCCGACGCGGTCGACGATGTCGTACATCTCGTACTTTTTGCTGACAATAAAATCTGTTCCGTTATTGAGAGCTGCTGCCCAGAAATTGATGTCGGCGCTCTTGCTTTCTCTCAAAGTAATAGCAACTTTCTTTACGTTGGGATACTGCTCGAGAAGGCTGTCACTCAGTTTCTTGTAGTCTTCCTCATTGAGCTTGCCGCCTTCGACGTTGCTCTCACACTTAAGACCCAGTGACTTCTGGCAGTCTTCTTCGTTCGCAATGATGATGTCTGTATAAAGAGTTAATGTCTTCATTACCTCCTGTGCCTCAACACCATACTTCCAAAGATTCTTACGGTAGTTAAGGTCGATGGAAACAGTGATGCCGCGCTTCTCAGCTTCTTTTACTGCAGCGATCGAAGCCTCTTTCGCGACCTCTGAAATAGCAGGAGTAATGCCTGAGATATGAAGCCACTTTACGTCTTTATAGATGCTATCCCAGTCGTATCCTGCGGGATCGAAAAGTGAGAATGCAGAATATGCTCTGTCGTAAATGACTTTGCTCGGACGCTGGTTTGCACCTGTCTCAAGATAGTAGATTCCCATTCTTCCGTCTGTCCTGATGATCTTGTCAGTTGCGACGTTGAATTTTCTGAGTTCAGCTACGGCAGCATCGCCAATTGCATTAGAAGGAAATACTGAAAGGAACTCTGCTTCGAGTCCGTAGTTTGCAAGTGATACGGCAACGTTAGCTTCACCGCCGCCGAATGTTGCTTCAAATCCTGCTGACTGCAAAAGGCGCTCTCTTCCGGGACTCTTAAGCCTCAGCATCAATTCTCCGAAAGTAAGATATTTACTCATGTTCTATTCTCCTTAATGATCCTGACCGCATTGCCTGAAAGCTCTGTGATCTTATTCCAATCGTGTTTAATTATATCGTCATTTTTGCAGACCCAGCTGCCGCCGACTGCGATAACCGATTTATTAGATGCAAACTCGGAAAGATTAGCTTCTGATACGCCACCTGTAGGAAGGAACTTAACCTGTCCGAAAGGAGCAGACAGAGCCTTGATGGCTTTGATTCCGCCATAAACATCTGCAGGAAAAAACTTAACAACTTTAAGTCCGAGGCTTATTGCCTTCATTATTTCAGTAGGAGTTACCGCACCGGGAATTACCGGAATATCATTTTCGATAGCCCACTTAACAGTAGCTTCATCCAGTCCGGGTGATACGATAAATTTAGCGCCGCTATCAACGGCAAGTTTAGCCTGCTCTACGTTAAGCACTGTTCCGGCACCTACGATCATGTCAGGCACCTCTTTGCTGATAACGGAAATGCATTCAGCTGCACATTCTGTCCTGAACGTTATCTCCATAAAATCGATGCCGCCCTTAAGGAGCGCATCCGCAAGCGGGACTGCATCTTCAACGTTGTTCAGCACTACTACGGGTACTATTCCCGTCTCAAATACTTTCTCTGAAAAAGTCATAAAAACACCTCTCAATCGTGACTAACATTCTACCATGTTTTTGTTTGCGATTACAGAGAAAATAAGATATTTTATATGTATCCAATCTTATGAGGTGCTTTATGAACAGCCTGATCAACGACAACTTTATTCTTGAGACAAACGCGGCACGCGAGCTTTATAACGAATTTGCAAAAGATCTTCCGATCGTGGATTACCATTGCCACATCGATGCGAAGGAGATCGCAGAAGATATCAACTTCAAGAACATTACAGAACTCTGGCTTAAAGGTGACCACTACAAATGGCGTTTAATGAGAGCATCAGGTATCGAAGAAAAATACATTACAGGAGATGCTCCTGACAAAGAGAAATTCATGATGTGGGCAAAGGCCATTGAATCAGCTTTCGGCAATCCGCTTTACCACTGGACATGCCTTGAGCTGACAAGATATTTCGGCATAGAAGAACCTCTTACAACTGAAAACGCGGAAGAGATCTGGAATAAGGCAAATGAGATGCTCGGTTCAGGCGAGCTTTCAGCAAGAAAGATAATGGCAAGATCAAACGTCGAACTCATCTGCACAACAGACGATCCATGCGATTCACTTATCTATCACGAGCAGATAAAAGATTCAGGTTTTGAATGCAAAGTTCTTCCCGCTTTCCGCCCCGACAATATCGTTGACATCGAGAAAGCAAGCTTCAATTCTTACCTCGAAAGACTTGAAAAAGTATCAGGCAAAAAGATCAGCAATATGGCTGATCTTAAAGCTGCTTTAACATCTAGACTCGACCACTTCGAATCCCACGGATGCAAGATCTCCGATCACGGCATGGAATTCATAATGTACAAAGAGAATTTAAGCATCACATCAGACGATGTTCTTGCCAAAAAATTAGCTTCACCTGATGCAAAATTATCTGACGAAGAACTCACTGCTTTCAAGAGCGACATCATGCTTTTCTTTGCACGTGAATATGCAAAGAGAGGCTGGACGATGCAACTTCATTTCGGATGCAAGCGCAACGTCAATTCAGTAATGCTTAACAACGTCGGAATCAACTGCGGATGTGATACGATCACAGGTTCATTCGACTTCGTAACTCCGCTTACGGGATTAATGGACAGACTCAATTCAGAAGGACTTCTTCCGAAGATGATAATCTACTCTCTGAACCCTACCGACAACACGGTAATCGATACTCTCTGCGGATGCTATAACGACGGCAGTGTAACCGGCAAGATACAGCACGGCGCAGCATGGTGGTTCAACGACAATCTCGCAGGCATGGAAGAACAGCTCACATCACTCTGCGCTCAGAGTCCTCTTCCCTGTTTCGTCGGCATGCTCACAGATTCAAGATGCTTCCTGTCTTACACAAGACACGAATACTTCAGAAGGATATTCTGCAATTACTTGGGCGATGCGATAGAGCGCAACCGTTTCCCGAATGACAAGAGGATCCTCAAAGATATAATCGAGCGCGTCTGCTATAAAAACGCACTCAGTATGTTTGGTTAATTCTTATTGATCTCATCGGCAATAAAGTTCATTATGGTGAGATCCGTTTTCGTAACAATGTTATAAACACCTTTGTCGCGGCCGTCATCAGCGGTCGCGATTTTTCTTTTTATGGAAAAACCTGCAGTTTACCTCGCAGGTATTTTAATAAGAAAAGAGGCATCCCTTTGCAGGAATGCCCCTTGATTTACTTTAAGTTAGCGAATAACTAATGTTATCAGCCCTTGTAGAGTTCGCCGTAGATATCAACGAGACCCTGTACGTTGAGGTCGTTGCAGGACTGAACATAAGCGTCCCACTGAGCATCGATATCTTCCTGACCTGTTACGAACTTCAATGTCCAAGAATTTACGTTACTGATAAGAGGTGTAGCGATGAGATTGATCTCTTCGTTCTGATCTGCTGTAGGAGCAACACCAGGAGCGAGCGGAGGTGTATCTCTGTCTGTGTAGTCACGGTTAACGTAATCTGCTACCGGAGGAATGAGGTTGTCAGACATTTCTGCAACTGTACCGCCGTACCAGAAGTTACCACCTGCATAACCCCACTGGAGTCTGATGTCTGTCATTGAACCAGCTTCGTCATTACCATAGCCGAGACCTGAGCAGCAGTAACCATCAACGAGCTTCTTGTTGCCGTCTGCATCTACTGTGTAGTGCTCGCCTTCAACGCCCCACTTTGTGAGGTCATAAGCTTCGTGAGAATAGAAGAGCCAGTCAACGAATCTGAGCATTTCGATGAAGCCATCCTCACCGAGTTCATCAAGAGCCTTCTGTGAGATCATAACGCCGTTCTCAAGTCTTGCAGGATCAACTGTAGAGTTTCTTGTAGAACCGATAGGCATTGTGATTACATAGTTCTCGAAGTTGCCGTCGCCGAGCTGAGCTTTCATGTTCTCTTCGTAGTTAGCCCACTGGCCCTGGTTGATAGACATGATAGCTGTCTTGCCGTTGTAGTACTGAGCTGTAGCTGTAGCGTCATCCTGTGTGAATGTTTCAGGATCGAGGATACCTGCTGCTACGAAGCTGTTAGCTGTCTTAAGGAATTCCTTATAGTTGTCTGTTGTGGGTGAGAAGATGAACTTGTTCTGATCGAAGTCAAATCTCATACCATTACCGATGTTCCAACCAGCATTGCACTCATATGTTGAAGCCATTACGCCCAAGAGGTTTCCGCCGCTGCCCTGGCCGGATTCGTTACCGCACCAGAGGTCAGACCAGATGTAATCATCTTCAGAGCACATGCCCTGCTCAACCATATAAGCCTTAACCTTGATCAAAGCATCAAGGAGGTCAGCCCATGTCCAATCCTTCTGAAGTGCAACAACGTCAACACCTGCTGCATCCCAGATATCCTTTCTGATAACGAAAGAATAGTTGATGAGGTTAGCTTCCTTCATACCGGGGAGCTTATAGTACTTACCGTTAGCTCTTGTGATTGTCTGGATATCAGAAGAGAGATTGTAAGTATTATAGAAGTCTGTGTAGTAAGGCATGTACTGAACATAGTCAGAAATCGGAACGATAGCTCCGCCGTCTACGAACGCAGAATCATCATAGATCTTAGGGATGATGTAAGCTGAGTTACCTGCATTGATATCGAGTGTGATATTCTGCATGTAGTCACCGCTATCATAAGACTTGATGTCGAGAGTTACGTTTGTCAGCTCTTCGATCTTCTTGAAGATACCCTCCGTCTTCCATGTGTCAACCATCGGATACCATGATGCATCACTGAAGAACATTGTGTATGTTACAGGCTCGTCAGCGTGGAATGTCTCTCCCAAACCGAATGTGTAACCAAGGTCTTCACCTGCATCTACAGTTGTTTCGATCTGACTCGGAATCGTTGTAGTCTCGGAAGACTCACCGGGGCCGCCTGAGCAAGCAGCTAAACTGGAAAGCATTGAAACTGCAAGACCGACAGATGCTACTTTTGCAAGTTTTGTTGTCTTCATAACTGTTTCCTTTCTTTTTTGTTTCATTTTTCTATTGCCGTGGGTCTCCCCTATAGCACTAAATTGATTACTCCTTTACGCCGCCGAGCATCATGCCCTGTACGTAATACTTCTGGATGAACGGATAGATACAAATGATCGGAAGGACCGTGAGAACCATCGCGCATGACTTGATGTTTGCTGTCATGTTCTGCGCATCAGGATCGGATGAACCGGCACCTCTGATGATCGTCTGGAGGAAGTATGCAACCGGCCACTTTACCTTGTCCTGCAAGTAGAGCTTTGCATTGAACCAGTTGTTCCAGTACATAACCGCATAGAACAAAGTCATTGTTGCGATGATAGGTGTGGACAAAGGTCTTGCGATGTACCAGAAAACGCCCCACTTGTTAAGACCGTCGATCTCTCCTGCTTCTTCAAGATCTTTAGGAATGGTCATGAAGAACGATCTCATGAGGATTACGTAGTAAGTGCTGATGAGCATCGGGAGAATGAATCCCCACATTGAGTTCTTGAGTCCGAGTCTTAATACCAAAACGTAGTTTGCGATAAGACCGCCGCCGAAATACATCGTGAAGATGATGAAAGGTGAAAGCACCTTGTTGACTTTGAGATTCGGCTTAGATAACGGATAAGCAAGAATCGATGAGAAGAAAAGTGACAATACGGTTCCGACTATGGTGTAGAAGATCGTATTCATGTAGTAAACGATAAACTCCGGAATTCTGAAATTCGGGAAAAGATCCGGCCAGGGAGCTATCGGGTTACGTGTAATTACATACTTATATGTATCGATGTTGAATCCTTCAGGGATCAATCCCGTGTGACCGGCATAGATTGCCTGATCTGATGAGAAGGACTGTGATACGAGATAAAGGAAAGGATAAAGCGTAACAAATGAGATCAATATCATTATGATCGTATTTACTACTGTAAATGCTTTATATCCTGTAGATTCCTTGATCTGGTTCTTAGGATTATGTACGTGTATCGTACCCTTGGTATTATCAATAATGCTCATGCTGTTCCCTCCTTACCAAAGACTCGTCTTTGCTACTTTGCGTGAGACAAAGTTAGCGCATGTAAGAAGCACGAGATTTATCAAACCTTCGAAAAGACCAACCGCTGTCGCGAAGTTAATACTTCCTGACTCGACACCCATACGGAAGACGTATGTTGAAACGATATCTGATGTCTCATATGTCATAGGGCTGTAGAGGAGATATACCTTCTCGAATGCACCGCCTGAACCTACAAGGCCGCCGATATCAAGGATAAGGAGCGTAGCGATAGTAGGAAGGATGCAAGGGATTGTTACGTGGATTACCTGCTGGAAGTGTGAAGCGCCGTCAACCGTTGCAGCCTCATAGAGTGAGGGATTTATGCCAGACATTGCTGCGAGGTAAAGTATCGTACCCCAACCTAAGCTCTGCCATACACCTGATGTGACGAAGATCGTTCTGAACCATTCTGCAAGTGAGATGAAGCTTATCTTCTCGCCGCCGAGCTTGTAGATAAGATCATTGATAGGACCGTGTGTTGAAAGGAGCTCTTTTAACATACCGCAAACGATAACCATTGAGATGAAGTGCGGGAGATAAGAAACTGTCTGAACGAACTTCTTCCAATGAAGGTTTTTGATCTCGTTTAAGAGCAACGCGAAAAGAAGAGTAAGCGGGAATCTAAAAAGCAGATACAGACCGTTCAAGATCAATGTATTTGAAAATGCCTGCCAGAAAGGCTTGGCTGTAATGAACTGCTTAAAGTACTTAAGAGTCAGAGGGCCCTGACCGAAAATGCTTCCGCCCGGATTGTACTTACGGAAAGCAAGGATATTACCGAACATCGGAATATATCTGAAGATGATGTAATAGATTACAGGGAGAAGAAACATGGCATAGAGCTGCCAGTTGATTCTGATATCCTTAGCCAATCTTTCGCGAGTAGTTAACTGTCTCGGTGACCACGCTATGATATTTGAAACGTCTTCATTCTTAGCCATTTTGATTAACCTCTTAAGTGTCTAAGTTTAGTTAAATTCTAACTCATCAAGCGTTCTTGTATACTTGCATGGAAGTTATCATGTAATGAGGTTATCACCATGTTTGTGATATGTCAATAGATTTCTACCATACTAGTGTTCTTTTTTGGTGTAGTTCGAATAATAAAAATGCTGTCCCGAAAAAAAGACAGCATTTCTTATATAATATTTAATAGTATTTACTTAAAACTCCATTGATGCTTTCGCTACGTCCGCACCGATTCCGCTCTTATTTTGCGGATGCAGTTCGTGTATCGGATCAGGTGCCGGACTAGCTACGACTTTAATATTTTCTATGTAGGTCGGAGCGAGATCCTGGAGTTCCTGGATCTTCTTCCATCCGTCAGGAATATGCGTATCCTTCAATGGATTGATATAGTCAGCGATCCTTACCAATACAACAGGAATCTCTCCAAAGATCTCACGCATCTTCTTAAACGTAAGTATCATCTTCTTATCATAGCCTTCAGGGAAGTCAGCATTCGATTCGCCCTGGCACCACCATATCTGGGAAACACTTATATTCTTTAATGTGACCAGGCTGGCATAGTAAAGTGCCGAAGGAATATTCTGAGCCATCATGTTTGGCTTGAATTTCTCTGTGATCTTCTCCACTACCATTGTCCACTCGCCCGTGAGATCGATGTCTCCAGCTGAGGTCTCAAGACGGTACGGATGACCGGGAACAAAACCGCCGGCACCAAGCTCGATGATGAGTCTTGTCCAGATGACATTCTTTCCCTGCTTCAATATTGAACTGTCGAATCTGTATTTGCGCGGAGGATACTGGTACTCTGTCCTGCCGACTTCAATGCCGTTTACATAAGTAACGTCAGCATCGATGAGATCGCCGAGTCTTAAGAGGCACTCGCCTTCAATCTGTTTATCAAGATCGAATTCTTTTACGAACCATACGCTGCCGAAGAATCCGTCAGCAATGATGCAGGGCATCTTGATCTTAACGCCTTCGGACAGAGCTTCTTCGATGGAGAAATCTTTATCGATCGTATTCTCGCGCCACGCGACAGTCTTCTTATAGCCTTCGTCGACATAAGCCTTAAGAGTGCCTTTGCCTCTGAAAGGTGTGATCTCTTCTTCCTTTGTTCCGGTCTCGAAAAGATCTTCTTCGCACATCCACGATTCAATGTTTGAACCGCCCTGCGCACTTAAGATAAGTCCGATTGGAACGTTCTTTTCTTTGAATATTCTTTTCGCTGCGTAAAAACCGATGGCACTTATCTCATACTTGCCTTCGCCTGAAGCTTTCACCCAGTTGTTTTCGGGAAGCTCACAGATCGGTGCTTCTCCCTTAAGAGGGATCTCAAGGTCAGGTGTTAATCTGTATTGTCTTATGTATTCGAAATCTTCTGCTTCGATCTCTTCTTTGTTAAGATCGTAAGTTCTGATGACCGGCAGTTCCATGTTGGACTGTCCTGTCAGCATATAAACATCACCGATGCAGACATCTTTGACGGTAACTGTCTCAGTACCTTCGACTTTAAGTTCTGTATCGAAAACCGCATCCATCGGCGGGAATACCGCTTTGAAAGATCCGCCTTCAACTTTTGCGGTAACGGAATTTCCTGCCAGAGTCACAACGACTTCTGATGCCGAAGTATCTTTACCTTCAATGATTATTTCTTTATTTCTTTGAAGAACAAGTCCTTCGGAATAGATTCCCTTTAACTTAGTGTCACCCATATTTATCACCTGCCTTTGAGGTTATTCTATATTTATGGCCGTTCTTTGTCTACCATTCTAGTTGACAAGTTGTGCTTTTTGCTTTTATACTGACAACAAGGTAAGCATAATATGGCTAAGAAATCGTTTGACCACATCACGAACAGCTGGCTTTACAGAGCCTGTAAGGTAATTGGAGATGTAGTAACCATCTCCGCTCTTTTTCTGCTGTTCTGTCTGCCTGTTGTTACGATAGGCGCATCCGTAACTGCTTTATATTACACCGTCTACCGGAAATACTATAAGAAAAGCGACAGCATAAGTAAAGATTTCATGCACTCACTTAAGGACAATCTTAAGAACGGAATCATCGTGCACATGATCTATCTTATTTACAGTGCAATCGCCGGATTCAATATCTATTTCGCATTCTTCGGATGGGGCGACATTAGGCTTCCCGACTGGTACATGATCGTATCTCTCCTACCCCTGCTTCCGATCATCTTCACTCTGCCTTTCACCTATGCACTGATGGCAAGGTTCGATAACGGCATTAAAGGAACTATAAAAAACAGTTTCACGCTCTGCATGATCAACTTCCCGAAGTTCATTCTGATCTGGGTTATCATCATCTTGGCAATTGCTATAAGCATCGGCTTCCCGCCTTCTGCACTTGTGATCCCAACAGGAGCAGCTTATCTTTGCCAGCTGATCACTGAGAAAGCATTTACCAGAGCGATCGATGTCGAGAGTTCGCGCGAAGATACTCCTTCTGAAAACAACGTCAATGAGGCAATCGATAATGTCTGAATATCTTAATTACATACAGCTCATATCCGGTATTCTTGCTGCAGGATTTGTCTTTGCGGGAATCTTCATAAGCGCAAAGAAACTCAACCCCGAAAAGTATGAGAAGATCCCTGTTAAGATAACTGTCATATCGACTGCTTTGATCGTAGCCGGAATCCTTTGCTACACGTTAATGAAGACATGCACAAACATGACCATCGTAACCGAAGAGCACTATGAACTCGGAACTCTTTACTATGCTTCTTTGGAAGAAGTCGTAAAGACATTCGGATTCATTGTTTTCATTCCGGTCCTCTTCAGATTGTTCAAGCCCAAGTCGCAGAAAAGAGATCAGATCGAAGAGGATATTCCTGCCGAAGCAGAAGAGAACAATTAAACGATTTTGGCATTTCGAAAACAATATGCTTTAAACAGGCCGCGCAATGCGGCTTTTTTCATAACTTCTCCCCTCTTTTAATGTATTTAGTAGGGTATTTATTAACCTATATTAGAGTTAAGATTTTGATATGTCATAATCTATTGACACATGCTAATCCTACTAGTATACTAGTGGACAGAATGAAGAATTAGTATTGTCTGCTAATCTTATTTAATTCTTATTTCGGTGGTAATAGTGCATATGAAATTGGTTTTACGGTGGTTTCCATACGGCGATGACAGCGTAACTCTTCAGCAGATCAGACAGATTCCCGGTGTCAGCGGCGTTGCCACACATCTTACCAGGATCCCTGTCGGAGATGTCTGGACCATGGATGAGATCAATCTGGTAAAAGATGAGATCAATTCTTATGGACTTGAGATGGAAGTCATCGAGAGCCTCAACATTCACGAAGATATTAAGAAGGGCCTCCCTTCACGCGATATGCTCATCGAGAACTACATAGAGTCGATGAGAAATCTCGCTAAGGCCGGTGTTAAGTGCATCTGCTACAACTTCATGCCGGTAATGGACTGGTACAGAAGTGACCTCGCTAAGGCGCTTTCCGACGGCAGTACCGCTATGGCTTATTCACACGATATAGCTTCCAAACTTACATTGGAATCAATTACTTCTTCCATGATAGACGGATCAAATGATTTCAGCCTTCCCGGCTGGGAGCCTGAGAGATTCGGCAAGATGGCTGAAGACATCGAATTCTATCAGAATGTTTCTTCCGAAGAATACTTTAAGAACATCAAGTATTTCCTCGATGCAGTAGTTCCTGTTGCTGAAGAGATCGATATCAATTTCGCAGTTCATCCGGACGATCCTCCGTTCCCGCTTTTCAATCTTCCGAAGGTCGTCAACAGCAAGGAATCAATCGACAAGTATCTTAATCTCAATACATCAAAGAGAAACGGACTTACTCTCTGCACCGGCAGTCTCGGCGCAGGAATTCACAATGATGTTGTGGATATCGCCAAGACTTTCACATCCGAAGAAAAAGTTCATTTCGTTCATTTGAGAAACGTCAAGCACACATCAGAAACTGATTTCCATGAATCAGCTCATCTGTCTTCTGAAGGCGATCTTGATATGTTCGCTATCGTTAAAGCTCTTTACGAGAACGGTTTTGACGGATACATCCGTCCGGACCACGGCCGCATGATATGGGGTGAAGTCGGAAGACCGGGTTACGGTCTTTACGACCGCGCACTTGGCGCAACTTACATTAACGGTTTATGGGAAGCCGTTAGTAAGCTTTGTTGATTTAAGAAATAGAAAACGGTAATAACTACTCCTCCCTTGCCCCACAGAACCGATAATCTTATAAATGCTTATAAGGTTATCGGTTTTGTACGAGGCGGAAGTATTGAAAGGAATCTCAATTATGGATCTGTCCAAAGCTAACCTTAAGAATGAGGAATTCTGGAACGGCATTAACGTCGTTCTTCCCAAGTACGATATCGATGCATGCATTAAAGCTACTACTGCAAATCCGACCTGGCTTCATGTCGGCGGCGGAAACATCTTCAGGGCTTTCATCGCAAGGATCAACCAGAGACTTTTGAACCAGGGGCTTGCAGATACGGGCATCGTTGTCTGCGGCACTCAGGATTATGAGAATTTCGAGCGCGTATATAAGCCCTTCGATAATCTCTCCATCATCTGCGACTTAAGACCTGACGGCAATACAGGATATGAGATCATCGGCAACATCACAGAAGCGATAGCTGCCAATTACGACATTGAAGAAAACATCAAAAGACTTAATGAGATAGCAGCAAGCCCTTCCCTTCAGATCGTATCTTTCACGATCACCGAAAAGGGTTATGCGTTAAGAGATGCTGACGGCAATCTGTACGACACCGCAGCAAAGGACATGGAGAACGGACCTTCACATCCTCTCACATGCATGGGCTTTATCGCCGCACTTCTTTTCGAGAGATTCAAGGCAGGCAAATATCCCCTGGCACTGGTCAGCATGGATAACTGCAGCCACAACGGCGACAAACTTAAATCATCAGTATTGGAGATAATCGATGCCTGGGTTGATAAGGGCTATGTGGATTCATCTTTCCGCGATTATGCATATGATCCATCCCTTGTAGCTTACCCTTGGAGCATGATCGATAAAATCACACCTAGACCTTCAGACGAGATTCTGAACAAGCTTACCGGCTTGGGCATCGACAATCTCAAAAGCGTAAAGACAACCACGGGTGTATTCGCAGCACCTTTCGTAAATGCGGAAGTACCTGAATACCTGGTCGTAGAAGACCTCTTCCCCAACGGAAGACCCGCGCTTGATAAAGGCGGCGTAATACTTACTGACCGCGACACTGTTGATAAGGCAGAGAGAATGAAGGTCACTGCGTGCCTTAATCCTCTTCACACTTCACTTGCAATCTTCGGATGCCTTCTGGGATTTACAAAGATATCAGAAGAGATGAAAGATGAAGACCTGAAAACACTCGTTACCAAACTCGGCTACAACGAGTGTCTCCCAGTCGTATGCGATCCGAAAATCTTAAATCCTGAGAAGTTTCTCAAGGAAGTATTGGAAGAAAGATTCCCCAATCCTTTCCTCCCTGATACTCCCCAGAGGATCGCAACTGACACGAGCCAAAAGCTCCCGATCAGATTCGGAATCACTCTTTCTTCTTATCTTGAACAGGATCCTGATGTACTTCCTAAACTCAAGCTCATCCCGCTCGTTATCGCAGGATGGCTCAGATATCTTCTTGCTGTTGACGATAACGGAAATGCGTTTGAGATCAGTCCCGATCCGATGGCAGAACATTTCCAGAACGAGCTTAAAGCACAGGGTATCAGCTACAAGATGGAAGGCAGTGTATCAGGTAAAATCTCCGGTATTCTTTCGAACGAGACAGTATTCGGATTGGACATCAACAAGACCGGTCTGACACCCGTTATCGAGAAGTATCTGGACGAGCTCATTAAGGAAAACGGTGCGGTAAGAAACACATTGCATTCAGCCGTTGCTAATTAGAATGTAAGAAGTAGACATAAATATACTTTTATGTTAGTTTCTTTATAGATTTCGATTTATAAAGGGGATAATAGTGATGATAATAACACCTAAAAACACGTTCGAACCAAACCGCGAATATGCTTTTCGAATTGTTAAAGATAACATCATCAACATGGAGATCAAACCCGGCAGCCTTATCGGTGAGCAGGAGATCGCAACACAGCTCGGAATCTCCAGAACACCCGTCCACGAGGCATTCCTCGAATTATCGAAGTCTAAGATCGTAAATATCCTTCCCCAGAAGGGCTGCAGCGTATCTCTTATCGATTACGAACTGATCAAGGAATCAAGGTTCCTTCGTATTGCAGTTGAAGGTGCACTCCTTAAGGAAGCATGTGATGTAGCTACCGAAGAAGATATCCAGAAGTTATATGCAAACATTAAGCTTCAGGAATTCTACATCGAGAACGATCCTCCGAAGTTCTTGGATCTTGATAACGAATTCCATAAGGATATCTACGTCATTTGCAACAAGATGCAGTGCTTCTACATGGTAGGTCTCATGAGCCTTCACTTCGACCGTGTAAGATCTCTTTCACTTAAGACGATCAAGGACGTTAAGCTCGTATCAGATCACAGGGCTATCGCTGATGCCATTGCGGCTCACGACAAGGATGCAGTGGATGCGGCTTTCGCAAAGCACATGTCAAGGTTCGATCTTGACTGGGACATCATAAAGAAAGCATACAGCGAATACATCGCAGAGTAATCCGCCGTAATAATTCTTAAGTACTTAATTCGTACAGTAAACTGCTTCAGTTACTGTACGATTTTTGTATTTTGGCATGGGAATACGTATTTCGTACAGTAGACAGAGTGATTTACTGTAAGATTTGCGTACTGCATTAACGATTCAGTATCAGATAAAAACCGAAAAGGATCACGAGCATTACGACGTTGATAATCGTGAAGTTCAGGATATAGTTGTCCTGCTTTTCGCCAGTCTTTTCTTTCTGTTCCTTCGAAAATTTAGCGTGGAATCTGTAAGTGATAAGACTTGCCATGCTCGCAATGAGAGTACCAAGGCCGCCGAGATTTGTTCCGATGATAAGAGACTTTCCGTCATCAGTAAATGCCGACAAAAGCATGGCTGCAGGAACGTTGCTTATTATCTGTGAAGACAATACTGCAACGGGTACGGGATAACTTGATACAAGTCCTGAAAGAGCACCCGTGATCGCATCGATGCGTCCGATATTTCCTATGAGGATGAAGAAGAAAACGAAGGTTACGAGAAGGTTGTAATCTGCTTTCTTAAATGACTTGCGGTCCATAATGAGCATGGCAATAACCGTAACTCCCAAAGAGATCAGGAAGTGGACATATCCTACAACCGTCAGGATGTTCAGCACGAACAACGCAAAGTAGATCAGGAGCTTTACTAAAGACAGCTTCTTTACTTCTGTATTTTTTAGAGGCGGAAGTTTGTCAGAGCCCTTAACCAGTATGAATGTCAGAGCAACGATCAATGCAAGCGACAGTGCCGAATAAGGGATCATGAGCAAGAGAAATTCCGGAAGCGCGATCTTGTAATTATCGTAGAGATAAAGATTCTGCGGATTGCCGATCGGAGTGAGCATGCTTCCGAGATTTGCAGCTACAGTCATGATTATCAGAGTAAACATGAGTTTCCTGTTCTCACCGAATGGAGCGAGTACCATGATTGCAAACGGAACAAGTGTAACGAGAGACACGTCATTTGTAAGGAACATGCTTAAGAAAAATGAGAGAAGTGACATAAGAAGACTAATCCCTCTGTATGTCTTAACCTTCGACAGGAGCTTGTTCGTGAGCACATCAAAGGTGCCGATGTGACCTAATGCTGCAACGATCAGCATCAGTCCGAAAAGGATGGCGAGTACTCTTACGTTTATATAAGAAAGATACTGCATATCCGGCAACACGAAAAAGCAGGATATGAGAGCAAGCAATCCTGATATGCACAGGATCGGATTATTCCTGATTGTGCTTGTTATCTTACGCATATTCCCTCCTTTGACCAAGGGTAGATTTTACATCATTTCGGGAATAATGAAATATGTTAAATGAAATACAGGCTGCCCCAATTTGAGACAGCCTGTATGAAACATTTTTAATGTAATGTCAGGTTCAGCCGAACAATGAGCAAGCTTCTTCAACAGTCTCAGCTTTATCCTCTTTAAGAAGATCGATGATAGTACCGACCTTTGCGGATGTGCGGTACTGCTCAGGAACCAGATGTTCGTAAAGGTGCATCTCAGTAACGTTCTCCTGATATACATTGAGGATCTTCTGATTATCCTGGGCCGCCTGTCTTCTCTCGTCAGCCTGTCTCATCATGTATTCAGCATTGCTGTTAAATGCTGCCTGCTTGTTCTTGGAAATCTTAATACCAATGATGATGATCGCTAAAGCGACTATTATTGCAACAATATAGCCGCCAAACACGTCTCCCATAGCCATGTTAATTGCCGCCTCGGCAGTCATATTGTCCGATAACGTCGCCATGGAAAGTACTGTCGCGAGCAAATACACAACATAACCGCCGACAACACCACCTACCAGGAAAGGCCAGAAATACCTCATGAAAGATCTCGTCTTATAAACGGTAGGCTCGTCTGAAACATAAGAATTCTGCGGCTTCATCATCGTCTTGAGTTCCTCACACTCAGATAGAAGCTGCTTGTATCTTACAAGCTTATCGATAAGATCATCCTTAGCTGTCTTAACCTTTGTTCCGCACTTAACACAGACAAGATCGTCATCAGCCATAAATTCACCACATTTTCTGCAAAACGCCATGTTAACCTCCCAAATAAATCTATCCTTAATTACCTTTGAAAAAACCTGTGTTTTTAAACACAGGTCCTTTCATATGCGTAAATATTACAATAATCAATAATAATTTACAATACGTTTTATTCCCAGCAGACTTTGTTTCTTCCTGTCTCTTTCGCTGTATAGAGCTTCTCATCGGCAGCACTGACGTTATCCTCGATTGATTTCGAAGGATCGAAAAGCGCACAGCCGAAGCTCAATGTACATCTCAGTGTGTTGCCGTCTGCTTCGATATCGGATTCCATGAGCTTTACTCTGATCTCTTCTGCTTTCTTAACAGCGCCTTCGAGATCCGTATCACGGAGTACCATAACAAACTCCTCACCGCCCCATCTGTAGACACCGTCATTTCCGCCGCAGAAAGATTCAATAAGGTGGGCTGTATATGCGAGAACATCGTCACCTGCGTTGTGACCGTATGTATCGTTTACGCGCTTAAACTTATCGATGTCGCAGATAAATACTGACATTGTCTTGCCGGAACCCGGAATAAGATAATCCTTATACTTATTTCCGAAGTCATAGTAGAAGCCCATTCTGTTCTTAAGACCTGTAAGTTTGTCGTGATGCGAATCCTCAAGGAATGTCTCTGACTCAAGGGCGATTCCGCAAACGAGAGCAGCAAGAGAAAGCTTCTTGGGATCTGTGTCTTCATCGAAGCCGTGCTCATCATTCTTGTTAATGATCTGAAGAGCACCTATGAAATTACCGTTGATATCAGCTACGGGAAGAACAAGTATGGACTTGGTCGTATAACCCGTCTTAAGGTCTACTTCCCTGTTGAAATCCGGATCATTGTAAGGGTCGTTCGTAATGACCATTCTCTTTGTTCTCAAAGCCTTACCTACAAGACCTGTGTTATCAGGAACTACGATCTTATCAATACCCATTGCAGAGAGCGTCCAGATCTGTCCCTTTCTCTTATCCCACTTCCAGAAGCTTGCTCTGTCAGCATCAACGATCGTTTTACTGAGCTCCGTAAGATACGAGAAAAGGAGATTATGGTCCTTGCTGTCGTTCATGCACATATCTTTGTAAAGACTGTTCGTAATGTCAAAGATACCGCTCAACATTCTTCCGTTGTCTTCCATAGTAGCTCCTCCAAGTTCAAGCGGTGCAAGTTCGGCACCGGTATCACTCATAACCTGCAATATCCTGCGCTCGTCATCCATATGCATAAGATATACGCTAACGCCTGATGCAGTATAATCTTTGATCTTATCGTGAACATCAGTACAATAAAGGTGAACAGGGCTCTTATACGCGGATATCTCACAGTAAAGGTATGTACCCTTCTCTATATACGGTTCATAAGGAATAAGTGTATTCGTATCGCCTGTATAGACGACATTACGTCCTTCAACTTTAAGCTGGAAGCCGAAGCACTTGCCTTCAAGCTCTTCTGTGTGTGTCGTAGGGATCGAACGGACGAACCAGTCCTTATCGAGATCTTCAACATTGATCAGTTCATACCAGGAAGAACTGCAGCCTTCGATTCTTGAAAGAAGATAAAACAGATCCGCCTCGACTTCCTTTGACGGAGCGACGATAGTAATCGGCGTCTTAACGGAAAACTGAAGCAGGTCTATAAGCATCCCAATACCGCCTGAATGATCCCCGTGAGTATGAGTTACAAGCACATAAATGTGATCAAATAATGCGAGGTTTTTATCATTCAATCTGATAAAAGCACTCATGGGGCAGTCGATCAAAATAAGTTCATCATTCTCAATGAAATAAGCACTGTTGTGCTCATCCGTAAAAGCAGAACCTCTTCCCAAAAACTTCAGCATCTTTATTCTTCCTCCGGTCCGATAAGACTCAGGATCTCAAATCCGTCAGCCTTACCTTTGAGCTTAATTGGCTTTTCGAGCGGGACGCACTTCATTCGGCCCTTCAATGCATCTGCCACTGCTCTGCTTACATAAATAGTACCACCTGGAGCGTTAGCTTCAAGTCTTGCAGATGTATTTACAGTATCACCAATGGCAGTGTAGTCCATTCTTCTTTCAGATCCCATGTTGCCTACGACTGCAGGTCCGAAGTTAACACCGACTCCGACATGGATCTCCTCATTTACTTCTGCTTTAAGTTTAGCAGAAAGTTCATCCGCTCCCTTTATTATATCAATTGCTGTCAATGCTGCGTGATAAATTGCTTCATCATCTGCAATCGGCGCACCCCAGAATGCCATCGTGGCATCTCCGACGAACTTATCAAGAGTACCCTGATGCCTTTCTACACAGGCACTTGTCATAGACAGATACTGATTAAGGATATAAACGACTTCCTCAGGAGACAGACGCTCTGACATGGTCGTAAATCCTCTGATGTCTACGAAAAGAACCGCAATGTCGCAAAGCTTTCCGCCGAGCTTCAAACTGTCGGTTCCTTCCTTCAGAATCTCATTAACGATATTGGGAGCAACATATCTTTCGAAAGTTCTCGTTACGTTCTGTCTCTCGATAGCAGCACGGATATAGTTGGTAGCAACACTCGCAACAAACAATACAAAGAGTCCCAAAGGAATCCACAAAGCATGTGTTATATATCCCAGGGAATAAAGCCACATGGAAATACCGATCGCTACGAACTCACCGATGACAAGTGCAGGAATGGTAAATCTGAGTTTTCTGTTATTGCAGAAATAATAGAAAGCAAAGCATACGATAAACAGCGCTCCGATCTGGAAATAGTCCGGAGCTTCTTCCTTGTAATTACCGTCAAGGATGCACTGTATTACATTGGCCTGATACTCAACGCCATACATCATCTGTCCCTTATCGATAGGTGTGTTGTAAGCATCCTGAAGACCTGTAGTATAAGGTCCGATAAGGACGAGCTTTCCTGCGTAGTAAGAAGGATCTACTTCACCGTGGATCAACATGCTCAAGTTGACACCGTCATAGAAATTGCCCGGCTGGGCAGAGAACGAAATGAAGTACTGTCCTCTTGAATTTGTAGGAGGAACCTGCACATCGAATCCTTTCTGCAAAGCATACATTCTTGCGGCTTCAAACTGCATTGAATAAACTCTTTTTCCATCGGGTTCAACATATAAAATTGCATGACGCACGATACCGTCCATATCGTACATCGCATTGATGTGTCCCTGAACGGTAACATCTTTTAGTGCCTGATAAGGTTCTTCGTAACTCAATACAGCGAAGTCATCAATTATAACTGAAGCACTTCCGAAAGTTGTTCTCGTTCCGAATTTAGCCTGTGAAGCAGTAATAACATTACCCAATTCAGCAGCTGCAGCGGCCAGTCTTTCATCGCCTTCTTCTTTTCCCTCGATATTACCTGTATACATGGTATCGATTGCTACTACGGCAGGACGCTGGTCAGGATCAGATGCAAGCATTTCCAAGGCAGATGCCATAATGGATCTGTCCCACGAACTGTAAGATCCGAATTCATTTATGTCTTTCTCATCGATTCCGATGATAACAATATCACCGGGCACCGCTTCAGGATTCTGGAATAACTCATCCTCTATCCACAATTCAGGACGCCTGAAAACACCAAGCGCGCACAGGGCCGTTATCGATACCGCCCAGGCCAAAGCAATGATTATGTTTTTTGTTTTTTCGTTCATTCAGTAATAATTTATCCTTTTTCGTTGCCAATTTCATGTTAATCAGAAGTTGCTACACCCCAACTGTGTACAAAATAGATATCGTCCGTACCAGCAATCGCGTATACTACACCATCAGGCATTTCTATACCGCTATTAGTATCAAGTAACACCCATCCATCGTTAACATATCCATAGGAATTGTTTGAGCTGTCTACACATATATAGATCATATTACCATTATACTTTTCACCCCAGAATGAAGTCTTTGAACAACCAGACTTTACTTCAGGTTCCTCAACGTGAGGTGCTGTATATCCGGGATTCTCCTCACTATATGAGTAATATAGAGTATCCTCACCCTTTATGTAATATTGGTAGTCGAAATAATAACCTGATGTTGAAACGAAGAAATCTAACTGAACCCATTCGCCATTTACAAGTCCTTCGTAAATGCACTCTTCATCTTCAGTATAATAACAACGTATGCTTATATTTCTGACACCGTTATCATCTTCATAAGGTTCGTCTTCAAAAAGGTACTCGTAATCATATTCGTATTCTTCTTCGTCTGCCAAATAATAGAAGCTATCTCTATCCAGATATTGGTATCCACGATTATCACCAAGTTTTTCTACTTCAAACCATGAATCACTGCCAGATGCATATCCGTAGTACTTATCTGAATCCGCATCATAGCAGACATATCTCAGTATGCCGTCAAATTCCAAGCCCCAGACTTCCGTAGGTTCACATCCTTCCTTTATGCTGTGGCCCTTATACGTAGCAGGTGTCGGTATAGCTGTAGGAGTGGCTGTTGGAGTAGCTGTAGCAGTCGGAGTAGCCGTAGCGGTTGGTGTAGCCGTAGCAGTCGGAGTAGGAGTTACCGTTACTGTCGGTGTCGGCGTTGATGATGCATCAGGATCCGGATCAGGTACCGGAGTCGGTGATGCATTTGGATTATCCGTTGGTGACGGGGTTGGTGTCACCGTCACTGTTGGTGTCGGAGACGTCGACGGGGTCGGTGTTACAGTAGCCGTAGGCGTAGGCGTCAATGTTATAACCTGACCTGTTACCTTTCCGCTGCTGACGTCATTAACAAAGCTCTTGAGTTTTTCTTTATCCCAGCCTGTGTATTCACATACTCTGTTAAGGAGTTCGTCATTCTCAACGAGCATTTCAAGAGTGAAATCAGAAAGATCTTCCTCTGTAATTTCGTCAAGATAAAACTGAACAGTGTCTTCTTCCCTGTCAGAATAAAGAAAAACTTGAATTCTCTGTCCGCCTCTTACTTCAGCATACTTTGTCTCACCAGTATCAGGATTTGTTGCCGTAACAACAACGGCTCCGTCAGTAACGATCAAAGCATCCCTGTTTGATTCTTCATCATAATAGACGATTCCGGATGTTCCTCTGATTCCGGCTGTCATGGTGGATGTTTTTATCTCGAATGTTTCATCAGGCTGAAGTTTCTCTGTAACGTTAAAGAAGACCGCACCTTTTGTGAGTTTAAGTTCAAGATGTTTTCCCTGCTTGGTAAACTCAGCCCTGCTGTCATTTTGCAGGGTGATGATCTTAGTATCATCAAGTCCCACTGAAGCAAGTCCGTCAGAACCGGTACTCAAAGCATCGCCGGATTGAAATCTTATGTTATCAATAACAGGTTTGATTCCGCCCTTTGAATCTTCAATGGTAACTGTTCCCTCAACACGAAGGAGTCTCATGGTATTAGCAACATAACCATTACTCGAAAGAACAATAACGACAATAACTGCTGCTATAACTGCCACTGCCGCTGCAGAACAAGCAATCTTAATTCCTAGAGGCATCTTCTTGATTCTGTCGATTAAGTTCATAAATTAACCGCCTTTCAAAATCACAAGTGGCCTAACATTTCTACTATATCAAAGGTATAAACTTATTCCTTAATGCATCAAAAGCTATTAGCCTTTTTCTGCAACCCTATCAAACCTCATAAGCTTCAGGGTCACCATGTGAGAACAAATATGCTGCATCGTCATATTTTCCCATAATGTATGCATTGACATATTCTTCGTAAGCTTGATTCCAATCCGGTCCATACTCATAAGGAATTTCATATACAACATCAGAATATGGTCCAAATGTTGAACCGCCGCCGCCAACTTCCATTACACTAATATTCACTTTGTAATACAACGTCGGTTCCGGTGTAGGCTCAGGTTCAGGATCAGAAGGAGTTGGAATAGGTGTAGGTACAGGTGTTTGTGTCGGCGCAGCTGTAGGTACAGGTGTTTGTGTCGGTGTTGCTGTAGGTACCGGTGTTTGTGTCGGTGTTGCTGTTGCCTCCGGAACAGGTGAAGGTGTCGGAGTTGATGTTGCATCAACTTCTGTTTCATCAGTCTCATCAGTTTCTTCAGTCTCCTCCGGCTCAGGTGTTGGAGAAGGCGTTGAAGATGGTGTCGGAGTCGCAGTATTAGTCGGCTTAGGAGTAGCCGTTGCGTTAGATGTAGGAACAGGTGTTGCTGTTACATCGGGATTAGCTGTAACTGCGGCAAGCGCTGCACTTGCCGCTGCCTTCAAAGCTTCCTTGTCCCAGCCGGTAAACTCACAAACCCTGTTAATGAGTTCTTCGTTCTCGGAAATCATCTGCAACGGGAATTCAGGGAGATCATTCTCTTTAAAATCTGTGATCGAAAACTCCACACTATCCTTGGTTCTGTCTGAATAGAGATATACTGTAATGCTCTGTCCGCCACGGACTTCTGCATACTTCCTCTCGCCTGTCTCAGGATTAATCGCAGTTACAATAACTACACCATCAGTGATTACGAGAGAGTCTCTGCCTTCGTCGTCGTAGTAAACATAACCGGATGTGCCTCTGATTCCAGCAGTCATTGTTGAAGTCTTGATCTCAAATGTCTCATCATCACTAAGCTTCTCTGTTACGTTAAAGAAAAGAGCTCCCTTTGTAAGCTTGAGTTCAAGGCGCTTTCCGCTCTTTGTGAATTCTGCTCTGCTGTCATTCTGAAGAGTTACGATCTTGGAATCATCAAGTCCGACAGATGCAAGTCCGTCTGCTCCGGTATTAAGTGCATCACCTGACTGGAAACGGATATTATCGATAACGGGTTTTGTTCCACCATCGACATTCTCAATATTTACAGAACCTTCTACACGAAGAAGTCTCATTGTATTTGCAAGATATCCGTTACGGGACATAACAATGGCAATAACTATTGCTGCCACAATACCTACAGCAACTACTGAATATATGATCTTCATACCAAGAGTCATTTTCTTGATGTTAAAGCTTAATCCCATTAGAGCTTCCCTCTCCTATATATAAACAAAATATTTAGACGAATAATTATAGCAAATTTATCCAATAATACCCAAACAAATGGATAATACACAAAACTAAACCAAATTATTCAAAAAGTATTAATATCCTTCTGCCCAGAAATAATAAGTAATACTCTTTTCATTCTGGATGTAATAAAAGTAATTAGAAGATTGTCCGGTCTGGCCATTAAGGGCACCGCTCTTTGACATTTTTATCCAGGTTCCATCAACAAAGCCGTAGTAATCATCATAAGAACCATCCTTAAGAATTACATAGACATCATGGCCTTGATATTCCTTACCCCAGGCCTTATCAACTTTTGAATAACCTTCAGGCACATTATTCGGATCACTGGGTTCATCATTAACATTTACTATTACTCTTATTACAGAGCCGACAGTCGCAGAATAGTATTCTGTTCCATCAGGAAGATAGTATGTTTCATCGTGTGCTGCAGTAGTTTCTCCATTTATGACAAAATTACGATCAGAACCACGATCTACGGTTAAGTCAACCCATTCGTAGTTAGACCAACCCTTATAGACATATGGATAATCTCCCGCTCTGCAGAGATAGACTTCGTGTCCATTATATTCTAATGCCCACATAGCTGTACCATAAATATCAGGTGCCACACTGTATCCTTCAGGAATACTCGTGTTAGGGTCAGGAATAGGTGTAGGCTCCGGAATAGACGAAGGTACTGGCGTCGGCGTTGATGTCGGCGTTGATGGCGGCGTTGATGTCGGCGTTGACGTAGGTGTTGACGTAGGTGTTGATGTAGGTGTAGCCGTAGGTTTATTCGTAGGTGTAGGAGTAACAGTCGGAGTAGCCGTAGGCTTATTCGTAGGTGTAGGAGTAACAGTCGGAGTCAGTGTCGGCTTCGCAGTAGGCGTAGCTGTTGGTTCTGCCGTTGGTGTAGGTGTTGCCGTTGAACCGGCTGCTGTTGTCGGTGAAGGTGTCGGAGTCGGTGTATCAGAAGGTGTCAGCGTAGGTGTAGGTGTCACCGTCTGAGTAGGAGTCGGAGTCTGTGTACCGGAAGGAACAGGTGTAGCTGTTGGGGTCGGTGTTGTTGAAGGAATGTTATTTATGACATCCTTTAGTGCTTCCTTATCCCAACCGGTATATTCACAGACTCTATTAAGGAGTTCATCATTGTTTGCGATCATCTGAACTGTGAAGTCATTAAGATCTTCCACTCCGACTTCTTCAAGTGTAAATGTAACAGTATCTTCTTCCCTGTCTGAATAAAGATAAACAGTAATACCCTGGCCGCCTTCAACTTTTGCAGTCCTGGTCTCTCCTGTTACAGGGTTGGTTGCCTTTACTTCAACGGCGCCGTCAGTAATTATGAGGGCGTCTCTTCCGGAATCATCGTAATAAACATAACCGGATGTACCTCTGATTCCGGCTGTCATTGTAGATGTCTTGATCTCAAATGTCTCGTCAGGCTGGAGCTTCTCCGTAACATTGAAGAAGACTGCACCCTTAGTCAGTTTGAGTTCAAGGTGTTTGCCCTGCTTTGTGAACTCAGCACGGCTGTCGTTCTGAAGTGTGATGATCTTGGTATCGTCGAGACCGACAGAAGCAAGTCCGTCAGCACCTGTATTAAGGGCATCACCGGACTGGAATCTGATGTTGTCAATTACGGGTTTTGTACCGCCGTTTGCGGTCTCAATGTTGACTGTGCCTTCTACTCTGAGAAGGCGCATACTGGTTGCGTGGTAACCCTTCTGGTAGATCAGGGCGAATACTGTTGTAACAGCAGCAGCAAATACCACCAGCACAGAAATGAATACTAAAGACTTCTTGGATAAACGCTTGCTCTTAACTGTCGACATATTAACCGTCCCCTCTGGTTTGTCATCTCAAGCAAACCAGAGTATGATACCAAAGAGGTTAATAGATTGCAAGCGTTTTATGAATATTTTATGACCTTGCGCCTAAAATAGTTTCTATATTGCTTAAAAGCCTTAATTTACATGTTCTTTAGGTGTGTCTTTCTTATACAGCAGGAAGAATGCTGCGAAGAATACTGCAAATGCTGCCACTGCGAAGATCAACTCGTTGGCGAGATCCGGCAATTCAAATACTCCTGCCAGCTGCAAGCCCAGGAATCCGTCGATTGCTGTGTGGATGATAATCGCAAGAGGATAGAGCCACCACTTTTTCTTATCCTTAACAGAGTAAAAGACCATTATGGATGCGCCGGTGTGAAAGGCTACTGCGAATAATCTGTCAAACAATGAAATGCCCATAGCAGCCGCAGAGAATGTCGTAATCTGTTCAACTATACCGGTTATCTGATTAACAACATCAGGTGTAAGTGTATCTTTGATGGGTTCGACCATAAGCTCGACGAATGTTCCCTGGTTCAGCATGACAGCGAAAACAAAATACTCGATGTATGTAATGCCCAGAATGAACATTGCTTCGAATCCGCCATGACCGATACCGTGTGTCAGACCGGTCTCCCTTTGCGTTCTCTTGCGAAGGATCGTTTTAAAAGCAACTAATCTTCCTGTTTCTTCGAATACGCCCGGGAAAAGTCCTACGATGATTCCCCAGAGAACAGGTCTTGCGTTTATAAACACACTTGCCGCATGCTCGGGAAGACCCATCTGAACCGGAAAGATCAGTATGTTCTGGAGAGGCTTTTCGAGTACTATCGCAAACAACATGAAAGTCGCTGCACCGATAAGAACTGTCGTAAAAGGTTCGTGTTTTTTCTTACACCAAATTATTGCTGCTATAAGAGGCAGAGCGATTGCTAAAATTGCCGTCAGCAGTATGAGCAGCATTGACGATGTGCTTACTGTCCCAAATTCCATGTTTTCCATAAATCCACCTTATTCCTTGTTCTTGGAAACTACTTTCTTATGATAACCCTTTTTGCCGCAGTGAGGGCAAGTCATCTTTCTTGCGCGTCCCATGTGCGGAGCCCAAAACATAGCTTTCATCGTTGGTACATAGCGCTCACCGCAGTTCGGGCATTCGTAATAACCTGCGTCGTGTTCGATCTTTAAGCCAAAATAAACAAACGGGATGAGCAATAAGAATTGCGAGAAGATAAGTATCGAACCCCATACGACCTGTCCGTTATCGCATAAGTACGAACCGAACAAGCTCATTCCTACAAAAAGCGGTATGACAGAGCCAATCATCCATAATTCGAGCTGGAGAAGGAGTTTATCTCTTTTTTCAACTTTTTGCGTCATTTCCAGAAGGTTTTCTTCTGCCTTATTCTTATAATCTTCCATGGTGATGTGTTCCCCGGTCAGGAGTTCATTTACCGTAATACCTAATAAGTTGCAAAGTTCGATCATGATAGATGCATCCGGAAGGCTCTTACCTGTTTCCCACTTTGAGACGGCCCTGTCTGTAATACCGAGCTTGTCTGCCAGGGCGGCCTGAGTAAGGCCTGCTTCCTTTCTGCATGATGATATGAACTTTCCAATCTTCTCCTGATCCATTTTTAAGGGATCCTCCTTTCACCTCAGACGATAAGGCTACCTGGAATATTTTACCACGAACCGACGGTTGAGAAGCCCGGAAACAACGCACTCTACCACTGGTTGAGTAGGCTCTCAACGCCCTAAAACATTGGATTTTCGCACGAACTGCCTGTAGCTCTTCTGACAGGTCACGGGATAGAAATTACAGGGCTGCCCCGTTTCCGGAACAGCCCCGTGGAGGGTTAATATATAATGCGCTTCTTACGAAACGATCTTGTAGTAAGCGTTCGAAGTGAGCTTGTAGGTAAGCGCGTAGAACAATCCGCAGATAAGCACGCAGATGCCGGCTGTGATAAGGAGCAGCGGAACGTTATTGTGTCCGAACAGCAGGAGAAGCTTATGTACGATTGGCAGGACTGTAGCAAGGTGGATGCACGCAAATACGATAGGAATGAAGAATACCGTGAGCATCTGAGAGTTGATACTCTTTTTGATATTTTCTTTGGTCATTCCGACCTTCTGCATGATAGAGAACCTTGACTGGTCTTCAAAACCTTCCGAGATCTGCTTGTAGTAGATAATAAGAACGCAGGAGACCATGAAGATGATGCTCAGAAGTATTCCGAGGAAGAAGAGACCGCCGAATGTGCTTACAAAATCATTGCGCTCGGCATCACGGCTGAAACTGTAATAGACTACTGGATCAGGAACACCCTGCTCATCATCAATATAACTGCCGATCTTTCCTCTCAGCTCCATCTGGCCCTTACTGTCAAGATTTGTATCAAAATCGTAAGTCCATTTCCAAACAAGCATAGGCTCACCGCGGCTGTCAGTATATTCAGAAAAAGCGGCAACTGCTTCATTAAGATCGTCAACTATCAGAACTATTGTTGATACGACTGATGTGCCGACAGCATATTTCATTTTGCCGTCTTTATAATCCACCTTTTTTTCTACTTCGAAAGTCTTTTTCCCTATGATTATTTCATCATCAACCTGGATGTTCCCATCGATACTGAGCAAGATCTTTCCGGGGGAAAGAGTTTCATTCTTGTTGTTTAGTCTGTTGTAAGTCTCAACATCAAAGAAATACACCTGTACAACACTGTCAAAATCAAAAGTAGTGGAAAGCGTTGTATAAGGATCGAGATCGATATCTACTGTCTTATTGTTATCAAAATAACCACTCAAACCGTAGTATGAGGCTGACATATCCTCTGTTATTTCGGCTCCGGAGTCTTTCACACACTTGCTTACAGCATTTTCCATCTTGGATATGACTTCTTCACTGTTCTCTAATAAGCCGATGTTAGTTGCCGTGACATTAATCTGTTTCGGGTAGCGAGTCGTCAAAGTTTCTTCCCTGTTGAAATACAGAGCAGCAGTAGAAGATATCATTACAAGTATCATCGTAAGGAGAATGCAGATAGATGCGAGTCCTGCACCGTTTCTCTTCATTCTGAAAGCCATGGAAGATACAGATACAAAATGATCAGTCTTATAGTAGTATGTTTTGTTTTTCTGTAAGATCCTGCAAAGAAGGACTGAACCTGCAATAAGTACGAGATATGTTCCGACAATGATGAGAATGACTGCAATAAAGAACCAGGCCAGAGCGGATAAAGGTGACTCGATCTTTAATGCAATCGTATAACCGCTGAGAAGGATGATCAATCCGAGAATACCGATCACCCAGTTAGCCTTAGGCGGCTTTTCGCCGGCTTTATCAGCGTGGATAAGGTTAATAGTTCTCGTAAACCATATCTGTCTTAACGCATTGAGATAGATAAACAGAAAAATAAAGCTATATACAATAACAGTTGTAGCTATAGAATCTGTTGATACCGTGAACTGATAACTTACGCTGGAATTGATCATCTTGGTAAATCCGAGTTCCGCGAGCTTCGAGAGGCCGATTCCTGCGAGGATTCCGCCAGTCATAGATATTATCCATATTAATGCAGTCTCAAAAAATAATATCCTTCCCAGGTTGACTCTGTTCATGCCGAGAACATTGTAAAGTCCGAATTCTTTCTTTCTTCCTTTGATCAAGGTCGACTGTGTGTAGAACAGAAAGATCGTTCCGAAGAGGGCCATTATGATCGTTCCCAGTTGCAGAATGTCTTTAGCTGTCGATGCGCCTTCGAAATTCTTGAGCATATCCGAGAAGCCCAATAAATGCATGATGTAGAATATAGCGATCATGAGAATGCATGTCGCGATGTATGGCACATAAAGACGGCTGTTTTTTCTTATTCCATCAGCCGCGATCTTAGGATATAAACCTAATTTCATTTCAGATCACCTCCCTGAGCCAAAAGGTTCAGTGTGTCGGAGATCTTCTGATACATCTGTGTATCAGTTGAATTGCCCTTATATATCTGATGGAAAATGATGCCATCCTTGATGAACATAACACGTGAAGCGTGGCTCGCAGCCTTGGTGGAGTGAGTAACCATAAGAATAGTCTGACCCATCTGATTTACTTTGGAGAACAATCCGAGGAGTTCATCTGATGATTTGGAATCGAGCGCTCCTGTAGGCTCATCAGCCAATACGATCTTCGGGTTTGTGATCAATGCTCTGGCAATTGCGGCTCTCTGCTTCTGACCGCCTGATACTTCATAAGGATATTTCTTAAGAAGATCGGTGATACCGAGTGAAGGCGCGAGCTTATCAAGGCGCTCCTTCATCTCTGCATGCTTTTTGCCTGCAAGGACCAAAGGAAGATAGATGTTATCTTCTAACGTAAATGTATCCAGAAGATTGAAATCCTGGAATACATAACCTAAGTTGTCACGACGGAACTTGGCGATGGCCGCATCCTTTATTGTAGTAAGATTCATACCATCGAGGATAACTGTTCCAGCTGTTGATTTATCCAATGCAGCGAGGATATTAAGGAGCGTTGTCTTGCCTGAACCTGACTCGCCCATAATGGCGACATATTCGCCCTTCTCAACTGTGAAATTTACATTCTTGAGAGCTTCGACAGAAGCACCTCCACGACGTGCTTTATATGTCTTCTTTACACCTGATACTTCAAGTAAACTCATAAACTGTACTTCCTTTCGTTTAAGTCAGCCACAGTATAGAAAACATGTAAAGTCCACTCCATTGAATCTGCTTACCAATTCCTTACAGCTTTGTCACATTTATTCCACATCCAGCTTCTTTGCTCTCATATCAAGGAATATCTTCGTTCCTTCTCCGACTTTGGATTTTGCATATATCTTATGTCCCAGATTATCAGAGATGCGCTTGCAAAGATAAAGACCGATTCCGCTCGCCCTCTTGTCTTCGCGTCCGTTAAATCCGGTGTATCCGTTCTCAAAGATCCTGGGCAGGTCTTCTTCACTGATACCAACGCCTGTATCTTCAATGCAGACTATTCCGGGCTCAGACATGTATATGCGCACATAGCCTTCAGATGTGTATTTAACCGCGTTGGAAATAACCTGTTCGATTATGAATGACAGCCACTTGGAATCAGTGATCGTTTTGAAAGATACGGGTTCGTATTCAAGCTTCAGTTTCTTCAAGATGAATTCTCTTGAAAACTTACGGATGGCAGGACGGATGATCTCATCAAGATCGTATTCCTTTATCAGATAGTCCGTACTGTCAGAATCAAGTCTTAAGAATGTAAGGACCATCTCAACGTAAGCTTCGATACGGTTAAGATCTCCCATCAGTTTTCTGGCTGATTCGGTATCCTCCGACTGTATCTGAAGTCTCATCGAAGCGATCGGAGTCTTGATCTGGTGAGCCCAGACCGTATAGTATTCGACCATGTTGTTATAGTCGGACACCGCTTTCTGACGTGAATACTCTTCCTCTTCTTTAAGTTTTCTGATTATCTCCTGATAGTCCTTTTCGATGGGGTCAGATGAGGCTGAAGTCTCATTATGCGTAAGTTTTCTGTGCTTATTAAATGTAAAAATGTAGTCTGTCACTCCTGCAACGATAAGGGCTGAAGTGCTTAGAATTAAGGGATATAACACTGTTACAGCGGGCATATCGAACAGAAAATAAGAGGATGCAAACACTCCCTCGACCACGATCATGAGAATGATGACGTTTATCCTGGATTTCAGGTAATCCTTAAACATTAATCCTCCAGAATGTAGCCCACGCCGAACTTGGTCTTGATCAGATCTTTAAGTCCGATGCTTTCCAACGTCTTTCTGAGCCTTCCGACATTTACGGTCAGGGTATTCTCGTCAACATAGCTGTCTGTCTCCCAGAGAGCTTCCATGAGCTTCTCGCGGCTTACGACTTTATTCTTGTTTTGGATAAGGGTCAGCAAGATCCTGTATTCGTTACGTGCAAGATCGACCTCATTGCCGTTATAAGAAAGCCTGTTGTTGTTCGTATTAAGAATGGCACCCTTGACTTCAAGAGTGCTTGCTCCCTGCGAGAAATCGTATGTCCTTCTTAGTAGTGCATTAACTTTTGCGATGAGCACACTCTGGTCGAAGGGCTTTGCTATGAAATCGTCAGCACCCATGTTGATGGCCATTACGATGTTCATGTTATCCGTTGCAGATGAGATAAAGATTATCGGTACGGAACTTGTCTTCCTTATCTCCTGGCACCAATGGTATCCGCCCATGTAAGGCAGAGTGATATCCATGATGATGAGATGAGGTTCATACTCTTTTACCTCTTCCATTACTTTCATGAAATCGGATACGGTCTTACCCTCCATGCCCCAGTTAGCAAGGCATGAAGTTATACCATCCGCGATTCCCTTATCATCTTCAACTATATAGATCTTATACATATCTTTTCCGTCACAAGTACTTATTCATTCTTACGCAGTCGAAGTTGCCGCTTCTGACTACTTCTTCATCAACTAGAGCGTAGCCGAGCTTTTTATAGAAATCAACCGCTTCAAGCCTGCTCTCGATCTTTATCTCTTCGAAGCCCAGTTCTTTTATCCATTGTTCTGCTTCCTGTACCACCTTAAAACCCAGCTTCTGTCCGCGGTATTCGGGAAGTACAACAACGCGGCCTATAATGACGCTCTTATCGCCTGTTTCATAAAACCTGCTCGTGGCAACAGGATATCCGTCATCCAGAAGAACGATGTATCTTGTTCCTTCACAGTCATGCTCATCGAATTCTTCTCTGAGTGATATGTGATACTGGCGGTTCATACCCTGTATCCTGACGGAGTATGCGCCGGCTCTCTGCCACTCTGCTTCTGCCCTTAATACTTCCATATCACTCTTTATCAAATCCGTTAAACTTAACACGCTCCGCGAAAGATCTTTTCGAAGGTGCATGGAAATCATCCAGAGCCTTTCCTACAGGAAGGACGCAGACAACGTCATATTCCTCAGGCACGCCGAGAACTGCTGCGATCTTATCGCAAATGCGGTCGTCATCAGTGATGTGGCCTTCATACCAGCAGCTCTGATAACCGAGCTCAACAATTGCAAGGAGCATGTTCTCGATGGCTGCAGAATAATCCTGGATTGCAAAGCAGCGGTCGCGGTATGCATTGATCTTTCTGGAGAGAACAACGATCATGGCAGGAGCTGTCTGTGCCACCGGCGGATCGATAACTTCCTTGAGCTCATCAAGGAGTTTGGGATCATCAACAACGACAAGATCCGTTGTCTGCTTGTTGCATCCGGAAGGCGCGTCAATGCCTGCGTTTGCGATTATCTCAAGATCTTTTCTCGGGACAGGATCAGAAGAGAACTTACCGCGGTAGCTGTGACGCGTACCGATAACGTTAACGGCACTCTTAAGTCCCATTACGTAGATCTGGCAAGGATTTGCAGCATCCCAGTATTCTTCTAAAACTTCGAGTTCCTTGAAGCCGAGACTCTTATAGAACTCATTTGTTATGTCGTAGTCAGGATACATGCCTGAGCGAACGGTCTTAACCTGTATGAATGAATAGCCTTTCATTACCGCATAATCTTTTGCGGCAACGAAAAGCCTTCTGCCCGCACCTTTTCTGTGGCACTCCTTTTTTACACCCATGACTGCAAGTTCCATGGTCTCTTTGCCTGTCTCTTTAAGACACAAAAAGCCTGACGGAACGTCATTATCAAAATATGCCCAGAAAGGCTGGTCAGCAGATTCTCTTATGTACTGCTCCCTGCTTTCTTCAACCTCAAACCACTCGGTAAGAGATTCAAGGATCTCGCGTGAGATCTTTCTTTTTTCATCTTTGTCTTCTATGAATCTGATCATATACTAAAATTCCCCATTCGAATTAATGCCTTATATTTTACCACCGAAATAACGGCAATAAATCACAATGAGATATAATCAGGTTAATGGATAAAAAGCGTTTACAGGAGTTAACCATGTTTACACATAAAGAGAAGATCATCTCAATATTACTAGCATCAGCAATGATCACGCCCGTTCTTTGCGCATGCAGCATTGACACAGACCAGAGCATAGAGACTACTCTTCCCACCACTTCAGAGACCAGCTTGCCTACATTGGAGACGACTATGGAAACTACAGAAACGACTAAGGAAACAACGGCTGCCACCGAACCCGGAACAGTTGAGACCGCACCCTCATCCGAAGAATTGGATACAAGCTATGTACGCCTGATAGACGGTGTCGAACCTGAGATGATGAATGCCGATTACTGGATCGGCGAAGATGACAACATCATTCTCATGACAGACGAAGAGATCGCGGCATATAACCATGAGAACAGAGGAAACATTCTTTCAGCCGATGAAGGAACACAAATGCCTCACCTTGATGAATTCGAAGATACGCTTGGCGGTGACATATTAAGAACATTCCTTAATGACAATGCAAATTCGGTTCCCGGTAATCCGCGCTCTTACTATCTTGACGGAACACCCACAGCAAGTATTTATTGGGAAAACCTCGTAGATCTTTCCAACATCGATCAAGTTCCCGACGTAATAGAAGTCCGTTACGGTTACACGGTCAAGAGAATGACATTAAGAATGTTCCCGACAGAAGACCGCATATTCAAAGATCCTGATGACAAGTATTTCGATGCATTGCTCTATTCGGAATGCATGCCTTATATGCCCTGCGTAGTGCTCCACGAGAGCAGCGACGGCGAATATTATTATGTTGTTTTCGACAGCTATTCGGCATGGGTCAGAAAGGATGCCGTGGCACTCTGTGAAGACAAGGAAGACTGGCTCGCAAGACAAAACCCTGATCAGTGGCTCGTCGTTACGGGAAGAGAAATAAGATTCGGAACCGATCCGCACTGTGAAGCCGTATCAAACCTCGTCCTGCCGATGGGAACGCAGATGGAACTTGTATCAGCTGAAGATGCACCTGAAGTGATCAACCAGAGAACAACTTACGGCGACTATGTGGTCAAGGTTCCGACAAGAGGCAGCGACGGATACATTGAAGATGAATACGTTCTTATCCCCATGTCAGATGACGTGCATGTGGGATTCCTTCCCTACACTCCCGCCAACATCGTAAGACAGGCATTCAAGCTCTTAGGCGACCGCTACGGCTGGGGCGGAGATCTTGAAGCAAACGACTGCACCGGGATCACGAGAGAAGTATACCGCTGTTTTGGCATTCTGCTTCCGCGTGTAAAGCAGTCTGCTTCAACCGGCGTTTATTCTGTTGATGTATCCGACATGAGCGATGAAGATAAGCTTTACGAGATCGGACAGCTCACACCCGGAAGCCTTATCGCATTTCCCGGTCACATGATGATATATCTCGGAATGGTTGACGGTGTCCCTTATGTAATAAGCGCAGTCGGGACTTTCGTCGCGCCTGCGCCCGGATCTGATGAACAGATTCATCCCGACAGTGTCATTGTCAACAGTCTATACGTCAGAAGAGCAAGTCTTAAAACGTGGCTTGAATCGGTAACTGTCGTTCTGACGATCAAACCTGATTAAATAAATCTGAGTGTCTTGTGCTCTACTTGATACTCAAACAAGTTTGAACCGTTTCTGTCCGTCATGAAGAAGTATGTCTTATTGGCACCGAAGAATCTTCCGTCAACAACATTTATGTTGTAGATGTAATTATCCAGACTGAAGAGTTCTTCTCCTTCGGTGATTGAATAAATTGTAGTTTTTCCGTCTTCAAAGGAATATACATATACCTCGCCTGTAACTTCATCCTGAGTCAGGTAGGCATTTCCCGTGCCTTCCGAAATAAGATCGAAATTGACGTCGTATACGCGCCACTTCTTAACAGGATCATTACCGTTACTGACGTTGTCGGCGAAGATATATCCGTACTTGAACGAATAGAAGAAACCGTCTTCTTTGGCTATTCTTGCGCCGGTGTTGAGATTATAGACAGTATCTGCATAGCTGATGGAATCAAAGAACATGTCACCGTCGCCAAAGCCGTACCAGTCTCTGAAATATGTTCCGTCACCAAGGTAAATGTCATCGTGTTCTGCGATGAGATTGAGGTCCTTGTCGTAAAGCTTTGTTTCAAAGCCCACGCCGACTGCGATCTTTTCGAAGGAGCTCATAACAATTGCATTCGGAAGGATCTCCATGGATGCTGCAACATTCCACTCGCGGTCATAAAGATTGAGTGTACCGTCAGCTGCGATCATGTATCTGTCGGAACATACCTTCCACGAATATGCCAGGCTGTTATCAACGATGATTTTGCCATCCATGTCATAGACCTTTACCCCCTGACCGTCTGCTTCCTGCTCAATGATAACGTTTCCGAAAAGTTTTCCTTCTGTCATCTCAAGAGCACTGCTCTGATAGAGGACCTTACCGTTTGACGTGTCAATAAGATAATCATTCGGATAGAATTCATTACGGTTGGAAATGTACGCGCGGCCATCACCTATATAACTGACAGTAAGCTGCGCGCTTGCTGCATCAAGACCAAGCTCTGCTTCATCTATTTTAATGTCATACGCGAGTATTTCATTGAAATTCTGATCAATGAACTTAACCCAGATATATCCGTCGCTGTAAACACTTCCGTAAAAGCATGCTCCGTTTTTATCTGTATAACCGATATTGTAAAGGCCGTCATAGATAAGACCTGAAAACTTTGAACCGTCATATGAAAGCAATCCGTACTTGGTCATATCACCCTCTGTACTCCTGACGATATAACAACCCCATTCGTCACAGCTGCTTACCATATCAAATACCGCATCACAGATTTGATTGCCGTCCAGATCGATGAGACCGTATTTATACTGGTTTCCTTCAGGCATCCATTCGTCTTCTGCGTAGACTGCCAGGAAAGGAATAACTCTGCCGTGATCTTCAGGAACATAATCGATCTTTAATTCAGCATCGGGAATCATTGGGATAACCACTGCGTTTGAGGGATCGGTAACATCAGTAACATCGGTTTCATCCGGTTCATCAGTCTGAACTACGGTGACATCCGTATCGTCATTTCTTGTTTCTTTTGCTGTTGTCTCATTAGTTGCGTTACAACCCGCAATTGATGAGAGCAGGATCAATGTTGATAAAACAACACTTGCTTTTTTCATGATAAAAAATTCTCCTTAGTATTAGCTTTCAGGTCCCCTATTGCCTGTAACACTATGAATACAATTCAGAAGAACAAATTGTTGCAGAAATAATTATTTTCCTTCGGGATAAAGTACCGGAAGCGTAGGAAGAGCAGTTGATACAGTCTGCTCTTTTATCTCGGAAACTGGCGTGATCGTGCCGTCGGGACTAAGCCTTACGGGAATGCCTTTTCCGTTTTTAACAGCTGCTGCATAATCATTGACCGAACTGAGCTTTTCCTCGAAAAGCATGCCGCCCATCTCATTGTCGTGGAAGAAGTGGATATCAGATCCTGCCGTCATGGGAAGTCCCAGATCGACAGTATATTCATAACCCAGAGCATTCATGTTGGGCTTGTTTGCCGCGTTATATACTTCAACTCCGTCGCATGCCGTAGGAGCGAGCTTTATATCTGAAAGATAATCCCTCTCTCTGAAAGGATGAGCCTGGATCATGATTCCGCCTGCTTTATGGATGGCATCCAAAAGCTCGTGCCTTGTCATATCCATGATGCACTCGTTTGCAATAAGCCAGTCCTTATCGATTCCGTATAGAAGATACTCATCTTTATTGAAATTGACCTCAACACCGAACATGACGAGAAAGTCTTTGCCTTCAGCAGCCTTTAACGCTCTCTCGTAGCCGGACGCATATATCTCAACCCTTTCTTTCCAGGGAAGATCTTTAGGGACACAGGTATTGCCGTTAAAGAAATGATCGGTAACGATAATTCCGCTGTAGCCTTTATCCATCATATAAGAGATATAGTCTTCACCATGAACTTTGCCGCACGCACTTGCCTCGCACGTATGAAGATGTGTCTCGTATAAATATCCCATTATCTGTGTCCTCGCTTTTTGTCCCGTCAATGCTAACACTCGCGTAATTTCAAATCAAGATTATTTGTCTTGACCATATAAACAGAAAATGTTATTTTATGCGTGCTTTTTATGAGCCGACAGTTCGTTTGTGCCATCCTGTCGATAAACAAAACCAGGACAACCATTTATATCATATGCTTATATTTCTATTTACTTGCTTGATTAAATGAGGCTCCTGTTTTTGGGAGCCTTTTTTATTTTGGAGATTTTAAAATGACAGAAAAGAAAACAGTATCAAGATTATTCATGTGCATCGGCATCATCTTCGTGACATGCCTTTTACTCTCAAACCTCGTTGCAGGAAAGCTCTGGGCAGTAACAGAGAACATCACACTTCCTGCAGCAGTCATCCTCTTCCCCGTCACTTACATCATCGGTGACGTATTCACGGAAGTATACGGATTCAAAAAAGCAAGAACGATCATCTGGCTCGGATTTGCATGCAGCTTCTTCGCAGTGCTCATCTATCTTCTTACGATCGCACTTCCCCATCCGGGATACTGGGAGAACCAGGATGCATATGCAACTGTTCTCGGCACCACTCCGAGAGTAGCTATTGCATCATTTGCCGGATATCTTTTCGGTGAGTTCTCAAACTCGATCGTTTTATCCAGACTTAAGGTTCTGACCAAAGGCAAGAACCTCTGGATCCGCACCATTCTCTCAACCGTTATCGGTGAAGGTCTGGATTCAGTCATCTTCATTACCATCTCTTTCTGGGGAACGATGGAGAATTCAGTTGTACTTCAGATGATCCTTTTCCAGTACCTGTTCAAGGTATGCTATGAAGTACTCTTTACTCCCGTTACGTATTTCGTTGTAAAGAAGATCAAGAAGGCAGAAGGCATCGATACTTTCGATGAAGGCATCAAATACAATCTCATCAGGGGGTAACATATGCGCGAAAAAGAAGGTCTTACAAAGCTCGGAAGCAACGGTACCCAATACAGCATGGATTACGATCCGTCAGTCCTTGAGACGTTCATGAACAAGCACCCGGACAACGATTACTTCGTTAAGTTCAACTGTCCCGAATTCACGAGCCTGTGCCCCATTACCGGCCAGCCCGACTTCGCTACAATAACGATCTCTTATGTACCGTCTGAGAAGATGGTGGAGAGCAAATCATTAAAGCTCTACCTGTTCTCATTCCGCAACCACGGAGATTTCCACGAGGACTGCGTAAACATCATAATGAAGGATCTCATAAAGCTTATGGATCCCAAATACATAGAAGTATGGGGTAAGTTCACACCCAGAGGCGGCATATCGATCGACCCGTACTGCAATTACGGCAAGCCCGGAACAAAGTGGGAAAAGGTTGCAGAAGACAGACTCTTTAACCACGACATGTATCCCGAGAAAGTCGACAACAGATAAGAAATTATAAAACCCCGTTACTGTGTGCTTAAGGTAACGGGGTTTTTATAAACTAATTCTATTTCGGGATGGAATTAATTTATTTCTGTGATGGAGCATACTTTCTGCCGGATCTGCTTACATGCAGACCGTTCTTACTCATATGCAGAGCAGGTTTTACGGATGCCTGAACCTTTGAGCCGAAGTAAGCCCTGTATCTGAGCCATGCGGTAATACCGCTAATGAGCCAGACTGCACCTGATGAGAGCCAGATGCCTGCTTCTCCGAATCCGAGATAGGATGTAAGAAGGATTGGGATCGTGAATCTTCCGATTACTTCGATAATGCCGTTAAAGAGCGAGAAGAATGCATCTCCGATACCTGTAAGGACACCTCTTACGACGTAGATCATGCCGAGTGTCAGATAGAAGATGCTCGTGATCCTAAGACCCTTTGCTGCAAGTAAAACTACTTCCTGCTCAGGAACGAAGAATGAAGCGATCAATCTGCCGAATACCTGCATTACAAACATGAGGACTGCCGTAAGTATTACCATCATGATAAGGCTGACCCTATAACCCCTAAGGACACGGTCATTCTTCTTGGCACCGAAGTTCTGGCCGCTGAATGTGGAGAGAGAAGCAGCAAGAGTCATGTAAGGCTGGTGAATGAACTGCTCGATCTTGTTGGTTGCTGTAAACGCAGAGATTACTGTCGTTCCGAAATTGTTTACAACGAACTGAAGTGCCATGGATGAGATGGCGATCAGGGCAAACTGCAATGACATGGGAACGCCGAGCTTTACGATCTTGAACACCATGCTCTTGGAGATCGAGATATCCTTCTTACCGATAGCGAAATACTGATTCTTCTTATATGCATAGATTCCGCAAAGGAGTACCGATATGAACTGTGAGATGACGGTTGCAAGAGCAGCGCCCTTGATTCCCATAGGAATAACAACAACGAGAAGGTAGTCCAGACCGACATTGATAAGAGTCGATGCAATGAGGAAATACAAAGGTGATCTTGAATCGCCTAATGCCTTCAGCATTGAAGATATAAAGTTATAAAGCGATACGAAAAGGAGTCCGACACACATATAACGAGTGTAGAGGACCGCATCTGCCAGGATAATGTCAGGTGTCTGAAGGAGTTTAAGCAAAAGCGGCGCCGTGGTGAAACCGGTAATTCCAAACACAACGGGTACGATGAGCATAATGAGACCTGTATTAACAATACATTTCTTAACATTACGGTCATCTTGTGCTCCGTAATACTGGGACACCACGACTCCGCCTCCGCTTCCTATACCGTTACAAAGCGCGAAAAAGAGGAAGGTTATCGAGGAAGTCGCGCCTACGGCTGCAAATGCGTCTTTACCGAGGACATTACCGACGATCATTGAGTCGGCCAGATTATAGATCTGCTGAAACACATTACCGATGAGCGTCGGCAATGCAAAAAGCAAAATATGTTTAACAGGACTACCCTGTGTCATATCAATTGTGTTGCTTCTCATTTTTCATTTCTCCACGGTCGTTAACTGATTTTCGGGTGGAATTATAATATTAGAGTTCTGTCAAACCTCCTCACTATTCGGTCTGTGATTTATCATTTTTTGTCATAAGGGGAACAAAAAACCAAAACAATGACATACAAGAGATATTAATGTCTTATATAATTAATTCACTTCGAAAAAACAGAAAGTGAGCATATGGATTACAGCAACTACGAGATCTACGATTTTGACCATGTAAGTTCTTTTAACATGTCCACGGGATATGCGGAAAGGAGCTATAAGGCTCACTGGCATTCATATGGTGAGATCCTGCTCGTAGGCCCTGAAATGCCGAATATTTACTGCGTAGGCAAGAACACATATGAACTGGACCCTGACGATATCGTGCTCGTATGGCCGATGGAAATGCATTCGACCGAAGATGCCGACAGGACCAATTCACTGGTAATCCAGTTCTCGAACGCTTTTATCAATTCGCTTTTCGATCTGCGACGCATAATGCATTTATTCCGCAACCTGCACGTCATACGTGCGCAGGCCCATCCCGAGCTGTCACAAAAACTCAGGGAAATAATATTCAAAATGAAAGATCTCTTCTTTTCTGGAAGATCAGACCGTGAGATCAGATGCTGCATGCTCCTCATGGACTTCATGCTGACGCTTCTCGAATACAGGAAAGAGCTCGCTCCGGAACTCACCGTTGAAGAACAGTACGGATACAGCGATGACGTCATGAAGAGACTTATATCCGTCACGGATTATATTAAGAACAATCTCACCGCAGATGACCTGTCACAGGGCGCAATGGCCGAGATGGCTGGCATCAGCAAGGATTACTTCTCCAGGATCTTCAAAAATGTCACAGGCATGAACTACAACAAATGGCTGAACATGATAAGACTCGAGAAAGCTTCCGAACTGCTTACCGAAGAAGGACATACACTTACTGAGATCGCCATGCTCTCGGGATTCCAGAGCATCCCGAGTTTTAACAGGGTCTTCCGCGAAGAAAAAGGAATGGCACCCGGCGAATACAGGGCATTGTTTGTAAAGAACGATAAATAAGGTTGGTATCCTCTGTTAGTTTGAGTGTAGTTGCGATAAATCCACCAATCTGTAATTGTTGTTCATTTTTTAAGGCAACAATTACAGAAAAATGTGATTTTATATAATTGTTTGCTGTTTTTGGAGGCAACAATTACATAACCCGGGCCCGGACAACACACGAGGTGTTGATACAGCCCTTACTTTTTAGTTTTATACTTTACTATCTCTTCAAGTTCTAACGGCTTTGCATAATAGTATCCCTGGAAGCTCTCAACATGATACTTCTGAAGAATGTCTCTCATGCCTGCCGTCTCAACTCCTTCAACACAGACCTTTGCTCCGAACAGCGAAGCCAAGCCAGCGAAATACTTGATGAGTTCTCTCTCGACTTCATCTTCTTCTACTCTCATTACAAAACCTCTGTCGATCTTGATGATATCGAAAGGAAGATCCTTGACGATACTTATCGAAGAGAATCCGGTACCGAAGTCATCAAGCGCTACAAGGATGCCTCTGGACTTAAGGTTTGCAATAACATTTTTAAGAAGATCGATATCAAGGAGTCTGCATCTTTCCGTGACTTCGAAGCAGAGGTGTTCCGGAGGATATTCCATCTCTTCAAGAATACGGAATACCATATCGACGAAGTCGGGCTTCTCAAGCTGCGTGTAAGAGAGATTGATGTTCATTACGAATTCCGGATTGTTCTTCAATATCTCCTTGGCCGCATAAACCGCTTCCCTGATTATCCATTCGCCGAGTTCCGGGAAAAGCGGATCTGCTTCAATAAGCGGAATAAACTGATCCGGAGGAACAACACCGTAAGTATCGTTCTTCCAACGGAGCAGCGCTTCTGCTCCTATCAGCTGCTCTGTCTGAGCATCTACAACAGGCTGGTAGAGCAGATAGAATCCTTTGTATCCGTGCATGATGGAAGCGCGGATCGCATGGATCTTCTCGAGCCTCTGCTTATTATCGTCACCATAATCATTATGGAACAGCACCATATCACCCTGGTTACGTGTTTTGGATTCCACGTATGCAAAGTTAAGGCAGGCATATGCAGTCTGTGAGTCCAGATCAAAGCTGTCGAGCTTCAGAACACCGCAGTTTGTCTCAAGCAGGATCCTCTTGTTATCTACAAAGAAATCCTCACGGAAGAAGTTACGGAAGCCATTATATTTTTCCTGTACTTCATCGAGCGAGAATGAATTGCTTACTATCGCAAACTTGGTTCCGTCAATTCTGTAGCATGTTCCTGTATTACCCGTAACCTCAAAGATCTTTCTTGCAAAGAGCTGAAGAACCCGGTTACCGAAGTGATATCCGTATACTTCGTTTATCTCAGAGAACTTGCTTATGCCGACAACAATAGCGGTTATCTCTGCCTGTCTCTTTATGCAACTGTCGAGTTCATCAAAGAAACCATACTGGTTACGGAGACCTGTCAGCGTATCAATGTGACCTTGTACTCCGTGGCTTCTTATGGTACCGACGAAATAATCAGGTTCACCCGCGCTGTCACGCAAGACCACGCCTCTGCAGGTGCACACGTCATATTCACCGTTTGTTTTAAGAGCGCGGTACTGCATGTCATGTCCGGAGGAATTGCCGGCAAATATCTCAGCAATACCCTTGTGATATGCTTCACGGTCTTCAGGATGAATGAATCCTTCCCAAATGTCACCTGCGCCATACATGTATTCAGAAGGAAGCCCATACGTATCGACGGCGTTTTTCGACCACTTCGAGAAGTCATACTTCATATCGCAAAGATAAACATAAGTGCCGTCAGAGACTACGTCGTACGACTTAAACAAAGCCTCAAGCAACTTCCTTCTGTCTTCGGTTATGACCTTTTCGCCGGTATTTTCCGAGGAATAAGTCTCTGAGAGATGCTTCATTTCCTTAAGCTGGGCTTTGTTCTCATACATGCGCCTGTCTGCACGCTGATATATCTCTTCAACAGTATTGTCGGAATTATGTGTATACTCGGCTATACCCGAAGCGATAACAGGACCCTGACCTATTCTTATGTTCTCTTCAATGTGCTTTCTGAATGTGTTAAGGATGTTCTCGCGGTCAACAAAATCCTTATCCATCAGTACAACGGCAAATTCATCACCGCCGACTCTGAAAACAGGACTATGCGCGAATGTCCTGCATATAAGTTTGCAGGCTTCTTTAATGAGCTCATCGCCCGCTTTATGTCCCTGGGTATCATTAACGAGCTTAAGATCGTTGACATCACACATGACTATTCCAAAAACTTCATTGCTATTATCATCAATGTGCTTCTGGAGTTCTTTCTCATATTCATGATAAGCGGTGATGTTTCTCGTGCCGGTAAGACTGTCACGTCTGGCAATCTCATTTGCCATCGTTAATGCCTGTTTATGCTCATGTTCCTTCCTCACATCATCATCACGGTTTTCAACGCAGATGATCAGATGTGACCTGTCAGAAGACCAGCTGACCGTCATTCTGGTGTATTTAGGATCATTTCCGTCTACCACCATTCGATAATCTTCAGCAAGCTGTTTTGTATCTTCCAGGCGTGAGATGAGATTATCTTTATTGATGAAAAGCTTTATACGCTCCCTGTCATCAGGATAAATGATCTTATCGGCATTGCCCGTTGCGATGCCGAAAAAGTCGTCGCCTTCCTCCTGTACCTCTAATTCTCCCAAAATATTATGCATGGCAAATTCAACATAATAATCGGTTCTGGCATCGACATAGTAAATGATGTCATACTGGGCAGCCAGGCTCTCTGCTATCTGCGAATACGTAATGCTTCTTTCCTGCGTACGTTTAAATTCGAGATTTGCCTTAACTTCCTCATCGATATTCTCTAAGCAGATAATTATGTGTCTTTTATCGCGGGCCTTCATCGCAATATATCTGACGTTCTTTACCAAACCGTTAATTACCATACGGTAATTTACGGTATATGAATTTCTATTCTTGAGTTTATTCAGCATTGCATCCTTGTAATGCAGCTTAATGATCTTTTCCTGATCCTCCGGGTGTACGACCTTCCGGATGTTCTTTCTGCTTTCTGCAAAGAAATCACCGCCTTCAGACGGCACATTAAGGTCCCTGTACTCTTCATTGGAAGTGATCTCAATATATTTACCGGTCTCGGAATTAATGTAATACAGAGTATCAAAACGCTCGGCCAGACTGGCTGTGATCTGATTGTATCTTTCCTTTTGAACTGCCAGATCTTTTTCTTTTTCGCGTCTCTTGTATTCCTCGTCAATATTGAGTACACCGAGGATAAAATAGTCGGAATTATCATCCAGGCCACGGATCATTCTCAAAGAATGCCAGGTAGGGACACCGTTTATCATAAGACGGTATTCGATATTCTGCATACTGCCCTTCTTCATGGCAGCCAAAAGCTTTTCTTTCTGGATGTCTTCTAGGAAAATATGCTGGTCTTCTTCATAAATGACCTTCTTGCAGTCACGGATAATGTTTTTGAAGAAGTCATCGCCGCCCTGCTCAAGACTGAGCGAATGGAATTCAGGATTTACTGAATACCAGTAATATTCGTTCGTAATGGCATTAACGTAGTAAACGCTTGAATAATCAACAAGTAATGCTTCAGATATTTTCTTGAATATCAAATCCTGTGCTGCCATGTTTTCCTCCGAAAGGCCTTATCTAAAGCCTTCATGTCCTTTAGGCAATTAACAAGCTTTTCAGCAATTATATCAAATTTCTTTAACTCATGCCTTCATTGAACATAAAATATATTTTTATTATAAGAAGTCAGTATGTCGATATGATTGACTGGTTGTAAACAAAAATTGACATACATTAATAAAGATGGGTGTATAATCAGTTCGCAATTTTATATTAGAAAGAAGGAAATCTTATGAAAAATAAGATTATCGCAACAGTACTTACTGCCACTCTGTCCCTCGGATTAATGGCAGGATGTGCTAAGAAAAAGGACGACACAATCGTCAGAGTCGGTTCACTTAAGGGACCTACAACCATCGGTATCGTTAACCTCATGGACAAATCATCCAAGGGTGAAGCTGAAGGCAATTATGAGTTCACCATGTCGGCAGCACCCGACGAGATCACTGCCAAAGTCGTATCAGGCGACATCGACATCGCTCTCGTCCCTGCTAACCTCGCTTCTGTTCTTTACAACAAGACACAGGGCGGCATTACAGCCATCGACATCAACACATTAGGCGTTCTTTACTGCGTTACGGGTGATTCTTCCGTTAAGTCCGTTAAGGACCTTGCAGGAAAGACAGTTATCACCACTGGCCAGGGCGCTACACCCGAGTACTCACTCAGATATCTCCTTGACCAGAATGGCATTACAGACTGCACGATCGAGTTCAAGTCAGAGGCTACTGAAGTTGCTGCCGTACTTACTGAAGATCCCACACAGGTCGCAGTACTTCCCCAGCCCTTCGCTACTGTAGCTTGCGCACAGAATGAAGCAATCGCTCCCGCTTTCGCTCTTGAAGACGAATGGCAGACACTTACAGACGGTCTCGGCATGGTTACTGGCGTTACTATCGTAAGAAATGACTTCCTCAAAGAGCACCCTGCTGCCGTAAGCACATTCATCAGCGAGCATCAGGCAAGCGTAAATGCGGCTAATTCAGATCTTGATACTACAGCAGCTCTGGTCGTTGCAAACGACATCATCGGCAAAGAGCCCATCGCCAAGAAGGCTATCCCTTCCTGCAACGTTGTATGCATCACAGGCGACAGCCTGAAGACAAACCTCTCCGCTTACCTTGAGGTCCTCTACAATTACGATCCCAAGGCCGTAGGAGGCAATCTTCCCGGAGAAGAATTCTATTTCAAAGGCTGATAAATGAAGACCAAAAGATATATCAGGATAGCCGTGATCGTTCTGATCTGGCTCGCAATATGGCAGATCCTTGCTGTTGTGATCAACAACAGCATCCTTCTGTCCGGTCCGGTCGAGACGGTCATGGCCCTGATATCTCTTTGTTCTGACCCTTCCTTTTTCCTGTCGGTCGGAATAACGATCGGCAAAGTCCTTTTAGGCTTCCTTATTGGACTGATTCTCGGAACAGGACTCGCAGTATTGTCTTACAGATCCGGTCTTGTAAAAGACTTCCTGTCCCCTTTTGTTTCCGTTATCAAATCAATACCGATAGTAAGCTTCATAATCATCGCCCTGATATGGGCAGGAAGCTCAAACGTCACCCTGATCGTATCATCGGTCATTTCATTCCCGATCTTTTATAAGAACATCTTAGAAGGCTTATCCGTTACTGACAGGAAGATGCTCGATATGGCAAAAGTCTTTCAGATGAAGTCTTTGAAAAAGATCAGATACATCTATCTTCCCTCTCTTTCATCACACATTAAAAGCGCTATCTCACTTGCCATCGGCATGGCTTTCAGAGGCGGAATAACGGCTGAAGTAGTCGGCCAGCCTTTGAGATCCATCGGCAACGGCCTTTACAGAGCCAAGATCAATCTCGCAACATCCGAAATGCTTGCCTGGACTCTTGTTGCAGTCCTTGCTGCATTCCTCATCGAAAGACTTATCTCTTTCATCGTAAAGAAGGTGCTCAAATGATCGAACTTAAAAACATCACCAAATCATTTGACGATAAGAAAGTACTGGATTCTTTCAGCGCTGTTTTCGACGAGGGCGGATATCTTCTCAAAGGTCCTTCCGGCATAGGCAAGACCACATGTATTCTCCTGATCTTAGGTCTTATCAAACCGGATGAGGGCGAGCTTTCAGTTCCTGATAACACGCGCTTTGCAGTCTGCTTCCAGGAGAACAGACTTTTCGAGAAAGAGACTGCACTGACCAATATTCTCGCAGTAAATGACAACGTCACAGGAGAAGCGGCTAAGTCTGCCATCTTGGAACTCCTTCCTGAAGATACTGCTGACAAAATGGCAGGCGGACTCTCAGGCGGAATGAAGCGCCGTCTTGCGGTGATAAGAGCAATGCTTCACGATTCAGACGTTGTTATTCTCGACGAACCTTTTACGGGCCTTGACGATGCCTCACGCGAACAGACGATAGCATTCATTAAAAAACACCTTAACGGACGTCTGCTCATAATTACAAGCCACGACGAGCGCGGCCTGGACGATCTCAAGGTTATTAACGTCGATTAAAAGAGATTAATCAAGATCCTCAAAAATAAGGATGTTTCTTCCATGCTGCTTGCCGTAATACATACGCGCATCGGCAACCTTAATAATTTCCTCAGGTTCATTAAAAGCAGCTTTGTATTCTTCAAGTCCGATGGTGGAAGTAATCGGAATTCTCTTATTGAAGAAAACAGTCGGATTCGATTCGATATGCTTTCTTAAATCTTCCATCTTATCCTTGGCAGTGATCATGTTATAGCCGCGCATGAGAATGACGAATTCCTCTCCGCCCCATCTGCATATGTCACATCCGGGAAGTTCCTTCCTGATGAGATTCGTGACGTGCTTTAATACCTCATCGCCGCCTTCATGACCGTATGTATCATTTACACGCTTGAAGTTATCAAGGTCGCAGAATGCGATGCAGAAATCCTGAGTACGGTCATCCATCATATCCTGAACGAGAGGCAGGAAACCACGTCTGTTCAAAAGATTTGTGAGAGCATCTTCATGAGCATCAGAAGACAGCTGCTGATTTCTCTTCTCAAGATCTCCCATCTCTCTTTCAGTTGTATAGATATAGATCGTATTGTAGAAGATCGTCGAAAATACCATGGCGAATGCAGAAACACATACAAGTATCATTCTGGTAACAGGCGGAACATCATAGACAGGTTCGATCGGAGCATACCTTATGTAGAGTGCGATGAAAGTTGCAAAGTTCAGAACGAGCATGAGAACGATACTCCATCTTTTAGCACCCTGATAAAGGAAAGCACCGAAGTATATGATTATCGGAACGATCGAGAAAAGGAAGCAGTACGTACCGCACCTGAGTCCGATATAGTATGTCGATATGATGGTATAAAACGTAACCTCTAATACGATGCTGAAATAAACGGCCCTGATATAACCGAATTTACAAAGGAAGAATGCAAACAGGTATACCAGAACGCTGAAAGCATTAACCTGTACCAGAGGCATTACGCCCGCAAAAAGGAAGATCGCAAGAAGGATCGAATGGACAAGGCACATTACACTTACGGTGAACGTAAAACCGTTATGGACAAGAAAATGCAGGGTCTTATTTACAAGACCCCCAGTCTTCTTTGCAACCGGTTTTGCGGGTGTCGCAGTGCTCATTACGAAGATCCTCGCGTCATCTAATATGTGAATTTCCTAAATTATATTTATTGAAAACCCACACTTACACCCTGAAAAGCAAAAAGTAACAAATAATTAACCGTCTGTCTTATTTCTAATCATATTTACGAGACTCCATCAAAAGCATCAATTTGGCATAGTTTTCGTGTCTTTTTGCGTATTTCGGATGCAAAAAATAAAAATTGTTTTACAGTATGGATGGTAATAGGAATCATTAGCTCTCATATGGAGGGAAACAATGCAGTACAAAAGAATAACAGCATTAGCATTGGCTGTCAGCATGCTTGCGCCAATGATCACATCGTGTGCAAAAAGCAACACCAAAAACATCGTAGTAAAAGAGGATGACCCATGGTATGAATCAGTCAGATTCGATTTAGAGACTGATAAGCTGCCGTCCGAGATGATCGACAGCAGCGTCGTAACTTATGGAAATGACAAGCTTTATCACCTGTACAGTCTTACGAATCTTTCTGATTATGATAATTACAGAAGGACCATGCTCGATACTTATGACAGCAACGGAAACCTCTTAAATCAGATCAAGGTCACGGATCCGGGAAACTATTCGATAACAAGGATAAACAGCATAAAGCCCGGTAAAGACGGGAATACCGCCGAAGCCATAGCAGAACTCTTTGGGGCGTCAGGATTTGAGACTGCGATCATCACAATTGATCTTATAAGCGGCGAGGCAAAAGATCCCCGCCCGTTCAGAAATGCAGACGGCAGTAATCTCGAATTACAGGAAGGCAATTCATCATGGGCCGGAGTTACAGATGTTTATACAGCCGGAGATTACTACTTTCCTGTCATCTACGCATCCGGCTATTCCACCAGTTCGACAGTATATATTTATTCGTTTGCAGGAAGCGAATACAAATGCGAATTCGATATGTCAGAACTCCCGAATATATATAACCTGGATGAGTTCTCGTATGACTCAAGAAGCAAGACGGTATTTACTATAGGTTACACAAGAAGTGACGGGTCTTTGGTCCTGGAATTTGACCCCGAGACCGGAAAACTGATCAATAGCGTAAAATACGATGCTCAGAATACAGATGATATCAACCTTGCTGAATATCAGGCTGTGACTTCAGGTGAGCTTTGCAGGATCGATACACTTGGCAACATAACTGCTTTTGACATGCAGTCACAGGAAGTAAAAACGGTCATAGAGAATAATTGGTATACACCATATTTCTCAGACCTGTCGCGTGAGGAAGTCAAACTCATAGCTTGCAGCGATGAAGAAGCCGTTATATATTCGAGCAAGTCCACTGGATATTCAATGTTCTTTTCGGGAATAGATGAGACCGTAACCATACTTAAAAAGGCAGATAAGAATCCCCACGCGGGAAAGACAGTAATCGAACTGGCAACCCCTATCGAAACGAAGATCACTGAATATATGTCGAACGCCATCTATGAATTCAACAGAACGGATAACGAATATCTCATAAGAGTATGGAGCAAATACAATTCGGGACTTAAGGCCGGAAGAGATCTTTCCGTTCTTAACGAAGATGACGAAAAACTCTACACCATGATCCAGGAATTAAAAGGAAGTGAGGCACCTGATCTGGCAATCGGGATCCAAAAGAATTATGCAATGAGAGATGATATTTTCGAAGACCTGACAGGATATCTCGATCAGGAAATAATGGATAAGCAATTCACGAATATCATCGAAGCATCGAAGATAGACGGCAAACTGTACTTCCTCCCTGTCACACTGGAGATCGAAGGACTTGTAACCGACACTTCCCTAATAAACAGCGGTGCGTGCGGAATAACTTTTGAAGATTATGAGAATTTGGTAACTGATAAACTGGACGGTTTCTCGCCTTACGATTATCCTCTTTCAACATACAACAACAAAAAGGATTTTATGTTGTCCTGCATTGACACAAAATCAGCCATCGAAGGTAATAATGTTGAATTCGGCACAGACCAGTTCAATAAAGCCGTCGAATCATCAAACGAATACTTTGCAGATGACGGATTTGCACCCGCAGGTGATTATGACTGGAGTGAAGAAGTCAAAAGAGTCAGAGGCGCCTGCCGTTATGACAGGATCGAAAGCTTCACAGAATTCATTCACGCATGCAAGTCTTCCGAAGGCAGCTATACGATAATCGGAACACCATCCGTTAACGCATCAGGGCCCAGATTCAGAGCGTTGGAAACAATATCTGTTACGTCCTCATCCGGCAGTAAAGAAGGATGCAGGAAATTCATCAATTTCCTGTTCTCAGGCGCAGGGTTCGGAGAAGCAGACAAAGAATTTCAGAACATCGTTACCAACAAAGATGTCATGGCTAAAAACATAGCGCTGATATCAGAGGAAAACAACAAGGGCCAAAAGACAGACGAGGAACTGTCGGATTATATTACCGAACTGGATGATTATTGCATCGTATACGGATACAAAGAATCTAACAAAGCTATGGAAGAAGGCATGATGAACAGCCTCTCGACCATCTCGGTCTACTACTACGACGACCCTGTAATCACTGCCTTCCTGATAGAAGAGATAGCTCCGTATTATGCCGGAGACAGGCCGCTCGAAGATGCAGTCAGGATCCTCAACGACCGTGTGGAAAAGTATATAGAAGAGATGTAAAAATGTAGGGCCTTCTCTAATTTGATTGCGAGAAGGCCTTATTTGGCAGTTTTTTCGTTTCAAATAATCAGGGCCATCGCATTACTCAGCGACAGCCCCATTATATTTATCTCAAGTTACTTGCACTCAACGCCTTCTTTTTTGCAGATTCTCCATGCTGCATATTTGCCCTGGGCAGTTGCCGGCGGGAGTCCGCCTGAGCCCATGAGCCACTGACCTGCAAGGAATACATTCTTAAGCTGCTTAACAACGCCGGGTGTTGTTACGGTCTTTGTATCCTTGTCTGCAACGAAAGCCATGTAAGCGCCTCTGTATGCGTTGCAATGCTTTGCATATGAGACAGGTGTCCATGCGTCAAGAAGCTTTATCTTGCCCTTTGTCTCAGGGAACTGCTTCTCGACCTCAGCAATGAGAGCATTGGCAATTTCCATCTTCTTTGCTTCATACTTCTCAGGATCTTTTGCAAGCTCAAACCAGTTGTCGACTTCCTGACCGTACTGGAAAAGCTTCATTTGGATACTTGTCTTGCCCTCAGGTGTAAGAGTAGGGTCGTAATCGTAACAGATGAAACCGATATCCTTGATCTCTCTGTCCCAAACCTTGATTCCGTCGCTCTCCCAGCACGTTGTATCGGGATCGACGTTCATCTTGCCGTCTACGAGGAATGCTGCGTGATACTTACTGAATACAGAGAAGTGAGCCTTATCGTCGAAGCACTTCTTAAGTTTCTTAGGCATGTACTCGGCAGGAAGAAGATGTGTGAATGTGTGATTTGCATCTGTTGCGCATATAACATAATCAGCCTTTACTTCAGTGCCGTCTTCAAGAACGATGCCTTCAGCTATTTTTCCGTTGATCTTAACGTTCTTAACAGGTGCGCCGAGATGCAGCTTTCCGCCAGCCTGCTTATATCTGTCAGCGATCCTCAATGCAGCTGCCAATGAGCCGCCCTCAGGAATATCACCGCTGCCTGATGTAACCATCGCGTAAGACATAACGAATGAATATGCCTGAGTCGTCTCAGGATGTGTGAGCATTACGGAGCTTCTTAATACAGGATTCTTGAAGCTGTCAGCTAAATCCTTAACGCTTACCCCCTTGTATGCCTTCTGTGCGGCAGGAACGTTCTTAACGAAATCGCCGAGCTTCATGAAGTCTCTGGGACCCATCTTGTCCATCGGCTTGTCGAGCGGCATGATCATGGACTCAGCTCTTGTGACGTTCTCGAAAAACTTCTCGATAGCATCCTTATCTTCAGGAGATAAAGCAAGCATCTCGCGCTTTGTTCTTTCCTTATCTCTCCAGTAAGTGATCTCTCCGCCATGTCCCTTATATGTGAAGAAACGGTCCTTGGAATACATCTTGACGCTGTCGTCGAGCATTCCGATCTCGTGCCAAAGCTCATTCATGGCACTTCCCTTTTTACTGCACATAATATAGTTGATGCAGTTATCGATGTATACGCCTTCGCGCTTCCATCCTGTAAGCTCTCCGCCGGGTACGGGATTCTTTTCATAGATCTCAGTCTCAAAGCCTGAGTTTTGCAGGATAATGCCCGCAGTCATTCCGGAGATACCGCCTCCGACAATGATTACTTTTTTCATCTGTTCAACTCTCCTGATTAATTTGTGCCTGAATGGCACCTGTGTAAGTATAACACTTAATCAGTGAATTAAATCAGTCCCTCTTCTGATTGAGCGAATCAATATATTTGTGGTACTTTTCTTTCTCGTTATACATGTACTTATCGGCACGGTCGATGTAATCGTCGATCGTAGCATCATCACCTGGTTCGATAAAAGCGTAACCGATGCTTGCGTGAAGTACGAATGAAAGATTAAGCTCCTTGAAATCCTTGCTCATGGATTCGGAGATCTGACGGATGAGTTCTTCGACAGAATCATCAGGACATGGTCCTACAGCAATAAATTCATCTCCGCCGTATCTTCCGAACAGCCACTCCTTTGGTGAGTGAGTCTTAAAAGCTTCTGCCGTAGCCCTGATCGCAAAGTCTCCGTTAAGATGTCCATAAACATCATTGATCGTCTTCATTCTGTCGATGTCAGCGAAAACAAGGATCGACTTCTCGTTATTCTCTTTTCTTGAAGCGATGTAATCGTAAAGCACCTTCTGGCATCCCGTACGGTTATACATGCCGGTAAGCGCATCAGTCATGTAGATCTTCTTAAGTTCTTTGTTAACACGGTCAGAAAAGATATGGCGGCGCATACTGAAAAGCTGGGCATTCATATTCTTAATGAATCTGCTTAAACCCAGATTGTAAAGCAGTGACGGTGTATTCTTGATGGCTATATAACCGATAATGAAATTCAGATAATTGAGAGGTACAAAAATATAGAGATTAGACTTGCCTTCTTCATAAGCGTAACCCGGATACAGTTCTTTGGAATCGAAATGTCTCAGAGAAAATCTCTCACCGTCACGGAGCTCATAAAGGATATCCATATTGGAACTGTAACCTCTGATCCTTTCAGGATATTGGTCATCATTCATCTCGAAAAACTCCGGCTCAGTGCAAAGACAATAGTTTTTACCGATTTGAGGAATATCCATGACATTGATTATTCCCTTTTCATAGAAATCCTCTTTCTTTATTGCAAAAGACAGCGGAACCTGAAGACCCATGAAAAAGATATCCATGATATTCATCTGAAGGTTTTCAAAATATGAGTTTCTGACAGCATTAAAACGGTTCTTAATAGCTTCCTCAGATGCGGGGCAGCCGCAGCTTTCCGAAGGAACAAAATAGGAATGATACTCTTCAGTAAACCTTTCATCCGGATTTGCAATCTGATACATGAGCTTTTCGTAAGCTTTTTCGCCAAATGATTCCCAGCCTCTTGAAACAGTAGAAATGATCGGGAAAGTGTGCTGTCCGTCCTTGGACATGTCAAAACCTGTCAAAAGCACATCACTTGGGACATTGTAGCCAGCTTCAGTTAGGGCGGAATTAATTCCGAGTGCCATGTTGTCGTTTGCGCAAACAATGGCATCAGGAAGTTCTTTTCCGTCTTTCAGATAATGTTTCATTTCCATGTAGGAAGTATAGAAACCAAAATCGCAATGGAATTCATCATAGAGTTCAAGGCCGTGATCCTTAAGCACATCGACCAGTGCCTGGCGTCTGGTCAGGTTCTCAACATTACTGTCAACTCCATTTACGTAAATGATCTTTTTCGCATTGTGGTGTTCAACCAGATGGAGCGCCAGATCTCTTACACCGTTATAATTCTCTGTCTTGATGCAGGACATGTCCGGAACTTCAACTTCAAGAGAAAGCATTGGCACGCCGGCTCTCTGAAAGCGGGCACATACACGTTCCTGTTCATCAGGAAAATTGTAAGTATTGGTGAGCATGATCGCGCCGTCAAAAGTAGCGGGATCAGGAAGATGGAAGATATTCAGCTGGCATTTGTTCTGCAGTTCATGATCGCCCGGGCTGCAATACGTGACAAACACAAAAAGATCAGTACCATCTTCCTGTGCCTTTCTCTGTATTCCTGAAACTATATGTTCAACAAACTCGTTACTGAAACCGTTTGTGAATATAGCTATGCGATTATTCATTTAAGAATCTCCCACCGGTTCAATGAGCAGACCGTTCCTTTCAGGTCGTGCCGCTTGTAGTAAAATTATATCAAAAAAGCTTTATCTGATTTAACACATTAATTTTCATATTTGCATTATACAAAACATATTTAATGAGTATGTTTATTTCCTGTGAACTTCATTCAAACAATTATCGAAACCGTCTTGTGAACTGACACAAATCCAAGCCCGATTTTTGCAGCAAAAAGCCCGAAAAATAAACACTTTATCAAAACGCTTTAACCTTTAATCCAAGTGTTCACAGAGATTTAATAATGCGTTGATTATCCCTTCGCAATCTCAAATCTATAATAGACTTAGAAATAAACAGAAAGGGGGATCTTACTATGGCACTTACTGACATTTTAAAAGAAAAGATTTTGAAGGCAGGTTCAAAGCAAAAACTTGATTCAATCACCAAGTATGCGAACCATCAGAGCGAAGACATAAGAGTAACTGTAGCTATCGCACTTGGCATGATCCCCAGTTATGAATCCGGAATGGCTTTAATCCCGCTTCTCAGAGATAAGTCCGCAATGGTAAGAGCAACAGCTTGTGAATCAGCAGCAGCCATCAGGGCAAAGCACTGCGAAGAGTACATCAAGAAGCTGGCTTTTACAGAGACTGATCCGAACGTAAAGCAGGTAGCCATGAAGGCATTCGATTCGTTAAGAGATAAAGTCGCATAAGACTACATAAACACCCCAAAAAGATAAAGGGCCGTGAACTTAGTTTCCGACCCTTTATTGTTGTGTTATATCACCTCATAAACTACCAGCCCGCCTTAACAAAAATTAAGACGGGCCGGCAGATTTTTCACAGGAATTCCAATACGGAAATTATTGACTGTTAGAATAATCTTTTGTCAGGTCAAAGCACCTCACGCTCTCCATTCCACTGAACTGGGAATCTTCAGCATAGTAGATACAAGCAGCAACTCCGGGATTACCTTCAGGAGTAATGTAAGGGGTGATATTGTAGTAATCGATCTGTTCGATGCTCTTCACAAGGTCAATATCTCTTACGCCTCCATAACGTTCAGTGAAGATTTCAGCGGTCTTGTTAAAGAACTCTTCATCGGTCATGCCGAGACGCTTTGCAACCTCTGTGTCTTCCAAAGGAGCAAGAGTATCAAGATCGTAATTGTATACCTCAACGGTGTAATAATCTTCGCTGACATAGGTCGCATAAATAACGATTGATACAGTGTTATTCTTTACACCCCATTTGTATATCGTCTCATAGCCGTCAACATATTCTCCGTCTGTTGTAAGAGGATACTCTTCCTGTATATGTTCGCTGATAGCTGTATTTATCTCCGTAGCTTCAACACCGTCAACGATGAGCTTGGGACAGGAACTTATATAATCAGTCTCACCAAGTGAGATAACGTTTCTCGTAAGATCTTCTACAGTTACCTGGTGGGAAGAAGCTGCTTCAGCAGCAACGGAAGTGTCTGAAGATGCAGGCTCACTTTCCGGAGCTTTTTTATTTACAGTACAGCCTGCTGCCAGAAATGAAAGGCAGAGCGCTGCTGATATTATCTTCAATCTTTTCATTTAGTGCTTCTCCTGATGTTCCCCATATATTGAACTGTCTCAATTGTATGAGTATAAAACATCAAATCAGCATCAATTAAATGTCAGATTTATATTGTTACCATGAAATGGCCGGACTTACGTATCCTCTTCGTCGTCGATGAAGTCAGGATTTAGCTTTCTTAAAACTTCTTTTATTTCCGGCAGGGACTCAAGGAATACTTCCACGCATCTCGGATCAAACTGTGTGCCTTTTCCTTCCTTGATTATCTGTACAGCCTTCGAGAAAGAAAAAGCCGGCTTATAAACACGGTTTGATGTAAGGGCATCGAAAACATCCGCCACTGCCATGACGCGTGCTGCCAGAGGAATCTCTTCACCTTTAAGTCCACTCGGATATCCCTTGCCATCCCAACGCTCGTGATGGTATGCGGCCATATTACGCGCTTCCTGGAGATAACCATCGGCTTCTACATTGCTTATGGCCTTATCGATTATCTGCATGCCGAGTTCAGAATGAGTCTTCATTATCTCGTATTCTTCATCAGTCAGCTTTCCGGGTTTATTGAGGATAGCATCTGAGATCTTGATCTTGCCTACATCATGGAGCGGAGCAGATTTATAGACGTCCTCCATATACTGAGGAGTCAGTTTCTTTCTGTAATAATTCTTGCGTCTAAGACCCTGAAGAATGATCTTTACATAAGAAGCCGTCTTCTGGATGTGGTCGCCGGTGTTGGAATCACGTATCTCGACCATATCAGCCATGAGTACCATGAGGCCGTTCTGCATCTTAAGGATATTCTCGTTATACTGGATGATGTCATGCAATTGACCTGCCATCTCGGTCTCCATCTTGCTGATGGATCTGTAGAGATCTCCAACCTCATTGCTCGATTGGATATCAAGCTGTTCAATCTCCTTAACCTGCTCATCCATCGCACTCTGGTCGCCGATGTTTTCGCTGAAATCATTGGCTGCATCGGTAATGCTCGTGATCGGATAGATAAGTGATGATTCAACCTTGACAACGCAAACGACAATAACAATGATCGTTATCAAAGCAACTGCGATGGCGATCGTGCGGACATAATTATTGAGAACTTTACTGATATTATTTGTGTCGATCTCAACGCACAAAAGACCTACTGCATTACCGTTGCTGTCGAATATGACCTTATATCCGTTGAGCATATCACCATACTCATCCGAATGACCTTCAAGAACTCCGCTTTCCGTCTGTGAATTCCTGACAGCCTCCCTTAATATCTGTATGGTAACAACCTCAAAGCTTCCTTCTTCACAAGGGGTTCCTAAGTATGTATATGTTCCGCCGTTTGCAAGTTCTTCTGAAGTCTTGGTGTTTATAGCATATGTAAGGCTGTGTACATCGTTGATGTTATCGAAATAAATAGCATAAAGATATTCAATATCGGAATTCTCCTTGACCTTATTCAGGAGCGATCTCATCTCTTCGTATTCTTCAGGCATCTCGCGTGCTGCGATCATGTCTCCGAAATTGTATTCGTCAGTGATAATGTATGCATTATCAAGTACGGTTACAGCATACTTTTCATAGTTCTCGGTTACGTTCTTCTTGAAAAGATGGTAACCCAGAAATACAACGACCAATGTAAGAACAAGGATTGCAACAACAATATACATTGCCGCAACGATCTTAATGCTTATTCCCTTGCGATGTTCCTTAGCCAAAACAACCACTCCCGACTCTTTTATCTAAACAATTGCACAGAGCAATTCTAACAGTAAACAAAATTTTATACTTTATATTATATGTTTCTTTTAGTTATATTTTATGTTGTTATTGTAAACGTATAGAAAAAAGTTATAAGGCCGTCCCCATGTGCTTTTCGCGTTCAGGAACGGCCTTTTTTTATCGAATTAACTACGGGATATAATGCGGTTAACGATCCCACTGGGTGTATTGATTTACGCTTCCTTTCAAATCAGAAACCAAATCCGCCAGTTCCACGCAGGTTTCCATGTCCTGACCTTCTTCCAATTCCTTAAGTTTTTCACCTCTGACATAGGCATAGACACCTTTCTCCTTATGGAGATCAAACAGATCATCAGGCACGACAAAGAAGAAGACATCAAAATACTCTCCACTATCCTGCAATCTGGCAATCGCGTTGTTTACATCTTCCAGCTGGTCAGGCGTCATGTGATCAGACTCCCTGACATAGACCCTGATGGTGATTTTGTACCAGTATTTGTGATCCTGCTCATTCTCCCATGCAGTCTTCGTCGCGGCGAAGTATTCGTCGTAAGAATTGATCGAATTGGAATCCATAGGGAAGGATCCCAGTTCGGAGAGAGTTACACCATCATAAACGATCACACAGTCAGAAAAACAATCGCCGATCGTCTCTTCTATATGCCCGACACATTCATCTGCGTAATAGTAATTTACATAGGATTCAGTGAGCACGTCGCCGAAATAATCGCATGTGCCACTTACCAAAACCTTATCTGACGTAACAAGGCTGAACTCATTACCATCAATAGTAACGTTAGTATTTTCATCTACTGTTACTCCGTATTTGTAGTTCAGATATGATTCTATCGACTCTGCACGTACTGCATCAGAATGCATATAGAACACTACAAACACCGCCAGCACAGCGCACAGAAAGAATATAACCAATGATATTTCCGCAATCTTCTTGCTGCTCATGTAATTGCCCCCTTATGTATAGACAGAACACCCCTAATATAGCTTCTGTACTAAAAACAGTTGAAATAGTATATTTGTTGCAATAACTTAAAGAGTATATCAAAAGGTTAATCCGGAAGGGAATCCATAATCGAATGAAGATCTATTTTGCCCCGCTCGAAGGCATTACAAATTATATCTTCCGCAATGCTTACAACGGGCTCTACGGCAATATCGACAAGTATTTTGCGCCTTTTATATCTCCATCCGAAAAGTGTCCCATTACGCCCCGTGAGCGAAAAGATCTGATCCCGGAGCACAACTCCGGCATATATCTTGTTCCCCAGATCCTCACCTGCAGGTCAAATCATTTTATCGAAGGTGCACAGGAACTTAAAGCCATGGGTTACACGGAAGTAAACCTCAATCTCGGATGCCCTTCAGGAACCGTATGTGCAAAGGGCAAGGGTGCGGGATTCCTGCCAAATACTCTTGAACTTCAGAGATTTTTAGATGACATATATTCCTATTCCGAAACTGACGGAATGAAGATATCGATAAAGACAAGACTCGGCTACTATAATCCGGATGAGTTCTATGATCTCATAGACATCTTCAACCAATACCCAGTTTATGAACTGATCGTGCACCCGAGGATAAGATCAGATTTTTATAAGGGCGAACCGCGCAAAGAATATTTCGCTTATGCTTTGGAATATTCAAAATGTCCTCTTGTATATAACGGCAACATCTATACCGTCAAAGATTACGATGAGATGAAGAACACATTCGGCACAGATCTCGATCCTGTAATGTTAGGCAGAGGCCTGATCTCAGATCCTTCTCTTGCAGGCAAGCTTAAAGGCACTACACAGGGAACAGACTTTGCCAAATTCAGGAAGTTCCACGACACCCTTTATCACGAATATCAGAAAAACATGTCACCTGATATCAATGTCATCTACAAGATGAGAGAATTGTGGTCTTATTGGCAATTGCAGTTCGAGGGCAGCGAACGCGATATCAAGAAACTTCTGAAAGCAAAGAAGTATTCAGAATATGAGGATGCCGTATACCGCATTCTTGATCAGTAATTACAGAAATTATATTGTTATCTCACCATAGTTTTTCGAACTGAAAACAGAATACTGTCCAGGAAACAATTCCTCACAGATCCGAAGCTCGAGTTCCTGTCTGTGGATCCAGTGTCTTACAAGACCGTCTTCACCTTCAAGACCGCATCTGACTGCGTGCGGACAATTATCGAAGTAATTACAAAGCATGGAAAACCATACTTCATTACCTTTGTCATCAACACGTTCTTTCCTTGCATTCTCAAGATTCGTTCTGATACCTTCAGGTTCGGTCTTAATGTATGCTATATGAACCTGCTTATCTTCAAGCACTTTCTTTATCTCACGATAGAAATCCATAATTGCTTCATCACTCATATCGCGGAAGAGAATAAGATCCTCAACAGTGTTTTGAAACAATGAGCATTCAGCGATCAGCGGCTCTCCATCCCATTTTTCAAAACGTTCCAAAACAATCTCTTTAAACTGCCCGAAAGATATCCTGTTGTTATATATCTCAAACTTTTCCATGTCCTGATAAAACTCATGTTTATCAGTCTTAACCTTTGTATAGCAGACGATCATGTGATCTTCTTCTGTATGAGCTTTCTCTTCTATCTTTTCGCGCATGGAAGAATACTTATCCAGTATGTTCAGATAATCTTCCTTATTCATGTATGCGCACCAGGCAAGCTCAACAGGAGAATAATCCCCCTCCTCATAAACTTTATGGTCAGGATATTTCTCCGATAACTTTCTGGTTAACGTACTCTTTCCGCTGCCCTGTATGCCTTCAACAAAATAATTCATAACTGTCCGTCCTTGATCTTGAAAGTTCAGAACCGGTAAAGTATGCCGTTACTGCGTAAAGGTACCATAGGCAGCGACTGCTTCATCTATGGTCGTACCGATTCCCGGACGCGTGGAAAGGCCTGTAAGAGTATCCGTTGAAATAATATGGGCAGATGTGTTTTCGAGAACATGGGAGGAACGGATATATTCAGCCGCCTCTTCCATCGTCATATTACTGTTGCTGATATATAGCGCCCAGACATCGCAGATCCTCTGCTCACCTTCAAGATAATTCTCAGTCACGTGTTCCATGGTGACTGTAGTATTCTCGAAGTTCTCTATCTGCCTGCGGTAAGAATCCATACTCTCATATCCTGCGTAAAGTACAACGAAGGTCAGTATAGTTGCCATGATGGCAATATTGACTATAACTATCAAGAACTTCTTCATACGCTGAACCGGTATCTCCTCAGAAAACACACTCGTATATATTAATTATATTTTACAATTCGATGTTTTCAAGAAAAAAGGCCGATAATCACCGTAATTATATATTTTTGTCTGTTTACTATCAGTTCAGTTTATCAGATCAATCTTTACCTGATATCTCCTTTTGTTTTTTCTTGCTCAGACTTCCGAGTACTATTCCATATGCCTTATTAAGAAGATCCCTGAGGATATCGTCAGGCACTTTTCCATCAGCTTTCACCGAATTCCAATGTACTTTGTTCATGTAGTAACCGGGAATTATATCCTCATACTGTTTACGCCAGAATTCGCCTTCCAGAGGCTCAAGCTTCAACGTTATGTAATATGGCTTGTCATTATCATCCAGGCAAATTGCGGCGAACATTTTGCCGCCGATCTGATAGCGTATCCAGTTCCATTCCGGCTGCAGATCCTTTGTTACGCCAGGCTTTTCCAGAAGATATTTATCTATCCACTCGTATTTCATTTTTGTCTCCGTTTGTCTTATTTTCCGCAGTATGCTACTGCATCTGCCTGGAACAGTAATCCATCCTTACCGCCGACATGAGCGAACTCCGTCTGGATGGATTTTCTTACAGGATACTTCCCGTTAAATCTTTCCTTGATGATCTTCTCCATAACAGGGATGTTCCATACATCCCTGAACAGACAATCCATCTGCACCACGGATTCCAATGTAAGACCGACCATCGCAAGTCTCTGTTCCATGTTGTCAAAAGCTCCGTTGATCTGTTCCTCGATGCTTCCTCCGATATTCCCTACGCAGTAACCCAGGAAACAAAAATCACCGGCCTTGATGATCCCTGAGTGAGCCCACTCTTCACTTACATCGTATCTTTCAATTACTGCCATTTTTCTTTCCTCCATATATTTTCATCATTGATTCTGCCATTGCTTTTAATCTCTCACGGACTTCAACCGGTTCGATAACTTCGACTTTATCTCCGAATGTGAGCATCCACATCGTAAGGTTATCCATGTCGCTGTAATCTCTTATAAGAAGAAGTTTCCCGTCATCCTGTTCCTCATAACAATCCGGACCAAATTCTTCCACCAGACGCCATTTCATATCAGGAACAAAAAGCGCTTTAAGTATTATATTCCGTGGGAAAGCCAGTTCTGAACCAAGCTCCGGAGCAGTGGCATTTCTGCATAAGAAATCCTTTTTTGTCTCCTTCACCTTATCCATCCTGTTTAACTTAAACAGTCTGTAATCCTTCCTCTTACGGCACCATCCGTATACATACCAGCTCGTCCACTTGAAAACTATGTAATAAGGTTCAATTGAACGTTTGCTTTCACCTGACGGGGCATAGTAGTAAAACTCCAGTAAATGCCTGTTCTCTATCGCATCCTGTATCGTTGATATCTTTGGTGCCAGAGATTCCTTATACCAGGACGAGAGATCAATAAGGATCGAATCTCTGCCGCTGATGAATTCAGAAGATCCTGACTGGATCTTCTCCATCAGCTGGCCGTAATAACTGCTTCCGCTCACGCTGTCGAGGCTCCTCAAGCCCGCAAGGATCATCTGCATGTCTTTTGATGTCAGGATCGTCCTGTCCACCTTATAACCTTCTGCAATACTGATCCCGCCTCCTGCGCCTTGGGAAGTACGTATCGGGATCCCTGCATATAACAGGTCATCTATGTCACGGTTAATAGTCCTCCTTGATACTTCAAATCTTTCAGCGAGGTCCGGTGCAGTTACCTTTTCCTCCTGCAGCAACACTGACAATATTCCGATAAGTCTTTCTATCTTCATTTTGTTTTCGCTCCGTGATGATATTAACAAAATAAACACGACAACAGTATGTCATGTTTATTTTAACAGGTAATAAATTGTATTGGAAAATTCATCTGTCAGAGCTGAGTCTGCTTTTCTCTGTTTTTTGTTTTAATGCATCTTCAAATCTTTTCTCAAACTCAAGTTCATCATAAGATCCCGGTTCAGGTATATCGATCATCGTCTTCTCCCACGACGACAGGTATATGGCATTAGAGAGCATCAGGCTCTTCCTGCCTTCTGAACCGCTGACAATAAAAGGATCCTGACCGTCATCACCGCGCAGATAAGAAGCAAATCCGCAGAGCATTTTAAGATACTGATCTTCAACAGCCTTCTCAAGGTCAACATCATGCCATGTGCCTTTTATCGTTCTGAAGAAATCTGTTGAATCTTTTCTGTAACCGGACTCTTTCTGCCCCATCTCAGGTTCAAGTTCTGCTATCCTGACCCTGCCATTCTCGCAAACGATCAATGCTTCTTCCATGAATATCTCAAGCCGGTCTATTGCCGGTGCGTCTCCGGTGGATGTGATGAATGTGCCTGTTGCACCATCTTTCCATTCCATATATGCAGTTACATCATCTTCAACTTCTATGTCGTGATAATGACCCTCGTGACAGAACCCCTGAACGCGGACAGGCATGCCGCATATCCATTGGAGAATATCAAGATTATGCGGGCACTGGTTAAGGAGCACTCCGCCGCCGTCAGTCGCCCACGCAGCATGCCACTTGCTCGTTTTATAATAGCCTTCAGGTCTGTACCAATTGGTAACGATCCAATGGACTCTTTTGATCTTTCCGTATTTTCCTGACAAGACAATGGACCGGAGTTCACGGTAACACACAGATGTTCTCATCTGAAACATCATGGCAAAGACTTTTCCTGATTTTTCAGCTTCCTCTTCCATGATGCGTGCCTGCCTTGAATACACTCCGGCAGGCTTCTCACAAAGCACATGAAGACCTGATCTCCATGCCCTTACAGCTATCTGTTCATGCGAATAATGCGGCGTGGCAACAATGACTGCATCAAGAGATATCTTCCCGCTTGCAGCACTATCCAGAAGTTCATCGGAACTATCGAAAACCGTTATCTCTCTAGCTGCTTCCGGCCCAAGTTCTGTAAGCCGTTCCGGACTTGCTCTCGTTACGGCAGAAAGTGTCATGCCGGGCACCTTCCCGGATGAGATCAAGCCGGCATACCGGCTTCCCATATTGCCCATTCCGATGACTGCCGTCCTGATCATGAACCCTGCCCTTATATCTTATGAGCCACTGTATCTGAATGTCTCTTCAGGTCCGAGATAAGATCTTGCAGGATACTCTTCTGCTTTGAATATAACGAGCTTCTGAAGGACAAAATTCGGATCGAGCGCGAAGACATCGATGTCATTTATTCCCTCATTGAGCGTAACCGTAACATCTATCTCTCTCTTATTCTGAAGCACACCCAAAGACCAGTAAGGATTGCCGTCGCCTACTGCAAAATAAGGATGGATCATGTTGATCTTCTTCATCTTGCCGCCGTTGGCGCTTACTCCGAAGAATATCTCATTTTCTCTCGAATAAGGATTGCTCGGATTTACACAGAATGTAATCGTGTACTCGCCCTTAGCAGGAACGTTCACTTTGTAAGTCAGCTTGGGGCTATCTTTTCCACTTCGTCCGAAGATAACATCCTGCGGATATGCCTTAACTGCATCAAAACCTCTGGAATAATCCTCTATTACTTTGAATCCGCCTTTTGATGAATCAGTCTTGCTGTAGAAATTCTTTGCTTCTATCGAGATATAATCCATGCAGTCAATGCTGCCCGGCCATGATCTCTTATGGAGCGGAGCATCAATGACTTTCTCATTCATGTCGATCTTCCTGCCGCACCAGTAGTACACTCCGTCAGGCTTCCTGCCGGCTCCGATATCTGCCAGCGTATTAATAGGAATCTTCACAACGACATTTCCGTCGGAACAATGAATGCAGATCTCAGGTACGTATTTTGTCTTCTTATATTTTTTCCTGTCGAGCCTTACCTTAAGTGTCTTGAATGAATACGGCTTTACTGTGCCTTCTTCTTCCGATACGCTGATAAAGCTGTTAGGATTCTCGACCTTGAAATGAGCAGCAGGAGCGCCTGCCGTGCTAAGTATCAGCTCAGCCTCATCCTTTGACGGATCCAGGAAAGCATCTGCAACGGGAACAATGCCGGTCCAGAATTTACCTTCCGAATATTGATTACTTCCCTTAACAGATACTATGAGTCTTTCTTTGTTCGCAGGCTCGAAAGTATGAACCACAGGATACTTGCATCCTTCCTCGCACCAGTCGTTAAAACCGATGTGCTCGGATAAGCCCATGCCATACCACATTCCATTCGCGATCTTATGAAGTTCATCCACGATCTTCCTGTCATAAGCGATGCATTCTTCTACCTTCTTGGCAAGTGTCATGGCATATGTGCTTCCCTGCGCCGCAAACCCGTGATTCATTGTCGTAAGGAGCCACATCTTCTGGACATTTAAGTTTGCTGTCAAAGGCAGCCAGATGAGCTCGTAGAAAGAATACCTGGTGTTACCTTCGAGTTTGTTCAAAAGCTTATCAGCATCGCTCATGAGCTTCTCACACTTCACGAGCGTGTCAAACGCTTCACTATATGCGAACGGAGCATATACCTTATCGTTCATGGCCTCTGTTCTTCTGGCTGAAGTTATCCTGGTGTATCCTTCCAGAAGTTCAACGCATTTCTTCAGATCCTGAGATGTGATCTTTCCTTTGAAATTACGTTCCACACAGAGCTTTGTATATTCGTGGGCACTGCCGGAATTACTTGTTCCCCAGCGCTCGAAATCGTATGCAAGATCAAGGAAATAACCGAGAGGATATTCGTTGCTGAATACATCACCGACATTAACGATCCAGAGATCTCTTATTCCGAAATCATATGCTGTCGTCATCTGCTCCCAGACCTTTGTCAGATGAGTCGTGTTAAACCATTCAAAAGACACCGGAAGTCCGTGATAATCGAAGTGGTAGTACATACCATATCCGCCCTTGTGACTTCTCATCTTGCTTGTCGGGACGGTCCTTAAGTTGCCGTGATTATCATCACAGAGCATCAAGGTAACGCCTTCCAGTTCAGGATCATCCATGAGTCCTTCCGTCTTGTCGTCACCATAAAAATACGGCTCGACCTCCTTATAGAGCGCCAGCATTCTCGGCACTTCATCGAGGTTCCCGTTAACGTTTTCCCTGATAAGCCTGTTCTGGGTCTTGAGAACTTTTCTTAAGAGATCGATATTGTCTTTGAGGGTCGCCTCCTTGCCCATTATTGCAGTGTCAGCTTCTCCTCTCATTCCAACGGTGATGACGTTTTCGAACTTGCCGCTCCTCTTTAATCCGTCTTCCCAGAATCTTGTGATGCCCTTCTCATTTGTAAGGAAATTCCAGGCATCGCCATAAATTGACTTAGGTCCTCTTAAATACTTATATTCCTCACCCTGCCTTAAGCATGGCTCGTGATGGCTCATACCCATGACGACACCGAGTTCATCAGCAAGAATGCAGTTCTCAAGTCCGGGTCCGTCATTGGGGAAGATAGCTGACCACATTGCAGGCCACATATAATTTCCCTTGAGTCTCAACAGGAGCTCGAAAACATGTTCGTAGACTTTGGCATTAAAGCCTCCGAATCTCTTGTTGCAGTAATTTCCGAATGCCGGCCATTCATCATTTATAAAGAATCCCCTGAATCTTACAGACGGTTCCTTTGAGACCATGCAATAATCTTTAGGGATCTTGAATTCATTCATCCTTACAGGCTTTACATCAAGCCAGTCGATAAAGGGGGATACTCCGAGCATCTCTGAGAGCTTGAACATACCATATATCGTTCCACGCTTATCGCTTCCCGTGATAATGAGGCTTCCGTCTTTTGCTTCAATCTTATAGACTTCGCGCTTTCCATCTATATCGGATACATCCACACCAAGCCTTGCGATGAGAGCATCTCCGACAGTGCCGACATAGATCGGACTGTCAGCTTCTTTATTCTCGAGAAGTTTGGGGGCAGCTCCAAAGACAGCCTTCAGATCGCCTGAAACTTTTGAAGCGATCTTCTTGACGCCGCTCATAGCGTTAGCGTCGTAAACAATGGCATTTCCGCCCTTCCTGATCTTTGCGGTAGAAATAATGAAATCCATGGGCACCCCATCCTTTTAAGTTAACTTACATGTTAGTATACTACATCGGCCGATTGCTATCCACCTGTTTATCATATTACGCCTGTCAACCTGTGATCGTCTGCTAAAACCACTTTATCACAGTCGGTCCGCCTAACATGTTATTATTACCATCCTTATACTTCACCTTTTAAAACAGTAGCAAGCATATATATACCCTGCTCTATAAATGCATAAGGTAATTTTCGCACACCACCCAAACTTGAAGTCACATTTTGTGACTTCAAGTTTGACAATGGTAAGTTCGTAGCTCTGTTCTGATTTATAAGTTTTCTTCATTATCAGTAAAAGAACCGGAACGATGTGTCTGGTTCTTTTTGTGTTGTTTTGATTTGTCATTGAATGATACGGAGTACCCATAATGTATCCTCTATAACTAAGTGTTAAACTCTGGTTAGACTACTGGATCCGGAATAACCATTGTTTTCCCAGCGATAAGACAAGGAATCATACTCATCAAGAAGATAATAATCGCCTTTTGAAAAATAGAAATCATCTACGTGCCTGTATATCAAGTTAACCTTAATATACCCATCTGATGTTGTTTCATATTCTATATCAATATGTGTATACTCCGTATTTGATCCATCTTCGTTATCATGAATATATACAACGATATCATTTTCCCTGAATTGATAGTAAAGTGACGTTGTTCCACCTTGGTTACCCCAGGTTGTCCAGAATCCTTCCAGTTCATCTACATAATTAATTTCTTCATTTTCATAAGAATCTGGATTATCTTCAACATAAGTAGTAGTTTCTTCTTCAGCCTCTATTGAAGTTTCGTAGCTGTGGTAACCACTATATTTTATGTCTCCAACAACACCTGCATCGGAATATGAAACTTCACCGGAAGCTGGAGTACCCATTATTCGTATCTCACTTATATTGGTGTCATCCCATGCTTCACCGTCTCTTACATCTACTATTGTTATTCTCAGTTCACCATTGCTTACGATAGCTGACGGGAATGTAACATAGATTCCTTCTAAAGCGTTTTCGTAGTTTTCAGGCGCATAGCCCGTTTCGGAAGTGTTCAGATCTACTCTGTATCCGTCGTTGCCACTATAAACATCAATTACGGAGGGCGCGCCGTTTTTGTAGAAGACGTTTGAAGATTTGCAATATCCGGTATAGATAACAAGACCAGAGATATATGTTCCCTTGGGAATGGAAAAGACGAGATATTCACCGATTCCATTGTCATCAAGACCTTCGGCCCAGCTGGTATTAAGATCTCCATCCATAACCTGATAAGGATAGTAATTGTTGCCGGAACTTTCATCGTCGATAGATGAAGATAAGATATCAGTAACGAGATAACCTAGATCGACAGGGTTGGAAACGATAATAACCGGCTTTGTTGTAGGAGTGGGGATAGGAGTCTGCGTTGGTGTAGCAGTCGGAGCGGATGTAGGCTGCAAGGTAGTCTCTGCAGTAGTTTCTTCGGCTACTGGTGCTGATGATTCAGATGCTACGGTTGGAGTATCTGAATCTTTAGCCGTTGAATCAGAAATCTTGCTTATGATAAAGGGAAGCATGGATCCTGTTCCAACAACTAAAAGGCATACGACGCCAGCTATTATTCCGCCCTTTATAGAATCATTTTTAACAAATCCCAGGTTTTCATCAATCTTTTCTGATGAGGAATTAATCCATCTAGTAAGGATCTTTTCTTTTTCGGTATCAGATAAACCTTTATTCTCATTTAAGAGTTTTACCTGATCTTTAAGACGAGTATATTCATCGATGGCATTTTGCTTTATTGCTTTAGTCTTATTGTATTCGATCTGCTTCATTGCAAATCCTGCAGTGCAGCATGCAGCAACAGCAAGAGAAATGCCAAAGACGATCCAATTATTCAATATTCCGAATATGACTGCCAACACTATGCAGACTACTGCGCCTATAAGGAACGCCGCCTTTATTGAAGTGAAACTGCATTTGGCAATGCGACTATCCAATGACTTGATTATTTGATCCTTGGAATCATCAACTTGGAATTCTCTGTTGAATCCATCAAATGCTTTGGTATCTGACTCACCTTGACTATCAGTATTGTCTTTGGTAAGTGATGATTCGTTTTGTTCTTCGGCCTTTTTCTGTATATCAACGATTGGAGTATCTTTTTGGGATTCTTTCTGATCGTCCTTCTTCTCTTCTGAGGACGGTTTTGATTCGGATTTCTTCATGCGTGCTAAAATGTCAGTTATTTTCTCACGTATGCCTGCAATGAAAGAACTCTTCTCAGTCGATTGATCGGATTCTGATTGCTGGTCTTTATGTTCAGATGCGGATTTTAAGGCATCTGATTTAGTTTTCCATACTAAAAAGGCAAGCACGCATGTGCCGAAACTGGCTATGAGAGAAATAACTTCAACAATAATCATACTTAAAATCCTCAATGTTTATCAGGTTGCCTTGGGTTTTGCAGCACGCTTAATGCTGACTATGATTACTGAAACGACTGAGCCAACGCCGGCGATTGCTAGACATATGATTCTCAAGATATTGATGTAATCTACATCCAGGAAAACAAAAAACGGTATTAATCCATAAATGATCCAAGCAACTACGCTTAAGACATAGATGACTTCTTTGGGCAATTCGCCTACGCGGCATAAAGCTAGAGTTGTTGGAATGGGGAATACGAATATCCATCCCAATATCCATAAGATTTTGAAAATGTTATTCTTCATAAGCTGCATCATTTGTACGGTTTTAGAACGTTTTAACGAACAGGACTGGCTAATTCAAAAGAATAATATGTTTATTTGAGTTTCTTCCAAATTAAAAAAGCAAAAGTGCATGTGCCGATGTTAGCGATAAGAGTAAGGACTTGAACGATAATCATATGCGATGAACCTCCTTTGTAGTTCTTATGATTTGATTCTAATTGATGGTGATTACCATATATTTTTCATCATGTGAACATTTCGAAAAGGAAGTATAGACAATAGGTTTCTGAACTTGATGTTTCCTCCTTAGTAATATCTATATGAATGAAAAGACCACCCTTCAGTCATCAAACAAACAACTAAAGGATGGTCTATATTTGCTATTACGTCGGTGCGAAACTCTTCGGTTTAGGAAATCACATTTATCTTGTCTTCAAAAATGAACTATGCTCGACAAGCATACAAAAACCCGCAAACGCAATGTTTGCGGGTTTTTGAGGGCATCTTGTCTTTTTTGTTGCCCTAATATGGCGGAGACGGAGAGATTCGAACTCTCGTGCCAGTTGCCCGGCAAACGCATTTCGAGCAAAGAAACCGAGTGTAATTTGCCGATTTTCACAGTGATTCTCAGTTGGCTAAAGGCACCTGAACACCAATAAAATAAGCCTTTGCAGGATACTGTCACTTTTGTGTCAGTATCTGTTATTTATGTGCGCCAAAACGCTCCGGTGAAAATGTAACGGAAGACGTTCGGTATATCGAATGAAAACATTCAAATTATGAACTACTAACAACATATACCAGAACAGTCCGTCCTATATTTTCACAAAGGAGAAAACCCTATGAAGCCTAAACTTATTGACTTTGACAGCATTCCGGCGACAATCTCAAAAGACCAATTCTGCAAGGTCTGCCATATGAGTAAGAAGACATCAACCAAGTATCTTGGGAGTGTGATCCCCTGTAGTGACAACGGCAAAAAGACACACCGTTACTCCATAGCAAAGGCCGATCTTATAGCTTTTTTGGAGCGATATCCGGAGCGACATAATATATCACTGCTTCACCCTGTTATCCGCTGTTCCAAGACGGCTTTCAGCTCAATGCCGATATCTGCTGCTGTTATGTCAGCAATGCACAAATACTACTCCCGTCTTCTTAAGCCGGAAAAGGACATTTTGCGTGTAGCTGATATTTGCCGCATTACCGGTTACGGAAAGACCGCTGTAAACACCTGGTTCTTGTCAGGCAAGTTCAGATATGTCGTTATCCGCAATGCAAAGCACACCACCAAAGCGGATCTTATAGCATTTCTGAGCAGCGATGCATTTGACAAGATCTATAGGAAGTCTGATTGGCATTTAAGGCAGATAGAGACACTTCAAAGTCAAATAGATTCTGGCGAATGATGTTTTACTGAAAAAATTAACTGTAGCCCGAGATAGTAATATGCTCGGGGCTACAGTTAGCTTCCATCATTAGCTCATAAATACATTATTAATCAAAAGGAGATACTCCATCAATCGTCAGCGAATCAATGTCTAAATCTTCTTCCTTGACTGGGATAATCCAGTTGTTACGCTCCATTGTCTGGACGAATTCTTCTGGAAGTTTCAATTTGTAATTCTGCACATAGTATGCAAGGTCTCCGGGCCACATCCACGTGCCGTCAGTCAGAGTAGCAAGAGTTCCTATACTGCCTTTTTCCGGGTTTATGATGTCGGTTGCAATTCCCGGGCTTACGGCAAGTGTAACGCCTGATGTGAGATATTTGCATATCTTATCTACGAGAGCTACATCTTCTTTCCCGATAAAGTCTTTAATAGAAGGATCCGTTGTTTTACTATCAGGCATTTCGCTGTAGTAACCTATACTGATTATGTTCATATTTACCTACCTTTCTTTTGCGGGCTATAAGTCTTCCATGTTCCTGTATTCTGGAATCGAGTCGGACCAATGGTTATCTTCCCGGTGTTCCAAACCCAGACTGTATCAGTTGGCGCTTTTACCTTAACCCCAAGCTTGTTAGCAAGATTTTGCGCGAACCCTTTGTCCAGTTTTCCAGTAGAGCACGATATGAGCCTGATCCCGCCAGATTTATATCCTTGGTCTTTCTTAAGCATTAACGCAAGAGTTCTCTGATCGATTTCATGCCATCTGCCATTATGAAAATATTCAGCAGAGTTTTCATTACCATGTATTACAACATCTGTAAAGCCAGGTTCCTCCTTAACGTTTTTAGCATATACTTTTAGCAAATCCCCCTCACCTTTGCCTACGAATGAGGATGAAGCGCTGATTGCTACAGTGGATTTGGCTCCCGATGTGGAACCGAAACCACCATGAAATCCTGCTCCCATTATATCACCTCCTCATGTGCCTTCATTGCTTTGCTATAGTCGCTCTCAAACACAATTACTCTTATCCCTTGGTTTTTAACCCAAAGGAAAATATCGTCCGGAGCGGAGCCATATACAATTATTGCCGTGGGTTTTGTTCTGTTAATCACGATAGGAAGCCCGTCACGTATAATTGCTCGATCGAATTTGTTCTTTAATGTTCCATGCGTTCCCATCGATATCACACCTTCAGACATTATGCCATCGCAACAGATTCTATAAGTTCTCTTATCACCATATCGGATATTGGGAATAACCTTAATACCGTTATGCTGTAACCATGCGCCTATAGCTCTGCTTCTATAGATATTCCATAACTGCATAACAAAAGGCATGTCACGGTATAAGCTGAAATCCGGCAATATTACTCCGTTAAAGCGTTTAAACAATTCAAGATAGTGTTGCGGATTATTCCATAAACGTTCAAAGAGATAATCATCTTCGTAAAAATGAATCCACTGATCATAATCTTTACAGGAAATCGCCTTTGAAAAAGAAATAAGTCTATTAGGAATCTCTTGTATCGGCTGTATTACCGGGAAGTCAAAAATCCCGGCAAAAATAGAAAATCTTACTAGGAATGATTTAAAAACATCCTTGCATCCCTTACGGGTACAGTTTACCTTTGACATGTAATATGCCCTCCTTATAGGAAAATTTTTGCGTTTTGAAAATAGAAATCATAAAGATTCCTCCTTCAGTAAATTGAATTTTTCCTTGGGATGTGGCATAATAAAATTCCACATTTAGGATGCTTGCATCCCAAGGAATTACACCTTTTAAGCCATTTGGTTTACAGGGTGTTTTTCTTTGAAAAGCTGAATACAATCATAATTCACCACCTCCTCGAATAAGATCTCTATATATCTTTCTTTGATATTCAGCAGCTTTTCTTGAAACTCCACACTGAATTATCAGTTCCTTTGGTGTTAACTCGCCAACTTTAGGAAAAGGCATCATAAACTCTGCAGCAATACATTTTGCTTGCCATTCCGGGTCACAGTATGCGGGTATATATTCATCTTCGGTGGTGCTATAGAATGAAAAACCGGAAACACATATTGGAATAAAATGGCCTACAACCTCATGAGCAATTGTCATTCTGTGCTGGCCGTTGCCATAACAAGCTCCCTCGTAAACATACTTCTTAATCTTAACTGTCCCGTATCCATTAACTATCTCAGTTACAGCATCTTTATTGGGTGGGAGCTCATTATCTTCTATGATCTCGAAATTAAAGTTATCAAACATTCGAGGCATCATATGTTCCATGAATTCAACTATAGGAAAGTAGATTTTATCATCTAATCCTGTGCTCTTACGGATCTGGAGCGCAAAATCACGCAGCTCAACACGTTTTTTGGGCTCCATTCTATAACGACTATCCATTTTCACCGCCTCCGTGCTGTCTCTTGTTTAAAAACTCAGTAAAGATGCGAATGTCATCATCGTTCAGATTGTCAAAAGAACGTGCAAAAGCGATAGCAAGATCTTTTTTTTGCGAGGTAGTATCTGCTATGTTAATCTCAACAGTGTCGTTAGACTCAAGAAGAGCCTTTTCAAACTCTTCAAGTTCGGATCCAGATAGCGTATAACACTTCAAAAGCTTATCTTTTACAGTATTAGGCATTTTCTTTTTTCCGTTCTCGATCGCAGAAAGGAAAGAAGAAGTAACCGAAAGCTTTTCAGCCATGTCCTTTAATATCTCATCTCTGTCCAATCTTAATCTCCTTAAGAATTTTCCTAATGTAGTAAGCATACTGAATCCTCCTTGGTTTGGCATAATTAAATGGTAGAACATGTTAGACGACTTGTCAACCTATATTGGTTAATTTCTTAACCTTGTATGGTTTTGCCATCGGACCGAGAAAAGAGTCTTTATATAGACAGAAAAAAACAGGCTCCGGAAGTTACTCCGAAGCCATTATCTTAGTAAATTATATTGCGAGATATAGTTATATCCTTAACAATTTTTCTTGAAATGTTAGAAGTATCACAGTATTCATTCATCATTTTTGCTAATCCACGAGAGTTCCTCAGGATCAGTTCCACCTACAGTTTTGGCTTTCATGCATTCATCAATAGAATTAAATAAATCCTCGGACTCAATTTGATAATTCTCATTGCATTTATACAGATAGAAACCGCTATTGCGATCGGATCTGCATATAGCCATATAAGAAATATGCGATTTTGTTCCGTCGTTAAATATCACATCGCCATAGTTACCTTTAGGAGTATAGAAAAGTACTTTAGCGCTGTTTAAAGTGTCAGGAAACGGCCCTGCGGATCTTTTATCCGCTTCAGATCCATCAACCATCGTCCTATCAGTTTCAAGCCAAAAATCATAACCTTTCTCCAAAGACAAAACCCTGTTGTAGTAATCGTCATTATCTGGATCATCAGAATTCATGACTGCTTCAATGAATTCTTTCGGCGGCTTATACCGATGTGATTCCATGTAGTGAAAGATCAAACTCGTGACGGCGTAGACGGTATCATCATTTCCCCATACCCTGAGTTCATAATATCCGACTCTACGTGTTTGCCCATTATATGTCGTCGTCGGGATCTCGTTTTTACCTAAAGAACAGAACGGACATCTTTGAAAACCACGACATACACTGACAGGATAACGCATGTACTTCCAAAGCTTATCTTTAAATTCGCTTGGAACTTCACCCGTCTTAAATAAATGGCCTTTTTCAAGCCAGGCAACATTCTTCATTTCGATCTCGCTTTCGAAATACTTATACGGTGTCAAATCCTTAAAATACATAAGCCTGGTTTTCAAAAAATCTCAAAAATAGTCTGCTACTAAATTAAAAGATAATCGACAAAGGATTCCTTAGATGACTTAGGAGAGAAAACAGCTTCGCCGTGTTTACGATACAACGCAATATAGAACTTGATATTAGACGAATGGATACCATATTCCTCGGATAGTTCCCTTAAGGTTACACCGTCTTCCAAGTGCTTTTTTACGATTGCCAGTTTTGTTTCTCTTGTTATAAACATAAGAGCACCCCCGTAAATTGTAACATCACTGTCCAACTTACGGGGGTAACTTCATAAAATCTGGCGGAGACGGAGAGATTCGAACTCTCGTGCCAGTTGCCCGGCAAACGCATTTCGAGTGCGCCCCGTTATGACCACTTCGATACGTCTCCAAATGCGCCTTATTGTAATAGATTAACTCTGAATATTCAACTAAAGGCGCTGTGTAACAATGTTAAAGTGCGCCAAACCTTATGTTTTTACGCAATTCTTCCTTGGCATCCTCACCGCAGAGATAACCTACGAGAGCAAGGCCGAAATCAACTGATGTGCCCATTGCCTGGCTGGTAATGATATTGCCGTTTACAACAACTTTACTGTCTTCAATGACATTTGCATCACCCTTGCGGAGTTCTTCCCAGAAACCGGGATTGCATGTGGATGTTTTGCCTTTGAGAAGTCCGAGATTAGCAAAAACTGTCGGAGCTGCGCAAATTGCCGCGATGCCCTTGCCCTGGTCGTTGAACTTAACAAGATTTTTTTTGAGTTCTTCGCATGCGTTAAGGTTATTTGTGCCTCTTACACCGCCGGGAAGAACAAGAAGATCGTACTCATCAAAAGTAATCTCGTCCAAAAGCTTATCTGCCTTGATCTTGATGTCTCTTGAAGCAGTGATCTCGAGTGAAGGCATTATCGATACGACATCGACATCAACCTTGGCCCTTCTCAAAAGGTCAACGGGTGTGATTGCCTCGACCTCTTCACTGCCGTCTGCTATAAATACTGCAACTTTTGCCATGTTAATTCCTTTCTTTTAAAGGCCGAAAATGCCTTTGATAAAAATTTCTATTCCTATGAGGATCAGTATGACACCACCGATAATCGTGGCTGTACTGACGAATTTGCCGCCGATCTTCTTACCGAAGATCAACCCCAATAAGCATATCACAAGCGTGACAACTCCAATTATCAAAGATGCGGCAAATGCTCGTAAAAACGAATAATCAGCGATCGTAAAACCGACTGAAAGAGCATCTATCGAAGTAGCAATTCCCTGAACTATGAGAGCGCCCCAGGTAAGTTTTTTCGCTTCTTTGACTTCTTCCTTCTCTTTCTTGTATCCCTGCTTCTTATCCCTTATTCCTTCGACAACCATTTTGCCGCCGATGAAAAGAAGCAATATCAAAGCTATCCACGGAATAAACTTATGGAATACCGAGAACATCTCAGCAACAGTAGTTACGAGCAGCCAGCCTAAGACCGGCATAATGAACTGGAAGACAGCATAAACTCCTGCAATCTTGAACATCCTGAACTTCTTCATTCCCGGCTCGACTATTCCGTTTGCAACGGAAATCGAGAAAGCATCCATTGAAAGACCGACACCAAAAAGCACGGAATTCAATATGAACTGTAACATTTATCAGCCTCCGAACCCGGCACCGGGCAAAAAAATAACCCAAGGCACCTGTTATCGCCTTGAGTCTCACATAGAAGAATAAGCCAGGTATTGTACCAGCATGTTGACTTAGACAACGCCGTTTTCGCGTCTGCTACTCCCTCAATGTGAACGATTCTATCAATGCCGAATCAAGTTAGTCAACACTAACCTGGTGTCGTTGTTTTTGTTGACCTGTTTTGCGTTTTCAGACCAACAAAATGTCACATTTTGGCAAAATACGACTTTTTGTTGATGTTTTTGGCCGTTTCAGGCCGACAAATTTGACACAATGCGCTTTATTAACTTACAGGGCAACCTTTAGAGCAACTTTCTTATTTATCTGTTATAATAGACATTCGCTAAAAGAATCAATAATGCACTGTAAATATCAGGAGGCCAATATGAACGAATACATTAAGCAGATTTCTGACAGAATCAGAGAGCTTAGAGACATCCTTGACTTGACTGCAGAAGAAGTCGCTTCAAGCTGCGGAGTGAGCCAGGAAGAGTATTTAGCATATGAAAACGGCGAAAAGGAGATTCCGATCAGCATCCTTTATAAGGTTGCAAGCGTTTTCAAGGTGGATCCTACGGTGCTGATGACAGGCGACGTTCCGAGAATGGACGATTATACAGTGGTAAGAGGCGGCAACGGCGTTAAAGTCGAGCGTTATCCCGGCTATTCATTCAGCGCCCTCGCTTTCAACTATAAGCACAGACAGATGGATCCTATGATCGTTACTCTGTCTAAATCAGAGACAGCTGAGCTCGTTCGCCACGGCGGACAGGAATTCAACTATGTCATCGAAGGCGCCATCAAGGTTGTCGTGGGTGACAGGGAATTCACTCTTGAGGCAGGAGATTCCATTTACTTCAATCCTGAGAAGCCTCACGGACAGAGAGCCGTGACGGAGACTGCTAAGTTCCTCACGATCATCAACGAGTGATTTAGCAGTTCTACCCCAACTCACGGAAAAATTTGAAGTAGAAAAAGGAAGTATATACCCATGGATTTATTAAGCAGATTTGTTAACAGAATTGATTTCGACAGTTACGAGGATTTTAAAGAGAATTTCAAGATCATTGTTCCGGAAGATTTTAACTTCGGTTTTGATGTCGTAGATGTATACGCAAAAGAAGCGCCTGATCAGGAAGCTCTTATCTGGTGCGATGATGACGGCAACGAAAGACACTTCACTTTTAAGGATATAAGCGAGAAGAGCAACCGCGTTGCCAATATGTTCAAGAGCCTTGGCATTAAGAAGGGCGACAGAGTCCTCATGATGCTCCGCCAGCGTCCTGAAGTATGGTTCACCATGGTTGGTCTTCATAAGCTCGGTGCACTCGTTATCCCTGCTACCTTCCAGCTTCTTTATCATGACATCGTTTACCGCTGCAATGCTGCAGACGTTAAGATGATCGTTTGCGCTGATGATCCGCAGATCATTGAGCATGTAAATAAGGCACGTCCCGACTGCAAGACAGTTCAGTACTGCAGCGTTATCGGAGAGGCACCTGAAGGCTGGAGATCACTTACTGATGATATCGATAATGCATCTCCTGTTTTCGAGCGCCCCACAGGTGACGAAGCTACACACGCATATGACCCGATGCTCATCTACTTCTCATCAGGTACTACCGGTGAGCCTAAGATGATCCTGCACGATTACACATTGCCTTTGGGCCATATCGTTACAGCTAAATACTGGCAGCAGGTTTACGACGGATGCAGACATCTTACCCAGGCTGATTCCGGCTGGGCAAAGTTTGCATGGGGCAAGATCTACGGACAGTGGATCTGCGGTGCGGTTAACGTTACTTACGATACACAGAAATTCAAGGCAGCAAGAATGCTCGAGATCATGGAGAAGCTTAAGCTCAACTCATTCTGCGGACCTTCCACTATCTATAGATATCTTATTCAGGAAGACCTCACAAAGTATGACTTCTCTTCTATCAAGCACTGCTCAATGGCAGGCGAGCCTTTGAATCCTGAAGTATTCTACAAGTGGCAGAAGTATACAGGTCTTGAGATCCGTGAAGGATTCGGTCAGACAGAAGGAAGCGTTCTTTTCGCTAACTTTCCCTGGCTCGATGTTAAGCCCGGATCTACAGGCAAGCCCACACCTATCTATGACATTCAGTTAGTTGACGACAACGGTGTTCCGGTAGAAGACGGTATCGTAGGAAATATCGTTATCAAGAACGCTTCTTCAAAGCCCACAGGACTCTTCCGCGAATACTACAAGAATCCTGAAGCAATGGCTGACCAGTGGCCCGGTGCAGATTACAGCACAGGTGATACGGCGTGGAGAGATCCTGAAGGATATATCTGGTTCGTAGGAAGAAATGACGACGTTATCAAGTGTTCCGGTTACCGTATCGGACCTTTCGAAGTTGAGAGTGCTCTCATGACACACGATGCAGTTCTTGAGTGCGCAGTTACAGCTGTTCCCGACCCCATGAGAGGTCAGGTAGTTAAGGCAACTATCGTCCTTACTAAAGCATATAAGGAGAATGCTTCTCCCGAACTCATAAAGGAACTTCAGAACCACGTTAAGAATGCTACGGCTCCTTATAAGTATCCGAGAGTTATCGAGTTCGTTGATGAGCTTCCCAAGACCACCAGCGGCAAGATCATGCGTACTGCGATCAGAAAGGCCGATGAGGCTAAGTACAGAGCAGAGCAGGAAGCAGCAGCTAAGGCTCAGCTTTAAAGAAAATCTTCAATAACTTTATTGGCAAGATCAAGACCGCTCCGTGTTAAACGGAGCGTTCTTTCTTTGCGCTCCAATAATCCCTTTTTGATGTTGTCCTCTACTTCCCTTGCGAAAACATATTCGAACTCTTCACCAAACATCTTAAAGAATTCATCAAGCAGGATCCCTTCAGTCGTTCTGAGCCTTAAGAAAGGTACTTCTCTCATCTTATCTTCTTTGGAAAGCATCTCTTCAACATATAAAGAAACCAGGTCGTTATTCCTGCCTTCAAGAAAATCTTTGTAGTCTTTTGAGGTGAGATTATTCATCTCATTAATATAGGAAACAACATCGTCTTTATGGCCGTATCTCATGTCACCCAGATATCCGTGGGCACCGGCTCCGATCGCGAAATATTCGCACGAATTCCAGTAAGAAGAATTATGTATGCTCTTAAATCCGGGCAGTGCACTGTTAGAGATCTCGTATGTCACATAACCCAGACTCTGAAGGAATTCACGGGTACCGTGATACATCTTCCGCTCGTCATCAGGTGATACAAGATCCTCTAATGTTTTACTGTATCTCTCGAAAAAAGGGGTGCCTTCTTCTATGCTCAGAGAATATGTGCTGATGTGCTTTACACCAAGCTCATGGAACGTCTTTATGTCTTGCTTTATTCCTTCAAGAGTTTCTCCCGGAACACCCGTAATAAGATCTGCCGATACATTCGTGAAACCTGCAGCGGTTATCTTCTTTATCGCATCAACTGCACCTTTTGAATCGTGCAGTCTTCCAAGTGTTTTAAGCACGTCATCGTGCAAGGACTGAACGCCTAAAGATATGCGGTTAAAACCTGCTTTAAGATACTCTTCAAGCTTATCTTCCCTGACAGAAGAAGGATTAACTTCTATCGTTATTTCAGCGTCATCTGATATGTTGAAATTAATCTTTACCGAACCAAGGAGTTCTGCAATAAGGTGACTGTCAGGAACAGACGGCGTACCGCCTCCGAAATAAACGGTATCTTTTCCGTCTGCATCTGTAAGCGGATTGGTACCTGTCTTATCAGTAATAACTGAACCTATAAGTTCCGTTTCTTTAATCGCGGCTTTGTAGAACTCTTCAATGCATAAGTGATCCGTTACCGAATAGAAATCACAATAGGGGCATTTGCGCGCGCAGAAAGGATTATGGACGTAGATATGTCTTGCCATCAGAACTCACGCCTGCGGTAGATCGGGACAGGGTTTTTGAGAGCCGTGATGAATGCCATCTTGAACGTATTAAAGCTCGGCGAGATATTCTTCTCCGGAACCATGTATCTTGATATGGTATCAGCCCACAGGGCCTTGTAGTGACCAATGGCGGGATAACCGATCTCGATCAGTTCTTCCGCATTCTCGCTTATGACCCTGCAGAGCACTTCCCACGTACCGCATACGGAATCCTGTTCATAGGAATCAAGAACGTCCATCCTGCTGTCAGGATATGCGGTGCGGATCGCATCCCTGTCACCTAAAACCCATGCTTCGATCTCTTCGGTGCTAAGACCGACAATGCTTCTTATATCAGGAGCATATTTCGCAGCACAAGAATAGAGCATCTGTCTTAATTCCTGGGGATTGTTATCATCGGAATCCATGGCGATAATGAGGATAACATCCTTGCCGCCGTATACTTTGTTATATGCTCTGAGCTTTGCGGGAAGAAGATCTAACAGTGAACTTGCAAACTTCGGCGGCGCGGAATCCATGTCCTTAGGAAAGCTTCCGCAGCCTCTGTGCGGATGAACGTGCAACTCAAAATCCGCACCTTCGTTCTCTGCTATTTTTTCTGCAAGACGCTGTACTACTACAGCTCCCGATTTATCTTCTGACAGTATCTCGATCTGCATTTATAAGCCTCAGTTATCATCATCAGGTCTTGTATCAAGGTGTCCGCCGTACCAGATGGCACCCATGCCGACGCCCTGGTGGAACATCTCCATTACGAGCGGATCTTCACCCGCGCAGCGGATACTGACGTCGCCGCTGTCCTTTTCGAAAGAGCGCTCGAAGATCCAGATCTCCTTGGGAGACAGTGTCTCAATGATGTAGGGATTGTGAGTTGAGAATACTATCTGGCAATAGTGATTCTTCATTGTGTAATCACGCATCTCGTCGCTTAAAACGTCAACCATGTCGTGATAAAGGTCCTTGTCAGGAGTCTCAATGAAGATCGTGGATCTCGGGCTCTTATCGCGGAGCAGAAGCAGATAAAGGAAAAGCTTATCGGGGCTTTCCTTAAGCGCCTGAGGAAGATTTTTCTTATGCTTCATTGCAGGGATCTTATCCTTGATCTCCGTAACGATGCGCTCATATTCTTCCTCGTCACTCATCTTGATGTATTCGAGAACATTTCCTACATTGGAGCCGGAACTGTTGAGGTGCTTATGTCCGCCGGGAGCACCGCCATCGTAGTAATAAGAGCTTTGTTCTTCTGAAGAGAAACTGCAAAAGAACCATGAGGATATCTCTTTATAGAGCGTTACGAAATCCCTGTATCCGCTGATCTTTCCGTAAAGGCTGAGTGCGGTAAGGTGCTCGTCTTCAACGCCGATATCAGACTTGTCGGGAGAATCATCAAGATTGATAATGAAGCCTTCTCCGCATTTCATGTCGAGGATGGTGACAGGCGTTTTCCCGCCGTCTTTCTCGGTGACGAGAATGATCTTCTCCTCGTCGATAACAGGGCTCATGTATCTGCTCGTAACTATGCCGAGTTCATACTGGATGTACTTGGGGCAGCCGTTCTTTTTATCTTCAAGTTTAAAAAAGACTCTGAACGTGGAAGGACTTGAAATGTCCGGAGTCATGTTGGCAAAGCCTGGCCTTCCGTAGCTTATGGAAGCGACCGCACAGCCCTGTGTGATACAGTCCTTGAGGAAAGCCATGCATCCCATGAAGGATGTCTTACCGGTGTTGTTGCGGCCGATAAAAGCATTAAGACCGCGGAGACTGTTATAAGATTTTCCGCCGTCCTTTTTTTCTATGAAATCTTCTATCAGGATACCTGCTTTGTCACTGTCGAAAACATCGAAGTTACGGATCTCAATTCCAAGGATCATTACCGGTCACCTCCTTTATAAGAAAGCGGCCGCGAAAAATGTCACGCGGCCGTTGATGCTTTTCTCAAACTGTTGTTAAATAACAAACCCTTATCGTCACTCGGTCTCTTCAAGAGTGCTGTTGATCTCAGTAAGGTTTGTCTGGATCTTGGCCATATTATCTGAAAGTGTCTCGTTAACATTCTCAAGGAGAGACTTAACATAGATGTGAGCGTTTCTTCTGAGTTCTTCTGCCTGTGCCTCAGCGTTTGCAATGATCTGGGCAGCTTCTTCTCTTGCGCCTCTTGTGATCTCGTGATCGTTGACCTTCATGGCATACATACGGTTAGCGTCATCGATAATCTTCTTATTCTTCTCTCTTGCTGTGCTGATTATGTCCTGAGCTCTTGCAACGATGTCGTTGGACTGGGCTACGGAAGCAGGAAGATTATTCTTTAAGATCTGAAGTGAGTTGATCGTCTCTGTTCTCTCAATAGAGCATTTATCTGAGAAAGGCACGCTGGATGCATCCTTGACCATATCGATAAGGTAATCGATATGCTTGATAGCGTCGTAGCGCTGTCCGCCCTGATTGAAATTGCTGTTCTCCATTATTATGTCCTTCCTTTCAATAATTTATCCTTTACAAGATCTATTATCTCGGCAGGAACCATCTTTGAGATGTCTCCTCCGTATGAACCCACTTCCTTAACCATCGAAGAACTGATCAGCGACAAATCGTCTCTGCAGGGCAGGAGCACAGCGTCGTAGCCTGAATAAAGCAGGCGGTTGGCGAGTGCGTGTTCGGATTCGTATCTGAAGTCAGACTCTGATCTGATGCCTCTTACGGAAGCACAGCATCCGAGCTGCTGGTAAAGATCGACCAGAAGGCCTCCCCAAGCCATGACCTCGACATTATCCAAACCGTCGTTCTTCAATGAGAGCTTGATAAGCTCAACTCTCTCTTCTGGAGTGAATAAAGGCTTTTTGGCGGCATTCTCCATAACAGCAACGACCAGCTTGTCACAGAGCCTTGAGGCTCTTCTGGCGATGTCCCTGTGTCCTCTGGTGAAGGGATCAAACGTCCCCGGGAAGAGCATTACCTTCAAAATTCCTATCCTCCGAAATTATACCTTAAAAAATGTTATCACTGTAAGACCATAACTACAAGAACGAACACACTTCAAGCCGCCTATTTCTTCAGGCATTTCACAATCTTTGTCATGTTCGACGATTAGCATGCCTTCGGGAGAGAGCATATCGAAGTCATGAATGTACTTCGCAGTCTCTTCCAGCCTTTGCGGCACGTCCTTGTAGGGAGGATCCATGAATATAATATCAAATTTCTCGCCGGCCTGCCCTAAAAGCTCTAATGCCTGGGCCGTGCTCTTCTTATGAAACCTGATCTCATCAGAGCCTTCCATCCTGATCTTGCTGATATTCTTTGCGATTATGGATGCTGCCTGACCGCTTCGCTCGACGAGTGTGACGCGCTTGGCACCGCGGCTTAATGCTTCTATTCCAATCTGTCCGGAGCCTGCGAAAAGGTCCAGGAACTCGGAATCCGGCACATAAGACTGGATAATGGAGAACAGAGCCTCCTTTACCTTATCGGTCGTAGGCCTTGTCTTGTCGCCTTCAGGCGCCTGCAATATGGTTCCCCTGAATCTTCCCGTTACTACTCTCGGCATCAGATCTGCTCCATCTTTCTTGCGAACCTGAGTTCGAACATTTTCTTTATCGCATCGTTAAGACGGTCAGCTTCCTCACCGCCCTGTTCGATTATCCTGTTAACGGCTTCCGTCGCTTCCGTCGCGATCTTCATATCAGTATACAGGTTTGCGGCCCTTAATGTAGGGATACCATGCTGTCTTGTGCCGTAGAAATCACCGGGGCCTCTTAATTCAAGGTCTTTCTCTGCAAGTTCAAAACCGTCGGATGATTCGCACATCATCTTCATTCTGGACAGAGCAAGTTCAGACTTTGATTCTGATACCAGAAGACAGAAGGATTTCTTATCTCCTCTTCCGATCCTTCCCCTGAGCTGGTGAAGCGTTGAAAGACCGAACCTGTCAGCATCCATTATGATCATTACATTCGCATTGGGGTTATCCACGCCTACTTCGATAACGGTTGTTGATATGAGGATCTTAATGTCGCCTGCAAGGAATCTCTCCATGGTCTCGAGCTTGTCTTTTTCCTTCATGGAACCGTACAGAACGGCACTTGAATACTGCGACAGATTGCTCATCTGATCGACCATCTTTTTCATCTCGAAAACATTGGTGACCGTATCGTCTTCTCCAACGGGATCGCCGAGCATGTTGTCGGAACCTGCTTCAGTCTCATCCTTGTCGATCTTGGCGCAGACGATATAGACCTGCTCTCCGGCGGCAAGCTTGATACTCATCATCTCTTCTATCGCCTTGCTCTTCTTGGAATTTACAAACCATGTCGTGATCTCCTGACGGCCCATGGGCTTTTGTCTTATGACAGATGTTGCCATGTCGCCGTAGATAACCATTGCAAGAGTTCTAGGAATAGGCGTAGCCGTCATTATCAGGTTGTGAACGCTCTTAACGACACCGTCATTTAACGTATCTTTGAAGAGCAGTTTTTCTCTCTGCTTAACGCCGAAACGGTGCTGCTCATCTGCGATTACGAGTGCAAGATCTTTGAACTTAACATCGTCCGTTAAAAGCGCATGCGTTCCGATTATTACCCTTGCCCTGCCGTCAGCGATCTTCTCTTTTATCTCTACCTTCTCAGAAGGCTTGGTCTTACCGAGAAGGAGAACGGGCTCCATACCGCTGTTCTGCATCAGTTTTGAGATCGTCCTGTAGTGCTGTGATGCAAGGACTGATGTGGGCGCAAGAAGCACTGCCTGCTTGCCCATCAGCGCCGTTATCAGCATGGAAAGAGCAGCAACCATTGTCTTGCCTGAACCGACGTCTCCCTGGATAAGTCTGTTCATGGGTGTTGTTGACATAAGATCTGTCTGCACGTCGCGGAATGCCGATGCCTGGTCATCTGTAAGAGTAAATCCGAGATTGCTCTTGATGAGTTTCCACTTCTGAAGTAATTCACCGTCGATGCCATTAGGACCTGAAGGTATTACCTGTTCTGCAACTTCCTTCACGCCATGTCCGCTGCTGTATAACTTCATTCCGATTCCAAGGAGGATCAGTTCTTCAAAAGCCAGCTGTTCCCTTGCTCTTCTTGCATCTTCAAGAGAAGCCGGGAAGTGTGCCATTTCATATGCTTCTTTGGGTGATACAAAACCCTTCTGTTCAGCGATCGATACGGGAATGCAAGATAAAAGCTCGTCTCCGCAGAGCTTCAATGCCGTCTTTACCCACTTGGCTATGTTGTTTGAAGTAAGTCCTGCCGTAAGGTGATATACGGGTCTTACAAGTGATGTATCTTCTATCTTTTCTGCTTTCTCGATATAAGGATTTACCATCTGCATCTGGCCGTTAAAAAGAGTAACGGAACCATGCACAAAACACTCGTCACCGAGAGAGAATTTACCTGCAAGATACTGTGAATTAAAGAATGTCAGTTTTATCCTTCCGGTGCCGTCGCTTACAAAGAAACTTAATGGTCTCTTTCTGCTCGTAACGTTGACCGAAGGATTGGTTGATATAGTTCCTCTGAATGAGAGATCAAAGCCCGTGTTATCGGCAAACCTGTCATTCATGTCAAAAGAACCGATGGTCCCGACATGTGACCAGTCGTCGTAGCGCCACGGGATAAATGCAATGAGATCGTAGATCGTATATATATCGAGCTTCGCAAGCTTCTCTTCTGCTGCAGGACCCACGCCGTACAGGTCCTTAACAGGATTCGAAAGATGAATTGCAGCCATCTTAAATCCTCCTCTTGCAGAAGGATGAGAGCGGGCATTCATCACACTTCGGCGATTTTGCCGTGCAGTATTTGCGTCCGAGATCAACGGACAAATGACCTATCCTGATCCACTGTTCTTCAGGGAATACCTTCATTATGTCTTTCTCGACCTTTGCCGGGTCTTCACTTTCTGTAATACCGATCCTTTTCATAACACGCTTGCAGTGTGTATCAACGACGACTGCGGGTGTTCCGTAGACCTCTCCGACAATGAGATTTGCGATCTTCCTTCCGATGCCTGGAACTTCCATAAGAAGATCAACATCGTTAGGGATCACGCCGCCCCACTCTTCAGTCAGTTTCCTTGCAAAAGCAATTACTGACTTTGTTTTAGAAGCAGTGAGACCGCAAGGCTTGATGATGGACGCAATGACTTGAGGATCCTCATCAGCGATCTGCTTCATGTCAGGATACTTCGCGAAAAGATCTTTTGCAGTTATATTAACCCTTTTATCAGTACATTGTGCGGACAATATACCTCTGACAGCTAAGTTATTGGGACAATCGTTGTCCAGTGAACATGTACTGTCAGGAAATTCCGTTGACAGTGCATCATAAGTCTGCTTTGCGAGAGCCTTGATTTTCGAGCTGTTAACGGCCAAACTTACTGCTCCTGATTCTCAGGCGGATAAGGGAATGAGAAAACGAATTTAGCACCGCCCAATTCTCTTCCTTCGTCACAAATGATCGTCTGACCGTGACCTGCAAGGATCTGCTTGCAAATATAAAGGCCAAGACCGAAGCCTTCTGCTTTTCTCGAAGGATCTGCCTGATAGAAACTCTCGAAGATTCTCTGACGTTTGGACTCTTCAACGCCGGCGCCTGAATCTTCGACGGAAATGATAACCTTGCGGAGCTTCGGATTTGTCTCTGTGGATATCTTTATCTCGCCGTTCTGAGGCGTGAATTTAATGGCATTCGTAATGATGTTGATGATTACTCTGCAAAGCTGCTGTGCCTCGCCGTATACCATGATGCCCGGACCCGGATCAAGTGACTTGATTACCCTGATCTGCTTGTCAGTAAGCTGTGCTTCAAGGTTATCAACGATGTCATTGATCATGTCATTGATATTGAATTCTTCCATCATGTCAGGATCGGGATGTGACAATGAAGAAGCCTCTGTCATCTGTGTTACGAGCGTTCTGATCCTGTCAGTCTGCTGCTTGATGAGTTCAAGATAATGATCCTGCTTGTCCTCTGGTATAGTGCCGTCGATCATGGCCGTTACAAAGCCGTTGATCGATGTGAGAGGAGTTCTGATGTCGTGTGCGATCGATGAGATGAACATCTCCCTGTCGTGTTCCTGGTTCTCGAGCGACTCGATCATCTTGTTAACGGTCCTTCCCATCTCGGTGAACTCGGATGAGACGGACAGGGTTGTGTAATCATTGGGATCTGAATACTTAGGACTTACTCTTACAGAATAATCACCTTCAGCTACCTTTGCGATTGCCTGGGAAATGTCCTTAACAGGCTTGAGGCTGAAGTAAACGAATACGACATAAAGCACGATGGCGATTATCATCGCAACGACTGCAGGAATAAGGATGATATTCACGTATTCATCCTTTGTCTCAGCCGTATCTTCGCTGTTGCTTACGATACAAAAATACGGTGTTCCGACTATTCTTACACAGCTGATCGAAATGACTTTTCCGGTGTTGTGGGAACCTGTTCTCGCAAATCCAATCTGATCAGCCTGTTCAAGAAGAGCAAGAGCATCATCCTGTGCTATATACAACGGAGCCTCACTGGTTGTAAGAAGATTATCCGACACATCCATTACATAGGAATTGCGGCAGTAGATCTTTCCCTTATTGTCCGTGATATAGACTGAACCGTTAGAACGGTATGTCTGTGAATTAACGAACTTATCGATGATTCTGGAATTCTTGAAATTATCAGTTCCATCATCATTGATAGTGTATTCGAAAGGCTCACTCTGAAGTGAAATAACTGAAGTAATGTCTGACGCCAGATCGTTTGCGGCTGCCTGTGTACTGTGCTCGACCCTTAAAATGAGATTGTTATACATATTCTCATAGGAAAGGAACAACAGGACTGCGAAAACAATCAATGTTGTGAGTACTAAAAAAGATATGAGAAAAACGGCAAAGCCCGCCGACATCTGCTTACCATCAGCTCTCGGCGCCATCGATCAATTACCTCGTCTCGAATTTATAGCCCTTGCTCCAGACGGTCTTAATGCTCCAGTTTTGCTCTCTGTCAGGATTCTCGATCTTCTCTCTGATACGCTTGATGTGGACGTCGACCGTACGGGATTCTCCGTAGAAATCGTATCCCCAAACGTTCTCAAGGAGCTGCTCTCTTGTGAATACTCTGTTAGGATTGGATGCAAGGAAGAACAGAAGTTCAAGTTCCTTGGGGGGCATATAGATCTCGTTGCCGTCTACGCTTACAACGTAACGGATCTTATCAACGGAGAAACCGGGATATGTAATAACGTCTGTGGAACCTTCTTTGCTGTCTGAAGCAGCAGGTGCGGAATCACGCTTGTCTGTACGTCTTAAAACAGCCTTAACTCTGGCAAGTACTTCCTTGGGTTCGAACGGCTTCGGAATATAGTCATCAGCTCCAAGCTCAAGACCTACGATCTTATCGAGAGTATCTGTTCTTGCCGTAAGCATAATGATCGGACATTCAGAAGTCTTTCTGATCTCGCGGCAGATATCATTACCGTCCATGCCGGGAAGCATGAGATCCAGGATCACGATATCCGGAACAAAACTGTTGAAAGCAGCAACGGCCTTGTCGCCCTGCATGCATGTGGATACCTGATATCCCTCTTTCTCAAAATAAAGTTTGAGAACTTCAATAATGCCCGGATCGTCATCAACGAGCAAAACCTTGTTAGCTGCCATAAGATCACCCCTGCTCTACAACTTATTAGGTTTTCCTTGTCTGTAACAATGTTACAAACCCTTATTATCTTCAACGGAAGCACCGTTTCCGACATCGAAATTGTTGATCTCGGCCGTATAAGAATCCAGATCAGTGAAGTTCTTATAAACCGATGCGAAGCGGACGTAAGACACACGGTCAATGTCCATAAGCTTCGACATGATGAACTCGCCTATCTCTGACGAAGTTATCTCTTTATTAAACCTGGCATCGATCAGGTGAGTTATATCTGAACAGATATTCTCTTTGACCTGCTGCGACACTCCGCGTTTCTGACAGGCTACGTCCAGACTTCTCATTATCTTTTCCGGATCGTATAACTGCTTAGTTCCGTCCTTCTTGACAACCATGGGCTTTAAGCCCTCGATCTTCTCTATCGTTGAGAATCTTGCTCCGCAAACGAGGCATACACGTCTTCTTCTGACAGCAAAGCCATCGTCAGTCGGCCTGGAATCAAGGACCTTGTCATCGTTCTCGCCGCATTTGGGACAGATCACGAACTTGACTCCCTAAATTACTGTCCGTCCTTACCGAACATGAACCAGGGCTTAGCTGACTTCTGAGCCTTCTCATCTGCCTGAGGAGCTACGTTAGCCTGAGGTCTGCCACCCATCTGTACGGGCTGCTGGGGAGCTGCCTGCTGGGGAACCGGCTGAGGCTGAACGGGAACCTGCTGTACGGGCATCTGCTGGACGGGAGCCTGTGCAGGAGCCGGAGCAGGTGCAGGTGCAGGCTGAGCTACTGAATCGTCACCGAATCTGAATCCGGGCTGTGCTCTCTGTACCGGTACGGGTGCAGGTGCGGGTTCTGCCTGTCTGGGAGTATAGTCTGTTCTGGGCTGAGGATTTACAGGCTGTCTTGCACTGATCAATGTAGGATTCTCTCTGGAGAGAACTGATGTGCTTGCTCTGTGTCCTGCAGAAGCATTAACTGTTCCGTCAAAACCGGAAGCGATAACTGTGATCATGAGCTCATCTTCAAGTGAATCGTCAACAACAGCACCGACAATGATCTCTGCTTCAGGAGCAGCGGACTGACGAACGATGGATGAAGCTGCATCGATCTCTGAAAGACGCATTCCTCTTCCGCCTGTGAAGTTAAGGATAACACCTGTAGCTCCTTCGATCGTTGTGTCGAGGAGAGGAGAATTGATAGCCTGCTTAATAGCAACTGTAGCTCTGTCTTCGCCGGAAGCACGGCCGATACCCATGTGGCAGATACCTGCGTCCTTCATGACACGTGTAACGTCTGCCAAGTCGAGGTTGATGAGTCCGGGGATAGCTACGAGGTCGGAAATACCTGCGACACCGAACTTCAATACCTGGTCTGCCATGTTGAATGCTTCTTCGAAGCTTGTGTTGTCATCAACTACGTCAAGGAGCTTATCGTTGGAAACTACGATGAGGGAATCTACTGACTTCTGGAGTTCTCTGATTCCGCGCTCTGCGTTAGCAGCTCTCTTAGCACCTTCGAATGTGAAAGGAGTTGTAACTACTGCTACAGTGAGGATTCCGAGATCTCTTGCGATCTGTGCAACTACGGGAGCTGCGCCTGTACCGGTACCGCCGCCCATGCCTGCTGTGATGAAGAGCATGTCTGTATTGGAAATAGCCTCAGCGATCTCGTCTCTGGACTCTTCTGCTGACTTCTCACCAACGCTGGGGTCTGCACCGCAGCCCAAACCTCTGGTAACCTTCTCACCAATCTGTATCTTGATCTCTGCCTTGTTACGTGCAAGAGCCTGATTATCCGTATTAATCGCGATGAACGTGACGCCCTGGACACCACTCTCGACCATTCGGTTTACAGCGTTGCTTCCGCCGCCACCTACGCCGATTACCTTAATGCTTGCAACATTAGATTCGTCCATTGAATAGCTGTGCTTGCTCTCAGACATCCTTTTGTTCCTCCGTATCCTTTTATAGTTCCAACCGATAATTGAAAGAATTCTTGATTAAATAAATATTATTAACCATTCAAAATTTTAACCTAAACACAAGTTTCAATCAATACGCACAGTACGATTTACTGTGCGAATGTAAAGAAACTTTCATATTTATATTAGCACTAAATGGCTGAAAGCAAGTATTTTCAGTCGTATTCGTCGAAAATGTACTCGTCTCCGGTCATATCAAGGGCTCCGTCGACCGTGATCTTGTCGAATCCGTCGCCGTTGAACACGTAAAGAAGCCAGGCCGTCTTGTCTCCTATGGACTCCGTACCGTTAAGCTTTATCTGGATAAGGTGACCTGACGGTGAATAGATCGTCAGGAAGATAAAACCGCTCGGAAGTATCCTTACTTCCGCAGTATTCTCAAACATCTGGTAATCACCGCCGACGCTTGCGTTATCGGCCGCCAGTATGGCTCCGAGCACGATTATCGCCTTTTTATAGTCGTTCATGTTGCTGATGACTACGGGTTTTCCGAGTTCGGCATATTTGACTTCAAGACCGCAGATAACAGGTCTTACGTTCTTTCCGGAATCAAATGAGGAAAGCTCAAGAACTATTCCGTCCTTATCAAGGGCAGCATAGCCGTCAGGTGTCCTGATATAACAGATCTTACTGCGTTCCTTCACCTTTATCTCAACGGTCGAAGGGAGCTTGATCGTGATCCTGATGTCCTCGATATAAGGGTTTTCCTTCATTATGCGCTCTTCGGTCTTACCGTAATCGAGCTTTAAGATATCGAAAATATTTCCGCTTATGCCGCTCATGAGGTGGGAATCGTACTCAAGTCCGGCAGCAGCAAGGATCTCCTGGTCAGTTAAGGCGACATTGCCCTCAACTGTGGCGTTCCTTACCCTGAATGCAGGATGGAACATGACAATGACTACCATGATGACGACCAAAACAGCCAGGAATATCGCAAATATGCTCTTACCCGAAAGAGGAATGGCATCTCTCAGGTCAGTCTGCTTTGCAGGAGCAGTCTTTCCGGGAGCCTTCTGTCTGCGTTCTCCTGCCGGCTTGGCACTTTTCTCTTCAGGCTTGGATTTCTTCTTTTCAGGAGCCTTTTCTCCGGATTTATCATCCTCTTCAGACTCTTCCTCCTCTGACTCTTCTTCATCAGACCCGTCAGAATCTTCTTTATCTTCAGGCTCCTCACCTTTTTCTTCAGATGCTTTATCCTCAGCATCTTCGTCAGATGAAGGCTTTTCGCCCTTTTCAGGCTCCTTGGCAGGCTCTTTTTCGGCTTTCTTTTCCGCCTCTTCCGGGGTTTCATTCTCAGCCTGCTTTTCTGCCTTTACTTCCGGTTCTTTTTCTTTGCCGGATTCCTTTTTGGGTTCTTCTTTTTCTTTGGACTCTTCTTTTCCGGATGACTCTTCTTTGCGCTCATGTTTGGGCTCAGGTTTAACAGCCTTCTTTTCAGGCTTTTTGGCCGGGACCTTCCTGTCCTTTTTAGAGGTCTCCTTTTCTTCATCTGAACCGCTGTCGCGACCGAATAATCTGTCTAATTCTTTGTCATCCATAGGTACTATTGTATCAGTTTACTGACCATTACCAAGTGCCTCGATTATCGCATCGGTTATACGCTTTCCCGTATCCTTGATGGCAAGACCCAGACTAGCTTTTCTTATCTCTTCCTGTTTGTTGCGGTCGTTTAAAAGATCAGTCAGGATGCTTTCCAGTTTTCCCTCTTTTACATCGTTGTCGCTGACAACGATTCCTGCACCTTTTGAAGCAAGTGAATTAGCGTTATAAGTCTGGTGATCGTGAGCTGCAAACGGATAAGGCACCATGATGGCGCAAGCGCCCGTGGCGGTGATCTCCGCGCATGTGACCGCGCCCGCACGAAGGATGGAACAGTCAGCCGCAGACATATAAAGATCAGGTCTGTCGATGTATTCTTTTATCTCAAGATTAGGGAGTCTTCTGACTTCATCGCTTATCTCGACGGAATTGTGTTTTCCTACTGAGATCACAAAATGAATGTCTTTGAACTCTTCCTTTCGCGCATTGTCAAAAACGAAGTTTGTAAGCGTAGCGGAACCAAGAGAACCGCCCATTATGAATACAAGTTTTGTATCTTCGGAAATGCCAAGTTCTTCTCTGGATCTTTCCCTTGTTCTTCCGAACATGTTGCTTCGTACGGGATTGCCGGTATAAACGACTTTTTTGGCTTTCGCGAAAATGGATTCCTGTCCGGGGAATCCCGTCATTACAAGAGCGCTGCCTCTTGCAAAGAGTTTATTCGCCCTTCCCGGGAAAGCATTTGCCTCATGGATCATTACAGGCACTTTGCACTTCTTGGCAGCCATTATCAAAGGCGCACTTACATAACCGCCCGTGCTTATGACCGCGTCAGGTTTGAATTCCTTTATAAGTTCAATGCACTGCTTCTTGCCGCGGTTGTTCGCGCTCATTGCTTTAAGTGCTTTGGGCGTGGGTTTATAAGGCATCGGGAGTGCTATAACGTCTTTGAATTCATAACCGGCCTTGGGCACGAGTTCACCTTCAAGACCTATCTTTCTTCCAGTGAAAATGATCTTGCAGTCATCGCCGTTTTCTTCTGCCACTTCGACAAGAAGATCAGCAATGGCCAGGGCAGGATTTATGTGCCCTGACGTTCCTCCGCCTGTGATCATGAAGCGTCTTTCCATCAGTGTCACGCTCCGCGGTTAAGCATTCTCTTCTCTGCCTGTCTCTTCTTTCTCTCGAGACTTAATGTTCCGCTTCTGGATACAGACAGAATAAGACCGTAAGCGATAAGAAGTGTAACCTGCGCCGTACCGCCGTAACTTACGAACGGAAGCGTTACACCCGTAGCAGGAATGACCTGCAGCTCAACCGATATATTCATTAAAACTTCGACGAATATCAGGGCCGTACACCCGGTCGCGATCGTCCGGGAGAACACGTCTTTGGCCCGCCAGCACACAATGACGCACATAACGAACATCACCATATACATCAGTATCAACAGCACACCTCCGACAAAGCCCGTCTCCTCAACATATATCGAGAAAATGTAGTCGTTCTGGGCCTCTGATACGTAGTTATATTTTGATCTGGAATTACCGAGACCAACACCCCACATTCCGCCTGAACCCAGTGCGTTGTGGGCGTTATCAACCTGTCTTGTATCGTCTCTGGTAAGACCTTCCTCTTCGTTATCGAGTTCTTCTTCATCCGCATTGAAGATAGCGATTCGCTTGAACACATGTGCGTAGTTGTTCATGAATCTCTCACGCTTCTCGGCAGGTGTAATTGCAAGCACGAGAACACCTAAGATTATGCCGACTACCGCAAGAATGGTAATTCCCGTAAACCAGGACTTCGCGGAGATCTCTGAAACGAGAGCGCACATGAAAACAACAGCAGCAACGATAATGAAGCATGAAAGGTGCGGCTGCAAGAGAATGATGATGTCGACGACGATACACATCGTTACCGGTATTATGAAGTCAACACCGGCATTAATGAGTGCCTTCGAAAGACGTGTCTTCGGTGACTTGATCCTGCCTTCGCTCCTGAGTCTTGCGATAGTTGAACGGTAACCTGCGAATGCAACGATAAGGGCGACTTTGATGATCTCGGAACCCTGAAGCTGGATAGGTCCGATGTTGATCCAGCGGCTCGCACCGTGCTCACGTCCTACGCCGAGGATATGCGTTGCCACCGCAAGGCCGAAGCTAAGGATATATGCTGAATAACAGATCCATTTCTGTCTGAAGAAGTCGATCGGGATGAATGCAACGATAAACATAACAACAAGCCCGGCAATTGTAAATCTGATCTGTCTGTTGAGAAACCACGTGGAATCCTGGAACTGGCCGTAAGCATCAGGACCTGATACAGAATAAAGAATGATCAGGCCGAATACGAGCAGGACGAAGATCATGAGGATCATCGGGATGTTTGCTGACTTTACGGCCTTCTCAATGGATGCGGCATTGATACCGTCCATAACGTTCTTCGACGGCGGTTCGATGAGGCTGTCGATATCCGTTACAGGGGCACGCTTCGGCTCGGGGGCATGGATCTTCTCAGTTCCCGGCATGTCAGGAATTATCGATTGTCTTTTCTTCTCTGCCATTTGTCAGGCATTTCCTTTCTCTATAAAGCTCTTTGCCACTTTCTCAAAACCGAAGCCGTGAGAAGCTTTGAAGAGAATTGCATCACCGTCTCTGACATAGTCTTCGAGACGTCTGCTTACGTCCTCCGTATCCTTACATTTTACTATTTCAAGCTTCATATTTATCATATGCGCGCCTCTGATAAAATCATCGGCATTCTCACCCGTGACAAACACTCTGTCAAAATCATACGAAGCGCAGTCCTTACCCGTTAATTCATGAAGGCCTGAAGCAAAATCGCCGAGTTCGAGCATACCGCCCAAAGCTAATACTTTACGGTGTCCCCTGGCTTTTTTGGAGAAATTGAGAAACGCATTCTCCATTGATTCGGGAGATGCATTATATGCATCGTTCATGATCATATATTTTTTTGTTTCAGTGATCGCGCCTCTTCCGTCCATCGCACTTCTGTTGCTGATAACTTCAGCAATCTTCTTCTGTATTTCAGACGAACTTGTGATGCCGGTTATGTATGCGCAGAAGATCGCAAAAAGCGCGTTCCTGATGCAGCTCTCTCCGTACATTCCGACGTTGAGAGGCACCTGGAATTCAGACCTCTCATCCATTCTCCTCAGCACAGCGCGGAAAGACATACCGCTGTCTTTCTCCTTAACGTCAGTTGCGGATACGACAAGCGGACAGGGAAGGCCATCTTCTGAACCCGCCATTATGCCTGCAATGAAATTGTTTATCGGAAGCTCTTTTACGCAGTGATCAAAAAGTCTTCTGTCATCTGCGTTGACGGCAATGATACCGCCGTCCGTAAGTCCTTCGCAGATCTCCATCTTCGCTTTTAAGATGGCTTCCTTGCTTCCCAAAATACCGATATGTGAATAACCGACATTGGTGATGATCGCAATATCAGGTCTTGCTATCTTAGTAAGATAAGAGATCTGACCTTCGCCTCTCATGCCCATCTCAACAATAATGACTTCGCTGTCTTCAGGTGCGGAGAGAATAGTCTTGCTCATTCCGATCTCGTTGTTGTTATTGGCAACTGTCGAATGAACTTTAAGACCGGTCTTAAGGACTTCGGTGATCATAGTCCTTGTCGATGTCTTTCCGACTGAACCCGTTATCGCGATCACTTTGCATCCGAGCTTGAATCTGTAGTGGTTTGCAAGAAGTCCGAGTGCTTTTATTGTGTCGTCGACAATGATCGCTATGGTACCGTCCGGTACTGCTTCCTCGTCGTTTGTAACGACCGCACAGGCACCGAGTTCTATTGCCTTTGCAAGGAATTTGTTACCGTCAAAATTCTCGCCCTGTAAAGCGATGAAGAGTTCGCCTTCATTTATTGTTCTCGTATCAGTTGATACTCCGGAAACATTTATCGCCGTTGCAAAAACGATGGCATCGGTTTTTGATACCAGTTTTCCTCCGACAGCTTTCTTAACTTCTTCAAGGGTAAACATCATATATTTCTTTCCCGTTCTATTACTGCGTCTCTTGCCTGTTCAAGGTCATCAAAATGGATAGTCTTATCAGCAAAGATCTGATAGTCTTCATGACCCTTGCCTGCGATAAGAACAGTATCACCTTCCAAAGCCATGTTGACAGCAAGTCTTATGGCTTTGCTTCTGTCAGATTCTATCTCATATTTCCCTTCTGTTTTGGATATACCGGTAACGATATCCTGAATGATCGCATCAGGGTCTTCGTTTCTCGGATTATCAGATGTGATGACAGTATGATCAGACATTCTGCCCGATACTTCACCCATCTCAAAACGTCTTGTTTTCGCGCGGTTTCCGCCGCATCCGAAAACAGTGATTATCCTGCCTTCGGTATATTCTTTGAGCGTATCAAGAACGCTCTCAAGAGCAGCCGCGTTGTGTGCATAATCGACCAGGATATTTACTCCGAAGTCATTTTCAACAGGCTGCATTCTTCCGGGTACGCTTATCGTCTCCAAAGCTGTCTTCACCGCTTCGATATCTATACCTTCAACATAAGCGGAACAGATCGCGCAAAGCGCGTTATAAACATTGAACTTACCGGGAAGGGCTACAAAGATATCTCCCTTATAGTATTCAGAATCGAGTTCGAAAACCGTACCCGTGACATGACCTCTTCTTTCAGGTCTTAAATTTTGCGCAACAAAATCAGCACTGCCTTCAACGGAATATGTAAGAAGATCAACTTTTCCTTTGCAATATTCTTCTACTCTGCCTGCGACCTCACAGTCGGCATTAAGGATTCCCATATCGCAGCTGTCGAAGATCTTCAATTTGCATGTGATGTAGTCTTCCATATCAGGATGCTCGTTGGGAGCAATGTGATCTTCATAAAGATTTGTAAATGCTGCAGTGCGGTACCTAAGACCTCTTACCCTGTCGAGCTTTAAAGCCTGTGAGGAAACTTCCATGACAAGATCAGAAGAGCCGTTCTTTACGAGCTTATCCATCATCTCATAGAGTTCTCTTGATTCAGGTGTGGTGTGTGATGAATGGATCTTCTCACCTGCGATGATGTTGCATACGGTTCCGATAAGTCCTGTATTCTTTCCGCTCTTTTCGAGGATCTCTCTTAACATAAAAGCCGTAGTGGTCTTTCCCTTTGTACCGGTAATACCGAATACGGCAATATTATCCTCAGGATGGTCATAGAAATTCGCACTCAGATCAGCAAGATGTTTATGGGTATCTTCAATCTCGATTATGGCAGCGCCGCCTGATAATGCTTTCAGTTCTTCTTCTGAGAAGCCTTCTCTCCTGCTGTCTGCAACTATTGCGGAAGCGCCCTGTTCAATTGCCTTGGAGGCAAATGTATGGCCGTCTACGGTAAAGCCGCAGACACATACGAAAAGAGAACCGGGAATTACTTTTCTTGAATCAAATTCAACAGAAGTGATCTCTGTATCAAGATCACCGGAAATAAGTTTATATTCAAGTCCGCTCAGAACTTTACGCAGCTGCATTACTTATACCCTCTTCTGTTATGTAGCGCGAGATTCTCGCTTATCGGCCGACAACTATATTAAATCAAAAAGAGCAAATTCTATTGTGGCAAAAAGAATGAAATTAGCGCAGTTGACACAAATATGTTTGTGCGGCAGACCACTATGTATCATCTTCATCATGGTGTTCAGGCGGCAACGCGTCTGTAACACCGTCTTCTCCTCCGGGCACAGGTGTCGGAGTAGGCGTCGGCTGGGGCTGGCTTACTGTTCCGGTATTCGTCAGGGTTACGTAGATAATGTCACCCGCGTAAACCGTTGAACCTGATGTTACGCTCTGTGCAGTACAGATACCCTCAATGTCACTGTCGCTGTTGATCTTGCAGTTAAGGTTCATCTTAAGGCACGCTTCGATACACTCGATTGCAGACATACCGATCATATTCGGAACTCTGGTCGTGAGCATCTGTTCCTGCGATACACCTTCAGGATAAAGAACAACGACACCGGTCTTATAAAGTGTGTGATAGTAGTCAGGATATGTTCTTGCGACGATGGTATCAGAAGTCATGTCGAGTGTTCCGTAAAGAGTTGAAAGTCCGTTTACGGAGATTCTTGAAGCTGCCTGTGAAGCGGGCATTCCGTCTACCTTCTGAACGTACCACTCCTTCAAAAGCTCATCGTATTCTTCTTCCGTGAATCTTCTCTCGACGCCCATGTAAGCGAGTGTGCCTTCAACGATCTTGGCAGCCGTGGAAGCGGCAGAAGATGAACCTACGGAGAAATCTCTCGGTTTGTTTATTACGACGAGTACCGCGATCTTGGGATCGTAAGAGGGCGCATAGCATGAGAATGAAAGCACGTGTGCGCCTTTAAGTTCGCCGACGTCGATCGTGGATGTTGATGTCTTACCTGCGACTGAATATCCGGCTACTTTACCTGCAGAACCTGTACCGTCGGATACAACGCCTTCCATCAGGACTCTGACTCTCTTGCATGTATCTTCAGAGAATACCGTACGTACTACTTCAGGCTCGATCTCGTCGATGATGTTTCCTTCCGGATCAGTTATGTATTTAACGATGTGCGGAACAAGAAGGTCTCCGCCGTTGATGATAGCACAGTAAGAAGTAATGAGCTGGATAGGTGTAACCGTCGAAGACTCGCCGTATGAAAGAACGGCCATATCGACTGTTGTCGGGTTTTTATGGAAGATTCCCTTACCTTCAGCGGGAAGATCGATTCCCGTGTAATCATAGAAACCAAGCATACGAACATAAGAATAGTATTTTGTAATTCCTATTCTGTAAGCAAGCTGCGTAAAAATAGGGTTACATGAGTTGTGGAATGCATCTTCCAGTGTCTCCATGCCATGGTTATAACCCATTGATTTCTGCATCCAGCAGGATATCGTGTGCTGTGACGAAATTGCGATCGGAGCATCATCAAACATTTCGTTTTCATTAGTGAGGTTTTCCTCGAATGCCATGCATGTTGTAAGCGACTTAAATGTTGAACCCGGCTCATATGTGTCGGAAACGCATCTGTTACGCCATGCATTTGCCATAACGTACTGAACGCGGTCTTCAGAACTCATGAAATTCCAGGTGTCCATATCAGTTCCGTACGGCATGGCATAAGGATCGTTCAAGTCATAATTCGGGAGCGATACCATCGCATAAATGGCACCGGTATAAGGGTTCATTACGATCGCGCAGACACCGTCGATAGGATCAAATTTATCATATGCTTCCTTAGCAGCTTCCTCGGCAATTCTCTGGATACTTATATCGATATTCGTAACGATATTATTTCCATCTGTTACCGGTATCGTAGTGGCATCAGAATACGGCAGAACACCGCCTGTGATTTCATCTGTCTCAGAATATCTGTATCCGTCATAACCTGAAAGGACATCATTGTAATAAGCCTCAAGACCATAAAGACCATTAAGGCTGACACCGTCGTTTTTCGCATAGCCGATTACCTGGGACGCGAGTGAACCGTAGTTATAATATCTCTGGGGAACCGCTACAAAACCGAATCCCTTGACTTTATTTTCTTTAAGATATGCTTCAAACTCATCCTTCTTATCCTGGGGAACGTTCTTGATGACGTCGCACCCTGCAACGTCATTTCTCTTATCGTTCTTATCAGTCGGATCCACAGGGATTATCGAATCCATCTTCTCGTAAGTTACGCCGAGCATGGAAACACAACTCTGAATGATCTGCTCTCTTGTAAGCTCGGTTGAAGTAACCATCTTGGGCGAACAGATTACGGTATAGTCATATGTATTGGATGCAAGAGGAACGAGGTTTGAATCGTATATCATTCCTCTGCTCGCACTGTAAGTCATGAGCGTCCACTGTTCATCAGCAGCCGCTCTCGCATACTTGTCGTAATCTTTTACGGTAGTCTCGTAAAGGACATAGATCAGATATACGGAAAACAGCAGAACGATGCCTGTTACGACACCGACCCACAGCTTAGCCCAGAATGTTGATCTTCTCTGCTTCGGAGCCTTGGGCTGAACTTCTTTCTGAGGCTGCTCGGGTTTATTCTCCGCCCGTGCTCTGACCTCAGATTCAGTAGGGATTATGGACTTGCCCTTTACGGGCTTGCTGTCATTACTTCTCGGGGTGCGCTGCATAGTAATCAGCCAAAGCATCCTTGGAATCGTTTACTTCATCTTCATCGATTCCGTCAGAATTATAGTTTGCCCTTGTGCGGAGTGAATCAGTATTCGGGATCGGGAGATTGATAACCTGGTTCTGGTTAGGATCCTGCATTCCCAAAGCGATTGCCTGGGCACGGATAACATCCATGTCGGCAATACCGTTTGCTTCCTCTTCCGCGTTTACGATCTCTCTTTTGATAGTGTTGATCTGGTCCTTGAGATTGGAATTGTCTCTTGCAAGCTCCGAGAGTTCTGTCTGAGGATTGAGCAGGAGCATTACGAAAAATCCCAGAAGGATAATGAGTCCGATCGATACGATCGTCTCGAAAAGTCTTCTTCCGGTCAGTCTTCTGGACTTCTTTTTATTCTCAAGTCTGACCTTCGGATCTTCGTGATCTTTTGCATACTGGACTGCTCTCTCGTGAACTGCTTCATAAGATACAACGGGATTCTCTTCGATGATCAGAGGTTCGTCTTCGATGACAGGTGTAACGTCAGGTAAGACTTCACCGTTCTTGTAAACAAGATTGGTCTTTCCGGCAGACAGCACTTCATTAAGCGCTTCATCATTTGCGCCCACATCGAAGCTCTTTATTTTTCTTTTCGATGTTACCTTAACTGCCATTACCTTATATACTTACCCTTTGTATTTATCAGTTGTACTGTTCGTTATCGTTTCTCTCGAAAACCCTGAGCTTTGAACTTCTTGCTCTCGGGTTGATGTCGATCTCTTCCTGTGTCGGTTCGATCGGCTTTTTGGTTATTACCGTACCGAGTGACTTCTTGCCGCATACACATACAGGGAAATCTCTCGGACATGTGCATGGGCTCTCTGCCGTTCTGAACGCTTCTTTGACTATTCTGTCTTCGAGCGAGTGGAATGAGATGATCGCCATTCTTCCGCCCGGTTTGAGCTTTCTTATTCCGTCCTGGAGAAGTGACTCAAGGCCGTCAAGCTCATGGTTTACTTCAATTCTTATAGCCTGGAAACATCTCTTGGCAGGATGCTGGTCCTCGCCTCTTCCGTGACCCGGCATATATTCCTTTATAGCTGCAGCGAGTTCAGTCGTTCTTGAGAAAGGCTTTGTTCTTCTTCTCTCGACGATTCCGTCTGCGATCCTTCCTGCGTGATGCTCTTCACCGTATTCTCTGAAGATCCTCTCGAGATCATCTCTCGAATATCTGTTAACTACTTCAGCAGCTGTGAGCCATTCGTTAGGATCCATTCTCATATCCAAAGGACCGTTCTTCATATATGAGAATCCTCTCTCAGCCGTATCGAGCTGATACGAGGAGACACCGAGATCCGCCATGATGCCGTCGACCTTGCCGACCTTAAGGCTTCGGATGATATCATCGATATCCTTATAGTCTGATTTAACGGGCATCCAGTCGATTCCTGCAAACGCCTCTCTTCTCTCCATGCATGCCGCAAGAGCTGCATCGTCCTTATCTATCGAGATAAGGATTCCCTGCCCCTTCATTCTGCGCGCGATCTCGGCACTGTGGCTTCCGCCTCCTGCCGTACAATCGACGTAGATTCCGCCGGGTCTGACGTTAAGAGCGTCAACCGTCTGATAGAGCAATACAGGGATGTGGTCAAAATCAGAGACCTTCAACATAATACTTCGTCTCCAATCCTTCTATGCCGCTTAAGTCGTGATCTTCGTTGTCATAGAAATTCTTTGTACAGATGTCTAATTTGCCGTCGTCATTAAAAACGCAGATCTCATCGCCGGGCTTAGCGCCGATCCTGTCCCAGAGCTCGCTGTTAACCGAAATACGGCCCTGTGAATCAACACTGACTTCACAAGCCTCACCAATGATCGTTCTCTTGATCTTACGAGCATTGGCATCCATTGTATTGAGTTTTGAAAGCTGGGGCTTTACCACATTCTCAAAATGATCCTTTGAGTAAACGCACAAATAGCCGACATCGAGGCTGTTTGTTACTACAACCTCTGCGCCGAGCAATTCTTTTTGCTTTGAAGGGATAAAGAATCTTCCCTTAGCGTCTACTTTCTTAATGTCTCTCATTCTGAGTCTCTTACAAGCTTGATTTTGCGATGCTTGGAGGGTATCATTGCTGAAATCAGCCACTTTCCTCCACCAGAGTGGGAATTTTCTCCCCAAATCACCACACAGTTGTATTTTATTCGTAACATTCTTTTAATGCAAGGGGAATTTTGTAATTTTTCGGAAATTTGTTAAAAAAATTTTCCAGGCCGTTCCAGAGGGGTCCATTTTCCGGGAATCTCATACAGTTGAGCGGTTTTCTGTATGAATAGCCATGTTATTCCGGAAGTGCTTTGCACCAAATATCCCACGACATTGCCACAGGTTCCGTCCGTAACACAAAAGTGGAGGAAATTGTCATAAAAGGACACAATGTGTGACCCCTGATCCGTGTCCAAAAAACAGCAAAATCCGGATAATTGCAAAAATCGGACACGATTCAGGGCAACAACGTGTCTTTTCGCGTCACACCAAGAATAAGGCGGTCCAAAGAACCGCCTTAACTGCCTTCAAAGCATTACTTTATTTCTTTATATTCCGGATACGAAGGTATCGCGCCTTTCCGCTGTACGCTTATGGCGCTGAAGCGGTTCGCAAAGTCCAGACATTCCTTGATTACCGGCAGAGGACAATCGGTGAAGTTATCCTTCCCTACACCTGACGATCTGAGCTTCCACAGGAACGAACCTATGAATCCGTCACCTGCACCGGTAGTATCGATTGCATTAACAGCAGGGCTGACAGACGAAACGCATCCCGAAGAAGTGTAAGCATCTGCTCCGTCTTTGCCCTTCGTAAGTATCACGAGCTTAACGTTACCCTTAAACAGAGCAGGCAGTGCCTCATCAATCGAAGAAGTTCCTGCAATGAACTCAAGTTCCTCGTCTGATATCTTCACTATGTCGCAATCCGGAATGAATTCCCAAATGACACGCTTTAATTCATCTTTGTCATCCCAGAGCATGAATCTCAGATTGGGGTCGAAGCTTATCAGCGCGCCCTGCCTTCTTGCTATGGTGACAGCCGCATGGTGCGCATCCCTCATCGGGAAGTCACCTAAAGACACGCTGCAGAAATGCAGTGCATAGCACCCATCCAGCATCTCGCCTGTTACCTGTGACGCATCGAAAAGCATGTCGGCAGACGGATTGCGGTAGAACGAATACGTATTCTTGCCGTCTTTGGTCTGGCTTACAAAAGCAAGGGCCGTATTGGCAGCCGAAGTATAAGAAATGAATGAAGTATCTACACCTGCATCATTCAGGGTTCTCGTGATGATGTCACCAAAAGGATCTAGACCCAACTGAGTGATCATTCGGGACTTGCCGCCGAGTTTTGAGAACGCGCCGCACACATTGGCAGGTGCGCCGCCTGCCGCAGGCGAGAATGCACCTACTTCGTAAAACTCACAGCCTTTCTTGTCAGGAATAAAATCGATAAGCGCTTCACCGATCGCAACAAGAGTGTCGTTCAGTCTCAATGAAGTAACAGAAGCAGATGCACCGTTTGCCGCGATCTTTACCTGACGGTATTCGGGATAGAATCTTGTCGACATGACATAGCGGCCGTCATTTACATATATTTCCAATGAAGATACATCTGCAATGATGCGGAGTGAATCAAGCGAATCGAGTTTTATCTTACGCTCTTTTCTGCCATAGCCTTCACCGTTCGTGAAATGCAGACTGAAAATTCCTTCAGATTTATTCCATGTAATCTCTGCGCCTGATACCGAGAGTGTGAACTCCTTAGCAAACTCTGATGCATTAACTTCAAAAGGAAGTCCTTCCCAGGCTTCGCCATCAACAGTTCTTGTATTCTTCTTAAGAGAAGCCAATTCACGGATAGGATTCTGCAATAACTTACCGTCAGCACCGACGCTTAATTCGCGCGGCAGTGTCAGACAATGCTGCCAGCCAAGTTCAACGGTCGGATTGGAATATGAATCGTCACCTATGCCCATCCATCCGATAAGAAGCCTTCTTCCGTCAGGCAGAGCAAAAGTCTGGGGCGCATAGAAATCAAAACCGTAATCAAGTTCTTCAAAACCATCAAGCGCATCGCCGTTAAATGTATAGTATCCGCTTTGGAATATATTCTGAAATCTGAATTCACCTTGTGGGATTCCCTGCGGACATAAAGCCAGGAACTTTCTGCCTTCCAATTCAAACATGTCAGGACACTCCCACATGTAACCCATATCAGGGGCAGTAAGGCAGCCTTTGTATTCAAAGGAATCAATGTCCTTTCCTTCATAAAGAAGAACGCATCCTTTATCGTCAACGGTTCGCGCTCCGAGGACCATCTTATAGATGCCGTCTTCAAAACTTACTTTGGGGTCTCTTACATGGCACGAACAAAACGAAGGATAGTCACTGTTTCTGAGAATGACTTTTTTAGATGACATCTCCGAGCCGTCAGTAGAAGCGACATAGATAACATTTGCGCCGCGTCCCTTAAGGACATAATCGTAATCACCTTCTTCCATTACGTTACCCGTATAGAAGAATTCAGCGTGATCTCCAAAAGTCACTGCAGAACCGGAGAATACACCGTCCTTGTCTTCAGGAAGGTCGGCATCAAGAACGATGCCTTTGTATTTCCACGAGAGCAGATCGGAACTTACATAGTGGCCCCAGAGCCTTGTACTCTCACCATTGGAAGTGCCGGGCGAATACTGAAAATAAACGTGATAAAAGCCGTCAAAAAAACACAGTCCGTTAGGGTCGTTCATCCAGCCTTCCGGCGGCTCGATATGAAGATTCTGTCTCCACTTACCCTTCATGACAAATCCTCCTGACGTCAGGTATTCCGCGACATTGAAATATTGAGTATAACCCCGAATGCAAGATAATTGATCAGCATGGCCGTGCCTCCGTAACTGATGAAAGGAAGCGGGATGCCCGTGATGGGAAGAAGTCCTACTGCCATGCCCATGTTTTCGATGTAATGGAATGCGAAATATCCGGTAAATCCCGTCAGCATGTACGAAGCGGATTTGGAAGGAACCTTGGCCGCAACATAGAGACATCTGCACAGGAAGAAGAACGCGAGGACTATGACGGCGGTAGTGCCGATGAATCCCATGTGTTCTGATATGGCCGCGAAAATAAAGTCACTCTCCTTAACCGGAACGCTCGTAAGGATTCCCGTGTGGTTTCCGGTAAGACCGCCGGAAGCGATGGCAGCTTTGGACTGCATCAGGTTATACTCCGAACGCGGGTCTGATCCCTGGAAAACGAGTGACAGGATCCTGTCCTTCTGATAAGGCTTTAAGTAGAAGAACCATACCGCAGGAACAACGATAACGATGATGGATGAGAACGCAAGAAGGAAGTATCTGTATCTTACGCCCCATGTAAACAGCATGCATACGAATGTAAATACGATAACCATCGCCGTACCGAAGTCAGGTTGGGCAAGGATTAGGAGCATCGGCGGCGCATAAACTGCAGCCATGATTCCGAAGCCTTTAAGGATCGTATATTCCTTGTTGTGCATCGACTCGAAAATATCAGCCGCCATCATGATGAGACCTAGCTTGGCAAGCTCGGATGGCTGGAAGTTACCTATGATAGGAAGATTGAGCCACGAGTCAGCACCCCAGGATGCAGCCAGTGAATAACCGTCGATAGGTACAAGGATCAAAAGGAAAAGTGAAGCCGCATATAAGATTCGTCCGACGATCTTAAGCAGATGTTCGTCAAGCAAACTGATGACGAGAGCGCCGACGATACCGCCTACTGTGGCAACTATCTGTCTGTAGTAGTTACCGGGATATGCGGCATAACCTTTTGAAAGAACCTTCTGAAGAACATAAAGGCCGATTATCGTCATTGCCAGCACGGGCACGACAAGATAATAGTCGACGGTCTTAAGACCGTCTTTCCCGCGAAGTCTTACAACGCCGGAACCAGCCTTATCCATTATTACTTCTTACCTTCTCCTGATGTCTCTTCAGCAAAGAGCTTCTTGGGGAAACCCTTCTTCTCGAATCTCTTGGTTCTTGCATATGCAATATAAATGAGGGCAGCAATGACAAAGATCAAAGAGAGAAGCTGTGAGATTCTGATGCTCGTATGACCGATATAAAGAGAATCCGTTCTCATGCCTTCGATGAAGAATCTTGCTGTTCCGTAAAGTGCGAAATATGCGCATGAAGTCTCGAAAGGGATCTTCGAACGCTTTCTGATATAAAGCAGGATAAAGAAGATCGCGAGATCTGCGAGTGACTCATATAAAAATGTCGGATGAACGGGCATTGTTGATACGAGATTCGGGCATTCTGTCTCAAGGTAGCTCTGGATTGTAGAACTTGTCATGCCCCAGGGAAGTGTTGTTGTAGTACCGAAGCACTCCTGATTGAAGAAGTTACCCCATCTTCCGATAGCCTGACCCAGAGGCAGATAAACAACACAGTAATCAGCGAGTTCCATGAAAGGGATCTTTCTTACGCGGCACATAACGATGCCTCCGATGAATACGAGGATGACACCGCCGTAAATTGCAAGTCCGCCGGATCTTAAGTCAAAGATGGCCTTTAAGTTCTTGCCATAGTAATCCCAGTTGCATGCGACGAAATAAGCTCTTGCGCCGATGATCGCACAGGGAATGATCATAAGGATCGTATCGTAAACAAGTCCCTCAGGAAACTTCAGGCTCTTTGCCTGCTTAACAGCCAGGATAACGCTCAATACAAGCGCAGCGGCGATCAGGAGACCGTACCAGTAAACCTCAATGCTTCCGATGGTAAATGCAACCGGATTAACATTCAGTGTCCATCCCAGTCCCGGGAACTTAACATCAACGTAATTTATCATGTTTCCTTATCCTCCCTGCCCTTTTAATAAGGGTCAGTAAATCCCTGATATATTACCACAAAAAGAAGTATACAACTTTCGGCACTTCGTTTTTGCGGTTTAAGTGTGGTTTTTAATGTATTCCAAAGCCTGTTCCTTATTAAGGTTTACGGCATTTATAAGCTCTTCCTTGGAAGTCATCTTCGACTCGGGCCTTAAAAAATGCATGAGACCGATCTCAAGATCAGCACCGTAGATATCTTCGTCAAAGTCGAAAATATATGTCTCGACAACATCGTTTACGGCATCTTCAAGCGTAGGTCTTCTGCCGATATTGGTTACGCCGTAAAGAGTTCTTTTTCCCAGGTGCACGCGCGATACATATACGCCTCTTCTTACGACAAACTTATCTTCCGGCACGATGATGTTTGCTGTAGGAAATCCCATCTGCCTGCCCATCTGCTTGCCCTGAACGCATCTGCCGGAATATACATAATCTCTTCCGCCGCACAGGTCTCTTGCAAGATCGGCATCGCCTTCAGAAAGCGCATCCCTGAGCCATGTTGTTGATATCTTTTTATCCGTGCCTTCAAGCAGGTGATCCTTAACAACGATAACTCTTATGTCGTTTTCCTTTGCAAATGCTTTTATCATGGCGACATCGCCCTTTGCGTCTTTGCCGAACCTGTAATCTTCACCCATGATGAGCGTATCGGCAACGCAGCGGTAAAGCAGGATGTTTCTTAAATATTCCTCAGGCTCCATGTCCTTAACTTCATCGAAATCCAATACCAGAAGTTCGTCAGCACCTGTCTGACTTACAAGCTTTAATCTTTCGGCCGGAGTATAAAGCGTCTTACTGTCCTGCTTGAAAAGATTCTTAAATGTCTGGACCGTTGAAGTAAGCCCGTCTCGTTCAGCTACTGAAACTGCTTTTTTGATTATGTCGAGGTGTCCCATATGAAGGCCGTCGAACATGCCGAGCGCCAAAACTCTTCCCTTTGTTCCTAGAGGCAGATCGTTAAGACTGTATGTATTGCATACTTTAATCATGAGCGTAAAGCCTCTCTATTCTCATTACCAATTCACCTTTTTCGACTGCAGGGAAAACAACGGCAATAAGCTTGTCTTCAGATGTTGCCCTGTAGTAGATGCGTTCGTCACCTTCGGTTTTCACATCAAAAGGAAAAGCGATCTTTCTGCCGAACTTGATATCTTTAGTCTGCTTAGCATCAAGCTTTATCTCAGGCAGGAAAGTAATCGTCTCAGAAGCATCTCTTACAAATGAGAAATCACCCGCTTCTACCATCTTCTGAAGTTCATCGGGAGTAAATGCATCCTTTACGTTGAACTGACCGTTAATGGTCCTTCTCAAAGATTCTGCGTAAGCTCCGTAACCTGTGATGTCACCCAAGTCAGAGCAGATCGTTCTTATGTATGTTCCCTTTGAACACAGACAGTCGAAATCAACTGCAAGTCCTTTTTCCGGCACTTCTATGTTTGTTATATCAAGGGAATAGATCGTTACGGGCGCAGGTTTCAGATCAGGCAGCTCGCCTTTTCTTGCAAGTTCATAAGCCTTTTTGCCGTCGATCTTTTTCGCAGAATACGCAGGCGGAAGCTGCTCTTTTATGGCCTTGACTTTTAAGAATGCATCACGCACCGTTTTGTAATCAGTACGGGCGAGTTCATCAAGATCGGATTCATTCGGATAGTTCTCGGAAATGAATTCTCCCGTCTTATCCATTGAATCTGTTCTCGCACCGAAAATGCATCTGCAGGAATAACCTTTATCAAAGCCTTCGCAGAATCTTAAGAACTTTAAGCCCTTGCCGACAAACACAGGAAGAAGACCCGTCGCAAACGGATCGAGCGTTCCAAGGTGTCCGACTTTTCTGGTGCCGAGAAGACCGCCGACAAAACGGTCGGTCTTAAATGAAGTCCATCCTTCAGGCTTATCTACAAGGATGAATCCGTCCTGAATCATAAAGCGTCCTGAACCTTGCTCACGATTTCTTCGGCAAGCTTGTAAATATCGATATTCTTTGCAGTAAAACCTGCAGCTCTTAAATGACCGCCTCCGCCGTAGATCTCGGCAAATTTGGAACAGTCAAAATAATCCTGTGATCTGATGTTGCCTCTGATCTCGCCGTTCTCAAGTTCTCTCAAAACTATGGCAAGCTCAACACCGTCAATGTCACGCATTGCGGATACAACATCATCAACGCCGTCAGGTCCGGCGTTGTATTCAACGAACTGTGAATAAGGAACAACAGTCAGTGCGAATTTATCATCATAATAGAATTGAACTTCCGATCTTGCCTTTGCGGACAAACGGAATTTCTGCTTTGTCTTTCTGTCGAAAAGGTTATAGCAAACTTCTGAGATATCACCGCCGAGTTCAATGAGAAGACCTGCGGTTTCAAGCGTCTCGGGACGCGTATTCTTAAATGTGAATCTTCCGGTATCCGTAACGATTCCGGCAAGTACTGCCTTAGCAGCATTGGAAGTAATGATGTCCTTCATTTCCTTTCCGGTAATGGCAGAGATCTGCTCTGCCACATAGAAGACCATCTCACTAGCAGATGAAGCATCGGGATCGATCCAGAGATTATCGGATCTTAAAGTTACCGAAGCATGGTGGTCGATGACGATCTTAGGTTCAACTGAATCAAATATCTCACCGCATATTCCCATTCTTGACGATTCGGAAATATCAGTCGCGATTACAGCACCGATCTTCTTGCCTGCAAGAGTTCCTGATGTTGTGAATTCTTCTGCAAGATGCGTATTACCGTCGGGACGGAAAAACAGATCTTCGATCCCTAAGAACTTCATGTTCTCAGGCAAAGCTTCAGGAATGGCAACATAAGCAGAAACTCCAAAGCTTCTGATCATGGAGCAGATTCCCGATGCCGATCCGACACAGTCTCCGTCAACGCTCCTGTGAAGAAAGACCAGTATTACCTCGTCATTCTGTTTGGCTTTTTCAATAACGCTTAAGATGTTTTTCGCGCTTCTTGCGCTGCCTTCTTTATAGCGTTCTCTCATTACGAATCTCCGTTCTAATCTACCGGGTAAAAAGGAGTGGCAAAGAAGCAGTTACGCTTCTTCGCCACCTTCTTCCTTAGTTCCGTTTTTCTCTTCTCTTGCAAGACGTCTTGCTTCGTCTTCCTTGATCGTCTTATCGATCAAAGCCTCCATCCTGAGGGCATTGTTAAGAGTGTTATCAAGTTTGAAGCTGAGCTCGGGAGCGACTCTTAAGTTTATCTCCTGTACGGTCTCGTAGCGGATAAAACCTTTTGCATGTTCTATGGCTTCCATAGCTTCTTTTTGTGTTTTCTCATCGCCGTATACGGAGATGAACACTGTCGCATGAGATAAGTCGCGGCTCATCTTGACAGACGTAACAGACGTCAGCAAAGGAACTCTGGGATCCTTTAACTTTGTCGAGATTATTGTCGAGATGATCTTCTGGATCTCATCTCCGACTATCTCAGGTCTTCTGTTTTTCATATCAGTCCCTCTTAACTTCGACGTTGCCGAATGCCTCGATAACGTCGCCGATCTTAATGTCGTTATACTTCTCGACTGTAAGACCGCACTCGTGTCCGGATACTACTTCTTTTACAGAATCCTTCTCGTGCTGCAATGAACCGAGAACACCTGTATAAACAACGACGTCGTCTCTGATGACTCTGACGTTGGAAGATCTAAGGATCTTACCATCAGTAACATAGCATCCGCCGATAGTACCGATGCCGCTGACCTTGAAGAGCTGTCTGACTTCTGCATGACCCCAGACAACTTCCTCGATCTTAGGTGCGAGCATACCCTTCATAGCGTTCTCGACATCTTCGATAGCGTTATAGATGACGCTGTAGAGTCTGATGTCTACGCCTGTTTCCTTAGCCTTATCAATGATCATCTGTGAAGGTCTTACGTTGAAGCCGATGATGATAGCGTTGGATACGTCAGCAAGAACGATATCGGACTCGTTGATCGCACCGACTGCGCCGTGGATGACATTGATCTTAACTTCTTCGTTTGTGAGCTTCTCCAAAGACTGCTGTACGGCTTCGACAGAACCCTGGACATCAGCCTTGATGATGATGTTGAGGTCCTTAACGTCGCCTGCTGCCATCTGGGCTGCAAGTGTATCGAGGCTCATCTTGGATGATCTGTGGAGCTGCTCTTCTCTCTGCTTGATCTTACGCTTTTCAACGAGCTGTCTTGCTGTCTTATCATCGTCTACCGCAAAGAGGATCTCACCTGCCTGAGGAACCTCAGGAAGACCTAAGATCTCAACAGGGATAGAAGGACCAGCCTTCTTGATAGGTGTGCCCTTGTCATCGTACATAGCTCTTACATTACCGAGGATAGGTCCGCATACAACAGTATCGCCCTGTCTCAAAGTACCGCGCTGGATGAGAACTGATGCAACAGCACCTCTGTTCTTATCGAGCTTAGCCTCGATAACGGCACCCTTAGCCTGACCCTTGGGATCTGCCTTGAGTTCCATGACGTCTGCTGTGAGGAGAACGTTTTCGAGAAGATCATCAATACCTGTACCCTGCTTAGCGGAAATAGGTACCATGATCGTCTGGCCGCCCCACTCTTCACAGATGAGACCATACTGCGTAAGTTCCTGCTTAACTCTGTCAGGATTTGCACCCGGCTTATCGATCTTGTTGATCGCAACGATGATCTCTGTATTAGCAGCCTTGGCGTGGTTGATAGCTTCGATCGTCTGAGGCATTACACCGTCGTCTGCAGCTACAACGAGGATAGCGATATCGGTGAACTGTGCACCTCTTGCTCTCATCGTGGTGAACGCTTCGTGACCAGGGGTATCAAGGAATGTGATCTGACGTCCCTTGAGTCTTACGGTGTAAGCACCGATCTTCTGTGTGATACCGCCGGCTTCGCCTTCGGTAACGTTGGAAGATCTGATCTTATCGAGGAGTGATGTCTTACCATGGTCAACGTGACCCATAACAACGACGACCGGAGGTCTTGTCTCGAGGTTCTCCGGATTATCCTCATCGTTGAAAAGGATATCTTCCTCTGTCTTCTCCTCAAGAAGCTCTGCATTGATTCCGAAGCTGTCTGCAACGAGGCATGCCGTATCGAAATCGAGTTCCTGGTTGATAGTAGCCATAACGCCAAGCTTCATCAAAGCCATGATGATGTCGGAACTCTTCTTGCCGATACCTTCGGCAAATTCCTTAACTGTGATGAATGCAGGGATCTTGATCTCGGTGATTACCTGCTCAACAACAGCCTGCTGTGCTTCCTGCTTCTTTTTCTTCTTTCTGAATGAGAAATCATCGTAATCACCGTCGCTGTTAACACGTCCTGTGAACTGTGATGTACGGGACTGCTTTCTCTTATCGATGTTAGCGTTCTTCTCGCCGTCTCTTCTGTCGGCATTGTTATGCTTCTTGTCGAAAGCACTCTTCTCAGCATAAGAAGATCTGCTCTTCTTCGCATCTTCGATGGGAGCTTCTGCTCTCGGCTTGGGTGCTCTCTTGAACTGCGGACGTGAACCGTCTTCGTCCTTATCCTTATCAAAGCCTGCGCCGCCGCCCTGCTTCTGGAATCCGCCGCCTCTGTTGTTCTGGTATCCGCCGGAACCGCCGCTTCTCATCGGGCTCTTCTTATCTCTTCCTGAATATGTGATAACAGTTGAACTTCTGATCGTCTCGCCTCTTGCGGGAACGTCAGGAAGTGAGATAACCGCAGAAGAAAGTCTGGGCTTTGCAGGCTCAGGCTTAACTTCAGGCTTCTTTTCTTCCTTTACAGGTTCAGCCTTAACTTCAGGCTTCTTCTCTTCTTTAACTTCTTCCTTGACTTCAGCCTTAACTTCAGCCTTTGCTTCAGGCTTTTCTTCGGGCTTTACTTCAGGTTCCTTCTTTTCAGGTTCCTCAGCCTTCTTTTCAGCCTTGGGAGCAGCAGCCTTTGTTGTCTTCTTGGCAGGCTTTTCTTCTGCCTTATCTTCAGAAGCAGCCTTTTTGGTCGTCTTCTTTGCGGGTTTTTCTTCAGCCGTATCTTCAGAAGCTGCTGCCTTCTTTGCTGCAGTCTTCTTTGCAGGCTTCTCTTCAGCCTTTTCTTCGGAAGCAGTCTTTTTGGTTGTCTTCTTTGCAGGCTTTTCTTCTGCCGCCTCTTCAGAAGCTGCTGCCTTCTTTGCTGCAGTCTTCTTTGCAGGCTTCTCTTCTGCTGCCTCTACGGGAGCAGGTGCAGGTGCCGCAACTTCAACCTTTACTTCTTCTGCAGGAGCTTCAGGTGCATCTTCCGTCTTTTTCTTATGTACACGGCCAAGTCTCATCTTCTTGGTTCCGGATACGCCTCCGGCAGTCAGGCCGCTCTTCTTGTTCTCATTATCTTCACTCATCAAGTATCTTCCTCCTCGTTGATATTCTCGAGTATGGCGGAAATCCCTTCCGCAAAGCTTTTGTCCGTAATAGCCGCAACTGTTCTGTTTGGCTTGCCTAATGCATCTCCTAATTCATCTGATGTCGCAAAACTGAAGCAGGCAATCTCTTTATCACTTGTCATGTTCTTCAGTATCTTATCGAGAGAGTTCCTTGAAATGTCACGGGTTATTATCAACAGCTCGACATTGCCCGAACGGATCGCTCCTTTTACCGCATCGCTTCCCGATACGACTTTTCCGGCGCGGGCTGCAAGCCCTATCATTCCAAATGCTCTTTCCTTTTCAGTCATCAGTTCTCTTCGATTCTTTCCAAAAGTGATTTTGCAAGGGCCTTTATCTCTTCATCTGTCAAAGGCTTCTTAAGTCCCTTGGAAAGCTTTGCTGCCTTCTTAAGCTCAGCAGTTATGCATTCTTCCCTGGGACAGAGATATGCTCCTCTTCCGGAAAGCTTTCCGGTGGGATCGAACATAACCTCTCCTTCGGGAGTCATGACAATACGCAGGAGATCACTTTTATCTCTTACGGTTCTGCATGATACACAACTTCTTTGCGGCTTTTTCTTCATAACATTAACGCTCTGCAGGATTATTCCTCTTTGCCGGCTTCATCATCAACAACAGTGAAGTCATCGATAAGTGCCTTGGATGCTTCTACGCTCTCGTCAGACTCTTTCTTGATATCGATCTTGAAACCTGTAAGTCTTGCAGCGAGACGTACGTTCTGGCCGCTCTTACCGATTGCAAGAGAGAACTGCTGGTCAGGAACGATAACCTTGGCGTATCTCTCGACCTCACCGTTCTCGTTTGTTGTGATCTCTGTATCAACTCTTGAAACCTTTGCAGGCTGGAGAGCTTCGCTGATGAAGAGAGCAGGATCTTCCTTCCAGTCAACGATGTCGATCTTCTCTTCAGCAAGCTCGTTCATGATCTGCTGGACTCTCTGGCCTCTCTGGCCAACGCAGGAACCCTTTGCATCGATATCGGGATCTTTTGAGTAAACAGCGATCTTGGTTCTGGAACCTGCTTCTCTTGCAACTGATCTGATAACAACGTCGCCTGCCTTGATCTCAGGTACTTCAAGCTCGAAAAGCTTTGTTACGAGTCTTGCGTCTGTTCTGGAAAGGACAACGGAAGGTCTGCCGTTTGCTTCCTCAACGCCCATTACGAGGAACTTCATGATCCTGTCCTGATCGTAATGCTCGTTTCTGTTGTTTCTGATCTGACCGTCGTGCTTAACGATAGCTTCAGCACGGCCGATGTTTACGTATACGTTTCTTGCATCCTTACGAACGATGGTACCGGAAGTGATCTCGCCGATCTTGCCGGAGAATTCCTTCTCGATCTTCATGCTCTCAGCATCTCTGAGCTTCTGGTTGATAGCATTCTTAGCAGCGCTTGCAGCAAGGCGTCCCAGGTCTTCAACGTCGATACCGATCTCGATCTCGTCTCCGACTTCAACATCCTCATATCCAAGCTCCTTAGCAGCTTCGATGGAAATCTCGTTTGCCTCATCTACGACATCGTCAACTACTTCAGCGAGTTTATATACATAGATCTCACCTGACTCTCTGTCGATCTCTGCGCTTACGGACTTGATATCCTGCTTGTTGCCGCCGAACTCACGTCTGTATGCAGCTACAAGACCGCTCTCGATCGCCTGGAATACTTCTTCCTCGTCGATGTCTCTTTCCTCTGCGAGGAGCTTAACGAGACTTACTATTGTATCCTTAGGTTCCTCTTCATTCTTCTTTCTGGGCATTTTATATTTCCTCCTGCTTAAAATTCTATGTGACGTACGGCCTTAGCGATCTCCTCTAATGCGAGGGTCAGCTCTTCTCCGTTATCAAACACAAATGTTGCCTTATCACCTTCTGCGCCTTTGATGACCGCAGTAAAGTTCTTCTTGCCTTCCAAAGGCTTATAGAGAGTAACGTCTGCTTTCTCTCCGCTGTATCTGTTGTAGTCCTTTTCAGTCTCCAGAGGTCTTGTAAGTCCTGGAGAGGATACTTCAAAGAAATCAGGATCAATGGAAGCTGAAGCATCGATGACGGGATCTACCGCACGGCTTACCGTCTCGCAGTCATCTATTCCGATGCCGCCCTTTTTATCGATGTAGAGCGTCAGGACCATTCCCCTGGCTTCTTTAACATAAGAACAGTCAACAAGGTCAAAACCGAGTCCGGCTACAACAGGTTCAGCAAGTTCAAACGCTTCCTGTGCCACCTTAGATCTTTTAGCCAATTCTTTTCTCCTTTTACAACAAAAAACGGACACGCAAAACGCTGTCCGTTCGATAAAAACTCTTTTATGAACTGGCTAATTTTACCATATTAGAAAAAATAACGCAAACCGAAAAATGTTCCTGATTTTTTACATTTTAATATTCATTTCAGGTGCCAATTATACTAAAATAAACATATCCAAATATCCAATGGAAATATGATCCCCAAAGGAGACATTTTATGATTAAACTTATTGCAGGACCTAAGGGCACGGGCAAGACAGCAAAGCTCGTCGATGACATTAACGCAGTTGCAGCTACAGACAGTAACGTAGTATGCCTCGAACGCGGTAACAGATTAGACCAGCTTCTCAAGCCCACAGTTCGTCTTGTAAATATGAAGGAATACCCCATCGAAGGTTTTGACCAGGTTCTCGCTTTCATCTGCGGTATCTGCTCCAAAGATTACGACTTAACACATATCTATGTTGATGCGATCTGCAAAGTTGCCAACAACTACGATCCCGAAGGCCTCGGCGCATTCCTTTTGAAGCTTGATGCATTCCTGAAGGATACACCTGTTACAGCTACTATCCTTTACAGCGGTGAGGTTGAAAGCCTTCCCGAAGAAGCAAGAAAGTTTGCCTGAACTACAATTTAATACCGTAAAACTTCCCGGGTCTGTTATGCAGGCCCGGGGTTTTTAACAACAATCCATCAGGAGGGAAATATTATGGGTTTAATTTCAGAATTCAAGGAATTCGCACTCAAGGGCAATGTAGTTGATATGGCTATCGGTGTTATCGTCGGTGCTGCATTCAAGGATATCGTTACTTCCTTTACAGACAGTTTCATTAATCCTTTGATCGCTTCTGTCGGCGGTACTGAGATCGCAGGATCTATCAGACTTCCCTGGGTTGACTACACAGGTCTTACTCTCGAAGAGATCCAGAGCCTTTCACTTAACTACGGTGCATTCATAACAGCCATCATCAATTTCCTTATCATGGCTATCATCCTTTTCATTATGCTTAAGGCCATCAACACACTTAAGAGCGGTATTGGCAAGAAGCTTAAGAAGGGCAAGAAGGAAGAACCCGCACCTGCACCTGAGCCGTCCGAAGAAGTTAAGCTCCTTACAGAGATCAGAGACTCCCTCAAGGCACAGACAGCAAAAAAATAACATCCGGTTATTTAACTTAAAGATTAAAGGGCATCTCATCCGGGGTGCCCTTTTTGATGCTCAGTTATTCTGTTTTTACTCCAGCATACCGATCGCTTCGTAAAAGTCTGCCGCCCTGTCAGTCCGGATGAGGATAAGCACCCTTTCCATGTAATGCTTCGCCCTGAATCTTGACGGAACGAGATTCTGATATTCGCTGACGCCTTTTTTCTTGATGGTGAGCTTTTTCATGCTCTCTGCAGTATGTGTCTCAAGATCTCTTTGTCTCTTACGGATCATGTATTCCTCTTCACCAAGTTGTTCGTTAAGCCTGTCTCTTTTGCGGCTGGCATGAATACCGCCAAAGATCAGAATACCGACAGCAGCAGCTATAGCAATAAAAAATGAGGCGAGAATTCCGTCCGCATCATCATTTCCGGCACTGATAATGATGCCTACGATATAAATAACGTTAAGAGCAAGGTATGCAAAAATGAAAAACGGCCAGAAAAATCTGAACATGGAATAACGTCTGCCGGATAAGACAACAGGTTTCTTAAGCGCTGTCTGATTATCGTTAATCTCCCTCTGAAGTCTCTCGATAGCCGAATATTCATCCCTGAGTTTTTCAGCAAGTGCAATGCTCTCTTCTTTGCTCATCTGTGGACGTGCCTGTTCAGATACCACAGTTTCATTGCTGGTTTCAGCTACAGCAAAAGCTTCCTTATTTGCCTGCCTGTTGATTGGTTGTCCGCACAAGAAACAAAACACATCATCTTCTTTGAGCTGTGCCCCGCATTTTCTGCAATAAGCCATATAAATCTACCCCCCTGTAATCTATTCCGGAATGAATTCCACAACATTCACGGTTGTAAAATAAATTATACCAACAAAAACGGTCGGGATTTGTAAATTCGATCCCGGCCGTTTATGGATTTATTTAAGATTGCGGATCAATCTTTCTTCTTCTTTTTGCCCTTATCCTTTTTCTTCTTTTTCTTGCTCTTCTTCAGCTCTTTGTCAGTGTTATCAGAAGAGTCTTTTGCCTTCTCTGCCTTTTTCGAGCCTGACTTAAGAGATTCAATACCTGAAAGGACAAGATCGATCGTGTCTTTGTTTACGGAGTAGTAAGCAAATCTTCCTCTTCTTTCAACATTCACAAGACCTGCTTCCTTAAGGCATGACATGTGATGTGACAAAGTAGGCTGTGTGAAATCGAATTCGGAAAGGATGTCCTTTGCCGTAAGTTCGCCTTTCGAAGATATCAGGGACAGGATCTTAAACCTGACACTTTCTGACAGTACACTTAATACTTCGATAAGCTGTTTGTCGATCTCAGCCATAAGATTTATCAGGCAATGAGCTGATCCTTGAGAGCTTCTTCGAACTCACCGAGATTTGCGCAAGCGATGATCTCAGCATTGTCTTCCAAGAGGATCTCGTCTTCGCCTCTTACGAGAACGGTCATCGGAACACCCATCTTGCGGAGAAGAATGAGCTGGTATTCCTTGGATGTCTCAGTGGAGAGATACTTGCAAAGAAGTCTTAATACCTGCTTTGCGTCTTCGAGATAGATTCCGGAAAGCTTCATAAGATGATCGATTACATACATCGCGAAAACATCGTTGAAGTCAAGAAGATCCTTCATCGGAAAAACAGAAGTGAATGCTGTAAGTGACATTCTGCCGACGATCTCGAGATCCTTGAAATCCTGCATGGGGATCTTGAAGCTCTCTACGTTAGCAGAGAAAAGTTCCTGCATCTGGTCAACGGAAAGCTCGCTCTTGAGATCCTTGATGCGTGCGATCCTTGCTGTGATCTTCTCTTCGGGGAAGAAGGTAGCCTGTCCGATCTCCGTTGCCTTATGAATAAACCAGCTCTCGGGAATCAAGCCCTGACGCTTCCAGCGGTAGAGCGTGCCGTAAGAGATTCCTTCCTTTGTAAGCAGATCTTTCTTTGAAATAAGTCTGTCGTCCATATAACCATTTCCCCTCTTTTCTTATCTTGATATCCCGATTGTAGAATAACAATGTTACAACCATGAGACATCAGGATAAAAAGAAGGCAACAAATAAGGGCTGCCCCGCATTCAGATGCGAGACAGCCCTAGGGTTTACCAATGTTACGATCTGAAAGCTCAGCCTATGTTTACTGAACCGACAATCTCTCTTAAACTGGTCAGAACGTTACTTCTGATCTCTGCAGGAAGAGCAACTCCGATAACGATGAGTGCAATAAGTGCGATGACTATTGCAATGATGTAATAAGCAAGGATCGCCTTCTCGAAGTTCTTAACATTCCTGTTGCGTCCTGCAATAGAAAGGAAGATAGTAGCGATAAATCCGACAAACGGAATAGCGCTCAGGAATGCGAGCCAGAAATACTTGGATGTTGATACAGGTCTGTACTGCGGAGGGCATGCATCGATAAGCGCCTGCTGTGCAGCTCTCTTCTGTCTCTTCTTTTCAAGTCTGGCATCTGCCTTCTCTTGGGCAGCCTTTGCCTTTTCTGCTTCCTTATCTGCTGCGGCCTGCTTCTTGGCAGCCTCTTTGGCAGCCTGTTCCTCGGCCTTCTTGGCAGCCTTTGCAGCTGCATCTGCTTCTTTCGCTGCTTCCTTTGCTGCTTCTTTGCCTGCTGCGGAAGCTGTCACTGCAGCCGCTGCAACTGCTTCGCCTGCATCTATAGCCTTTTCTTCAGCTGCTTCTACAACAGCAGCTTCTTCCTTAGCAACCTCTTCTACTGCTTCTGCAGCCTCAGAGATCTCAGGTTCCATCTTCTCGTTCAAATCGTCTGCCATATGAGAGCTCCCTTCTTGTCATAATAAATTGAGTATATCACAAAACAAACAGCTTGTTTACTTTGCATACCAGCGGTGTCTTCTTCTGTAAGACCTTATTACGCGTACGAGTCCGTCGCAGATCGCGACCGATCCTACGATCATCATATAAACCTTAAGAGTGCTTTCAGGAGCAAACAGAATGTAGATTCCGCTGACAGCCCAAACGGCACTTAAGATTATCATAATGACCGCATATTTCCTGTTATGTGTCTTTTTCGCTTTGGCCATTCCGTTATAAGCAGCTGCGAAAAGCAAAGCTGCAAAGATTCCGCTCGCCATGACAAAGAGAGCGCCTTCCTTTACAAACGTTATTACCGTGGTTGCTACAAGCGCAAAGGAAACAATTGCATCTACAAGATGAGGCTGGAAATTCCAGTTGTCTTTTTTCATTTTCTTTATGGTTAGAGAAATAGAAATAACCGTAGCAGTAACAAGAAGAATGCTTACAAAAAAGAAAAGGAATTCTTCAGGTATAAGAAAGCCGATGAGTCCGGCAATCATCATGGCAAGTCCTTTTGCCAGTTCTGATCTTCTGAACTGCCTTACAACGCCTGATCTGTTTAGTTTTTTGCCTTCTCCGTCAAAGAACATCTGATCCGGCAATGCAGCAGCCGCAATTCTTAAGCCTCTATCGTCACCTAATACGACATTCAGAATTCTTTCCCATCCTTTGGTACCCTGGGCAGTGAATTCTTCAATAGTCTGTGTTCCGTCCTCACTCATGGAATCAAAGAAGGCATTGATGAATCTTCTTCTCTCGTTAATGTCAACGGAATAGATCCACTTATCGATACCCATGTTGATCCTTTCAGCCAAAGGATCCAGACCGTCAGCTGATAAAAGAAGATCACCATGGTCGATCCCCCAGGAGCAGAGCTCATGCTGCTCGGCCATCTGTTTGTCACTTTTGACGATGTAACTGTCATCTATCTCCGGTGCGAACAGACTTCCGACAACTGAAAACTCAGGAATGATCCTGGTCGTCTTCGGATTAGCCTTCTTGATGAGATCTTCTTTTAAGACTTCAGGACAGAATCCCGGACCGTCATTCGAATAAATATGTTCAACTCTGTCGAAAAGTTCATCGGGCAACACAGCTGCAGCATAAACTGCGAGATTGCCGCCTTTTGAATGACCTCCGACAAGTACGGTATCGAACGATCTAAGCGCGTTGCGGAGATAATCTTCTGCCATGGTCTGCGAAGAAGTCAGCATAAAGCTTGTCATGAAATCTTCTTTCCAACCGGCAATAGTGCTATCCGTGCCTCTGTAAGCCACAAAGGCCCAGCCGCCTTTCTTCTCGGGCGAGAAGGTCATTGCGGAAAACTGTATCGAGTCTTCTTCGTTGAGAATATCCGTGAAGGATGAGATATAAAGGTCGCCGAATCTTTTCGAGTTTGCGGCAGCCTTTACGAGCGCCGTAAAACGCTCGCTGTCATCGGGTGCCATTTTCCTGATCGAAAAACCGAGATTGGTAAGCGACATGACAGCTTCCCTGAGCGTCATTACGCCGTCTTCTTCGTTGATCTCGGGAATGTCTTTAAGGTCGAGATAAGATAACTGACAGAGCACGATGTTATCGACTCTTGAAAAGGGCCTGCCTTCAAAGCCGGTACCGCCTACCCAGCGGACATAATCAGTTATGTTATCCATACATTAAGATTATCTGTTTTCTATTGAATAGTAAACAACTCCGTCTTCAAGTCCGCCCTGCTTAAGGATTCCCATCTCTTCTACTGTAACGCACTGGAAACCTGCATCAACAAGCGCGGGAACGATCCTTGCCGTTGCATCGGCTGTAGATTCATAGAGGTCATGCATAAGAACTATGTCACCGTCTTTTACCTTGCCGACTATTGCATTATATACCTTATCCGCATTTCTGCTCTCCCAGTCACGTGAATCGACGCTCCACAAGATGATCGGGCATCCGCATACTTCCTTAAGCGTATCATCCCATCTGCCTTCAGGAGGTCTTAAACATGTGGAGGGCTTACCTGTAATCCTGATAAGTTCGTCATCTGTTCCCTTAAGAACATCCAGCTGGCCTTCTCCGTCAAGATCTGTAAGTCTGTTATGGCTGTATGTGTGGTTGCCCTGCTCACAGCCGAGTTCATATTCACGGATGGCTGCTTCCTCATTCCAGGAGATTCTGTCACCTACGATGAAGAATGTGCACTTCTGTCCGTATTCCTCGTAAACGTCGAGGATCGCATCCGTATAGATCGAAGGACCGTCATCGTAAGTTAAAGCGACCATCGGCTGATTGCCGTCAACCTCGCGTGTGATGTTGCCTTCATCATCGAAATAGTAAAGGTGATTATCTCCGACAGCTCTCTCATCTCTGATCATCTTGCCTGCGATAAAACCATGTCTTGAACCTTCAACCTCAATGATGCCGTCGATTCCTTCACCGGTTATCTCATCAAAATAATATTTGTCGTCTTCGATATTGATCCAGCCCTTTTTCATAAGACCTGTGTCTTCGTCAAAGTAGTACTGCTTGTCTTCAATAATCTGAAGGCCCTTGGATACTTTACCGGTGTCGGGATCGGCATAATACTTACCGTCCTCGTTGCCGAACAGACCCTTGGTAACAGTGAAATCTTCAGGTGAGAAATAATAAAGGCTGCCGTCGATTTCAGTCCAGTCTGAAGCGGCGTCGCCGGTATAAAGATCAAAATAATAGGTACCGTTATCAGACTTATACCAACCAGTCTTCATGATGCCCGTCTCAACGCTGTAGTATCTGAGGGCGCCGTCTACTTCCTGGAAACCTGTCATCATTACGCCGTCAGCATCAAACAGATACTTGCTGCCGTCGATCTCAGTCTCGCCCGTAGCCATGATGTGGGTCTCTTCATCGAAGTATCTTCTGGTTCCGTCTTCAGGCATAACGTGCATTCCTGAATACTCTTCGCCATGCTCATCATAATAGAAAGCGGCATCACCGGAATAGACCCAGCCTCTGTTCGCGCCGGACCTTACCTCACAACCCCATGCCACAGTACTTAAAGCAGCAGTAATGACTGCCATTATAAATACCGAAAATATCTGTTTGATCATACAATGCTCCTTATTGTAGTCCTAAAATTCCCCACGTAAGTTTATCACGGCAATAAGGGCATTTGTAAAACAAATGTGTTACAGAGTAATCGGTATAAGGGGTATATATTTATGCACGGTGCTTATGCGCCGCGGACTTCTTTGAGAAGTTTTCTCAAAAGGAGATATCTCTCGTATTTCTCCTGCTTTGCAAAATGAACCTCACGGCTCTGCGGATTGCTGTCATCAAAAACAAGGCTTCCGGCTTCATCACCAAACTGCTCGATAGTAAGGTCATACTGCTTACCGTCAATCACGTTATAGCAATGGTAGTTTCCGCCGGGTCTTAAGATCCCGTATACTTCCCCGCCGAAAATATCCTGAACAAGAAAAGCCGTAATTGAGCACTGGCCCAAAGTAATGTTTTCCTCACTCCAGTCAACACGGAGCCTCGGCGCACATGTCTCTATCCTCCAGATCCCATCCGACAACACATCGAAAAGATCCAGAAGCGAATCGATCCTGTATTCACTGTTATCAACCGGCTTTACTGTATCTGCAGTCTCGTGTCCGAGAAACTTATAATCCATCTTTTATCTCCCTTTGGGTTTTGAAAATATAATACACGCACTTATTCCGCCTTGCAAAAAAGAGGCTGCCATTAAGGCAGCCCCCGGATATATTTTTAACTTGATCAGATATCAGTATTCAGGTTCGAGTAATCCGTAACCTCCGTCATATCTCTTGTAAACAACACATACTGAATTTGTATCACTGTCGAGATATATGAAGAAATCGTGTCCGAGCATCTCAAGCTGAAGGATAGCATCTTCGGATGTCATGGGTCTTAAAGCGAACTGCTTACGCTTTGAGATCTTATCATCCTTCTCGTCAACGAAGTCGAAATCTGCTCCGCCGTCATCCTCGAGATAATTAACGATTCCCGGGAAGTCCTTCTTTCTCTTAAGGAACTTGGTCTTCTGTCTTCTGATCTGAGATTCAAGCTTATCGACTGTTCTGTCAACTGCTGTAAGGATATCCTCATCACTTGCCTCAGCCCTTAAGATCTTACCGTCGAATTTCATTGTGATCTCAACAATCATCTCGGGACCTTCAGGTCTGATACGGACATTGAGTGAACCTTCATCGCCGAAGTACTTGTCGAACTTAGACATCTTGGCGGCGATCTTCTCTTCAAGTCTTGTACCGATGCGAATTCCGTTGCCCTGTGTAGTGATCTTCATAAAATCACTCCCTTCCGTTTTGAAGTTTCAAAAGGCTTTGACCTTTGATTAAATTATAAACGATTGAGGGAGCGAATTAAGTTAAATTTGTATTAATTCATCAGTCTTCGTGTTCAGACCAGATGTTTGCGCTGCCGCGGTCAAGAGCAACAAGGCCGGTACGGCACATTTCGATGATGTCGAACTTCTTCATATACTCGATGAATGCATCGATCTTCTGGCTGTCACCTGTGGCTTCGATGCTGATTGCTTCATCTGTGAAGTCGATGATCTTCGTGCGGAAAATATTTGTCGCTTCAACGATGTCGGCATGCTGCTGTTCGGTGTTCCTGACCTTTATGAGAAGAAGTTCTCTCTTGATACATTCTTCTGCAGAAAGAACGATGACTTTTTTAACGTTGTAGAGTTTACGGAGCTGGGATACAACCTGATCCTTCTCGTTTTTCTCTGCACTTAAAGTGATAGTGATACGGGAATATTCAGGAGATTCCGTCTCACCTACCGTGAGGGAGTCAATGTTATATCCGCGTCTTGTGAACATGGCGGTAACACGTGAGAGGACACCGTACTGGTTATCAACGTAGATCGCAATGATTATCTTATTTTTCTGCATCGCTGATATCCTCCCTTCTCAAGATGAGATTGTTGAATGTTCCACCCGGTTTTAACATCGGAAGAACAACGCTGTCGGTCTTTATCGTAAGATCGATCACAGCAGGTCCTTTGACTTTGTATGCTTTCTTAAATGCTTCTTCAAAAGATTCTTTGTCGGTAGCCTTAAAACCCTTTGCACCGAACGCCTGAGCAAGCTTTACAAAGTCTGTCTTACGGTCAAGCGTGGTATTCGAAAATCTTCCGTCGAAGAAAACTTTCTGCCACTGACGTACCATTCCAAGTGCATGGTTATTGAAGATAACTATCGTAACGGGAACATTGTAAGTTACTGCAGTTGCAAGTTCGTTAAGACACATGCCGAAGCTTCCGTCTCCTGTGATAAGAACACTTCTCTTGCCTGTTCCCATATAGCTTCCGATTGCAGCGCCAAGACCGAATCCCATGGTTCCAAGACCGCCTGATGTGATCCATGTGCGCTTGTTTCTGAACTTGAAGAACTGAGCTGTCCAGCACTGATGCTGGCCAACGTCAGTAACGATCCTTGTATCGGGTTTTACGATGTCGGACATGATGTTGATCGTATCACGCGGAAGGAAAGGAAGACCTTCATATGCATCTGCCTCTCTCTGCTTGAGCTGGTCAACCTTCTTGATCCATTCTGTATTCTTACGCTGGGGAACAGCGTGCGTAAGCTTCTTTACGAAATCTTTTATGTCACAGCAGACACCGAGATCAACAGGAATATTCTTGCCGATTTCAGCGCGGTCGCAGTCAACGTGGATCTTCGTTGCGGAGAGAGAAAACTTCTCCGTTTTTCCCGTTGCCCTATCCGAAAATCTTACGCCCAGAGCGAGTATCAGATCTGCTTTTGCAAGCGCAACAGAGGATGCATAACGTCCGTGCATTCCCTGCATTCCCAAAAATCTCGGAGAGTCGGAAGGTATCTCGGAAAGTCCCATCATGGAACATCCGATTACGGCATCGAGTTTGTCGGCAAGTTTGATTATGTCTTCGCCGAGTTCTGTCCTTACGGCACCGCCGCCGAAATAGATATAAGGTCTTTTAGATTCCTTGATAAGCTGTACTGCTTTATCGATATCTTCTGTGTTGCAGCCGGGAAGAACTTCAGGTTTCTCGACAGGCTTTTTCTTGTAATCGAAAACAGCCTCCTGGACATCTTTCGGAATATCGATGAGAACGGGGCCGGGTCTTCCGGACTGTGCTATCTCAAAAGCTTTTCTCACAACATCTGCGAGCTTGGAAATCTTGTGTACGAAGAAGTTGTGTTTTGTGATGGGAAGAGTAATGCCGGTGATATCGATCTCCTGGAATGAATCTCTTCCGATCATGGAATTTCTTACGTTGCCCGTAATGGCAACAAGAGGGATCGAATCAAGATAAGCCGTAGCGATTCCGGTGACAAGGTTGGTTGCACCGGGACCGGAAGTCGCGATAACGACTCCGGTCTTTCCGGTGGATCTTGCATAACCATCTGCCGCGTGAACAGCACCTTCTTCGTGAGCGGTCAGGATGTGCTTGATCTTATCCTGCTTGTCGTAGAGTTTGTCATAGATATCTACGACCATTCCGCCCGGAAAACCGAACACCGTATCAACACCTTGTTCTATCAAGGTCTCGACAAGTATCTGTGCTCCGGTCATCTTCATTCTTTAAATCCTCTTATCCGATCAATCTCATTCAACAAGGCAGACAGAGATAATTGTCCTGTTGTTTGCACCCTTTAAATTAATGGTGATAATGTAATATCCCGGCTGTACACCGCCTGTAAAGTCGAAGTGATATGCGTATCCGTCTCCTTCTTCGATGCATGTGGCAACACCGCTGTATACATCTGCCTGAAGCTCTCTGTCAGAGAACATGGTATCAGGGCTGTAGTAGTACTCAAATTCGTATTCTTCATCAGAGTATTCTGAAGTATACGCTACAAGCGAGATCGTTGATGTGCCTGAAGGATAGATGCAGTCATCAGAGAAAGTTCCGTCTTCAAATACCCATTCAATGTCGTCTGCATTTCCAACGGCGTTGCTCGAATCATAAGTAACGACGTAGCCGAGCATTGTGGTTGCATCAAGTGTACCCTCATCGTAGCTGCCGCCGTTAGAGTAACCGTCATCGCCTCTCTGAACGTTGATCTCGTAAGCCGGTTTACCGGGTCTTAACGGGAGATAATAATCGTTGTTGTATACATCATAAAGATCGAATGCGATGTAGCACTCAACGTCATCGTAATTAACTGTTGAATAGTTGTAAAGCTCGAGAGCCTTCTCGTATGAAACAGCATCACCGAGTTCAGAGTATTCCATAGTCTGGGTATTGCCGTCAAAGTATTCCTTAACGAAAATGATCTGATCATTCTCGGTAAACTGACAACCCTGATTTACATCATAAGTATCGTTAATGATATCAGCATTATAATAGCCGATGATCGTACCTTCCTTATCGTCAGAGCTGAAAGCGATTACGACATATGATGTCTGACCGTTTACAAGGGCCTCGGCGCCGATGTACTTGTACCACTTACCGTCATCAGCAACCTCGTACTTAAGGCACTCGCAGGTTACGAATCCGAAATTCTTGAAGTAAACCCAGTTGATCGGGTTTTCGAGAATGATGTACCCGTTGCTGTCAACAGTGTACTGGTCATCTGTACCGAAATAGTAGATTTTGTCCTGTTCATCAGGATCCATGATCGCAAGAGTCACCTTGACTTCACGGATGATCTTCCAGTCTTCCTCTGTAAGCGTAATAGCTTCGTATTCGCCCATGTCAACGACAAGGCTGGAGATATCGTAAACATTACCTGATTCGATAGTGTTTGCATCTGAAGGCTGGATATACCAGTCACCTGCATAGTTTGTAGCCTGAAGGATATAGAGTTCCTTACTTACGAACTTGTCATAGAACAGGATGGTTGTGTCGCTGTAACCCAATGTTACGAATGAATTTCTTGCCTCATCGTAGTACTGGGGATAGAGATAAGGTGAATATGTTGTCATACCGTGAGCATATGTGTAAGAGTTGTTGCTCTCGGTGAAAACACAGTTGCCTACTTCGTTTACGAGTTTGCTTGCTGCTCTTTCAATGTTAGCATCACCACAGTTGATGTACTTGTTTGCAAGTGTTGTAAGGTCTACTGAGTCTGTTGATTCGAATGAACCGCAGTCATCTCTGAGCTGTACGAACTCAATGTATCCTTCTGTTGTGAATACTCTGCTGTCAAGGGCAGCGATGAAAGCTTCATATGCTTCAAATACTTCATTGATATTATCTGTATCAATAGCAGACATACATGTATCGATACCGAAGTATCCTGTGGTCTGCTGTGTTGTTTCTACGGTATCCATGTAGTCTCTTACGATGAACTCACCATAATCCTTGGCAGTACCGTTGAAGTCAGGTCCGATGTAGTTAAGGAAGTTGGTGTAGTTGATACCGATATCGTAGTAAGCACTTCCCCACGTAGGGCTCTCTGCTGCGATGATGTACTCTGTATAAGGATCGAGTGCCTTTGCAACTTCGAGAGATCCCATGAGGCATGCGTTGAAGATGATCGACTCAAATTCGATATCGCAGTTACCGATAGCCTGAGCCATCTCGATCTCAGTAAGTGTACCGTCGTGGAGCTCATCAGCACCAAATCCCAACGGAACTCCGCCGCCGTGATCCCACAATACGAGAATGTATTTCTCAGCCGGATAGTTCTCTTTACCAAACTTAATGAAGTCCTCAAGAGTTTCAGGCTCAACCATGCTTACGTCACCGAGATCTGAAAGCTTCTCGATGTTACCGTTGGCAATGGAGAAACGCTGTGTAATGCCATCCGTCATGTAATTGTTTCTGAAGTCAGAACAACCGCCTACCTGAAGTACGAGGTTGAGATCAGAATTAGGTGTAGCTGCCATCATTTCCTTAACATCAGCAGAAAGGCAGGATGCAGTAGACTCAAGGTCCGTTCCGATCGCATATACCATGATCGTTCTTTCAGCAAGTTCGGAAACAGGCTCTGTAGCAGTAGTCTCTGTTTCATCTTCTGTTGTTCTCTTTGTACGCTCAGTTTCTTCCGGCTTATTGTTAATGAAAACTGCAACTGCGATTATCGCACCGACGATAATTACAAGACCTGCTGCAGCAAGACCGATGATGAGGCCCAGAACACCCTTCTTCTTTTTCTTGGGTGCTTCAGTCGTAGTAGCAGGCTGTGATGCGGGAGCAACCGGAGCTGCATCGCCGAATGCAGACTGTACGGGAGCTGCACCAACAGGAGCAGGTGCAGGTGCCGGAGCAGGTGCTGCTGCAGGAACTGCGGCTTCAACAGGAGCCGGAGCCACAACAGGAGCAGGTGCTGCTTCTGCATACGCGGGTACAGGCTCAACGGGAGCAGCCGCTGCAACGGGTTCTACGACCGGTGCAGGTTCAACAGGAGCTGCCTCTACAACAGGTTCAACGACCGGTGCAGGTTCAACAGGAGCTGCCTCTACAACGGGTTCAACAACCGGTGCAGGTTCCGGGATAGGTTCCGGAATCGGTGCAGGAGCGGGTTCAACGGGAGCTGCAACGACTGGTTCGGGCGTTACTTCTGCAACAGGAGTTACGGGAGTTACAGGAACTACCGGAGCCACAGGAGCAGATGCCGGTTCAACAATGGGTGCGGGAATAACCGGAGCAGAGCCGGCTACAGGAGCTGACGTGTACACCAGATGTGTCAGATCATTTCCGCATCCGCCGCAAAACTTTTCGGAGCCGTTAAGTTCTTTTCCACAATTCGGACAATGCATTTGTTCACCTCTTTTTATATTTACTTATTCTTAATATCGTTTTCAATTGTTTCGGCAAGCGCTTCGATGCCGAGCCTCGTCGCATCATTGCCGGATGACTTGATTGTAACCGTTTCCCCGGTAATTTTGCAATTTTTGAGTCCTTCGAGCAACGTAAGAATATTTTTCGCTGCACTCGGAGCCCATGTACCATTCTCTATAACAGAGAACGACCTTGCGGTCAATCCGTGAGCAGCAAGCTCTCTTACCGCATGCTCGACCGGAGAATACATACTATTATTATATGTCGGGGTTGCTATGACGATGTGGCTGTATGTGAAAGCTGCGGCAATGATGTCGGAAATATCCGTAGCCGATGCATCCAGGATAACAGAATCGATTCCCCTCTTATCAAGCTCTGTCATGAGGACTTCTGCTGCATTTGCAGTATGTCCGTAGATAGAACCTGTTAGAATAAATACGCCTTCAACTTCAGGAGTATAAGAACCCCATGTCTTGTAGCAGTTGATGATCTTATCGATGTCCTTGCGCCATACATAAGAATGAAGAGGGCAGATCATCTTGATATCAAGCTGTGAAGCCTTATTTATCGCCGCAACGGTCTGCATGCCGTACTTGCCGACGATGTTTGTGTAATAGCGGCGTGCTTCGCCAAGAAGATCTTTTTCAAAGTCCTTGCCGTCTGCAAATATGGATCCGTTAATTGCGCCGTAGCTTCCGAAAGCATCAGCACTGAAAAGTGTGCCTTCCGTCTCATCGAAGCTCAGCATGACTTCAGGCCAGTGTACCATAGGTGCGAATGCAAATTTGAATTTATGATCGCCCAATGTCAGTTCATCACCGTCTTTTACAACAACGGCTCTTGCAGAATAATCCTTCCCTGGGAAGAACTGCGAAATGAACTGAAGTGTCTTTGCGTTAACGATCAATTTAGCATCCGCATTCGCATCAAGAACTTCAGCAAGGGTTGCGGAATGATCGGGTTCCATGTGATGAACGACAATGTAATCCAGAGCGCGACCTGCAAGACAAAACTCCAGATTCTCGAAAAAGATATCAGCCGTATCCCTGCCTACCGTGTCAAGTAAAACGGTAGCGCCGCAGTCAAGGAAATATGAATTGTAATTCATTCCGGAATTCAGCTTATATACGTTTTCGAACTTCTGAATCTTGCGGTCGATCCCTCCGATCCACGTCAGATCATCAGTAAGTTTCCTAGTGTTGTACATAAATTTTCTTATCTATCCTCCCTGTAATAATTGCGTCCGATCGCCTCCGGTTCTCCGCTCTGCTTTTTCTTTGAAAGCGAAGAAGTAATGAGTACGAGGAGTGTTATGATGAACGGCAATGCCGAGAAAAAGTGCGAAGGAATTTTGGTAAGCCATCCCAGTGTATCCGGGAAGGTATACGCAAGCGCTGCGTTCTGGACTCTCAATGTGTTGAAGAAACCGAAAATGAGAGTTCCGAGGATCGCCTTTGCAGGACTCCAGTTAGCGAAGATAACGAGCGCGATCGAGATCCAGCCGTAACCGTTGATCCAGCAGTTAGAGCCTTCGAAAGTACCGCCCATGTTAAGTCCCATGTAAAGTCCGCCGAGGCCCATGATGCCTGAACCGATTATGATGTGAATATACTTGTACATGGCAACGTTAACGCCGAGAGAGTCTGCAGCAGCAGGGTTCTCACCTATTGCGCGGAGCTTTAATCCGGGTACTGTTTTCTTAAAGTAGAGCCACATAATGATCGCGATAGCGATGCCGAGATAAACAAGTATTCCGTGGGAGAAAATTGCTTTTCCGAGGAACGGAATATCAGATAGACCCGGAATGTGGATCGGCTGCGAATGAGCATCAAATTTAGTTCCTGAGAGCTGCGGCCATCCGCCTGCACTGTTGGACAATGCGTTTCCGATGAAGTAATAGAATGCTACACCGAACGTTGTGATCGTAAGACCCGTTACGTTCTGGTTTGCCTGAAGCGTAACAGTTAAGAATGAGAATAAGAGTCCGACAAGTCCTGATGCGATGAAGCTCACAAGACATGCGACAAAAAGGCTGTCGCACTTGGCACCTGCAAGATAACCTGCAACTGCACCTATAGCCATCGTACCTTCGACTCCGAGATTCAGTGATCCTGATTTCTCGATCATGATCTCACCTGTCGTACCGTAAAGAAGCGGTATGTTATAAACGATTATGTTAAAGAGGAACAACGTAAATACTTCAAGCATTCTTAGCGTCCTCCTTTCTTACGAGTCTGAAGTTGGCAATGAAGTCTGCAACCAAAACAGAGAACAGGATTATTCCCTGTAAGAGATCTGCGAAATTAACGTCGATGGCAGGATACTGCGTTGCTGCAGCCTGGCATCCGTACTGCAGGATCGATATGAGGATTGACGTTACAAAAACAGCAGGAACGCTGAGTTTACTGAGCCATGCAACGATGATTCCCGTCCAGCCGACGTCATTTGTGATGGTGTCGGAAATCGTGCCTGCAGAAGATACCGTAAGCGCAGCTGCAAGACCGATAAGAGCAGAAGAAATAAACATAGTTCTCAGAACGATCTTACCTACTCCCATGCCGGCATATTTTGCAGTTGCACTGCTGTCGCCGACGACTGAAATCTCATAACCCTGCTTTGTATATTTGAGGTAAATGTAGATTACTGCAGTAAGTAATATTGCTATGATAACAGCCCACAAAAGCTTGAACCTTCCGAGAGGAATTCCGCCCATTATCGCAGACTCGGGGAATGACCCGAAAATAGGTCTTTCGGAGTCTTCTCTTAAGAAGAAATTCCAGTCTGCTTTTGTATCGCCGATATACCTTATGACATAGAGCATTATGTAGTTGAGCATCAATGTCATGAGTGTCTCATTCGTGTTGAACTTAACCTTGAGGGCAGCGATCGCAACACCGATTATTCCGCTTGAGATCATTGCCGCAAGGCACATCAGAACCACTGTTATGAAATTGGGAACTCCGGAACAGTTGAATGCCACGATCGATGCACAGATCGCACCTATCAGGAACTCACCTTCACCTCCGATATTCCAGAAGCGCATCTTGAATGAAAGGCTCAATGCAAGTGATGTGATAAGGAGCGGAACGAAGATCTTAAGAAGTCCTTCGATGCTCTTATAACCATATTTGTTTCCGACAAGTCCGATCGTAAACATCTTGCCGTAATATTCAAACGGATTGATACCGAGAATCGCAAGAATGACCGCACCTATCGCAAGCGATACAAGAAGTCCTATCGCATAGTAGATGAGTGTTCGGGAGAGCTTTGAATCCGCTCTTCTTACCAGATGATATCTTCTCATTAGGCTTTGCCCTCCTCATCAGTAATAGCGGAATCTTTGGCAATACCGTCTGTCTTGCCTTCTTTGTTTACGATGTTAAGAGTGCCGGTCATCATGAGACCGATATCTTCCTTTGTGGTGTGATCGCTGTTAACGACACCCTGAAGTTTGCCGTGGCAGATTACCATGATCTTGTCGCAGAGTGAGAGCATTACGTCAAGGTCCTCACCTACGAAAAGAATGCCGACACCCTTCTTCTTTTCTTCATTCAGGATGTTATAGATCGTGTAAGAAGAGTTGATATCAAGACCTCTTACGGGATATGCGGTAATGAGTACGTTAGGACCTGATTTTATCTCTCTGCCGAGCAGGACTTTCTGTACGTTACCGCCAGAAAGACGCCTTACCGGAGTCTCAGTCGAAGGTGTGATTATCTCAAGCTTGTCGATTACTTTCTGTGCTTCCTCACGTGCGGATTTACGGTCAACAAAAATACCCTTTGCTTCGTTGTAATTCTTGAGGATCATGTTATCCGTGATCGAGAGCGAAGGCGCAAGTCCCATGCCGAGACGGTCTTCAGGAATGAAGCTCATCGATATGCCGTGATCCAGTATCTTTTTAGGAGACATTCCGACGATGCTCTCGCCTTCATGTATCATCTGTCCGTCTTCGATCTTACGAAGTCCTGCAATGGCTTCGCAGAGTTCTTTCTGTCCTGAACCTGCAATGCCCGCAACGCCTAAGATCTCTCCGCCTCTGATGTAGAAATTGATGTGATCGACGGCAATGGCGCCCTCGTCATTTTTTACCGTAAGATCTCTTATCTCAAGAAGCGGATGAGTCTTCTCGATAATGGGTCTGTCGATATTAAGCGTGATCTTTCTTCCTACCATGAGCTCGGTAAGAGTCTTCTCATCAGTCTCTTTGGTTACGACCGTTCCGATATAATCGCCGTGTCTTAAGACTGCGACTCTGTCAGAGATTGCCATAACCTCATTGAGCTTATGTGTGATTATGATGATCGAATGTCCTTCTTCCTTCATCTTGCGGAGCACGGCAAAAAGCTTATCTATCTCCTGAACGGTAAGAACCGCGGTAGGTTCGTCAAGGATGATTATTTTCGCGCCGTAGCAAAGGACCTTCAGGATTTCCAGTGTCTGTTTCTCGGAAACTGCCATGTTGGCAACTACCTTGTCCAGATCTATGTCAAAGCCGAATTTAGCGGCTGTATCTTCTATTTTTTTGCGGACGTCTGCACCGTGGAAGATGCGTCCTTCTCCCCTCATTCCGATACGGATATTCTCGAGAGCCGTAAATCTCTCGACCAGCTTAAAGTGCTGGTGAACCATTCCTATTCCAAGTTTGCCGGAATCTTCAGGCGAGTTGATCTCAACCTTTTTTCCGTCGATAAAAATAGAACCGCTGTCGGGCATGTAGATGCCCGACAGCATGTTCATGAGTGTCGTTTTTCCTGATCCGTTCTCGCCAAGGAGAGCCAATATCTCACCTTTGGCAAGAGAAAGATTGATGTTTTTATTGGCCGCCACAGGGCCGAAGCTTTTAGATATTCCCTTTAGCTCTATGGCATATTCCATAAAACACCCCTCGAATCAAATTACTTGTTATCAGTTAACCTGAGTAACGCCTTCTACGTAGTAGTTCATTGAACCCTGGATAACGCCGTCGTCAACGGAAGGGCCGCCTGCTACTACGATCTCTGTACCGTCATTGGCAATGAGAGCAGCATTTGTCTTCTCAACTGCTACAGAACCTGTATCGCCGCTGAAAGTAAGCTTAACGCCGGAGAATACATCCCACTCACCGGAGATCATCATCTTCTTAGCAAGCTCGATAGCTTCCTTTGTCTGAGGTTCGCAGTTAGCTGAAAGCTCTGAAACGTCAACGAGACCTGCGTTAAGACCTTCATAGTAGTTGCCTACTGTTGTCATGAATGTAGCAGGATTCTCCATAGCAGCCTTCATAGCTGTTGCATAGTAAGCATCCCAGTTCCATACAGGTGCTGCGAGGTGAGCATTGGGAGCTTCCTTTGTCATGTCTGAGTTATAGCCGCATCCGAAAACGCCCTTCTCGTTAGCAACGATCTGAGGCTGAGCGGAGTCACAGTGCTGAGCGATAACGCCGCAGCCGTATGTGTCGATAAGAGTCTCAGCTGCCTGTCTCTCGAGTTCCTGATCGCCCCATGTGGAGATCTCATAAACGTAAACCTGAGCATCAGGGTTAACAGCCAAAGCACCCATAGCGAAAGCATTGATGCCTGAGCATGTCTCAGCGTACTCTGTACCCCAGGCAGAAACATAACCCAAATTGTTGTTGCCTGTTGCAAGAGACTTGTAACCTGCAGCGATACCTGCAAGGTAACGTGCCTGGTAGATTCTTCCGAAATAGTTATTGAAGTTTGTATCGTTTGAAAGATAACCTGTTGCGTGTGAGAAAATGATGTCAGGATATTCCTTAGCCTTCTCATCGAAAGCATTGAGGTAACCAAAGCTGATACCGAAGATGATGTTGCATCCGTTACCGGCGAGCTGGTCGATAGCCTGCTTAACCTTCTCGTCATCCTCAGGTACGTTGTCTACGATGTAGAGATCCTTTGTAGGATCAAGACCTACCTGCTTCATAGCTTCGGTGATACCGTGATGATGAGCATAGGTATAACCTGATGTGTCATTCTGGCTGTTGATGTAGATCGCACCAACCTTAAAGTCAGAAGCCGCACCCTTGTCCCCCTCTGTTTCTTTAGCCGCATTACAGCCTGCAAGAGCAAATACGGAAGTAACCGCAAGAGCTGCCGTGACTATCAAAGAAATCAACTTCTTCATAAATTGCCTCCAGTTCAAAAATTTATATGCAGAGCAAATGCATATTCTGAAATTAAGACTCAGGCCTGCTGCCTGAACTCGAGTGAGTCATCGGTCATCTTGTCGATAATTGCCAGTGACTCTACCCTGATACCCTCGGCACGGAGTTTGTCTCCTCCGCCCTGGAACCCCTTTTCGATGGCGATAGCGCAGCCGGCAAGTTTTGCACCTGCCTCGTTTACTATCTCGATGAGTCCTGCAAGGGCATTTCCTTTTGCAAGGAAGTCATCGACAATGAGCACGGTGTCTTCTGAAGTGATGTAATCACTCGACACTGCGATGTCATAAGTCTGCTGATGGGTGTAGGAATAAACCTTGGATGTGAGGATATTTCCGGTGAGATTTAACGTGGAATGCTTCTTTGCAAAGACCACCGGAAGACCCATGGAAAGGCCAGCCGCAAAAGCAATGGCAATGCCTGAAGATTCGATGGTTAACACCTTTGTAACATTGTTACATGCGAAAAGCCGTGCGATTTCATCCCCCATATCCTTAAGGAGCTTCGTATCGATCTGCTGGTTTAGAAAACTACCCACCTTCAGCACTTCGCCGGGCAGGATCTGACCTTCTTCAAGGATCCTTTGTTCTAACTCGCGGATACTGATCACCTCCCCAAGGAATTATCCACGTTAATAATATTATAATTATTACAAAATAGTGTCAAACTTAATTGGCACTACTTTTAGTACTAATTCGGCTCAAATAATTGTCAGTTTTGCGGTATGTAATCAGACACGGCAAGTGATATTGCGTCAGGAAGGGCCTCAGCCAGATCCATGCCGCCTGCCTTTACCGTTTCAACGGGGATGGGATTTTCGGTATAACCTGCTCCGAGACAGTAATACAGGGAGGATCCGGGACCTCTTTTGAATCTTCTGTAGGATAAGATCTCGCCCAGAACTTCAGAAGCTTCATCGCCAATTGCAAGAGCGGGAACTCCGTTCTGTGAAATGGCATCCAAAAGGGCATCCTTTCCGTTATCTGAGATCTCCGGACTTCCGGTAATGACTATTAACATATGTGCTGAGTATTCCCTTGGAAAATCCTCATTTACGAGAACTCCGTCAGGATTGTATTCCTCGAAATGAAAAGAAGGAGCTCTTACCGGAATGGTTTCCTTTGTAATATTTCCGGGTGCTATGACATTTACAACAGGAGACAGATGCTCTAACTCCTGCGGAAGTTCACCTATCCAATATATGGTAATGTCAGATTCAGCTATGGCATCCAGATTAGCTTCGACTTCGGCTTTTCTGTCAATGACCGCCTGTCTTTGCGTACTTGAACCAAACAGCATGGCAAGAAAAAAGAAAAAACCTGCTGTAAGAAAAACAAGTACTATGAGTCCGGCCTTACTCTTATTCATTATCAGTCTTTCCTGCTTACGAAGGGTTTAACGTTTTGGATTACCTGCTTTGCAAAGTCCTCATTGCTGGATACGACCATCGCATCCATGTTATCAAGATAAGGCAGGCAGTATTTTCTAAGGTTTTCGAGCGTGTATTTAAGGGGTTCACCCTCGCCTTCTGCATCTGCAACCACAAGCCAGATAAGCCTGTCGGTGCCGTTCTCGCGCATGAGTCTTACCCAAATGGCTGATACCGTGGGTTCGATGAGGAGATATCCTTCCAAAGCTTCCTTAAGTTCCGGCGGATATTTGTCAGGCTCTCCGACCTTTGCCGTACCGTCGCCTCCGATTCCCATCTGGGCAGCGATCATCTTGAGCATGTCCTTGCCGAAGAGAACTTCTTCAGAACCGGGATTGATTACAAAACCGGAAAGGTCCATCTTGGGAGACATGACTACATCAATAAGATCCGCAAAGCCTGCTATTACGCCATTCTGCGGTTCATTCTTGTTTTCGAAAGCGACTTCGAAGCTGTCGGAATCACAATAGACGACCATGTATTTTTTGCCCTTGGAATCGCTTACGGCATGGAAACTGTAATTGCCGTCCTTACCGTCAACGGGAACCAGGAACTTGGCAACTGCTGCTTCTTTGAGGACAGCGATCATGTTCTCTTCGGAGTTATCCTCGCGGATCGAACCTAAAAGATTAACCAGCTTCTCATTTTCTATTCTCTCGATCTTATTTGAATTCTCACTCATTTCCTTATCCTCTTATCTTCAGAATACTGCTTTAACAGCCCATGCCCAGAACATTATCGTAACGAGCATGAACACCATAGACAGCGATACCGTGCGCGCGGAAAAATGCGGAGCCACATCGTAGTTCTCGGCAAATATAACATTCATCGAGCCGCACGGCAAAGCACACATAAGAACGACAACGCTCTTTGTCTCCGGTGCTATTGTAACCCAGTTTGAGACAAGCAGCACGGCACCCATGACAAGAGCAGGCAGAACAATGAGCCTTAATGCCGATACGACGTATGCCTTCTTATCCGTAAGAAGCTTCTTGATATTTACGCTTGCAAGCATCGAACCCATTACCATCATGGACATCGGAACGGTCATGTCACCTATAAGCTTAAACGTATCGGCAATGAAACCGGGCATTCTCCACGGAATGATAAACATGACGATCGCAACGATCGATGCAACCGATACCGAACTCTTGAACATGTCGAGCAGTGCAAATCTCGGCTTTTTGGAAAAAAGATAAACAGCATATGTGTAAAAGAAAAGGTTGTAGCAAAGATTAAATACGGCAGCGAGCAAAAGTCCGTAACTTCCGTAAAGTGCTTCCATCAGAGGGAAACCCACAAAGCCAGTATTAGCAAAGACGGTGCAGGTGATCATTATCCTCTTCTCATCTTCAAGAATGTTGACTTTCTTCAAAGATAATCTCAGCGCGATAAGCGATACCGCATAATATCCGATTGCGATGGCCGCGCATGCGATCATTCCGTTTACGGCATCCGTGGAATACGTATGCTGGCTTGAATTGATTATCATGAAGGGCAGGACAGCCTTAAGCAGGATATCCGATAATGCACGCTCTCCTGTGCTGCCTATCACCTTGGATTTGTTTAGCGCAAAACCTAAGAGCAGAAAAATGAATATCTTGAAAAATACGATGTAAACCTGAACCATTAAATCAGTCGTTGCCGGAAAGAAGTGTTGCTCTTACGGCGGAACGATATCCCTCCATCTTCTCGGATACTTCAAATGCTGACATATTAGGTTCGTAAGAAGCGCCTGCCTTATAAAACTCACCGGTCTTTTCAACAGACTCGAAAATTCCGGCCTGAATTCCTGCTGCAAGTCCCGCACCCATGGCGGTCATCTCGTCACTTAACGCTCTCGTGATCGTGACTCCCAGAAGATCAGACTGAAGCTGCATGAGGAAGCTGCTTGCACACACTCCGCCGTCCACTTTCATCTGTCCGGCCTTAATGCCCGTGTCATCAGTCATGAGGTTGACCAGTTCGGTAACCTGATATGCTATCGATTCAACACCGGCCCTGATGATCTGTGCCCTTCCCGTTCCTCTGGTAAGGCCCGTCAAAACACCTCGTGCGTCAGGCTTCCAGTAAGGTGCGCCCAAACCCGTAAATGCCGGAACTAAATATACACCGCCGGTGTCTTCAATGGAATTGCAAAATTCATCACAATCTTTAGGATTTTCGATAAATCCGAGCTCATCTTTCAGCCAGCTGATGACTGAACCTGCCTGGAAGATACTTCCTTCCAACGCATAGTTTGTCACTCCGTTAATGGACCATGCACATGAAGTAAGAAGTCCGTTTTTGGAGAAAACAGGCTCGGTACCGAGATTCATTAGTGTGAAGCTTCCGGTTCCGTATGTGGTCTTGGAATCGCCTTTGTTTATTGCATTCTGGCCGAGCAATGCTGCCGGCTGGTCGCCAAGAACGCCTGTGATATGAACACCGTTTACCGACATAAGATCCTTGATCTCATCATCAGTAAAACCGTTGCTACTAAGATACTCTTCATCGAGTTCGATCATGCCGTAATCGGCACAGGATTCAAGAGGTTTTGCAAGCGTGTTTACAGGTATTCCGAACAGTTCCAAAAACTCTTCATCGTATGCTTTTTTGGATATGTCGAAAAGCATCGTTCTTGAACAGTTGGAATAATCCGAAGCATAAGATCTTCCGTTTGTAAGTCTGTATACAAGGAACCCGTCGATCGTTGAAAGACAGGCTTCTCCGCTTAAGCAGCGCTCTCTTAAACCCTTGATGTTTTCGAGCAGCCATAGCATCTTCGTGGCAGAGAAATACGGGTCGATCTTAAGACCTGTTATCTCTGTGATCCTTCTGCCCTGCTCCCTGATCTCAGGGCGTCTGCAAATGTCGGAAGTTCTTCTGCACTGCCATACGATCGCCTGAGTAAAAGGCTTTCCGGAAGGCGAGAATGCGACAGTCGTCTCACGCTGGTTTGTGATGCCCATGCTGACAATGCTGCCCTTTGCTTCCGGGTGCTCTTTCAAAAGCATCGCAATAGCTCTAAGGACGGATACATATATCTCCTCTGCATCGTGGCTTACCCAGCCCGGCTGCGGATAATACTGCTTGAAAGGCACATGCGTACCCTGTGACAGATTACCTTCTTCATCAAGAAGAAATGCCTTGGTCGAAGTAGTTCCCTGATCGATGCAAAGAATATATCTCATGAGGCTCCTCCTTATCTGAAATAGATCCTGTTGAGATTTCTGTACCAGTCGTTATCTATTGAATCAAAGTCTTCCTTTGTAAACCTTACGACCCAGTTGCCTGTGGGCGTTCCGGGAATGTTCATTCTCGTATCTCCGCCGTATCCGAGCATGTCCTGGATCGGAATGATCGTAACATCAGCATGGCTCATCCAGAGTGTCCTGATGATCGCTCTGCAGGAACCGCTGTGCGTACCGCCGTCGCCCCAGTTATCGCCTGTGAAACCGCAGTATTCGAGGCATGTCTTTCTGACTTCCTCAGGGCTGTCCCAAAGCCATCCGAGCAATGTGTTATTGTCGTGCGTTCCTGTATAAGCAACGCAGTTATTGACAAAGTTGTGAGGAAGGAATGAGCTGTTATCACCGGGATAGAATGCAAATTCCATAACTCTCATGCCGGGGATTCCGACCTTGCCCATGAACTCCATGAGGTCAGGTGTAACCTCACCAAGATCCTCTGCTATAAGGCGCGATCTGTCCTTGAACTTCTTGTCGTATGCATCGAAGAAATCAAGGCCGGGTCCCGGAATCCACTTGCCGTCTCTGGCATTCTCTGCATTCGCATCGATCTCACAGTAAGATGAGAATGCGCGGAAGTGATCGATCCTCAAGTAATCGAAGAGCTTGAAGTTATCTTCAAGTCTGCTCATCCACCACGCATAGTGATCTTCTTTCATCTTTTTCCAGTCGTAGATGGGGTTACCCCAAAGCTGACCGTCTTCGCAGAAATAATCCGGCGGAACGCCTGCAACGCTCTCGAAAACAAGAGCCTCCGGCTTGGGTTTTCTGGGTTCCTTCAAAGGTTCACCGTCTTTATCGGTCTCACCCTTTTCGAGTGCCTTTTTATACTTGTCCAGAGCTTTCTCATAATCTTTCAGGACCTTATTCACTTTGGTAGCCGAAGCCATTTTGAACAGATCCCTGCTTGCCCAGACATCAGCAGAATCACCGGAAACATAGAACGGGATATCACCGATAAGAGAGATTCCGAGATCGTTGATCTCCTTCTTGATCTGTGCCCATTCATCGAAGAACAGATACTGTACAAAACCGTGATATCTGTAATTGGGGTCATTCTTAAGTTCTGCAACAGCAGACTTGTCGTAGTTGCGGAGTCTTGAATCAGACCATTCCCACCACGGCTTTCCGAAGTCTGCATCCTTTACCGTCTGGTAAGCTGCAACGTCCTGGACCCACTTGTTGTCCTTGATGAACTTATCTGCTTTTGCGAGAAGTTCCTTGTCTGCACGCTCAAAAGCTTTTCTTAAAAGCTCATCCCTGTTGGTCCTTAAGAAATCGTAATCTATTCTCCACTTATTCTGTGTGTACTCTGCCTGCTGTACCTCTGCAGGTGAGAGAAGTCCTCTGTCTAAAAGCCTTCTCGGGTCGATAAACAGCCAGTTGCCTGCAAATGCCGAGAAACTCTGGTAAGGGGAATTACCCATTCCGGGATATGAGAACGGCAGGACCTGCCAGTATTTCATTCCCTGGGATGCCAATTGCTTTGCGAAGTCAATTGCCTCCTGTCCCATCACGCCCGTACCGAACGGTCCCGGGAGTGAGCTGATATGCATCAGAACGCCTCCGCCACGTATCATTATTTGTAATTCCCTTCTTTCTTATATATAATTACTTGTCTTTGAAACAAGAATCTTTAATTAGAATATTATACATTTATTGAGGGTAAAATGAATTCAGTTGATGAAATTAAAAGGCGCCGCACATTTGCGATCATATCGCACCCGGACGCAGGTAAGACAACTATCACAGAGAAACTTCTCCTTTACGGAGGAGCCATCCATCAGGCAGGCTCGGTAAAAGCCCGTAAGGCTGCGCGCCATGCCACATCCGACTGGATGGAGATCGAGAAGAAGCGTGGTATCTCGGTAACCTCATCAGTAATGCAGTTCGAATACGACGGCTGCCACATCAATATCCTTGATACCCCCGGCCACCAGGACTTCTCGGAAGACACATACAGAACGCTGTGTGCGGCTGATGCTGCAGTAATGGTCCTTGACGGTGCGAAGGGTGTCGAGACACAGACGATCAAGCTTTTCCAGGTATGTAGAAGACGCGGTATCCCGATCTTCACATTCATCAACAAGATGGACCGTGCCGCAAAGAATCCTTTTGATCTCATGGACGAACTCGAAAAAGTATTGGGCATCAGATCAGTCCCCATCAACTGGCCTATCGGTACAGATGGTGACTTCGAAGGCGTATATGAAAGAGAGACAAGAAGCGTTCTCCTTTTCGACCGTGAGAACAACGACCACGGTGCATCAATGGTTACTCAGAGCGTATCAGGCATCGAAGATCCGAAGCTCGATGAGATGCTCATACCGGGTCACCTCGAGACTCTCAGAAATGACATTGAACTTCTTGACATGGCAGGCGACGAACTTGATATGGAAAAGGTTCTCAAAGGAGAGCTGACACCCGTATTCTTCGGTTCGGCAATCACCAACTTCGGTGTTGAGCCGTTCCTTAAGCACTTCCTTAAGATGAGTCCCGGACCTGCCGTTCATAACACGACAGACGGCATTATCGAACCTGAAGATCCGATGTTCTCTGGCTTCGTATTCAAGATCCAGGCAAACATGGATCCTTCCCACAGAGACCGTATGGCATTCATCCGTATCTGCTCAGGCCAGTATGAGAAGAACATGACTGTTAACCTCATGCGTACAGGCAAGAAGATCACTCTCGCACAGCCCCAGCAGTTCATGGCACAGGACAGAGCCATCACGGAAGAGGCTTATGCAGGCGACATCATCGGTATCTTCGATCCCGGCAACTTCAGGATCGGCGATACGATCATATCCACAAACCGCAAATTCGAGTTCGACCCGATCCCGGTATTCGCTCCGGAGAACTTCGCACGCGTAGAGCCTAAGGATTCCATGAAGCGTAAGCAGTTCCTTAAGGGTATCGAGCAGCTCTCACAGGAAGGCGCAGTCCAGCTCTACAAGCAGCCGAACATCGGTACCGAGACATATGTAATGGGCGTTGTCGGTATCCTCCAGTTCGACGTTCTTGAATACAGACTCAAGTCAGAATACAACGTTGATATCGTAAGAACACCTCTGCCCTACCGCCTCGCACGCTGGGCAAAATCAGAAGTCGAAGGATTCGATGCAAAGGAGCTCACTCTCACTTCAACATCACTTCTCGTCTTGGACAGAGACGATGAACCGGTAGTTCTTTTCGAGTCCGAATGGGCAGTCGACTGGGCCATCGATCACAACGAGAAGTTCAAGCTTACATTCGAGAATATCAATTCGAAGTAATGCCGGTTAATTAAACAAAAAAACTTAAAAAGAGATCACTCCAAACAAAGTGATCTCTTTTTCTTTCTATACTGATGCAGAAATATTATTTCATCAACCCGCCGTGAAATACGCATTCATAGACTTTGACGTCTCCCTGATATATCTCTTCATATCCCTGGAACCACGTAAAGTCACCCGTAACGTTACATCTGTATGTGTATTCACCTGACTGATAATGCTCTGGTCCTCTATAAGGCATCTTCTCATCAGCTGCCCTAAGTGCTTCCTTTAAAAAGTTTCCGCTAAAACCATCTGCTATTACTCTGCCCATATAATTCATTGCATATACAGGCACACTGTTCTTCCAGATCGCTTCTTCACCTGCGAATTTCTCTCCGCCGACATAAGTATCGTGGTACATATAATTACCGTTCTGATATCTGAAGTCGTGAGATGACGGACGCGATGCATCTGTCTCATTCATAAAGGCAGCATAAGTATTCACATTTGCCTCTAATCTGAATGCTATCAATTCATCGAGATCCGTATCAGATGAGTCTTTGATATTAACGGTACAATTCCTGTCTTTCACAAGATAATCGACACTTACATTCATCAGCTCACTTATCTGAATGAGATTGGAAATATCAGGATAGATCTGACCTGACTCCCACTTCGCCACAGCCTGCCTTGATACTCCGAGTTTGTCGGCAAGAGCTTCCTGTGTATATCCTTTATTCTTTCTTAGTATCTGAAGTTTTTCTGAGAAGACCATACTTATCACCTCCGCCACAAGTGTACAAAACAGCGGGTGCTACTTACATAAATCATCAGTTGCTATTCTGCTACTTTAATTATACATGCACTTATAAGAATGTCCCGCCAGGGTGCTCCAAATAAAAACAGGGTGTCTCATTATCCGAAGACACCCTGCTGAATTATCGTTTGATTTGTTCTCAGTCTGTCGGACCGGGTTCGATGGGATCATCGTTATCAGCCTGATTTTTAGAAACTGACTCGGAAGGTCCGGGTGCAGGTGCGGGAGTCGGTGCAACATATGTTGTCTCTTCCGTCTTCTCAACATCTACAGAAGAAGTTGTGTCGATTCCTGAATAATCCTGAGGATAAACAGCGCTCAAGTCACCGTTTGCCTCGTAGATCTTCTCAAAGTCAGGACCGTCAACTGTGAGCTTGTCGATAAGTCTTGTAGCAAGACCTTCAACGATATTCTTCTTCTCGATGAGTATTCTCTTTGTATCTTCATAGCATGTATCGATGATCTGCTTGATTTCTTCGTCGATCGCAGCTGCTGTCTGGTCAGAATAGCTCTGGACCTGACCCATCGAGTAGCCAAGGAAGACTTCCTCATTCTCGTCACCGAATACAAGGTTGCGGAACTTCTTTGAAAGACCATAACGCTTGATCATATCCTTTGCAATGTTGTTGCACTGCTGCAGGTCGGATGATGCGCCTGTTGATACTTCACCAAGGAAGACCTCTTCTGCGGCACGGCCGCCCAAAGACATCTTGATGGTATCAAGGAGCATCTTCTCTGTGTAGAAATCAGTATCTTCGATCGGCTTGTAAGCTGTGAAACCTCCTGCTCTTCCGACAGGAACGATGGTTACACGGTCAACCTTTTCGAACTCTGATGTAGCACGGAGAACAACAGCGTGACCTGCTTCATGGTAAGCAGTAAGCTTCTTAACCTTGTCGCTGAGCTTCTTGGAATTCTTCTGGGGACCCATCTGAACTCTGAATGTAGCATCAGTGATTTCCTGCATCGTAATTTCTTTCTTATTGTGACGTGCAGTCATGAGAGCGGCTTCATTGAGAAGGTTCTCAAGATCGGCACCTGTAAATCCGACTGTGGACAAAGCAACTTCGTGAAGGCTTACGTCCTTTGCAAGAGGCTTCTTGCGTGCATGGATCTTAAGGATCGCCTCACGCTCATCTGCGTCAGGCATGTTGACCATGATACGTCTGTCGAAACGGCCTGGACGGAGAAGTGCTGGGTCAAGAACGTCAACACGGTTTGTAGCAGCCATAACGATAACGTTGGAGTTAACATCGAAGCCGTCCATCTCAACGAGGATCTGGTTCAATGTCTGCTCACGCTCATCCTGACCGCCGCCGAGACCTGCACCTCTCTTACGGCCGACTGCATCGATCTCATCGATGAATACTACGGAAGGAGCTTCCTTCTTTGCATCTGAGAACAGTGATCTTACACGTGAAGCACCGACACCGACGAGCATTTCAACGAAGTCGGAACCTGAAATATAGAAGAACTTAACGCCTGCCTCACCTGCTACGGCTCTTGCAAGCAGTGTCTTACCTGTACCAGGAGCACCATAGAGAAGAACACCCTTAGGGATCTTAGCTCCAAGCTGCTGGTATTTCTTAGGATTCTTAAGGAAATCAACGATCTCCTGAAGTTCTTCCTTCTCTTCGACTGAACCTGCAACGTCAGAGAACTTAACCTTATCCTTGTTGGGATCGGATACTCTCGCACGGTTGCTGCCGAAGCTGAATACGCTGTTGCCGTCTCTGCTCTGTCTCGTGATGCTGAGGAACAATACGACCACGATAACCAGTGAGATGCCGAACATAACAACATTAACTATGATCGACCAGTCGAAAGGTTCAGTATAGTTGTAACCTTCGATCTTACCCAGAGCTTTTGCTTTGTCGAGCTTCAAAACGAGATCGTCGACAAACTCATAAGGGATATCCTGGGTAACTTCAACATCAAGACCCTGTTCGTTCTTGTAGTTAACGATAACTGTCGTTCCCTTGATCTCAACAAGACTGACTTCATTCTCATCATCATCAATGATGGCCATGACGTCAGACATTGTAGCCTTTTCCTTCTGACCGTAGTTGCCGCCGAAAACGATAGTCGAGAACGCGATCAAAATGACTATCATCAGGACATAGAAGAATAATCCTCCGCCTATCGGTCTAAAACTCTTTTCACTCTTATCCTTATCAGACACTTTCTCTTATTCCTTTCTTACGATTCTTACATCGTCGAAATCTCTATATTTGCCGTCCAGGTCAAGACCATATCCGACAATGAATTCATCCGGGATCGTGATCCCGTTGTAATCCGGTGTTAAATTGTTCACTCTTCTGCTGGGCTTGTCAAAAGCTGTGCAGATCTTGAGTGACTTGGGGCCTCTTTCAAGGAGCTTATCCTTGAGGAGCGCCAATGTTCTTCCGGTATCAATGATATCTTCAACGATAAGAACGTTCATATCCTTGATATCGTATGACATATCTTTCTTTATCTTGAGTTCTCCCGTAGAGAACTCGCCTACATAAGATGAAACCTGCATGAAATCAACAATGACAGGCATCTCAAGGCGTCTTACAAGATCGGCAGTAAAAATGAAAGCTCCTGTAAGGATTCCGACAACAACAAGAGGTTCGCCCTTGTAATCACGGTTAAGCTCAGCGCTTACGCGATCCAACATCTGCTCTATCTCGTCATGAGATATCAATACTGTGTCAGTATTAATGGCCATTGTCTTCACTGCCTTTCTATCGCAAACATAAGCAGTTCACCGGCATCTGTGCCTTCAGGCATGCTTGCGATGTATCTTTCACGGCTGACGGCATTCGTGAAACCAATACCGTGTCCGCATCCAGGCAACCACAATATTTCTCCGTCTTTTTCGATAAAGATGATCTGCTTTCTTGCAGATTCGGGGATCTTAAGATCGGTCATAAGACGGTTTAGATCTTTGCCGCCGGAAGAACCAGCCTTTCTGAATCTTAGAGTTCCCTTGATTCCGTTGCAGTTACCTATCGTGATCCTGCCATCCTCAAATGCATTTTTGGGGCAAAACCACAACAAGTTATTATACTCTAACTCATTCTCATTCTCAATTATTCTTACTTTTAATATTAGGGCAGAATTAGGGATTTTAACTACCAAATCACTGTCCTTTTTGTAATTCTTAAGGTCAATTTCAATGTTTAACGGCTCTTCTGATGTCAAAAATCCCATTTTTTGAGCAATTCCGGCAGAAAGTCCGTTTATCTGATCTTCAGTTGCAAAAGCGAAAATGTCCCCATGTTTGAATGCTTTACGGCCAAACGGCATATCAAGGAGCATCTGCCCGGATGGTTCCTGTCCGATAAGCGAAAAGCAGTCTTTTAAGTGGATCTCCTCAAAATCGATGAGATCACCGAATGTCTCAAGCCAGAGAAGCCTGATAACGCGCGACTTCAAAGCAGGATGCAGTTCCTTTGCTTCGTTTATCAAAAGCACAGGATAATCCGATATTTTACTTCTGCACGAAGCATATGCCTTCCCTGCCGCATCGCTGATAAAATCAAGATCATCGCTTAAGAGCTTATAGGCTCTTGTAAGGGGCACGGAAGGATCTTCATTGTAGAATTCGCCGATCTTAGGAAGGAAATCATTTCTCCAGGTATTACGCGTTCCGTCTGTAGAAAGATTTGTCTGATCGATAGCGTATCTGACCCCGAGAGTATCAAGATAATCTACCAGTTCGCTCTTCTTAAGACATAATAAGGGCCTGATTATCCTTCCGGCAACAGGCTTAGGATTAACAAGACCTTCGAGACCTGAACCCCTGAAAAGATTCATCATCATTGTCTCTGCAATATCGTCTTTGTGGTGGGCAATTGCGATGCGGACTGTTTTCCCGGTCTTCTTTTCCAAAGCAATGGCATATTGCTCGAAAGCTTCATAGCGCAGAACCCTTCCTGCTGTCTCTTCCGAGATATGATTCATCTCCGCAAAACCCTTGCAGTCAAAATCCAGCACCTTCAATTCAACATGATTGTCATTGCAAAGCTCTTTAACAAGTTCCACTTCCTCATCACAGACCCCTGGTCTTAAGTGATGATTGCAGTGAAACGCATAGATATCACAATCAATATCAAAACAATTTCTAAGGCCTTTAAGAATATGGAGAAGCGCAACGGAATCAGGGCCTCCTGACAGGCCGACTACAATGATCCCGCAGTCAAAAAGTCCTTTGCTTACACCGAAGTCAAGGACTCTGTCTAAAATCTCAGATGTCTCTTCTTTTTTCAAAACTTAGAATCCGTCCGGGAAACTGTCATTTGCCTGTGCAAAGAAATCATCACCTTCAGGCGGAATATCCGCATTGTCAGGCATGGGAGGTTCAGGAATAGGACCCTCATCCGTGGTCACGCTGTCAAAGTTATAGTTCTGGGAAGCGGCATCACCGTCAACCGTTCTTGTATATGAACTTCCGCCCTCTTCAGGATCTTTCTCGTTATGTTCGATAAACAGCGTCTTTCTGGGAACCCACCAAACTGAATCTCTGCCTGTCTTACCATGACGGTTCTTGGACAGATAGATGAATGCGGGCTTTGCATCGTTGTTATCTTTGAAATTGACCTGTTCAGGAGCGTCTTCTGAGCCGCCTTCCTCGTCTTTTTTCTTATAATAATCAGGTCTATCGATAAACATTACGGTATCGGCATCCTGCTCGATCGCGCCTGAGTCTCTCAAGTCGGAAAGCTGCGGCGTGTGATCATCTCTTTGTGCAGCGCCTCTGGACAGCTGTGAAAGCGCAATAAACGGAATATTGAATTCCTTGGCAAGGAGCTTTAAGCTTCTGGAAATATCGGTAACCTCTTCGTTACGTGATCTTCCGCTCTTGCCGGGCATCGTCATAAGCTGGAGATAGTCGATTATTACGAGTCTCGGCTTATTGGGACCTGCAAACAACTGCTGAAGCTTGGACTTCATCGTGATAGGGTTGGTATCCGAATTATCATCGATAAAGATGGGATATTCAGCAAGTTTCTCGAGTGCATGGTCGATCTGTTTTTTATCACTGTCGGTCATCTTGTGAGAGTAGATGATCTCACTGACCGGTTTATTCATGAATGTGGACATAAGTCTCGAAGCGATCTCCTGCTTACTCATTTCAAGTGAGAAAATAGCAACGGGATTCTGATAGCTTGCTACATTGGCAGCCATGTTTATGGCAAGAGCTGACTTACCCATACTGGGTCGTGCAGCAAGAATGTTAAGTGAGCCGGGTCTTAATCCGCCCAGCATCGAGTCGAGTCTGGGATAGCCGAGCTTGACCTTACCGCCGGAACTGTCATCTTTAAGTTCAGACGTGATCTCGTTCATCGTGAGCTTAAGGATATCAGGCATGCCTTCAAAACCCTTCGTCTCGCCGACACCGCGAAGACGCGAGATCTCACCGATCGCATAATCGACTGCTTCATTGGAACGGAGTCCGCCGCTCAATGTCTTTTTCCTGATATCTTCTACAGCATTAAGAAGCTTGGTTCTGCTGCTGCGTTCCTTGATAGCATCGATATATCCGTTAAATGCGGAAGATACGGCAGTCTGGTCGCCTACACGGTAAACATATCTCTGGCCGCCTGCCTTATCGGAGAGGCCTCTGCGGTCGATCTCGGCATAAACCGTAATACGGTCGATCTTTTTATTCTCGAGGAACATATCGGAGATGACATTGAAAATGATGCGGTTGCGCACATCTGTAAAATCGCCTTCTTCGATCCTGTTCTCTACTGTGCCGAGGATAGCCGTATCCTTGCGCATGCAAAGAGCGAGCAGGGCCATCTCGGCTTCGACTTCATTGTTGTCGAAAGAGCCCTGATCGATGAGATTGTTCATGTAGTCCTGATTATCAGCCATATCTCGATAGGATTCTTATCATGCGCCTGTTACGACTTCAACGTTGATATCGGCAGATACCTGGGGGTGAAGCTTAACTCTTGTCTTGAACATTCCGGTATTCTTGATGGGGTTAGAGATAACGACCTTCTTCTTGTCGATATCAAAACCTTCCTTCTTAAGGCTGTCGGAAATATCCTGTGCGGTAACCGCACCATAGAGTCTTCCGTCAGCACCGCCTCTGGCAACCACCTTGAAAACCTTGCCGTCAAGGATCTTCTTGTTCTCCTGGGCTGCGAGAAGTGCTCTTCTCTCATGCTCAGCCTTGGCGCCGGTCTGAAGCTTTACTTCGTTAAGATTTGCGGAAGTTACTTCCTTGGCAAGTCCTTTCTTAAACAGGAAATTTCTGGCATATCCGTCGCTTACGTTAACGACCTCATTTGTCTTGCCTACATTCTTTACATCTGAAAGAAGAATAACCTTCATAAACAATAAACCTCCGCTTTTGCCCTATTATCTTTTACAAAACAATCGGGCTATCTCCTAAGAACATATTATATGCCCTGGAGGTGCCCGATTGTTATTAATTTTTTAAATTATATCTTAGCTAACGTGATTTGTGTTAATCACTGGTGCTATTGTCCCAAAAACGGATTACTGAACCGTGTAGGGCAAGATAGCAACCTGACGTGCACGCTTGATAGCTGTTGTAAGCTCACGCTGGTGGATTGCGCATGTGCCTGTCATTCTCTTGGGAAGGATCTTTCCGTTCTCGGAAATGTACTTCTTGAGAGTAACTTCATCCATAAAGTCGATTGCCTCAACCTTATTTGCGCAGAAGTTGCAAACCTTCCTGCGTGTTCTTCTCTGTCTCATTCCGCCGGCAAAATCTCTACCACCGGCTCTGGGTGCTCTGTTCTCTGCCATTTTGAGTGATCTCCTTTAATTAAATCTCAAATGGAAGCTCACCGGACTGACCTTCATCAAAACCGCCCATCGTAGGTGCATCGATCTGCATATTGGGAGCAGTAGGTGCACTTGCTGCAACTGATTCAGCTGCGGGGGGATTGAAAGACTGCGTAGGAGCAGCAGGCTCCTGACGATATGCTTCTCCGGATGTCGCACCGGAAGATTCTACGAATTCTGCCTCGTCAACAACGACTTCGGTAATGAACTTTTTCTGTCCACTCTGATCATCGTAGCTTCTTGTCTGAATGCTGCCTACCAAACCGATGCGGTTGCCTTTATGGAAATACTTCTGGATAAAGACTGCCGTCTGGCGCCATGCGACACAGTTGATGAAATCAGCCTGTCTCTGGCCGTTCTGATCCTTAAAGCGTCTGTCAACTGCAATTGTGAAGTTGCAGAACTGGGTCTGGTTTGAAGTAAGCTTTACTTCCGGGTCCTTGGTAAGTCTTCCGACTAATTCTACCTTGTTCATTTACTGTTACCTTCCTGTCTTAAGTGATTACTCACCGACACGAACAACGAGATAACGGATAACGCCATCAGTGATCTTGAGAACACGCTCAAGTTCCTTAGGGAAATCGCTCTCGGCAGTAAATACTGTCTGAACATAGTAGCCGTTCTTCTGACCTTCAATCTCGTAAGCGAGCTCACGTGTTCCGATTGTGTCGAATGCATCAATCGTAGCACCTGATTCGATCTTAGCCTTAATTGTGTCAGTAAGAGAAGCAATGCCCTCCTCACCTGCAGCGGTGCTGAGAACTGTGATCAAACGATACTGGTTTGCCATTGTTATTCACCTCCTTCTGGACTTTACGGCCCGGCCTGTACCGGGCAAGGATGCCGTCCATATATAAACGGCAACGAGAAGAATAACACAGCAACAGAACCAAAGTCAAGCATTTACTATATAAATAGAGCTGTTATCGCCGTTCATGTCCTGCCTAATTCTTACAGGGAGATTCTAACAACCCGAAAATCAAAATTCTACCCTTTCAGAGCAGATTGAGACTTTGGAGCATAAATTGAGACTAGTCTCAATTTTTTCTGTCCCCAAAAACGAATTAAACTCGTGATGCACCGAGGTCTTTCAGGATATACGGGAACAGTATCTCAAGCCATGCATTCAGGGCTTTTGCGGTGTGAAGATATGTCTCGTAATTCTCTCCTGAAGGGTCAGGAACGGATATAGACATGACTCTTCCGGAAGAGTCTTTCATGACAAGTCCGTTTGCAGCTGCAAACGTCGACAGGGAGAATACCTTGTCCTTTATCTCAGGGAATGCCTTAGTGATCGCAAACGCCTGCTCATCCCTTACTGTCAAGATAAGGTCATTGCAGTCGTAGATTGCAGGATTTGCCCTTCTTGATTCGATGGAACTGAGACCCAGGCCGGTAAGCTCTCTTACTGCCTTATCCATCTGCTGATCCGGATCCAGGCCGTCCATTGCGGTAAGTCCTGCAGACTCGCAGTAGATCTCAAAGCCTGTGTCGGCCGCGGAGTTCGATATGTATGGCTCGTTCTTTTCGAGCATGCGTCTCATAAGAGCTTCGCAGCATGCAGACAAAGAAATGTTGTTGTCGTCTACAAAGAGCACGGAACCCGTAAATGTATCCTTGAAAGCATCGATCGGAAGCGGAGTTCTTGCAGGCCTTGCAGGTGCGGGCATCCCAGGAGTGAGTTCTTCTTTCTTGCCTGATGCCTTGCCGAGTCTGTTCATGTAAGCAACAGACAGACCTTCGCCATTAAATCCCTGCGCAAGAATAACGTCGACTTCCTGAACGTCCAGGAATCTCAAGCCTTCGAAAAGCCCATGGGATGCGCATGACACGTCAACCGTCTTTCCGTAAATGCAAAACTCAGTATGTGCAGAAAGGATCTTGTCGTTTAGCTTGTCGTAAACGGCCTTGATCTCGCTTCCGCAATAAAGACCGATCCTTGTAAAAGGATTCTTCGAAAGGAGTTCTCTTGATCTCAGGATGAATGGAGATGCGATATTGACCAGTTCCTTTGCTTCATCATCAGAAAGCTTCTTAAGGTCTTCAACAGTGAATCTGGCATCCGCGATCTTTCCGTCAGTTCCTATGGCATCGTCACCTGTGATCTTTGTGCCTTCAGGCATTTCCATGATCTCAACCTGGGCATAAGGCGCATAGTGGCGGTACTTCATTCCGGGTGATCTGGGAGCTTCCTTGCCTGATAACGAACCTGCCATAACGGCCTCCTTGTCTTTCAATACAGAATCGATGTCCGCTTTGGTAACCGCGCCCGGTCTTAAGATGACCGGATCTTTTCCGGTACAGTCAACAACGGTCGATTCGAGACCAAACTCAGAATCGCCGCCGTCAATGACCGCATAGATATATCCGTCCATATCTTCAAGCACGGATCTTGCACCCGTGGGGGAAGGTCTTCCGGAAAGATTTGCTGAAGGTGCCGCAACGGGCACGCCGCAGTATTTAAGGAACATATTTGCAACGGGATGTGAAGGCATTCTTACGCCGACCGTATCAAGACCTGCCGTAGTCTCGTCCGAGATCGAATCTGCCTTCTTCATTACTATCGTGATAGGACCCGGCATGAAAGCATCGATAAGTGACTGCGCCAGAGGAGTGATCTCGGAAACGATATCTTTTATCTGCTCTTTATCACCGATATGGCAGATGAGCGGATTATCCGCAGGACGTCCCTTGGCTTCGAAAACTCTCTTTACCGCTTCGCCGTTACCTGCATCACAGCCGAGGCCGTAAACAGTCTCAGTGGGAAAGCCTATTACTTCACCGTTTCTCAGGTGCTCTGCGGCATCCTTTAATGCTTTATCGTCGTCAGATTCTATAAGTATTGTCTTCTTATATTTCTTTTCGCGGTCCATATATATCACCTTATATTATTCTTCATTACTGCTCGCATTATCTGCCGCCTGTGCCAGAGTCAGCGCATCGATTATCTCATCAAGATCGCCTGCAAGGATACTGTCCAGCTTATAAAGTGTCAATCCGATCCTGTGGTCGGTTACTCTTCCCTGATGGTAATTATATGTGCGGATCCTCTCGGATCTGTCACCTGTTCCTACCTGTGATTTTCTCTCGTCACTTATCCTGTCCACATCGGCCTGATGAGCTATTGCCCACAAACGTGACTGAAGGACTTCCATTGCCTTTTCCTTGTTCTGGATCTGGGATCTCTCGTCCTGACAGGTAACGACCATTCCGGTCGGAAGGTGCGTGATCCTTATTGCTGATGATGTCTTGTTGATGTGCTGTCCGCCGGCACCTGATGACCTGAACCTGTCGATCTTAAGGTCATTGGGATTTATCTCGAAGTCAGTCGGCTCAGCCTTAGGGAGAACTGCAACCGTAGCCGTTGAAGTGTGGACTCTTCCGCCGGATTCGGTTACCGGCACTCTCTGCACCCTGTGTACCCCGCTTTCAAACTTCATGCGTGAATAAGCTCTGGGGCCGTCGATCTCCGCAATTATCTCTTTATATCCGCCAAGTTCCGTCGGGCTCATGTCAACGACACTTACGTCAAATCCTTTAAGCGCTGCATAGCCCTTATACATCTTGAAAAGATCGGAAGCAAAGAGCGCGGATTCCTCACCGCCGGCACCTGCCCTGATCTCAAGGATTACGGATCTTGAATCTCTGGGGTCACCGGGAGTCAGATATATCATGAGTTCTTTTTCGAGTGCGGCAAGTCTGTCTTTTGCATCGGCAAGCTCACTGTTTGCAAGACTTCTCATCTCGTCATCACTTCCGAGATCACCGCTCTCGAGAAGAGCAAGTATTCCTTCGATCTCCTTTTCGCAGGCCTCGTAACTCTTAATGGCTTCTACCTGCGGGTTAAGTGCAGCAAGCTCTTTTGAATACTTCGTGTATTCTTCAGGACGCGAAGCAACAGCCGGATCACTCAATGTTCCGGTAAGCTCCTCGTATTTTGCTTTAATCAGGTCTGTCTTGCTCTTATCTATAGCCATTGCTATTCAAAAGTATCACATAAGGATAATTATTTCCAATAAAGAAGCTGCCCCGAAAAGAAGCAGCTTCCGCAATTGTTTTTGTTAACGGCTTTATGCCTGAGGTGCCGGAGGTACTTGGGCCTGCTGGGGCGCAGCAGGAGCGGCAGGTGCCACAGGTGCAGCGGGAGCAACGGGTGCTATCGGAGCAACGGGAGCCTGAGGTGCCACGGGTGTCCTGTTCTGAACAGGCACATTGGTCAATACCTCATACTCGAGCTTATGTCTCAAAGGCTTCTGGCAGCGCGGACAATAAACAAATCCGTGCGGATACCACGCTCTGTGACCAAGATCATATGTATGGTAATCGAATTCATAGTAACAGTACTCGCATCTGCAGTGGAATGTCGGATTGTACTCCATATATCCTGCAACGGGATAAGGATTTACAACACCGCTGTTCTGAACCCAGGGTCTTGCAGGTCTCAATTGCTGCTGGACCTGAACAGGCGGAACAGTTGCAACAGGTGCTGCGGGAGCAGGAGCGGCTCCTGCCTGAGCTCTGAAATTAAATCCGCATTTCATGCAGAAATTGGCCTCATCATTGACCTGAGTTCCGCACTGATTACAGAACTTGCTCATTGATTTTTCCTCCTCTTATTCCATATTTACACTATCGATAATTATACGGCTTACAATACACAATGGTCAAATCAGCAGTCGCTCCTGTCATCTATGATGTTGCCATTTCTGACGTTCTTTTCGATGAGATTTTCTTTCTCATATTCCCATATCTGTTCCGATCCTAAACGCACTCTTTCATTACGTTTTAACACCTGGCTCCGTTTAACGCCATGTTCTTTCCATGCACGTCCGTCCGTCGCATCATTTAAGATCAGCGGCTGGAAGCAATCCATAGTTCTTGCAAATTTTGCTTCAGGTGTTTTCTGTTCTTCAAACTCATACCAGAGGTTCTTCAGATAATCTCCCTGGTCTTCAGGCAGAAGTCCGTATAGTTTATCCGCTGCTTTTGCCTCGCGTTCAGCCTGTGTCTTCTTTCCTTCTTCATCGTATGCATATGTGTCACCTGCATATACTTCAACGAGATCATGAATCAGGAGCATCGTAACAGTCTTTAATACATCTATATCTTCATTAGCATATTCTTTGAGAAGTAGCGTCATTATCGCCATGTGCCATGCGTGCTGTGCATCGTCTTCGCGCGTCTCACAATCGGTAATATAATTCTGGCGCTTGATCATTTTCTCCTTATCGATCTCCCTGATGAAGGCCAGCTGTTTTTCAAGTCTTTCTTTGTCATCCATAGTTTTCTCCACCCCAAATCAAAGTGTACTGAGATTAAGTTTTCCATATTTCTTATATACTCTTACATAATCGTTTACTGCACACAGATGGCGGTCAATGATGTTATTCCATCCGATCTCGTTCAGATTGTCATAATCATCACAAAAGAAATTCTTCAGCTCATTCATCACTTTTACCATTCGTGCTTCAAGATCAGTATATAAACAGATTAGATGCACTCCGCCCTCATCCTCTTTGCTGTTGTGACCGCTCATTGTCTCAATGATTATTATCTTGTTTCTCTTATCGAGTTCAGTCATCTTTTCCATCTCATCCAGAAGATGTGATACCCAGTAATTCAGATCAACATGTCTTCTGTTAAGGACCTTGATTATTGAATTGTGTTTGTTCCAAACAATATCTTCATCTTCCCAGAGTTTCTCGAAAAGACCTTCCAGGATCTCCTCATCCCATTTACGAAGCAGATCTTCACCGGGATTCATAGCCTTATATCTTTCATAAACGGCGCTGTCTTCCCTGGCCATATGAAATGTTGAGCCCTGAAATCTTATATAACTCTCTTTAACCGGATCAATCATATTTATATATCCCTTCACTTCCTATATAAATTAATTTATACCACTTTCAATTAGCGAAATAAAAGAAAAAGACGACCGGAACAGCTTCCGATCGTCTTTGGTATGGTGGATGATACAGGACTCGAACCTGTGACCCCATGCACGTCAAGCATGTACTCTAGCCAGCTGAGCTAATCATCCTTAAATGAACTTTGAAAGTATACCTTGTTTTATTCTCTTTGACAATCTGTTCTTTTAATTCATTTTTGAACTCAATTATTAACAAATTGTAAACGCATTTGTTAACATTTCCATTTATCAAATTTGTCTCATTTCTCGTTTTTTTATTGAATATTTTATTTGATGATGTAAATTTACCACCCTCAAACCGCTTGCAATCAATGGATTTTTGACCGTTTTGCACCACTATGCACAAAAACAGGTGTGCTCGATTGGTTATTCGCACAAATTAGGGAGAAATTATGAAAAATATGAACACATTGTGAACAGTTTGTGATATATTTGTTTCATACAAAGCAAAACTTGTTAAAGTGGAGGCAGCTTATGAGAAGGATTGGAAAAACACGTAAGGGTTTCACACTCGTAGAAATGGTTCTTGTAATAGCTATCATTGTTATTCTTGCAGGCACACTCATTGTAGCTATCGGAAGATATCTCAATGGTGCAAATTCTGCTGTTACCTCAGTTTCACAGCATAACAGCCAGATAGATTATGTTTACGATGTTTGTGAAGAGGCAATAAATAATAGATAATTGACCGTCTCAAGGGTGAAAAAGACATCAAAACCTCTTATCCATAAAAGTGAAGCACGCAAAAAACCTCCCGAAACTTTGGGAGGTTTTTTGTTGGTTTATTCACTATTAATACCGGATCTTATTCCAGCGTGATATTCAGCACCTGGGGATTGTGGTCGCTGCTTTCAAATCCGAGATCCACGATCTCATAAGAATCGATTCTGATATTAGAAGAGACAATAAATCCGTCGATAATGTAATACTGAAGCGAATTCGGATCGTTGCCTTCCAGAGGCGCATAAAGCGATCTGCATGATGCAATGTCAGAACTCATAAGGAACTGCCAGTCTGCTTCATAAGGACTTACATCCATATCTGCAGGCTGCCACTGTTCAGGATATACAGGGAAATTGTCCGCAATATTCGAGAAAGTCTGGTTGAAATCGCCACCTGCAATTACATAATTACCCTTCGCAGTCTCCTCATTAAGGATACCCATCAGCATCTCTGCCTGAGCAGCCTTACCTTCACCATCATCATAAGCTTCAAGGTGAAGATTTACGATTACGAGTTCCTTACCGCCTTCAACGGGAATTCTTGTGATAAGAAGACATCTCTTAAGATTGAATGTTCTGATCGGCCATGTGAAAGGACAAGGCAGCTGTACTCTTGTTGCAGAAGTTGTCGGATAGCTTGAATATGTGGCAATACCTGAATCAATATGTCCGTATGGCGGAACCGGGATCGGGAAAAACTCAACTCTGAAGTTGTTTGCAAATGCCATGTTGTTAAAACCCAAACCGTCAAAATACAAGGTCTCATTAACGTGACGGCTTCTGCTGCTGTCAAGATCGATTTCCTGAAGCAGAAGGATATCAGGATCCTGTGCCTTGATCTCACTGACAATATTGTCCATGTTTGCCCTTACACGGGCTTCATCTCCGGTATATACCATCTTACCGCCGTCCATAAAGAAGTCGGCATTGTCACCTAACGCGCCATAACCGATATTCCAGGCAACAAACTTTACCGAGTCACCTGCTGCAAGGGACTTAGCCTGTCCTCCGACAGTTTGAACCGGAACAACTTCAGTATCCTCCGGTTTGTATTCAACGATGGTAAGCCATGTCAGCAATCCGCCGACAAGTACAAGCAGGACAATTACTAAAATAAGCAATGCCTTTAAGATCTTTTTTAATGTCTTCATTTTCGTTCCTCCGGACTAACTGCCCCATACAAAATACAGTGCCTATTATAAACTAATGTCCCGGAAAACAATCATTCAGTAATCGCGGTTTCTGTATAAATAATCCATGCCGTAATCGATCATATCCCTTACCTGCTCGTTGGTCCTTCTGCCGCCCTTTTTACGGTTGCAGCGCCAGCACAGGCATTGAAGGTTATCTATATCTTTTCCTGTTCCGCCCTGGGATACGGACCGGATGTGATCTGCTTCAAGAAGGAGATAATCACCCAGACCTTCACACAGACTGTCCAGATAATCTTTTGAGATACCGCATATCTGACAGGTGTAATTATCACGCTCAAAAACTTCCGTTTTATCAGACACCCTGATCCTTCTTCTGCGTGCAACTTCCCTGTCGATCTCTTCCTGCCTTAAGATATCACGCTGCTGCCGTCTGTATCTGAACGTCACAACAATAAATGCAAGCAAGACGATTGCAAGAAGAATTATCAATGCAAATAAGATCACAGGTGATCCGGAAAAATCATCGAACCAAGTCATAGGCCTATCTCCATATTATTTTCAATCAGATTATATAAGATCCGGTCTTATCAATCTTTCTAATAATAGGACTAAACAGACAGTTTCAACTCAGTTTCAACTCAGGTTTTTCAGTAAGTTTTTCAAAAACAATGTGTATTATCAATAGATACGTTTCTGGATATCAGCAGAGAAAACTGTAGTTCTCCTGGAAATAACCATAATCGACAAAATTGAATGTGATCGAAGTTATCTTGGCATTATCATCCCTGTTTACCGAATAGAAAACGATTACGGCATCAGACGGAGCTGTCTCCATCGTTCCCCACAAGAATGCGGAAAAATAATGAGACGGATCTTCTTCATTGATCGTAAGAGCTCCGTTATCGATCAGGAACCTTATCTCTTCCGATTCACCATAACCTTTACGCCATATCTTAAGAGGCTTGGCGATCTGGAGATACCAGTCAGCTTCCAGGTGCTCGTGATTTTTCCGGAACCAGTCTCTCTCGCAAGGTGACGGGAATCCTTCTTCATCAACTTTGAAATAGTCGCCTGTATGTGCCATCTGGCCTTTGCCTTCGGTAGCTTCCTTTGAGAAGACCTCATAAAGTCCGTTTGGATGTTTTATGATCCTTTCCGAACTGAGCATCCTCTTTTCCATGTCTGAACCGGCACCAAACTCCCATGCCTGGCGCTTAGTATTCTTTTTTATCGCATAAGGTTGTTTAGCATTTTCAGGTGACATGTCTGATACTTCCGTTAAAACACAAATTTCTCTTACAGATTATAACACGATATTATATAATCAAAATATGTTGAGAAACAAATCTGACATTATTCTTTCGATCATCATTCCGGCTTACAACTGTGAGCCCTATATAAACGAGTGTTTAAATTCCATACTTGATTACAATCACAAAGGTGTTGAGATCATTGTTGTAGACGACGGTTCAACTGACGGAACCAAGAGCATTCTCTCAGGTTACGAGAACGTCTACGATAATCTGAAGATCCTATACTGCTCACACAAAGGTTCATCAGCAGCACGCAATATCGGCCTTGATAACTGCAGCGGCGAGTTCGTTGCTTTTCTGGATTGCGATGACACAATAAGAGCAGGATTTATCAACGAAGGACTCGGACAGATATCAAGAAATGCCGACCTTTATATTTTCGGAATCGAGAGATTATATCTTTCAGGCGAAAAGGAACTCTGGAATGTATCCGACCATGAATACTCCAATGTCTCTGATTTTGCCGATGAATATATCCGTGTCAGAAAACTTCTTATCTACTCCAACTGCAATAAGTTCTACAGAAGAAAGATCATCGAAGAAAACCATCTGCGCTTCGATGAAAATCTGCTTTACGGCGCGGACAGATTATTCAATTACAATTATCTTCCTTTTGCAGGCAGTGTGATCACTTCGTCTCTCATCATGCTGAGTTACAGACAGAGAAGCGGAAATTCGCAATCCCCTGCCCATGTACCTGAATTTTTCAAGAACGTAGTTGATCTTCACAGAGCTAAGATCAACTGTTTCTGCAATCTGTCCAACGGAACTACCACAGACGAACAGATAGATTTTATTGCTTACGATCTGTCCAGAGAAGTTGAACGCGCAATAGACCGCTTCGATGCTCATCCTGAAGAAAAGGAAGAGAATCTTCCTTACATAAACAGACTTGTTTTCGGAAGCATTCCGGATCTCAAAAATCCCATCGATATCTTGCTGGTCCTTGGCAGCAACAACTGTGAATACAGAGTTCAGCGTGCCCTTGAGATCGGCAAGCTCTATCCCGGAATACGCTATATCGTCAGCGGCGGAAATCCGCACATCAGCGGTATAGGGACCGAAGCGGAATTCATGGCTGATTACCTTAAGAAAAACGGCGTTCCCGTAACCGATTACATTCTCGAAAACAGAGCCAGGAACTCATTCGAAAACCTGTCATTCTCGTCAAGCATCGTCGATTCAATCGAACATGAAAGTCCTGAAGGTTCTCCCAAACTCCGCATCGGAATAATAACCGGAGGATTCCACATTCCGAGAACGAGAATGGCTTTGGAATCAGTAAACGGATTCCCGAATGCAGAGGTTGTTTTCATACCCGCCTACGGTCCCAATACAGCGCCTGACAACTGGTTTGCAAATCCGACAGGACGCGCTGTAGTTCTGTCGGAAATCAGAAAGCTGGCAACACTCAAAAAATTTAAGGACTATAAATTAGGACCATTCAGATAACATTTAATATTCAAACAAAAAGCACCTTAATCACATGACTAAGGTGCTTAATTATTTACTGTATTTATCTGCTATTCCCGATGCCGCGTAACTGTCAGGTTTTATAAGGCAGACGTATCCCTGGCTTGTGACCCAGCTGACGACTTCCTTGATCAGCACGTTTGTCTTACCGGATCTTCCAATGTCGCAGTGAATCTGGAAAGAAACATCAAGATCATCAAGCAGTATATCTCTTTCCATGAAAAGCTCTTCCAGTTCATCGAGAAGATCATGTGCGATAAAAAGACTGCGGCTCGTCTCTTCGTTGATCTTCTGCTTGAGGTTGGTAATCAGATGAATGAACTCGATGTTGTAAAAGTACGTTCCGCCCATGCCCTTCTTATGTATGGCGATTACTTCAACCATCTTTGTCCTGTCAAAATTCTGGCTGTCCGTTCCAACTGTTATCTCGTAACTGTTGGTCTTATCGGACATGATGATCTCAAAGATTTTTCTCGCTATGTCAGGAACGCTTGTAGTCTGTCCCTGAACTGTCTTGAACATGATAACTTCTCCTTTCTTTCGTTTTTTAAACTGGCGGTCACAGAGGGAATCGAACCCCCATTTTCCGGTTCGTAGCCGGACGGTTTATCCGTTAGCCTATGCGGCCATTTGTAGCTTCCGCTGAGACTCGAACTCAGATTCAGGGTTGGCTGACCACTGCACCGGCCGACGGTGACAGAAGCATTTGGTTGGAAAGGAGAGACTCGAACTCTCGACCACCGCTTTATAAGAACGGCACTCTAACCGGCTGAGTTACTTTCCAGTATCTGGTCGTAGCTGATAGAATCGAACTATCGTTACCCGCATATCAGACGGGTTTCCTGCCTTTGAAAGAAGCTACGATTTGGTGCCGCCTGAGGGTATCGAACCCACTCGAAGTACTTGAACTGACGGATTTACAGTCCGTCCCGCCTCCTTAACGGATTACGACGGCAAATTGGAGTCCCATACGGGATTTGAACCCGTACCGACAGTTTGGAAGACTGTGGTGCTGCCATTACACCAATGAGACATATGGGTGGAACACCGGGGATCAAACCCGAACCTGCAGTGCCACAAACTGCCGTGCTGTCATTACACCATGGACCACATATAAATGTTGGAATACCCAATTCCATTTTCGCTTCCAGCTTTAGAGAAATCAGGAACTGATTTGGTTAAATTGGAGTTAAAATTCCATTTTCAATTCCTAAAACGACCATTTCAGGAACGGAAAATGGAACTGATATATCCAACTTATTTTTGGGTGCAGGGCCGAGGGTCGAACTCGGATTGACGGACTTATGGGGCCCGTTTGGAAACCGATCCTCCCTGCAACATTGGCACTCCCACAACGACTTGAACGCTGATACCCGGTTTAGAAGACCGGTGCACTTTCCAGTTGTGCTATAGGAGCATGTTGGTGTCCGAGGCGGGACTCGAACCCGCAAAACCTGCGTCCTTAGCGCAGTACCTATGCCAATTCGGTTACTTGGACATTTGGTCGGAGTAGAAGGAGTCGAACCTTCGCCACGTGGTCCCAGGCCACGGATACTTCCGTTATACGACACCCCGATGATGAAACAGGCCGTATTCCTATTATCAGGAGGACTCTTGTAAAACAACCTGTTTCAAATGCGGATCTTAAGACTGAATGCAATCAGTCATTGGCGACCTCAAGGGGAGTTGAACCCCTGTCTCCGGCGTGACAAGCCGACATAATTGCCGCTATACCATGAGGCCATTTTGGTGGACCCGAAGAGACTTGAACTCCCATCACCCGGATTAAAGGTCCGGTGTGTTACCTTTACACTACAGATCCATGGTGGACGGTGTTGGTTTCGATCCAACCTCCCTTGGGCTTCAACCAAGTGCTTTCACCAGATTAGCTAACCATCCGTTTTTGGGATAACAAGAAAGACGCCGCGTCTTTAATGCCATCCCCAGACATCTCGAAAGAGTGCCTGTTTCTTTCGAAGAGTCTGTATTGGCACCCATGGAAGGACTTGAACCTTCAACCTCCCGGTTAACGGCCGGATGCTCTACCAATTGAGCTACAAGGGTGTGTAAAAGATTAAGTTTTCAAGGTTCGTGGGCGAATAAAAAAGATCGCCCGGTTTTTGTTTTTCCGGACGATCCTGATCTCATTCTTACAATTGTTTGTGCCTAAACAAAGTCAGATTAACATCGTAACCGTGCGGAAAAATCGCCAATGCCGTAATCGAAAAGATGCTTATTATCCTGGAGGGATATCGGTGCATAGGGACGAATTGAACCAAACGCCGTTTTGCCGAGCGCTTTGAGATTTTTTATTAAGTTCTGTCTCATAGATGCAGTTTGCATTGTTCTTTTCCTTTCGATTTTTTCCTTATAACAAAAAAGAAGTGCTGAACGATCCGGACCTGCAATTCTCAGGTCGGATGTCGGACAGGCACTTCCTTCATCGCCGATAAGATAACACAACAAAAACTGATGTGCAACCCCTATTTTCGAATTTTCTGAAATCAAAAGAGCCCAATAACCGTACGGTTTTCGGGCTCCATATTATTAATACTTTTAAGATGTTTTTTAGCGTCGGAAACTGCTCGAAAAATTTTTTAATTTCCGCTTACAGCTTCTTAAGTTCTTCGTAAAAACTTGTGACATCACATGATGCGTCACCCTGAAGTCTTCTTCCGATCCTGTTGTAAACGAACGCATTAGTTCCGTTGATATTTACACCGTAACCGATATTGGAACTGATGAATCCGCCGCCGATATTTCTCCATATGACAACGCTCAAAAATCCGGACGCCTTTTTCATGATGTCGCCGCCTGCTTCAGGGGGGATCTTCTTTGTAAGGATAGCCTGGCTGAGAGCTGCGATTATCTGATCCAGCTTAGGGATCGATGTCTCTTCAAAATCGAGATCCATGTTGAATACTCTCTTTACCAGATCGAGAAAATCGAGTGCATATCCGAGCTGCATGAACTCTCCGTTAGCAAGTTCCGGCTGTCCTCCTGCGATCTTCTTCGCAAGGTCATCGTAATAAGCGGTAAGCTCTTCTATGGACTTGCTGTAATCGATCTTACAAGCCTCAACGGGACCTACCTTCAATTCAAAATCAGCCATCTTTTTGCTCCTTCCTGATAAAAGAAATCAGCATAAGTATATAGCATACCGTCTTGGGAAGCATCAGCATCCCCAGTATAGGAAGCAACGGTGCAAATATCGCAACCGGAATATAAAACAGGAAAGACAATGTCGTATAGAGCCATAATCTGCTGAGATACTTGTCTTCTTTCCGCACTTTGAAATAGAGATAAACTACTATGCTGCCGATAACGATGAATGGCAGATTGCGGATAACTCCCCACAGCATTGATCCTTCACCCGTAAACCAGTTGTTTCCCGGAGCAAGACAAAGAGCGATTCTCAACGCAGCAAGAATAAAGATAGTAATGCCAACTGTTTTCGTACTCTTGTCATCCTTGTTGTAGACGCTTTTATAGAGCAGGAAAACAAAGATGTAAAAGATGGTCATGGTAATGGAAGTTACAAGCTTACCAAATCCCAGATACCACGTGAAATCTTTATCAATGAAATAATTCAATACTCTCGGAACAAGATGGAACGAATCACCGAGTCCTAATACCAATGCCGCCGTTCCCATGAGGACATCGTTTTTATTGCGATGCTTTATCAGTATCACGATGCCTGTAAGTATCGCGAAGACAAGATACAAGACATCAAATGTTGATTCGCCGTATTTCATGTTCTGTTCAGGCTCCTGATAAGATTTCTCCGACAGAAGTATTTTACCATCTCATCAAGGCTTATACCTTAACCATATAAAGCGCGTGGAAATATTTCTTCATTGCCATCAGCTCATCGAAAGTTCCCTGCTCTTCTATCCTTCCGTCCCTCATGACGAGGATCTTATCGTATCTGCGCATTAACCTTTCTTCAAGCGAATGAGTGACAACGATCCTCGTTATGCCTGTAAGATCCAGAATATCAGATGAAACTTTATATGCAGTCTGTGAATCAAGCGCGGCTGTGATCTCATCGGCAACAAGGACGGAAGATTTTTTAAGAAGACTTCTTGCAATGGATATTCTCTGCTTCTCTCCTCCTGATAATGCATTTCCGCTTTCACCGCAAAGATAATTACTTCCGCGTTCTTCTATCAGTTCATTAAGATTGGATCTCCTGATGGCATCTTTTATCTCATCCTCAGGGAAATCACGGAACATCGTGATGTTGTCCCTGATCGAAGAATTAAATACAAACACATTCTGATCGATCGACGACACCTGATCGAAAAACGAATCCGAAGACGAGTCCTTAAGATCCGTGTCATCCCATCTGATCTTGCCGCTGTATCCGGCGCCGCAAGCACCGGACATAATGAGATTTAAAAGAGTTGATTTACCGCTTCCCGAAGCGCCTACGATCGCATAAGATTTGCCTGCTTCAAAATCGAATGACACATCGTGAAGGACTTCTTTTCCTTCTTCATATGAGAAAGATAAATCTTTAACCGATATTCCTTTTTCAAGAGCAGAAAGTTCTGTGCTTCCGCCTGTGCAAACGCTCTCGCCAAGAGATTTTGCGATCTTTTCTATTAGTGCTCTTGAAGCTTTTCTGGCTGCTAAAAGGCCCGGAAGTTCTGCTACGGGAGCAACAACAAAGTTCATCAGATTTACGAAGATCATGACCGTTCCTGCTGTAATCCCCTTACCCGTGAGAGCCATATATGCTCCTGCGAAGAATACTGTGACCTGTGCAACTACGCCGGCAAACTGACCCAGTGTACTGATCAGGATCTGAAGACTCGTTCTGGTAAATTTAGAGTTTTCAAGTTTTGTATTCTCTGACGAGAAAAGACCCGTAACAGGCTCTTCGGCACGGAATGCTTTCACTACTGAAAAACCATTAAGACAGTCAGTTATTGTTGCCGTAAAACGCTTATTCATATCAGAAACATTAACTTCAGCTTTGCTCAGTTTCTTACCAGATGAAAGTGATACAACAAGCGGCAGCAAAGTCACGGCTATCGCAATCAGTGTCAGCAAAGGCGAGTAGTAGATCATCATGCCAAGCGATGTAAAAAACAACGTAAGCCTGTATATAAACCAGAACTCTTTATCCAGATAATTTGTCTCGATCGAGATGCTGTCATTGGTGAGTGCTGACAGATAAGTTGACTTGCTCTCAGAACGGAAAGACATGATGTTTTTCTTCGTGAGTTCGGCAAACAGAGTCTCCTTATAATTCCGCATTGCTTTCCTGATATATCTCGGCTTTGCATAGTAAGTCAGATATGAAGAAAACAGGAAAAACACAGCAATCAGAATGCATATTATCAGGAGCTCTATAATGCTCCATCTTCCATTCCCGGAGGCCGTGTCTATCAGTTCTCCCATAAACCAGGAGATAGCGATTCCCATCAGTCCCGACAGGAGTGCACCGATAACCGAAAGGATAAAAAAGACATGGTTGTCCCTATGGAACTGAGACTTCAGTTCCACATATAAGGTTTTGTTTTTCATGTGAATACCTACCTGTTGATCTTATTCCACAACGCGTTGAATCTCTTGTCGTTGATCAGACCGACTGTATAATCGATCGATTCTTTTGCAGTCTCACCTAGCAGGCTGAATGTACTAACAGCGTTGTGGCTTTCAAACAGCTTGATGATGTCTGTCGTCTTCTCTTCTGAAGTGTCGAAAACGTCTGCCAGATTTCTTGCTTCTATAAGAAGCTCTTCCGCTTTTTCTTTATCACCGCTCTTGAAATACGCATAACTTTCCGAGGTTAAATACGAACACTTCGTCTTATCAAAGAAACACATTTCATCAGTTTTCCTGATGTTATCAGTAAACTCGATGCACCATCTTGAGAGCATCTTGATCCTGTTTAGATCGCCTTTGTTTTTATAGTAGAAGAGCAGTCCCGAAGTAGTGTTGATCATCTCGAAAGTGAGTTCGGTAAAACTTAAGATTAGCTTTCTGTAGCAATCATCTCCGCTATCGCCGCTCAAAGATGTAAGCAATCCGATCTTCGAATTGAAGACACCGGCTTCATTGTTTTTGAGCATCATGGAAATAGCTCTGTCACTATCACCTGTCAGGAAATACAGAATCGCAATGCTGCCTATCAGCGAGAGCCTTCCAAAACGCGGATTGATATCATATGGAACGATCACCAATGCTTTTTCAAAAAGCGATATCGCTCTCTTCATCATATCGTTATTCTTCTCTTCCATACCGAATGCGGAGAACACATTTCCGGCAGCAACGATCACACCGAAATCATTAGGATATTTAACAAGTGCTTTCTCCGCTTCTTCGAATACTGAACGGTCTTTTTTACCCAACAGTTCATAAATATGATCTGTGATCGTTCCCTTTCTCTTATCCGCCATCTCATAACCCAAAAGGTTATCAACAGATGTATCAAAAAGATCGGCGATCCTGACGAGCATACTGATCTCAGGAGACGTAAGGTTTGCCTCCCACTTATAAACTGCACCCACCGTAACTCCCAAAGCATTTGCCAATGCTTCCTGCGTAAGCGAACGTTCTTTTCTCATTCTCTTGATGTTTTCAGCCAGTTTGAGTTCCATGTCCGTCACTCCTTTGAAACTTCATTTGCTCTAATGATAGCGGAAAAAGGCTCCGGTTTGAACTGACTGCCAATACTATTTGGATATTTATTTTTATACCAACAGGGAGGGTAATTTCACAAAAAGTAGACAGCAATCTATTTTATTCTCTATAATTTAAGACAAAGAAAACATATTAATCAGGAGGCAGAGCCATGAAAGGAATGAAGAGAATCACGACATTCTTATTAGCAGGTTCCATGGCTCTTTCTTTCAGCGCATGTGTACGAAATGACCGCATTGATACTGACGGAAGTGATATAGAAGAGTCTTCAGAAGAAATAACCGGGACGTCAGAAGAAGTTCTCAAATGGTGTGAAAGCGATCACTTTTATCTTTACGGTCATGAGATCATATTGGGCGAGACCACAGTTCAGGAACTGTATGATATCACCGACTGTTGCGAATTCTGGGACTTTGACGAGACCTACACTCACAGGATCTACTTCACCATCGATGACTTAGTCGATATTCCGAGTTGCTGGCTTTATCCTAGTGAAAAAGCCAAAGAATCTCAGGTTGCATCCGCATACTTATACATACAACGGCCTGAGGGTTACTTTCACCAGGATTACCCCTTAAAGGAAGGCATAATCTACGGAATATCTTTCAAGCCAAACACAGCTTCACTCTGGGGAGATAACATAAGCTTTGATGTCCCACTCGTTATGACTCCTGAAGAGTTGATCGAGAATTCAGGAGAACCCAGACGTTGTGAATACGGCATGTACGGATACAGCGCCTGTGGCAGATTAGAGGATCACACGTTTGAGTTTGATGATAATGACCGACTAATCAGTTTCACTATACAGAAGATTACGTGGGGTTAGCCGATTATCCTGGTGATTGCCCTACTAAGATTTGCTCCTGATAAGACACTTAAAATATGCATCAACGGGGAATTCCTTTCATCCGAAGAGATGAGATCAAGATTTGCTATAATAATAAAATCGGTATAGGGATAATTAATAAAGGATCAAGACAGGTGGAGCACATATGTTGCGAAAAGAATTCGAGGCCGTTGTTGATGAATACAGACTCTCATTGAAGACGAACCCTCACGATTTTTATGCTCTCAGAGGATTGATGCTTGCAGCAGCCTTCCTGAAAGATATGGACGGACTTGTCCATGCAGATGAAGCAAAACACTTTTCGTACAATCCCATAATAGTCAATGAAGTGATCGACTGTGCTTCTGAAGAAGACAAGGAATACTTTAAGAAGTTTGCCAAGCTCTATGCTGACAAAAAGCGGCAGATCGATTGTCGCAGGGAGATAGAATCACTGCGCCAGGATTGCAAAAGGATCGAGACTGCCATGCAGTTAACCGAAGATACCCGTCGCGATTACTATATTAAAGTCGGCAAGTTCGGAATATCGCATCCTTGGCATCCTAAAGCATACTTCATTTTCGGATGGTGTGCTACTGCCTTCTTTTTAATCTTAGAATTGATCATCGCCGCAGTTTTGGCTTCAAGCGGCACCGGAGGAGAGGGAGTCTTTATGGCTGTTTTTGGCGGTCTCACGCTTCTTATCGGCGCAGGTGTTAATTTCGGATATGTCTTCCCCAGATTTAAGATAATGAAAGAAATAGACACTTATATGGAAGAATTCAAAACTGAATTATCCATCACCGAAGCGAAGATAAGAAAATTAGAAGCTGAAAACGAAGAACTCTCTGAAGATATCACAAAAAGCATCAATGATTTTGTATGGGAAGACGAATATAGTACGGTCAACAAAAAAGAACAGTAATGAAGTTTTGCATGTTGCTCATTCTTTACCCGCCAGCTATCTTATTCGGTTTTCTTCAGATAATAGCTATTAAATTAATACAAGCAAAGTCAATTAGCAGATAGATATTCTTCCTTCAGTATTTCCATCTCTACTACATTCCATGGATCTTTTTTTACGATCTCCGTATCATGGAATCCGACTCTCATATAACATGCATGTGCACGACTATTATTCTCAAAAACACCGATCGTGATCTTTTCTACTCCAAGGATCTCAAAGGCATATTTCATTCCCAGACGGAGCATCTCAGTACCATAGCCTTTTCCGCGTATATTTCCGTCAACGATGACCCAGCCGAACCTAAGCGTCTTATTATCACCGTTAAGATATCTCATGATAAAGTGTCCGACAGCACCGCTTTCATCAAAGGCGATCCAGGGATAGAAATTGTCCTTTTCAATGCAAAGACCATTCTTGTTCATATATACATCAGCTATGATATCTCCATTAATCGGAAACTCACCGAAGAGTTCTCCGCCCCATTTCATAAAGGTATCTTTGTCCTGTATCCACTGTGCGATCGTCTCGGCATCAGCTTCCTTATACTGTCTGAGTCTTAACATAGATTCCTCCGACTCCCGATTTATCTAACAAATTGTATCATACGACCGGTGGCTGGTCTGAAGTGAACCCCGGAAGTTGGACGGAATAAATAAGCAGAAAAATCTCAGACGTTAACCAAACGTTAACCAAAATCCTGAGCATGGTTACCAAATAGTTACCATTTCGGTCCTTTTATTGCTTATCCAGCGATTCCCCGGGCAAAAGAAAAACCCTTGAAACGCAATGTTTTCAAGGGTTTGGGTCTTGGAGCCATTTGTGGGACTCGAACCCACGACCTGCTGATTACAAATGTCGGAAATGCCGTTTTACAACCTCACGCATGTTGTCGTGAAACGCAATAAAATCAGTGCTTCCGGGGTTTTATCCGAACGTATGTTCACGCAAATTTTTATATGATTTTTCTAAAATAGTTACCCAATAGTTACCCGTTTTACTCGAAAACGATCTTTTATTCATCATCATTATTGTATATGTAATTCAGATTATTTATCGCTCTCTTTTTTGCTTCGTTCTGAGGGTTCGCATATACATTCATGACCAATGACGGTGAACTCTGCCCGAGAAGAGCTGCTGTAGTTCTCGGATCCGTACCATTTGCTATTAGTATGCTGGCAAAAGTATGCCTGAGTCCATGTACTGATACATGCTGCACTTCGCACCACTCAAGAAACTTGTTTAGCCAACTTCTGAATGTGCTATCAAACACCGGAGCACCTTCCCACGTTGTAAACAGCCGTGCTTCATCACCCTGTTTTCCTAGATAGAACTCACCGAGTTTTTCTATTTCTTTATCCTGCCACTCTCTATACAATTTGAATTCTTCTATTAGATTGTCCGTAATCGGAATGGTTCGAACAGATGAATCGCTTTTGGGTGTGCTTTCGATCATTCCGGTACCAGGGATATATTGTGATGTTCTCGTAATAGATATTATGTGTTTATCATAATCTATATCTCTCCACTCAAGTCCGGCTGCTTCTCCCTCTCGAATACCTGTATTTAGCACAAGCAAGATAAACATCCTTGCTCGGATATCCGGGTACTCAGGAAGTTTGGTAATGATTTTCCTTACATCTTCAAGTTGTAATGCCTGAACATCCGAATGTGTTTTAGCAGGACTCTTGATACGCTTACAAGGATTCTCATCGATTATTTCCCATTCATAAGCTTTTCCAAGAACTGCTGATAAAGTTCGAAACCAACTGCCAGAAGTATTTCGAGACAATTTTTCGTCTCTTCCATCTCGCCTATCCAGATTTGCCAACCAGCCACGTATATCAAGCGGTCTGATATTCTTAATCGGCATTGCACCAAAATAAGGAATAAGTCTTTTCTCAATGACGATCTTATAACCGCTCGCAGTCTTTGGTTTAAGAGTGTTGAGATGGTTTTTGTAATAAACATCTGTACAGAAACTCTTAAATGTCAGATTTAAATACTTTACGTTTGCTCCACCTTTGACCTTACGCTCAAAAGCTTCTGCATGCTCACGAATCGCTATTCTTAATTGTTTTGGAGATAATCCTTTAGGCGGCCTAAAAGTAGAAGTGCGGAACTTGTGCTTTTTGCCATCATATCCCACACTAACATATACTTTATACGCATCGCCCTTTTTCTGAATGTGCACTTTAATCCCCCTTTCCTATTTTAGATTTGCGAAAAAACTAATCTCATATCTATTCGTATTCGTTTTACTCATTGTAATACGTTTCTTGTTCTATTAATGGGACAATTTATCCGCTTTGAACATATGTATTATTTTGCGCGTAGGCATGTATATTAGCGGTTCCCTTCCTTCCCCCACACACCTATCTTTCCTTTTCTAACGTCTGTGAGTCTCTTATAGGCTTAGCTAAAAGGAAAACCGCGCAGGCGGGCCATAGCCTGCGTTCCAAATATTTAAACCCTGATCCCGCCAGACGCGACTTGAGAGGTAGCGTCCTCTCAAGTTGTGGGTGGCAATCCAAGCGGTAGCGCGGAAGGAATAGAAACGTTTTGCAATAATCTCTATTTTCTACCGGCTATCAATTTATATAACCTGTGATGTGACGACTGTGACGATGTGACGACTATTTTGATATAGATTTTACTTTTTTTCGTTGATCAACTTCTTAGCAATAGATACAGCAGCTTTATCGGCTACTTCATCACTTTCCGGGATCTTACTGAACTCAATCACTATATATTTCGGAGCGTTATTCTTCATGATTACAGCTGCTCCTTTTTCTTCTACAAGCCTGGCAACCTTTGAGAAATTCTGATTTGCCTCTGAAATAGAAATTATTGTATCGGTATTGATCATCATATTAACTACCTCCTCACTGCAATTATAGTTAGATTTTAGCTAATATTCAACCTAATATTTATGTTATATTATACAACTCCAGAATTATATCGGGACTTTGGAAACAACTACGAAATGCATTTTATGTCTATTTAGGTCAATGATATAATACTGTCTATTAGGAATACTATTAGTTATAGTGAGGATTCATGATGTTCGGATCAATGCAGGAACTGAAAGACGAGCTTCTCAAGGGGGAGAGGTTCGATTTTGAGTGCAAGGAAGCTGAATCCACAGTTCCGAGGTCAGCGTATGAATCTTATTCATCTTTTGCAAATACCAATGGTGGAGTCATAGTTCTTGGCATCAAAGAGGTCAGAAAGGCAAAGACTCCTGAAGAACGCTTTATTATTCAGGGGATAAAGAACCCTCAATCTCAAATAAATGATTTTTGGAATACAATCAACGGCAGCAAGGTCAATGTCAATATTCTGTCGAATGATGATGTCTATACACTCGAAGAAAACGACCTGACTGTTATTGTAATCAATGTTCCGCGTGCAGATTATAATCTGAAACCGGTTTATGTCGGAGAGAATCCTTATAAAGGAACATTCAAACGAAACAACGAGGGCGATTATCATGCAACCGAAGATGAAATCAAGAGCATGATCCGCGATCAGAACCCGGACGGAAATGACAGTCTCATCCTTGAATACTACACCATGGATGATATTGATCCTGAGACACTCCGTGCATATAGACAGATGTTCGTGGACCGTAACCCTGATCATGTCTGGTCACCTTTGGATGACAAAGAGTTCCTTAAGATGCTCGGCGGATACAGAGTTGACCGCAAGAATAAAGTCGAAGGTCTTACCATGGCCGGTCTTCTTATGTTCGGTAAAGGTCTGCCTATACGAGATGAATTTGATAACATCTTTATGGATTATAGAGACGAGAGCAATCTAGTCGGTGATGCGCGTTGGAGTGACCGGGTAACTTATGACGGAACCTGGGAAAACAATCTATTCAACTTCTTTACCAAAGTCACTAGAAAGCTTACTGCTGATCTGAAGAAACCTTTCGCTATGGAAGGAATGCAAAGGATCGACGATGATCCCCTACGCAAGGCAATAAGGGAAGCATTTGTCAATGCAATCATTCATTCCGATTACCAGATGGATGCCGGCGTTCTTAAGATTATCAAGAAAGATAACGGCTTTACTTTCACTAATCCGGGTGTCCTTAAGCTTCCCAAGGAAGAAATCTACAAGGGCGGTAATTCAAAGGCGCGTAATCCTAAGATGCAGACTATGCTAAGGATGATCGGCTTCGGTGATAATGCGGGATCTGGATTCCCTCTGATACTTGATACATGGAAGGCAAACGGCTGGAAAACACCGGAACTTGATGAAAATCCCGTTCTTAACCAGGTCACTTTATCGCTTGTTTTTGATAAAACAAACGATAAAAAACAAACGATAAAAACAAACGATAAAAAACAAACGATAAAAACTGCGGAACATGTTGAACATATAATTGCGTATTTACGGGTAAACGGTGAGTCGCGAACTAAAGATATTGCCAAAGGTATAGGATTGAGCCCAGACCGTACAAGAGTAATACTGGCAAACATGACCGAAATTGTTGCTGTGGGAAGCAATAAAAACAGGACCTATCGACTCAAATAACATCATCGCACACCTTCATATCCTGATGTTGATTATCATGAAAATGGGCCTTGGGAATGCATTCTCAAAGCCCGATTTTTCATTTTCTAAGTGCGTTTTATTCAAGATTTTCTCTTCTTTTTAAAAATGAGGAATTTACTGAATATATAATTAAATATCGTAACCAGGACTGCCGAGATAAAGATCTTAACAAACCAATAGTAGAGCTTATCCTGTCTTTCAAGATCGGCAACAACATACCCAAACTTTGTGAGCAGTCTGATAAACGGTTCCTTAAAGGAAATGATGTTAACAAGCAGCTCCATTATCAAAACATCAAGTACCCAGGTCGAAAACCTCGATACAGCGAAAGCTCCAAACTCTTTAACGATATGCTTGCTCTTACTCTTAAACACCCAAATCCTGTTCATCGGATAAGCAAAGCTTACACCGACTATCCAACCAATGGTGTTGATCAGAAAATTCTCGAATGAATTGTTGGAGTCCAGAAAGATCTTTGCAACAGCGCAGGCTGCAAATGAAACAAGGGTAGTTAAGACACCTACTATGAGGTAAACAATTATCTCTTCATGTTTTTTGCATAATTCTTTTATCTTACTCATACATTATTTTCAATAGTTTTATGTTTGTTTACCTCAATTTACTCCCTTAACCCCCTCATCCCCATCTTAACCGTGAGATCTGTGAGGCTTTTGTCGAACTGGGCGCGGGAGATGGTGCCGTGGGCGAGGAATGTTTCGAGGGTTTAGCTAAAAGAATAGCCGCGCGGGCGGGCCATAGCCTGCGGTCTACATATTCAATTCCAGGTCCCGCCACCCACAACTTGAGAGGTAACGTTTTCTCAAGTTGTGGGTGGCAATCCAAGCGGTAGCGCGGAAGAATAGAAACGCGAACTAATGTAGAGTTGTGAATGGGGGGTGTTCTAAACTCGTAGAGTTTTGAATGCCACTGTTCTCAACTCGTAATTGCCGGTCTCATTATCTTGAGTGATTACTTTTCTAATTGAAGGAACAATTCTGTGACGACTGTGATGATGTGACGACTATTTTGATATAGGTTTACTTTTTGTCACTGATCAACTTCTTTGCTAAAGTTACAGCTGCTTTATCAGCTACTTCTGCGCTTTCAGGTATTTTACTGAACTCAATCACAATATACTTGGGTGCATTATTCTTCATGATTACAGCTGCACCCTTCTCATCTACAAGCCTGGCAACCTTTGAGAAATTCTGATTTGCTTCCGTTATTGATATTAAAGTATCTGTACTGATCATCATATTATTCACCTCTCTACTTAGATATTATAGTTAGATTGTAGCTATAATTCAGCCTATATTTAATTTTGTTTTGCAATTAAAAACTCCCGATTATCTCGGGAGCTTAGTCGGTTATGATTTACTTATCCAAGGATTCACCTTAGACTGACAATTACGTCAAAGCCTCTTTGTTCCTTATACTTCGCTATCTTATTTCTAATATAGCATCTTCGTGAGCAGACTAAAGTTTGCCTAATTGCAGAGGGCTAGGCAAACCATGTCAATACTATAACTAGCTAAAACCGAAGCATTCCGTTTATTGGACCGTTTCACAAAAAGCGGCGCTATATCTGTATTCAAGGGTTGTGGCAAAAATTATATAGTGTCTACAGATGGATCGTAAATCACAGTCTCAATATTATCAAATACCTTAATACTCAAAATATATACCTTGGTTCCCTTAGTTATATAGGTTGATGTATCACCTTTGGGGCCAATATCAAGTTTATGAATATTAACAACAGTGTACAACAGCGCATAATAACATGTACTATCATACCGATCCGATTTATAGGGAATGGAAGATAAAAGTATTACCAAAATAATAATTGCTATAATGATTTTTTTCTTTTTTTCCATACATAATATCCTTTTATCCAACAAGATACCGCATTCGTTCTAAGTTGTTTAAGACTCCGGCACAAATAGCATTTACATATATGCCACTAATTTCGACGTCATAATCTATAGTTGGTTCAAATTCATTAGTTTCCGGCAATTGAGAATAGTCATAGCACCATTCTTTGAATTCATTCGTTTCATCATTATAACTTCTCTCATAAATTCCTAAGTCACCAGCAAAAAAGATGTAATCACCATCCCATGCTCTTACAACATCTATCCCAGAAATGCTCATTAAAAATTGCAAAGCGATATTGTAGCCATATTTGTCATCCTGAGAATCTGGCACATACGTTTTCGGATCTGTATTTGTTGCAGATATTTGTCCGCTTTTGCAAATCTTTAAATCGAGAAAACCAATATCTTTGTTCTCAAGTTCGGAAATATGTGCTTCATAATCATCACGATAGTCTGTTCCAACACGTGTATTACCAACAAAAAACATTCCTAAATTACCGTGATACATCAATAAAACCCTTTCAATATTATATTTTATTCTACCGTCATACTCTCCGAGAGAACCCCATATATCTTTAAAATCTTGCCAATTATCACATTCAATCATAATAACCTTAGAATCGGCATTATATTTATGCAGCCAATAATTTGCGTTTTTGCTCCAAAACGATCCGTAAATAATATAAACTACATCAGGATTAAACTCATTAGGGGTATAATCCTCCCAATCAAGTACACCATCCTCATCAGAATCCCCTTTTACAGGACTGGATTTTTGTTTCAGAAATACATAGTCTTCATAACATGAACCTAGTGATACCGGCCATGCATCAAGATATTTGGTGTATTTTGAATAACTGATAATATCGCCAACTACACCGAATTCACCCATTTCATATCCGTCTGATAAATCGTCAGAATCTGTATCCATTTTGCCCGGATCTGTATAAACCACGTGACCTATATTGTTAATCATTCCTGATGTTTCAAGAATATCAACAATACCATCTCCGTCATTGTCATCATATTTGTTATTCAATCGGCTTATATATAAAGGTAATGAATATGCGTTGCCAATATTACTTATGTATCCTGCTTCACAACAAGCATCTATCCACGTGTTTACCCATACTTCTTCATCTATAAGCATATACTTCGAAAAATGAGTAGTTGTTACACTTATAGTATTTCTTGATTTGTTAATTGAATAATTATCAAGAACA
>JAZROA010000015.1:0-56948 GCA_045648465.1 Saccharofermentans sp.
CTTCAGAAGGCTATGGAAGAATACATAGATTACTACAACAACGAGAGAATTCAGGTCAAATTGAAAGGACTGACTCCTTGCCAGGCAAGGAATCAGTCCTTATACTCATTTTAAATCGTCCAACTTCGAGGGTTCACTTCATTTATGCCTTGGCTTTTTATATCAGTCGTAATTGCTGAATGAGTTTTTGTAGATCACGGCTTTGCCTTCGCCTGCGATGCCGAATACCGGATCGCTTGAAGTGCCCGGGTCCATGGTACTGAAAGATTCTTCGAACATGTACATGCGTGAATCTATCATGTCGAGCTCGTGGAGGATCATGGCCTCAGGAGTAACGGGAACCCTGATGGCGCCCCATTCGGGCTGGCCGTGGTGTGAAGCGAGCATGTGCTTGAGCATGGCGACCTGCTCTGCGCTGTAGGACTTGCCGCCTGCAGCCTGATTCTGTCTCCATACCTCGTGGTCGATCATCTCAATGCCAAGAAGGGGATGGCCGAAGAGATTGCCCATATCGGTATATGCGGCGATTCCGGTATCGGATGTCTTCATTTCAACCAGTTTGCCGATATCGTGAAGTGCTGTACCGCAGACCAGGAGTTCGCGGTTAAGGAGCGGATATACCTCACAAACGGCATAAGCAGCCTTGACCATCCTGTATATGTGATAAGCCAGACCGCCGTAGATATTGTGGTGCATGGTCTTTGCAGCAGAGGACTTTGTAAAATCCTTGAGCCTGGATGTGATGAGCCTTACGGAAAGCGCGGTAAGGGAGAAGTCATCAGCAGGAACATCGTTGGTCGTAAGGTCATAAGATCTGCCTGAAGACTGCTTGATAAGCATTAAGATGTTACTTACGAGTTTTGCAGGGTCTTCCGGAGGCATCTTGATGAGCTGTTTTAATTCGTCTTCAGGGAGCTTAACGGGGTTGATGTTGACTACTTTGTAACTTCTGTTGCCCTTGTAATCAGTAATTTCAAGAGAGACAACGGCTGTAATGCCTTCTTCTACGCCTGATGCGGCAAGGTCTTTCTTGGTCGTATCGAACATCAGGGCGGTAATGCTGTCTTCACCGTCGCTTAAGGTGATCTTGATCATGGGCTTGTTGTTGGCCGTAGAACTCTGGTTGATGGATGATACTACGACGTCGGTCTCATATGTTCCGAGATCCATAGTATTAAATCTGATAATTGACATGATATACTCCTTGGATTTATATACTTTTCGAATTAATGGTAGCATTACGGGGCGTTCAATTCTACAACTTGTCGATTGAATGATGGGGTATTAGTGCTAAAATGGGCGCGAGTTGTCCGTAAAACCATATAGTGCTATTGATAATTGTGGAAAGAGTTTTAAGAAATGAGATACAAACTGGCATGTTTTGATCTTGACGGAACGCTGCTGAATACACTGGGCGGTCTTACAAGAAGTCTTAATGCGGCCCGCAGGATGAATAATCTCGCGCCCCAGACTGAAGAACAGGTGACAACTTTCATTAATAACGGTGTGGTAAAGATGATCGAAAGAAGTCTTGCCGCAGATCCGGGCGACTACAGCTCGGAGCTTAAAGAAAGACTTCTTAAGGACTATGTTGCTTATTACAATTCCCACGTTCTTGAAGAGACACGTCCTTACAACGGCATGCTGGAGGCTCTTTTGAGGCTCAAGGCTGACGGCATGAAGCTTGCATGCATAACCAACAAGAACGATGAACCTGCCCAAAAGCTCATAAAGCAGTTCTTTCCCGATATATTTGACTATGTTAAAGGCTCTGTTGAGGGTGTTGAGAGAAAGCCTTCACCGGAACCCATAGAAAAATGTCTTTACGCTTTGGGCATCGAAAACAGCGACACTGTATATGTCGGCGATACCGAGGTAGATATAATGACTGCTGTTAACAGTGACGTGGACAGCATCAGCTGCACATGGGGATACAGATCACGCAAGTTCCTGGTGGAGAATGGAGCGTTATTTATCTGCACGGAGCCTGTGGATCTGAGAAACCTCATGAGATAAACCTTTTGGTTTTCTAGGGGAGACATTTTTTCTGATATAATAGTTTCTAAATATTTAAGGGGAGATAATATGGAAGATTTAGGTACGACGGTTTTATTATATTTGTATTATTTTGGCCGCCCGGCAATTATGGTTGCCAGTCTGATCATAGGCATTGTAATCATCTGCACCAAAGACAAGATAACGAAGCTTCTCGGTGCTGTGATAACGATCGAATCGATAGGCAGTATTATGGAGGCTGCCTACGTTTTAGGGCTGCATTTTATCGGCTCGAAAAATGCGATATATTTTACTTATGCCAAGAGTATTGTAGCGATCACGGCTGGCTTTGCTTCGGGTATACTTCTTTATCTTTATGCTAAAAAGCGATACGGAACAAAGCTTATTACAGGAATTATCCTGATCGTAGGCAGCAATACAATATCTTCAGTATTTGGTTTTATATTCAACAAGGTTGCTTCTAACATTGAATTTAATAACCCGGCACAGTACAGTTATCTTATGACTTCTGTATCTACGTTAATCGTGTTGGCTTTTTCAACCGTATGGTTCATTATCTTCTTTAAGAACAGACGCAAGGAGAATGAACTCAAACTCTTGTGGCTTAAAAGAGTTTTGGCTATTACATCGGCCGCATTTGCTTTAGTTATGAATATTTATTTCTTTTTTGCTCTTAACGGCAATCCTTCACACGCCGAAATATACGAGAATCAGAATGCTTATGACATTATCTTGATGATCGGTTCTCTTGTTGTCTGTGTTCTTGGTCTGCTGATGGATATCTACATTGTTGTTAAGGGACGTAAAGCTTCAAAGGATAATGAATTAGAAATTGTCGGAGAGTGATTGTCATGGCACAGCAGAACATCTACGATAACGATAAATTCTTCGAATCCTTCAAAGACCTCCGCGCAGACGAGATCAATTTCAATGATCTGATCGAGACACCGATCCTTCTTGGCATGATGCCTGATCTTAAGGGCAAGCGCGTTCTTGATGTGGGATGCGGTATGGGCCAGCACGCTAAACAGTATTCAGACATGGGAGCTTCATCTGTTCTCGGAACGGATATCTCTGAAAAGATGCTTGGCTTTGCGCGCGAAAACAATTCTGCAGACAATATCGAATATATGAGACTGCCGTTCGAAGATCTCGAAAAGCTTGTCGGTCAGTTTGATGTGGTAACGAGTTCTCTTGCATTTGATTATGCCGAAGACTTCTGTGATGTGCTTAATAAGATCAATGCTCTCATGGTGCCCGGAGGCAAACTTGTTTTCTCGACATCACATCCGATATCAACTGCTTATGACGGTGTCTATGACAGATACACAAGGACAGAAGAGGGAAAAAGACTTTATGCAAACCTTCATAACTACAACATCGAAGGCTTAAGAAAGTTCAGATGGTGCGTGGATGATTATGAAGTTTACCACCGCAGATTCTCTACGCTTATAAATAACATAGTATCTGCAGGCTTTATTATTGAAGAATGTCAGGAGTCGAATCTTCCTGAGGAGACTATCGAGAAGTATCCGGATAAGTTCGGCGGACTTTACCATCATCCTGATTTCATATTCTTCAGGTGTGGTAAGCATCCTGCTTAAGTATTTAAAAGAACTGCCTGTTAACTTATAATGTAGTAGTAATCCTTTGCATAAGGAGATTTTGTTATGAATAATTATGATGTCATCATTATCGGTGCCGGCCCTGGCGGAATATTCTCTGCCTATGAACTTGTTAACTTAAGACCTGATCTTAAAGTTGCGGTTTTCGAAGCCGGAAAACCTCTTGAAGAACGCAAATGTCCCATCGACGGAGATAAAGTAAAGAGCTGTATCAACTGCAAGTCTTGTGCCATCATGCGCGGCTTTGGCGGTGCAGGCGCATTCTCCGACGGAAAATATAACATCACAAACGATTTCGGCGGAACCTTGTACGAGCATATCGGCAAGGAAAAAGCATTAGAACTCATGAAGTATGTCGACGGCATAAATCTTGCCAACGGCGGTGAGGGAACAAAGCTCTATACGACAGCAGGTTCTTCATTCAAGAAGATCTGCCTTGAGAACAAGCTCCATCTTCTTGATGCTTCCGTAAGACATCTCGGAACAGACAAGAACTATCAGGTTTTGGGCAACATCTTCGATATGCTCAAGGATAAGGTCGATTTCTTCTTCAATGCACCCGTAGGCGATCTTAAGGTGCTTGAAGACGGTACATATGAGGTCGAGTGCTTAGGTGAATCCTATACATGCCGCAGATGTATCGTTTCTGTCGGACGTTCAGGCAGTAAGTGGATCGAGAAGGTCTGCAGCGAGCTTGATATCGAGACATTCTCCAACAGAGTTGATATCGGCGTCCGTGTAGAGATCCCTGCAGTCGTTTTCTCAGATCTGACATCAGAACTCTATGAGAGTAAGATCGTTTACCGTACTGAAAAGTTCGAGGATAAGGTAAGAACATTCTGCATGAATCCTTACGGATATGTCGTTACCGAGAATACAAATGGTATCGTCACCGTTAACGGACACAGCTTCGACAACCCCGAACTCCAGTCCGAGAATACGAACTTCGCTCTTCTCGTATCTAAGCATTTCTCAGAGCCTTTCAAGGATTCCAACGGTTATGGTGAATCCATTGCAAGACTTTCGAACATGCTCGGCGGCGGTGTAATCGTCCAGCGTTTTGGCGACCTTACAAGAGGAAGAAGATCCAATGCTTCCAGAATTGAAGAGTCTACTGTAAGACCTACTCTTAAGGCTACTCCGGGCGATCTCTCGCTCGTTCTTCCCAAGCGTATCTTAGACGGTATCATCGAGATGATCTATGCACTCGATAAGATCGCTCCAGGTACGGCTAACGATGACACGCTTCTCTATGGTGTTGAAGTCAAGTTCTACAATATGGAAGTTGCCATCAGCGACAGGCTTGAGACAAGATATCCCGGCCTGTTCGTGATCGGTGACGGAAGCGGTGTCACGCATTCACTGTCACACGCGTCAGCATCGGGCGTGTTCGTTGCGAGGGAGATTGCAGAAGAAGCTTGATCAGAGCTTTTTCTCTTTACGCTTTTTCAATACGAGAAGTACTGTAACTATTATGAGGCAGACGGTTGCGACGGCTGTTGTTGCAAGTCCGCCTTCAGGTCCGAATGCTCCGCCTGTAATCAGCGAAGATGCATTCTTGTCGTAAACTGCAGTAAAGATCGAATTTGCAGCATCATTACCTGATACCTGGAGTCCGTAGATATTACCCTGCGTAAGGTTCCATGCTGTGTGCATTGCGGAAGTCATCCAGATATCTCCTGTAAGCAGATATATGAGAGCGAAAAGAACTGCGATGAGGACCAGGTTTACTGATGCGAGCGGTGTATATCCGCTGTTAAGTGAATGGAATGCTGAGAAGATCAGCGAAGAGAAGACAACGCCGACTGCGACATTATATCTCTTGTTGAATGCGGGGATCATGAAGCCTCTGAACATGACTTCTTCAGAAGCTCCCTGAGGGAACCACATAAGAAGATTGAACAGGAATACGCTGAGTCCGGAAGCATTCAGTGTAAAGCCGTTGAAAGATATCTGGCCGGTAAGACACATGATTCCGACAGTGCATGACATCATGAGGAATCCGAAAAGGAATCCCAAGCCATAATGAAGCGCTATGTGCTTGCCGTTTGACAGAGGGAAACCGCATGCGGCGATCTTATTCTTGAAGCCTTTGATCTTCCAGACTCTTCCTGCGTGGATGAAATATGTGAATATGATCAACGCATATCCCAAAGTCATAAGGGTGAGGAATAGCGGATCTTTGAAGAAAATGCTGAATACTTCAAATGTCGTGGTAAAGATATCCTCTAATGATTTTACGTTGGAAAGCCCCTGAATGAATTCAGAGTATTCCGGTTTTCTCATGTAAGTGACGACTACGGGTGCCAAAGCCAGCAGCTGATATACCGACAGGACAACGAGAGGATAGAACGTCTCGTTCATGATATAGCTTAAGCCGTCGTGTAAATTGTTGACGGATTCCCACAAAGTCGGTTTTCCGCCCTCGCGTATACGCTTGACTTCTTTGGCGCTGACAGAATCAATTGATACAGTGTAGCGTTCACTGTGAAGAAGTCTTTCGGTAACAAAGATTATTATCACTGAGAGAAGAAGTGTACCGAGAGAACATATGCAAAGTCCCAAAACATTGGTCTTTCCGACCAGTACATCACCAATGCCATAGAACTGGCCGTGTACGGGGAGGTAGTTATAGAAGTCGTCCTGTTCCGATACGGACTGGATACAGGATACGCAGACGGCAATGAAAGCAAGAAATACCGGAAGGAATGCCGTTTGAGCAGAAATGACTGTATCGTTGATAACCGATATAAGGATTGTTATTGAAGCAATAAATATCTCAAGAACGAGAATATAAATGTATAGGGCGATGTAACTGTCAATGGTGAATCTTCCGACGATCAGTGCCGAAAACGTGGAGACAATGAATGCCGGTATCAAAGCTTTGATAACAACACCGCCAAGATAACCGAGAATGATCGCCAATCTCGGCTGTGGTGTTAAGAGTATGCCGGTAAAAGTTCCCCGTTCCTTCTGACCCGCAATAACATTGGTTCCGATACTCATTGAAGTGTAAAGGAGAATGATGAACAGGAGAATAGGGAAGAACGTCCTGCAGAGACCCTCAACTACGGCTCTGAATCCTGTAGCTGCCTTTACGGTCTCGATAGGAAAAACAATAAGGGCGGAATCAGATACGGATGTAATGGTAAGTCCAAAATCTGCCCTTATGAATTTTTGGTAATCGACAAGATACTCATTTATGAAATCGTATTTCATATAATAGTATTCAAGGGAATTGGTACGGTAATAAGTCAGGACCTGAGGTCTGTCAGCATTCTCTCCGGATAAACGGCCGTAAACAGTCTCATCAAAATCTTCCGGGAAAACTACGGTAAGATAGGCATCGTTTTCGCGCATCCATTCACCGTATGTTACGAAATCGTATGGAGCCTCGTGTTCTTTGTAAATGAACTTAGTCCATCCGTAACCGTCATAGCTGTATTGGAAATCAATAATGTTTTTGTAATTCCCGAGTATATCGTCAGGGTCGCCATATTCTGCTGCTTCCCGGTCACGCTCTTCCTGGGTTGCCTCATTGTATTCAATAAAGGACTGCGGAGCATTTACCACAACTATGTTATATACTTCATCGCTGAAAAGATGATATGGGAATTTCCAGATCAACCAGGAGACGATAACGCACGAAAAAGCAACTACAAAGCCGATCGAAACAAGGAAAGAAGCAGATGATGCCTGTGCGCCCATCTGTCCTCTTTTACGGAAGAAACTCCCGATGATTGTTTTAATTCCACGCCTTGCAGACATAAAACTCCTGATCCTTACTCTTTATGGTTTTCTACGTAAATCTTGAAGAATGCTTCTTCGAAATTCTTTGCCTGTGTCTGAGCTACCAGCTCATTAACCGTTCCTTGTGCAACGATCGAGCCGTCGATCAGCATCGCGATCTCATCACACAGTTCTTCAGCAACTGAAAAGATATGAGTTGAAAGAATGATTGCATGTCCCTGGGCCTTGAGATCTTTAAGATAATCCGTAACCTGCTTGGATGTGAGGATATCAAGTCCGTTCGTAGGCTCGTCGAAAATGATGACGGGCGGATTATGAATAAGACTGATCGCAATAGATATCTTCTGCTTCATACCCGTAGACAATTCGTTAAAACGTTTGTCGGCGAAAGGTGAGATACCGAATCTCGCAAAGCTCTCATCACGACGGTCTTTGAGCTCGGCGGCAGGAATGTCGTATAACTTTGCAAAGAAATCAAAAAGAATATTGGGAGTAGATAAAGGATCCAGTTTGATCTCGTTTGTGAGAAATCCGATCTTCCGGTGGATCTCAAGAAGATTCTTTTCACCTGATAAACCATCGATGATGATCTCGCCTGAAGTAGGCTTCATCAATGTTGCGATCATCTGCATGAGAGTTGTTTTTCCGGCACCGTTAGGACCCAGAAGACCGAATATCTGACCTTCATGAACTTCGAAACTGACACCTTTGATCGTTTCATGGTCTTTGGTATAGCTCTTGTGAACATCGATTAACTGGATCATTTACGTTCCTCTTTTCTGAAAGTAGTTGCAAATACTGCAATTGCAAGTCCTGCATTAAGCAAAAGTACCAGCAGCACATGCCATAACTTGTCCTGCGCCATGAAAGACTCGGATATCAGTTGCATTGAATTGTGAACCGGTATGAAGTATTCAAGTGTAGTAGGTCTTGTGCCTCTGAACATCTGAAGGAAAAAGTCGCCAAGGAAATAGATCAGAGGAAGCTGGAGATTTGTTGTAATATCCTGCATGTTTTTCAGTGCAAAAACCGTTGATACGCAAATCGCGGTCATGATCAATGCCGTAACAGGAATCGTGAGGACGACGATCAGAAGTTCTGATGGTGTCAGGAGCATACCGAAGGGAAGAAGTGACATCGCATCATTGCTCCGGTTCATCCACGACGACAGGAATAACAATCCCAGCGTTATGAGTGAGGAGAAAGATACTATGACATCAATAGCTAATATCTTTCCAATATAGATCTTCCTTCGTGATACTGGAGTCATTATGAGTTTGTCCATGAAGCCTCTGTCACGTTCAGATGCGAACATATCACTTACAAGCGAATATGTTGTGTAATACATGAGTATCATCAGAACACCGGATACAACTCTTGATGCGGTAGTATTGGCAGATGTTCTGTAATCTTCGAAATCTGTAACAGGATTAAATGAATCCACAGAGAAAAGCGCACTGCCGGTAATACCGAATTCTCCGCCCAATTTGTCAATGAGACTGCCCTGATATTCCTTTAGGATTCCAACTCTTAACTGTTCGGCTCTTGTCTGTGATGTTATTGAATTTGCATCGCATACGACGCATACAACAGCATCACTCTTTGCTTCGGCATTCCCATTAGACAGTTCCTTATAATACGAAGTTATAACTCCGTCGAAGTCGTTAGTATCCTCACCTGCGTAGAAATAGCAGATCAGTAATCCTTTGTGAAGACGTTTGTGATAGTCTGCTTTGTCTGATTTAAATTCCTTGAATTCATCAGCACTGATAAATTCATATTTGAATGCATTTGTTTTGATGTTTTCATCAAGATAATCTCTAAATGAATCAGGTGCATTAACGACCATTACGGGTTGTTTGTTCAGTGAGCCGGTGGTCATGTAATTTATGAGAACAGGGAAGAGATTAAGCATACCAACAAGAAAAATAGCGGGAAGAAGAAACAATGTAAATGTTCTTCTCCAGCTTGAAAAAAGCTTGCGGATCTCCCACATGAATATTGTCAGTATTTTACTCATAACGGTATTTTAAAATAAAGACGGTTTTAATTCTATCGGAAAGAAATGAATTAATTGTGAAAAAACAACTCTGTTTTGAGCTCTAAAAGCAGAAGTTTATTGTGTGTAAGTTGAACAAATACAAACTGACAATCAAAAAGTTTTACTAACCAAAATTCTAAAAAATGTTTGTTGACACCAAATGTAAAGAAATGTAGATTTATTTATATCCAAACAAGAAAATACGGAGGTTCTTTTAGAATGGATACAGAAAAGAAAGACGTTAAGGCAGTAGCACCTGTTGCTACACCTGCACCTGTAGCTGCTCCTAAGGCAGAGCCTGCTAAGGCTGAAGTTAAGAAGCCCGCTGCTAAGAAGCCTGCTGCAAAGAAGGCTGCTAAGAAGCCCGCTGCAAAGAAGGCAGCTGCTAAGAAGGCTGCTCCTAAGGCAGACGCTAAGAAGGCTGAGGCTAAGAAGCCTGCTGCAAAGAAGGCTGCTGCAAAGAAGCCCGCTGCAAAGAAGGTTGCTGCAAAGAAGCCTGCTGCTAAGAAGGTTGCTGCAAAGAAGCCCGCTAAGAAGGCTGCTGCTCCTGCAAAGAAGGCTGAGATCATTTTCCAGATCGATGGTCAGGAAATCTCTGCTGCAGCTATCGCAAAGAAGCTTCCCAAGGCTGGCAAGATCTATGTTGTAGCTAACGAGAAGAAGGCTTACGACGTTGATGGTAACGGTGTAGATCTCTTCTGATTTTAGTCAAAAGATTAGAACAAATCAGGGTTGTCTCAAATGAGGCAACCCTTTTTGTTTCTCTGTGTTAAAATGATTGCCGTGAAAATCAGAAACAGATGAAGGAAAGACAATGCCGCTTCTTACACTAAACAACATTACGATGAATTACGGACAACGCCGCATTTTGGACGGTGTATCTTTCCGTGTGAATAAAGGCGACAGGATCGCTTTCATCGGTGATAACGGAGCAGGCAAATCAACACTGTTCAAGATCATTAAGGGTGTACTTACTCCTGATGACGGTGAGGTTATACTTCACGGTAATACGATTGCCGGTTATCTTTCACAGAACATGGATGAACAGGATCTTTCCGGTGCTTCATTAAAACCTTCAAATCTCTTGGATCTTGAATTGAAGATCGAATCCGTTTCAGGAAAGATCTCACGTGCATCTGAAGAACAGAATGATGCTACGGCATTGGTTGAAGAGTTGTCAAAACTTCAGTCGCAGTATGAAGCCGCAGGCGGTTACGATTACGAATACAGACTTAAAGATGCACTTGCAGGTTTAGGTCTTTCTAATATTCATGACAGAGATGATTTCACCGATCTTTCCGGTGGAGAAAAGATGAGAGTCTGTCTTGCAAGACTTATTGTCGACAGACCTGACGTTCTTCTTTTGGACGAGCCTACTAACCATCTCGACATGGAAGCTGTCGAGTGGCTTGAGAAGTTCCTCTCATCTTATGGCGGAGCTGTTTTCGTCATCACGCACGACAGACATTTCATAGACCAGGTCGCAACGAAAGTCATAGAACTTGATGGCGGCCACATCACCGAATATAAAGGCGGTTATACAGACTACAAAGAGCAGAAAGAGCATTTCATAAAGTCGCAAAGCCTTGTAACAAAGGCACTTGAAGAAGAACTTGCCCATCAGCTCGATGTAAAGCAGACAATGCTCTCACACCGCAATATCAGCGGTTACCATCAAAGAGAAAAGATGGTCGCAAAGCTCGAAGACAAGCTTGAGGAAGCAAGATCAAAGCTTCCTTCAGGCTATGCGAAGATGAGTTTTAACGCACAGCCCCTTGAGCGTACGGGAAGATCTGACAGGATAATCCTTCAGGCAAAAGAACTTGCGATGAAGTTTGAAGACAGCGATTCGAATCTTTTTGATGCTCTGTCTTTTGAAGTTACCGCAGATGAGAAACTGTTTCTTGCAGGTCCCAATGGATGCGGCAAGACAACCCTGTTAAAGCTTTTGTCAGGACATGCCGGAGAAAAACTTAAAGGTTCATCAGGAACCGTTCTCATCGGTTCGGCACAGTCCATGGGATACATGGAACAGTTTGTTCCGTTCGACGATGAAGAACTCAGCTGTTTTGATGAACTGGTTTCGAGAAGCGATATCGGAACGACTGAAGCAAGAAGTCTTCTTGCAAGATTCGGATTCAGAGGCGAGGATGCATTCAAAAAGATATCGATGCTCTCAGGCGGTGAGAGATCGAGATTGTATCTTTGCTGTCTGCTTAAAGAAAACCCGGATATCCTTTTCTTAGACGAGCCTACAAATCACCTTGATATCAATTCAAGAGAAATATTGGAGGATGCGATCAAGGAATACAGCGGTGCCATTGTATGTGTCAGTCACGACAGATTTTTCATCGATAAATGTGCAGATAAGGTACTCGGGTTCAAAGATAAAAAGGCTGAACTCTACGATTCATATTATTTCTACCGTAAAGCTGTTCTTGCTGATACTTCAGCCACAGTTGCTGTAGAAGAACCTAAGCAGGAAAACGAGAATACGGTCAGGAATGCTAACCGCGCGCAGGGAAGAAAAGAAGCTGCAAAGCGCCGTCAGAGAATATCTGACATCGAGAAAGAGACTTCAAAACTTGAAGCAGAACAGAAAGAACTTGAAGCTAAGTTCGGTGGTTCATGCAGCAGTGAAGATCTCAAGCGTTACGAAGAAAATGCCAATAAACTTTCGGCGCTGTATGACGAGTATTTCGAATTGAATGAGGAATAACAATTTATAATCTAATACTTTTTTGAGTCTTAATATAGTAAAATAAACTATATTGTTCTCGGAGGTACACCCGTATGCCAATGACCATGACTCAGAAGATTCTTGCTGATCATGCAGGGGTGGACTGCGTTGCCCCGGGAGACCTTATCGAGGCCAAACTGGATTATGTTCTGGGCAATGACGTTACCACTCCGCCGGCAATAAAGGTTTTCGAGAAGCTCGGTGTAAAAGATGTCTTTGATAAAGACAGAGTGCTCATGATCCAGGATCACTTCACACCGAATAAAGATATCAAATCAGCTGAACTCAATAAGACGATGCGCTGTTTTGCGCGTGAGCATGAGATCACTCATTACTATGAACTCGGCCGCAGGGAGATGGGTATCGAACATGTTATCCTTCCTGATAACGGCATCGTGCTTCCGGGTGATCTTGTTATCGGCGCGGATTCACATACATGTACTTACGGTGCCCTGGGTTCATTCTCTACAGGCGTCGGTTCTACAGATCTTGCATGTGCGATGGCAAGAGGCGTTACATGGTTTAAAGTTCCGGAAGCAATTAAGGTGAACCTCACTGGAAGCCTTAAGAAGTATGTTACCGGCAAGGATCTGATCCTTACCATCATCGGTAGGATAGGAGTAGACGGTGCGCTTTATAAGTCTCTTGAATTTGGCGGTGAAGGCATCAAAGCTCTTTCGATGGATGGAAGACTTACCGTGTGCAACATGGCGATCGAGTGTGGCGCGAAGAACGGAATATTTCCTGTAGATGACGTCACGTTGAAGTATATCTCCAAAACGAATCCTGAGAGATTTGCAAAGAACAGCTACAAGGTTTACACAGCAGATGAAGATGCAGAATACAGTCAGGTTTTGGATATCGATCTTGATGACATTGACCTGACGGTTGCTCTGCCGCATCTGCCTTCAAATACGAAGAAAGCTTCCGGCTGCACAGACATGAAGATCGACCAGGTAGTGATCGGTTCATGCACGAACGGAAGACTTGAGGATATCGAAACTGCCGCTGCCATTCTTAAGGGTCAAAAGGTTCATAAGGATGTCAGATGCATTGTCATTCCGGGTTCCCAGAAAGTATACAGGCAGGCTTTGGATAACGGCTGGCTTAAAGATCTGGACGATGCCGGATGCGTTATCTCCACACCTACATGCGGGCCTTGTCTTGGCGGTCACATGGGCGTTCTTGCAAAAGGCGAGAGATGTGTATCCACAACAAACAGAAATTTTGTCGGACGCATGGGTGATCCTGAGTCCGAAGTTATATTGAGCGGTGTTCCCGTTGCAGCAAGTTCAGCTGTTTTAGGACGCATCGGAACGCCTGATGAACTATAAGGAAGGAGGATCTGCATGAAAGTCAGCGGAAAGGTTTTTAAGTACGGCGACAACATCGATACCGATGTCATCATTCCTGCAAGATATCTCACATCAGCAGATCCCGAGCATCTTAAAGAACACTGCATGGAAGATATAGACATATCATTTAAGGACCGTGTCAAACCGGGCGACATCATGGTAGCCGGTAAGAATTTCGGATGCGGTTCTTCAAGAGAACATGCGCCCGTAGCGATAAAGGCAAGCGGAATATCCCTTGTCATCGCCGATGATTTTGCGAGGATCTTTTACCGTAATTCGATCAACGTGGGACTTCCCATTTTAGAGTGCCCTGAAGCAGCACAGAAGATCAATGACGGAGATGAGATCGAAGCAGATTTTGATACGGGAATTATTACTGATAAGACTACGGGTGAGAGCTTTGCTTCTAAGCCTTTTCCGGAGTTTATAAAGAACATTATGGCAAACGGCGGACTCGTCGGTTATACGGAGTCCGAATTGAAGGATTAAGGACGGGAAGATGGGTAAAAAATTCAATATCGCAGTAATTCCCGGTGACGGAATCGGTCCTGAGATCACAACAGCCGCAATTGAAGTATTGGAAGCTGCTGCTTCCAGAAAAGGTATTGAGATCTTCACCAAGGAACTCAAGGCAGGCGGTGCTGCAATAGATGCGTTCGGCATTCCGCTTCCGCAGGAAACGATCGAATCTGCAAAGGAAAGCGATGCAGTACTGTTGGGTGCTGTAGGCGGTCCGAAGTGGGATAATGTCGACTCTGAGATACGTCCTGAGAAAGCACTCCTCGGATTGAGATCCGGATTGGGCTTATATGCAAACATCAGGCCCGTAATCGTTTTCGATGAACTTAAGGATGCTTCGCCGCTTAAAAATCCCGGACAGATCGATTTTGTTATCGTAAGAGAACTTACCGGCGGAATCTATTTCGGTAAGAACGGAGTATATCAGAGCGGTGACCGCCTTCCTGACGGAACGGTAAAGGGCAAGGTCGCATTTGATACAGAGAGTTATTCCGAAGGTGAGATCAACAGGATCTTAAAGATCGCATTTGATCTTGCCATGAAGAGAAGAAAGAAGGTTACTCTCGTAGATAAGGCCAATGTCCTTGTATCAAGCAGGATGTGGAGAACATTAGCAAGCCAGATGAGCTTTGATTATCCTGAAGTGGAGTTTGAAACCCTTTATGTGGATAATGCGGCAATGCAGCTCATCGGCAGACCTTCAAGCTTTGACGTTATTGTAACGAGCAATCTTTTTGGAGATATCTTATCTGATGAGGCAGGACAGATAGCAGGTTCCATCGGAATGCTTCCTTCTGCTTCCATCGGCGTAAACGGCACGCCCGGACTTTTCGAACCGATCCACGGATCAGCACCGGACATCGCAGGTCAGGATAAGGCTAACCCATTCGCAACAATGCTTTCCGTAGCGATGATGATGAGAACATTGGGCGAGGATGAGATAGCTTCTGAGATCGAGAATGCTGTTAAGAAGACCCTTGCAAGCGGCCTTAGAACAAGTGACATAACCTTCATTGATGAGGGGAAAAATACAAAACTCGTCGGAACGAAAGAGATAACAAAAGCAGTTATCGAAAACCTCTGACGATAAAAAGAAAAGAGGAATCAGCGATGGCAAAAAAGCTTGTCGCAGTAATCGACATCGGTTCGCTCACAGCGAGACTTAAGATATTTGAGATAGGTTCCAAGGGCAAACCCAAGGAAATAGAGGCAGTCCGTAAGTTTACGGGTCTCGGCACTAAATCCTACAGCTCAGGAATCATTCAGTCAGCCCAGGTAGAAGAACTCTGCAAGTGTCTTAAGATGTTTGACGAGAAGTGCAGGGAATACGGCGTTGCCCGTGTGTTCTGCGTAGCTACATCTGCTTTCAGAGATGCTTCAAACTCTGAAGTTGTAATCGAGAAGGTAAGGACCAGAACCGGATTTAAGATCAAGGTCCTCGATAACTCGATGGAGCGTTATTATCAGACCCTGGCCGTTCAGGCTATCTATCCTGATTTTGCAAAGATAATCTCATCAGGAACCATGATGCTCGATATCGGTTCAGGATCCATCCAGGCTTCCGTTTACGATAAGTCCGAATTCGTATTCAGCCAGAATCTTTTGCTCGGATCTTTGAGAATTGCAGGCATGCTTAATGACCTTCAGAGCAGGACCACTCATTACGATGAGGTTCTCCAGGAATTCATCGGCCAGGATTTAGATGACTATCACGCAATGGAACCTAAGGGAATAATCTATAAGAATCTCATTGCTTTCTCCGGCGAGATGGGCTATATCAAGCAGCTTGCAGGATATGATGCCATGTCTTCCGTTACGATTACGAAGGAAGAATTCCTTAAGGTCTATAACTTTCTTCTCAAGGTAAGACCTACCGATCTGACACTCGAAAAGAACATTCCTTCGATGATCGCTCCTTTGCTTCTTCCTACGGCGCTGATCGTAAAGAACATGCTTGATTATACCGGCGTTGAGACTATCTACATGCCTCACGCATCTTTGTCAGACGGAATCATTTATTACTACTGCGTTAACTCACAGGGTCTTAAGACGGAGATATCACCTGACAGTTATCTTATTTCCGCATCAAGGCATATCGCAAAACGTTACCGTTCAAGCAAGAAACATATTGAATATGTTGAGAAAACAGCGCTTCAGTTTTTCGATGAGACAAAAAAGATAAGCGGTTTGGGAAGCCGTGACAGACTGCTTTTGCAGGTTGCGGTTATCCTTCATGAGATAGGTAAGTTCGTTCACGCCAGAAACCACAGTGATGCGGCTTATTCAGTTATCAAGAATACAAATCTTATGGGACTTGATCACGATGAGATCAATATGGTTGCCATGATCGTAAGACTTTATCCGAGAAACAAGCCTTACGACAGCTACTACTATTCGATACTGCCTTCTGACCAGAAGGTCATCGTGTCAAAGCTTGCATCCATTCTCAAGATCGCTGATGCAGTCGATGCTTCACACAAAGAGAAGGGTAAAAAGATCTCATGCAAGATAAAGGATAACGAGTTTGTTATCACCTGTGATACTTCTGAAGATATGTCTTTTGAGAAATGGGCATTCGAGAACAGAAGTGTCATGTTTGAAGACGTTATGGGAATCAAGCCGGTTCTCAAGACCAGGAGGGAAGGCTAATGGCAGTTAAGAAGAGCGCAGCATCGCGCAAGGCAAATACATCAACAGGCAAGGCGGGAACACCCGTAAAGAAAGCAACAGCTAAAAAGCCAGCTGCAAAGAAAACGGCTGCTAAAAAGACGGCAGCTAAGAAGACTGAAGTGAAGAAGGCTCCTGCAAAAAAGACGGCTGCTAAGAAAACTCCGGCGGGGAAGACAGCTCCCAAGAAGTCATCTTCTTTCGTGGCTTCTCCTGAAGTTACAGACAACGGATATTCAGAAGAAAATGCTACTTTCTTAAGCGGCAACGGGAGTTTTTATAACCGTGAGCTTTCCTGGCTCGAATTCGATGACCGTATTCTTCACGAGGCAAGAGATTCAAAAAATCCGCTTCTTGAAAGACTTAACTTCCTGTCTATTACCGCATCTAATCTTGATGAGTTCTATATTGTCAGAGTTGCTTCATTAAGAGATATGCAGAGTATCGATTTTGCTGAGCGTGACATTGCGGGATTCTCGATCGATGAACAGCTCGAGAGAATTGACCAGAAGACCAGAAGAACAATGGCTCTCATGTATTCGACATATACGAGATCCCTCGTTCCTTCACTCGCGCAGGAAAAGATCTTCCTTAAGAATTACGATGAATTGAGCGATCAGCTTAAAGCAATTGCCGATTCTTATTTCAAGGCGGTTCTTTATCCTATCCTGACACCTATGGCAGTTGACTCTTCAAGACCTTTCCCGCTCATATACAACCGCATGCTCAACATGTGCGTAATGCTCAAGAACGAGCCTAAAAATGTTAAGCTTCAGGAGAGAGCAACCTTCGGACTTAAGAGCGATAAGAAAAAGAAGTCCGACGATGAAGATAAGTACATGTATGCGACCGTCCAGATCCCTACGGTCGTTAAGAGACTTTACCAGATCCCTACAGAAGACGGAGACATCTTCGTTCCTGTTGAGCAGATAATAAGAGCCAATACCGATATGCTCTTTGACGGTCAGACCGTTCTTGCTACCGCTTTCTACCGCGTAATGCGTAATGCTGACCTTGATATTGACGAGGACGAGGCAGAAGACCTTCTTAAGGAGATCGAGACACAGGTAAGACGAAGAAGATTCGGTGAGATCATCAGGCTTGAAGTCCAGGATGACATTGATTCTGATCTTCTCCATTACATCGTTGATGAGCTTGAAGTCGATGAAGCCGATATCTTCAGTGTTAACGGTCCCATCGACCTCACATTCCTTTCAAAGCTCACTTCAGCCTGCAAGGGCAAACACCCCGAACTGTGCTACAAGGCTCACGATCCTGCAGAAGCAGCTTCATTTGACGGTCCTGTAAGCGAGCTTGATATTTTCGAGCAGATCAGGGAGAAGGACAGAATAGTCCACCATCCTTATGAGACATTCGAACCTGTTCTTGAATTCGTAAAGCAAGCAGCAAGAGACCCCAATGTTCTTGCGATCAAGCAGACGCTTTACCGTGTATCCGACAGATCACCTATCATCGCATCGCTTTTGGAAGCTGCGCAGAACGGTAAGCAGGTAATGGTACTTGTTGAGCTCAAGGCAAGATTTGATGAAGAGAACAACATCAACTGGGCAAAGAAACTGGAGAATGCAGGATGCCATGTAATCTATGGTCTTGTAGGTCTTAAGACTCACAGTAAGATCACCCTCGTTGTGCGCAAGGAAGAGGACGGCATCAGAAGATATCTGCACCTTGCCACAGGTAACTATAATGATGTAACAGCCAAGATCTATACCGATCTCGGTCTGTTCACGGCTAACGAATCTTTCGGTGAGGACGCATCAGAATTCTTCAACATGCTCTCGGGATTCTCGATCCCGCAGTCCTGGAGAAGACTTATTCCCGCACCTCTCTGGATGAAGGATTATTTCATAGCTAGGATCAGAAGAGAAGCTACTAATGCCAAGGCAGGAAAGCCTGCGCACATCATCGCGAAGATCAATTCGCTTGTTGATGAGACAGTGATCAAGGCTCTTTATTCAGCATCAAATGCGGGCGTTAAGATCGATCTCATCGTAAGAGGCATCTGCTGCTTAAGAGCCGGAATTCCCGGAATGAGCGAAAACATAACGGTGCGCTCCATCACCGGACGTTTCCTTGAGCATTCAAGAATCTTCTATTTCTATAATGAAGGTCATGAGGATATCTATCTTGCATCTGCAGACTGGATGCCCAGAAACCTTAACCGCCGTGTCGAGCTGTTGTTCCCGGTCGAAGATCCGGACTGCCGTGCGCGTGTTAAGGAAGTGCTTGATGTAGAACTGGCAGATACAGTCAGGGCTCATTTCCTTTCACCTGACGGTTCATACCACAAGCTCGATCTCAGAGGTAAGGAGAAGGTAGATTCACAGCAGAAGCTCATCGATCTTGCTGATGCTGCCGTGGCAGAACGCCATAAGTCGGTAGATAAGCACGAGTTTATTCCTGAAGAGAGTCCCAGAGACTGATTTTACATGTGACCTTGAGTCGGCTATTATATAAAGGTTGAATATATTATTCAGCACATCGGTTATCGGGAGAAAGAATATGTTAAAGAGGATTAAAAAAAGGCATAAAAGCAGACAGGCTTTTACGCTTGTCGAACTTATTGTTGTACTTGTAATTCTTGCTGTGCTTTCTGCAGCCATTGTTCCTGCATTGATCGGATATATCAAAAAGTCGCGTTTAGCTAAAGCCTATTATGAAGCAGATGAGTATCGTGTTGCCATTCAGGCAGTTGTATCCGAATATTATGGTAAAAAAGACGGTGTTGCTTCAGGCACGATGGATTCTTTGGCTAAGAACGGAAATGTTCACTGGGATGCTGAGTTTGTTTCTTCTACAGATGAAGACCGTGAATGGGGTGAGAAGATCTTAAACTTAGTTGGTGTGAACAGAGATAGTGAACCATATATTCTTGTATTTGGTGTGGTAAAAGATGATACTCAAGGTGTCAGTCCTTATGAAGTCTCTTATGTTGGATATCTCCGTGATGAGAATTCTCCTGCTGTTTTCTATGTTAACGGACAATGGTCAAACAGTTATCCGAGAGATAGTGGTGAGATGTCTAAAGGACAGGTTAATGGCAATAACACAAATTATTTGATCAGAGATGGAAAAAAGATTCCAATTCAGTTGTTTGTTGTAAGTAATCGTACCGGAACGCAGAATGATATTTGGGTAACAAATGCCGGCGGAGAAAACACACTTCAAGGTCACTCAAAGGGCCATTATGGTTATTGATCTGATATTAGTGTAATAGATTTAAGGGCATTTCATTACGATGGAATGCCCTTTTTATTTTCCTGGCGGTTTAAGATTACGTTAAGATACGTCTTTGATTTTAGTGATAGAATATCTCGCGGGAGAAATAGATATGGAATTTGTTATCAGTCATCTTGTTAAAAGCTACGGTTCAAAGCAGGTTCTTAAAGATGTTGATTTTGTCTTTGAAGAAGGCAGGATCTATGGCCTTTTGGGACGTAACGGATCAGGTAAGACCACATTTTTTAACTGTGTAAACAACGATATCGACATTAATTCGGGAGAGTTCTTTTTCCGAGGAGAAAATGGAGAGAAGACTCCTGTCATGCCGGAAGATATAGGGTATCTTGTGTCGACTCCTACAGTGCCTGAGTTCATGACGGGCAGGGAGTTTTTGAAGTTCTTCATCGAAGTTCATGAAGAGATTAAGCCTGATAAGACGATAGACGAATACTTCGATTACATGATGGTTCCCGAAGATGACAGGGACAGGCTTTTGAAGGATTATTCGCACGGCACGAAAAATAAGATGCAGATGCTTTTGAACATCATTGCATCTCCGAAGCTCATGCTCCTTGATGAGCCGCTGACGTCACTTGATGTGATCATTGCCGAAGAGATGAAGAATGTGATCAGAAACCAGAAGCAGGGAAGGATAACCATCTTCTCGACGCATCTTCTTGATGTTGCAGTCGATCTTTGTGATGAGATAGTGCTTCTTCATAACGGAAGGCTTGAACCTATAGATAAGAGTAATCTCGGTGATGCTGATTTCAAGGAAAAGATAATCAACGCTTTAAGGGATGAGGACAATGGTTAATGAGTTTTGGAAAAACCTGGCCAAGATCATTCACTTAAGGAGCATCATCGGATATAACGGTTTGGTCTTTGCACTCAAAAAGACACCTGTTATCGGAAAGCTGATCCCGGACAGGCTTTATTCGACCACTTTTCTTAAAGTGATCTACTGGATCTTCCATATAATCGTTGAGGTCTTTAAGCTCTTCATCGGCAAGATCTTTGGCCTTGGCATGATATATCTTGCAGCGTTCCTTTTGTCTGACCAGTATATAGAGCATGAACTCGGAGGCGGCATGTCCCGTAGTGCTGTCTGCGGCAATCTCGGTCTGTTTATGTTCCTTCTGTATGCGCTTTGCGGAATCCTTATCAGGGTGCCGTATTTTAACTGCACCACAGAAAAGGAATACCTTGTCTTTATGCTCCGGATGGATGCTAAAAAGCTGAATGAGACGCTTATCTGTTACGATCTTGCAAAGCTTTTTTTCGGCTATGTAATGGCCGGAATCATTGCTGTAATTACGGGCGCCCCGTTTTGGCTCTGGCTCGGGATTCCCGTTCTGGCGCTGGCTGTCAAATTCCTTGGCATAGGACTTCAGATCCTCAGCTTCAGACTTAAAATAAAGCTTCACAAATCCCTTAAGATAAGCACTGTAGCTTATCTCATCAGATTAACCCTTGTCTTACTCGCCGGACCTTTCTTTATCGTTTTCATAGCGAACGGATATTTCATTCCGATGCCTCAGCTGGTAATCATTACCGTTCTTACGGTAATTGCCGGAATATGGGGCCTTATGATATTTATCAAGACCGATTCCAACCTTCACAGAAGGGCTCTTCACGATAATATAAGCAAAACGGAAGTGAAGGCAACGAGCCAGTATGATAACACGAAGAGCTTCAAGAAGATCAAAGCAAAAGGTACCATAAAAGGCAATAAGAAAGGCTTTGATTACCTGAATGCTTTGTTTGTAAAAAGACACTGGACGATGCTTTGCATGAAGCCTGTTATATTTACGATCATCGTTGTTGCTATCATGATCCTTCTCATAGCAGAGTTTATATATGGATACTATTCACGTTTCGGCTCAGAAAACTGCTGGAATATGGTTATCACTAACCTTGTTAATCTCTTTACTTTCAGAGCGTTTAGCGATGCGCTTCTGCCGGTTGGAGATGATCCTGCTTTCGAGTTCCTCAGATACGTTGCCCAGTTCCATCTGCTCGGCATGCTTATACCGCTTTCTATAGCAGATAACTCCTTTAAGAGCACACAGGCTATGTTCATCAATTGTGATAACAGCCTTATGACATTCAGCTTCTTTAAACAGCGCGAAAAGATCATCAGGCTCTTCGATATCAGACTTAAGCAATTAATTAAGATTAATATCGGACCGGTCATAGCCATAGGCGCCTTTGCCAATCTGATATTGTTTGTTACAGGCGGTCAGAGTTATCCGGGCGAATATCTTGTAACCTTCCTTGCTGCATTTCTGCTTAGTGTTTTAACTTCAGTTACATGGCTTGCGCTCTATTATCTTTTCCAGCCGTTTACGACATCGGTTGTTGCCAAGAGCGGTGCGTACAGGATCACCAGCATAATCATCTACTCCGTAGCATCGATCATCGTATGGATCCCTTTGGCATCTTACATTCTTGTGCCTGTACTGCTGGTGTTTGCTGCCGGATATGTGTTCTTCCTGAGAAACCGGGTCAATAAGCTGGCTCCGAAAACATGGAAGATCAAAGCATAATCCCCAAACACTACTTTAATAAGGATTAAGGACTTTCTCAATTTCTTGTGATAAAATCTAATATGCAAGATTAGATATATGGAGGCCGGCTATGGACTTGCAGGGTTTTGTAAACATGCTCGAGATCTCGACTTGTATTATCTCTGTCGAGACTAAGGAAGACGGTTCTTACGGTGATATAAGGATAGTAACGGGTAATAATGCTTACATCTCCTCCATAGAACATGCTAATCCGGACGAGCCCCAGATGCTTACGAGCAAATTTGTCCCTAACAGCCTTTATCAGACTTATTTCCCTCAGGATCTTAATTTCGAGGATTTCTGCTTCAGATGCGCAGTGTTAAAAGAACCAATGCACACCTATGTTCATCCGGAGAGATATGATTTCTGGTTCAATCTTTACATGATGCCTTTGGGAAGCGAGGGAAATCTTCACTATTGCACATATTCCCAGAAAGTTACAAGAGACGCCGACAGTGAGAAGATGAGCAATACATCTGCGACTGTCGCTACGGATGTTTTAAATACATGTATCAAGCTCAGAGGCGCCACTAACTTTAATCACACGATGGACGAGGTTATCTCTGATATCAGAAAACTCTGTGATGCACAGTCCTGCGTAATAATGCTTACTGATCACGAGAAGAGAACTTGTTCGGTTTTGGGTGAATCCCGTAATGAATATTCTATGCTTCCCAGTATGAAGACCCGTTTAAGCGAAGATTTCTATGATCTTACTCTTTCGTGGAAGGATACGATCGGGGGGAGCAATGGTCTTCTCGTAAAGAACAGAAATGACTGGGAATATATAAAAGAAAAGAATCCTCTATGGTATGAATCTCTTATGGAAGCTCATGTCGAGAGCCTGGTCCTTTTCCCGCTTACATATAATGATGAGACACTTGGCTATATCTGGGCATGCAACTTCGATACTGAAAATTCAGTAAAGATAAAAGAAACTATTGAGCTGACCGTTTATTTCGTTGCATCAGAGATCGGCAACCACAAGCTCATGGACAGATTAAGATATCTGAGCTCCATCGACATGCTTACAGGTGTTCTGAACAGAAATGAGATGAACAACAAGATCGATGCGATCAGAAACAGCAAAGATATTGAGCTTAAGGGTCTTGGAATCGTATTTGCAGATCTTAACGGTCTTAAGAGAGTTAATGACAATGAAGGTCATGAGGCAGGTGACCTGCTCCTTAAGAATGCAGCTATTGTCCTTCAGAATGTCTTTGTCGGAGATCAGATCTTCAGGGCTGGCGGCGACGAGTTCATGATCCTCCTGACTTATACAACAGAAGACGTGATAAAAGATAAGATAGTCAAAGCAAGAAAGCTCTCCAAGAAGTACGGCAATGTCTCATTTGCTGTTGGTTATGCATACCAGAACGATTCAAAAGACATTACCGGAGCTTTGAAACTTGCTGATCAGAGAATGTATGAGGATAAGGCCAAGTACTATGTTGACCATCCGGAGTTCATGCGCTGATCTAAAGAATCTTCTCTTACTGATAAAGTGCGATAGCGATTAGCAGACCGGTGATCTTTTCCATCGATTCTTTGCAGATGAATTCATATACGCCGTGATAGTTGTGGCCGCCTGAACAGATATTCGGGCAGGGAAGACCCATAAACGATAATGTAGCTCCGTCAGTTCCGCCACGGATCGGTTCCGTAAAGGGCGTTATGCCGACTTTTTCCATCGCACCGGTACATCTGTCGATGATCGCGGTATTGTCAGGAATGATCTTTTCTATCATGTTGTAGTAAGTATCGGAGATCTCAGCATCGATGATAACGCCGGGATTGTCTGACATAACCTTCTCACAAATTGATTTCATCCGTGATTTCTTTTCGTTGAATCTATCCATGTCATGATCACGGATTATGTATTTCATCACTGTTTTTCTGGTTGCACCTGATATGTCTGTAAGGTGGAAGAAGCCTTCGTGGTCACGTGTCGTTTCAGGTCTTTCGCTGTCCGGGATCAGAGAATCGATCTTGCCGGCAATTTTTATCGAGTTGATCATCTTGCCGTAAGCGTCACCGGGATGTACGCCTCTGCCGGTAACGGTAATTACGGCACTTGCCGCATTGAAATTCTCATATGAGATCTCTCCGATACGCCCGCCGTCGATGGTGTATGCAAAGTCAGCGCCGAATCTTGTAAGGTCGAAATGCTTCGTTCCTTCTCCTATCTCTTCGTCAGGAGTAAATGCAAGCCATATCTCACCGTGCAAGTCCTCGGGATGAGTCATAAAATGTTCAGCCATGCACATGATCTCTGCAACGCCTGCTTTGTCATCGGCGCCGAGCAGGGTAGAGCCGTCTGTTGTGATCAGCGTCTGGCCCTTATACAGAAGCAGATCAGGAAAGTTCTCAGGTGACAATATTTTCCCGTTGCCGAGAGTGATGTCTTTGCCGTCGTAGTTCTCGATAAAACGGGGAGACGTACACTTGCCCGGAGCTTCGGGAGAAGTATCCATATGCGCTATAAAGCCTATCTTGGGAGTGTTTACGTCAATGCCCGATGAAGCCTTGATCCTGCAGTAGATATAGCAATGATCGCTGTCGAAAAAGATATCTTCTCCGGTAATGCCGATCTCTTTTAATTCGCTTATCAGGAGTTTTGCGAGATCGAACTGTCCTGCCGTGCTGGGAGATGTTCCCGTAGTCTCATCAGATGCCGTATCAACGGCTATGTATCTAAGAAATTTACAGGTTACATCTTCATTCAGCATAAGCAGTCAGATTCTCTCGTTTTCAATTGTTTGGTGGAGCATACGGGACTTGAACCCGTGACCCCCACACTGCCAGTGTGATGCGCTCCCACTGCGCTAATGCCCCGTTCGAAAAGATTATACGTGGCGTTTTGCGAGAAGGCAACAAAACCTTTATAAATAGTGACTGAGCGTATATAACGCGGGCGTTAATATGCTATAATCCTTTGGAATAAATCTTTCCGGAGGATATGGATATGAGTATTACATCCCGTGATTATGTATCAGCTACAAATCCCGATTGCAAGGCAAAGCAGTACACTATTACAATCGACGGCGGCTATGAGGCTTCTGTCATTACATATGGCGCAGTTATTACAGATCTTATCGTTCCTGACAAGGACGGTAAGCCGACAGACATTATGCTCGGCTGCAAAGGCCTTGATGAATATATGGGCAATGGCGCCAATCACGGTGCTGTTATCGGCCGTTCGGCAAACAGGATCAAGGATGCTTCCTTCGTTATCGATGGTGTTAAGTATCAGATCCCCAAGAATGAAGGCGAGAATAACCTCCATTCAGGCAACCCCGGATACCAGAATGTGTTCTGGGACGCAGAGATCCTTTCCGAAGAAGAGGCAGATGAGATCATCCTCGACTCAAAGATCGCAGGCATTCCCGGATGTGACGGCGGTGCCGTACTCCTCAGCTACACGAGCCCCGACGGAGCTACAGGTTTCCCCGGAAACCTTGATACAAAGGTTCTTTACTGCTGGCTCGAAGACAAGACATTCCTTATCCTTTACTGCGGAAAAACAGATAAGGATACGATCTTCGCTCCCACAAACCACGCTTACTTCAACCTCCGCGGCGAGAACGCAGAAGGTACTGTAAATAACGATCTCATCATGATCAACTCTGACAAGATCACCATCAAGGACGACATGAACGTTCCTACAGGTGAACTTAAGGACGTTGAGGGCACAGTTTTCGACTGCAGGGAATACCGCTTCATCGGTGAGCTCAACGACAGCGACGATCACCAGATGGTTATCTCCAAGGGTATCGACCAGAACTTCTGCCTCAACACAACAGCAGGCACATTCTCATTTGCTGCTGCAGTAACTTCACATGAGTCTGGGATCACTATGGAATGTCTTACAGACCTTCCGGGCATCCAGATCTATGCAGGAAATAACCTGGGAAGCCCGCTTGATATCAAGACAACAAAGGCATACGGCCAGTACGATGCCATCTGTCTTGAAGCTCAGCTGGTACCTAATGCCGTTAACCTTACGGGATTTGATTCACCGGTGATCAAGGCAGGCAAAAAGGTATATCATGCCTGCGGATACAGATTCGTTTGATCTGTTACTTGTGTCTGACTGTGATCTTGCGGAAAACGCCGGCAACGTACCGGAAAGCTGCGACCTGAATCAGGCAGACCAGGAAAATCAAAAGAACATAAACCCAGATAGCTAAAAAGTTGTCGATCTTTAATGAGAGGGAGTTGTATATTGAGTACAACCCCTCTCTATATGCATCTTCGATCAGATAGATGCCGAAAACACAACCGCCGGCATAAATAATGAGCTTTTCTGCAAGGTCAGGTAATTTCCTGTTCTCGAATAGTTTTCGAGCTGAAAGGAAAATAAAGATAACTTGGAAAGGCTTTGCATAGTTAAGAAATGTATTTGCGTTTTCTTCAGTAAATCCGCCTGTCAGTACAAGCTTGTAGTTTGTTATAAGCATGACGGCGAGTGTTGATATGACCAAAAGGGCAAAAGATACCAGCAGCATTTTGTTAGTGACTTTCTTAAGTCTGACTCCGAGATAGTAACCGGTGAGAGGATAGAAAATAAACAGATTACAGATGGTGGCAACATTCAGACTCGGAATAAGAGTAATAGTGCCGTTAAACAGTATGTATTGGAATATCTCGGTCAAGGTAACAAAGAAGAAGTATATAACGAGCAGGTAAATGAACTCCTTTCCGGTGAAGTTCCGTGCCATTTTACGGATAAACGGAAGCAGGATGAGGAATGTGATATAAGCGTATAAAAACCAGTATGGAATCAGAACTCCTTTGGAATATACGCATATAAGTAATTCCATTATGGAAAACTCACGATTATAGTGAATGGAATTCAATGTATAGAAGATCAAAGAAAATACCAAAAGAATAGCAACATATTTGGGAATGCGTTTCTTCCATATAAACCCTATGGATTCGTCCTTCCCGAGCAGTAACATACCTGAGATCATGAGGAATATGGGTACTGATATGCCTGCAATCGCATTAAAGAACATATAGAACCAATAAGGCACTGTTCCAGCATCAAAATTCAGGAAATATACATAACCAAGTCTGCCAGTATGATTAAAAATTACGAAAACAATACAGAAAATGCGGAGTATCTCCACATAAAGTATCTTCTTTTGGCTTGTTAAGCCTGTACCGGTCTCTAATCTGTTTTCCATGAACATATGATATCAGTTTATATCTGCCAGTGAACACATTTATGTAGTTATATAGCATAGCCTAAAAGGTATTGATTTTATTGACTTAATTGCGATAAAATCTGTCTCATATTTAGAGATTTTTAAGAAAGAAGGAATGTTTTATGGAAAAAAAGAATCTCGACTGGTCAAACCTGACATTCTCTTATCAGAAAACAGACAAAAGGTTCGTAGCTAACTACACAAACGGCGCTTGGGACGAAGGCGCGCTTATCGATGACGACATGATCGTCATGAGCGAAGACGCAGGCGTTCTCCAGTATGCTCAGACAGTATTTGAAGGCCTTAAGGCTTATGAGACAGTAGACGGCAGAATCGTTACTTTCCGTCCTGACCTCAACGCTGACAGACTTCACGACTCAGCAGTCCGCCTTGAGATTCCTCCGATTTCCAAGGAATTGTTCCTCAGATCAGTTCAGGAGACAGTTGCAGGCAATGCAGCTTGGGTTCCTCCGTACGGTTCAGGCGCATCTCTTTATCTGAGACCTTATATCTTCGGTATTAACCCCGTTATCGGCGTTAAGCCTGCTGATGACTATCAGTACAGAATCTTTGCTACACCTGTAGGCCCTTACTTCAAGGGCGGCGCTAAGCCGATCGCTGTTAAGATCTCTGACTTTGACCGTGCTGCTCCGCATGGAACAGGTAACATCAAGGCTGGTCTTAACTATGCTATGTCTCTCCACGCAATCGTTACAGCTCATAAGGAAGGATTTGCAGAGAACATCTATCTCGATCCCGCTACACGTTCAAAGATCGAGGAGACTGGCGGAGCTAACATCATCCTCACAGACGGTCAGGGTACACTCGTTGTTCCTAAGTCTGATTCCATCCTGCCTTCTATCACAAGAAGATCACTTGTTTACGTTGCTGAGCACTATTGCGGCATGAAGATCGAGGAGAGAGAAGTTTACCTCGACGAGATCATGAGCGGTAAATTCACAGAGGGCGGTCTCTGCGGTACAGCTGCAGTTATCTCACCTCTCGGTTCCATCAACGATCACGGCAAGGAATTCAAGTTCGCTTCCGGTATGGAGGAGATGGGCCCTGTCATGACAAAGCTCAGAGAGACTCTCACAGGTATCCAGATGGGTACAGTTGAAGCACCTGAAGGCTGGATCATGGAGATCAAGCTCTAATACGAATTTAGTTGATTTAAAAATCCAAGAGCTGCTTCGTTATGAGGCAGCTCTTTGTTCGTGTGCAGCTTTTAATACTGCATAACTGTATAGTCCGACACCTTGCGGGGCGTTGGGGTGGAGGGTGTTATGCATATACTTGCCGGCACCCTCCTCGTTAAACACTGAGATAATAATCGGGTCAGGGTTAATGTATTGGTAACCTGATCCGGCACACATTTCTTGAAGTGCGTTGCGAAAGCTGATTCCAAGATCGTTAATGGTTTCGTCTTGCCCAGTGAAAGACCAGGGTGCAATAAAATAGATTTTCGCATCAGGCGAGATGCCCTTTATCGTTTCTGCCAGAAGAGAACATTTTTGCGCGAAATCTTCAGGTGTGGCAGAAGCTTTGACACCGTCTCTGAATATTATGTCATTGATACCTATCGCTATAATATATATGTCTGCTTCTGGAATATTTTCGCCCTGTTCTATTAGGTTTTCTACCATCCATCCGCCTCTCGAGATATTGGAGGTATTGCCCTTTATATAAGGTGTCAGCGGTTCATACCAACAGATACCGTTTATTTCGTTTCCGGCGGTAATGCTGTCTCCTAAAAAGCAGACTGATCTGCCACTGCTGAGGTCTTCAAATAAATCGCTGTCTTTAAGTTCTGCAGTCATCCCGCCGTAAATGCGGTATTTGTTCCGATTGATAAAGCAGACTGCAAGAAATGCCAGAATGAGCAACAAAAGAATGACTGCTAAAAAGCTGGTGGTAGATTGTCTATTTGTCTTGCTGCTGTTTTTCATAGCCTGATTTTAACAAATGAGGTTATAGCAAAAAAGACATAAAAAAGCCTGCACACATTGAAAGTGTACAGGCAACGATTAAATTCAAATTGAATCAAAGCATGTGAGCTCTCAGATCTTCTCCTGAAAGAGGTGAGAGGAGTGCAGGAGCGATGTCGAAAACTGTCTTGCAGCCGTAATCACCCTTCTGAGAGAGGCGATATACTGCTCTTGCATAAGCTGTAAGAACGGAACCCGTGAACTCAGGGTTGGAATCAAGCTTCAATGAATACTCGATAACGTGCTTGTTCTCGCCGTTAACGCCTGTCCTGCCTGTGCGGAATACGAAGCCGCCGTGGTTGATCCTTGAGTGGTCTCTTACGAACTCTTCTTCGGAGATGAAGTGTACTGTTGTGTCGTAATCTGCGAAGTAGTTGGGCATTTCCTTGATCGTCTTCTCGATGAGGGCGAGATCAGCGCCTTCTTCAGCTACGACGAAACACTCTCTTGTGTGCTTCTGACGTGTTGTGAGTTCGGGATTGGAGCCTGATCTAACCGCTTCGAGAGCAGCTTCTACGGGGATCGTGTACTGCTTGCCGTTCTTTACGCCGGGAATTCTTCTGATAGCATCGGAGTGACCCTGTGATACACCTTTGCCCCAGAATGTGTAATCCTGGCCTTCGGGAAGGATGCAGCTGCCGTAAAGACGGTTAATAGAGAACATTCCGGGATCCCAGCCGCCGGAGATGAGTGCCGTATGGTTGGAGCCTGCAGCTGCCTTGTCAACGTTTGCGAAATGCTCAGGGATCCTGGCATGAGTGTCAAAACTGTCGATTACGTTGAACATTGAAGCGTATTCGGGTGTCTGTGTGGGAAGATCTGTAGCAGAACCTCCGCAGATGACGAGAACGTCGATCTTGTCTTTCCAGTCAGCAGCTTCAAAAGAAGGAACGACTGCAACGCCTTCTGTAAGAGTCTTAACTGTGGAAGGGTCTCTTCTTGTGAATACGGCAGCAAGTTCCATGTCAGGGTTCTGACGGATAGAGAGCTCTACACCTTTGGCGAGGTTGCCGTAGCCTAAAATGCCGATTTTGATTGCCATTTGGGAATCCTCCTTATGCTTTGAAGTAACAAAAGGTTACTTGTCTATTTATATTCGAACAGAATTATAGCATATTGTCTGCAACATTCTTTCTGAGGATTTTAGGTATATTTGTAGCGAAGTTTAAGGAGTGTAACAAAAAACGGTTCGTTGTATTATAATTCTCCTATGCCGAATTTAAAGTATCTGATAAGACGCGTTACGCGTATGGACTATAAGGCGATGAATGCCAAGATCAAGGATATCCACCAGAAGAGCGGGAAGTCCCGTGTGTGGATATTTTTCGATATGATCCACTGCGGAAGGAAGTTCGGCGCCGGATACATGGATTACTGGCTCTACGAGATGTATAACCTTACGGATGCCGAGAGAGACACCTATATCACAAGAGGCCGTAACTACGACCTGGTAAAGAGATATAACGATCCTGCTTATACTGACCTTATCGACAACAAGATCGAATTCAACAAGCGTTTCGGGGAATTCCTTGGCCGTAAGTGGATCGAAATAAGAAAAGACAACAAGCAGGAAGTAATAGACTTCATTAATGATCACGATTTCCTCATGGCAAAGGCCGATCTTGGTTCATGCGGCAAGACGGTCGAGAAGGTCGACTGCAAGGCTGAACCTGCAGAAGCCATCTATGAGAGACTTGTTAACATGGAACGCCCCCATTTCTTTGAGGAGATGATCGTACAGCACCCGGCGGTAAGTGCCATTTATCCCTATGCTATTAATACCGTAAGACTTGTTACCATCCAGAGAGACGGCAAGGTGCACGTTGCAAGTGCATGCTGCAGATTCGGTAATTACGGTCACAGCGTTGATAACTTCAACAACGGCGGCATGACGGCTCCCGTTGATGAGAAGACCGGAGAGATCACAGATTTCCCCATAGATAAGACAAAGGTCCTTTATGAGAAGCACCCCATGACAGGTGCCGTATTTAAGGGATTCGTTTTCCCGATGTGGGATAAGGTCCTTGAGATGTGTACAAAGGCGGCTATGGTAGTTCCTCAGGTCGGTTTTATCGGCTGGGACGTATGCATTACGCCCGATGGTCCCGTTATCGTTGAAGGTAACGACTATCCGGGTCATGACCTTTATCAGCTTCCTGAACATACCCACGATAAGAAGGGCATCTGGCCCAAGTACCAGTTTTGATTTTCCCTATTGCTTTCTGAAAACAGAAGTGTAAAATCTCGATTGTCAACCAAAACGGCAAAGAGGTTTACAATGTCAGAAACAAGCTCAAAAACAAAGTCAAAAGCTACTAAGAACAGGTCTTTTATCTATGACCTGGTCCTCATATCCATATCGGCAGCACTCATAACAGTATGTTCCTGGATCAGCATTCCGTTCGGTCCGGTTCCTTTTACTCTTCAGACTCTGGCCATCCTTGCGGTAATGCTTACATGCGGTGGAAGAAGGGGAACCATTGCCATATTGGTATATCTGGCCCTGGGACTTTGCGGAGTTCCTGTTTTCGCAGGATTCAAGGGAGGAGTTGCTTCTTTTGCTGGACCCACCGGAGGATTCCTTGTAGGATTCATTTTCGCGGCTCTGCTTTACTGGCTTTTGGAAAAGCTGATATTCAAAAGACTTATGACAGGTACCATTAAGACATGGATCTTCGGAGTTTTGAATTCAGTAGTATTTGAAGTTGTTTTATATTTTATTGGCGTTATCTGGTTCATGACAGTTTATGCGGCACAGACAGGTCCTGTCGGACTTGCGACCGTCATGAGCTGGTGCGTCGGACCGTTCATTATTCCGGATATAGTTAAGCTGGTCGTTGCGGTTATTATTGGCGAGCGTGCAAGAAAGCTTGTCAGGGCCTGAATATCTTCTTATATCCCATTTTGTTATAATATGATTTAATTCAAATTTGGACAAAAGGGAAATAAGGAGAAGCAATCGTGTCAGAAAATAAGGATTTCGTTATTAAAGTTAATGGCGTTTCCAAAGATTACGGTAAGGCTCATGTTCTTGATAATATGACCTTTTCCGTGCCTAAAGGTTCTATCTTCGGACTCGTCGGAAGGAACGGAGCAGGCAAGACCACGATAATGAGAATTATGTCAGGTCTTCAGAAGCCTACTTCAGGAACGGTCGAATACGGATTCGATCGCAAGAAACTCGGTAACATCGGAGCACTGGTCGAGCTTCCCTCAATCTATTCAAATGCTTCGGCAAGAGATAATCTCATTTACCAGTACATGAATCTGGGACTTAAGATCGATGAAACCATTGATGAGAGTCTTGAATTTGTAGGACTTGGTGATACCGGCAAGAAGAAGGCAGGCAAGTTTTCTCTTGGTATGCGTCAGAGACTCGGTATTGCCATGGCCATGGCAGGTAATCCGGAGCTTCTTATCCTTGATGAGCCTATTAACGGTCTTGATCCTCAGGGTATCATCCAGATCCGTGAAGTGCTTGAAAAGCTCAACAAGGAGAGGGGTGTAACGATCGTCATTTCAAGCCACATCCTCTCGGAGCTCGCTAAGCTTGCCACCGATTTTGCTTTTGTAGAGAAAGGCAGAGTCGTTAAGGAAGCAAGATCCGAAGCAGTTGAGAACGCAGGCGGTCTTGTATCCGAATTTTATACCGGAACACCGGATAGGCTGATCCCGATATTAAATTCAAAAGGACTTACGACTACAGTTGATAATGCGACAGGAATTATCTTTGCCAAGGGTTATTACAACCTGACGGATGTGGTCCTTTCCGCAAATAATGCAGGCGTTAATATCGCCAGAGTCGTAACAAAGGAGACGGATCTTGAGACTTACTTTGTTAACCTTGTAGGAGGTGAGTCCCATGCTTAATCTGTTAAAGTTTGAATTCAGACGCATCTTTAAGAGTGTATTCTTCAGGATCGTCGGCGGTTACTGCATTTTGTGGCCTCTATTAGTTGCAGTTTTCTACCGGATCATTCTCGGTTTGGTGTTTATGGATACCGACATGTCATTTGCAGATTATGAAATGTCTGATGCGGAAATAAGGTATTTTACATGGATCATTTCCATTGCATTTGTAAATGATCTGCCTAAGTTCGTTGCACTCTTTACATGTCTTCACATAGGCAAGGATTTCTCTGACGGTATAGTCAGGAACAAGGTAACCGCAGGTCATTCGAGAACATCGATATTCTTCTCATATATCATCTCGCAGATTGCTGCTACAGTAGCATTATGCATCGTTTACATAAGCTTTGCCCTGTTGGGATTACTTATTACAGGATTCGGCGTTAACCTTAATGGCGGCGAGATGTTTATCAGACATATGGTCGGAATTTGCATTGTGCTTGTCTTTACTGTCATGGCAGTAGCACTGTCTCTCGTGTTCAGAAAGCGTGCTTTGCCGATCATTATGTCGATCCTCGTTGTTATGTTTGTTTCTACGGCAACAACAGTATTCGGTTTATTCAAATTTAATATGCCGGGTAAAGCTGTAGATGATTATATCGAGAAGAGACATGAGCGTTATGAAGAGATGGTCGATGAAGGTCTTATGACCGATGAGACGGTTGAATTTCTCGAGGAAAACTACGATAAGGATTATTACCTCGGAATGGCATGGAAAGTGGGAAGACCGGTATATCTCATTACCAATCTTGGCTTTAACCAGGATTACGCCGTAGATCTGTCACAGGCCATTGCCGGCAATCCCGATTACACTGATGAGATTGATTTCTCAGTGGATCTGACCGGCGGCATGTACAATCCGGATATGTGTAATCTTCAGCCCAAAGATTTCAAACACACGGATTCGATGCACCTCTCTTATGCCCAGCTCAATACCACATATGCAGTCAGATCCCTGATATACATTCTTGTTATCGGAGGATATGGTTACTTTGTATTCGGAAGGAAGAATTTGTTCTGATGTTTTATCTTGATCATCGTTTAACTATCATCATCGGCGCTTACGGAAGCGGTAAATCCGAGATCGCAGTCAATATGTCTCTTGCCCAGCGGAAAGCTCTGCCGGACAAGAAACTGCTTATTGCGGATCTCGACATCGTAAATCCTTTCTACCGTTCATCAGACTGCGGCGCGGTTCTTGAAGAAGCAGGCATAAGGCTGATCACGCCTTTGTATGCCGGTTCAAACGTTGATGCTCCTGTCCTTACTCCTGAAATGTACGTTATTTTCGATGATGAATCCTATCAGGGCATTTTCGATATCGGAGGAGAAGATATGGGTGCCATCGTTCTCGGTTCCATCAAAAAGAGGATCGAGAATACGGATACAGCCATTTACATGGCAGTTAACACGTTAAGACCTTTTACTTCAGATCCTGAGCAGATCGCGATAATGACTAATGAACTTACCGCAGCGGCAGGCTTTAAGATCGACGGTTATCTCAACAATACGAATCTCCTGGAAGAGACTACGGCAGATATCCTCGCTGAAGGTGAGAAGAAGATTTTGGAAGCTTCGAAGATCACCGGAATCCCGCTTGTTGCAAACTGCGTTATGGATAACGTTGATGTTCCGGATGGTTTGCTTAAGTCCGGTGAGCTTTTCAGAATGGAAAGAAAGATCCATTACGCATACTGATTTGGAACCGTTTGTTCCGGAAGGGATCGTTATATGAATACGGTTTATGTTGTAGGCCACAGAAACCCTGATACGGATGCTGTTGTATCCGCAATGGCTTATGCCGCACTTCGAAATGCAGCAGGTGACAGAAATTATGTTGCCGGAAGATTAGATCACTTAAGCGATGAAACCAAGAGAATGCTTGCCAAATTCGGTTTCCAGTCTCCGGTAAGGATCAAGGACGTAAGGACGCAGGTAAGTGATATCGAGTTTGATAAACCTCCTGTTTTAGAACCTTCGGCTACTTTGAACCGCGCATGGAAGACAATGAACGATGACGGTACAACATCGATACCTGTTGTCAATTCCGACGGCACGCTCTTCGGAACACTTTCTGCAGGCGATATCGCAGCTTATACGCTTGATACCATCGAAAACCCTCACATCACAGATCTTCCGTTGTTTAATCTTCTCGGAGTTATCGAAGGCCAGATAGCAAAAGACGGAAAAAGTGCCGATGTGATATCAGGCGACATCACCATAGCACTTCCGGTAAACGGCGATCTGCCCGCATTCACCGACAGTGACAAGATAGTTCTCTGCGGCAATCAGCCGGACATGATCAGATATGCTCTGGATAAGAATGTCAATGCGCTGATCCTATGCGGAGTCAACATCGATAAGGAGCTTATCGATCAGTATAAAGACCGTGACACATGTGTTATCTACACTCCGTTTGATGCACTCCGCACTTCGAAGATGATCTGCCAGTCCATGCCGATCGAACGTGTCTGCATCCGTGAAGGCATAGTCTGTTTTCATCTTACGGATTATCTTGATGATGTCCGTGAGACTATCTTAAAGAGCCGTTTCAGAAGCTATCCGGTACTTGATGAGTCAGATAAAGTTGTCGGAACACTCTCCAGATACCATCTCTTGAGACCTAACAGAAAGAATATAGTTCTCGTCGACCACAATGAATCGGCGCAGTCTGTTCCGGGCCTTGAGCAGGCAGAACTTCTTGAGATAATCGACCATCACAGACTTGCAGACATACAGACAACACAGCCTATCAACGTGCGTAATGAGACTGTAGGAAGCACAACGACCATTATTGCCGAGATGTATCAGGAAAGCGGCGTTACACCGGCTCCCGCCATGGCAGGTCTTATGGTGTCTGCCATCCTTTCCGATACGGTTATGTTTAAGTCTCCCACATGCACTGAACGTGACAAGGTCCTTGCTGGACGTCTTGCCAAGATCGCCGGCATATCGATAGAGGAGATAGGCGCAGAGCTTTACGATGCTTCAGGCATTCTTGAACAGAGTGCGGAGCATCTCATCAAAACAGATTTCAAGGAATTCCATATTGCAGGGCAGACACTCGGCGTAAGCCAGATCATCTGTGTAGACTCGAATTCAATGATCGCCAGAAAAGGTGAGTTTCTTGAGACTATGGAGATGCTCAAGAAAAAGAACGGTTATGACATGATTATGCTGATGCTGACAGATGTTCTTGTTGAAGGTACCGTGCTGCTTTATATTGGCAGCGATGATACGATTCAAAATGCTTTCTCGGCCGAAGCTCATGACAACGAACTGTTCCTTCCTGGCGTAATGAGCCGTAAAAAGCAGATCATCCCGATGCTTACTGCATTGTGGGGCTGATATTGCAGTTTTATATTTTCAAATATCTGCTCCAATGATTATGTAAAATCATTGTTGTTTTATCAAATAAATGATATTATTTTTATCGGCGGAGTTATTTTCGACCAAGATCTTAGGAGGAAATAAATATGGGATTGATTAGCTTAATCAAGAATGTGGCAGGAACAACATTTGATTCAATTTCCAGCCAGATTCAGGATCAGTATCTTGAGTTTTTTACTCAGGATTCTTTGGGACAGGATATCCTTGTTAAGAAGGGTGCCAACAAGATGGAGAAGGGCAGAAACAAGGGTAATTCCGAAGTTATCTCTAACGGCTCCGTCATCAACGTACCTGAGGGATGCTTCTGTCTCCTCGTTAACAATGGTGAGATCGTAGACGTTGTTTCCGATGCAGGCGCTTATAAGTGGGATACATCCACAGCTCCTTCAATTCTTGCTAACAAGAATTTCGGTGAGAATGTAAAGCAGTCCATCGGTGATATCTGGAACCGTATGAAGATGGGTGGAGAGATTCAGCAGCAGCAGAGAGTTTACTTCGTAAACAAGCTCGAGATGATGAATCAGAACTTCGGTACACCTTCACCCGTACCTTACGCAGACCCTGAATACCGTAACATCTATATCCGTTTGAACGGTACATTCTCATTCAGAGTTGAGAATCCTGTTACATTCTTCAGAAACATCGTAGGTAACGTTAAGGATGAGTACACAGTAGCAGAGTTCATGGGAACACCTGCTAAGCCGATGCAGCCTCGTCTTGAGTTCCTTGACAACATTACTGAGACACTCAATAAGTGCGGCGGCCCTTACCCGAACGGCATTATGTTCTCAACACTGCCTTCAAAGCAGGGTGAGTTCAGAAGATACATGGCTGATTGCCTTGATGACGAATGGCTCCAGAAGAGAGGTATCGTTGTAGAGACTGTTGCTATCGCTTCCGTTACACCTGACGATAAGTCACGTGAGAGAATCGAGAAGGTCGACGAAGCAAAGCTCTATGGTCAGGATCCCGGTGCTCTCGGTGCAGCTGTTGCTCTCGGTCAGACAGAGGCTATGAAGGCAGCTGGTGCTAACGCTAACGGCGCAGTTAACGGCTTTATGGGCCTCGGCATGATGGGCGCAGTAGGCGGCAATCAGGCTACAGCAGCAGGAATTAATGCAGCACAGCAGGCTCCTGTTCAGCAGGGCGGTTTCTTCGGCGGCGCAGCTCAGGCTCCCGTTCAGCAGGCAGCTCCCGCAGCAGCTGGTTGGACATGTTCTTGCGGCCAGGGCGGCAACACAGGTAAGTTCTGCAGCAACTGCGGACAGCCTCAGCCGGCACCTGCGGCAGCTGGTTGGACATGCTCTTGCGGTCAGACAGGCAATACAGGTAAGTTCTGCGGTAACTGCGGTAAGCCTCAGCCTGCAGCAGCACCTGCAGCTTGCCCTAAGTGCGGCTTCAAGCCCGCTGACGGCAATATGCCTAAGTTCTGCCCTGAGTGCGGTACAAAGATCGAATAAGATCCATCGGTTCTTAAATAAATCCATTACGGAGGCTGGCTTGAAAAAGTCAGCCTCTTTTTTATCATTGCCGCAAAAATTTGATTGATATATCGACTTTTATGGTAAAATTTTTAATCATAAAAAAAGGCGGTTTTATCTATGGGAAAATACTTCGGTACCGACGGCTTCAGAGGTGAAGCCAACAAAGCACTCACCGCGCAAAAGGCATTCCAGGTAGGAAGATACATCGGCTGGTATTACGGTCAGCAGCACGATGACGGAAGAGCAAGGATCATAATCGGCAAGGACACAAGAAGAAGTTCCTATATGCTCGAGGCAGCTCTTACTGCAGGCATTACATCTTCAGGTTCTGATGCTTATCTCCTTCATGTAACAACTACTCCTTCGGTTTCTTTCTGCTGCAGAACAGACGGTTTTGACTGCGGAATCATGATCTCAGCATCTCACAATCCTTTCTATGACAACGGCATCAAGATCATGCGTGCCAACGGTCAGAAGATCGAAGCAGAGATCGAAGAGAAGATCGAAGCATATATCGACGGCGAGGTTGAGGAGATCCCGCTCGCAGAGCGTGAAGCAATCGGTAATGTAATTGACTATGCATCCGGACGTAACAGATACATCGGTTATCTTATGACGATCCCTACAAGAGCATTCAACGGCATGAAGGTTGGTCTTGACTGTGCAAACGGTGCTTCATGGAACATCGCAAGGTCAGTTTTCGAAGCTCTCGGCGCAAAGGTCTATATCATCAATAACCAGCCTGACGGACTTAACATCAATACAAACTGCGGTTCTACACATATTGATACATTGAAGAAGTATGTTTTGGACAACGGCCTCAATGTAGGTTTCGCTTATGACGGCGATGCTGACAGATGTCTTGCAGTAGACGAGCTCGGCAACGAGGTCAACGGCGACCAGATTATGTTCCTCTGCGGTAAGTATCTCAAGGAGAGCGGCAAGCTCGACGGAAATACGATCGTTACGACGATCATGAGCAACATGGGACTTTACAAGGCTTGCGAGGCTATCGGCATCCGTACTGAAAAGACAAATGTCGGCGACAAGTATGTTGCTGAGAACATGATGGCTAACGGATTTGTATTGGGCGGCGAGCAGTCCGGACATATCATTTTCGCCAAGTATGCTACAACAGGTGACGGAATCCTTACATCTCTTATGGTTCTTATGACCATGCTCGAGAAGAAGCTTCCTCTCTCTATGCTGGCAGGCGAGATGAAGATGTATCCCCAGTGCCTCAAGAACGTTGTTGTTAAGGACAAGGAAGCAGCACAGAAGAATCCTGCAGTCCTTAAGGGCGTAGAAGAGGTAAACAAGGCGCTCGCAGGAGACGGCAGAATGCTCCTTCGTGCATCCGGTACTGAGCCTAAGATTCGTGTAATGGTCGAAGCAAAGACTGACGAGATCTGTGAAAAGTATGTTGACCAGCTGATTGAAGTCATTAAGGAACAAGGCTTAACAGCAGATTAAATTTGGGTATAGCGGCTCTGCGCCATTTAAGGTGTGGAGCCGTTTTATATACATTAAATAGTTGGGAGAAAATTATGAGAGTCATTAGAAAGAGCAACTATGAAGAAGCTTCAATGGCATGCGCAGAGCTTATCGCTTCACAGATAAGACTCAAGCCTGACTGCAAGATCGGTCTTGCTACAGGATCAACACCTGTAGGCACATACAAGGATCTCGTAGACATGTATAAGGCTGGCAGCCTTGATTTCTCCAAAGTAACATCCGCAAACCTCGATGAGTACAGAGGACTGGGCGGAGATCACGATCAGTCCTACAGATATTTCATGAACACAAACCTCTTTGATCATGTAAATATCGACAAGAACAAGACATATGTACCTAACGGTCTTGAGGCTGATGCAGAGAAGGCTTGCAAAGAGTACGATGCAATCCTCGAATCCCTCGGACATCTTGATATCCAGCTCCTCGGTATCGGCGGAGACGGTCATATCGGTTTCAATGAGCCTGCTGATGCTTTCTGTGTAAATACACAGTGCATCGATCTTGAAGAGCAGACGATCAAGGACAACGCAAGACTGTTCTTTAACGGCGATCTCGCTGCTGTTCCTACACAGGCATATACAATGGGTATCGGCTACATCATGAAGTCAACAACAGTTATCCTCATGGCTACAGGCGCAGGCAAGAAGGATATCGTTGAGAAGGCATTCTGCGGCCCCGTAACACCTTATGTTCCTGCATCTATCCTCCAGCTCCACCCGAACGTTGTAGTTATCGGTGATGAGGCTGCTATTTCCGACGCAGTAGTTGCTGCAGCTAAGTAAGGCTTAACCAAGTAGTGATTTATTAGTTGAGGCTGACCCTTTTGGGTCGGCCTCATTTATATGTTTATTTACATTATGTTAATCTAATAAACAATTTTTCTTGTCATATCTAATTGATAAAGTGCCTTACTGTTGGTATACTCAAATAGTGAAAGTTTAGGCAATATGACAATAATCCTAAACCAAATTATTCTTAGAAAAGGCGGTATTCAGTATGGCAATTATTCAGGTTACTCCGGATCTTCTCAATGGCAAGGCTACAGAGCTTCGTGGAATCAAGGATGAGCACGATCAGGCAATGGCTAGAATGAGAACTCTTATCCTCGGCCTTAATGAGATTTGGAAGGGTGATGCTCAGGATGCTTTCGTAGCAAAGTATGAGAGCATGCAGTCAACATTCCAGGCATTCTCACAGATGATCGAAGATTATGCTACATTGATGAATACAACTGCAGCAAGCATGCAGGAAAGTGATTCCACACTCGCTAGCACAATTAACAGTTTCGGATCTTAATTTTTGTCAGTCGGCAGGAGTTTTTCTCCTGCCGATTTTTTATTTGTTGCTTCTTCTAAGAGGTATTTATGAGTAGATTAGTTCTTACGGCTGATCAGATATATGCTTTGGCTTATATTTTGGATGCCAAATATTTAGATTACTATTATATTTCGCTTGCTAATCGTGGCAACGACAATAAGCTTTGGCTTAGTGAAATTACAAAGCAATTAGTATCTCAAGCTGTTCTTGTTGAGGATTTCTCCGGTGATACTTCAATTGATCCTGAAATAGAAGAAATAGTCAAACCTTTATATTTCAGTGATAAGGAATCTTCACTCGATATTAATATATTTGGAGATAATGAAGAAAATATAGGATACAGATTTCATTTCCTTGATGACAAGATGACGATGACGAAATTGGTTGAAGACGGATTCGAGATAATTGATGCAAGTCCAGACGATATACAGAAGATAGTTTCGGCTATTCTTCCGGCGGATTATTCGGCAGAATCGGAAAAAGCAAATGTCAAGTTTGATGCCGAAAAGGTTTCCCGTGTATTTATTGTAAAGAACATCGAGGGTAATGCAAAGAGCACGATAGCGACATTTGTTGAGACGGAAGGTGTTGTATATGAAGAGGATACAGACGATATAGTCTATTCAGTATCCGGCGAAGATTTCAAAGATAAGCTGTGCAAAATATTAACGGAGGCTTGACCATGGCATATGTAGATCAGAGTGGTTTGATATTGATTGACGAAATTGAAGCCGCTGAAGATATTTTGAAACTTAAGAAAACCATTGAATCGATGAATGAAGCTCTCAAAAAGCTTAATGAGATGGAAAGTATTAATAGTGTTTCTAAAGGTGATGCTGCTGACACAGTCGATAGTGTTGCAGCTGAATTGATAAAGCAAGTTAATAATCAGAAGCTAGAGATAGAACAGACAATCAAATATATAAATGAACTTATAGAAAAATATAAAACTATTGATGCTAATATGAAGAATCAGATAAATACATCAGTAAAATGAGGTTGCTTATATGGGTATTTTCTCAGATATGTATAAAGGCAAAATCGGCAAAAAGCGAGACGAGATTAAAAAGATCGATGCTGATATAGAAAAATTTCGAAAAGGTATTGAAGATGCCAAAAAGGCTCGAGACCTTTTTGAGCAGACAAAAAAAGATATGGACCAATTGGTCGAAGATACAACCCTATATTTCAAAGGGTCTTCAGCACCGAAATTTAAAAAGCGATTGTTGGATTATGGTTCGTTTTGTAATGGAAGAGCGGATGATATGAGAAAGACAATTAAAAATCTAAAGAAAAGAATTACTAAATTCGAAGAGGATAAAGGCAAGTTTCAAGATGATATAAATAAATATCAATCAGTATTAAATGTTCTTCAGTTTCTTCACATATAATGAGGTTTTCAGATGCAGATATTGGTGAATATAGATGATCTAAGACAATTAGCTACGTTATCGGCTGAAGTTGCCGAGAATATGAATGAAGCTAATAATGTAATCAGTACAGTTGTTTCTAAACATGATTGGAAATGCCCTGAAAGAATTACTGTTGATGAAATGCTTGAATCATTGAAGAAGAATTCAGTGGTATTAAATCAGGTCTTTACAGATTTTTCGAATGATTTGATTAAAACTGCAAATAGTTATACTGATTTTGCGAATGAGTGTGAAAGAGACAAAATGACATATATGGAAGATGTAATGAATCGTTTGTCTTCTTTTAAATTTGGAAATATTACCCAAAATGTTGTCTCTGGAAGTAATATCGCGGCTACTGTATCTTCATTGGAATCTGCTTCTACAGATTTAAACAATATTTTCTCTTTGCATGGAGCTGCTCAACCTATCAGCATTATCGATTTTTCATTATATAACGCATATTAAGAGGTTTTTATAATGGACAAAACAAATGAGACCGCTTTTATACAGTCAATATCAGAAAACCAATATATTAGGGAATACTGCCAAAAGAATCCACCTCCGGCAAAGTTCTCAGATATTCTGGATTATTATGATAGGCATAAAAGTATAAACGGAACTAAAGATACACAGGACATGAAGTTGTTTTGCTCTTTCATGAAAAACAATGAAAGAGCGAACGATTTTGTTATACAAGAATACGATAGTTTTGGTACAGATAAGGGACATAGTGTACTAGTTACTGCTGACAAGGATGTATATGTAGCATTTGACGGAACAAATGCACAGGAATGGGAAGATAATGGTGTTGGGATGTATAGCAAGTCTACACCCCAGCAAAAAGCAGCAGCTGAAGTGTTTGATAAATACATGACAGCATATGGTATTACCGAAGATAATAATGTTGTGGTAACCGGACACAGTAAAGGTGGCAATAAAGCTATGTTTGTAACTATGGCGGCCGGGAAATCACATTTGATTGACAGTTGTATTGCTTTGGACGGACAAGGATTTTCTCCTGAAGCAATTAACGCTTGGAAAGCTAAATATGGTTCGGCATATAACGACAGAGTAAATAAAATTACGCTTATTTCCGGCGAAAATGATTATGTGCATGAGTTAGGAATATGTATTGCAGGTCATAAATATACTATCGGATACCAAAATTGGACAAATGAAGATAGTATTGGTGGCGTATTAAAGTCATATCACGGCCATGAATGGATGTTTGGGGATGATGGGAACGGAAATTTCTCCTTAAATGGACTAAGCAAACCTGGAAAACAAGAAGAGTTATTAGATAGCTTTATGGCTGAGTATATGTCATTAAGTGCAGAAGATCGTAAAAAGTCTGCAGACAAAGTAATGCATATTGCTCAATTGTTTGCCACTGGTGAATTTGAAAAGTGCGATAAAGCTAAATTGATCAAGGATATAGACGAAGTGCTTGTAATTCTCTCGGAAACTTCAGCAGGAGTGAATATAGTCAATTTGGCTAGCACCATATTATTGTTAATACAATTAAAATTATCATCTGTTTGTGGTTTGTTGGGAATGAAGACTTGGCCTTTTGTTGCTGCACTTAAGGCTTATCTGGATTCATTGAAGCTTCGTGGTTGGTTAAGGTCTATAAATCAAAAGAAAAAGACTGATACCAATAAACCGAAAACAAATGAAAACCCCTATATACCAATTAACGGCAATGGCGGTGGGACAGGCGGTCACTCTTCCGGTGGAGGTTATTCCGGTGGTTCTGATAATGCCATAGTATTAAATAAAGAAGCATTTGAAGGATTGATGCCGAAATTCGATGCTATTTTTGAAGAGGCAAAAGAAGGTTCTGAATTTGCTTATGATGCGGAAATGGTAGAACTTTCAAAACTTGAAATGGAATGTCGAGTCAATAAATTAATTATTGAGGCAGAAGCCGACAATATTAAGCAACTTGTCAATATGATTATTGAAAGTTTCACCTCTACTGACGAAAAAATCAGAAAAGAGGCTGAAGATATTGTAGGTCCTGAGATTCACACTGCTGTTAGTTCAGGCTATAACGTTATTTATAATTCTAATGGCGAAATAGTTGTTCAGGCAGGAGCATCAATTGAAGGCTATCAGGGATTAAAACAGCATCTTTCAGATAATTGTACTAATACCAGTTTGGCTATGATGATACAACGTTATTATATGTTGCATAATGGCAGTTGCGATCTTGTTTATGATGATATAAATAAGAATTCGTTTTATTGGGCAGTAGAAGATTATGGTAAAAAGATGAGCAGAGATCTTCCGAATGGCGGTCATTATACGACAAATGGCGGATCTTCTTCTGATCTGCGTGATTTGGGAGGAGGTAGTCCTCAAGCAGGTTTGGCTGCTCAGTTGAATGCGCATCCTGAAGGTGTAGTTATCTATGGTCGATATGGAAATAATACCGGATCACATGCTGTTGTAATAAGCGGATGTCAGGTAAATGCAGACGGATCTTATACATTTACAGCACTTGATCCTGCTACAGGCCAAGAAACCGCTCTTGAGAATTCAACCTTGTATTCTAATTCAAAGAGAGGCACCTATGGATCTGTTGATGATCTGTTGAATAATCTCTTTTATTATCAGTATCTGGAATCAGTTACATAAGGTCACTATATGATTGTAACTTTAACTTATATGAATCAGATATTTGACTTGCAAATGCCCACGGATATGCCCGTGGGCGAGTTGCTTGTTTGGATACTGCAGTATGTGAACAGGCTATTTAATGATAATCTAGAGCCCGGTTCGGTTGCTTTAGTATTGAACCGTAAAGAGGAGGTAATCAGAACAGATCTGACTTTAGAGGAGTCAGGTGTCAGAAATGGTGACTATATTACTGTTCTTAATATGGGTTAATGATCAGATACGCTTTGCTTACAAATAAAGGCGGAAGGGAAGTAAACGAAGACTCTATTAATGTTTTCGAGAATGGCAACCTGAAATTCTTTGTCTTGTGTGACGGTTTGGGCGGACATGGAATGGGCGCGGATGCTTCAAGACTTGTTGTTGATGTCATGGGCAGTCTGTTTGAGAACTGCGATGATCCCGTGAATTTTCTTGGAGAAGCATATACGACGGCGCAGGGTGTTCTTATGACTGAACAGGCTGCAAAACATGCAAAGCAGAAGATGAAAACGACATGCGTTACGCTTCTGACTGACGGTAATAAGGCTTGGATGGGACATATCGGTGATTCAAGACTGTATGTTTTCAAACATGGAAGATATAAGAAGAGAACACTGGACCATAGTATTCCTCAAATGCTGGTTCTTTCTCACGATATAAAAGAAAGTGAGATAAGAAACCATCCCCAAAGAAGTTATGTTACAAAAGTAATGGGCATTGAGTGGGAAAGGCCCATGTATGAACTTGAAGTCCCGATTGCAGTAAAACCCGGTATGTGTTTTATGCTTTGTTCTGACGGTTTATGGGAACTGATTGATGAGAAGAATATGTCTTCGTTATTGAGAAAATCTTCTTCACCTGATGAATGGCTTAAGTTGATGGAAGAATACATTCTTGTATCCGGCGCTGATAAGAATATGGACAATTATTCCGCCATAGCGGTTTGGGTTGAGAAAGGTTAACTATGTACATTGAGAAAGACAATTTTCTGATTAAGGCAGAGAACAACGTCTTCGGACTTGTCTTTCTCTCTTCTATGGGTGACCGTGCTGATCAGCAGGACAGCGCAGGTTATCTTCTTGATGAAGATGGCGGAACGGTCATTATTTGCGATGGAATGGGTGGTCATAAAGGCGGTAAACTAGCCAGTAGTATCGGTGTAGAGCTTTTCCTGGAGCGGATACCTACCATAAACAGAGATTACATCAATTACGAACTGCTGGATCTGGTTGAGGATATTGACAGAGAAATTGCAGGACTAAAAGATAATGACGGTAATCCGCTCAGAGCTGGATCGACTCTGGCAGCAGTATTTATTCAGGAGAATAAGCTGTTTTGGGTTTCTGTAGGAGATTCCAGAATCTACATTTTGCGTAAAGAAGAATTTATTCAGGTTACCGAAGATCATACTTATGAACTTGCTCTGAAAGAAAATGTAAAGGCCGGAGAGATTACTGAACAGTTTTATCAGGAAGAACTCGATAAATCCGAAGCTCTGATCAGTTTCCTTGGTGCAGGAGAATTGCCGATAATCAGTAGCAATGATAATGCGTTTAAGTTGCAGTCCGGTGATCAGATTCTCCTGATGTCTGATGGCCTTTATAAAAACTTATCAGACGAATATATAATGTCGATTCTGACGAATTTCAAAAATCCTTCCGAGATGTTGACTTCATTGGATCTTCAATCGTCAAGAAATGCTCATAAACAGGATAAAAGACGTGATAATTTAACTGTTGCATTGATAAATATTAAGTAAGAGGTGAACGTTATGAGAGTAGTAAAGTGTCAGGCAAATCATTTTTTTGATGCGGATAAGTATTCTGTTTGTCCACAGTGCGGTGCAGCAATGGGTTCTTCCGTAGATTCATCTGCAAGCAGTTCATCACCAAAAACTGCCAGTAACTCGTCTGAATCGTCAGGTAAGGGCGGTTTAAGCGAGACATTCGGGGTCTTTAAGAAAAATCCGTTTAAGTCTCATAAGAAAGATGTTGATTCCGGTATATCCAAAGCATCAGCAGGCAATGATAATTACGAAAAACTTAAGAGCTTTAATTCCGGGACTCAATCTAATAATTCTCCTCAACCCGCTTTAAATCCGAATTCGCTTTTGGGTGGTGGATTTGTTCCTGCTCCTGTGTCTGCGCCTGTACCTGAACCGGCTCCGGTTTCAGAATCTGCAGAGCCGGCTCCCGCTGAGCCTTCTGTTGAACCAGCTATAAATACAAATGTGGCTTCAGCAGAAGAATCTGTTGCTCCTGTGGTTCAGCCTTCTAATGTTCAGTCTGCTCCCGCGCAGGAAGTCAGTAACACTTCATCTTCATCGGAGGATTCCCTTCTTGAAGAGATTAAAAAGGTTACTTCCGATAATGACGGAAAGACTGTCGGCTTCTTCAGTTCCGGCAAATCTTCACAAGCATCTGAAGATGATGATTCTTCTTCTGTAGTAGTCCCTTGTGAAGAACCTGTTGTCGGCTGGCTCGTTTGTATAGAAGGACCTAATATTGGTCAGTGTTTCAATATCTATGCGGGCAAGAATTCTTTGGGAAGAAGCAATAATAACAGGATAGTAATAAATAAAGACCGATCGATTTCTCGTGAAAAGCATTCATGGATAATATATGAGCCTAAACACAGAGATTTTTTTGCACAACCCGGTGAGAGTTCCGGTCTGACATATGTTAATGATGAAAACATTATGCAGGCAACTAAGCTTGAAAAATGGTCAACTATTGATGTGGGTAATACAAGACTGACTTTGGTTCCTCTTTGTGATTCAGAATTCTCGTGGGAAACCTATCTTTAATATCAGTGAGTTAGTTTATGATTAGATGTTTGTCTTGTTTTAATGAATATGAGGATTCAAATATTTGTCCTTTTTGCGGCAAGGAACCGCTTAAGCAAAAAGAACCGATAGATCTTATGCCAGGCACTATTCTGGCCGGAAGATACCTTATCGGTGAGAACGTTGGTACCGGTGGATTTGGTATCATATACCGTTCGTTTGATCTTAAGTTTGAGACTGTAATTGCCGTTAAAGAGTACTATCCTCGTAGAATTGTTACCAGGGCAGCAGGAACGAAGGACATAATTGTCAATACTAAGGGTCGAGAAGAATACGAATATAGAAAAAAGAGATTTCTTGCCGAAGCCAGAAACATGGCAAAGCTTGGTGATAACAAGAATATCCCAAATGTATTCGAATATTTTGAAGAGAATAATACCGCATATATTGTAATGGAATTCCTTGAGGGTATGTCATTGGGTGAAATGTTGAATTCTCCCGATTACACACCGGATCCGGATTTTGCAATCTACGCAGCCAATGAAGTAGGCAACGCATTAATAGCTCTTCATCATTTCGGAATACTTCATAGAGATGTGGCTCCTGATAACATTTTTATCTGTTCTGACAGAGAGTTGAAGATAAAGCTGCTCGATCTTGGTGCTGCAAGATTGGCTGATGAAGATGATGACGTAGTAGACATCGTTCTTAAACCTGGTTACTCACCTATAGAGCAGTATATCGATGATAAAAAGAGCCGCAAAGGTATTGATGAACGTGCTGATATATATGCGCTCGGCGCGACTTTGTATCATTTGCTTACTGGTGTTAAGCCTGATGAGTCCAGTAATCGAAAGATATTAGATACCGTTCAGTCTCCCAAAGAGATCAATCCTTCAATAGATGAAAACTTGAATAATGCCATTATGAAAGCAATGGCATTGGAGAAGCATCTTCGTTTCAACAATGTAAAAGAGTTTTTGAGTGCCATCAATGGTAATCGAAAAGTTATTGAACTAAAAGTAGAAAGAAGAAACAGGAAGTTAAGGCAGGTATTGTTGATTGCCTTGTCAATCATGGCTGTCGGTGCTGCTGCGCTTGTTTTAAATTCATATTATGAATCCAAGCGTGAAGTAGCTTATCTTCCGGATTCCGCATTAACAATCTGGTATATAAGTGATGGAAAAGATAATAAGGATGTTGCAATGGATTTCATTGTAAAGGATTTTACTGAATCATTCCCGAATGTTAGTGTTGAATGCAAGTATTTCCCGGAAGAAGAGTATTATGTCGAATTGGAGAAGGCTGCTGCTAATAATGAGTTGCCTACTATTTTTGAGAGTACATATGCTTCTGCTGAGGTTTTGGCTAAAGCGAATGATCTTGATGCAGTTTTGAATTCAGAACAGGCTGCCGACTGCTATTTCCTTGATCAGTATGATTCTGTTTATCCGGAACACAAAAAGCTTCCTTTGGCAATTGAGGTGCCTATGGTTTGTATTATTACTAATGGAGACACTGCCGTTAGTTACGAAAAGGATACATTCTCTAGTCTTTCTGACTTTAATACTGATGTGATTTCTCTTGATGTAAATGCTTCAGATCTTGCGGACGCCAATTTCGGCCTTTATGATTATTCTGCAATGGAGGATTTTACGAATGATGAAAAGAATACTTCGGCTGTTCTTGTTACATCTTCAATGAGGATGCGATATATCATGAAAACAGTACAAAAGTATGACAAAACATTTGTATTTCCTTCTAATGAAAAAGTTGTTTGTAAATTTATTTACGAATGGAGTATTTGTTCAGCTAACCGTGATAATACTACATCTGCAGAACGTTTATTAGAGTGGATGCTTGGTAATGTTTATCAGAATTATTTAATGATAGGAACTGCCGGAAATGGCGAGATTCCCATTAACAAAGAAGCGTTTACTAGTAAGATTTCAAATAGCGAATTTCTGATAGGTATTTCGGGAGATTCTTATCGACGTTTTGTATTCTTACCTGATGAAGAGGGAGAGACAGTATAACAGATGGATGTTAAGGCGGTTCTGGTTATTAATGACAGATTATTCTCCGGCATTGTAGAGACCGGTGGTACTATTACATTCGGTTCAGGAAAAAAAGATACTGTACAGGTAGAAGGTTATGCTGCAAAACAGATAACTGTTATAAACAGACCCAGCGGTCTTTCTGTAAAAGGTATCAATATAGACCAGAATAATGTGCCGATGGAGAGTGTCGTCATTATAGATGAAACCAGTCAGAGCTACATGTATTTTACTACGCTTATTAGAACCTCATTAAAGAAATACAAAGTTCCATATCGAGGTACTATTAAACTCGGTAGAAACCAGTACAGCAATGAGATAGTCATAGATCTTCCATTTATTTCACGTGATCATCTAGTCCTTAAATGTGATTCAGGAAGTATAAGAGTTGAGGATCTGGACAGTTCCATAGGCACATTTATTAATGGTAAAAGGATATCTATCGGCAAGCTTACACCTGGTGATGAGTTGAACATCCTCAGTCTTACCATTAAATACAGTAATGGTGAACTGACTTTCATCGGAGTAAATGAAGACCTTACTCTTAAAGAAGCCAAGGATCAGACGGCTGAGTCAGTTATGGATGAATCAGATCCGGATAAGTTGGTTTTTCATAAATCGCCCAGAGTACAGGAGAGCCTTCCTTCACAGCCGGTAATAATAGCAAATCCTCCTTCAAAAGGACAGAAATATGAGAAGGGGCGTGGTGCGGGTTCAATGTTATTGGGTTCCGGAGCCATGATTGGAGCCAGTGTGCTTACCGGTATGATGTCTCCGGCTCTTCTTGCTGCAAGATCTGCTAGTCTTATCTCACCAATAACGGGTGCTGTTAATGCCGGGAAAGCGAATAAAAAGAGGAAAAGGTCTTTAGAAGATTATATTAGAGACCGTAAAGATAAGTACGGTGCTTATGTCGAAGATCAAAAGGCTCTTATCGCATCTGTTGCAGCGGTGCAGAGAAATATTATCAGTTTAGAAAACCCGTCTCCTGATGAAGCCATACACACTGTACTTGATCTTAAGAGAAATCTTTGGGAAAGAATGCCTGGAGACAGAGATTTTCTTGATGTCCGTGTAGGTATGGGATATGAGAATCTTTGTGTTCCGGTTCAGACAAAAAGCGGAGCAGGCGGTTTCAAGATGGAAACCGATGAAGAAGAAGAGCTTGTAGAACAGATTGTTGAAGAAACAAAGCTTGTAGATAATATTCCTACCCGTATTCCTCTTGCGAAATGTAATACTGTTGGATTTATAGGTGACAGACAAAGATACCTTGAAATTGTCCGCAATATGATCATATGCCTCTGTTCTTCTCATAGTTTTGAAGATGTGAAGCTGATGGGCATATTTGATGAAAGCGAAAAGGATTATTGGGATTATCTTAGATGGATTCCTCATTTTTGGGATGAAGAGAAAGAAAACTGCATGATTGCCTTTGATGAGGATGGTGCCAATGCAATATGTGATTATGTAGGCGACATTATTTCGTCAAGACAGGAAAACCTTAAAGGTGTAGGCAGAGAACAGTCAATTCCTTCTCCATTCTATATTTTTATAGTAGGTTCTAAAAAACTTGTAGAAGATAATCTTGTTATGAATAATCTTTTTGCCAATGAGCCGACATTAGGTTTTTCTACGATGTTTTTATATGACAATATTTATGCTTTGCCGCCTAAGTGCAGACACATAGTAGAAATGGGAGATGTTCCGGCTTTCTATAATCGTGAGATTGCTAACGAGAAAACATTCTTTACTGAAGATAAGGCTGTAAATGATATTACTTTTGATCAGTATGTCAGAACTATGTCTGCTATAAAATATGAGGGGTTTGCAAGTAAAGCTGGTCTTCCGAGATCTGTTACCTTCCTTGAAGGCTATGGTGTTCAAAAAGTTGAACAGATTAATGTAATTGCGCGTTGGTCAAAGGCTGTTCCGGACAAATCGCTGGCTGCACCAATAGGCAAACTAGCCGGTGATCAGACTTTGTTCTTTGATATTCACGAGAAGGCGCATGGCCCACACGGTCTTGTAGCCGGAACTACAGGTTCCGGTAAATCAGAACTTTTGCAATCCTGGATCTTGTCGATGGCTTGCAATTTCCATCCTCATCAGGTGTCGTTTGTACTTATCGACTATAAGGGCGGTGGTATGGCGAATCTTTTGGAACCCTTACCGCATGTTGTCGGTAAGATTACGAATATCGGAAGCAATATTCAGAGGTCTCTTATTTCGCTTCAAAGTGAGATTATCAGGAGACAGGTTATTTTTGACCGATACCAGAAGGTCTATCCCAATATTAAGTTGAATCATATTGATGCTTATCAAAAGTTGTTCCGTGAAGGCAAAGTGGATGAACCTTTGCCGCATTTGATTATTGTGGCGGATGAGTTTGCTGAACTCAAGAAAGAAGAACCTGATTTTATGGCAGGACTCGTAAAAGCGGCAAGAGTCGGACGAAGCCTTGGTATTCACCTTGTTCTTGCAACTCAAAAACCTGGAGGTATTGTTGATGAACAGATTCAGAGTAATTCCAGATTCAGGCTATGTCTTAAGGTTCAGGATTCCACAGACAGCCGTGAGATGATCGAACGGGGAGATGCTGCTCTCATCCGTGAAGCGGGACGTGGTTTTATCAGAGTCGGTAAGGATGAGTACTTTGATAAATTCCAGTCTTATTGGAGTGGAGCTCCGTACTTTGGTGATCAGCCGAAGATTATCGATGAAAATCCCGTTAGACTTGTTGATGAATGCGGTAATAAGATAAATCTGTTTAAATCAGACAAAAAGAAATCTTCTGATGTCGATGAACTTACAGCCGTTGTTAACTATATAGTTTCAGAAGCCAATAGAAATGATGTTGTACCTGCAAAAGGTCCATGGCTTCCGGAATTGCCTGAACTCCTTACGCTTGATGAACTTGGAGTTGGTGAGAATCTCCCATGGCTTAAGATTCCTGTCGGAAAGTATGATATTCCTTCTAACCAGGAGCAGGGCATACAGGTTCTTGATTTTGTTGAACAGGGTCATCACGCTATTTATGGTGCTCCGGGAACCGGCAAGACGACTTTCTTAAAGACTCTTGTAACTTCCATCTGCAAATACTTTACTCCTGAAGAGATTGCAGTTTATATCATTGACTGTGGCGGATGGGGTATGAGTATATTTGGCGATATGCCTCATGTCGGAGGAATTGTTCTAGATTATGAAGAAGAGAAACTGTTCAAATTGGAGCAGATGATAAGGGAAGAGTTTAACAGAAGGAAGATGCTTTTCTTAAGGAATAATGTTAACTCCTTATCTGCGTACAGAGATTCTGTTGATAAAAAAGAGCCGGCTATCCTAATCATCATCGATAATATCCTGCCATTATTTGATATGTATCCTGATATTGAGAACTTCCTAATTAAGGTTGCAAATGAGGGTACTTCTTATGGTATTTATCTTGTATATTCAGCTAACAGCACATCCGGTGTCAGATATAAGGTCATTCAGAATATGAAGGGTGCAGTTGCATTTGAGTTAACCGACAGAGGTGATTTTGCCAATATCGTTGGCAGACTTAATGGAATGAGCCTTCCAGCTGTTCAAGGCCGTGCTTTTGCAAAAGGCAATCCACCTGTTGAATTTCAGACTGCAATGTTTACTGCTGGATTCAATGATAAGCAAAGAAATGATAATCTCAGAATATTGGTTGATAAGTTGAATAAGGAATGGACAGGAAAAAGGCCTGATCCTATTCCAGTTATGCCGGATGTTGTAAGTTCGCGTATGATGATAGAGCATTACCGCGAAAGAATGATTTTGCCGGTCGGAATTCAGAAAAGCGACATTAAGCCTGCATTTGTTGATCTTACCGAAAAGTACGGTTTGGTGATTACCGGTGAATCTTCGGAAACGATGAACAGAGTGACTGCAAATCTGTCTGAAATTATTCTGGATAAAAATGAAGAAACCAAGCTTTACATTTTTGACGATGACAGACGCGGACTTGAAGGCTTGATGAACCGTACATCCAATTATACGGTTTATTCTGATAATGAATCTGTCACAGCTTCTTTAGGTGAGATTGTATCTATATTGAATAAGCGTAAGGATGAACAAAAGGCAGCTAAAAACTCATCCGAAGGTTCTTTCTCTGAAAAGGAATTTATTAAATCATATCCTTTAATCTTGGTGTTGATCAATGATATTAAGGGTTATGTTGATATGGTATCCAATGATAATGTAAATTCCATGGAAAGAATCTGCCGCCTTGCGCAGAATCTCGGAGTCATTGTTATAGTCAACGGCAGCATTGCCAATATTGCAAAGAACAATGAGATAGATACACTTACAAGATCCCTTGTTTCATATCAGAACGGATTGGCAGTATCAGGTACGCCTAATCAGATAACATTTTTCAGAAATAATCTGAAATACAATGAGAAAGACACTGTTTTGGAACCCGGAAGCGGATACTTGTTTGTAAACGGAGAATGCAAAACCATTAAGTATGTAGAGAAAGGGGACTCTTTATGATAAGGATCGATACAGATGAATTAGAACGTCTGACAGAGGCATTTGTTAAGCTGGAAGCAGATGTAGAGGATACTATCGGAAAAACAACTATGCTCAGGAATGAAATGCTTGATGATCCTGAATTTATGGCACATCCGAAGAGTGAAGCAGTTGTTTCCATCTTAGATAATGCAGTTAACGTATTAAATGGCCTTAACGAAGATATCAATTCTGTTGAATTGCTTTTCCATAAGGCAAAAACTGATTTTTCCGAAAATGAAAAAGAATTGATCAAGGCTATTGAGGAAATAAACAATAAACTTGATTCTATCAGGAGCCAGCTTGATGCTACTATTGCTTCAAATCAGGTTGTCGTTGTAGACAGATCAGAGGAGATGCGTCCTGTTAATGAGGTCGAAAAGCTTGTAGCCGGAAGTTCAACTGATCTTGAATTAACGAATATTTCTGCTTTATCTGAATTAGCCAGAAAAGAAACTGAAGTCCGGGAGATAGATGATAAAGAATGAGTCGATTTACTTCTGAGGAATTATATGTGCTTGCTTCCCTTATGGGATTGGAATTCATTATCGGAGTAGAGGATCGTACTCTGGAAAATAATCGTTCCGGTCTGGAGGGATTATTCAGAAAGAATTATCAAGAATTAGAAGAGCGAGGTGTATTTGAGTATAAAATTGACGGTACTTTACTTGTAGAGCGAGATGTCAGAATATCAATTAATGTTCTGAATAAATCCGATCAAGTAATAGTCGTAATTACTGATATTAATGGCATCAGAGAGAAAATTAACTATCTTAAATATGGCAATGATTATTGTAAGCTGACTGATAAAGGCTCATCGTATAATTTAGAGATCATTGATAAGTTTGATATAGACAGCATTTTGAGCCTTTATAGTATTAGAGTTTCTGATAATCAAATCAAGAATTTGAGTTTACCTGTCGATTCTTTGAAAGAGATAAGTAATTTGTACAATTCCTTTGACGAAAATGAAGCAGAGTTAATGCTCTCGGAATTAATTCAAGACGATGGGATTAAAAAGGATATCCGCGAATGCCTTACAAAGAAAAATGAATCATTTGTATTGAAGGAGTATAAGAGAATCGGCAATCATATGGTTAATACTGAAAATCTGATATTGCGTTTTACTGATCAATATATTCTCAGTTTCTCGGTAGCAGACGGAAAAACAGTAGATGTTAGTATTTATCAAAAGGAGAAATAATTATGAATCCCGAAGAATTTGTTTTATCTTCTGATATTACCAGTCATTATATAAGCAAGATTCTTGAGCTGTCAGATGAGATTACTTCTATTAGAAATGAACTGACAGCTTTAGGCCAAATCGTTGATATAAATTGGTCTGGCGAATCCGGGAGAGCTTCTTCTGATGTTATTAATAAATTTAACGAGAAGTTCAGAGATATAGATACCTCCTTGTCTGATGCTATGAGCCAGCTTTCTGTTATGAGTGTAACAGAAGAATAATTTCGGTTGGAGTTTTACTGTGAAACGTTGTTACGGTTGTTTTGAAAGCATAAAAGACGAATTGGAAATATGTCCGTTTTGCGGATATATTGAAGGAACGGCGCCAGAAGAAGCAATACATATGGAGCCGGGAACGATTCTCTCCGGCCGATACATCGTAGGCAAAGTAATTGGATACGGTGGCTTTGGTGTTACTTATATAGGCTGGGATGCCAAGCTGGAGCAGAGAGTAGCAATAAAGGAATATCTCCCAAGTGAGTTTTCTACCCGCATGCCCGGTCAGTCCAGGGTTTCTGTATTTAATGGTTCAAAGAATGAGCAGTTCTTGTCAGGACTTAATAAGTTCGTAGACGAAGCAAAGAGATTATCTAAGTTCCAGAATGAAGAAGGCATCGTAAAGATATTCGACTGTCTGGCGGAAAACGATACCGCGTACATAATAATGGAGTATCTTGAGGGAGAAACATTAGCCGAAAGACTTAAACGCGATAAGACTATTCCTGAAAAAGAAGCAATAGATCTTCTTATGCCGGTAATGAAATCTTTGGAAGTAGTCCATAAAGAAGGAATAATCCACAGAGACATAGCACCTGACAATATCTTCATAACCAAGGATGGCGAAGTAAAGCTCATAGACTTCGGAGCATCAAGATTTGCAACGACGTCACATTCACGAAGCCTGACTGTA
>JAZROA010000016.1:0-109851 GCA_045648465.1 Saccharofermentans sp.
AAATGAAGTTACCCCCGTAAGTTGGACAGTGATGTTACAATTTACGGGGGTGCTCTTATGTTTATAACAAGAGAAACTAAACTGGCAATCGTAAAAAAGCACTTGGAAGACGGTGTAACCTTAAGGGAACTATCCGAGGAATATGGTATCCATTCGTCTAATATCAAGTTCTATATTGCGTTGTATCGTAAACACGGCGAAGCTGTTTTTACTAACGAGAACGGACTAAAGACCTATAGCCGAGAATTCAAACTCAAAACAATTAAACGCTATCTGAACGGCAATGAGTCAATGAGGAGCATAGCTGTTGATCTGGGATTGACCGATCCCGGAATAGTGCGGGATTGGGTTAAGAAATACCGTGAAGGCGGAGAAGATGCAATTCAGGTGAGTACCGGAAGGAAAAACTATCTGCTCCACGAGGATCGTCAGGATAAAATAGCCAGCGATGAATTGAAAGAACGCATAAAGTATCTTGAAGCAGAGAATGAATATCTAAAAAAATCGTACTCCCTAATTCTCGAGAGAAACAGACAATCCAAGAAAAAGTAATAGTTATCTGTGAATTAAGGGAGAAATATTCTCTCAACATACTGCTTAAGATAGCCGGCATTTCGAAATCGACATTTTACTATACCAGGAATCACTTGGAGTATAAGACTAAGAAGGATGAGGCTTTACTCCAAGAAATTCAAAAGATCTACACTGAGAACAACGGAAAATACGGATATCCCCGGATAACATTAGAACTTCAACGACGTGGGTACAATGTCAATAAGAAGCGTGTGGCCAGAATAATGCGTGAAAACAACATAAGAGCTGTCAAAAAGAAGAGACGATATAACTCGTATAAAGGAACCGTTGGCAAGCTCGCCCCTAATATTCTGGAAAGAGACTTTAAGACTACAGGTCCCTATCAGAAACTGGGAACAGACGTAACAGTATTCATTACACCTCACGGAAAACTGTATCTGTCACCAGTAATCGACTTCCACACGAGAGAAATACTAGCTTACGACATATCAGAACATCCAAACATGCAGCAGATACGACGCATGCTGGACAGATTGGTAAAGCACCACGGCAAAAATCTTGGCGGAGCAATTTTGCATAGCGATCAGGGATGGCAATATCAGATGCTTTACTATCGGAAGTTCCTTAAGGAACACGATATAACTCAAAGCATGTCTCGCAAAGGCAATTGCTTAGATAACTCGCCAACAGAAAACTTCTTTGGGAGGTTAAAGACAGAAATGTATTACGATCGCGAGTATTCATTTAAATCCTTAGCTGAACTCAGAAGCAACATACACAGCTATATCAGATACTACAATCAAGAAAGACTGGTTCTGAGAACAAAGACCAGCCCTCAAGAATGCAGAGAAAAGTTCTTTGAATCCGTGATATGATGTGAGTTAATAAAACACTGTCCAACTATTTGGGGTAACTACACCGTAGACATTATGTTTACGGGTTTTATTTTTGTTAAAATTCAAATTGATAACACTATGTTTAATTGTCTAAAATTGAACTGACAGTTCAGTTTTAGACATTCGGACTAAGAGGTAGGATTTGCAGGTTTTTGTCGAAAGGGTCAATTCCAAGGAAGAAGAGCAGGCCGTCATTAAGGCGGTCGAGGTTACTGATGAGATCTCGGGTGCCATTGAACTTCTTGAGGGAGATTCAAAGAGCTTTACTGTCAGTAAAGACGGCAAAGTCTATATTATCAAGGCTCCTGCGGTCTATTACATTGAATCTGTCGACAAAAAGACTTTCGTTTACACCAAACAGGGCTGTTATGACTGCAAATACAGGCTTTATGAACTTGAAGTAATGCTTGGCGGATATTTCATGAGATGCTCAAAGTCCATGATTATCAATCTTAAGAAGATCAAGAACGTTAAGTCCCAGATCAGCGGCAGGGTAGATGCGACGATGCTTAATGACGAGATAGTCGTTATTTCCAGGGGATATGTCAAGGAAGTCAAAAGGAGGCTCGGAATAGGATGAATAAATTAAAGTTATGGCTTGAACAGACTATGATGATCTCTTTTGCCATCTTTGTAGGCATCATCATCGAAGGCCTCGTCTATTCGTTTATGGGAGATGAGCTTGCTTCCTTTAACCTTACATGGCTTCAGCTTGTATCCGTTATTCTTACAGGCGCCGTTTGCTCTTTGCCGACCGTATTCTGGCTTGCTGATACTGACATACCGAAGAATAAATTTATTGTCCGTATCATTCTTCATTGCATTGGCCTTTATGTCATTGTCAGTCTTTTCGGCTGGGTATTCAAATGGTACTTGAAGATCGATGGCTTTATCATGATGTCCGTCATTTATTTCCTGGTTTATATCTTCGTTTGGTGCGTAACCCTCTGGTTCCATAAGCGTGACGAGAACAAGATCAACAAGGCTTTGGACGATATAAGGGACGAAGAGTAATTTTTCAGCAACTTGGTATCTCTTTTCCGCAACTTGGTAGAGTTGCTATTTCCGCATGCTTTCCTCTGGGGTAATGTGACCTTGCAAGGAGGAATGAACATGAAAATTATCGAAGTTAAAAACCTTACAAAAGTGTACAAGGAGCATACTGCAGTTGATGGTATCTCATTTGATGTGGAAGAAGGGGAGATGTTCGCATTTCTGGGCGAAAACGGAGCCGGCAAGTCAACAACGATAAATATGCTGACGACAATACTTAAGAAAACAGACGGTCAGGCTTTTATCTGCGGACATGAACTCGGCAAAGAAGACGACGAGATCCGCAAAGTAAACGGAATCGTATTTCAAAACTCGGTCCTCGACAAGAAGCTCAGTGTAAAAGACAACCTGCTTACAAGAGGATCTTACTACGGTCTCAGCAAAAAGCAGGTTCTTGCAAGGCTTGAGCCTTTCTCTGAAAGATTCGAGATGAAAGACATCTGGGACAGAAAATACGAGAAACTCTCTGGCGGACAGAGAAGAAGGGTAGACATCATGCGGGCCCTGATCAATAACCCTAAGATCTTATTCCTTGATGAACCTACGACAGGTCTTGATCCTAAGTCCAGAAAGCTTGTATGGGATTACATCAACTATCTGCGCAAAGAGCATAAGATGACGATATTCCTTACAACGCACTATATGGAAGAGACCAGAGATGCCGACCACGTGGTAATCCTTGATAAAGGTAAGATCATTACTACAGGGACTCCGGCTGAACTTAAGACAAGATATGCCCATCCGAGACTCGTATGGTATACGCCTAAAGGTCAGGATGCTGAAAATCTCATTCAAAACATCAGTTCTAGATATGTCTACGATGCCGATCATTACAACATTGAAACAGACATTAATCTTACGGAGTTTATTTTCGAACACAGAGATGAGATCAAAGACTACGAATATGTTAAGGGAACTATGGATGACGTATTCCTTAACCTGACAGGAAAGGAGCTTGCTTCATGAAGGACTTTTTTGGATTTACGAGGAGAAACTTCATTATCTATTTCAAGGATATTCTTGCGATATTTTTCTCGCTTTTGACGTCGATCATTGTATTTGTACTTTATCTGCTGTTCCTTAAGGGTACATTTGTAGATGCGCTGGAAGCTACGATGAACGGACTTGAGAATTTTGTTTCCGGCGGAGACGTTGATATGCTCGCAAACGGCATTCTTCTTACGGGAATTTTAGGAACTGCAATGATCACGGTGCCTTACACATGTCTTCAGACAATCGTAAAAGACAGGGAAACAGGCGTGGACAACGATATCTGTGCTACTCCACTTAAGAGATGGAAGATCATCCTCTCATACTTTACGGCATCCACATTATGCTCATTTATTATGACATCGCTTATTCTGACTGTAGGTCTTGTCGTTATCGGCTCAATGGGCGATCTGCACTTAAGCATTGGTTCTTATATTGCAGCTTACGGCATGATGTTCCTGGGATCAGTTTCCTCAACGGCTTTGTTTATGCTGGTCATGTTGTTTTTCAAAACGTCATCTACAAGTACTGCATTCTTCGGCATTTTATCAGCAGCTGCAGGATTTGTTATCGGTGCTTATATTCCTTTATCCCAGTTTTCTGACGGTGTACAGGGCTTCTGCAATCTGTTCCCGGCAACACACATTACTTCACTTATCAGGAACATTCTTTTAAGCGGAATAACAGAAAGCATTGATTCTTCTATTGGCGGAGTCGATAACGGTGCATTCATATCGGCTGTTAAAGATACATTTAGTTTCAATGCACATGCCTTTGGAACAAGCTTCAGCGGAGCGAATTCTGTACTTTATGTAGGAATCATTGCTTTAGTATGTATTGCAGCCATGATGGTGGTGTATAGCAAAACATATAAAAAATAATTTGCTATAATACTAAAGAAATTGAATTCTTGATTAAGGTTTGTCTAGTAGTATAATTAATTTATCTAGAGGTGTTATCCACTAGACGGTTACCTCAGTGTAAAGTCAAAAAGACCGCGACTTATGGCAATATTTCAGCGGTCTTTTTTTATGCACTCAACAAGAATACTTGAGATAATCGCCATCACGGTAAATACCACGATAAGAATTTCATAGTCTCTCATCAGCACCACCTCCTTATCCTCGAATGAGAATGGAGGTAACCGCCTATGTCATGTGGGTAACACCCAAAATGATTTTAGCACGCATAATATGAGAGCGTACTGCTCACATGTAAAACTGTCCCAAAAACTGAAATGCTTTTATCCTACTTCGTAGAAATTAAATACGAATTCTTTAGTGTTCGTACAAGTCTTGATGCTGAAAGTTCCGTCACTGTACTGGAGAGTCTGATTGTTTGCAGCGCCTTCATTAATGATGTACCAGCCGCTTTCATTCTCTATCAGTCTCCAGAACTGGTAATTATCCTCAACAGGCTTATCGGTAAGTATCAGATCACCCGTTGGTGTTGCGGCAAGGAATCTTCCCTGAAGGTCACGGAGAGTAAGATTCTGTCTCTCATCATAGAAGAGTGTGAACTCCAAAGCGGCATCAGGAATGTGGTCGTAAAGGTATTCACCATCGGAAGGAATGGTGATGCCGATAAAGCCTTTATTCATTGCGCTAGCAGTGAGCGTTCCTCCGAAAACTTCGTTATAAAGAATGTAATTCTTTTTCTCCTGGGGATTCTTTGTGTAAACAGCAGTTATCTCGCCGCTAAAAGAAGTGGTTGCAGATGTCTCTGAAGCAGAAGATGAAGCAGATGTTTCTGTGGTTGAAGTCTCGGTTGCGCTTGTTGTAGCTTCCGTGGTTGCAGCCGTAGTTGTCTCAGACGTCTCTGTTGTGGATTCCGAAGTTGCAGAAGTTTCTGTTTCTGTAGTTACAGTCGTTGACTCGCCGGTTTCAACAGTAGTTGTTGCTTCGAAAACGTTTGTGATATCTGAAGACTCTGTTGCTGTGGGCGTTGCCGTGCATGACATAAGCGACAATGAGAATACTCCGCAAAGCAAAAGAGTGGTGAACTTTTTAAATCTATGCATATCCCTAAATCCTCCTAATGTCAGTTTACATTATACCTGACCGAATAAAATTCTATCATTAACTCTTAAAATCAATCTGATTATAAAATATCATTATTATTTGATGTATAATCATGGCATATTCATATGTTTTTGGGGTTATATGATAGAACAAACTAAAAGACAGTCCAATATCGAGCTGCTGCGTATCTTTGCTGCTCTCGGTGTTGTAATACTCAGCTATAACGATGCGTCTTTGGGTGGCGGATTTGCTTTTGTAGAGGATTCCAGTTTAAACCAGTTTGTAATGGCTGTTTTTGAATCTTTGTTTATTTGCGTGATAAATGTCTATGTCATCATTTCCGGTTATTTCAATCGTGATTCTGTGAAAAGAGATGTTTTAAAACCAATTAAATCAATAACGATGTTTCTGGTTTTCGAGTTTGCTGCATACCTTATCAAGGAACTTCCAAAGGGCGAACCTTTCAGCTTTAAGACTTTATTCGGATATTTCGCTCCAAGTTACTGGTTCATATTCATTTATTTGGCTCTATATTTGATATCCCCGTTTATCAGCCTGATGTGGTCTCATATGAAGCTGCCCGCAAAGAAAGCACTTCTCGGTGTATCTATCACTTTGTTTTCCGTATATCCATTTGTCTGGGATGTGATAAGTCATCTGAACAAATACTCGTTCTGGAATGAACCTTCTGCAAATGGAATAGTGCAGGGAATTAATCCGATAAGTCTTTTTGGAGCCGGCCGCGGCTATACTCTGGTCAATTTTATTCTGATGTACCTGATCGGCTGTTATATCAGGGATAAGATAGAGAATGGTCTGAAGGAAAGCCCCGGAAATATGATCGTTATTCTCGGTGTGACCCTTGTTTTGATTGTATTCTGGACCTTTGTTGACAAGATGCTTACAGGTTTTGATCTTCCGACTACGATTTGCTGGAACTTTGAAAATCCGCTTATAATCATTGAATCTGTTGCTCTATTCATGTTCTTCAACAGTTTGAAGATCAAGAGCAATAAAGTTATTAATGCTCTTGCCGCTGGAGTCTATCCGACATATCTGCTCCATATCAATCTGTTGGAATATCTTCAGATCGAGAGGTTTGTCAGGTCCGGAACAGCAGTTATGGTCATTCATATGCTCGGCTGTATGGTCGGTCTTTTCCTTGTAAGTTTTGTAATTTATACATTGTATGATCTTCTGACCAAACCTTTATTTATCGGTATTTCAAAGAAGTGGAAGCGATACAGATATATCGTAGCCGGCAAGTTATACAGAGATAGATGAGGTTCTGATCTTGGTCTGGTTAATTATTGGCATTTCAGTATTTTTTACCTTAATGTTCGTAAGCCTTGCGATCTTTTCATGGCGCAATGTTAAAAGATCCTTAAAGCCGAACACCGTAACACTTGAACGTGAGATCGAAGCAAACAAGAAGCGCGGCTTCTGGATGGATTTTGATTCGTATAATAAGGTTGAGTATGAGATAAAAGGGAAGAATGGCTATATCCTTCACGCTATGTTCGTTGATAACGAAGAAGTCCGTGGAACAGGAAAATATGTGATACTGTGCCACGGTCATACAAATAACCGTTATGGCTCAGTCAAGTATGTTCATTGTTTTATGAAACTCGGATATTCCTGCATTATTTACGATGCAAGGCATCACGGCCTTAATAAACCCGATATATGTACAATGGGCAACATCGAATCTGATGATCTCAAGTGCGTAATAGAAGATACGAGAGCCAGATATCCTGATATTATGGTCCTGGGGCTTCACGGAGAATCAATGGGAAGTTCCACCTCATTGTCCGTAACAAGATATAATCCGGATATCGACTTCATCGTTGCCGACTGTGGATTTACCCGTTGCTATGACGTTGTAAAAGACGGTTACGGAAATCTTCACATGGCCTTTGTTGCGCCGCCGATAAACCTGGCCGGCATAATCTTATATCATGTCGATATGAGAAAAACTTGCGCTATTGAGCATCTCGAAAACAATAAATACCCGATCCTTTTCATTCACGGCTCAGGCGACAGACTCGTTAAGCCATATCACAGCCAAAAGCTGTATGATGTCGCAAGAAAGAATGGTGCATACTGTGAGCTTGTTATGGTTGAGGGCGCTGGACATGCCAGAAGCAGGGCAGTAGCGGGATTCGATGCGTACACAGGATATATACGGAGCTTTCTAGAACATATCAATTTATAAAACGGGATACCCCTTTTTGTTTAATTCATAATCCGTATTTACCACAATTTCAATATTGCTTTTAGACCACATAAAATATAAAATTCTTACAGCAAAACTTTAAACGGTCCGGCGAGGCCGTAAGTGGCTGTTAATATACTTGTATTTACGGATTCCTTTCTGCCGGACGGGCTTTACATAGCCATATTCTTAGCGGAAGGAGTTTTTTTATGGTTTTAATTCCCGGTCATGAACTGATGGATGAAGCAGCGATCTCCCGTGCGCTTATCAGGATCTCCCATGAGATAGTTGAGCATAATGACGGTCTTGAGAACGTAGCTATCATCGGAATTCAGAAAAGAGGCGTGCCTCTTGCAATGAGACTTCGAGCTCTCCTTGAGGAGATAGAAGGCGTGAAGGTACCGATGGGTATCCTCGACATCACTTTCTACAGAGACGACCTCTCTATGCTCTCTGCTCACCCTGTCGTAAACGGCACGGACATTCCATTTGATGTAAACGATAAGAAAATTATTTTAGTAGACGATGTTCTCTTTACCGGCAGAACGACAAGGGCTGCCATAGAGAATATTTTCGATATGGGAAGACCTGCAAACATCCAGCTTGCGATCCTGATCGACAGAGGACATAGACAGCTGCCGTTCAGAGCTGATTATGTAGGAAAGAACGTGCCTACCGCAATTACCGAGCACATTGACGTTGAAGTAAAGGAAGTTGACGGCCAGGACCGTGTAATACTGCTTAAGGAGGAAGAAGGATAATGGGACTTAAGAGCAAAGATCTCCTCGGTATGAAGCAACTTACCGCAGATGAGATCATGGAGATCTTAGACACAGCTAAGACAATGAAGCTCGTTATATCGTCTGCCAACAAGAAGACATCACATCTTCAGGGTAAGTCGGTTGTAACGCTTTTCTATGAGAATTCGACAAGAACAAGACTTTCATTTGAGCTTGCTTCGAAGTACATGGGATCTGCTTCGGCAAACATCTCAACTTCGGGTAGTTCTGTAAACAAGGGTGAGTCACTCCTTGATACTGCAAGAACGATCGACATGATGGGTACGGACATCATAATCATGAGGCACAACCAGTCCGGTGCGCCTCATTTTATTGCTCCTTACCTCAAGGCATCTGTCGTAAATGCAGGTGACGGAATGAACGAGCATCCTACACAGGCTTTGCTCGACATGCTCACAATGTACGAGAGATTCGATACTTTCGAAGGCAAGAAGATCGCGATCTGCGGTGATATCTATCACTCAAGAGTCGTCAGATCCAACGCTATCGGACTTTCCAAGCTCGGTGCCCAGGTAAGCGTATACGGACCTAAGACCATGATGCCGATAGGAATCGAGGACATGGGTGTCAGGATCGCCGACAGTGTTGCTGACTGCGTAAAGGATGCAGATGCTGTCATGGGATTAAGAGTCCAGCTTGAGCGCCAGCAGAAATCACTTTTCCCATCGATCGCAGAATATGCAAAGTTCTATGCGATCACGCCTGAGATGCTTGCTCTTGCAAAGCCGGATGCATTCCTGATGCACCCGGGTCCGTGCAACCACGGAGTAGAGCTTCCGACGGCAGTTTACGACTGCGACCAGTCGGTAATTAATGAACAGGTTACAAACGGTGTAGCAGTCAGAATGGCTGTTCTTTACCTGCTCATGGCAAGGAGGAACCAACTGTGAGAATTATATTAAAGAATTGCAAAGTATATAACGATGAGAAGATCAACAAGATCTTCATTGAAGACGGCAAGTTTGCTTCTGAGTTCGCTGAAGATAAGGCAGACAGAGTAATAGACCTTAAGGGTGCAACTGTAACACCAGGTCTTGTAGACATGCACTGCCACTTAAGAGAACCCGGCGGAGAGTATAAGGAGACTATCGCTACAGGTACGGCTTCTGCCGCAAAGGGCGGCTATACATCGATCTGCCCGATGCCTAATACAAATCCCGTAGCTGATAATGCTGCCGTTATCAGCGGAATCATTAAGAAGGCCAAAGAAGCTGATAACTGCCGTGTATATCCCATCGGTGCAGCAACCAAGGGAATCGACGGTGAGCTCATCTCAGAGATGGGACTCATGAAGGAAGCAGGTATCGTAGCAGTATCTGATGACGGACATCCAATCAAGAATGCCGGAATCATGAGAAAAGTACTTGAATATGCTTCAGACTTCGACCTTCCTGTACTTAACCACTGCGAAGACAAGAGCCTTTCGGAAGGCGCAATGAATGAAGGGACGGTATCAACATCCATCGGAATCAGAGGAATCCCTACTGCAGCTGAAGACATCATGATCGCAAGAGACATAATCCTCTCCGAATATCTTAATATTCCGGTCCATATCTGCCACGTCAGCACTAAGGGCGGCGTCCGCATGATCAGGGATGCTAAGGCAAGGGGAGTAAAGGTTACATGCGAGACATGCCCTCATTACTTCACTCTGACTGATGATATGTGTGCCACATATGACACGAACTTCAAGATGCATCCGCCGCTCAGGACCAGAGAACACCTTGAGGCAATCATTGAAGGAATCAAAGACGGAACGATAGATGCAATCGCTACAGATAATGCTCCTCATCATGCTGACGAGAAAGTTTGTGAATTTTCTGTCGCTTTGAATGGTATATTAGGGTTTGAGACTGCCTTCGCTTTGGGGTACACTTATCTTGTAAAAACAGGTGAGATCACGCTCGCAAAGCTCATTGACCTGATGTGCTTTGCTCCTTCCAACATCTTAAAGCTCGGAAGAGGCGGCATGAACGTGGGCGATGATGCGGATCTCGCGGTCTTTGACCTCGATAACGAGTTTGTTTTCGAGAAGGATAAGATGCTTTCAAAGTCAAGAAACACACCGTACGACGGCTACAAGCTCTACGGTGAAACAATACTTACTGTAATGGGAGGAAAGATCACATATGAGAAACTTTGCTGACAGCCTGGTTAGAAGAATTGACGAGCTCGAGAACCCTACGGTTGTAGGCCTCGACACAAAGCTCGACTACATTCCCCAGCATATCAAGGATTATGCAGAGACACTTTTCCCGGAAGAACCCACAAAAGCTACGGCTAAAGCTATCTGGCTCTTCAACAAAGAGATCATCGACCAGACATATGACATCGTTCCTGCAGTAAAGCTTCAGTATGCTTACTATGAGATGTACGGCTACGATGCGATCAAGACAATGCTCCTTACAGCAAGATATGCCCAGAAGAAGGGCATGCTCGTAATCGGCGACTGCAAGAGAAATGACATCGGTTCTACTGCAACAGCTTATGCTGAAGCAATCATCGGTAAGACAGACATTCTCTTGAACGACACAATGGAGATGAGCGGACTTGATGCTTGCACAGTCAACTGCTATCTCGGTATTGACGGCGTTAAGCCTTTCATCGATGTATGCAAGCGCGACGGCAAGGGTATCTTCTGCCTCGTTAAGACATCCAATCCTTCATCCGGCGACTTCCAGGATCTTGAGCTCAGTACAGGCGGCAAGCTCTATGAATCTGTAGCTGCAAAGGTTGCAGAGTGGGGCGAGGACCTCATCGGTGAGGAAGGTTTCTCCTCAGTTGGTGCTGTTATCGGTGCTACATATCCCGAGCAGGCTGTTGGCCTTAGAAAGATCATGCCTAACGCATTCATGCTCATCCCGGGCTACGGCGCTCAGGGTGCAGGTGCTGATGAAGCAGTTGCAAGCTTTACAGCATACGGCAAGGGCGGAATCGTTAACGCTTCCAGAAGCATCATGACAGCTTGGAAGTCAAGAAGCGATTACTTCGGACCTGAAGACTTCGGTAAGGCAGCAAGATTCGAAGCAGAAGACATGAAGGCAAAGCTCAACGCAGCATTACACAATCGTAAGTACGTATAACTAATGGATCTTAAGAAAGAATATAGAATCAAACTAGTCTCAAAAGAATTTCTCAACAGTGACACATGCTTTCTCGGATTTGAGTGTCCTGATATTGCAAGCACCGCTGTTCCCGGACAGTTCGTCAACATATCGGCAGGAACTGTATTTCTTAAGAGACCTTTTGGAATTGCAAGCACAGACAAAGAAAAAGGAATCTTTTACATCGGTGTCAAAGTCGTAGGCAAGGGCACCTCCGAGATATCGCAGTTCGAACCCGGACTTATGGTCGACTGTCTCGGCCCTTTGGGTAAAGGCTTTGACTTTGACGGTTTTGATACCGTTATCCTTACAGGCGGCGGCACGGGAGTTTTCCCGATCAATTTCGCTTATGAGACACTTACTTCATTAGGTAAGAACGTCATCGTGTGCGAGGGATTCAGAAATGCATCCCAGGTGATCCTCAATAAGCCGTCTTACATTCTTACAACCGATTGCGGTGATTGTGGTATCAAGGGTACTGTTATTGCAGGCCTTGATACCATTGATATTTCTGACCCTTCGAAAACACTTATCTGCTGTGTCGGCCCTATCCCGATGATGAAGGCAGTTAGTGCCTGGGCAGATGAAAAGGGCATGAAGTGCCTCGTCTCAATGGAACAGAGAATGGCATGCGGTGCCGGAATCTGCCTTTGCTGCACGGTAAAAGTAAAAGATGAAGGACCTGACGGATTTAAGAACGTCAGATGCTGCAAAGATGGTCCTGTTTTCGACAGCAGGGAGGTGGTATGGTGAGCAATCCATTATCAGTAAATGTCGGTAATGTAAGCCTCAAGAGCCCCATTATCCTTGCATCTGGCACATGCAATTTCGGAAGAGAGCTTGCAGAATATTACGATCTCTCGATCCTTGGCGGTATCTCATCCAAGGGTCTTACAATTAAACCCAGGGCAGGCAATCCCGGCGTAAGAGTCGCTGAATGTGATTCGGGAATGCTTAATTCTGTAGGTCTTCAGAATCCCGGCGTTGATTACTTCATCGAGAATGACCTGGATTTCATGAGAGATTCTGGTGCTGCCGTTATCGTTAACGTAGCAGGCCACAGCTATGAAGACTACATCGACATGGTTACCAAGCTTAACGAACATAAAGATAAGATCGATGCTCTTGAGATCAACCTGTCATGCCCAAACGTTAAGGAAGGTTGCATGACTATCGGCAGTGATCCTGTTGCGATCAAGCTCATCACATCAAAGATGAGAGCTCTTACAGATCTTCCTTTGTGGATCAAGCTCACACCCAATGTCACAGATATTAAGGCTACCGCACTTGCTGCACAGGAGGGCGGAGCTGATGCAGTTGTACTCATCAATACGCTCATGGGCATGAGGATCAACATCAAGACCAGAAGACCTGTACTTACAAACAATACGGGCGGATATTCAGGTCCTGCTGTTAAACCGGTTGCGATCAGAATGGTTGCCGAGTGCAGCCAGGTCCTTGATATTCCGATCATCGGTTGCGGCGGCATCTCTGACTATCAGGATGTCGTAGAGTTCATGATCGCAGGCGCTTCGGCTGTTGAAGTCGGAACTGCTTGCCTTATTCATCCCGCGCTTCCGGTTAAGATCACTGATGATCTTAAAAAGTATTGCGAAGAGAACGGACTTAACTTAAAAGAACTTACCGGCACATTACAGCGCTGGTAATTAAAAGGAGATAGATTATGGCAGACAAGATCATCGAAGCATTGTTTGAGACAAAAGCAGTAAGGGTTGCACCTGAGAATCAGCCATTCTGGTACACATCAGGAAGACTCGGACCTTTCTTCATCAATACTCACTTCCTGCTCGAAAACGAGGCTGCAGCAGGTGAAGTCTTGAAGAGAATTGAGAAGGCCATTGCCGACAACAAGCTCACTGCTCCCGAAGAGATCTTTGACATGATGCTCGCTTACTACAACAAGGGCGGCACGTTCAAGATGGTATCAGACAAGCTCGCTGAAGAAGCTTCAAAGCTCGATTTCGATTACATCTCCGGCGGTGAGAGAAGAGATTATTTCTTCTCCATGATGCCCGCATATCTTTTGAAAAAGCCTCATCTCACGATCTATAAGGATATGACATCCGTTTATTCCGAGAACATTGAAGGCCCCGCAGTTGACGTTAAGGACATCGACCTTAAGGGCAAGAAAGCTCTCCATATTGCTGACCTCATCACTGAGGCTTCATCTTACGAGAGAGCATGGATCCCCGTTATCAGAGGCCTCGGCTCTGACATCACAGACACTGTTGCTGTGGTAGACAGACACCAGAGCGGCAGAGAAGTACTTAAAGGTCTTGGTGTTGAGCTTCACGCTCTTACAGGCATTAATGAGGAACTTTTCGATGAAGCTAAGGCAAACGGTGTCATCAACGATGCCCAGAAGGACATGATCATGCACTTCCTCGAAAATCCTGCTGACTACATGACAGCATTTCTCAAGGCTAACCCCGGATTTATTGACGCTGAGATCGCCAAGGGCGGCAAGAACAAAGAGCGTGCCGAACTTGCTATCGAGAAAGGATTCACAAACGTATGAAAGATCCCTATGCTAAACTTTACGACGTAACGACCATCCATGATTTTAGAGACATCATCAAGCATAGAGTCAAGGATTTCCCGCAAAACCCTGTCTTTCTCGTAAAGGAAAAGAAGGGCGGCGAATATAAGCCGATCTCTACCGAGAAATACGATCACGACATTGACTCGCTCGGTACATATTTCACTAACACTGTCGAAAAAGGTGCGAGAATCGCGATTTTTGCTGAGACAAGATATGAATGGTACACATCTTATCTTGCAGTAACAAACGGTGCAGGCTGCGTAGTCCCTCTTGATAAAGAACTTCCCGTAGATGACGTCTATAACATGCTTACCAGAGCCGAAGTCGAGATCCTCTTATTCTCTAAGTCCAAACTCGACATCGTAAATCAGGTTTACGGCAAGGTAGATACCATGAAATACTGGATCTGCATGGACGAGATCAATGACGACAGATTCCTTTACTATCAGGACTGCCTTAAGATCGGTGAGAAGAAACTCGAGGGCGGCGATAAGAGCTTTACTGAGGCAACCATCGATCCTGAAGAGATGACGATCCTCTTGTTCACGTCAGGCACTACTGCCAAGTCAAAGGCTGTTATGCTCTGCCAGAGAAATATCTGCGAGAACCTCATGTCAATGTTCTCAATGCTCTATATCGACATCAACGATGTATGGCTCTCGGTTCTCCCGCTGCACCACACATATGAATGTACATGCGGATTCTTAGGCCAGGTTTACAGAGGTACGACGGTTGCTATCTGCGAAGGTCTCCGCTATATTGCACAGAATCTTCAGGAAGCAAGACCTACTGCAGTTCTCATGGTTCCTGTTATGCTTGAGCTCTTCTATAAGAAGATCATGAAGAGCGTTAACGCTGATCCCGAGAAGGCCAAGAAACTCCAGAAGGGTATCAAACTTGCTAATGCACTGCATTTTTCTCCCAAGATGAGAAAGAAGCTCTTCAAGCAGATCCATGAAGTTTTCGGTGGCAGATGCAGACTCATAATCGTAGGCGGCGCGCCCATCAATCCCGATATCCTGAAGTTTTTCCAGGACATCGGACTTATCTGCGTACAGGGTTACGGCCTTACAGAGTGTTCACCGATCCTTGCTCTTAACAGAGACGTTTACTTCAAGAATACTGCTGCAGGCATCCCTGCCATCGGCGTTGACGTCAAGATCCTTAATCCTGATGAAGACGGCATAGGTGAGTTCATCGCAAAGGGACCCAACATCTTTTTGGGTTACTACAACGATCCCGAGAATACTGCTGCTGCATTGGACAGCGACGGCTACTATCACACAGGTGACCTCGGATATATCGACGATGAGCATTTCTGCATAATCACGGGCCGTAAGAAGAACGTCATTATCGCCAAGAACGGTAAGAACGTATTCCCTGAAGAGATCGAATATCTGCTTTCATTAAGCCCTTATGTTGCTGAATCCGTTGTATCCGGTGTTGAGGATAAAGCTAAGGAAGATATTGTCGTAACTGCAACGATCTTCCCGGATCTTGAAGAGATCAAGGCTAAGCTCGGTATCGAGACAGATCCTACTGAAGATCAGATCATGGATATCCTGAAGACTGTTGTCGCAGATACCAATGAAAAGCTTGAAAGCTACAAGAAGATCAAGAAGACAGTACTCAGAATGACTGAGTTTGAGAAGAATACTTCTAAGAAGATCAAGCGTTACTGATAATGTTGTTTTTATTAATGTTAAGGCTATCTCTGTGTTTGAGGCAGCCTTTATATTTGTCTCGAAAACGGTACGTAAATCGTACAGTAATTGACTATCATTTACTGTACGAAATACGTACTTTTGAGTTGAAATACGTAAATCGTACAGTAAAACACTCTATTTACTGTACGAAATATGTATTGCCAAGCAGAAATACCCGATTATAAATTTTCATCGAAAATTGCAGCCGATGTACAATAAGGTATAATACTTGTGATTAAAAAATAAGGGGTTATTTATATGTTTAACGACAGTGATTGCCAGCGTATTTTGGAACAGGCAATGTCGACTACAGCTGATTTTGCCGAAGTATTTCAGGAAGTGACCGAATCCAGATCTGTAAGCCTTTTGAACGGACAGGTAATCCGTGCAGCTACGGGATTTGATTCCGGAACGGGAATAAGGCTTCTTGCAGGCACTAATTCAGTTTATGTCTATTCAAGCGATAACGACATTGAAGTCCTTTTGAAGCTTGCCAATGAGGCAGCTGCAGCAATTAAAGGCCAGGATCAGGGCAGGATAGATGCACTTAAAGAACTCTGCTCCACGTCCAAAGCAACGATCGAGATCGATCCGATGACAGTTCCGAAGAAGGACATGGTCGATTTCCTCAGAAAGTCATCAGACTTCGCCCTCAGTTACGATCCGCTTATTACACAGGTTGCCGGCGGTATTGCCACATCAGTAAGAACTGCCAGAGTCATCAACACAAGAGGTGTAAACGTCGAAGATACTACAAGACGCATCAGACTCTCAGTTGAGGCTATCGCGACAAAAGATAATGAAAAGCAGAGCGGCAGGGTTGCTCCCGGAACCATGAGAGGATATGAGTTCATCAATGAATATCCTTTGATCGAGAAAACACAGGAATGCTGCGATACAGCAATCCGCATGGTTAATGCAGGATATGCTCCTTCAGCAAAGATGCCCGTAATTCTTGGTAACGGCTTTGGTGGTGTTATCTTTCACGAAGCATGCGGCCATGCTCTTGAAGCAACATCTGTTGGAATCAAGAATTCTTACTTTACCGACATGCAAGGCCAGCAGATCGCATCTTCTATCGTCAGTGCAAGAGATAACGCGACGATCGACGGCGAGTGGGGTTCATATGCTACAGACGATGAAGGAAATACTTCATCAGATCTCCTTCTTATCGAGAACGGAATCTTAAAGAACTATCTCGTTGACGAGCTTGGTGGACGCCGTATGAATTGCGCTCCTACCGGATGCTCCAGAAGACAGAACTATTCATATGCCCCTACATCACGTATGAGTAATACATATATCTGCAACGGCGAATCTGATCCCAAGGACATCATTGCCAATACGGAATACGGACTTTATGCCACACAGATGGGCGGCGGTTCCGTTGATACTTCCACTGGTGATTTCAACTTCGCTGTTAACGAAGGATTCATGGTAAGAGATGGTAAGATCGCAGAGCCGGTAAGAGGCGCTACGCTTATCGGTAAAGGTCAGGAGATCCTTAAGAATATCGACATGGTCGGCAACGACTTAAAGCTTTCTGCCGGTATGTGCGGTTCATTGTCAGGCGGCGTTCCGGTTACAGTCGGTCAGCCTACCATCAGAGTATCTTCGATACTTGTCGGCGGAAGAGAGGGGTGATTTAAATGGATATTAAATCAGCTGAAAAATTCATGGAAAAACTCGTTAAGGCCGGCATGGAATACGGCTTTGAAGAGTGCGAAGCATCTTATGCAACTGAAAGCTCAATGAGCATCGACATCTTAAACGGCGAAGTATCCAGCTACGAGAACAGCGCAACAAGTTCTCTTTCATTCAGAGGCCTCAAGAACGGCCAGATGGGATATTGCTCCACAAATATCTTGGAAGACAGCTCAATTGAGTTCCTGCTCAAGTCAGCAATGGAGAACTGCGAAGTCCTTAACGATGAAGATCCCCAGTTCATTTACTGCGATGAGAACAATAAAGACCTTTATTTCTCACAGGTAACGGATGCTTATGCGAAGAATACGTATAAGAGTTTTTCAGAGCTCGGCCTTAAGATCGAGAAGGCAATCCTTGCTCTGGATTCCCGTATCGATGCTGTAGATTACCTTACGATCTCCTGCAGCACGGGTCCTTATCTCATCATTAATTCAAAGGGACTCCATTCTTACAGAGATACTGACGGCATATCACTCATGGCTTCAGCACGTGCTACAGACAGCGACGGAAGCGTTAAGAGCGGCGGACATTACTGGATCGGCAAGGATATCGATGACTTCGATCTTGATAATTTCCTTGCTAAATTCAAAGAAAACCTCATAGGTAAGATGGGCGCCAAGTCCTGCAAGCCCGGCAATTACAAGGCCGTTCTCAAGAGCGAGGCATTCCAGCAGTTCTTTATGGTATTCTTTGGCAACTTCCTTGCAACCACAATGCAGAGAGGTCTTTCGCTTCTTGCAGATAAAGAAGGTGAGACCATCGCATCTTCTGTATTCACTGTAAAGGAAGAGCCTATGTACGATAAAGCTCTTACCAAGATACCTTTCGATGACGAAGGCGTTCTTACAACAGCGAAGGCCATCATCGACAAGGGCGTTTTCGCTACCGCGTTATATGACCTTAAGTCTGCGAACAAAGCCGGGAAGACCTCTACCGGTAACGGATTCAGATCAGGAAGCGCCGTATCAGAGATGCCTACGAACCTGATTGTCGAACCCGGCGAAAAGTCTTTCGAAGAATTGATCGAAGAAGTCGGCGAAGGCATAATCCTTACAGATCTTTCCGGACTTCATGCCGGAGTTAACCCTATAAGCGGTGATTTCTCCTTGCTTTGCGAAGGCTATCTCATCGAAAACGGCAAGCAGGGAAGACCTGTCGAGCAGATCACTGTCGCAGGTAACTTCTATGATGTAATTAAATCAATCAAATCTGTTGGAAATGATATAATTAACCTGCCGTCCGGTGAAGGCGAATTCTTTACACCGTCGGTTTACATTGAATCTCTCGCTATTTCAGGCGATGAAGAATAAATGAAAGAAGGAAGAACACACAATGAGCACAGTTGACACAATCGCACTTCACGGCGGCTATGTACCGGGAAACGGTGAACCTAGACAGGTACCTATCTATCAGAGCACAACCTGGAAGTATTCAACTTCTGAAGACATGGGTAAGCTCTTTGATCTTGAGGCTTCAGGTTATTTCTACACAAGACTTCAGAATCCTACAAATGATTACGTAGCTTCAAAGCTCTGCGCTATGGAAGGCGGTTTTGCAGGAATGCTCACATGCTCCGGCCAGGCTGCTAACTTCTTTGCAGTATTCAATATCTGCGAAGCAGGCGATCACTTCATCGCTTCTGCCAACATCTATGGCGGAACATATAACCTCTTCGGCGTTACATTCAAGAAGATGGGTATCGAGTGCACATTCGTTGACCAGACACTTCCTCTTGAAGAACTCCAGAAGTACATCCGTCCCAACACAAAGTGCGTATTTGGTGAGACTATCACAAATCCTACAGTTGATGTACTCGACATCGAGAAGTTCGCAGCTCTTGCTCATAACAACGGCATTCCGCTCATCATGGACAACACATTTGCAACACCTGTAAACTGCCGTCCTATCGAATTCGGATGCGACATCGTTACACACTCTACAACAAAGTACATTGACGGTCACGGTTCATCTGTAGGCGGCGCTATCATCGACAGCGGCAACTTCGACTGGATGGCACATAAGGAGAAGTTCCCCGGTCTTTGCACACCTGATGAGTCTTATCACGGCATCACATATGCTGAGAAGTTCGGTAAAGCAGCTTATATCACAAAGGCTACAGCACAGCTTATGAGAGACTTCGGTTCTATCCAGTCACCTCAGAATGCTTACTATATTCAGATCGGTCTTGAGTCACTTCCGGTACGTATGGCACGTCACTGCTCAAACGCTCAGAAAGTTGCTGAATTCCTGGCTTCTGATGACCGTATCGCGTGGGTCAAGTATCCCGGACTCGAGTCTGACAGCCAGCACGAGCTCGCTATGAAATACTGCCCTAAGGGTACTTGCGGCGTTATGTGTTTCGGCGTGAAGGGAGGACGTGAGAAGTCCATCAAGTTCATGGATTCTCTGAAGTTTGCTACTATCGCAACTCACGTTGCAGACTGCAAGACATTGCTCCTGCACCCGGCTTCCCATACACACAGACAGCTTACTGATGAACAGCTTGAAGAGGCAGGAATCTCTCCTGATCTCATCAGATTCTCCGTCGGTATGGAAGATCCCGATGACATCATCGCAGATCTCAAGCAGGCATTGGATCTTATCGGCTGATAAGTTTTATACGCTTTTAGTTATCACGAGCCCTTGAAGTTTGAATACTTCAGGGGTTCTTTAATATACAGGAGTAAAATCATAAAAAGTATTTATAAATAAGTTAATATTTCTTAACTCGTATTCATCAGTTTATTGATACTATATTCCTATATAGTTAAAGGGGTGATACGACTATGAATATTGAATTTAGTTATACAAATCTTATAAATATAGTATTTATAGCCGCCGGACTCGGTATCTGCGGGCTCAGTATCCTTCAGGTCGATTCCGGAATGCACATCCGAAAAGAAGTAAAGAAGTATTTCCAGGTTTTCCTTACGCTGATCAATATTTATATCTCCATGCATTTCATCAGAATGCTCATTGAAGGTAATCCCGGTCTCGGATTCGGAATAGCGATCAGAGTAGTCACATTTTTTGAATTCCTGGTATCAGGCTTCATGATCTTCCTGTTATCACTTTTGATCTTATATATCGCAAATCCGGGTAAGTCTGCCAAGCCTATCTTCTATGTATTTGTTGTATTGGTTGCGCTCCATTCGCTCGGTCTTATCATTGACCAGTTCTCCAATTTCTACTATTACTTTGATGAGAATAACGTATATCACAGAAGCCCCGGATATGCAGTGTCGAATACGATGCATGTATTAATGCTTATTCAGAACATATATCTTCTTATTAAATATAAGAATAAGTTCCATAAGAAGCTTGCATCATCGCTCTGGCTATATCTTTTATCTCCATTAGCAGCCATAGTTGCACAATTGTTTTTCCAGGAAATTCAGTTCATTATCTTTGCAACCGTAATCTCTGCTGCATATCTTTATTACGTTATCATCCGTATTCAGTATGAAAGATACGAGAATCAGCAGAAGGAGAAGGAGAGACTTGATACTGAGCTTACAATGGCTACCAGGATCCAGGCTGAGACTCTTCCAAACATTTTCCCGGCATTTCCTGAACGTGATGACTTCAACATTTATGCATCAATGAATCCGGCGAAAGAGGTAGGAGGCGACTTCTATGATTTCTTCCTGATCGATGACACGCATCTCGGTCTTGTAATGGCAGATGTATCAGGCAAAGGCGTTCCTGCAGCCCTCTTTATGATGGTATCGAAAATCCTCATCCAGAACATCGCCATGATGGGAAACAGCCCTGAAGAAGTTCTGCGTTACGTAAATAACCAGATTTGTCTCAACAATCCTGAGGAAATGTTCGTCACTGTCTGGTACGGATGCCTTGATCTTGAGACCGGTAAACTTGAAGCAGCTAACGCCGGCCACGAATATCCTATCTTAAAGAAACCGGACGGCTCTTTCGAGCTCATCAAGGATAAGCACGGACTTGTCATCGGCGGCATGGAAGGCATCAGATACAAGCAGTATGAACTCCAGATGGATCCGGGCGCCAAGCTTTTCCTTTATACGGATGGTGTTCCGGAAGCAACAAATTCTGCAAACGAGATGTTCGGCACAGACAGACTCGTTCATGCTTTAAGAATGGTCGAAAATAAGTCATCTACGCAGATCCTAGACCACATTGATTCGATCGTGAAAGACTTCGTCAAAGATGCTCCACAGTTCGATGATCTTACAATGATGTGTGTTGAATATGACGGACCCAAGAAAGCCGATTAAAAGTCAGAAAATTCAGCACAGAACAAAAACGAACAAACTTTCGGGTGAGACCTGAACTATAAAATATATAATGATTACTTACTGAATATTGATTATGTAATTTCAGTAAGTAAAAATCCCATTAAAAATTGAGATGGATAAATGATATTACTTACAGGAATGCGATTTTCGAAATCCAGTAAGTAATCATGAATTGATCAAGACTCATAATGATATAAATTTTCTTACTGTGATCAGATAATGCGAATTCAGTAAGTAATCCGGAAAATTCGTTTAAATCAGATTATCATTAATGATCCATTTACCTGTATATTCTTTTTAAACCTCTTCCTAATTCATCAAAATTGTAATTATACCGAATTAGATATATAGAATAATCCGATTAAGGTATGATAAGCAGGATTTGATTAATCTGAATTTGCGGTCAGGTATAAACGACCTCTGTTCTGCCTTTTGATTTGAGATAAATAGTAAATGCAACTCTGATAATGATCAGGACAATGACAATACCGATCATGTCGATCATAACATCAAAGATCGAACCGTCGCGTCCGGTAACGAATAACTGATGATATTCATCAAAGATTGCATTTAGGATAGTAAACCATAATGTGAAGATGATATTCATCTCGTTATCTGATCTCATGAGCTTAACAGGGCTCTCTGAATAAGATGTCTTATTAGAAATCTTATTAGTAGATGATAATGCCATATATGTAAAAAATGTAAGCAGGGCAAACTCAGAAGAATGTGCTGCCATTCTCAATAAAGAGTCATCAACATAATTTGTATTACATAACTCATTGATAAACATGAGTATAGAACCTGACAGATTAGATGATTCTAAATCTGATTCTGCGGATAAATAGAATATTACGGCAATCCATCCAAGCGTAAGGATCCAGAATACAAAAGCCATAAGGGAATACCTTATAGATATTTCCTTACTGTGAGCCTTACTGATGAGTTTAGTAGTCATTGCCCTTCCCTGCCGCTAAATTATTTAGATTAATTATATCAATATATTAAGTGTATTTCTTTGAATTCTTAATTGCGCGGTCTATATCTCTTGCAGCTTCTTTTTTTGCCATTACATCACGTTTGTCATAATCTTTCTTACCTCTGGCAAGTCCGACTTCAAACTTAACTTTGCTGTCTTTGAAGTAGCATTTTGTAGGAACGAGCGTTAATCCGTCCTGTTTTACCGTTGAATACAAACGGATGATCTCACGCTTATGCATGAGGAGTTTTCTGTTTCTTTCAGGATCAAGATTAAATCTGTTTCCATGATCATAAGGGCTGATGTGTACTCCGATAAGCCACATCTCCCCGTCTTTTACCTGAACATATGAATCCTTAAGATTGACCCTCCCTGCCCTGAGGCTCTTAACTTCAGTGCCGGATAAAGCCACGCCCGCTTCAAACCTCTCCTCGATAAAGTAATCGTGATAGGCTTTGCGGTTCTCAGCTATTATTTTTATACCTTTTTTAATTGCCATAATCGTATATTTTATCGATTAAGTATAATTTTGCAAATTGAAGTTAAGGACATTAAGATGCAGGACGATCTACATCAATAAATTCTATTCTTAAACACTTACCCATAGCCGTAGCTAATCTTTGCAGAGTTTTAATTGACGGATTAGCATTTCCGTTTTCTATCTTACTAATATCACCCTGAGCGATTCCGGAGCGCAGAGATAACTCCTTTTGCGTTAATCCTTGTGAAGTACGAGCTTCGATAATTGCCTTCATAATTATATATTCCGGCTCAAGAGCTTCCCATTCTCTCTTAAAAGATTCCTTTTCGAGCTGTACATCTAAATACTTCTCATAATCATCCTTCATATTACAGTACCTCCCGGCTAAAATATTCTGCTCTGAATTTCTTTGCTTTTTCAATTTCTTTCTTGGGTGTCTTTTGCGTTTTCTTTATAAATCCATTAGTCAAAACAATCTTTTTTCCTACAACAAAAAAATACAAGATTCTGGATATATTGGTTCCAGACTTAGCTCTTAGTTCGAAGATTCCATCTTCAAGTTCTTCGGAATAAGGCAAACGTATCATAGGTCCATTCTCTTTAATAATTCTAATAGACAACAACATTTTGGCTCTCATTTTATCATCTAACGAATCCAAGAATTCAACCACCGGCTTCTCACCTTTGTCATTCATATAAAAGACGATTTCGTATTCTGACATATATTCACCCATCCAATATAGGATATATACTATATCAATAATATAAGATATATCCTATATTGTAAAGTGAATAAAATGAAATTATCGATATATTCAATTACATTTGGAGCGACGGATAAGCGTTAAGATCTAATGAATCACGCTTGCCGCTCATGTATTCGTAGTAACCGCAGGATGCGATCATTGCAGCGTTATCGGTGCAGTATTTAAGTTCAGGATAGTAAAGCTTGATTCCCTTGGCTTTTGCCTGTTTATCGAACTCTGCTCTCAAGAATGAGTTAGCTGATACACCGCCGGCAAGACAGAGCTTTTTGATTCCGGTCTGTTTGCATGCAGTCATTGTATTCTTGAGTAAAGCTTCTGCAATTGCATGCTGATAGGATGCCGTAAAATCTTTTATGTCGATCTCTTCGCCCTTCTGTCTTAACCCGTTAATCAGATTTAATGCAGAAGTCTTAAGCCCGGAGAAAGAAAAATCAAGGGTATCACTCATATGTGTCTTGGAGAATACATATCTAGTCGTATCTCCTCCCTGTCCTGCTTTATCCATTTTGGGACCGCCGGGATAACCGAGACCGATCACACGCGCTATCTTATCTATTGCTTCTCCTGCCGCATCGTCTCTGGTACGGCCCAATACTTTCATGTCAGTATAATCGTCAACACGGACAATCATGGAATTACCTCCGCTTACGCATAAACAAAGGAATGGAGGCTCGAGTTCTTCAAAGCACAGGTAATTTGCGGCGATGTGGCCCTTTAAATGATTTACGCCGACAAGGGGGTTGCCTGACACTTCGCATAATCCTTTTGCACATGAAAGACCGACAAGCAAGGCTCCTACAAGGCCGGGACCGTATGTAACGGCAACGGCATCAATATCAGATAATGTAACTCCTGCATCCGAAAGTGCCTTTTCAACGGTTGGATAAACGGCATCAACATGCATTCTTGAAGCAAGTTCAGGAACTACACCGCCATATTGCTCATGAAAATCAGCCTGGGAAGCGATGACATTGCTCAATATAACACGTCCGTTCTTAACAACGGATGCTGCTGTCTCATCACATGAACTCTCTATGCCGAGTATTAAAACGTCTTCTTCCCTTTTCATATTAAACATCGTCCAACTTATAGTAAGTATTAAGGAAACTGTTTACAGTATCAATATAAAGATTTTTATTTATACTGTATTCCTCAAGATAACCGGCACCTGCTACCATAACACTCTTTGTGATGCTGGAATTAAGTCTGTTTCTCTCTGTGATTATCTGGTCGATCTTATCGGCTCCGATAAATGTATCGTGGCCGCCGTAAAGAATAAGTACAGGTATAGGGAGTCTTGCGATATCTGCAGCAAGGCTTTCGTTGTCGGCACCTGAAGATACTCTGATTGCATAAGGAACCGAATACTGAGTGATGAAGCCCAAAGGTTCTTTCTGTACAACTTCCGGTCTGATATAGTCATCTGATTCTTTTGCAGGAGAATCGAGTATCATGCCGATAATATAGGATCTGTCGAAGTTCAGATTACGGATATTCTGACTGTATTCAGAGAGTGTATTCTCGTTTGCGCCTTCAGGCGGAAGACTTGAATAAGCAAGCAGCGAAGATGTGCATCCTGTTCCGATTCCGAAAAGGATAACGTCAGTAGTAACCGAGATCTGCTTAACAATAGCAATAGCACCCAGTACATCCTGCCATTCGAGATATCCGTATGTACAGATATCGCCGCCTGACGTACCTGAGTTTCTCTGGTCGAAAAGAAACACGTTATAACCGTTATCCAGCCAGCTCTCGATCATATCGATCATTTCGACGCCAAATGGAAGTCTGTTTGATCCTGCATCGTGAACTACGATTATTGTTGATATCGGATTTTTGGTCTTAAAAAACCATCCCTGCAAAGATGTCTGTCCGTCAGCCGACTGAAAGCTCGTCGTACTATATGAAGGCAGAATGTTTGAAGGTACATTGGTAACTTCATAACTGTCAATGTTCATCAGTCTGTTCGACGAGAAAACCGTTAATGCAATAAAGGAAATGATAAAGAGCGCAATGAAACTCAATACCAAAGCAAGTCTCATTACGAATGGGCTTCTGCGCTTAGTGGTAATACTGCTGAAGCTGACAAAACCGCTATTATTCCTGGCCATAGTTAATCAGTTAACTCCGCTCGAACCGAATCCGCCGCCTCTGTCTTCACCGATTGCCTTAACGTTATCTGTCTCGACAAAATTGCAGTATTCAACTTTAGCAACAACCATCTGAGCTATCCTGTCGCCTTTGCGGATCTTATATGTTCCGTGAATACAGCCTTTGCTGTCTAATGTCAGAGGTTCTGAGACTTCTTCTTCAACCATGAATGAATCGTTATATACGATTACATTTACTTCATCCCTGTAACCGCAATCGATAGTGCCGGGCGCATTAGGGATTCTGAGCGGAGTCTTCAATGAGACACCGCTTCTTGGTCTGATCTGTACTTCATATCCATAAGGAATGGCAAGTTTGATACCAACAGGAACAAGTGCAGTTCTGCCGGGTTCGATGATGACATCTTCTGCAGCATAAAGGTCCATGCCTGCGTCACCGTCGTGAGCATAAGAAGGAAGCTTTGCGTCTTCCCTGCACTTTTCGATATGTATATCAATCATCGTTCTTACCTCCCGGTAATATCGTATAGTTGCAGATTACGTCAAATCCCATATCCGCGATTGCTTCAGCATAAGATTCATCAATAAGATTCTTGGCTCTGCCGTAGATCGAGCAGGAACAGTCCAGCGGATGAGGAATGACCTTAAGATCCGTACCGTCATTTTCTCTCTTGGGACTAAGATCATACACGGCATTTCCGTGGCAGAATCCGCAGGGACGCTGATTTCTACCTGCTGCACAGAAATCTGACTGCATCCAGGGGATCAGACCGTCTGCATGAAGGATAAGCTTTCCGGGCTTTTCACCGATATCGAAAACCTCAGTAAGATCTCTTATGTTCTGGAGAAGATCATCAGCACTTACCTCATAAGACGGCATTACCGCATCTGCATATTCAAATGCATAAGAAAGAGATTTGCTGCTGTAAATGTTTGTGCCTGCGGAAGCATAATGCTCAAGTCCGTCTTTTAAGAACTTGCGGTCAGTGAAAAGTCTTGAAGACATAACTGCCTTAAATCCGTCACCCAAATCCACCTTAAGCAATGCAATAACGTAATCGATTATCTTATTTAGCTTATCATGATGGAAATCAGGAAGCATAAGAACGAGTTCTGCACCCTGATCTTTCACGAATTCGATAGCTCTGGAATATATATCGGGATCTGCAAGATCGTAGATGCTGAAGGCATAGATGTCAGCACCTTCTTCAAGAATATCCTCATTCAGTCTTAAAACGGGATATGTGTACATGTTTTTGATCTCGCCTGATCTCTCAGTCTGTTCGCCGAAGAACTCTGAATCATTAACATAATCAAGACCATGCTTTTTCTTGAATGAATTAACGACCTCTACTTCTAATACCGTAAGCAGATCACGTCTTAATGAATTGATTATGCTGACAGGACAATAGAACTCTTCATTGCCTTCAAAATCAACGGATATAACCTTAAAAGGCGTATCAAGAGTCTTGGATAACTGCTCAATGATCCTGTCCTTATCAAGAGCTCTGCCGTCGTAATCTTCAGGTATAACGACTTTAGATTCTGATGAGATCTTCTCTGCAATGCCGTCTGATACTACTGCTGTTGCCGTGATCTCTGATCCTATATTATTAAGAACGATCCTTACAGGTGTTCTTCTTAATTCCTGCTTCGGAATGGAAATCTCATGATTCATCAGGAATACTTCATAACCCGGTTTAAGTTTCTTTATCATGTCCGGATGAAGTCCCTTGAGAGCAAGACCGTTGAGATTTGTGTTGGTCTTACCTACAGGGAAAGAACAAATCTCTTTTGCGTTATCTCTTATGGAGATATAATCGCCTTTCTGAGGCTCCATGGCGCCGTTCTTGATACCGACAGTAATAATTCCGTCCCTGGCATCGAGACGGCTTATACGGCCTATTCTGACGCCATATTTGCCCGGATATTCTCCGGAGAGGAGTTTATCGTCCTTACTGCCGCTCAAATACTGGGATGTAAAAGCGCCTCCCCTGTTAAAGTTAACCAGGAGCTCGTACTTGATCTCCTTAAGAAGATCGCTGTTGAGGTTGCCTTCATAATAAGCATCGATCATCCTGCGGTAGCAGTAAACGGCAGATCTTACATAATTGGCATCACGCATGCGTCCTTCGATCTTAAGGCTCTTAACGCCGCTTTTAATAAGTCTTTCAAGATATTCGGAAACATCTCTGTCTTTGGGTGAAAGGAGATGTCCGTCTTTAAGCTTTAATCCGTCATTGAAAAGTGAATACTCTTCCCTGCACGGCTGGGCACATGAACCTCTGTTGCCTGATCTCGTACCGCTTCTGTTCATTGCGGAGAAAAGGCAGAGACCTGATGCGCAAACGCAGACTGCGCCATGCGCAAATACTTCAGTCTCAAGTCCGTAACCTGAGGCAATCTTTGTTCTTGTCTCTATCTCGTCACAGGATAATTCTCTCGGGAGAACTACTCTGTTGGCGCCTATCTCTGAAATCTTCTTGAATTCATCTGCAGAATAGACATTCATCTGCGTGCTGCAATTGATTATTACGTCAGGAAAATCAGTTGAAAGCTTTTTAAGTACGGCAAGATCCTGAACTATAAGGCCGTCCACACCGATGTTTACGGCTTCTGCAATCGTAGGATAGAACAACTCAAATTCAGAGTCGCTCATAAGCGTGTTTACCGCAAGGAATACTTTTGCGGACCTTGCATGCGCATAGTCCACACCTTCTTCAAGTTCATCAAGCGTGAAGTTATCTGCTCCCGCTCTTGCGGAATATTCTTTTAATCCGAGATATACGGAATCGGCTCCTGTATCAACGGCAACTTTAAGAATCTCAAGGTTGCCTGAAGGTGCCAGTAGTTCAATTCGATTTTTTGTCATCACTATTCTTTAAATGCTCGAATAATCCTGAGCTTACTTTATTTGCGAGTTCCTCCATTGGAGTAGGCTCGATGTCAGCTCTTCTTTCTTCTGCATACTGTGTTGCCTTTGCCCTGTAATATGTGAGCTCTGTCTTGAGTGCATTGTTCTCAGCCCTTAAAGAGATTATCTGGTCACAAGCCTCGAAAAGTGACAGTATTGCAGTCTTATTCGTTGCTATATATGGATTGTTATTCTTTGTGTCGTTATAGATCTCATCAGCAAGCTCACCGACTTTCTTGATACGGTCATATCCTGCATCGTCGCTTCTTACGACATACTGGATACCGCCAATCGTTATCTGTGCACTCTGCTCCTTGGATGCTTCCTCTTCTTCCTGCTTAGCCATTGAACGGGCTCTGATCTTATCTTCTAATGTCATGAGCTTCTTTTCTGTGACGGTCTTAGCCTTTATCTCACCTTTATAAAGCTGCTTATATTCGACAATTGCGGGTGCATCATCTTTCTTACCCTTACGCTTGTAAGAGCCGTCAGAATATTTGCCAAGTAAGCTGGCATTGGATTTTCTCATGTAATGTACCCTCGCTTTAATTAGAAGATATTTAATTATAGCACTATTTATTTTTTGATTTACGCCACACGTACAGTAAATGGGCTGTTTTACTGTACGATTTACGTATTTAAGCTCGAAAATACGGATTTTGTACAGTTTTCGAGCTGATTTACTGTACGGATCACGTACTGCTTCTCAACTGTGCATACAGCTTTGCAAATTCGTCCGGCCTTAGCTCCTCTGCCCTGGCATTTTCGCTTATGCCTACTTTACCGAATGCTTCATTGACTGAATCAGATGATGCAAACGAAGCAAGGTTCTTCTTAAGCATCTTTCTTCTCATTGAAAAGCATGCGTTTAGGAACTTAACGAAATCCGCAGAAAGAATATCTGCTGATTCCGTTCTCGAAAAGCTTATTACGGCAGATGTCGTTCTGGGCTGCGGAACAAAAGCCGTGTGCGGAACTTTGAACTCATAAGTATACTTGCCATAGAGAGAACAAAGTATCGCCAAAGGTCCGTACTGCTTTGTGTTCGGTCCGCAGTCGATCCTTGCTATTGCCTCATCTTCGACCATGAATACCATTTTGCGTGCGCAGGAATATTCACCGAAAAGCTTCTTCATGATGTCCGTCATGACATAGTAAGGAATGTTGCTTACAACTACTTCAGGCTTATCCGTGCACTCGTATTTAAGGAAATCACTATTAACGATCTCAGCGTTTGTGATGTTCTCTTTAAGGTATCCTGCAAGCCCTCGGTCGATCTCTACACATGTCAGATGATGAGTCTTATCTGATATCGGATAAGTAATGCTTCCGAGGCCCGGACCTATCTCAAGCACGCGGGTCTCCCCTTCTAATTCACAAAGAGAAACGATGTCGGAAATAATTTGCTCATCACAAAGGAAATTCTGCCCGAATTTCGATTGGGGCAGAATTCCTTCTGATTGCATTATCTCTTTAATGGTCTCTCTGTTCATTATCACAGGAAGTACTGTACGCCTGATTCAAAGATCTTCTGGTACTTGTTGCCCGGGATGTTCTTTGTAAGGTCAGACTCATATCTTTCCGTATGACCCATCTTACCGAGTACACGTCCATCGGGTGAAGTTATACCTTCGATAGCGCAGATAGAACCATTGGGGTTGAACTGTGTATCGGATGCATAGTTACCATCAAGATCTACATAGCATGTAGCAATCTGGCCGTTAGCTGCAAGCTTTCTTACAAGCTCTTCAGATGCTACGAACTTACCTTCACCGTGAGAGATCGGGATCTCGTAGATCTCGCCGGGATTGCAGAGTGAGAGCCAGGGGCTCTTGTTTGTCATGATCTTTGTTCTTGAGTAAACATTCTGGTGTCTGCCGATGTTATTAAATGTAAGCGTCGGGCTGTCAGGTGTCATGTCGCAGATCTTACCGAAAGGTACAAGACCTAACTTGATCAAAGCCTGGAAACCGTTGCAGATACCGAGTGCAAGACCGTCTCTGTTATCAAGGAGATCGGAGATTGCATCAGCAATGCCGCTGTTTCTCAAAGATGCTGTGATGAACTTACCGGAACCTTCAGGTTCGTCACCTGCAGAGAAACCGCCCGGTATCATCATGATGTTTGCTTCACGGATCTTTGCAGCAAGTTCAGCGAATGATTCATTGATATCATTCTGGTTTCTGTTTCTAACTACGAAGATCTCAGCTTCAGCGCCTGCTCTCTCGAAAGCTCTTGCAGAATCGATCTCACAGTTGTTGCCCGGGAATACGGGGATGATTACCTTCGGCTTAGCACCCTTAAGCACGCCGGGAGCAGCCTTGATAGCCTTGCCTTCTGTATATACATCGATCTCGAAAGGCATTTCAGCAGACTTGGATATTGTCGGGAAGATTCTCTCGAGCTTGCCTTCATATGCTTCAAGAGCATCCTTGCCTGAAAGTGTGCTTCCTGCGTATGTGAAATCGCCTGTATCGTTTGTTGTACCGAGGAACTTACCTCCTGCCATCTCAACCTTATCAACAGCATTACCGTCGTTAGGGATAGCTACGACGATCGATGCAAGACTCTTGGAGAAGAGATCTGCTTCTGTAAGCTTTTCGGAGAAATCGAATCCGAGCTTGTTACCGAAGCACATCTGTGCAACTCTTGCGGCAACACCTGCGCTTCTTACAACAGCAGCATTCTTGATCTCACCTCTGTCGATCAGTTCCTTAACAGCCTTGATGACTCTTAATACATGATCTTTCTTGTAAGATCCCTTACCGTCTCTTGCACACTTGATGAGATAGAGCTTCTGGCCCTTGCCTGTAAGTGTAGCGGTAATTACCTTATCTGTAGTTGTCATGCCTACTGCGAAAGATACGAGCGTCGGAGGTACATGGATATCATTGAATGTACCGGACATTGAGTCCTTACCGCCGATGGCTGCCGTACCGAAATCGAGCTGTGCCTTGTATGCACCGAGAAGTGCAGCAAGAGGCTTACCCCAGGATTCAGCACCTGTCATTCTCTCGAAATATTCCTGGAATGTAAGTCTTGCCTTCAGAGGATCAACACCCATAGCAAGGAGCTTGAGCAAAGACTCAACAACAGAATGATAAGCACCTGCATAAGGGTTCCATTCAGTGTAATAAGGATCAAAACCATATGTCATTACAGAGCAGTCGTGAGTTGTGCCGTGATCAAGCGGGATCTTTGCAGCCATACCTTCCTCAGGTGAATTCTGCATCTTACCGCCGTAAGGCCATACGACTGTAGCAGCACCGATCGAAGAGTCGAATCTCTGGATAAGACCCTTTCTTGAAGCACCTTCAAGTGAATTAAGTGTTCCCTTAAGGCTGTCTGCGAAGTTGCCGGCTGCAAAACCTGTAGCAGGTGTATCAAGGAAGTCGCCTGTGCCCTGAGGTACAACGTCAGCTTCAGCATACTGAGTAGCACCGTTTGTATCAATGAAAGATCTAGGAAGGTCAACGATAGTATTGCCGTTCCATACCATCTTCATGACGGGCTCAGCAGTAACCTCGGCAACTACCGTTGCTTCAAGGTTTTCCTTTGCAGCTGCTGCCATAAACTTATCAAGATCAGCCGGATGAACAACAACGGCCATTCTCTCCTGTGACTCGGAGATTGCGATCTCTGTACCGTCAAGACCGTCGTACTTCTTAGGAACTGCATCGAGGTTGATCTTAAGACCTTCTGCAAGCTCGCCGATGGCAACGGAAACACCGCCTGCACCGAAGTCATTACATCTGATGATGAGTCTTGTAACTTCAGGATCTCTGAAGAGTCTCTGAAGCTTTCTTTCTGTAGGAGGATTACCCTTCTGAACTTCTGAACCGCATGTAACAACGGACTGTGTATCGTGAGCCTTGGATGAACCTGTAGCACCGCCGATACCGTCACGGCCTGTTCTGCCGCCGAGGAGTACAACGATGTCTCCTGCCTGAGGTCTTTCTCTTACGATATTTGAAGCAGGAGCAGCACCTACAACGGCACCGATCTCCATTCTCTTAGCAACATAACCGGGATGGTAAACTTCATCAACCAAACCAGTAGCAAGACCGATCTGGTTACCATATGAAGAATATCCGGCAGCTGCAGTACGGACAAGTTTCTTCTGTGAGAGCTTACCCTTGAGTGTAAGTTCAACGGGAACTGTAGGATCGCCTGCGCCAGTTACACGCATTGCCTGATATACGAATGATCTGCCTGAAAGAGGATCACGGATAGCACCGCCCAAGCATGTGGCAGCACCACCGAAAGGTTCGATCTCAGTAGGATGGTTATGTGTCTCGTTCTTGAACATGAAGATATAATCTTCAGGCTTGCCGTCAACTTCGATCCTTACCTTAATGGAACATGCATTGATCTCTTCAGACTCATCAAGATCGTCGAGCTTGCCGTCCTTCTTGAGCTTCTTGCCTGCAAGAGTAGCAATGTCCATGAGACATACGGGCTTTTTGGAAATTCTGTCTCCGTATACTTCTTCTCTGTCGGAGAGATAGCCCTCATAAGCAGCCTTGATCTCTGCCGTGAGTTCATCATCACCTTCGAACTTGATATCTGTAAGGTTAGTAAGGAATGTTGTATGACGGCAGTGGTCTGACCAGTATGTGTCAAGAACCCTGATCTCTGTAACTGTGGGAACTCTTCCCTGCTCTTTGAAGAAATCCTGAACGAACTTGATGTCAGCAAAGCTCATTGCAAGGCCCATAGTCTTTCTCAAAGCTTCAAGCTCATCATCGGACATTTCAAGGAAGCCTTCAACATTGGCAACTTTTGTCGGAATATCATATTTATCGATAAGAGTGGAAGGCTTTTCAGCAGAAGCTTCTCTGGCTTCAACGGGGTTGATAAGGTAACCCTTGATCTTCTCCTTCTCTTCTTCTGATACAGAACCATAGAAAGCAATGATCCTTGCACACTTTACGATAGGTCTTTCCTTAGCAGTCATGAACTGAATACACTGTGCTGCTGAATCTGCTCTCTGGTCGTACTGACCGGGCAAAGACTCGACGATGAGTACGTAAGCTGCATCACTTAAGTCGACAGTCTCATCATAAAGGATATCGACCGGCGGTTCGCTGAATACAACAGGCTTTGCGTTATCAAACTCTTCATCGGTTACGCCTGATACGTCGTAACGGTTGATAACACGGACCTTTTCGATGCCGGATACGTTAAGATCGTATTTAACATCGTGAAGGATTCCGCCTGCTTCAACATTGAAGCCTTCTTTCTTTTCGGACAGTACTCGTCTTACATCATTTTCGTTCATAAGGTTTCTCCTTGTGAAATATAATTACAAATTGTCAGCGCTCTTGGAGAGCAATTCGGTATTGTACTTGAGGAATCTCTCGAGGCCTTCGCTGTCAAGAGATCCATGTGCAAGTTTTGCCTGATCGTAGATGTGCTGTGCAAGGCGGTCAGCCTCATCTTTCTTGGTGCCCATTGATTCAAGAGCTTCAAGCTTTGTAATGAGCGGGCTGTCAGTATTAACGACAAGCTCTTCTGTCTCAGGGAACATGTCATTAAGCTGTTCTTCAGTCATGGTACCCATTGATGACATCATTCTCTCATACTGGGCACGCATTTCCTTCATTCTTCTGTTATGCTCTGCTTCACGGATGAGAGCAGGAAGATTGTCTTTTCCCATCTCCTGCGCGAAAACAATAAGCTTCTCATCGCCAACTGCGCTTCTGAAGAAATCCTTGAGCTTGTTTTTGGTCTCTTCATCAGATTCCTTACCGGAAAGCTCAGAGTCAACTCTCTTGAAGCTGTAATCAGGCTTCTTCATCTCAAGATATGACATAAAGTTATTGTCGATCTCTTCATCCATGACGATTACTTCAAAGCCGTCATTCTTGCTCATCTCGACATAAGCAGCCTGAGCCTTGGGATCAGTAGAATATCTGATCGTCTTTCTGTCTTCAGAAGTAAGTTCTTCGATGGTCTTAAATGCACCGTCAACTGTCTTGAACAGGCAGATGCCGTCAATCTTCTCGTAGAACTTCTCTTCTTTCATCATGCCGTACTTAACGAATACGGAGATATCTGACCAGTACTTCTCATAATCTTCTCTCTGCTTCTTGAAGAGTTCATTAAGCTTGTCGGAAACTTTCTTAATGATATGGCCTGAAAGTTTCTTTACGTATTCATCCTGCTGGAGTGCGGAACGTGATACGTTGAGCGGCAGGTCTGAGCAATCGAGACATCCCTGCAAAAGGAATAAGAAATCAGGAATGATCTCTTCAATGTTATCAGCTACGAAGATCTGGTGATTATAGATCTTGATCCTTCCCTCAAGTGACTGATAGATATTGTCTGTCTTAGGGAAATAAAGGATACCCTGAAGTGTGAAAGGATAATCCATGTTGAGGTGGATCCAGAACAAAGGATCCCTGCCGTCATTAAATACGCTGTGATAGAACTGCTTATATTCAGATTCAGTGCACTCAGAAGGTTTCTTCGTCCAAAGAGGAGCTTTGTTGTTAACCGGAACATAAGATACCGGTGAAGGTGTATATGTCTCGCCCTTCTCTTCTGCTTCTTTCTTGCGCTTCTGTTCTGCTTCCTCGTGAAGTCTGTCAGATTTAGTATCTACGAAATAGATATCAGCGGGTGCAAAATAGCAGTACTTGCGGATAGTCATTCTGATAGTAGCGGAATCGAAGATCTTGATCGCATCTTCCGAAAGCTTCAGAGTGATTATAGTACCTCTATCCTTCTTGTCTGAAGGAAGGATCTCATAATCCATACCATCGTTGGATTTCCAGATAACAGGCTCTGCATCTTCCATGAAGCTCTTTGTGTTGATAGTAACTTCATCTGCGACCATGAAAGCTGAGTAGAAACCGAGACCGAAGTGACCGATGATGCCGGTCTTGTCTGTTGACTCCTGCTGGTACTTGGTAACAAAATCGAGAGCGCCTGAGAATGCGATCTGGTTGATATATTTCTCAACCTCATTCTCGGTCATGCCGATGCCGTTATCCTCAAATGAAATAGTCTTGTTATCGTCATCGTAAACGACTCTGATCGAATAATCGGCTTTGTCAGGCTCTTTCTCAGCCTTGCCCAATTCTACGAGTCTTCTGTGCTTGGCGATAGCATCTGCACAGTTTGATACTAATTCTCTGATGAAGATATCCTTATCCTCATAGAGCCATTGTCTGATGACCGGAAAAATATTCTCGGTTGTTACCGATATCTTTCCTGATTTTGATTCCATTTATACCACCTCCAAATAGTTAGCCGTTCAAAGCGCGCTTTTCAGCGCCGATATATTCAGATGTATATTCCTGATACATCTTAGAGATATTCTTCAGTATTTCATTATCAGCAGATTTGAATTCGTAATCGTCTATATACCTGACAGGCAGGATATCGAAAGGCGTGCTCGATACGAATATCGCGTCGCGTGAAGGATCGAGTTCTTCAGGTCTGAATGTGCCGATCTGTAGTTCAAGTCCTGAACGGTTAAGAGCTTCCATGACTCTTTTACGTGTAATGCCAATAAGGATCTTATTGTCCGGAGCCGAATACACCTGACCGTCTCTGATGACGAACAGATTGGACATTGATCCTTCATACAATTTGCCTTCATTATCAGCAAGCACAAGCTCAAAAGGAAGTCCGTGGGAGTTTTCCTTTTTGAACTTCTCATTAACTGTTGTCTTGTAATCGCCCCTGAATATCTTAAGATTGGGAGTCTTGCGTTCCCAGTTAAGAAGGCTTGTATTTATTCCCTGCTCGAAAAGCTCTTTGCCGGGTAATGTAATGTCAGCCTGATGTATAAGAAGACTTTCTTTTGTAAGTACTATCCTGATTGAACCTTCTGTGATCTTTTCGAGATCTACAAGACTGTAGCTCTCAGCAAGTATCTTGGAAGTATCAACAGGAAAATCTTCCAGGCCCTTAACTGACTTAACGAGTCTTGCGAGATGATCTTCTGCAAACAAAAGAACTCCGTCTTTAACACGGATGGTCTCATAATAAGTTCTTATATCTACGGGTTTCTGGAGAGACTCACAAAGCTCTGAACTTACCCTGTAATACTTGCCACAAAATAAAAAGCCGTTACCGGTAAGATGTTCCATCAACGGATAAGCCATTGGTATCAAAGTTCCCCTTGAGAATTATTCATGCATATAATGCCACATATGATTTTATACAAAAGCCCCCGCTTTTACAAAATGATAGGTATAAAAACATGCACAAAAAATTAGATATTTTTCTTACTTGTTTTAATATAGCGACATTATTAAAATCTTTGTGTTGACTTAAATGGTCGTCAAGTGTATGATATGCGAAGTTTATACAAAGTTATGCATAAATATTCATAAATCGGAGGTGCCTTATGGCAAAAGAAAAATTCTTACTGGCTTATTCAGGCGGACTTGATACTTCTATCATCATCCCGTGGCTTCTCGAGCACTATGACTGCGAAGTCGTAGCTTACTGCGGAGAAGTTGGCGTTGGTGTAGATCACGACTATCTTGAGAAAAAGGCTCTTAAGTGCGGCGCTATCAAGTGCATTATCGAAGACATTACTGATGAGTTCGTAGCAGACTTCGTCTACCCTACACTCAAGGCTAATGCAGTATACGAGGGCAAATACCTCCTCGGTACATCAATGGCTCGTCCTGTTATCGCTAAGCACTTCGTTGAAGCAGCTCACGCTAACGGATGCACAACAATCGTACACGGCTGCACAGGTAAGGGTAATGACCAGGTAAGATTTGAGCTTTCCATCAAGGCTCTCGATCCTGATATGAAGATCCTCGCTCCCTGGAGAATCTGGGACATCAAGTCTCGTGACGAAGAGATCGACTACGCTCAGGCTCGTGGAATCGATGTTCCTGTTACAAAGGAAAACAACTATTCCAAGGACGAGAACCTCTGGCACCTCTCTCACGAAGGTATGGATCTCGAAGATCCTGCTAATGAGCCTAACCTCGATAAGATCCTTGAGCTCATGGTATCTCCTGAGAAGGCACCTGATACTCCTACATATGTAACTATCAAGTTCGAGAAGGGTATCCCTGTTGAAGTTGACGGACAGAAGCTCTCTCCTGCTGAACTCCTCAGATACTGCAACAAGGTTGCCGGAGCTAACGGCGTTGGTATCGCTGACATCGTTGAGAACCGTCTCGTTGGTATGAAGAGCCGTGGCGTTTATGAGACTCCCGGTGGAACACTCCTTTTCGCTGCTCACAGAGAGCTCGAGCTCCTCACAGTTGAGCGTGACACAATCCACTACAAGGATCTCGTAGCACAGAAGTTCTCTGAACTCGTTTACTATGGTCAGTGGTTCCACCCTCTCCGCGAGGCTCTCTCCGCATTCGTAGACAAGACTCAGGAAGTTGTTACTGGTGAAGTTAAGATGAAGCTCTACAAGGGCAACTGCACACCTGCAGGCACAACATCACCCTTCTCCCTCTACGATCCTGAGATCGCTACTTTCGAGGCTGATGACGTTTACAACCAGGCTGATGCAGGCGGATTCATCAACTGCTTCGGTCTCCCTATGAAAGTTAATGCTAAGATGAAGCAGAAGAACGGTTTACTCTGATTTACTTAATATAGTTTTTCAAGGGCTGTCTCTTATGTGGAGGCAGCCCATTTTTATTCATTGTTATAGCATCTAAGGTGATTCATATGAACGTACTTTTTACTGACTACATTACACCTGAAGAATATATGGACTTCCGCCAGGCCGTAGGATGGTCTGCTTTTCCAATCGAACAGGCCGAACAGGGGCTTAAGAATTCATATGTCTTCTGCTTGCGGAAAGAAGGAAAAGCGATTGCTCTCGGACGTGTTATCTGGGATCACGGATATGTTGTATATATAGCGGATGTAATCGTTCTTCCTGAATACCAGGGTTCGGGATATGGCAGAATGATCATGGAGAAGATCATGACAACAATTAACAGCTGGCTTAAACCTGATTACAAGGTTATGGTTACACTTGTAGCAGCAAAAGGAAAAGAAGAATTCTATGAGAAATTCGGCTTCTTCAAGCGTCCGAATGAAAACTTTGGATGCGGTATGTGCCAGTGGATAATCAACGAAGACAAAGGGTGAGAGGTTGCTAACATGAACATCGAATACAGGTTAATGTCTATTGAAGATTACACACAGGCTTATGATCTTTGGATCAAATGCGGCAATGGCCTTAATAACAAGGATGATTCCAAAGAAGGCATAGAAAAATACCTCAAACGCAATCCTTCTACTTCTTTCGTTGCAGTTTGCGATGAAAAAGTCGTTGGTGTGATATTATGTGGTCATGACGGAAGGCGCGGCATCATACAACATGCATGCGTTTCACCTGATTATAGAAGATCAGGTATCGGCAAAAAGCTTGTAGATCTTGCTTTGGAAGCTTTAAAGGCTGAAGGTATCAATAAAGTTCTTCTGGTCGCTTTCAAGAAAAACGAAGGCGGTAATAAATTCTGGGAATCACAGGGATTCACACTCCGTGAAGATCTGAATTACAGGAACAAAGCTTTATCAGAAATGATCAGGATCGATCCTGATTATATAAAGGAGTAACTATATGGCTAAAAAAATGTGGGCCGGACGCTTCGAGAAAGCAACCGACAAAGAAGTAAACGATTACAACTCTTCCCTTCCCTTTGACTGTAAGATGTACAGCCAGGACATTGAAGGTTCTATTGCTCATTCACAGATGCTTGCTAAACAGGGCGTTATTTCACAAAAGGATGCTGATGATATAAAGAGCGGACTTCTTTCCATCAAGGAAGATATCGAATCCGGCAAACTGACATTCGATTCAGATGCTGAAGATATCCACATGTTTATCGAAGAAGAACTCACAAACCGTATAGGTGATGCAGGCAAGCGTCTTCATACCGGCCGTTCAAGAAATGACCAGGTTGCTTTGGACCAGCGTCTTTATATGGTTGATGAAGCCGGAGAGATCATCGAGTTGTTAGATAGCCTTCTTGATACATTAGTTGAGATAGCTAAGGCTAATACCGAGACATACATGCCCGGTTATACCCATCTCCAGAGAGCACAGCCTATTACTTATGCCCACTATCTTTCCGCTTATATCGAGATGTTCAAGAGAGACATCGACAGAATCAATGAAGCTAAGGATCGTGCAAACATTTCCCCTTTGGGAAGCGGCGCGCTTGCCGGAACGACATATCCTTTAGACCGTTCTTTTGTTGCTGAGCAGCTTGGTATGAACGGAGTTACACTCTGCTCACTTGACGGTGTAGCAGACAGGGATTTTGCCATTGAGTTTGCTTCTGCCTGCTCAATTCTCATGATGCATCTTTCACGTATGAGCGAAGAGATCATTCTTTATGCATCACAGGAATTCAAGTTCTATGAGTTGGACGATGCTTATTCTACCGGTTCATCCATGATGCCCCAGAAGAAGAATCCTGACGTTGCTGAACTTACACGTGGTAAGACTGGCCGTGTTTACGGTGACCTTATCTCACTTCTCGTAATCATGAAGGGCCTTCCCCTCACATACAACAAGGATATGCAGGAAGTTCAGGAAGCAATGTTTGACTGCATCGATACTATCAAGGCTGTACTTCCTCCCTTCACAGGCATGATCAAGACAATGACCATCCGCAAGGATAATATGGAAGCAGCTGCGCTTGGCGGATTCACAAATGCTACTGATCTTGCTGACTATCTCGTAAAGAAGGGACTTCCTTTCCGTGAGACTCACGCAATTTCAGGAAAGCTCGTTCATTACTGCATCGAGAACGGTATCTCATTACTTGATGTTTCACTTGATAAGCTTAAAGAATTCTCTCCTGCTTTTGAGGAAGATGTCTATGATGCAATTTCCCTTAAGACATGTGTTGAAGGCAGAAAACTTACAGGCGGTCCCGCTCCGGAGACGGTAAAGAACTATCTTGAGAATCTTTAAGAAATAACTTTTCGAAAACATAACTAACAAAAAGAGGTTGTCACTTAAGACAACCTCTTTGTTATTGGACTAAATTGTATTTATGCTACCCAGGCACCGCTTGCATCTACATAATATCCGTCGATCGTTGTATCTGCAGCCATCGTACCGTCTGAATAGAGGTAATACCATTCACCGCCTGAATGCAGCCAGCCTGTTTCCATTGCGCCGGAACTGTTGAAGAAGTACCAGTTTCCGTCATAGTATATCCAGCCCGTACACATAGCTCCATAAGCGTTCATGAAATATCTGCAGCCGTTTACATCGAGCCAGCCGGTGAGCATATCGCCGCCGCTATAGAGGAAATACCAGTCGCCGCCGCTGTAGATCCAGCCTGAAGCCGCACTGCCGTCGGAATAGAAGTAATACCACAATCCGTCAATATACTCCCATCCTGTGGCCATTGCGCCGGATGAAGTCAGATAATACTTATAACCGCCGTCGTAGATAAAGCCTGTGGCCATCGTGCCGTCGTCATTCATGTAATACCAGTCGCCGTTATAGTAGAGCCAGCCCTTATGCATGTTGCCGGAGCTTTCAAGGTAGTACCAGTTGTCGTTATATAAGAGCCATCCGGTCTGCATGATTCCGTTGGAATCGAAATAATAGTAATAGCCGTCAATGCTCTGCCATCCGGTTACTCTTGTCTCGGTAGCGTCATAGAATACCCAGCCGTCACCTGTATCTTTCCATCCGTAAGGTGATTCAAGGAAGTGATAACCTGTGAGGAAGCATCTGTCTGATCTGTCACCGTCAAATCTGTTTTCATCACTGATGATTATGTATTCTCTGCCGATAAGGACCTGATCCATTGCGTTGCCTTCAGCAAGGGTAAGAACATCGCCCTCACGATGGATTACGATAGCCCAGTGACCGACAGACCACGTATTGGGATTGCCTGAAGTAATTATGTCACCTACGGCAATCTCATTAATATCGTAGAATGCTTCGCCGCTCGTAGGACTTTTACCATAACAATATAATGCATAGTCAGCAGCATATGCATAGCAGCCTGTACCGCCTGATGCAAGCTTAGGTGTAGTGCTGCTTGTCCATTCATTTCCTTCAGACCATCTGGGATCGTTAAGGAAATCATCGATAACGCCAATGCCTGAATAAGCAACTCTTGTATCAGCTTTACTCTTATTGGCAAAGAGCGGGCAAACCAAAACGCCTAACGCAATAAAAAGTGCCAACGAAAAAGACATAAGCTTTTTTGTAATACTCATAATTTGTCACCTCATAAGTCTTGTTTTTTGATTCAAAGAACCTGTGATAGTACAAATAATTATATATGCAGTTTTAGGCAGAAACTATTATTTTTGTGGCTATTTTAAAGGATTTGCACCTATAATGACGTCATTTGGCCGCTTTTCAGAACAAATTTTTATCGTAGAACGCAACAAAAGATTCGTATAGATCCTTGTTTTGATCTACATTCAAAAACTGATTATGTCCTTTTCCTTCAAGTCTTATGAAAGTAAATCTCGGATCATCTTTGAAAGCATCGTAATAAATGTCATAACCATATTCGATAGGAACAACATTATCATCACTGCTGTGAACGACCATTATTTCAGCATCTGTTGAAGCAAATCCGATAAGTGCGCTGTTGGTTGCATAATCGCCGTATTTTGCTCGCTCATAAACTTTAATTACAGGCATCAGAATTTTAACGACAGGACCGATTACCTTCGTGCCACCGCCTTCAACAAGATCACTTGAACTGTTAGGGCCGGAGCATTCAATTACTGCTTCTACTTCAGGATGATATGTAAGAACATTTGATACGGAATAACCGCCCCAGCTGTGACCGAAAAGGCCTATCGGAAGATCGGGGAAATTACCGCTGTCTTCTACAAATGATATTGCATAATCCAGATCAATAACACCCTGGGGAACGCCGCCTATCCCTTTTCCGCCGCTCTCATCATTTCCGGTGGCATCGTAAGCAAAAACATAATATCCATTCTGAGCAAAATAGTTAATGGCAGGCATATACGAGTTATGTCCGCCGGCACCATATCCGTGGGCAAATACAATTATCGCCTTCTGCTCCGTTCCGGCTGAATACATATATCCAACAATGGTCTGGCCTTGATCAGAAGCAAACTCATATCTTGTACGTTCAAGACCTTCAAAAGATTCAGCGTGATACATGAATGCCTTATTAGTCTCAAAACGTCTTCCGAAATATATCGTGTAAAGTCCGAGAGATACACCTATCCATAGTGCTGCAAGCACTACAAGAGATATCAGAATAACTATTACAGCTTTTGATGACTTTTTCTTTGTCATTATATCTTCCCTATTGAGCATTCATTGTAATTCCATAAGCGCGGATAAGATAATCTTCTATTGCGGAAGAGTCATCTTCACCGTTAAGATCGAACCAGAGAAATCCGCCGTTTACAGATAATTCTTTCGCACTCATTATATCTCTCAAATATACTTGAGCAACATGATTAGCGCAAACCCTGCAGTCATAAAGATCACGAAGTTCAGCCGCCTTGCTGATATCTTTAAGATCGGAAATCCCTTTCTCTTTCAGAAGATATAAATGAATTATGCGTGCAATATTCTTTCTGTTAATCTCATCGTCACGGTATAGTTTGTCTTCAAATTCAAGCCATCCGTTTTCAAGACCCTTCGAAAAGACATCTTCGTTATCATCTCCGAATATTTCAAGAAGTCTTTGGATGAACTCAAATCGTGTCATACAAACGGTGTGATCCTGTAGACTAAACAGTCGCAGGCAGAAATGGAATCAACAGAAAATGTCTTATCAGAAGATTCTTTGTAGTCTTTAGTGAAAAGGTCTTTCAACTGATATGATGAAGCGTTCTTAAAGTTTTCAACCGCAGACTTACTCAACTTATTTGAGATACTGCTTATTATCTGATCAACGGAAACACTTACTTTATCAGTATGTTCTTCATTCTTAAGGTTAAAGAATGCTAGTGCTATATCACCGTTATTAAGAGGCTTTGCAAGAACATCTACCCTGTTGTTATCCCTGATATATTCAGTTGAAGGATCTTCACACTTAAAAGTAGTAAATATGCGCTTAGCCTGAACTCCGAGCGTGTCCTGATTTAACGCAATAAGATCATCGTTTGTGATGAGGTTATACATCCAGTCGCCTTTATTCACGCGTCTTAAATCCATGCCGAGCATGAGCGGTGAATTCATCATGCACCACATAGCCATATGGGATTTGCACATGGTCTCCGTTATACCGTCCATTCCGATGACGAGCATATCAGGATCGTTCCAGCCTTTATCAAGACCTGCAAACTCATCCATTATTACTGCTTTGTTATACTGAGATGTGATGGATGTAGTGTAATCACCCTCCCATGCAGCTGTACCGTTATTACCGTCAGCACCGACCTGGAATGTAATGTCATTTAGTATCCGCCATGAATCACCGACAAGGTGTCCCCAGTTCTGCGGCTGGGTCTTACCCCATTCACATATCGAGAATACTATGTCTCTGTCTTTACCGAAGTTCTCAAGTTCCTTACGGATCTCAGTATAAGAATTGAGGGTATTCTCCTGCCTTCTGTGATTCATTATTCTTATCTTATTGAATCCGGAAACAAGCTTTAATTTTATGGGAGCGGAATCTGTAAATGTCTCTGGAGATTCGGTCTCAGGCAGCATCTCATCGAAAACAACATCGCTATTTACTGCAATCTGAAGCCATCTGCCTACACCCTCTTCTTTACCTGTAGCGTATGATATGACAAGCTCATATATACCCGTTTCATCCGTCTCTACTTCAAATACTAGTTCACTGCTTCTGTTACCGACAGGACTGTGATCAGGAGCAGTACCGTCGAAAGTACCGATAAAGGTAACATAATCATCTTTTACAGATGCACGTGTACCGGTGATCTCAGCATCGTTTACAGCCGAATAAGTTGTACCTGCAATGGTTATAGATTTAATGTTGGGAGCATATGAATATACTGCATTCTCAGGATTAGAAAAGGTTGCGTTATCCCACATGTAATAGCAGTTATCGACTTTAATGAAATCGATATCCCAGTTGATGTAGTCTTCACAGTCGATCTTCTCGTGTTTATATATTCCTACTTCCGCGCCGGAACAGAGCTTTGTTCCGATATCGTTATACATACCGAACTTAAGACCTGCAGCATGTAAAGTATCTGCCATTGCCTTAAAGCCTGACGGGAATTTAACAGGATCAGATTCAAGATGGTCATTAACTCTTTCAGGACGATAGCATCCGTCATCAAGAACGATATATTTATAACCGAAATCATCAAGACCAAGCTCCTTGATCTTGGCGATCATAGCCTTAGTCAGTTCTTCGGTGTTGCCGCTGCCGAAAGCATTCCAGCTGTTCCAGCCCATAGCCGGAAGACGCTGTTTTTTCGAACGAAACAAAGAGTCTTCATTACCGGAGAATGAATCAAATCTTAAGCGGTTATCATTGATCTGTGAAGGTTTTTCTATATTCATAACGAGAGTATATCATTTATTCATATCTTTTTTGGTATGCTATAATTTCTCAAAAAAGGATGACTAATATGGATAGACAGGAAACCATTAAATTATTGGATGATTATATGTCCGCTCTGAACACTAAAAATGAAAACGGAGATAGGATCAAAAAACTCAAAATGGACATGGGAATCACATATGATCCTAATGATGGCTATTCATTAATAAAATTCTTATGGCCATTCCTTGTTGCATTTCCCGTTATAGGAACGTTCCTTATAGTTTTAATTGCATATTTAACCAAAGCTGAATACCGTTCCGAAGTTTACTTCAGCTACATTATCGGTGCAGCAATCTATTTCACGATTTCGGTTGTAATCGCAAGACTTCTTCGTAAAAGCGCAAACAAAAAACTATATGATAAGAGAGTCGCCGAACAGAAAAAAGCTGACGAAAAAGCTTCTGAAATGATCACAAAACTCCAGAAAGAGATTGATGAAGCCGATGAATTCATCAAAAGTCATAATGATCTTATTCCCGCAACATGCAGAAACAGGGAATCCTTAAAACAGATTAAGAGTAAGATCTTCAGAGGCAAAGCCGAGTCTATCGAAGAAGCAGTGAATAATTAATTCACCTTTCCATCAACCATATCTCTGATGAAAATGGCTGTAATGTTGAACCGCCGCCGAAATCATGAATGCTGCCTGATAAGAGTTCTTTTGCCTGGCCGCAGCCTGCATCGAAATGTGCCGTATAAGGATTGGAATCCATATTGATAGCAACCATAACACGCTGATCGCCTGAATTACGCTCAAAGATACACTGCTTATTTGTCAGCACAACGATTCGGAGACCGCCATAATTAAGAGCATTGGAATTCTTCTTGGCTTCGGATAATTTAGCGATGTGATCAGTAAGCCCGTTCCATTCTGGCTTTTCGAAGCATGCCCTTAATGCCGGGTCGCCTTCTTCTTTTCTGGCCTTTGCTCCCCACTCGGAGCCATAGTAAACACAAGGAATTCCGGGCATTGTAAATACAAGTGTATAAACAAGAGGCAGGCATCTCTCATCGTTCAGGATCGATGCGATCCTCGTAACATCGTGGTTATCAGCAAATGAAAGAAGATGCGCTCCCCTGCAGACTGTCCAGTCTTCAGGTCCGAAGAGTCTCATAAGAGAATGCATGATCTCAAACATGTTGGCTGAATTAAAGGAAGAATAGATTCCCTTATAGCACTGATAATTTGTAAGTGAATGAAGATGCATATCGTTAAGCATTCTGCCGTATTCACCGTGAAGGACCTCGCCAAGAAGGAAGAATTCATTCTTCTTGGAATCTGTGAATTCACGAAGTCTTCTTAAGAATTCATGGTCAAGACAGTATGCAACATCAAGTCTTAAACCGTCGATATCGAAAAAATCGATCCAATAGTTAACCTTATCAAGAATGTGGTCAATAACTGCAGGGTTTCTGAGATTGAGCTTAACAAGGTCGTAATTGCCCTCCCAGCCTTCATACCAGAAACCGTCGTTATAGTTTGAATTGCCGTCAAAAGAAAGATGAAACCAGTCTTTATAAGGTGAATCCCACTTCTTTTCCTGAACATCCTTAAAAGCCCAGAAACCTCTGCCGACGTGATTGAACACGCCGTCCAGAACTACCTTGATCCCCTCTTTATGAAGCTTGGATACAACCTTTTTGAAATCATCATTCGTACCGAGTCTCGTATCAATGAGTCCGTAATCTCTTGTGTTATATCCGTGTGTATCTGATTCGAATACAGGAGAAAAATAAATAGCATTGATTCCCAGTTTTTTCATGTGGGGGATCCAGTCTAAGACCTTTAAGATCCTTGATTCAGGCTTACCGTCGTTCTCAAAAGGTGCCCCGCAAAATCCCAAGGGATAGATCTGATAAAAAACTGCTTCTTCAAACCACATTTATGTTTTTCCTTCTTTCCGTTCTTTCTTTTCCTTAGCTTTAAGCTTAATGCAGGTAATCAATCCCGCAAAACCCATTATGAAGATAATTGCGACAACAACAATGCCGCTGTATTTTTCGATCATTCTGGCAAAATCTGACAGCTGACCTTCATCCCTGTGAGAAAACGCCCACATAAGAGCAAGTGAAGAAACCATCGCATCGACAATGCCGATCTTTCTTAATGAAAGTGCTGTAAGAGATTTATGCTTATGGGCCTTAAACAAATTGATCAACGCAAGAGTAACTTTATATGCAACATAGACACCATAAGCATATACAAGAATGCCCGGATAGTCGTGTGTTACATTACCTTTGACTATAAGATAAACAGCATATGCGAAAACTGCATCAAGCAGAATGAGGTTTCTTGAAAACTTGCGGTAATTTACTCTCTCGCTGAATCTTTTGCCTTTGAATATCGCTCCCCTGCCGGCTCTATATAAAATATTGATTCTGAGCATGTAAAGAAGGACATGATAAAAGGACATTACGAAAAGCCAGAATGAAAAGGTCAGAACAGCCATCGTAAAAAGGAATATCGAATAAACGATATCGAAGGCTATTGACGGCAAAGCCAGAGCAACCGTTTTACGTTTGTAATCGGTTACATAATCCCAGAAATGCCTGAATTTGGTCTTCTGAGGTTCAGAAGATTCAACCGTTTCCGGATCTGCCTGGATGATGTCTTTGTCCTTCTTCATAAAGATCAGTTACGCATTGAATGGATCGGAGCCGGAATCCTTCCGCCTCTGTGGATAAAATCAGCACAAGAAGCACGGTTAACATCCATAATTGGAGCAGTTCCCAAAAGGCCGCCAAACTCAACGCTGTCACCGACATTTTTACCGGGAACAGGAATAAGTCTTACGGCTGTTGTCTTGTTATTGAATGTACCTACTGCCATCTCGTCAGCGATGATGCCGGAGATCGTCTCGGCAGTCGTGTCACCGGGAACCGCGATCATGTCAAGACCTACGGAGCAAACGCAAGTCATGGCTTCGAGCTTTTCGAGCTTCAGAGAACCTGATCTTGCAGCAGCGATCATGCCTTCATCTTCGGAGACCGGAATGAATGCGCCGGAAAGACCGCCGACATAAGAAGATGCCATGATACCGCCTTTCTTAACTGCGTCATTAAGCATGGCGAGAGCAGCAGTCGTACCCCATGTACCGCATGTCTCAAGTCCGAACTCTTCCAAAAGTCTTGCGACTGAGTCACCGACTGCAGGTGTCGGAGCAAGTGAGAGGTCGATTATTCCAAAAGGAACTCTTAATCTCTCAGAAGCTTCCCTGGCAACAAGCTCGCCTACTCTGGTGATCTTGAATGCAGCTTTCTTAATGGTCTCTGCAACTGTACCAAAGTCCCTGCCTCTGACGCCTTCAAGAGCGTGTTTAACAACACCCGGACCTGAAATACCGACATTTATTACGCATTCAGGTTCGCCGGGACCTAAGAAAGCTCCTGCCATGAACGGATTATCTTCAGGTGCGTTTGCGAAAACCACGAGCTTTGCACAGCCCAAAGCACCTGATTCTTTTGTAGCTTCGGCAGTCTTCTTAATGATGACGCCCATGTCACGGACTGCATCCATGTTAATACCTGTTCTAGTTGATGCGACATTAACAGATGAACAAACCAGTTCTGTTGCGGCGAGTGCATCAGGAATCGATTCGATGAGAACCTTGTCTGAATTTGTGTAGCCCTTCTGTACGAGAGCTGAGAAACCGCCGATGAAGTTGACTCCGCATGTTCTTGCCGCTTTATCCAATACCTGGGCAAATGGTGTGTAATCCTTTACTCCGCATGCAGAAGCAACAATGGAGATAGGCGTTACGGATATTCTCTTGTGAATGATCGGAATACCGTACTTTTTGCTGATGAGCTCACCTGTCTCGACAAGCTTTCCGGCGTATTTGCAGATTTTATCGTAGATCCTGTTGCATGATTCCTCAACCGTCGGTGCAGCGCAGTCCATAAGCGAGATGCCCATGGTAATAGTACGGATATCGAGATGCTGGTCATTGAACATCTGCATCGTTTCAATAATTTCGCGATCGTTAATCATATAAACCTCTTAAATAATCAGATTGTATGCATGGCGTTGAAAAGACCTGTGTGCTGGATCGTGATCTGCACTCCGAGCTTTTTGCCGATTTCACCAAGCTTTTCCGAGATATCTGATTCCTCAATTACAACGTCCTTGAGGTCAACCATCATTACCATCGTAAAGATGTCATCAAGGATAGTCTGTGAGATGTCTTTGATGTTGATTCCATAGTCTGCAAGAAGTCTTGAGACGTCAGCGATGATACCGACTCTGTCCCTTCCCAAAACTGTAACGACAGCTGTATTTTTTTCCTGATTCATAAATGAAACACCTCCTGCTTTTATGGTTTTGATTTTATCGCTAAAATCGGTAAAACAACATTGATTATTGAGTTTTCGAACAGTTAAGCAATGAAACGGCAAGTTTATTGGCGCATTTTATTCCGTCAATTGCAGATGACATGATTCCGCCCGCATAACCGGCTCCCTCACCGCAGGGATAGATACCTTCGACCGAAGTGCTCTGAAGTGATTCAGGATCTCTTACGAGCCTTACCGGAGATGAACTTCTGGCTTCAACAGCTGTTAAAACCGCATCAGGATCATCAAAACCTTTGATCTTCCTGCCCATTACATTTACGCCATCTTTAATCGTATCCAAAACTACTTCAGGGAAAACTTCAGAAAGATCACCACAGGTAACGCCCGGCATAAACGAAGGTTTTACCTTACCGAATTCTGTTGTAATGCTGTTCTTGATTAAATCTCCGTATCTAACTGAAGGCGCTTTGCCGGTACTGCCGCCTGCAATAAACGCTTTATGTTCAAGCTCTTCCTGGAATTTAATTCCGTCAAGAACACCATCACCATAATCATTACTGTCTATTGGAACGAGGATCGCACTGTTTGAATTCTCTAAATCTCGGGCACGGTAGCTCATACCATTTGTACAGACACTTCTGCTGTCACTTTGGGCAGCAACTACTTCGCCGCCAGGACACATACAAAAAGTATAGAGTTTACGGCCTGTCTTTGTATCACATGAAAGCTTATAGATCGCAGGAGTAACATCCGGCGAAAAAGCCGAATCAAATCCAAATTGGGATGTATCAATATCAGAACGCAGATGCTCTATTCTAACGCCAACAGAGAAAGGTTTGGACTGCATATCCATTCCAAGTCTGTTAAGAGCTCTGAAGGTGTCCCTGCTGGAATGACCAATCGCAAGTATAAGCTTATCACAAGGTATTTCATATGTTCCGTTATCTGATTCAACGGTGATGCTGTTAAGCTTGCCTTTTGATGTCTTATAGCCGAGAAAAAGAGTATTAAATCTAACTTCACCGCCTAAAGCGATAATGTCTTCCCTGACACCGGTAACAACTTTCCTTAATCTGTCAGTGCCGATATGTGGATGAGCATCGTACATGATGTCTGAAGGTGCTCCATGAGCAATCATAGACTGCAGGACAAAGTCCTTAAGACCTGAACTTATTCCTGAATATAGTTTACCGTCAGAAAAGGTTCCGGCTCCGCCCTCACCAAACTGTATATTTGAATTTGGTTTGACAGTACCTTTTCCCTGCTTAAATGCTTCTGTGTCTTTTATTCTCTGACTCATTTCCGGACCACGTTCAAGAACGATCGGTCTTAACCCGTATTTTGCAAGGATGAGAGCTGCATAAAGTCCTGCAGGGCCTGTGCCTACAACTACAGGACGTTTAAATTCTTTAGTACCATCAAAATCATCAATATAAGGAAGTCCTGTAGAATCTATCTCTTCTGACCTGGTTTTTCTTGATTCAGGCAGGATAAAATCAAACCTGTAATTGATAAACACTTTGCCGTGTCTGGCATCGATAAACTTCTTGGTGATATCAAGAACTTTATTTCCTTCTTCAAGCTCTTTAAGACCTGCCCGCATGGCTCTATTGCCTGACTTTTTGATCGCTTTTACTATCAGGACCGAATCAGGATTTTTGGATAAGACGGTTTTGTCTTTTAAAACTTCAGGTTTAACTTTTATCTCAAACATTCTGAGATATACCTTCCGCTGCAAGAGCTGCCGAAGTCCAAGCCCACTGCAGGTTGTAACCTCCGCAGATTCCGTTTACGTTAACTGCCTCACCGATGATATAAAGTCCGGGGCAGTTTTTGACCTGCAAGTTATCATCTAATTTAGAGAGCTTGAATCCGCCTGATGAGACCTGTGCCTTATCAGCATCTCCATAACCCGTAACACTTACGGGGAAAGCGCATAAGAGATTAGAAAGTTTGGCTATCTTCTTATCGTCAAGCTCGCGGAGAGTCATCTTATCGCACTTTAATCCCATGCTCTTCATTACGAAATCAGTGATATTTCTTAAGAGCATACCGGACAAAGCATCAGCACAGTTTCTGTGAGCATACATCTGGCGTCTGATATATATCATCTGGCAGATTTCACCGGCTGATTTGCCGGTAAGATTAAGAACAGCCTTAATATCTGTCTCCCCTTCATCTATGAGCTGAACGACACTGTCAGAAACATCCATTACACAGATGCCTGAGATGCCGCCTTCTTTGGTAAAAAGGATCTCACCCTCTGACTGTGCTTTTATGATCCCGTCTCTGTTTAAGATCTTAACGTCGCCTCTGCACCTGATACCTGCAAGCGCCTTGATTCCGGGCGTGTCTGATGTAAGAGATGTAAGCGCAGGTCTGAAAGGGACGAAGAAAGAATCGTCTGTCATGCCTTCCATGATATTTACGACATCACCGTTGGATCCGGTTGAAGGATATGTGATTCCGCCGGTTGCTATGACAACATTCTTAGCCAGATAAGTCTCATCAGAATCAGTTGTCACTTCGAAAAATTTGTTTTTGGCAATTGAAGCAACATGTTCTTTGAAGACAGTTTCAATATGGAAATCTTCAAGATAGAACCTTAAAGCGTCGACAACGGTGGAACTCTTTAAAGTAGAGGGATAAATAAGAGAGCCTTTCTGTTCAAGAACTACGCCGAGAACATTTTCATAAAAATCAGCAGTCTCAAGATATCCGTATCTGTTAAGACATTTTTCAAGTTTAAAAACATCGTCAGTGTTGTACTTTGAGATCTCTATTGCGGAATTTGACAGATTACATCTGCCGCTTCCTGTAAGGGCAAGCTTCTTGCCTACTCTGCTGCCGCCTTCAAGAATAAGGACCTTCTTACCGGCAAATGCAGCCCTGGCAAGCCTGGCTGCACAGTAAAGACCTGCAGCACCTCCTCCAATTATCAGACAATCGTAGATGTTATTACTCATGTTCAGTTCCCGTTGCTAACTTTAATGTTCGTCCGTACTTGGTATTATCAAGCGGAACACAGCCTGTCTTACCGGATATTATTTTCGCAAGCTGATCTATATCAGCAGGTTCACCTGATTTTAATTCCAGTTCAAGTTCACATATCTCGTCAGTTTTGGAACCGTCTGAATTAGTTATCAGACCATAGTCAAAACATGCTTCTATAGTACTATCAGCAAAAGCAAGATTATATATGGTCCTGTTAAAAGAATTGGAACATATGGGCTTAAGATCTTCATCTTTAATGCCGCAAAAGACTTCAGACAGCAAATCCGAAGGATCACTGTCAGTGGTAATCAGAGACTTAAATCGCTCAATGGAGAACAGATCATCTTCACTTCTGGCATTCCACTCATAACGCTTGTGGAAACCTTCCGTTACTCCTCCGCCGTACTTTACGGTGAATTCATAGAAATCTTCTTCGGAACCCTTATAATGTCTTACTCTGATCATACCGCCGCGTTTTGTTATGTCCATGCCGGGAGTATCTATGTAAGTATTTTCAAGAAGTACGGACTCAGGCTTAACAGCATCGGTGCAATATTCCGTGAATTCGTCCGAAACTGCCAGACCGTATAATTTATCCTTGCTGTCAAAACTGAGCTTTACTTCCAATTCCATAACTGACCTCAGGTTATCGTATGAACACCGCTCGTTGAAACAACGCAGAGCTTATTGCCAGAAAGGAAATTCATTCTGATGATATCTTCATCAACGGCATAATCGTTGGTGATAACACCCGATGTGTTATAAACAAATACTCTCTTATCAACGCTGATGGCATAATAGCCGTCTCCCTGGGCAACGCAGATGATGTTGGTTCCTATATTGGAATCATAGATAATACTGTCGGAAGAATTAATTATCGCAAGCCTGTTAAGCTGGCTGACACCGTCGGAATAAGTAACGAAGAGATTATTTCCGACCTTTTTAACATAACCGATGGCTGAAAAAGGTGTATCCATCCTTGCAAGAGTATTATCTTTAACTTCGTAGAAGCCATTTGACGTAAAACAGCAGAGCTTATTGCCGACATAGCAGATCGAAGCAAAGATTACATTGTCTTCAGTGGTATATACCGCATAGTCATCAACTTCGTAACCCTTATTAGTCTTCTCGATAGAGAAAACTCTGATATAAGGAACAATAACGGCACCACTGGTATTTATCGTGGATACGGCAATAAGAGATGAATCAGTATTAAATGTGCAGCAGACCGGGAAACCTGAATTATAAGATGTCCATACGGCTATCTGATTTCCGCTCTTATCATAAACAACAACTTCACCGAAAGACTCTTCACTTCCGCAGATAACGGCAGTAAAGCCGTCTTCAGACATCTGAACGGACTTAACCGGATTTTGCGTAGGTTTGCTGTACCATACTCCATCCCTGTCAAGAACGGTAAAGTTATAACCGTCACGGTCAAATACGGCTACATACTCACCGAAAGTAACACACTGCGGGTTCTGATAAGATACTGCCTGTGCGAAAACTTCGGTACCAGAAAGGTTGAGATAAGCAATACGTTCAGATGTTATCTTAATAACGCCGTCTGCGTAAGGATAAAGCTTTTGTGCTTCAGAATACTCGCATGAGAAACCGCCCTGAGCCGAGAGCTTGATCTGCGCATCAGCACCTGACATAGAATCGATCTTTTTGGATACAACGAAAATAAGGCCTATGCTGATGATCAACAGCGCAGCAAAGATCGTAACAGCTATCGTAAGACCCTTACGGATCATGGACTGCGAAATACCGCCTTCTTTTTTCTTTTCAGAAGGCTTTGAATCATTCTTTATAACCGGCTTTTCAATTTTCTTAGTTTTATTCTTCATCTTATACTTCTTTCGGCAGATCATAGATGCCGTTAACGTTTCCGGAAATAGCTTCGCTTAAAAGCTCATATGCTTTCCAACAGCCATAACTATATGTGTCCGTGCCGCCGTCATTAAACAATTCTCTTGAATATACATAGAAACCTGTATATTCACCGTCTTTAAAAACATAGAATGAATCATTGTCTCTGGAATAAAAATCATAAGTCGTTGTTACATAATTCTTATCAAGAAAACTCAATGACATAACAGGTCCGGGTACTGTATTAACGCTGGCATTAGTTTCAATTCCGCCAATGCTGATGCATGCAATACTTTCAAAAAGAATTGAACAGTATGATCTGCCCAATGAATCAGATATCTGGGCATTGCGTCCGTCAAGAGTGACGAATGCCTCTTGGGAAGTAATGCTTTTTCCGTCAGGAACATCCAATTCAAATTTGAATGTTTTGTCTCCGTATGTGCCAGTAATAGATGAAATATCCTTAACATAACAGTAGCAGATATATGGATCAATTAGAATCAACTCCTTAAGTTCAAGACCTTCCAATTGATATGAATTAATTACGAAACAAATGTCACTGCCAGATATATAACCATAATAGGAATTATCGATCTTTTTGCCGAAATAGATTTCTGTTTTATCACCGTTCTTCATATTAAGAACAAAATGAAACTCCGGATCATCAAGGCCGTAAGAAGCTTTTTCACTGTCACTTACAGCTACATAATCTTTGATTTCAAGCGAAACGATAGTGTCAATTAAAGTACCGAAATACTGGCTAGCAGCATGTTTGTATGGCTTATAGATCTCAAAGTTTGCAATTCCTGATGCAGTAACGGAAACTCTGGCGTCAAGAGAAAGACCGTCACTCTTCCTGTCAAAATGAACAGTATCAAGATCCTGATAACTGATATCCAATGCTCTTGAATCAAGGAAAAATACGGAAGTAACATTGGCATTATCCAGTGTAATAGCTGTGACAGTATATATATCCTGCGAGCCGGAAACATTTAAATAACAATATTTTCCGTCAGGAGATTTATTACCAAGATAAACTGTTGTTACAGAACCATTCAAAGCATTGATAGTAACAGTAAATGCTGGATTATCAAGTCCGTATTCAGCCAGATTCCCGGAAGAAGAAACATTTGCAAAGCCGTAAAAAGATGACATCAACGACACAAAATGCGAAAGTTTAGACTGAGAATAATCTGCTGAAGGATCTTTATCATCGCCCTGATATTCATAGCTTGTAATACCGGTTGAATCTGTAGAACAACTAACCGATGTAGTATAACCGGTATCTCGGCTAAATACAGAAACAGAAGAAATATCCATAGAATTAAAGTAAACTACTTCAATCATACCGCTTCCGGTAGTCTCATTAATCTTGTTATTTCTATACTTATCGACTGCAAAATAAACTATTGCACCGATAATGAGCGCAACAAGTATAAGTGCAGGTACGATAAGATTCTTAACTGACTTCATATCAGAGATTCTTCCTCTTTGTGTATACGATTACGGCAGCTCCGACAAGGATAACCGGAATAAAGATCATAAATATCACCATGATAAGCGTTGATGAAGATGTGCTGACTTTTGTACTGTTAAGCGAGAAATTATCAACGTTTTTAGTAGCAACATTAATATCAGCAGTAGACATTGAACTCGTAAGTTCTCTTATACTTGATCTAAAGAACTCGACATTAACATCATTCATTCCATAACCGGAAATATATTCATCAGAAGTAAGGTTCGTTGTACCATATACAAATACTTTTGCAGCATTATAACCCTGACCGAAAGCAAACATACCAACATAATACTGGTTAGTTGTATCTGTAGAATTCTCTAAGGCATTGCCGCTGTTATCAAATTCAGTCAAAGTTGCGTTGTTACTTGTCTTTAAAACAGGTACCGCAGTTGCACCTGAATTTGGATTGTTATATACACTTATTGATCTACTGTATGTTGCGTGAATATAAGGAATAGAAGCATATTCAACAAAAGAATCAGTTGCAGTAACAGTATGATCGATCGTATAACCGCTTCTCTGATAACCCGGATCATTTTCGTTTATAAGAGCCGGATCAATATTAACATTCATCTCGTTGAGAAGAAGATTGAGTCTCTCAAATCTCTCAGTTACATTCTTAAGATTGAAATTAACTGCAACAAATATCTTTCCTCCATTTTTGAGGTAATCTGACATTGCAACATACATCTTTTCGGAAATATCAGCATTAGGACCATTCAGGATCAAAAGATTACAGTCTTCAGGAATCGTGAAATTATCTGAAGAAGGAAGTTCCTCTACATCAATAGACATGGAATTAAGAATCTGTGTTATATAAAAACTGCCATCTTCCTTAAGTCCGGAAACTATATAAGCTTTACACAGATAATTGCTGGTAAGCATATTCATGTTATTTGTAAAGATATATTCAGTATTGTTGCCGGTAATGTAATATACTCCCGTAGAATAATAACGGTTCTCATCAAAAGAATAGCAATCAATAGGAGCTATGATCTTAAGTCTGCCATTATATTCGATAACGAAATTGTCTATGTTTGAAGCAAGATCATAAGTATTTGAAGGATCAAGCTGCGTAATGATTCCGGGATTCTCTGTAAGGTCAACATATTCTACGGTAATCTTACCGTCTGATTTCTTAACATAATCATCAAGCAAAGGGATAATGTACTGATAAGGAGTTCCGGACACATTATCGGGACGGTTAAAAAGGCCTACGATCCGGATATGTGCATCAGCAGGCAGTGAATCGATAAAATCCTGAGTAGGCTGGGAAATCGAATTCTGTCCGTAATCGGAGAAATCGAAAGATAATGATTTTCCAAATATACCGTCGAAAAGAATATTTACTAAGACTATGATTCCGATCAAAATTACTACAGAGCCAATGGAATAAAGCTTAAGCTTATCTGCCCTGTTATCAGTTTGTTTATTCTGTTTTGCAGATTTATTACTCATGATAGATACAAACCTCCGTTAAGACTGACTCCAGCGTTTCTTTTCAAGAACCCTGAACGTCAAATACATAAACAGGACACCGATAGAAACGAGGAAAACAAGCGAAGACACGGAAAAAACTCCAAGACGGAAATCTTGTGTCTTAACAAAAGGATCAAACCAGGCAATTGCCTTTTTGACAGCACTGCCAATATGATAAGCAGATGCAGTCTTAGCGCCTAACATACTTGCAATAGAACTGGCAGCCGTGCCGGCATATCCTGCAATAACAGTAAGAAGTTGAGTGATCAGAATAATAATGAAGGCTACAATTGCTGAAACAATCTGATTATCAGTAATTGCAGAAGCAAAAAGACCCATGGATATAAACATGAAAGCCATGAAGAAGAATACTATGATAGTTCCGACTGCGCCTACACCAAACACACCGCCGCATCCGACTGTAACGATGATATGGATGATGACATTGATAAACATAACAACGAAAAGCGCAAATGCAGCAAGGACCTTGCCAACGACAACACTAAACAGACTGACAGGTGTCGTGTAATACAAAATGTCTGTTCCCCTCTTTTTATCATCAGCAAGAAGTCCCATCGTGATGATAGGAACAATTATGACGAAAAAAGATCTGAGTGAGATTACTTCACTTCCGATATTAACAGCACCGGTGCTGAATTGGGAATAAAAAATAAAGCCTGAAAGGAATGAGAATATAGCAATTGCAACATAGCCTACAGGAGATCTGAAATATGATAAAAATTCACGTTTAAATATTGCCAGCATAATTAAACCTTCCTCTTTCCTGCAGTAATATTGATGAATATGTCTTCAAGAGAAGGATCCATAGAACGAAGTTCAAGGATTGGCCAGCCTTGCTGCGCCATGAAAAAGAATATAGAAGATCTGATTTCAGTGGAACTCTCACCTACCAAAGTAATCTCAATCTGACTGACTTTGGAATTAATAACCTTGGGCACAGCCGAAGCGATTCCCGGAAGAGTACGGATCTTAGCAGAACAATCCTTAGCAGGACCGCCAAAAGTCATAAGCAGTTTGGTCTGTCCTGAAAGTCTCTTAGAAAGATCACTTAATGAATCAATAGCAGCGATATAGCCGTTATTGATGATAACAACTCTGTCAGCTACTTCCTGAATCTCAGAAAGAATATGAGAGCTGATTATGATCGAATGTGATTTTGCAAGCGATTTTATAAGTTTTCTGATCTCAATGATCTGATTGGGATCAAGTCCTACAGTAGGCTCATCAAGGATAAGGATCGAAGGATCACCGACCATAGCCTGGGCAATACCTACACGCTGCTTATAACCCTTAGAAAGATTGCCGATAAGTCTGTCTGTGACATCAGATATCTTAACCAGAGTAATGATCCTCTCAAGCATATGCTTGCGCTTTGCCTTGGCAACACCCTTAAGGTCACAAATAAAATCAAGATATTCCTTTACCGTCATATCCATATAAAGAGGCGGAGTTTCAGGAAGATAACCTATTTCCTTCTTTGCGAGTTCTGGCTCTTCAAGAATATCATGACCGTTTACTTTAACTGTTCCGGATGTGGAAGAAAGATAACCTGTAATGATATTCATCGTAGTAGATTTACCGGCACCGTTAGGGCCAAGGAAACCCAATACCTCATCGTCATTTACAGTGAATGAGATACCGTTAACGGCTTTTTTATCGCCATATCTCTTCACCAGATTGTTGATCTCGATCATTGTAACCTCCAGATTAGCCAGAAAAGCGCATACAACCTCTTATTATATCAAAATAAGAAGAAAATAATAATAAATAGCAAAATGAATTGAGTAATCAGGCCTGTCTTAAGGTCAATTCACAGGCGAAAACTTTGGTATCTATGTTCTTATATCCGAAAACACTAACTTTCTCAGCATTCTGGGTAATAAACAATTCAACCTTCTCCCCTGCTCTAACCTCACTGTTATAGTTGATAACAAGGTCTTCTATAAGTGAAACATCATAACCGCACTTAAAAAGCGCATCATAGGCCCATGCCGTATAACGCGAGTTGTTTACATGCCTGTTGCGGTCAAGCTCTGTATAGTCAGCATACTTAATGATCACGGGCTTTGTCGTCTCATCCGCGATATCATTTCTCGTCGGGAACTGGATTTTCTGGCACTTCTCACCGAATACAAGCTTGGGATCCTGTATCACCGGAGGCGGAAGTTCAGGTCTCTTTGAAGCAATAACGGGTCTGTGGGTATTCCAGTCAGCCAGGATCCACGCTGAAGAAGCCTGTCCTATAAGTCTGTTGTCACTGCTGTATATCTCGAAATCACGGCCGTAATAGATCTTATCCAGATAATTGGACCATGTTCTGATACGGAACGTCTCATGCCAATTAGGAAGCTCACTAAAATGAAGCCGCATCTTAAGGATTATCCAGCATATCGAATTGTCCTTAAGAAATGAAGTCCCGTAACCTACGGCATTAGAGCTTCTTTCTGCAGCCTCCTGAAGATCACCTATAAGAGAGGAACAATAAAGCTTGTCACCTATACCACATTCAGTAGCCTTGCAGTAGACATCAACATCAGTGTATTTGCTGAATTCACTCATCTTCCTTTTCCTTTTCTTTGGGCTTGTGAGGCATCACCATAGGCTTTGTGTTTCTTGGATTATACCTTCTGAATACAGGATACATCTCTTCCTTATACATGAATACGATAAGGATCTTCATGCCCTCGTCTGTAAAAAGCCAGTACCAGTGATTATCATCAATATCGAACTGTTTATACTCAGTCATCTTTATAACGATATTTGCGCTCTCTTTGTCTGAGTTAAATCTGTCAGACGTTACGGGACCGATATATTCACAATCCTTCAAAGAGAAGCTTACAAGCTCTTCACGCTTGTTGTCACCGAGAATGGTTGCACAATCAACAAGATCATTGGAGATCTCGATCTCATATATCTTACTCTGGCGCTTAATCAGTATTACTACACCGGCAACAATACCGAAAGATACGATACCGGAAATGAAGAAATAATTCTCACCGATAAGGAAATTCACAAAGAAAGCAAAAAATATAGCAATTATCGCGATTGCAATCAAAAATGTATTGAAAACAACTTCCGTAAGCCCGTTCTTGCGCTTAACACTAGTCTCTATAAAACTGTCTTGTAACATGATTCACCTCAAACAACAGCGTAATTTTATCACATTTATTATCTGTTTGAGAAAAGTACGGCTAAAAGTACGGCTATAGCTTTATCAACAGCCATATTTTAAATAATATACAAGACAAAATGCGGTTAATAATCCGGCATATGCCATAGTATTAGCCACATTTTATGACACCAAAAAGAGAACCGCCTCATTTGAAGCGGTTCTCACAATTTTAACTTAAGTATTGCAAATGAATTAGTACATCGGCTGCTGAGGCATAGCCGGAGCTTCCTTCTCAGGGATATCCGTAACAACTGCTTCTGTTGTAAGAAGAGTTGAAGATACGGATGCGGCATTCTGGAGAGCAGAACGTGTAACCTTGGCAGGATCAACGATACCAGCTTCGAACATATCAACATACTTGTCGTTCAAAGCATCATAACCTGTACCGGGGTTGGAATTCTTGATCTTCTCGCAGATTACGCTGCCGTCAAGACCTGCGTTTGCAGCAATCTGGCGAACGGGTTCTTCAAGCGCACGGAGAACGATCTTAACACCAGTTCTGACGTCACCTTCTGTCTCGTCCAAGAGCTTCTCGATTGCAGGAAGTGCATTGATGAATGCTGTTCCGCCGCCTGGAACGATACCTTCTTCAACTGCAGCACGTGTAGCAGCGAGAGCATCTTCGATTCTGAGCTTTCTTTCCTTCATCTCTGTCTCTGTAGCAGCACCAACCTTGATAACAGCAACACCGCCGGAGAGCTTAGCAAGACGCTCCTGAAGCTTTTCTCTGTCGTAATCGGACTTTGTCTCTTCAATCTGAGCCTTGATCTGGGCAACACGGGACTTAACTGCACCCTCTTCACCTTCACCGTCGACGATGATAGTGTTGTCCTTATTAACCTTAACCTGATGAGCTCTACCAAGCTGGTCAAGAGTTGTATCCTTAAGCTCGAGACCGAGATCAGATGTGATTACCTGACCGCCCGTGAGGATAGCAATATCTTCGAGCATAGCCTTTCTTCTGTCGCCAAAGCCGGGTGCCTTAACACCAACGCATGTGAATACGCCTCTGAGCTTGTTAACGATGAGTGTTGCAAGAGCGTCACCCTCGATATCCTCAGCAATGATTACGAGCTGCTTGCCTGACTGTGCGAGAGGCTCGATTACAGGAAGGATATCCTGAATGTTGGAGATCTTCTTATCTGTGATGAGGATATAAGGCTCATCGAAAACTGTCTCCATCTTATCTGTGTCTGTTGCCATGTAAGGTGAGATATAACCTCTGTCGAACTGCATACCTTCAACAACAGAGAGTTCTGTGAGCATTGACTTGCTCTCTTCAACAGTGATAACGCCGTCAGCTGTAACCTTTTCCATAGCCTCAGCGATCATCTTACCAACTTCTTCATCGCCTGCAGAGATAGCTGCAACACGAGCAATATCCTTTGAACCGTCAACCTGCTTAGCGTTGCTCAATACTTCATTAACAGCAGTATCAACAGCCTTTGAAATACCCTTTCTCAATATGATCGGGTTAGCGCCTGCAGCAACATTCTTCATACCTTCACGGATGATTGCCTGAGCAAGAAGTGTAGCTGTTGTTGTACCGTCACCTGCAACATCATTAGTCTTGGATGCAACTTCCTTAACAAGCTGAGCGCCTGCATTCTCATAACGGTCCTCAAGCTCGATCTCCTTGGCGATCGTAACACCATCGTTTGTGATGAGAGGTGCGCCGTACTTCTTATCAAGAACAACGTTTCTTCCCTTAGGTCCAAGAGTAACCTTAACTGTATCAGCTACCTTGTTAACGCCTGCTTCCAAAGACTTTCTTGCGTCTTCAGCATACTTAATATCTTTAGCCATAATTAAATGCCTCCAAAATTATAAACTGATTAATCTTCAACGATTGCAGCAATGTCATCCTGACGGACAATGATGTACTCTTCGCCGTCAAGCTTTACGTTAGTGCCGGCATAATCACGGATGATTACCTTCTCGCCTACTTTAACTTCCATCTTGATCTCATTGCCGTCAACGATTCCACCGGGACCTACTGCGATGATCTCTGCGATCTGGGGCTTCTGCTGAGCGCCTGAAGAAAGGATGATTCCGCTCTTTGTTGTCTCTTCAGCCTGAAGTTTCTTTACTACTACCTTATCTGCTAAGGGCTTAATTGTCATAAAAAAGACCTCCAATACAATGAAATTGCGGTTAGCACTCTATTGCCTTAAGTGCTAACCACAACAAAATATAATTCTTAATCACCTGACTGTCAATACGAAAATCAAAAAAAGTCAAAAACTCTAATGAACCAGATCTTCAAGCGGAATATCGGTATAACAGTCGTCTAAATCAGGCGCATATCTCGGGATTGGAACTTCGTCAAATTCTGTTGTTGTGCCGTAGAAGAACTCCTGGACGTAAGGCACGATGGCATTCCAGTTAATTCGCATACTCCACTCATCGCCATACATACCTTCGTTATAACATCCGTCAATTGGAAGCTGGAGATACTGGATCTCAGGATCAGTAAGTGACGGAAGGAATTCCAAAGCCATCTTCTCGATTTCTGCCTGATCGATATCAGTAACAATAGACTCAAGTACGACTTCGATGGCCTGAAGTTTTTCTGAAGCAGAAAGATTCATAAACTGGTCAAGAATACTCCGGAGAACTTCTGTCTGGCGTTCCTGACGTTCATAAACACCGTTACCTACATGTCTTACACGGGCATAAGCGACAGCCTGTGTACCATCAAGCCATACGCTGTCACCGTAATCATAAATATAGTCAGAGCTTCCAACCTCCTGTATGGAGATATTGGCATCGCTCGCCTCTCCGGGAGTGACACTACAATATACTCCGCCTACAGCATCTACAATGTCAGCCATGCGGGCAAAATTTACATAGGCATAGCCTTCGATATCGATTCTTAAAATACTTTCAACAGTCTCAAGCAAAAGATCAGGTCCGTTCCATGACATTGAGGCATTGATCTTATAAAAGTGCTCATATCCGGGGAACAATGCATAAGCATCTCTGGGAATTGATACAAGCTTCATAGTACCGTTATTCTTGTCTATTGAAAGAACGCAGATAACATCAGATCGCTCACCCGTGCCTGAATCGTTATAGTATCTTGATCTGCTGTCGATTCCGATCAGAAGATAATTCTTGACAGGTTCTGCCTGAATATATTCATATCTTGTAGTCTGAGTTACAGCATGAAGAGGGACTGTCTCACCGCGCTCGTTAACGATAGTGATTACAGCATCCGGCTCAGTAGTCTGATAAGTGATCTTGCTTAAAAGATAATTCTTATACCAGACACCAAAGCAAACGACACCGACCAAAACACCGACAAGAGCAGCTATAACTCCGAAGATAACACGGTATTTCTTATGATTGAATCTTTTCTTGGAAGACTTAGCCTTCTTCTGCGATTTGGCATCTTCTTTTGTAAAACCGTACTGAAGGGCTTCTTCACTCTCAGTGCTTAACTTCTGTTCCTTCTTCTGCTTAGCGAGTTCTGCAGACAGATCCGTAAATTCAGAATTGTCGAAGACTGAAGTCTCGGCAGTCGGAACATACTTCCTGATCTTGTTGTTATTATCCATACAATCTTCCTTTGTTTAGTCTTTAAGACCTTCCGGATTCATAGTCTGCCATTTCCAGCAGGATGAACACATGTCATCGATTCCATACTGTGCCTTAAATCCCAGTACCTCTTCGGCCTTTTTGGTAGAAGCATAACTGACGGCAATGTCACCTGGTCTTCTCGGACCATAAACATGTTTGATCTCATGTCCGCATGCCTTGGCAAAAGCTTCAACGGCTTCCTTTACGGAAGTTCCTTTACCAGTGCCGATGTTGAACACACTGACGGATTCATCAGTTTGCTCAAGGAATTTTATCGCTTTTACATGACCGATAGCAAGGTCAACGACATGTATATAATCACGAATGCAAGTTCCGTCAGGAGTATCATAATCGTCACCGAACACAGTGAGACAATCAAGCGTTCCGCCTGCAACCTTTGAAATATACGGGAAAAGATTATTAGGGATTCCCTTGGGATCTTCACCGATAAGTCCGCTCTCATGAGCTCCTACCGGATTGAAATATCTCAAAAGACAGATCTTTTTGCCGGGATTTGCTTTAGCATAGTCTCTTAAGATCTGCTCAAGCATCCATTTTGTCCAGCCGTAAGGATTGGTGCAAACACCGAGCGGGCTCTCTTCTGTAAAAGGAACATCTTCGCTCTCGCCATAAACGGTGGCAGATGAACTGAATACAAGATTATTTACATCATATTCTGTCATCAGCTTACAAACAGAAAGCATGCTGTTAATGTTATTTGAATAGTATTCAAGAGGCTTTCTGACAGATTCTCCTACTGCTTTAAGACCGGCGAAATGAATTACGCTGTCAATCTTATTCTCTTCGAAGACTTTTCTTAATGCTTCTATATCACAGCAATCAACGTTATAGAATTTAAATCTCTTTCCTGTGATCTTTTCGAGACGGTTCTGAACTTCCATCTTACTGTTAGCAAGATTATCAGCGATAACTACATCGTAGTTATTCTCAAACAATGAAATAACAGTATGTGATCCGATATAACCGTTACCGCCCGTTACTAATACTGTAGGCATAATAATTCCCCTGTAAGTATGAATTTGCAAAATCATTTAACCACACTTCATAATAAAATTAAACTAATTCCTCATATTTGCACCATTTTGAAACCACTGGGAATATCTTTTCAGTTAAAATAAGTATGAATCGTATAAAACACATTTGGAGACAATGATGAACAAGTTAATTTATATTGCAGACGACGATGATAATATTAGAAATCTGCTCAAGACATTCCTCGAAAGAGAAGGATTTCATGTAACCGGATTCCCTACAGGCGACAAACTTTTTGAGGTATTTTCCAACTCACCTGCAGACCTTATCATTCTTGACGTCATGATGCCCGGACATGATGGTTTCTTTATCCTTAAAGAGATCCGCAAGACTTCTAACGTTCCGATCATCATGCTTACTGCAAAAGACAGTGATGCTGATTATATTCAGGGCCTTGATATGGGCAGTGACGATTATTTCACCAAGCCTTTCTCCCCTGTTAAGCTCGTATCAAAAGTTAAGTCCATTCTTAAGAGACAGGAAGAGATCACCGGCAAGACAGGTGACAAGCCTGATAATGATGCGGTATATGAATTTGCCGATATCGTTATTAACAGAAAGACAAAAGAGACGACCATGCAGGGCAAGCCTCTTCCTCTTACTCCCAATGAGTATCAGTTATTAACATATCTCATCTCAAACAGGGACAGAGCCGTATCAAGAGCTGAGCTTCTTGATAAGATCTGGGGTTATGAGACCCAGGTTGAGACCCGTGTTGCTGATGATACCGTCAAGAGATTGAGAAAGAAAATCAGTAAATCTGATGCTAAAATATCTACTATCTGGGGTTACGGCTTCAGACTTGTAGACAGAACCGAAGAAGATACTGAAGATGACGATGACGGAGACATTCAGGACTAATGACTGAAAAAACCGAGCAAACACGGTTTAATAAAGCAAGGAAACCTATCAGAAATAAATCGGCAATCAGAATTCCCATATCACTGCACTTCTATGCAGTTGAGATCGTGGTAATCATTCTGGTTGTCTTTATTATTAACATCTACATCCAGTCAATCGTTAAAAACTATATCGCAAACGAATGTAATTCGAGACTTGATATTGCCGTCAATTCCACCCAGAACTTTGCCGATGCGTTTACTTCACAGATAACTGCTTCTGATGAAAGAACCGAAGAAAATATCAGAGCTTATCTCACTAATACGATAGTCACTTCGGCTGACCTTTCAAACCAGGCAAGCATTGCACTTTATACTTTTGATGAAAATACCGGCAAGCATCTTGTACTTTGGCCGACAGCATATTATTCGACTTCTTATGCCAATAATGCGAACAATGTCATCACTCAGGTAATTGAAGAAGAAGGCTACAAGACACTTAACAAGACTCAGACTCTCGATATCGACGGCAACATCATCTACTACAGAACGTTGAAATTCGAGATTTTAACTACAGTTGTTGAAGGAGACGTTGAACTTGATGCTGACGGTAATCCGATAAACCCTACTCCCGTAGCAACCACCACTACCACCACATCCGCCACTGCCACCAACATTAACGGTAAAAACATTGATCTTGATAATTACTATCTCTGCATTTATATCAACTCAAGATCATACTATTCATTCATGGCATCAATGACTCTTGCTCTCGTTCAGGCAGCAATGCTGGCTATCGTCATAGCCGGACTTTTGAGTATCATGATGACCTACCCACTCATCTTCTCCACACAGAAGCTTTCTAAATTCGCAAAAAGGATCGCTAAAGGTGACTTGAGACCGGTCAGAGGTCACATAGTAAGTAAAGAGCTCTCCGAGCTGGGTGACGTAATGAACCAGATGGCTTATAAACTCGGAGAATCCGACATTGAGCAAAAGACTTTCTTCCAGAATGCTTCCCACGAATTAAGAACACCTCTGATGTCCATTCAGGGTTATGCGGAAGGTCTTAAATACGGTGTCTTTGAATCAGAAGAGGACCGTGATAATGCAATTAACGTCATCATCGATGAGACAGGAAGACTCTCAAGTCTTGTTGAAAACCTCCTCTCCATCTCAAAAATGGATATGAGCCGCAGCGGTAATTTCGAAGTCAAAAAGCAGAATATTGATATTTCAAAACTCTACGATACGATCATTGACCGTGTCAGAGGAAACTTCATTCATAACGACAAATCCATAATCAATGATTTCAACGCTAAGAATGTTTATGTTTACGGCAACGAGAACGATCTCTTAAGATGTATCGAGAATATCTTCTCTAACTGTCTCAGATACTGCAAGACTGCCGTAACCTTCAAATGCAGTACTGACAAATCAGGCAATAACGTCATCTTTGAGATATCTGATGACGGTCCGGGTATAGCACCCGAAGTCCAGGAACACTTATTTGAGCGTTTCTCCAAGGGTGCTGACGGTAAGCACGGTATCGGTCTTGCCCTTGCTTTATCGATAGCCGAGGAACACGAAGGAACCGTAAATGCCTATAACAAAAAAGACGGCGGCGCATGTTTCGAAGTCATCCTCCCTGTCATAAAACAAAAAGAACAGCTCACAAAGATCAATAACGACAGTACTACATAAACAAAAAAGACCTGCCTTATAAAAGACAGGTCTAAATATTCAGAAGATAATTTCTTTTATCTCAAATCCAGATATCTTACGGCATTAAAGAAAGCCGGTGTTCCGTTAAATCTTGCTGCAGTATCCTGCTGGAACTGTGATTTTGCCTGATTGATCCTCATATAAGTATTACGTACAGAAAGCAATGCATTGATTGCGTTTCCGATGGTTACGCATCTTCCGGAAATGATCAGCGACTGAAGCTTGAAAAGGATTCTCGGATCTGTAAATTCAGGCGGAAGAATACAATTGCTGAAACCGTTATAAAGAAGATTCAGCTGATTAGAAAGTTCACCAAGCTGTGTGTAAAGCTCTTCGATCTTCTTCTTGTTATATCTTTTCTTCAAAGCGAATAACAAGATCAATCCGGCACCGATAAGAAGGGTTATACCTGCAGCAATGCTGTAACCGATAATGACATCTTTATAATTTGCCGTAATTGCCGAAAAGACCATACCCAATCCGATAACGCAAATGATGATACCCCAAACGAGCGGAGCAACACTGCTTCTTGAATATCTTACGATATCTGTCTTGCACTTCTCATAATCCTGATAAAGATCGACCTTGGGTGAAAAGTGGTTGATCATACGGGCGCATTCGTTAAGGTTCTTTTCTCTTTCAGCTCCGTAATCAGCTGTTCTGTACTGAACAGGCTGCTGCGACATGGCATAACCATAACCTGTCATGGGACCTGATACAGTCACAGGAGCCTGCGCATAACCTGGCTGCTGATATACAGGCTGTCCCTGCATGGGCTGAGCAACAGGCTGCTGATATACAGGCTGGCCCATAGGCTGGGCAACGGGCTGTGTCATAGGCTGCTGCATAGGAATCTGCGGAGCTGCAGGCTGCATGGGCTGTGCTGGCTGGAAAACCTGAACCGGCTGTGATGCGGGCTGGACCTGATGAGGCTGTACATCGGGAGTAGCAGGATCACTTGAACCGCTTATCTGCCAATTATCATCAAAATCACTCATTCTTCTTCTCCTATTCCATAAAACTAAAACCAATTTTAGTATACTTATAATAGATTTTCCAATATTCCGATTGCATAAATAACAAGGCCGCCCAAATGAGCGGCCTCGTAAATTATTGTTAATTGTTCAGATTAGAACTTCGGGCACTGAGCAAGAGACTTAGCGATATCGTCATCTGTAGGAATATAATCGCTCATCTCACCGTCATTGTATTTCTGATATGCAACGAGGTCGAAGTAACCAGTACCTGTAAGACCGAATACGATGTTCTTAGCCTCACCTGTTTCCTTGCACTTAAGAGCCTCGTCGATTGCAACCTTGATAGCGTGTGAGCTCTCAGGTGCAGGAAGGATTCCTTCAACTCTTGCGAACTGCTCAGCTGCAGCAAAGACGTCAGTCTGCTTTGCAGATGTAGCCTTCATGTAACCATCAGCATAGAGCTGTGAAAGGATCGTGCTCATACCGTGATATCTGAGACCGCCGGCATGGTTAGGAGCAGGCATGAAGTTGCTGCCCAACGTGTACATCTTTGCGAGAGGGCAAACACGGCCTGTGTCGCAGAAGTCATATACATAAGAACCTCTTGTGAATGAAGGACATGAAGCAGGTTCAACAGCTATGATCTCATACTGGTTCTCGCCTCTGAGCATCTCGCCTACGAAGGGTGAGATCAAACCGCCAAGGTTGGATCCGCCGCCTGCGCAGCCGATGATCATGTCAGGCTTTACGCCGATCTTATCAAAAGCAGCCTTTGTCTCAAGTCCGATAACTGACTGATGGAGCAATACCTGATTCAAAACTGAACCCAGTACATATCTGTAGCCTTCCTGGGATGTAGCAGCTTCTACAGCCTCAGAAATAGCGCATCCCAAAGAACCGTCTGTTCCTGGGAACTCCTCGTTGATCTTGCGGCCGACGTTTGTTGACATTGAAGGAGAAGGTGTAACTGTAGCACCGTAAGTTCTCATGACTTCACGTCTGAAGGGCTTCTGCTCATAAGAAACCTTAACCATGTAAACCTGACAATCAAGTCCGAAATAAGCCGTTGCCATTGAAAGTGCTGTACCCCACTGGCCGGCACCTGTCTCTGTAGTAACACCCTTGAGGCCCTGCTTCTTTGCGTAGTATGCCTGAGCAATAGCAGAGTTAAGCTTGTGTGAACCTGAAGTATTGTTACCCTCAAATTTATAGTAGATATGAGCAGGTGTTCCGAGAGCCTTCTCTAAGCAGTATGCTCTTACGAGCGGAGAAGGTCTGTACATCTTATAGAAATCAAGGACTTCACCAGGGATATCGATCCACTGGTCGTCATTGTTCATTTCCTGCTTGCAGAGCTCTTCACAGAAGATGGGCATGAGATCTTCAGCCTTAAGAGCCTCACCTGTTCCGGGATTAAGAAGCGGAGCGGGTTTATTCTTCATATCAGCACGTACGTTGTACCATGCTGAAGGGATCTCGTTCTCGGACAGATAAACTTTATAAGGAATTTCGGACATAAATAGTCTCCCTTCGAAAAAATCTAACTCATTCTACAACAAAACTTTAGATTTTGCACAAAAACAGATTAAATTAATCGGATTATATTGTGAATGTCAACTCATCAGAAGGACTTTTTGACGTTTTCGAGAGTATTTATTACCTTATCGCACCACTTATCAAATTCAGGGTCTTCTGTCATACACTCCTTATGATTGAGGATATACTCAAGAGCGATCCTCACGCCTTTATGAAGAGGAACATTAGTCTTAAGATCAGGTGCCAGTTTCTTTATCTTTGAATTATCGAAAGAAACGGATACCGCCTTATCTCCAATAAGACTTCCTTCAAAATCATATTCAGGCCCTACGGCATTAAGGAATTCAGAGGATACATGATAAGCATTAAGCTCTACACCCAAAGCATCAGCTATAGTCTGATAGATTTGATTCCATGTAAGGACTTCATCACCCGTAATCTGGAATGCTTCACCGATTGCATGGCGGTTGCCCATAAGCGCAGTGTATCCGACAGCAAAATCCTCGTTAAATGTAAGGTGCCACAATGACTCTCCGTCTCCGTGAATGATTACAGGTCTTCCCTCCATCATTCTCTTAATGACCTGCCACGAGCCGTTCTTGCCGTGAACACCAAGAGGGATGCTTCTTTCATCATATGTATGGCTGGGTCTTACAATGGTTACCGGGAATTTGTCTTCTCTGTAACGGGCCATAAGATATTCTTCACAAGCGATCTTATTTCTGGAATATTCCCAGTGCGGGTTTGCAAGCGTTGTTCCCTCTGTAATGATATGGCTTGCAGCAGGCTTGTTGTATGCCGAAGCAGAACTGATATAGATATACTGCTTGGTCTTATCTTTGAAAAGCCTGTAATCTCTTTCCACCTGATCTACGGTAAATCCGATGAATTCACCTACAACATCGAATCTCAAATCGCCGATTGCCTTGATAACAGCATCTTCATCGTTAATGTCGCAAACTATCTGGTGGACATTTTCCGGTACGGTATCTGCCCTGTTGCCTCTGTTGATGAGCCATACTTCCCATGAGCTGTCTTTAGAAAGTCTTCTTACTATTGCGCTGCTAATAGTTCCTGTTCCGCCGATGAATAATGCTTTCATGGTAAATCTCCTTTTTTAGGTCAATTGGACCGCTTAAAAGGATTTTAACAAACTAAAGAAAAGCATAATATCAAAAACAATATGTATTTAACGCATTTTCTTGCATATTGTGTTAAACTTCTGTCGAAATATTTATATATAAAGGCAGAAACATGAAAACTTCTGATTTCTATTACGATTTACCTGAAAGACTGATAGCACAGGTTCCTACAAAGGACCGTCTTGCATCACGTCTTCTTGTCCTTGATAAAAAGACCGGCAAAGTTATTGACGGTCATTTCCCTGACATCAGAAATTATCTTCATAAAGGCGATGTACTCGTCATAAATAACACACGCGTAATTCCAGCAAGACTTCTCGGCGTACGTTCCGATACACAAAGTCCCGTAGAACTCCTGCTTTTAAAAAGGATCGATGATAATCACTGGGAAACTCTCGCCCGCCCCGGTAAGAAAGTAAGAGAAGGCAAACGAATGACCTTTATTCCCGGTGAACTCGAAGCTGAATGCGAACAGGTTCTTGAGAGCGGTAACCGTATAATCAGATTTGAATTTAAAGGCGTATGGGAAGAAGTGCTTGATAAGGCAGGAACTATTCCGCTTCCGCCCTACATCCATGAAAAGCTTGATGACCCTGAGCGTTATCAGACCGTATATTCAAAAGATGCCGGTTCAGCAGCTGCTCCCACGGCAGGTCTTCACTTTACAAAAGAACTCTTAGCAGAACTTAAAGACATGGGTGTAGAGATAGCTGAGCTTACTCTTCACGTAGGCCTTGGAACATTCAGACCGGTCAAAGCAGACACCATAGAAGAACATGAGATGCATTCCGAATGGTATGACTTCCCCAAGGAAGCATCAGATATCATCCGTAAGGCAAGATCTGAAGGCAGACGCATCATATCTGTCGGAACAACATCAACACGAACGCTGGAGACAGTTGCTTCCAATGATCCTGACATGATGCCCGCTTCAGGTTATACGCAGATATTCATCTATCCCGGATATGAGTTTAAGTGTGTCAATTCACTTATCACGAACTTCCATCTTCCGGAGTCCACGCTCATCATGCTTGTTTCCGCTCTTGCCGGAAGAGAGAATGTGCTTAACGCATATAAACATGCCGTTGAAGAAGAATACAGATTCTTCTCATTTGGCGACGCTATGTTTATTACAGATTTGGAGAACTGATATGTCTAACTATCCCGTATGGTACGAACACATTCATACATGCGCTCAGACCGGTGCAAGACTCGGTAAGGTACACACTCCCCACGGGACTTTCATGACACCTGCATTTATGCCTGTAGGAACACAGGCTTCCGTTAAAGGCATGAGTCCTGAAGAAGTTTACGGCATGGGCGCAGGCATCATGCTCTCAAATACATATCATCTCTGGCTCAGACCCGGCAGCGACATTGTTGCCAAGGCCGGAGGACTTCATAAATTCATGAACTGGAAAGGTGCTATCCTTACTGACAGTGGCGGATTCCAGGTCTTCTCTCTTGCTAAGCCGAAGGATGTTAAAGAGGATGGCGTTAAGTTCAGTTCCCACATCGATGGCAGAAAATTATTCCTTACACCTGAGATCTCAATGCAGGTACAGAATGATCTGGGTGCAGATATCATCATGGCTTTCGATGAGTGCTGCCCTTACCCTTGCGATCATGCTTATGCAGACAGATCACAGGCTAAGACTACAAGATGGCTCGAGAGGTGCATCGAAGCACACAAGAGACCTGACGAACAGGCTCTCTTCGGTATCATCCAGGGTTCTATGTATCCCAATCTACGCAAAAAGAGTGCTGATGCCATCACATCATTTGATCTTCCGGGTTTTGCAATCGGAGGCATTTCCGTCGGAGAACCTAAGAATCTCTTCCTCGACATGATCGACTGCACGGTTCCTCTCATGCCTGAAGATAAGCCACGTTACTTAATGGGCGTCGGAACTCCCGATTACCTAATCGAAGGCGCATGCAGAGGCGTTGACATGTTCGACTGCGTACTCCCTACAAGAATGGGCAGACACGGAACCATCCTCACAGATTACGGTAAGAAGATCATCAGAGATAAAAAGTTTGCTGAAGATTTCGGTCCCATGGATCCTGACTGCAACTGCTATGCGTGCACGAATTTCTCAAGCGCATATGTAAGACATCTTATCAAGGCAAATGAGATGTTCGGTTTAAGACTTTGCACTTACCACAACATCTACTTCCTCCTGATGCTCATGGATAGGATCCGTCAGGCAATTGCCGAGGACAGACTCGGAGACTTCAGAAAAGAATTTTACGAGCGTTTGGGCTGATATGAAGCCGGTAATCTATGCATCAACATCTCCCGCTATAAGCGAACGAGAGACAAGACACTGTGAACTTGCCAGAAAGATCTGCGCAGAAGGTATTGTGTTGCTCGAAAACAACGGCATCCTTCCTATTAAAACCAAAAAGATAGCTTTATACGGAGCAGGTGCAAGACACACATCTTTCGGAGGTACAGGATCAGGTGAGAACAACCCCAGATACTGTGTAACTGTCGAAGAAGGATTAAGATCTGCAGGATTTGAAATAACTTCAGATAAATGGCTTGATGAATATGATGTCCTTTTCGAAAAGGAACATCTTGAATATCAGAAAAAACTCACCAAGGCAATGAAGAAAGTTCCAGTTGCAAAGCGAATGGATTATGCGGCAGCTAATCCTTTCTATCTGCCTGCCGGAAGAACACTCAATTCTTCAGATAACATTTGCGATGCTGCTGTATATGTCCTTACAAGACAGGCCGGCGAAGGTGCCGACCGTAAGGCCATTCCAGGCGACTACTACATTACTGAAGAAGAAAAAGAACTGATGCTCTCCATCACTGAGCATCACCTTGATACGATACTTGTACTTAATACCGGTGGTGTTATTGATCTAAAATTCCTTGATTCCATTAAATTCTCAGCCGTAATCCTGCTTATGCAGGGCGGCATGGAAACAGGAAATGCTTTGGCAGACATTATCACCGGTAATGTAAACCCTTCCGGACGATTGGCTGATACATGGGCAGATTCTTATGAAGACTATCCCTGCTCTGATACTTTCTCCGAACGCAATCCGGAGAAATACCAGGAAGATTACAGAGAAGGAATCTTTGTCGGTTACCGCTGGTTTGATAAAAGTGACATTGATCCGAGATATCCATTCGGTTACGGATTGAGTTATACGGAATTCGAAATCAAATTCGAATCCGTTACAAACAACGGCTCAAACATAACAGTTAAGGCTTCCGTTACCAATACCGGTAAAGTAGCGGGCCGTGAAGTCCTGATGCTCTATCTGTCTTATCCTGACAGCAACCACGTACGCGAAGTCAGAAGCCTTGCTGCTTTTGCCAAATCTTCATTACTTGAACCCGGTGAATCTGAGACCGTTACACTGGAGTTCGATATCACCTGCTTTGCAAGCTTTGATAAAAATGCTTCCTGCTTCATTCTCGAAAAGGGTGAATACATAGTAGCCATAAACGGAAATCCCGAGTGCATTGTTGTTCTTGAAGATGAATGCATTACGGAAATCGTTAAGCCGATGTTTACTCCTGAAAGAAAAATCAATTTCATACCTCAGGATAAAAATGCAATCGTAACTTTATTTCTTCCCTCCGTTACGTTAAGTTCTTCGGATATAACAACAGCAATTCATAAATACAATGTTCCTGAAATGGAAAAAAGCGATAAGATCGACAGCATTGTATCCGGTCTTTCTATAAAAGACATGACGCATCTTATTGTCGGAAGAACTTACTTAGGTCCATTCCGCCACAGGGTTTTCGGAGCTGTAGGATATACAACTTCAAAGCTGTTCCATAAAGGAATAGATGCAATGCCTATGGCTGACGGTCCTCAGGGAATAAATCTAATAAGAGTCTCAAAGAAACCGGGACATAATCTTTTTGCTGTCCCTACTCTTCCCGCATCAATAAGGAAAACTCATAAAATTGCCGGAACTGAAACAGTTTCAGGCAATAACAGATACTATCAGTTCTGCACTTCATGGCCTTGCGAGACCCTGGTTGCTCAGACCTGGGATACTGATCTTGCATATCAGATGGGCGATGCTGTCGGCAGCGAGATGAAAGAATACGGAGTCGTATTCTGGCTTGCACCTGCTCTCAACATTCACCGTAACCCTTTGTGTGGCAGAAATTTCGAGTATTATTCGGAAGATCCTGTCCTCACCGGCAACATGGCTGCAAGCATTACCATGGGCGTTCAGTCCCACGAAGGATGCTACGTTACTTTAAAGCATTTTGCAGCCAATAATCTTGAGACGGACCGCAACAGATTTTCTTCAAATCTTGATGAGAAAACATTAAGAGAGATATATTTCAAAGCATTTAAGATTGCCGTAAAAAAAGCCAATCCAAGAAGTGTTATGTGCAGCTATAACAAGATCAACGGCATCTACACTGCCCTTGATTATAATCTCCAGACCAATGTCTTAAGAAACGAATGGGGTTTTGACGGAATCGTAATGACAGACTGGTTTGCTACAGGTCACGACGAGAGTCTCGATGAACTCTGCTGCAAGGCAGGAACCGATCTAATAATGCCCGGACAGCCCATGATACCTTCCAAGATCAGAAAGGCCATAAAGAAAGGTCAAATCTCTAAAGAAGATATCGAGAGATCAGCACGAAGGATAATCAAGCTGGCTTTGGAAAGCCACACAAGCAGAAATTAACTGTTTAGCTTAAGAGTAACTGCAGACAGATTTCCACACTTGAGCTGTGTCTGGTCAGATATGCGGCGGACCATCATGTTCATCCATTCATCACATGAATCTGCTACGAGAGCATCCGCCAGGATGCCATCATCGTTAAGAGATTTGAAGAAATTGGATGTGGCGCACACGATCCTGTCATCAGAAGACAATCCGAAATATCCGTTTGGCAGAAGGCTTATCTGTCCATGTCTTACAATTTTTGCACATACGGAACCCCTTCTAATGCTCTCTATACCTTTGTTCTCTACGCGAAGAATGAGATACTCGGATTCTTCATCAAGACATTCATCAAACACATTATTAAGAAAATCAATACTCTTGCTGCCTTCATCACTGCTTAATATCTCGGAGAACAATAAAGCCTGGCTCTTTGGCGAATCGAGTTTGCTGCCGTTAAAAATGGCGACAGTAAGATTGGGAACGAGTCTTAAGAAAACCTCATCCCTGTATTCTTCATCGTCACCCCGGTGCTTAAATGTGTAATACTCGATCAAATAAAGCTCCTCTTCATCTTTATAACAACGGCTGAATAATTATCCTGTCTCGGATTCTTTCTGGACCTGACACCATACTTTATCGTTCTAGCTATACCGGTCGCATTCTGATCAAAATGAATGTGATTTACTATCCTGTTAAGAGGCATGGAATCAGTAACACCGTCAGAACTTACGATGATGATATCATTTTCGATAAGTCTTAACGGACGGTTTGTCATCTGAACTTTGCAATTAAGGTTACCGACAAAATCGATAAGACCCTTTGCCCTTGAATCCCTATATGCATCAGCAGTATCAAGACCGCCTTCCGCCAGTTTTCTGATCATGAGAGTTACGTAGTTCTGCTTCTGGTTTAAAAGTGTCGCACGGTTATTGCGGATCAGGATTATATTACTGTCACCGAGACTATAGAAATTCATGTAATCATCCATTATGTGGACCATTACAAGCGTTGCTCCTGCACCTAAGTGATACTGCTCATAGACCTGGTTCGAAATGTCAGTAATTATCGCTGCATTATCAGACTGCGAATCGAATTGATAAGGAAAATGCTCCCGTAGGGAATCTGTTACGAACTTAGATACCACCTCACCGTTTAAAAGTCCGCCCATTCCGTCTGAACAGGCAGCGACCAGACCGGTATGTTCAAGTTTATCCATTGGTGAGATATAGATAGAATCTTCCTGGTCTTCTCTCTTTCCTTTCTCATGGAAATAAGCTACATCACAGATAAGATTAGTTTTCTCTTTGTGCCTTGTCGAATAAATATTGGTCTTAAAAAGCGTAAAGAGCGCAATTACTACAAAAGAAACGAAAGCTATAGAAAACAATACAAGGGCAATGATTATTGCACGAACGGTTTCATCTGTTAATAGACTGAAATCATACATTGCTTATACCCTGCCGACCTGCCTTAATTTAAGGGAACTTCCTTAAGAATATTATAATTATCTCATAATCAGAAGATTTATCATCTTTTTCTTACAATTACTCTTCCTTTATTTGGGCAACGTATTTCTCTATAAGTCTTCCGGCATAAAAAGAAATGAAATACTGGACCCAGGCTATTACAAAGAACGAATAAAGGAACATGAATATTCCAAGAGTGAGATAAGATGCAGACATCAAAAGGATAAACGGAATGATCACATAGAAAATGATAACGACAAGGCTGATACCAAGGCACGGAACAAATCTTATGAGAACAAATAAAATGGCATTCTTATAGATCTTTGAAAGCTTCAGATCCGTCGATACTATAAGCGTATAAACAAAATTCTGGACCAGTATCAGTGCAAACAGCAATACAATAAACACCGAGCCTATTATGGTTCCAATCCCCGAATTAAAATTCAGATAAAAACCTATGGCAAGAAGTAAAACAGGTGTTAAGACAATGCTGATGAACATTGATACAAGACCCTTTTTCCAGTTTTGAAGACCGTTCTTAAAGCTCGAAAAGAATGACACGGAATTGTTATTGATAATGTCTTTGTATACCTGTGCAAAACCTGTCTGAAAAGGACCTATGCAAACAAGCGTGCTCGATAAAAGAAACGTTATCAGGAAAAACACAAGGAAAAAGTACAGTTGGATGACTCCGTCATCATTACCTGTAACGGGATCAATATAAGAATGGACGTCAATAAAATGAGGCGCGATCCACGGAACAAAATATACTGCAATAACTCCGGCAAGAATTATCGCCGGAATATTGAAGAGAATAAAAAAAGCATTGGATGCCATTAACCTGACAAGATTAGACCATCCTGCATTAAAGAACCTTGCTACCGGTCCTTTGGGTTTGTTTGAAACTTCAGGATCAAATTCCGGCATATAAGATTATTTGGAAGTCAGCTCTTCAACGCTCTTCTTAAAGAGCTCAAGATGCTCTAATGCCCTGTCGGCAATGGCATTATTCTTATCTTTCTTACCGGTCTTACCCTTAAATCTTCCTTCGATCGGAGTTACGATTCCGAAGTTAGCATTCATGGGCTGGAACTTATTAATATGGGGATCGGAAACATACAAAGCCATCGAACCGATGACCGTACATGCATCAGGTTCATAAGAGGGCTCGATTCCAAGAGCTCTCTGCGCAGCATAGAATCCTGCCATAAATCCGGATGCTGTAGATTCGATATAACCTTCTACGCCTGTCATCTGACCTGCAAAGAAAATATCAGGCTTTTCTCTCAGACTGTAATGAGATGAGAGATACTTAGGCGAATTAAGGAACGTATTACGGTGCATAACACCATATCTGGTATATTCTGCATTCTCAAGTCCGGGAATCATGCCAAAGACACGCTTTTGTTCAGGCCACTTGAGTCTTGTCTGGAAACCGACGAGATTATACATGGTCTTTGCACGGTCGTCCTGACGGAGCTGCAGACATGCATATGGTTCCATGCCCGTCTTTGGATCAACAAGTCCGACCGGCTTTAACGGACCGAATCTCATTGTATCAACGCCTCTTTGAGCCATGACTTCAATAGGCATACAGCCTTCGAATACGATCTCTCTGTCAAAGTTTTTAACCTCTGCCCTCTCGGCATTAACAAGTTCTTCTCTGAATGCCAGATATTCTTCTTTGGTCATGGGACAGTTGATATAATCATCTCCGCCCTTACCGTATCTGGATGCCCTGAATGCCTTGGACATATCAATAGAATCACCGGTGACGATCGGAGCTGCGCTGTCAAAGAAATGAAGACCTGATGTATCTCCAGTTACTTTAAGGATATCTTCAAAAAGATCACCTTCAGTAAGAGGTCCTGTAGCTACAATTACAATGCCTTCTTCAGGGATCTTGGGGACTTCGGCATTAATGACTTCGATCAGAGGATTATTCCTGATGGATTCGGTAATGTATCCGGAAAACTCATCTCTGTCTACAGCCAAAGCTCCGCCGGCAGGAATACTCGCCCTGTCAGCAGATTCCATTATCAAGGAACCAAGGCGCCTCAATTCTTCTTTAAGAAGGCCGATGGCATTCTCTCTTGAAGCAGCTCTCAACGAATTACTGCAGACCAATTCAGCAAAATTCTGAGAATGATGTGCAGGGCTGTATTTAACAGGCTTCATCTCATAAAGCTTTACATGAACGCCTGCACGCGCACAGATATTAGCGGCTTCAGAGCCGGCAAGGCCTGCGCCGATAATAGTGACCGTAGGATTATTCGTCATCTTCACTCTTCTTGTCTTCTGAAGACTTTTTTGTAGTCTTTCTGGCGTTGGATACGCAGTCTTTGTTGGAGCATCTTGGGTAAGCCTTCTTGCCGAAATGCTTCAATACCATATAGGCACCGCATTCAGGGCAAACTTTACCGTCGATCGGAAGATCCCATGAAATAAAATCGCAGTTGGGATCAGAACCCTGCTTATCACATGTATAGAATGACTTGTTTCTGTATTTCTTGGACTTGTGTACAAGAAGTCCGGATCCGCACTTAGGGCATGTACCCTTTGCGTAAACAACGATGTTCTTTGTGTAATTGCACTCAGGGAAGTTTGAGCATGCGATGAACTTGCCGTATCTTCCTTCTTTATAAACAAGCTCAGCTCCGCACTGCGGGCATACTTCGCCTGTTTTTTCAGGCTCAAATGTAATCTTGTCGATCGATTCCTGTGCAGCCTTGATCTGAGTATTGAATTCAGGATAGAAAACATTGAGAACGTGTTCCCATTCTTCCTTACCTTCTTCTACTTCATCAAGCTTGTTCTCCATGTCAGCTGTAAACGAGAGATCAACGATCTCGCTGAAGTTCTCGGAAAGCATGTTGGTAACGATCTTGCCGAGATCTGTGATTTGGAGAAGACGGCCGTTCTTTTCAATATATTTACGGTCAAGGATCGTGGAAATGGTAGGAGCATATGTTGAAGGTCTGCCGATACCATATTCTTCAAGAGCCTTGATAAGCGTAGCTTCCGTATAATGCGGCGGCGGAGTCGTAAACTTCTGCATTGACTTAAGGTCAAGAAGCTCAAGCTTCATGCCGTCTTCAAGCGGAGGAATAGTTGCCTTTCCGTCCTGCTCGTCATTCTTGTTTGTATCTTCAGCGATATCATCGTAAAGAACGAGGAATCCCTTGAATGTAACTGTCTCGCCTACTGCCCTGAATACTCTGTTATTGCAGGATGCCTGGCATGTAACGGTATCAAGTTTGCATGCAGCCATCTGAGTAGCAAGGAATCTGTCCCAGATAAGCTGATAGAGCTTATACTGATCGTTTGAAAGAGAAGATCTGATGTCTCTCGGATCAAGATCAAAGTGTGTAGGTCTGATAGCTTCGTGAGCATCCTGGGCAGAGTTCTTATTCTTATACTGTCTCTTAACTGGTGAACAGTACTCACTGCCAAAACGTGTCTTGATGATGTCTTTAGCTGCAGCTACAGCTTCTTCTGAAATACGGACAGAGTCAGTTCTGATATAAGATACGAGAGCAGTCTGGCCTGCGCCTGCGATCTCAACACCTTCATAGAGCTGCTGGGCAATTGACATTGTCTTCTTTGAAGAAAAGCCGAGTCTCTTGGATGCTTCCTGCTGTAATGTAGAAGTCGTAAACGGCGGATACGGATTACGTTCCTTCTTACCCTTCTTTATAGAATCTACTACCAAAGGTCCGCTGCCTACAGCATCAAGAACTTCCTGTGCATCTTCAAGGCACTTAAGGTCATCCTTCTTAACCTTTCCATCGCTCTCCATGACACCATAGTAACCGAGAACAAACTTATCAGTATTCTTTCCGGGTGTTACAAGAGCCTTGATGAGCCAGTATTCTTCGGGCTTAAATGCATCTATCTCCGCATCTCTGTCCATAACGATCTTAGTAGCTACGGACTGGACTCTTCCTGCGGAAAGTCCCTTGCGGATCTTCTTCCAGAGAAGCGGGCTTAATTCATAACCTACAAGACGGTCAAGGATCCTTCTTGCCTGCTGCGCATTGGCAAGATTCATATTGATAGTCCTGGGATTCTTGATAGCTTCCTGAACTGCAGACTTTGTAATCTCGTTAAATGTGATTCTGCACTTTGAATCAGGATCGATCTTCAATACCTTGGCAAGATGCCATGCAATAGCTTCACCCTCGCGGTCAGGGTCGGTTGCAAGCAAGATCTCGTCGGCATCAGCTGCCAGGAGCTTAAGATCTCTTACGACCTTCTCTTTTCCTTTCATTGTGATGTATAAAGGCTTGAAGTTATTCTTAACGTCTACGCCGAGATTTCCGGAAGGAAGATCCCTGATATGGCCTAATGAAGCCGAGATAATATAATCGCTGCCAAGATATCTGCCAATTGTCTTTGACTTGGCAGGAGACTCAACTATTACTAATTTTTTGCCCATGGAGTACCCCTCTATATTTTTAATTAAAAATATATCATCATTATACAAATGTCAACGAGTACTTCCCTTTATCCTGACATACTGTCCCATTAAGTTCGAGTTCTGTCAACAACTTCGAGACCTTATAAAACGGCAATGTTGTAAGCACACACAGTTCATCGGCACACATGGGCTTTAGCGTTAATGAATCTTTTATGAGCAATTTCCAGTTTTCATCCGTAAGAACTTCAGGCTTAACTCTGGCAAGCTCTCTCAATGCCTCAATATTTGCCAGATCAGAGAAATCATCTTTTAACTGGTCCTGATAATATAATTCAGCCGGGCATCCCATATCCATCCGCTTATACATCAGACTTCTGGCGACGCTGTCAATGACGCCTTCAGCATTCAGGAGTACATTCCCGCCGTCTTCAAGAAGTTTAAGTCCGCCCATGGCATTCTCATAGTAAATATTGTTCGGAAGGACAAAAACTTCCTTACCCTGGGCTGCTGCAAAAGAAGCCGTATGAAGTGTTCCTGATACACTTCCAGCCTCCATGACCAGAGTACAGTCAGATAATCCGGCTATAAGCCTGTTCCTTGACGGAAAATACTGCCTCAACGGCTTTTGCCCTGGAGGCATTTCTGATATGATCACGCCTTTATCCCGTATCAACTCATAAATATCCCTGTTCTTCGGCGGATAAATGTTATCGACGCCTCCTGCAAGCACGGCAATCGTTCCGCCGGCTGTATTAACGGATGAGATATGTGCCTGACGGTCTATCCCATAAGCCATGCCTGATACTATTGCAATTCCCTTCTCACCCAATGCCTTGCATATGTTATCGGTAGCATATTCAGCATATCTGCTGGGACTCCTGGAACCGACGACAGCAACCGAACCTCCCAAAGTCATTCTTTCAACGATACTGTAGTTACCGCTATAGTAGAACACTTTAGGCATCCCGCTTAAGTATTTCCAATTATAAGGATAGTATTTATCGAGGCACGAGATAACTCCGATGTTATTTACAGTCGCAATCTGTTTATATGTATTAGCTATCTTCTCAATATCAGAAAACGAATCAATAAGTTTTTTAACTTTATGAACCGTATCAGACTTAAGATCAAAGTTCCCTTTAGCTATCTCATTAAGCAGATCCAAATTATGCAATCCACGGTAATCAAAGATTGCATTGTGTTCAGTCAGGTCATTTAACGTCCGATAGTTCATATCAGAATTCAGCATCATTGCCGAATAGAAGAAATCACTGTTTACACTTTCCGTATAATCAAACATCATGAGCCTCTCTTTCTGAATTGCGCAGCTTCTGAGACATCCTCAACCGTCACATCATCAGCATCCTTGATGTCAGCGATCGTCCTTGCAACTCTTAATATCCTTGTAAACCCCCTCGCTGAGAAAAAGCCTTTTTCAGACAGGTCGGAAGCGTATTTAACGACGACGTTTGGTATCCTCATTGCATCCTTTATGTCAGCATCAGGAAAATTCGCATTAAGATACTGCCCGCCATAACGCTCATGTTCTTTATGCCAGCATCGTTCCACAATATCTCTGTATTCAAGACTCTCCATACCCGGTGCGTCAGTGTATATGCTCGCCATGTCATTGCCAGATATGGACCTCATCTCACTTACGATATCTATCCTTTCCATAAACGGTCCGTTAAGTTTGGAAAGATACCGGTTGATCTCATTTACCGTACATCTGCACTTGGATCCTTTTTCATAGAGCTGGCCGCATTTACAAGGATTTCCCGTACCAAGGAAAATAAAATCTGAATTGAACGAATATAGAAGTCCCTTTTTGGCTATTTGAACTTTACGCTCTTCCAGAGGTATTCTTAAGAAATCCAGTACTTCCGTTTTATATAAAGGCAGCTCGTCAGCAAAAAGTATTCCTCTATTGGCCAAAGCCATCTCACCCGGAGTAACGGACTGGGTATTTCCAAGCAGTTTTCCAACTGTAGTATTAGGACCGATCATGCGCACCGGCCTGTAATAAGTAATCCTTGAAGACTCTCCGTCAACAAGTTCATACAATGAATAAACTTCAGATAATTCATTGCGGCTGAGCTTTGGCAATAACCCTGTCATTATCTTTCCGGCCATCGTCTTGCCGCTCCCCGGGCTCCCTAACAGAATGATGTTATGAAACCCGGCTGCACTTATTAGCAGTGCTCTTTTTGTCTTCTCCTGGCCTTTAAGAAGCGATATGTCCAGAAAATCGTCTGCAGCAGATTCCGTTTCAAATTCAAAAGAAGATTCCTTATATTCATTTCCGTCAAAGATCGCATTCAGTTCAGTAAGACTGTTTATACCTTGCCCGGTAAAACCGGCAATGCCTGCGCTTGATGACTCACTTCCCGGAATAATCTTGTAATCGAAATCCATATCACGGATAGTCTTAAGCCTGATACATGATCCCGGTGTCGCTTTGACATCACCTCCCAATGACAATTCACCTTCTGCATAAATCTTTGCTCCTGCCGGCAGATATAACTGTCCTGAAGCAAAGAGTATCCCCATTGCCAATGCCAGATCAAAGCCTGTGCCTGTCTTTCTCATATATGCAGGACTGATACCGACTGTAATATGTCCTTTGGGCATGGTAAACCCCGCTGATTTAAATGCAGATCTTAACCTTCCTTCAGATTCCCTTATGGATGAATCGCAAAGCCCGATTACAGAGAACGTAGGAATACCCGGCGATATGGATACTTCTATCAGTGACAGCGTAGCATCAGAGTCTGATGCAAAACTTGAATAAAGAGTTGCAACATTCGGTTTTGAAGTCATGTTCTTATCCTCCTTTTAACAAGGAGAATACGCTGTTTGAAACCAGATTATCAGGGCAAAAACATCGCAAGAAACCGACACGTTTTCCGACAAGATTTCAGACAAAAACCGACAAACCGGACGAATTATTACGAAAACCTACAAAAGAGCATACAATCACCTGACAAAAACCGACAAAGAACCTACAAAGTATTAACATTTGAATGTGCTAAAATATGGACGCAAAAAAGAAAATAAGAGGTACATATATGAAGCTTGGAATCGTTGGACTTCCTAATGTTGGTAAGAGCACACTCTTTAACGCTATCACAAGAGCAGGTGCTGAAGCAGCAAACTATCCTTTCTGCACTATCGAACCTAACGTAGGCGTAGTTTCCGTTCCCGACCAGAGACTCGACAAACTCGCTGAGATCTATAACCCTGAGAAATACACACCCGCGGTTGTTGAATTCGTTGACATCGCAGGTCTCGTTGCAGGCGCTTCCAAAGGTGAAGGTCTTGGCAACAAGTTCCTTTCAAACATCAGAGAGTGCGATGCCATCGTTCACGTAGTAAGATGCTTCGACGATCCTGACGTAATCCACGTTAACGGTCACGCTGACCCTGCAGGCGATATCGCAACTATCGACGTTGAGCTCATCCTATCTGACCTTGAGATCATGGAAAAGAGGATCGACCGTACAAAGAAGATGATGAAAGGCGGCGACAAGGCATTTGCCAAGGAACTCGCTGTCTACGAGAAGATCTACGACTGCCTCGCTGAAGGAAAATCTGCAAGATCACTCACATTTGAAGATGACGAGCTCGAATACACAAGAGATCTCCAGCTTATCTCAATGAAGCCTGTTCTCTACTGCGCAAACATTGCAGAAGATGACATCAAGAAAAAAGAAGACATCCCTTATGTTCAGGTTGTTAAGGACATCGCAGCAAAAGAAGGTTCAGGCGTTGTCGTAATCTCTGCTAAGATCGAGGAAGAATTAGGCGAGCTGTCACCTGAAGACCGTGAGATGTTCCTTGAAGATCTTGGAATTGAGAGTGCAGGACTTGATCAGATGATCAATGCATCTTACAGCCTTTTAGGTCTTATCTCATTCCTTACAGCAGGCCCCAAGGAAGTTCGTGCCTGGACGATCAAGAAAGGTACCAAAGCTCCCCAGGCTGCAGGAAAGATCCACTCAGACTTTGAAAGAGGATTCATCAGAGCTGAAGTTGTTGCTTACGACGACCTTATCGCAAACGGCACATACAACGCAGCCAAGGAAAAAGGACTTGTAAGATCAGAAGGAAAAGAATACGTCATGAAGGACGGCGACGTCGTAGTATTCAGATTCAACGTCTGATTTTTCGAAAACAATTAAACCAAATAAAGCCCGTAAAGGATCAGCCTTTGCGGGTTTTCTTTTCGTTTCTCTTCATCATACAGAGGAATATGGACTCCAGTCCGCTTAATATGAAGCACACGCCGGAGAAAACGATGATGTTGCGTGTTCCGTCAAACGGATTAATGAGTAAGGCAATGCCTGCGATGATCAAAGCGATGGCAAGTCCCAACAAAACAAAACTGTACATATCTTTCTTCCTGAAAAGAAAAATCTCCTGCCTGAGCTTAACGATACCATCGATAATAAAGAATATTCCTACGATCGTAGCCAGAAGCTGCAAAACAAATTCTCGCTTAATGATGAATACGACACCTATAACCATGATGGCAACAGAATATACGAGCACGATCTCAGCTCCGGCTGCTTTACCGTAATTCTCTTCCCTGAACTGCTTGATCGAGATAATGTAACCTATCACTTCGGCAAGTCCTGCTACAAACAAAACAACACCGAACAATAATCCGATAACACCTGAAGATATCTCCGGGAAAAATATAAAGAACAAGCCTGTGATAACGGCAAATACGCCGCCGATATAAGAAGGCAATTTTTTAGTGCTCTTAGAATCCATTATCCCCTACCTCAAATGATCAGTAACCAGGTTTGATCAGCATGAATACAAAATCCTTGCCGCGTGCAATAAACTCTCTGTAGTAATTATACTGTCTGATAACATAACCGGAATTGATCGCCTCAACTCCTACTGATTCTATACCGAAATTACGAGCGTCGTAAACTGAACGCTCGCAGTGAAAGCCCGTCGTAACGACCACGGCAGACTTAACATTAAATAATGTTACTGCCCTTAGCATGGATTCGTAAGTAGAAAGGCCCAAGGGATCGCATACGATATCTGATTCAGATATGCCCTCGTTAATAAGGAACTCCTTCATACAGCCGGTCTCGTCGTAATCTTCAGGCTTCTCACTGTCTCCTGTTACCAGAACAAAATCGGCACAGCCTGTCTTAAATACTGCTGCCGCAGTACGAAGTCTGTCAGCAAGCATTGGACTTGCGACACCGCCCTCCCATACAGCGCATCCCAATACGATGACCGCATCGTAATGAACTTCAGAAGATACTGAGCCGGAAGTAAAATCATCCAATGAATAAACGTCAGGAGAACTGCTGTTATAAACATGAAGATTCATCAGTCCCATTGCGGCTACACCAAGAAAGCCGATAATAACCAGCACGAGAAGGATCTTTAATATGACCCAGAGCTTTTTACTTGTTTTCTTTGTTTCCTGATTCTTCATTAGCTTTACCGGCATTTTCAGCCATCTGTACGAGTTTTCTCGTCATGAAATAAATAAGTGCGGTCGTAAAGATAAAAACAAATAAAACAGTAACGTCAGATATAACTACAAATGCTACCGGAAGCCCCTTCATGATCAGAGTAAATACGAATACCAGCAAAGCACCGGAAACATAAACACCGCAGCAGGCCCTGAAAAAGTTTCTGAACTTTCCTTTGCAGAATTCACTCTTACCCAAAAAAAGATAGATAAGCACAGCAAGAGAAAATGCAAGAAATACAGATGCCGTAATAACTGCAGCAGTATTCATATCCTGATACCTCTCTCATAAAGCTGTTCACGGATCAGAACTTCAACCTTATCCTTAAGATCATCAAGATCCCAGGAGTTATCGATCGAATGGTCGCCTAACTCACAATATTCATCATCAGTCATCTGTACGGCGATCCTGCGCTCTGCTTCTTCCTTCTCCATACCGCGCTTCTGAAGTCTTGCAAGACGGACATCCTTATCACAGGTTACAACCCAGATCTGATTGCAGAGTTCACGGAATTTATTAACCGGGATGGGCACATCAAGAACGACGCACTTGGAACCCTTCTCTTTTTCCTTTGCAAGAGTCTCTTCGATCTGCTCGAAAACATGTCTGTGGATGATGTTACTAAGATCATCAAGTTTCTTCTTGTCTCCGAATGCGATGTCAGACATAACGCGTCTGTTAAGAGCACCGCTTGCAGTAACTACTTTTTTACCGAATGTTTCAGCGATCTCAGGCATTGCTCTGCCGCCTGCAGCCGTAACTGATCTGGAGATCTCATCAGCATCAAGGACAAGAAGTCCTCTTTCTGCAAGAAGTCCTGATACAGTGCTCTTGCCGCTTCCAATTCCGCCTGTAATACCTAATACAAACATTATTTAGCCTCCAGCCAGTCCTTACCGAATCCGACCTCGGCAAGAAGAGGAACACTGAGTGAAGCAGCAGCTTCCATCTCACTCTTCAGGATAGATGCGCAGAGGTCTTTATCTTTTATATCGCATTCGCAGATGAGTTCATCGTGAACCTGCATTACAAGTTTTGCCGTAGGGAGCTTTTCTTCCAAAGCCTTGCTGACACGGTTCATTGCGATCTTGATAATGTCAGCTGCAGTACCCTGGATAGGTGTGTTCATGGCAGCTCTGTAACCGAAGTTCTTAATATTCCTGTTCTGGCTCTTAAGCTCATTGAGGATCCTCTTTCTGCCGTACATGGTTACAGCAAAACCCTTCTCCTCGCCAGACTTCTTAAGGTCTTCAAGATAAGCCGTAACGCCGGGAAACTGATTGCCATACTCCTTAATGAGATCCGATGCTTCCTTGTAACCGATGCCGAGGTCCTGAGCAAGACCGTAATCGGAAATGCCGTAAATGATACTGAAGTTAACGGTCTTGGCGGTAGCACGCATCTTATGCGTGACCATGTCTTCAGATACGCCGTAAACCTTAGCAGCTGTTCTCTTGTGGATGTCTTCACCGTCAAGGAACGCAGAGCACATAACTTCATCGCCGCTCAAAGCAGCAAGAAGTCTTAATTCGATCTGCGAATAGTCAGCATCTACCAGGATCTTGCCTTCTTCGGCTGTAAAAGCTTCACGTAGACGTGAACCTTCATCTGTTCTTACCGGAATGTTCTGCAGGTTAGGCTCTGTAGATGAGAGTCTTCCCGTATTCGTCATTGCCTGGGTAAATGTAGTGTGGATCCTGGAATCGCTCTTTATGGCACGAGCAAGACCCAAAGCATATGTTGAATCAAGCTTTGAAAGCTCACGGTATTTAATGATGTAATCGATAGCCGGAGAATACTTCCTTAATCTGTTGAGTTCCTCAATACCGGTAGAGTAATCTCCGCTCTTACCCTTCTTTCCGGAAGGAAGATTCAGATACTTCTCTCCATAAAGAACGTCAGCAAGCTGCTTGGGTGAAGAAATATTAAACTCAGTGCCGCATTCGTCATAAACGCGGGCGCTAATGTCCTCCAGGCGCTTTGTATATTCGCTGTGAAGCTCAGAAAGTCTTTCGCCTGAAACGTGCATTCCGTTACGCTCGATCTTATCCAAAGTGATAACAAGCGGGAATTCTATCTCATAAAGAAGGCTCTTGAGGTCCTTGTCCTTTTCGATGTCCCTGTTCATGACCTTTGCAATAGCCATTACAGTCAGGATCTTTTCAGCACATTCTTCAACTTTTGATGAACCGTCATCTTCAACAATCTCATCGAACAAAGAAAGTTGCTTAACAGGTCCCTTCTTATCTTCAACGGGATAAGCAGTCTGCAAAACGCTCTCATAGAGTCTTTGCAGATCAGGCTTGCCTGACAGGATATTCAATACATATCCTGCAATCTCACAATCAAAAACAGACTTAACGGAAACGAGAGGTTCCTTGATAAACTTTGACCTGTCTTTATAGCTGTAAGATACAGGGAAAACGGTTTTCCCGGAGCTTAACTTGTTGAAATCTTCAGGGCTGATTACATAAACAGTCTTTGAAGACCAGTCAAGAAGAACGACCTTCACACCTGAAGGAATGTCAACAAAATCAATTCCGCAGTTAAGATCCTCAAAATCAAAAGAGACAGGAACTTCATAAACGATCTTAAGTCCGCCCTTAAGCGCATCAGATACCTCTGATGAGATCTTGCTTACGAATTCATCGACATCACCTGCAGGTTCAAATCCTGAAGGCTTTACATTCTCGAGATCAAGTTTTTTAAGAAGCGATCTTAAAGCAAGACGGTTTAACACTCCGGACATCGCGGATAGATCTCTGGTCTCTGATGGATAAGCTGTATCATTTGCGCCGAACTCAACAGGACTCTCCCTGTCGATCTTACAGAGTTTGAGGTTAAGATCAAGAAGCTCTCTTGAAGCCTTGATCCTCTCACTTAATGCAGGAGAAAGTTTATCGGCATTCTCAAAAACGCCGTCACATGAACCATAGTCAGCAATAAGCTTAAATGCAGTCTTCTCACCGACTTTCTCAACACCTTTGATGTTATCTGAGTTATCACCCATGAGAGCTTTAACCTGAACGAATACTTCAGGCTTTACCCCATAAGTTTCTTCAAACATCTTCCTGTCAAACAGTACACGGGGTTCCTTGCCCTTTCCGGACTGCGGCATTATTACCGATACCTTGTCGGAGATAAGTTGGAAATCGTCGTGGTCGCCGCTGAAGATATAGACATCCATGCCCTGCTCTTCACCCTGCTTTGACAGAGTTCCGATAAGATCATCAGCCTCATATCCGGCAAGCTCCATACGCTTGATTCCATAAAGATCAAGAAGGTTCTTAACAACAGGCATCTGTGCATGAAGATCATCAGGCATACCCTTACGGTTAGCCTTATACTCAGTGCTCATCTTATGTCTGAATGTGGGCTCTTTCCTGTCGAAAAGAACACACATGTAATCAGGGTTATATTCATTCATAACACCTAAAACGGAATTAAAGAACCCGTTTACGGCACCTGTGGGAGTACCGTCAGGCGCAGTCATAGGAGCTCTGCCGATTACGGCATAGTATGCTCTGTTGATAATTGAGTTACCGTCAACAAGAAGCAGTGTACTCATTACTTGCCCTCTTTATTCTTCATTTCTTCTTCGATCTCAGCATCCCTGACTGCACGTGCCGTGCTGATCATGAGCTTGATCCTGTTGAGCTGGTTAGCTTCAGAAGCACCCGGATCGTAATCGATAGGAACGATATTTGATGTCGGATACTGTCTTCTCAATTCCTTGATCATGCCCTTACCGGTTACATGGTTAGGAAGACATGCGAAAGGCTGTGCGCAGATAATGTTCGGAACGCCGTCCTGAATAAGTTCGATCATCTCTGCCGTAAGGAACCATCCCTCACCGCAGGAGTTACCGCAACTCAAGACCGTTGAAGACTTCTCGGCAAGTTCCTGGATTCTTTCAGTCAGCATGAATTTACCGTTAGTCTTTGCAAATTCCTTGTTGATAGGCTTTCTTAAAGACTCAAGGAATCTGATCGCAGTCTTCATGATATATCCGGTCTTTTTGCTCTTACCGAGGTTCTGAGCCTGCCAGAGCGGGTTATATGCGCAGTAAAGGAAGAAGTCCAATACTCCGGGCAATACAGCCTCACAACCTTCGGCCTCAATAACATCAATAGCGTTATTGTTGGCATCAGGCTGGAACTTAACGAGGATCTCTCCCACAAGACCTACACGCGGCTTTCTCGGAATATCAGCAAGAGGCAGAGCATCGAATTTTGCTACTGCAAACTTAACAAATTCCTTATATTTCTTGATGACCGGAGGATTATCAAGATCAACACCGATCGATAAGAGACAATCTCTTATAGCCTTCTTCTCTTCGATCGATCTTGAGAAGTAGCTGTTGGGCATCATAACGTCATATCTTTCAGTAAGATCATTGTTAATATCATTGAGGTTAAACAGCTTTCTTCCGATCCTGTTGATGTAAGAATACAAAGCATTGGCTGATCCCGGAACCTTCTCGTAAGGTCTTACTCTCAAAAGAAGAGTTGATACCATGTCGCCTGCACACAATGCCTTGATCGCATCAAGGAGGAATGAAGCCTTGTATTCAAATCCTTCATTCTTCTCAAATCTCTGGGCAGAAATAGTGATAACGGGAATCTGGGAATATCCGGCTTCCATTAATGCCTTTCTTAAGAAAGCAACATAGTTTGTAGCACGGCATCCGCCACCAGTCTGTGTGATGGCGAGCGTAGTGTTATCAGGATCGATGTCACCTTTGAGAATAGCATTGATCATCTGACCGACAACGATAAGCGTCGGGAAACATGCATCGTTATTAACATACTTGAGACCACACTCGATATCTTCTCTTGTAGCCTGCTTTAAGAGCTTGAGCTTATATCCGTGCTTATGGAATACAGACTCAACAAACTCAAACTGAATAGGTGCCATCTGAGGTGCAAGGATGGTGTGATTCTTCTTGTGTTCCTTAGTAAATTCAACTCTGTGAACTGTATAAGGCGCATCATCGGAATCAGCTGAAACCTTTGAAGCAGACTTACCGTTTGCTTCAAGCTCAAGACGCTCATTCATTGCAACAACGAGAGATCTCATTCTGATTCTTGCTGCACCGAGGTTACTTACCTCATCGATTTTAAGAAGCGTATAGAGTTTGCCTGAAGATTCAAGGATCTCCTGGACCTGGTCAGATGTAACGGCATCAAGACCGCAGCCGAAGCTTGTAAGCTGTACGAGCTCAAGATCAGGCCTTGTAAGTACAAAAGCAGCCGCCTCATATAGTCTTGTATGATACATCCACTGGTCGATAACTCTGATAGGACGCTTCAATACACCAGGCTTTGCAACAGCATCTTCAGTAAGGACTGCAAGTCCCAAAGAATTGATCATCTGCGGAATACCATGGTTGATCTCAGGATCACAGTGATATGGTCTTCCGGCAAGAACGATGCCCTTAAGGCCCTTTTCTTCCATCTCCTTGAGGATCTCCCTGCCCTTTGCCTTGATGTCCTCCTTGTACTTGAAATACTCTTCGGCACCGGCCTGAACAGCCTGCTTGGCTTCTTCAGCAGAAACACCGAGATAATCGAAGCACTCTGTAAGATGCAGTGCTACGTTATCCAGATTATCCAAAGGCATGAAAGGATTTAAATATCTGATGTTCTTTTCGAGAATGTTCTCGACATTGTTCCTGATAACCTCAGGATAAGAGCATACGATCGGGCAATTGTAGTGATTGTTGGAATTGCTGTTCTCGATATTCTCATAAGGGACATCAGGATAGAAGATCGTAGTGATTCCACGATCAATGAGATTCTCGATATGACCGTGAGCAAGCTTTGCAGGATAGCATACGGACTCTGAAGGAATGGTCTCCATACCGCCTTCATAGATCTTATGTGAAGACCTTGCGGAAACGAGAACTCTGAAGCCGAGCTTTGTAAGAACTGTAAACCAGAAAGGATAATTCTCATACTGGTTAAGAACTCTGGGGATACCGATCTCGCCTCTGGGAGCATCCTCAAGCTTTAAGGGCTTATAGTAGCTGAATGTTCTTGAATACTTGTAATCGAAAAGATTGGGGAGTTTCTCCTTTGCATTGGCAGGTTCTCTGTCCAAAGCAAGATCCTCGCCTCTCTCGCAGCGGTTACCTGATACGAACTTTGTTCCGTTGGAGAATGTAGCAACAGTAAGACGGCAGTGGTTTGTACAACCCTGGCACTGTGTATTCTCAGTATCCATAGTGAATGAATCGAGTTCATCCTTACCGAGAACTGCAGACTTATCACCTTCATGACATCTCTTCTGTGCAATAAGTGCTGCACCGAAAGCGCCCATCAAGCCTGCTACGTTAGGTCTGATTACATCTCTTCCGGATACAAGCTCAAAGCATCTCAGGATAGCATCGTTAAGGAACGTACCGCCCTGAACCACGATGTTCTTACCGAGCTGCTCAGTATCACGGATCTTGATAACTTTATAAAGCGCATTACGGACTACTGAGTATGAAAGGCCTGCAGAGATATCACCTACAGAAGCGCCTTCCTTCTGTGCCTGCTTAACCTTCGAATTCATGAATACGGTACAACGTGTACCGAGATCTACGGGCTTTGTAGAACTTAATGCAGCTTCAGCAAACTCCGGAGTGGTAAGACCTAATGTCTGCGCAAATGTCTGGATGAATGAACCGCATCCTGAAGAACACGCCTCATTAAGCATGATGGAATCGATAACGCCGTTCCTGATCTTCATGCACTTCATGTCCTGGCCGCCGATGTCGATGATAAAATCAACGTCCGGACAGAAGAACTTAGCAGACTGGAAGTGAGCCATAGTCTCGATCTCGCCGATATCGATATTAAGAGCAGCCTTGATGATGTTCTCACCGTATCCTGTTACGCAAGAATGAGCAAGATAGCAGTCTTCAGGCATCTTGGAATAGATGTCCTTCATGATCGTAACCGCACTCATTACCGGGTTACCCTTGTTGGATGCATAGTATGTATATACGAGCTCGCCCTTCTTGTTGATTACTACGGCCTTCGTCGTCGTAGAACCTGCATCAAGGCCAAGATAAAGCTCACCCTTCTGGTCCTTGATATCAAGTACGGGAATCTGGTCTTTCTTATGACGCTCATCGAAAGCAAGCTTATCCTCTTTGCTCTTGAAGATAGGATCGATCCTGATGATATCCGGAACGAAGCCTTCCCTGTTCTTAAGCTTTACGAGAAGCTCTGAAAGGTTAACGGGATTCTTGCCGTCAGCAGATAAAGCAGCACCGAGGGCAACATAGATCTGTGCTTCTTCAGGCATCCAGAATGAATCTACCTTATCCTTCAGTGTACGCTCAAAAGCATTACGGAGCTCTGAATTAAAGAACAACGGTCCGCCTAAGAAAGTTACATTACCCTTGATGGGTCTGCCGCATGCAAGACCTGAGATGGTCTGGTTAACAACGGACTGATAGATGGAAGCAGCAAGGTCTTCTTTTGCAGCACCCTCATTGATGAGAGGCTGAAGGTCAGACTTGGCGAAAACGCCGCAGCGGCTTGCAATCGTATAAAGTGATCTGTAGTCTTTGGCAAAGTTATTGAGACCGTCTGCATCTGTCTGAAGGAGTGATGCCATCTGGTCTATAAATGAACCCGTACCGCCTGCACATGTACCGTTCATACGCTGCTCAAGTACAGGATGCATGTATGTGATCTTGGCGTCCTCACCGCCGAGCTCGATGATTACGTCTGTCTCAGGGTGATAAGTCTTGATGGCCTGAGTCTCAGCCATAACTTCCTGTGTGAACTTAAAGCCGAGCCAGTTTGCAACAGAAAGTCCGCCTGAACCCGTAATTACTACATCTACATCGATTCCGGGGAACTTATTATTCAGATCCTCAAAAAGATCGTTCAAAAGACCTGATACATCAGAATGGTGTCTCTGATAGTCACTGTGAATGATCTTCTCACCATCAAGAAGCACCACCTTAATTGTTGTAGATCCGATATCAAGACCAAGCTTGTATACCTTGCCCATTACTTAACCTCCACGCTCTTATCTGTTAGTTTTCGGCGTACCCTTTGGCTGAGCCGAATTGCGGACCACATTATTACCCGAATTCATGTGGTTCTTATTTGATGAGCCTGTCTGACGGCCCTTATTTGTTTTCTTGCGGGCAGGAATTGAACCGAAAAGCTTAAAGGACTTATCCTTAAGATCCTTAAGCCAGTTCATCTGCTCATTACGAAGTGTTTCCTTGAAATTCCTTGTATCAAGGCTCTGCTTAAACTCAGTGCCCAAAGAAACTCTTAAAAGCTCATCGGGAATACCGAGAGAAAGATCAAAAGGCTTTCCGAATGAATCCTTAACTTCAAGTTGCAATGATTCGCAGACTTTTCTGCAGTTTTCCTCATAAAGCTCAACTCCGCACTTAATGCCGAGCTGTGTCATGAGTCCGGTAAAGTTCAATGTGATATAAGGAAGATTGCTCGAGAAAATCAGGTGAAGGCAGATAAGCTTCATATATGACTCAAGACAAATGCACTCCTGATCACAGATAAGCGTAAACTCGCCTTCTGTAGTCATCTTTGAAATATCAGCCTTCTCATTTTCGAAGCCATTTGCCCACAGGAAATAAAGCTCCCTGTAAACTTCCTTCTTAAAACCCTCAAAATCGCGTGTCAAAGGCTCTGCAAGAACCTTATTGCCGAGATTGAAGATGTATTGCATGTATGAAACTTCAAGATAGCTCGGAACCGAGAAATATTTGAAGTAAGCCGCTACATCACGGCTGTTGTATATGTATTTGCGCAAAAGAAACTCCTATCCGCATAATCTCGCATAATAAATCAGTATGGATTATAGCATAAAGTCGCTAATATACTTATTAAAAATAAAAGAGGTTTAGGGCAAAATCCCGTCATGGCATATTAGTTCTTCACAAAAAAGGTAAATACGATAAAAGTACGGTCATCGCCGTACTATCAGCCGCATTTTATTGTAAAAACACAGTTTTATCCGTATTTGACCGCAAATAAGAACTTCATGCCACTTGATGAAGCGGGAAAATCAAATTATAGACTGAATAATCAGGCTGCGCCCTGAAGCACACCGCCGCCGATAACGCCTGCAGCGCCAAGGATAAGAACGATTACGCCCAGAGCGATACGGTACCAGCCGAATACTGTGAAAGAATGCTTTCTGATGAAAGCCATGAGTCTGTTGATTACAAGAAGGCTGACACCAAATGCGGTAACCATGCCGACAAGAAGCAATCCTATCTCATGACCGGATACTGAACCGTCATACTTAAGTATCTTAAGAAGGCTTGCTCCGAGCATTACGGGAATAGCAAGGAAGAAAGTAAACTTTGCAGCTGCTTCCCTCTTGATTCCGATGGCAATGGAACCGACGATCGTAGAACCTGATCTTGAAGCGCCCGGAAAAACTGCAGCAAGAAGCTGGAACAATCCGATAGCGACAGCATGTCCCCAGTTAAGCTGGTTTACTGTCTTTATTCTGGGATCCTTTCCCTTCATGAAGCGCTCAACAACAATGAACGCAATACCGAACAGGATGAGTGATATAGCAACGACTACGTAGTTATAAAGGTGCTCGTCGAGCCAGTCGTCGAAAAGAACGCCTACGATGGCTGCAGGAACGCATGCAAGAGCTATCTTGAGCCACATGATGATCTTGTCTTTCATTATGTACTTGCCGATGCCGTCTTTGGCAAAAGGATGTTCATTATTCTTAACTCCAAAAGGCCAGATTTCCTTCCAGAAGATGACAATAACCGCAAGAATGGCGCCAAGCTGGATGACAACAAGATAAAGATCATAGAATTCAGGTGATACATTGAGTTTCATGAACTCGTTCAATATGATCATATGTCCGGTTGAGCTTACGGGCAGCCATTCAGTGATACCCTCAACAATACCGAATATAAATGCAACAAAATAATCCCAAATCATTTTTCTAAACTCCTTTGATTAAACCCCAAAATCATAACACACTTATCATTCTGTTAAATGCGCAAACTACGGCACGAACGGAAGATTTTGTGACTGAGCTTGAGACACCGGCACCGATATAAGTCTGTTTATTGGCTTTGTTGGTGATCTCGATGTATGTAATAGCCGCAGAGTCTGAACCTGACTTCATGGCGTGCTCTGAATAGTTCGAGATAGAAAACTCGATGCCAGTATACTTGCAGAAAGCATTGACAAAAGCATCCAAGAGACCGTTACCCATGCCGTTGATGTTGACTTCTTCACCGTTATAGGTAATCAACGCATCAACAGTGGATACCTGGTCGCTGTCCTGCTGCTCCGAGAAGTTCTTCAGGCCATAAGGCTCTAATACATTAATGAACTTATCGTCAAAGAGGTCGAATACCTGCTGGGGCGTAAGCTCGTTCTCAGTACCGTTCTCCTCTGTTGCAGCCTTAACGACAGGCAGGAAATCACGCTGGAAACGCTTTGGCAGCTGTACACCGAAATATGTCTCCATGACATAAGCGATGCCGCCTCTTCCGGACTGGGAATTGATCCTGATGATAGGCTCATACTCTCTGCCGACGTCTTTGGGATCGATAGGAAGATAAGGAACAGCCCAAATGGTATCGTTTCTTTCTTCCATCTTCTTGCGGCCCTTATTGATGGCATCCTGATGAGAACCGGAGAATGCTGTAAATACAAGCTTTCCGGCCCAAGGATGTCTGGGCTCGACCTTCATGCCGGTGAGTTCTTCGTAGATATCAATCGTCTTATTCATGTCAGAGAAATCAAGACCGGGATTGATACCGAGCATCATCATGTTGATTGCAAGAGTAATAAGGTCAACGTTACCGGTTCTTTCGCCGTTTCCGAAGAGAGTACCCTCTACCCTCTCACCGCCTGCCATGAGTCCGAACTCTGATGTGGCAACAGCAGTTCCTCTGTCATTATGTGTGTGCAGGGAAACGATTATGGAATCTCTCCACTTCGTGTTTCTGCAGAAATATTCGATCTGATCTGCATATACGTTTGCTGTCTGGTATTCGACAGTCTCAGGAAGATTGATTATTGCCTTGTTATCGGGCGTCGGCTTCCAGCAGTCTAAAACCGCATCACAGATCTTAACGGAAAAATCAAGTTCAGTATCAGAGAAAGCCTCAGGCGAATACTCAAGAATAAACTTGGTTCCGCTCGTATCCTCATTGATCCTGTCGATGATCATTTTCGCGCCTTCTACTGCAAGATTGATACATTCATCGCACGAAAAACCGAACACAACGTCTCTGTGGAGCACGCTCGTCGCATTATAGAGATGAATAATTACCGAAGGAGCTCCCTTTACGGCTTCCATGGTCTTATCAATAATGTGGCTTCTGGACTGTGTAAGAACCTGGATGGCAACATCATCGGGAATGAGGTCGTTGTCTATCAGATATCTGCAGAAGTTATAGTCTGTATCAGATGCAGCCGGGAAACCGATCTCGATCTGCTTAAAGCCGACAGAACAGAGATACTGGAAAAACTCTACTTTCTGTTCAAGCGTCATGGGAACTTCCAATGCCTGATTACCGTCTCTTAGATCAACAGAACACCAGATAGGTGCTTTTGTGATCTTTTCAGCAGGCCACTTACGGTCCGGCAGGTCAACTGTCGGATGAGCCTTATATCTGCGGTAATTCATGTCAGCCATAAACTTTCCTCCACCCTGAAGCTTATAACTTATTTAAGTTCATTTACGAGGTCTCTGAACATATCTCCTCTATGCTCAAAGTGCCTGAAATGGTCGTAGGACGTACCTATAGAGGACATAATAACAATCTCTCCGGGTTTTGCCCACTCTCTTGCCTTATTCAAGGCTTCTTTATATGCATTTACGACATTGTCGCGGGTCTCCGGGAATTCATATACATCGCCTTCCTTATCGGGAATGCGGTAGATCTCATAATTGCGTCCGTTTGCTTCCTTCTCAATGATATCGGTAACGAGACCGGCATTTGATCCGTATATGATGATCCTGTCGCAGACATTAAGTATCGAATCTCCAAGGCCTGTATAGATGCACTTCTTATCAGCACCGCCGCAGATGAGGACGCCTTTCTCGTTGCGTGCCGCAAGGGCCTTCATGGTATTGAGAGAACGGTTCGGTGATGTATCGATCGAAGAGTTATACCACCTTACACCATCTAATTCCCTGATGAACTCGATCCTGTGAGGGACGCCCTTAAAGTTCTTTGCCACATATGCAATGTCTTCAGGCTTTACATAGTCGATAACTGCGCAAGTTGCAGCCAGGAAATTCTCAACGTTATGCTCTCCCGGGATAAAGATCTCATCAACACCGCAGATATCTGTTTTCGAGCCCTTGTCCTCGTAAATGAGCCTGCCATTCTCAACATAAGCCCTGCGGTAAAGCGGTGAATCCGTTCTCATGACATTTGTCTTATCAGCAGAGAAAAGATCGACTCTTGCCCTTGCAACATCCTTCATGTCGTAAGTAAGGTCACAGCCGGCATTGAGAACGACCTTGCCGAAAGGACCCTGGTTTCTGAAAATATTAACCTTTGCCTGGATGTACTCATCGTAATCCGTATGGAAATCCAGATGATTCGGAGTAATGTTCGTTATGATGGCAACATCTGCAGGTGTCTTCATGCCGAGAAGCTGGAATGAAGAAAGCTCAAGAACAACCATGTCATCAGACCACATCTGATTAACCTTATCGAGCAACGGCGTTCCGATATTTCCGCCTACCCAGACGGTATAGCCTGAATTCTTAAGGATCTCAGCCGTAAGTGTCGTTGTAGTTGTCTTACCGTCAGAACCCGTAATCGCGAAGATCTGTGCAGGACAAAGATTCATGAAAAGTTCCATCTCTGTAGTAAGAATGGATCCCTTCTCCTTAAGTGCCTGAAGCTCGGGAGTCTCAAATCTCATCTTGGGTGTCTTGAAAACGATGTCATAGAAATCATCATTTAGATGAGAAAGATAATTCTCACCCAAAGACCACTCAATTCCTACAGCACAATCAGACAATGCCTCGATATTCTTCTTAAGAATCGGATCATCAGCTGTATTCTTGTCGCATGCAGTAACCTTGCAGCCCAAGGAAACAAGCCATCTGATCAAAGGAGTATTTGATATTCCTACACCAATGACTGCAGCTTTCTTGCCGTTTATAAATTCCTTAAAATCATCAAATCTTAAGTTGCTCATATTCTCTCCTTTTATCCGGATATATACGAAGCATAAAGCTTACTGTAAAATCCGCCGTTTGCGATAAGCTCATCGTGTGTTCCGATCTCTGATACCTTGCCGGCATCAATTACAACGATCTTGTCACAGTTAGTGATCTGCGAGAGCCTGTGCGCAATTATAATACTTGTTCTGCCGTTCAGAAGCTTTCTTACAGCCTTCTGGATACGGTCTTCGGTAACGACGTCAACCGATGAAGTAGCTTCATCAAGGATCATTATCGAAGGATCTGAGGCCATTGCCCTGGCAATTGTCAGAAGCTGTTTCTGACCTTCGGATATATCATCCCTGTCGTTATCGATCATTTCATTATATCGCTTTGGTAATTTCCTGATAAAAGAATCAGAACCCGACTTCTTACCTGCATCGAAAACCTGTTCATCAGTGATGTGAGAGCCCGAGAATCTGATATTCTCCATGACCGTATCATCAGCAAGCCATGTATCCTGCGTTACAAATCCGATATAGTGCCTGAGTTCTGACCTCGGAATATCCTTGATAGACTTGCCGTTAATCAAGATATCGCCTGAATCAGGCTCATAGTAACGCATAAGAAGATTTATAAGTGTCGTTTTGCCGCATCCCGTAGGACCTGCAATCGCAAAGGATTCGCCCTTGCCGACCTTAAACGATATATCATTGAGAACCGGTTTGCCCTCTACATATGAGAAAGAAACATTTCTGAACTCGATGTCAAACTGCTTATTCATATCAGGAAGCTTATCTGCTGCCTTCTCTTCCGGTATCTCTTCGCTGTCGAGATAATCGAATATTCTCGCAAGACAAGCAAAGCTGTCAGTAAGCTCGGTATATACGGCAGTAAGGTCATTGATAGGCTTCATGAACTGGTTAGCATATGCCAGAAGTGACATCAATGCTCCGATGGATATTGCTCCGCCGATACCCGCATAACAGCCTGACAAAACTACGCCTGCATAGATAAGAGCATTAACGAATCTGGACGAAGGATTACTGATCGAAGATAAGAACGTTGCCTTTGTGGATGTCTTGCGGTACTCACTGTTAAGCTTATCAAAGCCTTCGATCCTTGCATCAGTAACGTTATATATCCTGCATTCTCTGAAGTTCTTAACTGATTCACCTACATATGCCGTCTGCTGTGATCTGATCTTTGCCTGAGCAGCAAATGACTTATATGCGCCTTTTGCGATCAGGTAAGATACTGCAATAGATACCGGCGTGAAAACAACAACGATAAGAGAGATCTTCCAGTTGATATAGAACATTACAGCAAGAGTGATCAATACCGTTGCTATGCCTGAAGCAAACTGGTTAAGGAACATCAGCATACCGTCGGATACTGTCTCAACATCGCTGATTATGAAGCTCTGCAGCTTACCTGCGGATGTCTTGTCGATATAAGACATCTTTACCCTGTGCATTTTCGCATAAGTCGCATTTCTCAGGTTAAGACCAATGGAATATGCTACACGGTTATTCATCTTGATCAGCGCAAACTGCAAAATGGCTGCAGCTGCGATAAGTCCTACGATTATCACGATATATCTGATAAGGACATCCATGTTCCCCAGATTATCTATAGCCTTTCCGGCAAAGAACGGAATGGCAACTGTTGCCGCACCATAAAAAACACCTATAAAGACAGACAGAACCGCTATAGCAGATGATCCTTTTAAGAACGAGAACAGGCGCTTTAATGTCTTAGTGTTCATACGGCGCCTCCCTTGATCTGCAGGGAATTCATGTACCTGTAGTTCTCAGATATCTTCAAAAGTTCTTCATGGGGAGCAACGGCTTCGATCTTACCGTCATCCATTAGGATTATCCTGTCGCAGTTCATACATGTCCTTACCTTCTGTGAGATAAGGATAACCGTCGGTTTCTGAGCAAGATCATCAAGATTTCCGAGAAGTCTTTTCTCTGTTCCCCAGTCCAAAGCTGAAGTTGAGTCATCCAGGATAACAAGACCGGGCTTTCCGGCTAATGCTCTTGCGATTCCGATCCTTTGTCTCTGACCTCCTGACAGTCCTGCACCGCCGTCAGAGATCTCATAATCAAGACCTTCAGACTTGGTTTTGACTACATCATCACTGCATGATAATCTGCACGCTTCGTTGATGTCGTTATCAGTAAGCGTAGTTCTTCCGACAGTAATATTGTCCTTCAAAGAACCCTTAAACAGTCTTGTTTTCTGAAGGCTCATGCCGACGGAAGAAGAAAGACTTGCAAGTGAGATATCTCTTATATTGATGCCATCAAGTGCTACTTCTCCTTCCGTAGGATCGTATATGCCGGCGATAAGTGATGCGGCAGTTGATTTTCCGCAGCCGGTACTGCCTATGATGCCGATGGTCTCACCCGGTTTAATATCAATAGAGAAATCCTTAACGGATTCTTCGTTGTTGCCCTGGTATGTGAAAGAGACATTCTTCAAAGAAACCGCAACGGGTTTTGAAGGTTCAAGTGTCTTTGTACCTTTGCTTGCAGTACTTACTACATCAGTAAGCCCTTCTGCCCTTTTAAGACATGCATATGCTCTTGAAACGGATACAATGAGGTTAGCAAGCTTAACGAGCTCGATAAGTATCTGGGACATGTAGTTATAAAGAGCTACCACCTGTCCGTCAGTAAGATCGCCGATATTAAAATGAACAGCTCCTCTATAGATAAGCAGACAGATACCGAGGTTAACTACTGCATAAGTAAGCGGATTAAGCCACGAAGCAAAGTCAGAAGCTTTTATCTGAGCAGTCTTAAGAATGCTGCTCTTGGCTTCGAATTTAGAATAATCGTCGGCAGTCTTATTGAATCCTCTGATCACCCTCTCACCTGCAATGCCGTTGGAAGTCTTCTTAACAAGACTGTCCAATCCTTCTCTTGCCTGCTTATGACGAAGGATAGAGAGCTTCATATTAAGGCCGATGACGACAGCCATCAGAGCCGTACACACTACGAAGATCAATGACATCGAAGGCTTGACGACGGCAGCCATTATGCAGGCACCGACAACGATAAAAGGCGATCTCAAAAGAAGTCTTAAGAACAGATTGATACCCGTCTGGATCTGATTGACATCAGAAGTCATAAGGGTAACCATGCTCGAAGAACCTATCTTTTCATAGTCACTTATGGAAAGTGTCTGAAGCTTATCGTGAAGGCTCTTTCTGATACCAGACGAGATGCCACATGCTGAATAAGCAGCAAAATACTGGGCAGTTATGGCACTTGCAAATCCTACAACAGCAAACAAAGCCAGTATCGGAACATGAGTCCAGACATAATGCATGTCAGACTGCTTTATACCGTTATCGATAATTCCTGCTACGATAAGCGGAACAGTCAATTCAAAGCATGCTTCAAGAAGCTTAAACACCGGGCTTAAGATCGAAGCAGCTTTATATTTGCCGATGTGATCGAAAATAAGCTTCATATCTTATCAGGCAAGATCTTTCTTAAACTTATTGCATTCACGGATAACTTCATCAAGATCGATAGTTTTATACTGACCGTCTTCATAAAGGATCTTACCGTCGATCATGGTCATCTTAACTACGGAATTGTCAGCGCTGTAGATGATATTCCTTACGACATTGTTTTCAGGCTGCATCGAAGGCTTATTCATGTCGATCATGATGATATCAGCCTTCTTGCCTTCAGCTAAAACATCAGAGTCATTAAGTCCCATGCAAAGTGCGCCGCCGGAAGTTCCCGCCTTAAGGATCTTAAAAGGATCAACTGCAGCAGCATTATTAGTCTCAACATTAGAAAGAACTGTATCAAGATACATCTCACGGAACATAGAAAGAGCATTATTGGAGCCTGCTCCGTCAGTTCCGATTGCGATATTCATATCTTTTTCGATGAATTTGTAAACTGGTGTTATTCCGCTTGCGAGTTTTAAATTTGAGCAAGCATTGAATACCGACCAAAGGTTTCTCTTCTTAAAGATATCCCTGTCTTCATCAGTAAACCAGACGCAGTGAAATCCGCCGCCGCCGAAATCAAAGATACCGAGTCTGTCAAAAAGTACTGCAGGCGTGCAGCCGTATCTTTCAATACAGCCGTCAACTTCAGACTTTGTCTCTGAGATGTGCGTATATACGGGTGCCTCATATTTATGGGCAAGTTCGGATATTTTCTTCAGATTATCCTCACATGTCGTATATTCAGCGTGAAAACCATATTTGAAGGATACGAGCGGATCGTAATTGTTCAGTGATTCATAGTAACCCTCAAGTTCTTCCATTCCGCCAAAGTCATTAGCCGCACCGCAGAAAACATGTCTGAATCCGGTCTCAACAGCTGCCTTTGCATTCGATTCCTTCTCGAAATACATGTCAAAACATGCAGTAATGCCGCCTGCAAGGTAATCTGCATATGCGAGCTTGGCGAACCAGTATACGCTCTCGGCGTTAAGTTTTGCTTCTCTGGGGAAAATGGCCTTGAAGAGCCAGTCGTTAAGACAATACTCATCAGCAAGAGATCTGGAAAAAGTCATGGCTGAATGTGTATGCGCATTCTTAAGGCCGGGCATGAGAAGGTTGCCTTTGCAGTCGATCTCACGGTCAAATGTCTTGTCTGCTTTTTGGACAGCCGGACCGATATATGAAATGCGGTCATTTTCTGTCCACAGCTCACCTTCGATTATGTTCTCATCCTTCATGGTAAGGATTCTTGCGTTATAAAAACGGATTGCCATTATTTTGATCCTTTCTGTTATATCAGAGCAAAGGAGCCCAAAGTCTTAAGATTGATTTTAAGAATCTTACGACGACGTTGGGTCTTCTGCTGTATTTTTCAGTTACGTTACGGCACTCTTCAAAAGAGTTAACGAAATCATCTTTTATGTCTGCAATGCAATCTGTCTTAAACATGTAGACAGCATTTTCGAAGTGATGGTAAAGGCTTCTGAAATCAAGATTGATGGTTCCGACAACAGCGCACTTGTCATCGCAGATGCATGTCTTTGTATGGTTAAATCCGGGCGTATATTCAAAGATCTGAACGCCGCTCGTAACGAGCATGTTGTAATAAGATCTCGTAACGTGATAAGTAAACTTCTTATCAGGAATGCCGGGAGTCATGATCCTTACGTCAACGCCTCTTTTCGAAGCAATCTGCAAAGCTCTTGCAAGCTCGTCGGAAAGAACGAGATAAGGTGTCATGAACCAGCAGTAATCCTGGGCATTGTTGATCATATTAAGATATACGTTCTCGCCGGTCGGCTCGTTATCAAGAGGACTGTCGCAATAAGGAACGCAGTATCCTTTTGCACCCGGAACAGGATCTATCTCAACAGGCTCAAACATGAGCATGTTATCATCCTTGGACTTAAGATCTGCAAAGTTCCACATCTCAACGAACATGGCAGTTAAGCTCTGGACAGCCGGACCCACGAGCTTGATGCCGTTGTCTTTCCAGTGTCCATAGGGATTAACCATGTTGAAATATTCATCTGCGATGTTGTATCCGCCTGTATAACCTACCTTGCCATCTACGACCATGATCTTTCTGTGGTCACGGTTATTCATGAAGAGAGACAATACAGGATAAGCAGGATTAAATGCGTTACATTTGATTCCTTCAGATTCAAGGAGCTTTACGAATTGTCTGCTGATAAAAGTAAATGAACCAACATCGTCGTAAAGAACCCTGCAGTCAACACCTGCAGCAGCTCTCTCCTTCAATGCTTCATGAAGCGGCTCAAAAGCTTCCTTGGTCTCAATCGCGTGATACTCGATATAAACGAACTTTTCAGCCTTCTTAATGTCTTCGATCTGGTCTTTATAGCAATCGTAAGCTACCGGATAGTACTTGATGTCCGTTCCGTCGTAAATCGGGAAATTGAAATTCCTGAGATACTTGGCATTTGATGCTCTGGCAGAGTCTTCTGCTTTCATCTCTTCATAAAGATAATCGTTATAGTTCAGATGACTGAAAACCATGAGATCAACCTGCGCAAGCCTCTTCTTGATCTTATGCTTAGAACTGCTGAAGTTGTTAAGCACATAAAATAACAGACCCGGAACAGGCAATGCCAGGATGGCAATTACCCAGATAAGCTTGAAAGCACCGTTGTGGTCTCTTGAGTTGATACCCAGAACAACGATTACAGACAAAACTCTGACTGCGATATCGATCGGCGGGAATATATTGCCCAGATAAATAAGGAGAACGACAAAAACAGCAATCTCCGCAAGAACAAACAGACCGAAGATTATAATTCTTCCGACGCTGTTCCTGATCGCAGATTTCTTTTCTACCGTTCTCTTTGAGCTCATTATCCGATATTCTCGATAAATGCTTTATAGCCGAGATAGAGATAATAAAGGTCTATCTTTGAGATGACTTCAACAGGTGCATGCATTGACCATACGGGAACACCCATGTCGACTACGTCCATTCCGAGTTTTGCCATGATGGCAGCAATCGTTCCGCCGCCGCCTGCATCGATTCGGCCGAGTTCACCGGTCTGCCACGGGATAGAGTTCTTCTCGAAAATATCTGTAATCTCAGCAATGAAATCGCCTGTAGCTTCAGAACATCCTGACTTGCCTCTTGCTCCTGTGTACTTCTCGATCTTAAGACCATGAGACATGAATGCAGTATTATTCTTCTCGAATACACTTGCATACTTCGGGTCGTAAGCTGTAGTAACATCAGTTGAAAGCATCTTTGTGGCAGCAAGAGCCTTGCGGAACTTCAAATTATTGAACTTGTCGATACCGCCTTCAGCTTTTGCAAATACTTCCATGAGGAAATTCTCATAAAGGTTGGATGTGGCACCGGAATTGGAATAAGAACCGATCTCTTCCTTATCTGTCAGAAGGCATACGCATGTCTTCCTGGGCTTTTCCTGTGCAAGAAGAGCTCTTAATGCAGGATAAGCGCAAACCTTATCATCATGTCCGTAAGCAGCGATATAAGCTCTGTCAAAACCTACGTCTCTAGCGTGAGTAGCAGGAACGATCTCGATCTCAGCTGAGACGAAATCCTTTTCCTTGATGCCGTACTGCTCATAAAGGAGCTTAAGAACTCCAGCCTTGAAGATCTCCTTTGTCTTTTTATCTTCTGTGCAGGGAATGCCGCCGATGATGACATTAAGGTCTTCTGCAGGAATGAATTCAGATGCCTTCTTTGTCATCTGCTCATTGCCAAGGTGAGGAAGAAGGTCTGTGATATAGAAAACCGGATCAGTATCCTTCTCACCTACTATGATCTGATGAGCCTTACCGTCGTTGGTGAATACAACACCGTGTACGCTCAAAGGGATCGTCGTCCACTGATACTTCTTGATGCCGCCATAATAATGGGTCTTGAAGTAAACGGTATCGTTATCCTCATAGATAGGATTAGGTTTCAGGTCGAGTCTGGGTGAATCGATATGTGCACCAAGGATATTAAATCCTTCAACGGGACTCTTCTTGCCGACAACTGCAGCGGCAAAGCCCTTGCCCTTAATGCTCTGGTAAACCTTGTCGCCGGGCTTTAAGGACTCTTTTGAAGCAATATCAACAAAACCCAGTTCTTCTGCAGCCTGAATGGCATTTGCAGCAAATTCGCGCTCTGTCTTTGAATTGTCGAGGAACATCTTATATTCTTCAGCAAATTCAAATGTAGCGTTCATATCATCTTCAGATGCTTTCTCATAAAGATTGGGAAATTCAGCGAAAAGTTCGCCTGCTTTGATTTTATTGGTTTCTTTCTTTTTAGGCATAATATCACCTCTTTCTATGAACTTTATGATACCATACTTATAAATAATTATTAAAAGAAAGATTATTATGATCACAGACGGACATAACCATACAAAGCACTTCTCTGTAGATGCCGGACAGACAATTGATGAGCTTGTGGCACAGGCAACATCCCACGGATGTAAAAGGATAGGAATTACCGAACACTATGAGATAGACTATCCCCCTGACGGCCTCAACTGGATGTTTGACATCAATGAATATAACGAGACTTTCAAGACATGGCGCGATAAATTCGGTTCACAGATCGAGCTCTTAATGGGCATTGAATTCGGTTATCAGACACATGTCGCAGAAGAGATCGATAAAACTGCAGAAACCGTGCCTTTTGACGTGGTCCTTTTAAGCAACCACCTCTTCAGAGGAAAGGACTTCTACGTTGACCGTGAATGCTACGATCTTCCGAAGAAAGATCTCCACAGAGAATATATTGGGATAATGGCTGAAATGTGCGAAAAGTGCAATAACTTTGACGTTGCCGCGCACTACGATTACATCAACAGATATTCCCCAAACAAAGACAGCTACGTGCTTTACGAAAACTGTCCCAGAGAATTCGACAGATTTTTCGAAGCACTGATATCAAAGGAAAAAGCTCTGGAGATCAACACAAAATCTATTCAAAAGCATAAAGAAGGCGGCTTTAAAAGACACCTTCCCGACCCTGAAGTAATAAAAAGATATAAAGATATGGGCGGCAAGCTTATCTGCTTCGGCTCAGATTCACACTTCCCGGGCACATTTGGAGTTTGTTTCGATGAAGCAATAGAATACATAAAATCATTCGGATTCAAAGAAGCGGTGTATTTCAAGCAGCATAAGCCTTATTTTGAACCGCTATGATATCCCTTGAACATCAGTGAATTAATCATAACCACCCGTCAAACGGGTGGTTTGCACTGAGGCTATAAGCCTCTGTTACCGGCCAGCGCCTCAAGGCGCTGGCTTTCACATACGTTCAAGCCTTATTGCCTTTGACCCGTAGCAGCCCATAAATGGGCTTTCGT
>JAZROA010000017.1:0-102535 GCA_045648465.1 Saccharofermentans sp.
CTTTCTATAATCTCGGCTTGAACACCTCGATTATAGGGAAAGGTGACTTCTTTGTATAACTTCTGTCGCGCACCCGCATAGCGGGTGGTTTATTGTCTCGCACGCTTCGTTCCTCGCGTACTCGACGGAGTCACGTCTCCATGAAACAAAACGGGGTGCTATAGATCTCAGCACCCCGTATTTTTTTACTTTCTTACAAACCTGAAAACGTTACCCTTGTCGTCATCAGACATGTTGCGTATGTAATCCAGGTACAAGTCAGTTACATAATCGTTCCTGCCGGAATAATTCAACTGCTGTAATGCTGCAACGGCTTCGTCTCTCCTGCCGAGGGAGAAAAGCCTGATAGCTTCCCTCAAATCCTTATTGTTTGCAGAACGCTTGGGTCTTATCGTGTCAGGGAGGCAGTCAAGGACTTCATAAAGTGCAGTAACTTCGTTAACGCCTGCTACCTGGACAATACCGAGATATCTGAGGTCGAGCGAATCAGGATCAGCCATTCTGTCGATCGTATCTTTGGATACGAGCATAGCGGTCTTGTACTGCTTTGTAAGAGACTCAAGTCTGGAACTCATGTTAACCGTCTCGGAAATAACGGTTCCTGACAGTCTCTCCTCCTCACCTACGATACCGACCATGGCCATACCGGTATGAATACCGATACCGATATTGATGTCACTTACCTTCAGTTCTTCGGCAGTCTTAGGATCGAGAACGATGGTTTTATAAAGCTCGATACCGCATCTTATTGCATCATCAGGCTTTTCAAAAAGTCCCATTACGGCATCACCGATATACTTGTCGACAAAGCCGTTGTTATTACGTACGATGGGGCCCATCTTACCGTAAATGACATTTGCAAAAGCAAAATTCTCTTTTGCGGTCATCATCTCGGAATTGATCGAGAAACCTCTGATATCACAGAACAATACCGTAAGTTCGCAGCTCTTGGCATCACCCAGGGCAAGATCCGTAAAGTTCTCTTTTCCAAGAAGTTCCCTGAATTTTTCAGGAACGAATTTATAGTAGAACTTTTCTGTCTCATCCTTTTCATCAAAGAGTTTCTCAAGATTCTGACCCATCTCGTTAACTTCATTACAGATCTGACCAAGCTCGTCTTTGGACCTGTAATTAACTCTTGCAGACAGATTACCGTTAGAGATCTGCTTAACGGCATTGGAAGCTTTCTTAATTACGCGCATCGTATTAAATGATGTCAGGACAATAAGACCAGTCAGCGCGACGATGATAAGGAAAGCGCAGGCAATAACTGAAACTAAGATGTTTTCCCTCTGGGCAAGAAGATAAGCACTGTCCGTACTGACCATAAGATAATATCTTCCGTTATTGTCTTTATCATTTATCTGACTGAAAACAGATATTCTGGAAGAATTAGTATTATCGTCAAATATAGACATCACAGTATCTGAAACGTATGCATTGCCGGAACCCTCAAGGTCAGTGAACATATCATAACTGAACACCTGGAGCGGCATGTAATAATAGTCATCAGAAGCAACCTCTAATATGTAATCATCACTTGCCCTGTAAACAACGGTAAACACATAATCATTGCTCCAGTTACCTGAGTCGCCTGAACAGAGTTGGTCAAACTTTTCTCTTAATTCGGCATAACGCATTCCGGTATTTTCATTAGCGGTCATAAGATCGGAAAAATCGAAACCTTCAAATTCTTTTTTAGCAAGATCGCAAACTACTGAAAGCTCCCTGTTAGTATTGATCCTGATCTGTTCATCAAAATGATCGTATGCATATACGGAGACCGCGATCGTCAAAAAGATAATTACAGGAAGAATTAATATCAAATGCTTATAAAGAAGTGTCTTTTTACGGACAATGAGATTAATAACGATTGCTATAAGAACAAACAGCAGAACAGTCTCAATTATAAGGTAAAAGTACATCATAGCTGTCGGTTTGAAGGTAATTACAGGTTCATCAACTTCAAGTCTGCCATCCGTATATGTCAGGATTCCGTTCTCAAGGCATACTATCAATGTATCGGAATCAGCTCCGTTTAAGCGGCAGGAATCAAGTGCGACGACATATCCGAGATCTGAATCCATTTCGAATACAGGTACGGCTTCACCGTTTTCGAGCACATATACATGATAAAGATTATCTGTATCAGTAAAATAAAGCTTGCCATCAGCTATTGTAGCCAGATTAAAGAACGGACGATCGTATTCGCCTTCAGCATTGATATCAAAATGATAGATGCTCTCCCCTAAAGGCTCATCGAAACCTGTCTGATAAACATTACCGTCACTTCTGAGGAAGATAAACGAGCCGTCTACAGGAATGACATAAGACGTAAATGTACCATTTGCATCATTCTGATAACAATCGCTGATCGTAAGTGCCTGGGTCTTGGTGTCGATCGAGTAAAGCCAGACGCCTTCCTCGTTGAAGACTGCAAAAGTAACAGTATCATTATAGTAATGAAGATTACTGAGCATAGTCTGTCTGAATCTGGAATCTTCGCCATAATCGATTTCACAAACTTCACCCAGATATTCGAATTCGTCAGACATTCTGACAATGGACTGATATGAAATTATAGAGTTGTCTTCATCATAATAAGATCTGACTCCATAAATGACATCGTCATCGGTAATTACAAGATTTGACGGAAAAAAGTAATCATCTTCAGCTATATCAACATTCACCTGGTTTATGTTGGAAAACAATGTCTCACCTGTGTTGAAGTCAATAGTAGCTTCCATATCCGGAGTGGCAAAACAGTTAACAACCACTTTGCCTTTATTGTTGATCGAGAAAGAATCAGGACTAGTGAGATAGAACTCTTTCAAAAAGCCGTCGTCAGTCTCGTTGCGGATACCCTTGGTAAAAGGTTCTAAACCGGGATTAAAAGAAGGTATGAGTATAATAGCAAAGATAACAACGACAGCTACAACGAACCACCATGCTTTGCCGAATATCTTGAGAAAAATATCTTTTAATTTCTTAAAAAAATTCTTCATAAAAGGCTAAATTACTTTTCATTCTTCATGCCTGAAAGGAAAGCATTAATGAAGCCGTCAAGATTACCATCCATAACGGAATCAACATCAACTTCCTCATAGCCAGTTCTGTTGTCCTTTACAAGTGTGTAAGGACAGAAAACATAAGATCTTATCTGTGAACCCCATGCTATCTCCATCTGATTGCCCTTAAGGTCTTCGATCTTCTCCATCTCTGAAGCTCTGGCAAGTGCAAAAAGCTTAGCCTTGAGCATTCTTAGACATGTTTCCCTGTTCTGGAGCTGTGATCTTTCTGCCTGACATGAAACAACGATTCCCGTAGGATTATGAGTCATACGAACAGCGGTATCAGTCTTATTGATGTGCTGACCACCCTTACCTGTAGAACGGTATGTATCGACACGAACCTCAGTCATATCGATCTTAATATCATCTTCGGTCTTCTGGTCAAGTTCCGGAATAACTTCGCAGGAAGCAAAAGATGTATGTCTTCTGCCTGCAGCATCAAAAGGAGAAATACGTACGAGTCTGTGTACTCCAAGCTCAGATCTCAGGAAGCCGTAAGCATTCTCGCCTTTTACCATTATGGAAACAGACTGGATTCCTGCTGTATCACCTTCAACAAAATCGAGTTCTTCTACTGTAAAACCATGGCTTTCAGCCCATCTGGTATACATTCTGTAAAGCATGGAACACCAATCCATGGCTTCCGTTCCGCCGGCGCCTGCGTGAAGCGTGATCGTAGCGTTATTAGCATCGTAAGGACCTGTAAGAAGAGTCTCAAGACGCATCTTCTCAAAATCTTCCTTAAATGAAGCAGTAGATGCTCTGAGTTCTTCAAGTGAATCAAGATCCTCTTCTTCATTGGCGAGCTCACAAAGCGCCAAAAGGTCTTCGCGCTCAGCGACAAGGGCGTTATAGCTTTCTACTTTCTTCTTAAGTCTTCCCAACGTCTGCTGGATCTCTGTAGCTTTATCAACATTATTCCAGAAATCAGGTTCCTGCATACGGTTCTCGTATTCGCTTATCTGATCAGATACATGGTCAATGTGAAGAGCATCTTTAAGCTCTGCTACGGGCACTTCGTAAGATTCAAGTTCGAGTCTTATGTTGTCAAATTCAAGCATTTATTACCTCTTATGTTCTTCAACAAATTCTTTTACAAGTTTCATAGCTTCCTTGATGTCTTCCAAAGAAGCAGCATAACTGATACGGACAAATCCTTCACCGCACTTACCGAAAGCGTTGCCCGGAACGATGGCAACATGCTTTTCGAGAAGGAGCTTCTCACAGAATTCCTCGGATGTCATACCAGTGCTCTTGATGCACGGGAAAGCGTAGAATGCACCGTAAGGAGTAAAGCAATCGAGTCCGGCATCTTTCAATCCCTGTACGATTATCCTTCTTCTGTGATTATATTCATCACGCATCTTCTTTATCTCATTATCTGCATTCATAGCAGCTTCGATAACAGCCAGCTGTGATGTTGAAGGTGCACACATAATGCAGTACTGGTGGATCTTTACCATCGGTGAGATAAGTTCCTTAGGTCCTGCCAGGTATCCTACTCTGAAACCCGTCATGGCATAAGACTTCGAAAAGCCGTTTACCATGACAACCCTGTCTCTTAACTCGGCAAACTGCGTAAGAGATGCGGGCTTGCCGTCAAGATAGTTAAGCTCGCAGTAAAGCTCATCTGAAAGGACAATAACTTCAGGATGTCTCATGAGAACATCCTTGATCTTTGCCCAGTCTTCAAGAGTCATAATGGCTCCCGTAGGATTATTGGGATAACCGACGATAACATACTTTGTTTTATCTGTTATTGCCGCCTCAAGTTCTTCAGGCATGAGCTTATAATTATTCTCAGGTTTTGTCTCAACGATAACAGGTATTCCGTGAGCAAACTCAACTGTCGCTTTATATGCTACAAAGCAGGGTTCTACGATGATGACTTCATCACCGGGATTGATAAGTGCTCTTGCAGCAAGATCCAATCCCTCTGAACCGCCTACAGTAATAAAGATCTCTGATTTGGCGTCATAAGATACACCATATCTTCTCTTAAGATAATCTGCGATAGCAATTCTGGAATCAATGTATCCGGAATTAGGTGAATAATGAGTATAGCCGTCGATTATGGAATTGATGGCAGCCTCTCTGATCGTCCAGGGTGTAACAAAGTCAGGTTCACCAATTGAAAGTGATATTACATGACCCTTCATCTCATTGGCAAGATCAAAGAACTTCCTTATAGCTGAAGGCGGAACAGCCTGAACAGTTTTGGAGATCTTGGAATCGTAATCAAAACTCATAAGATGATTGCCTGCCTGTCGTCAGAATTCGGATTATCGTAGATTATACCATTAGCCTTATATTTCTTAAGGATAAAGTGTGTTGTCGTGGAGAGGACGCCCTCCATAGTAGCGATCTTCTCAGTAACGAACGTGGCGATATCCCTGAGGGTTCTGTCCTCATAAATGATCATGAGATCAAATCCGCCGCTCATGAGATAGCATGCTGTAACCTTGTCATACTTGCTTAAGAGCTGTGCAATATGGTCATAACCCTTATTCTTAACGGGCGTGATCCTTACTTCGATCATACCAATGCAGTTGTCAGGTGCCTGCTTTTCCCAGTTGATAATGGTGTTATAGCCCAGGATGATGTTCTCATCCTTAAGGCGCTTGATTTCGGCTTCCACATCCGCGGCGGTTGTACCGAGCATAACGGCAATCTCTTCGGAAGAGAGTCTTGCGTTGTTTTCAATAAGTCTTAAAAGCTCTAAATCGTCTATCATGTGGAAACTCCTTTTCTATAAATTGCAAAATCTCCCGCAACAAAATTGCGGGAGATTGTTGCTTTAATTCAGTTTATTCAGATTCTTGCTACGCCTGTATCACGTGCGGCCTGTGCGACAGCAGCTGCAACAGCCTTACCAACTCTTGCGTCGAACGCATCAGGAAGAATGTAATCAGGATTGAGCTCAGCATCAGAAACAATGCCTGCGATAGCATTAGCAGCAGCGATCTTCATCTCGTCGTTGATGTCAGAAGCTCTTACGTCGAGAGCACCACGGAAGATACCCGGGAATGCGAGAACGTTGTTAACCTGGTTCGGGAAGTCAGAACGGCCTGTAGCCATAACTGCAACACCGGCCTTCTTTGCTTCATCAGGAAGGATCTCAGGTACAGGGTTAGCGCAAGCGAAAACGACAGGATCCTTAGCCATTGTAGCAACCATGTCAGCTGTGAGTACGCCGGGAGCGGAAACGCCGATGAAGACGTCAGCACCAACGATAACATCAGCAAGAGAACCGGCCTTCTTTTCAGGATTTGTGATCTTAGCCATCTCTTCCTTAGCAGGATTGAGTCCTTCTCTACCCTCATAGATAGCGCCCTTACGGTCGCAGAGGATAACATTCTTAAGACCTCTGGAGATGAGGAGCTTTGTGATAGCTGTAGCAGCAGCACCTGCGCCGTTAACTACAACGTGGATGTCTTCCATCTTCTTGCCAACGATCTTAAGAGCATTTGTAAGGCCTGCAAGTGTGATAACTGCAGTACCGTGCTGGTCATCGTGGAAGATCGGGATGTCACATCTTTCCTTAAGCTTCTTCTCAATCTCAAAGCATCTCGGAGCAGAGATATCCTCGAGGTTAACACCACCGAAGGAACCTGCAAGAAGTGCAACTGTATTAACGATCTCGTCAACATCCTTAGAACGGATGCAGAGAGGGAATGCATCAACATCACCAAAAGCCTTGAAAAGTGCGCACTTACCTTCCATAACAGGCATACCTGCTTCAGGTCCGATGTCACCAAGGCCGAGAACTGCTGTACCGTCTGTAACTACAGCTACAAGATTATGTCTTCTTGTGTATTTGTAAGAGAGGTCAACATCCTTCTGAATCTCAAGGCAAGGAGCTGCTACACCGGGTGTATAAGCGATAGCGAGTTCTTCCTTAGAACCAACGGGAGCCGTGGCAATAACTTCAATCTTACCGCCCCACTCTTCATGCATCTTAATTGCTTTCTCATTAACGTCCATAATAGTTGAACCTCCAATTTAATTCTCAACGAACTAATAATAATTATAAATAAGAATAATTACAATCTCGCGATTATAAGATTTTTTATTCAAATCTGTCTATTTATCGTTGTTTTGTACAGAAGTCAGATTGCAAAAGGTCTGTTATTGCCCTTTATCGGAAAATCTTTCATCGTACAGTAAGCAAGCGCGGCAAGTCTTGCAAAAGAGAGCCAGAGCCATGTCGTAACCGCCGCATCAACAATGTAAAACGCCGTAAGTGATATGTTTGCGAGGAGCGGAACCGTAAAATCAACGATGATCGCTGCAAACAGGACAAGCGCGATGCTTCTCATGTTAATGAAATAGTATTTTCTCGATATTTTTACTGCGTAAGGAATGGAGGAAAAAAGGCCCTTATCACCTGACAGATACGCAACAGGAATGGTAAATACAAACGGGAGTCCGATCAGTGCGAGGAAAAGGAAATACATTGTAATTGACAGCAAAGGCACCGCAATAACTATGGAAACCAGTAACAAAAGAACAATTCTTCCGATCAGCGTTGATAACTTTATAGGCTTATCGGGAATGTGCGATACGGCATAGTTTACGACATCCGGATCAGGATCCTTGATAGAAGCAAGCTTCTCTTTACGGAAATTCCTTACGAAAAGGGCCGCATAAAGATAAGCACTTGCCAAAAGGATAATTATTCCGATAACAGCCGAAAACAGATAAATAAGGTTACCCGTGCTTAACGGGATATTAGACATAAGGGCATTATATCTCTCAGGAACGTAGTCATTCATGTCATAAACGGTCATTACCCAGTTCTGGAGCGGGGTAAAATCCGTATCTGCCCAAGGATTAAAGTGGATAGCAGCATTAAGAACGACGGTGATCAGGTAAAGAATACGTACTCCCCACCTCTTGCCGACGTTATCTATGTCGAAAATGCTTTTCGCTACAGAAAGAAACATAGCTGCTCCTCTACAATTTCAATATCGATATATTACGACAAAATCTTAAAATTGGGAAAGATTAATTATTTATGATTATTTACTCTAAAACAAAGACTTGTGATAAAATCTCCCTATTATATTTAAAGAAGGTCGTATTCAAATGATTGATTTCCATGTTAAACCCGATCTGCTCTATGCAATTCCTGCAGAGAATCATTCTGCTCAGGACATCAGGAACGTATTAAGCGCTCATCCCGAGATCAGATTCGTATCCCTTGCAGCTGTTGACCTCATGGGCAACGACACAGATGAGAAGATCCCCATTTCAGACTTCATCGACAACATTGAGAATTACCTTGACGGTAAAGCCGTACAGACAGACGGTTCTTCCGTTGTACTTCCCGGCATTGCAACATTAAATGACGGTAAAGTCGACCTTATTCCTGACAGCAATGTCATCTGGTATGTTGATTATAACTACGAACACATCGATTATGAGAGCGGCAAGCCCATAGGAACTTTGAGGATTCCCTCTTTCCTTACACATAACGGCGAAGAAGTATGCTCCAGATCCATTCTCCGTAACAGCGCAGAATATTTCGAGACTACTGTTAAAGAACGTTTCATGAATGATGCTTCCTTGTGCGCTGATTACGGTTTTACTCCTGATGAGCTCGACCGTATCACTCTGATCACGGCTACAGAGCTTGAGTTCTGGGTAAATTCACCTGACGAGGTAATCAGCACCGAACAGCTCTCTATCTCACAGGAACTTAAGGAATCTTACTGGAAACGTACAAAGGGCGTAGTAAGAACCGCTTTGGAACAGGTCATCATGCTCCTTGAGAACTACGGCTTCAACCCTGAGATGGGTCATAAGGAAGTCGGCGGCGTTAAGGCTTCCCTCAATTCTTCCGGTGAATTCCACTTCATCATGGAGCAGCTGGAAGTCGACTGGAAGTATTCCGATGCTCTCCAGGGCGCTGACTACGAGCTTATCGCAAGAATTCTCATCAAAGAGATCTTCAGACTCCATGGTCTTGATGTCAGCTTCAACGCAAAGCCACTTCCGGGAGTCGCAGGTTCAGGCGAGCACACCCACGTAAATGCAGTCGCTTACCTTAAGAGCGGCAAGAAGATCAACCTCTTCGCACCTGAAGATACGAAGGTTGATTTCCTTTCAAGATTCGGCTGGGGTTCTTTAATGGGCATCATGAAGCACTACAGCAATGTGATCAATCCTTTCGTTTCAGCTACAACTGATGCATTCGAACGTCTAACCCCCGGATTCGAAGCTCCTACGCACAGTGTAGCTTCCATCGGCATGGACGTTAATACTCCTTCCCGTAACAGATCAGTCCTTTTGGGACTCGTCAGAAGCGAAGATACAAAGTATGCGACAAGATTCGAGCTCCGTGCTCCGAACCCGCATACAAACACCTATCTCTGCCTGGCATCCGTATATCAGGCAATGCTCGACGGTATCGCATATGCCTTGGATTCCGGCAAGAGTACAAAAGAACTCGAAGCCGAATTCATCAAGCCTTACGGCGCTGAGAGCAATTATCTTGAAAAGGACAGACTCTACCGCTGCGAAGACGATATCTTTGAGGATATGGATTCCAACGAAAGAGACAGACTCTTCGGCACTCCTGCCGCAACGGTTTATGAATCGATCAAGACCTTGAAGGATTCAAATATTGCTTCCATTCTCTGCAGAGGAAACGTTTTCGATGAGAAACTCCTCGATTCTTACTATCAGGCAATGCTCGTACGCTGGGAGATGGAACTCATGGAGAAGATCATCCCCGCTAACCTCTCACTCATCAGAAGCATCACAAGATCTGATGACGGTTCTGTAAGCTACGATGACAGACTCTGGCACGACATCGACGATCTCAAAGTACTTCTTGCCAAAGATACTGACGAACAGGCATCCATCTTCACAAGGATCAAAGCTGCCGTTAAATCAGGCGACTGGGAAAAGACTTCCGAGTATCAGCGTGCAATGAAGAATGCAATGAACGAACTAAAGACCAAGTACAAGACATATTGCGATAACCAGATCTGAAACGTTATGCAAAGATAAACAACAAGGGGATGCCAGATAACGGCATCCCCTTTTATTTAGTTACGATATGAATTTTACTCAGGTAAAAATATCCTTTCAAACAACGTTCTTAGCATTTCAATAAAGAACGGACCATCACCAAAGCTTAGCCAGTATAAAATACAGAGTACGCTAATAACTGTATGTGAGATTACAGCAATTACCAGCATTGGCTTGCTTCTTCCCTTCAGGATTTTCTTTTGAGCGATAACAAATACGACCATCCTGACCAGAATGAACATCAGACCCCAAAAGCCTGAGCCAAGTCTTAACGATAACGGGTCCTCGAGTTGACCATTCCAATTCTCATATTCGATTATATCTACACCCACCAGGCTTTTAAGAAGGTCTGATAACACAAACACAAACAATAGAAGCATTATCATGTCTAATACGATCAACATGATACTTACAGCTTTCTTTTTCATAACAGAAAACCCTTTCGAAAGAATTTAACTGCCCCAAATACAGTTTTGACACAAATTATGTTGCAAATAGTAAAAGGGGCTGCCTTTCTTCAAGGCAACCCCTTTCTACCCGGTCGGGTTAATAATGAATCAGTAAGGTTTTTCGAGTTGCTTTTTGCCGCCGATGAGCTTGTAGATCAAAGCTGCGAGAGCAGCACCGACGAAAGGTCCAACGATGAATACCCACAAAGAAGCGAGTGCATCACCGCCTGCGAAAATGGCAGGTCCCAAAGAACGTGCAGGGTTAACTGATGTTCCAGTAAGACCGATACCGAGAATGTGAACCATAACAAGGGAGAAACCGATAACTACACCACCGAAAGAACCGTGGTTATAATTCGGATCCGTAACTCCGAGGATAACAAGTACGAAGATGAATGTGAGAAGGATCTCAACGATAAGACCTGCAGCCCAGCTTCCGTTAACTCCTGCAAGACCATTAGATCCCAAACCGCCGGTCATATCCGTAACCTGACCCATGCTGAAAATGATCTTGAGGCAAGCTGCACCACTGATAGCGCCTAAACACTGGCAGATGATGTAGAAAATGAAATCCTTGAATCCCATTCTGCCTGAGATCAAACAACCCAAAGAAACTGCCGGATTAATGTGGCAGCCGGAAGCATTTCCGACACAATAAGCCATACCGACTATAACAAGACCAAACGCAAAAGCAGTAAGAACGTAACCGCCGCCATTAGCAGCATCACATCCTACCAGCATTGCTGTACCGCAACCAACCAATACTAAAGTGAAGGTACCGATAAACTCGGCAACATACTTTTTGACTGAGTCCATAACAACACCTGCCTTATAAAGATTTTGAGCAGGTATTGTCCTGCCCTTAATCAATTATAAACATATTCCTCGCCGTTAGATTTGATTATGACTTCATTTGTGTTACCGTTTGAAGACATTTCAACATGGCCGATAATTCTGGACTCGATATTGAATGACTTGGCGATATCAATGATTCCTGCTGCGGCAGACTCATCAACATAGAACTCGATTCTGTGACCGCAGTTAAATACCTGATAGAGTTCTTTCATCGGGATCTCGCCGGATTCATAGATAGCCTGGAAAAGCGGAGGCAGCTCGAAAAGGTTGTCCTTAACATATCTGACACCTGTACCGAAGTCACGGCACTTAGCCTGACCGCCGCCTGTGCAGTGGATGATTCCGTGAACGTTTGCTCTGTAAGATGCGAGAACCTTTGAGATAACAGGAAGGAATGTTCTCGTAGGTGCAAGAATAGCCTCACCTACGGTTATATCTGTTCCGGGTAACTTATCTGAAAGCAGATACTTACCGCAGTAAGCCTTGTCCTCACCTAATGTATCAGAGAAAGATTCCTTATAGTTTTCATAGTAATGCTTGTTAAGAAGCATGTGACGTGCAGCTGTAAGACCGTTGGAAGACATACCTGAATTGTACTTGTCTTCATATGTAGCCTGACCGAAGGAAGCAAGACCAACGATAACGTTGCCGGGCTTAATGTTGGCAGCATTTATAACATCGGATCTCTTGGCTCTTGCAACGAGTGTTGAGTCAACGATGAGTGTCTTTACAAGATCTCCAACGTCAGCTGTCTCACCGCCGCACATTGTGATATTGATACCGTTAGAAGCAAGCTTTGCAATTATCTCATCGTAACCTTCGATAACCTTTGCGATTGCTTTGCCGTCAACTCTGTGAGCATTACGGCCGATAGTGTTGGAGAGCATAAGATTCTCGGTAACACCACAGCAAGCGAGGTCATCTGTATTCATTACGAGTGAATCCTGTGCAAGACCCTTGAACCAGTCGTAGTTGCCTGTTTCCTTATACATGAGATAAGCAACTGAGGATTTGGTGCCTGCTCCGTCAGCATGAATAGCTGTGCAATATTCGGGATCGCCTGCAAGATCTTCGATAAGTTTGCAGAAAGCTCCGGGGAAAACACCTTTGCTCTGATTCTTGACTGCAGCCTTAACATCATCCTTTGTAGGTGAAACGCCTCTGCTCAAGTAAGATTCTGCTGACATATTCAAATCCTCCATTAATAAAATGCATATAAATAACGTTTTCCGTGCAGACCGGTAAGCCGGGTTCTGTATGTGACGATCATCTATCTAGACGTAATATCTCTAATACGTTCAAGCCGTCTCCTAAGGCTCGCGGACCACGATATGCCTTTCCACGACGTTGCTCCGGATGGGGTTTACAAGGCCGATATGTCTCCACATCGCCGGTGAGCTCTTACCTCGCCTTTTCATCCTTACCCTTTCGGGCGGTTTTCTTTTCTGTTGCACTTTCCTTAAAGTTGCCTTCACCGGGAACTGCCCGGCACCCTGTCCTGTGGAGCCCGGACTTTCCTCATGCGCCGTACTTTCGTACTTTGGCGCCCGCGATCGTCTCGGCCTGCCCGAAAAACATAGTTATTTTAATAATAAAATCACTTAAAGTATAGATGATACTTCGTTGTTATAATTCACAGTTATTGATATTCCGGGATACTTTTCAGAGAGCAATTGTTTAATCTTGGGCAGGTATGCCTGCTCCGTTGCAGAGTGACCGGCAATGATCGTATTTATGCCCATCTGCTCAAGTCCGACACAAATGTGATGCTTGATCTCTCCGGAAAGAACGGTATCAACACCGCCCTTTATTACTGCCTCAATCGAATCTTCATCAAAGGCACCGCCCTGGACAAATACTTTTCTGACCTTGTTTTCGGGATTGTTAATGGTAATTATGCCACTCGTTCCAAGATCAGATACGACCTTACGGCAATAATCAGCAAGTTTCATATCCATTGGAAGCTCATAAACCACTCCACAAACTGCACCTTCCAGACGCTTGGGTTCTTCAGCGCCGAGTTTGGATGCTATGGCGAGATTGCCGAATTCATCCGTAAGATCAAGGTTCGTATGGCAGGCAATAACTGATATGCCGGACTGAACAAGTTTTATCAAAGTCTTTCCTGTACAGTCATCCAATGTAAGTCTCTTGATGCCGCCGAAGATAATCGGGTGATGTGTAACGATTACATTAGCTCCAACCTCTTTAGCAGCCTCAATTGCTTTATCAGTAAGATCCAAGGATACCAGGATAGCTGTTACTACCTTATTCCTGTCGCCGGCTATCAGACCTACGTTATCGTAGTCCAATGCGTTTTCAACAGGAAAAGCTTCATTTAAGAACAACTCGAGATCATTTACGTTCATTTTGTTTTCTCTCCTCTAATGCCGACTTAACCGTCGGATTACTCCTCTTCCTTATCTCAAAGATCTTATTAAGATGCTCGAAATATAAGGAGACTTCCTTATCCCCGTTATCAAACTTATTGATCAAAAGCGGCCCGTAGCACGCCTGTTCATCAGTAAGTACGGAAGTGATCCCTTTATAAACCACTCTCATGCAATTATAGAATATATCCCTGTCATAACAAACAGTCTCATCGATATAGGCAAAACCGGTCTCTGCCAGATACTTACGTACTATCTCGTTGGATTTTTGAGGCTGCAGGACAAAGGTGACATTTTTTAAGACATCCGTACCATTATCCTTGATCGCCTGACTGATAATGTCGATGATGTTAAGTCCGCCCATGCCGGCAATAACAACAATATCGTTATCCTTAAGCGGGACACCGATCAGACCGTCAGTTACATGTACTTCTGAAACTTCAGAATAACCGGCACCTTTCAGCGCAGCCTGAGATTTCCTGGCAGGACCTTCATGTATCTCGGTACATACAGCATTTTTAGCGATACCGTCTTCAAGACATCTTAATGCAAGATATCCGTGATCAGAACCGACATCAATAACTCTTACTTCACTTGATCCGGAGGCAGCGGCTTTAACCTGCCCAAATACCATTTCAAGCCTTATGGTAAGATTCTGCATCAGAGGTCACCAATCCTGGTTCTTAGTTTAAGTTTGTAGTCAGAAATGCGTCTGAGCATGTCGTTGATCTTTTTCTTTTCCACATCACCGGCAACGGCAAGTCTGTTAATGAGTCTCTCTTCTTCCCTGTTAAGGATCGATTCTCTTACTTTAAAGAGCAAAGCGAGATACATGTCACTCTTAACCTTTACGTCAGAACATTTATCAGCCGTTTCAACTGCCCTTAGCATAATGTCTTCAGCCGGCATGCCGTTAATCGTAAGTCTGGAGAAATAATCACTCATCCTTGCGTACAAAGTCTCGTTCCTGCCGTCGCAGATATTTAGGAAGATCTTAACGAGCTCTCTTAACGTATCACCCGAGAAATCCTCAGGTCTTATTATGTCTGTCTTATCTATGAGTTTCTTATCTGCCAGAGCGCTTCCCAGAGATAAGGCATAGCCGAACAATGCAATCTCTTCCTTGGTTGCCGAATCATTTACTTTTTTGAATTCAGGCATAGCCGGAGCTGCTTCATCAGGTGCAACCGGATCAGGTACTTCTTCCAATCCCTCAGAACTGTTACGGCGTTCGATATCCTCACGTCTCTCACGTTCGAGCGACCTCGAATTCATCTGTTCCAGCTTTTTGTCCTCGATCTGGCTGTATCTCTGCATCTGGCTCATTACTGCCTGCTGAGTAGCGCCAAGCAAAGGCGCAGCGACACCGGCCATACGGCTCTTTTTGATGTCATCATTCATCCAGGAACCATAAAGGCATATGTCTTCCTGATATCTTCCGCGGTCGAGCATTCCTGTCTCCGGATCCGTATTATCGTTCTTTGCCCTCTCAAGAAGATAATCTTCAACATAAAGAGCATTTTTTACGACTTCCCTAAACTTATCGGCTCCATTAACGCGGATGAATTCATCAGGGTCTTTTCCGTCAGGAACCTTCGCGATCCTGATACGTATATTGATTCCCGTAAATTTCTTTAAGTATTCCATCATCATCTTGATGGCTCTTAATGCAGCCTTCTGTCCTGCGTTATCGGCATCGAAAAAGAAGACAACTTCCTCACAGTATCTTGCACAGAGCTTAAGCTGGCTGTCGGTAAATGACGTGCCGAGTGCAGCAACCGTATTCTTGAAGCCGGCAGCATGCATTGCAATGGCATCCATATATCCTTCAACGACAATAAGCTGCTTGGACTGTTCTTTCCTTGCAAAGTTCATCGCATAAAGATGATTCTGTTTGTTATAAACGAGTGAATCGGGCGAATTGATATATTTAGGCTTTTCATCTCCCAGCGCTCTACCGCCAAATGCGATTATGGTTCCAAACGAATCAAAGATCGGGAACATGAATCTGCCGCGGAACAGATCATAAGGCTTGTTTGTTTTAGAAGACTTGGCAAAAATACCTGAATTCAGCATCTCCTCATCTTTATAGCCTTTTTGCTTGAGAAACTCATATAAGCCACCGTTGATGGGAGAATAACCCAGACCGAAATTATCCAATGTCTGCTTTGACAAGCCTCTTTTTGCTGCATAATCTCTGGCAGGTTTGCCGATATACTCATCATTAAATGATTTGTAGTAGTATTTAGCGGCTTCCTTAAGGATATCTTTTACACGGTTCTTTTCTTCCTTTTGGATATTGTCACCGCTATATCCGGTCTCAGGGATCTCAACACCATATAGACCACCAAGATGTCTGATAGCTTCAGGATAGTTCATATGTTCGATTTCCATTATGAAGCTAATGGCATTGCCGCCCTTGCCGCAGCCGAAACACTTATAGATACCCTTGGAAGGATTTACGGAAAAAGACGGTGTCTTTTCCGAATGGAACGGACAAAGTCCCCAGAGGTTGCCACCCTGTCTCTTCAGGAGAACATAGCGGCCTACAACGGATTCGATATCCGCCCTGGTAAGTACTTCATCAATTACATTATCAGGTATAAGCCCCATGAAAACCTCATTTAATAAATTAAAGGCCCGGCAGAAAAGTCCGGGCCTGAATAATAAGCCTGTCCTAAAGGGATCAGTCTTCCTTCTTTTCCTTTTTCTTGCCGAAAAGACCTGTCTTCTCAGGCTCTTCAGACTTCTTGACAGTTCCGTCAGGATTAAGCTGATCACGCTTCACTACAGATTGTATTGCACTCTTTGTGAAAGTTACAAGTGTATTTGCAGCAGAAGTTGAGATTGTAACCTGATCATCCTTGATATTGGCCACAAAACCGACAAGTCCACCGATTGTAACAACTCTGTCGCCTACAGAGAGTTTGCTCATCTGTTCCTTGAGTTCCTTATCCTTCTTACGCTGAGGTCTGATAAGGATAAAATAGAAAACAACAAACATCAGGATAAGAAGTCCCAATGACATAAATGATCCCATCATCTCTCCGCCGGCAGCATTCGGATCCATTCCAAACATAATTTATAAAACCTCCAAATAATTATTTCTCAATATACTGAGCAATTACGTCTGACATAGTAAAGTAGCCCTTTTCCTTACCGCACATAAACTTTGCAGCTGTAAGAGCACCCTTGGCAAAGACATCTCTTGTCTGTGCACTGTGACTGATGGTAAGTATCTCTTCATCACTGATAAACATAGCGGAATGCTCACCTACGATATTACCGCCACGGATTGAAGATATACCGATCTCATTCTTGCTTCTGGCTTTATTTTCACTGTGTCTGTCGTAAACATATTCAATATTATCAGGGATCTCCTGATCAATGGCTGAAGCGATCATCATTGCCGTTCCGGAAGGAGCGTCAAGCTTTCTGTTGTGATGAGCTTCAACGATCTCAATGTCGAATTCGGGATAAAGAATTCTTGTAGCCTGCTTTGCAAGCTCTACCATCATGTTGATTCCAAGACTCATGTTAGCTGACTTGAAAACAGCAATCTTCTCGGAAGCTTCAAGAATGCTTGCAACTGTATCATCCGAAAGAGCTGTCGTGCAACAGATGAAAGGCTTATTGCGGTTAAGAGCAAACTCAAGGACACCGGGAACAGCCTTTGCATTGGAGAAATCGATAATGACATCGAAATCCTCTGTGCACTCATTAAGGCTTGTATATACCGGGAATCCATAGTTTGAGTTTTCGATAATGTCTCCGCCGGCGACGATCTTATAATCAGGGTTGTTTTCGCAGAGGGCAGCAATAGCCTTACCCATTCTTCCGCAGCAACCGTTTAAGAAAATATTGACCATTTTTAACTCCTGAAAAATATTACTTGCCGACAAAGGTGTTCATTGCAGAAGTATCATACTGTGAAAGAACTTCTACAACCTTATCGTGGTTAGCCTTGCTCATCTCGCAGAGAGGAAGTCTGCATGGACCAGCATTCCATCCGAGAATGTTCATTGCTTCCTTAACAGGAATAGGATTTACCTCGCAGAACATAGCCTTAACGAGAGGGATGAAACCGATCTGTGCATTCCTTGCTTCTTCGATGTTGCCATCAATGTAATCGTGGATCATCTTTGAAGTTTCCTTAGGAAGGATGTTGGCAATTACAGAGATAACGCCCTTTGCACCGAGTGAGATCATGGGAACGGCAAGTCCATCCTCACCGGAATACAGAGCATATCTGTCACCGCAGAGGCTGTAGATCTCAGGAACCTGTCCGAAATTGCACTCCTTTACGCCTACGATGTTCTCATAAACGGAAAGTCTCTTCAAAAGCTCAGGGCTGATGTTAACGTTCGTTCTTGAAGGAACGTTATAAAGAATAAGCGGAAGTTCAGGTACAGCTTCTGCGATCTTAGCGTAATGACGGAAAAGACCTTCCTGTGTGCACTTGTTATAGTAAGGAGTTACGAGCAAAGCAGCATCTGCGCCGAGCTCATAAGCCTTCTTTGTAAGTTCTATACCGAAAGCTGTATCGTTAGAACCAGTTCCGGCAATTACGGGAACACGGCCTGCAACAGTATCTACAGCACACTTGATAGCTTCTATATGCTCTTCTTCAGTCATAGTAGCAGCTTCACCGGTAGAACCGCAGATAACGATAGAATCGATGCCCTGCTTTATCTGGAACTCGATAAGCTTCTTAAGCTCCTCGAAATTGATTCCGCCGTCTTCAAAAAACGGAGTAACGATAGCAACACCGGCACCGACAAATACAGGCTTGGACATATGAATGCCTCCCTAAAAATATTTACAAAAAGTGGTTAAAATGCCTGAAAGCGCATTCTGACTGTTGAATTCTAACACCTTATATTATAATTAGTCAATTTATACTTCTGGGGTGCACATATGTACTTCCACAGCGTACAATCGAGGGTTATCAGCCGTCCTGAGGGTCGTTGTCGAACGACATCGGATACTTCGTGTGATCGAAATCCTCAATGAGTCTTTTGAACACTCCGTTAATGGCAGATTTATTGACTGCCTTAATGACAAAGGACATTCTGTATCTTCCCCTGAGCTCATATATTACGCACGGAACAGGACCGAAAACCTCGAATTTATATCTGGGATCCTGATATCCGGTGAAATCCCTAAGATACTTCGCAAGCTCATTAGCCCTTCTTACAAGCAGTTCCTCATCCTCCAAAGACAGGACTATCTCGCCTATTGCCTTATAAGGCGGGAGTCTGAGCTTATTCCTGTATTCTATCTCCTGTTCATAGAAAGCCCTGTAATTCTGTGTACATGCAAACTTAAACAACGGCTGGTCAGGGTTATAACTCTGGATGAATACCTGCCCCGGCGCATCTCCCCTTCCTGCTCTACCGGCAGCCTGGGTAATAAGCTGAAATGCCCTCTCGGAAGCTTTAAACGAAGAAGAAGCAAGCATGAGGTCGGCACCAAGAACGCCTACGACCGTTACATCAGGAAAATCCAGACCTTTTGCGATCATCTGTGTACCTATGAGTATAGAAGCTTCTCTGTTTGCGAACTTCTCGATTATCTCTTTGTGAGCGCCGGGAGTCATGGTTGAATCCTGGTCCATTCTCAATACCTTCTCATGCGGGAACACCGTATGAAGGAACTCTTCAAGCTGCTGTGTTCCGAATCCTGCTTTGGTAAAGTGATTGCCGTTACAAACAGAACATCGGGCTTCATATGAAGGAATAGTATAACCGCAGTAATGACAGATAAGACTCTGTGTTCCGCTTCTCCTGTTATTGTGAAGCGTCATGGCAACTGAACAGTTCTTACACGTAACCGGTTCACCGCAGTCTTCACATATAAGAGTCCTCGAAAAACCTCTTCTGTTCAAAAGAAGAATAACCTGCTTATTTTCAGAGAATGCAACGGACATGGCCTGTCTTAACGGCAGAGATAGCATATCGCCGCTTCCGAGCTTGATCTGCTCTTTCATATCAACCGGAATTATCTCCGGAAGTTTGGCTTCCTGTCTTGCTCTCTGCTTAAGTTCAAGTAGCTTGAAAGCACCCATTTGAGCAGCATAAAAGCTCTCAACCGAAGGTGTAGCAGAACCTAATACAACACTGCATCCCGTGATCTTGGATCTCATTCTGGCGATATCCCTTGCAGAATATCTCGGATGGGATTCTGCTTTATATGAACCATCATGTTCCTCATCAAGGATTATCAGTCTTAAATCCCTGGCAGGAGCGAACACACCGCTTCTCGGACCTACAATAACTTTAGCTTTTCCGGTCCTGATATTGTCCCATTGTTCATAGCGCTGTTTATCAGTAAGTCTGCTGTGAAGCACGGCAACGCTGTCACCAAGTCTTCCCTTGATCCAATTGATAGTCTGCGGAGTAAGGGATATCTCGGGGACCATATAGATAACACTACCGCCTTCAGATATAACTTTCTTGGCTATATTCAGATAGACTTCCGTCTTACCGCTTCCGGTGATTCCGAATAAAAGATATGTATTCTCTTTTCTATCTTCTATTCCGCTTAATATCTCACTAATGGCACTCTTCTGCTCATCACTGAGATCGTATTCTTCAGTAAACTTACCCCCCGGCGTATCGCCCGTGGTTACAGCAGGACTGACATAGTCTGAAGATTCTTTAATGAGTCTTACAAGCCCCTTATCTTCAAGTGCTTTAACCTGAGCCGTTGAACAGTTGACAGATGCCATTAATTCCTTGCGCGGAACTTTACCCTGCGCAAGCAGATACTCAAGGATATTGATATGGGCAACAGATCTTAACGTCTCGCTTTCAAGAACTTCAACAGCAGTCTGCTCAGATACAAGTTCAACAAAAACCTCAACCGGATTCTTATGATTAACAACACACGAAGGCACCATGAGTTCAACTACATCGCCTTTGGTACAGTTAAACCTGTCGCTGATCTTATCGATAAGTTCAATCTGGTCGCTATTTAGAACAGGTCTGCCTGAAATGACAGAACCTATGTCTTTTATCAGACTCTCATCGCCTTCAAAAGAATCCTTAAGTTCAATAACAACTGCGCATCTTTGGGAGTCGCCTTTTCCAAACGGGACATTTACAAGAGAACCTGCTACGACGGTGCCTGACAGATCGTCAGGCACACGATACGTAAACAGTTTATCTGTCTGTCTTACCGCTCCTCTTAAGATTACGCTGCAATACACTATGTCTAACCTCACATAAGATCAAACAGGTTGATCTGGGCACTCTCAGGAAGATCATCAAGGATCCCTCCATAGTCCAAAAGTTTCTGTGTGACAGACTGACCGACACCGGTTCTCTTCATGAAATCATCACGGTTCTTAAAAGGTGCTTCAGCCCTTGCTTTTTCGATAGCTTCACCGTTTGCGGGAGAAACAGCAGGAATAGCACAGAACGGCGGTCTTATGAGTTTGGGACCTGCTTTAGCGAACTTCTTGCCGAGTGAATCATTAAGTGTTATGGGCGCAAAAGTTATTCCTCTTGCATACATTTCTTCTACAAGTTCATAGAAATAGTATTTGAGTTTTGTATTCGGATCGCCTTTTGCATGCATCTCGTCAGCAAGTTCTATTCTTCTCTTCTTTACCTTCTCAGGACCGTTACACATATCTTCAGCGTTAAACAGACCTTCACCTCTATGTGTAAAGAATGAGCAGTAGTATTCTTCCGGATAGTAAACCTTAAACCAGGCTACACGAAGAGTAGAGATTGAATATGCAGCAGCATGAGCCTTAGGGAACATGTACTTGATCTTCTGACATGATTCAATATACCAGTCAGGAACACCGCAATTTTTCATCTCTTCAACATACTGAGGCCATTTCTCAACTTTGCCTGCAGCAACCTTACCTTTACGTACACCTTCCATGATGTCGAATGCATCCTTATTGGGAAGTCCCCAGTAAATAAGGCTTGTCATGATGGAGTCACGGCATCCGATAACAGAATTAAGGTCACAGGTTCCTGCTCTGATAAGATCCTGGGCATTTCCCGTCCATACGTCCGTACCATGGGAAAGACCCATAAGCTGTACGAGGTCATAGAACCTTGTAGGCTTTGTCTCTTTGATCATGCCGCGGGCCATGTTGGTTCCAAGCTCTGAAAGTCCCAATGTCGCAGAACCTGCATCAGTAGCATCTATCGGGAAGCCCAAAGCATCCGTGCTGACAAGAAGGCTCATTACCTTCTCATCGGGAATAGGAATATCAGTAATGTTTACTCCCGTAATATCACTTAGCATTCTCAATACAGTAGGATCGGCATGTCCGAGAATATCAAGCTTAAGGATAGTATCGTGCATCGCACGGAAGTCGAAGTGCGTAGTAATGATTCCGCAATCAGTTTTATTTGCCGGGAACTGGATAGGAGTAAATTCATAGATATCCATTTCCTTGGCAATAACGACGATTCCGCCTGGATGTTGGGATGTTGTTCTCTTAACGCCGATGATGTCTCTTGCCATGAATGCGAGATGTGCCTGTGTGAAAGGTTCGCCCTTCTCTTCGCAGATCTTGCGGCATACACCATATGCGTTCTTATCCTGGTAAGCACCGATCGTTCCGGCCTTGAACGTATGAGTACCGCCGAACAGCACGCCAACATAAGCATGAGCTCTCGGCTGGTATTCACCTGAGAAGTTAAGATCGATATCAGGCTGCTTATCACCCTTGAATCCAAGGAAAGTCTCGAAAGGAATATCCTGGCCGTCCGGAATCAGCGGTTCACCGCATTCAGGACAGTTCTTCGGCGGAAGGTCATATCCTGAACCAAACTTACCGCTGTTATCGAATTCAGCATAGTTACACTTCTTACATCTGTAATGCGGAGGCAGAGGGTTAACTTCAGAAATACCGCACATAGTGGCAGCAAATGAGGAACCAACTGAACCTCTGGAACCTACAACATATCCGTCATTATTGGACTTCTTAACGAGTCTGTATGCGATGTAGTACATGATCGCATAACCATTGTTGATAATGGAATCAAGTTCTCTGTCGAGTCTTGCCTTAACGACTTCGTTAAGAACGCCCTTATGACGGTACATACGGTTAGCCTTTGTATAAGCGATATCTCTTACATCGGCTGCAGCTCTTGCAATCTGCGGAGGATAAGATCCGTCAGGGAACGGCTTGATCCCGAAGTCGATCATGTCGGCGATCATGTTGGTGTTATCTACAACAACTTCCATCGCCTTTTCTTCACCAAGATACTTGAATTCTTCGAGCATCTCATCAGTGGTTCTGAAATACAGATCACTCTGCATCTCAGCGTCATCAAAGCCCATGCTCATAAGCATGTACTTTCTGTAACGGCCGTCTTCCTTGTTGAGGAAATGAGAGTCGGTCGTAGCACAAACTGGCATTCCGTGATCATCTGCAGTTTCTACGAGCAGCTCATTAATAATACGGATGTCGTCCTCGTTCATCGGAGTTGTTCCCGTATCTGATTTAGAAGGATCCTGTCTCGTAATGAACATGTTGTTGCAGAGAGGCTGGATCTCAACATAGTCGTAAAGGCTTAATATCTTTGCGAACTCTTCTGAATCTTTAAGGAAATCTCTTGTTGCCTGTCTGTCCTTATTTAATGACCTGTATTTAGAAATAACATACCTGTATATCTCACCACGCTCGCAGGCACCGCCGACAATAATGCCGGACTTGAAATACTTAAGTAAACTCTTAGGGGTCCTCGGTCTTCTCGCATAGTAATGTATCTGTGATTCAGATACGATACGGTAAAGGTTATAAAGTCCCATATTAGAACGCACAAGGTAAATGATGTGATACATTGGCGCAATAGGAAGCTTATTAGCATTCTTATCGTTTGACTTAATTCTAGCGGGAGTATAATGTCCGGCTTTATAGTTAATATCGAGAGCATCAACAGTACCAGCATCTTTAAGGCAGGAAGCTAACAAAGATGCTGACTTATAACATGCGGTAAACATCTCATCAAACTCACTGCCGTCACCTGAATAGTTAAACAGTATACCCTTATTGCTTAATGCTTCATCAATGTTCTTAAATTCACCCTTATAGAATGTCTCAAGAATATCTTCATCAGAAGTAGCAGGCATAAGGAACTTATGTCGATAATAGACCTGATCTTCAATGTTGATTCCATAACCGGCACGGCGAAGGAAAGCAAGCGTCGTGAAGATATCAGGACCTGTTATGTATGAATCACCGATGAATTCGAGAAGTTCTCCCATTGCAAAATATGAATCGCAAGGTTCTCCCGTACCGGGGTAGATTGCATCTTCAAATTCAGCATGGAAATCTGCTACATGCTCGAAAACAAGCTCAGAAGGAATAACCTCATCTGTACCATCAGTGTATTCATCTTTAATATCACGCTCGATATTTAAGGTCATGCCTAATGGTTCATGAGGCTCCAAAGGCTTCTTGGTGATATTCTCATCTCTCAATTTTTCGGGGACTTCATCGGGATCCCAAAGAGACTTATCAATATCGTGGGATGCAAATTCCATTGCATCCTGATCAGATTCACCCTCTTCTTCCGGCTTAACAGCCTTGTAGCCCTTCAGTCTGTATTTGGATGCACAGACAGATGTAAATGTATCACGCAGAGCATCGTCACCATTGCGCTTGATAACAATGGAAACAAATGAACCGACTGCCTTAGGCTTGAAAATGAAGTTCAGTGAAGCATCATCATCAACATCTGAAGGTTTGATCTTATCGTTCTTAACATCATAAGGAAGGTTATAGAAAACCGTAGGGCCGTCATCAACAAGATATCCTTCACAACCGAGGATACACTTGATCGGAGCTTCACCTGTATCCTTACGCTTTTTATTTATACCTTTAGCTGCCTCGAATACGTGAGGAAATGCCTGAACAACACCGTGGTCAGTAACAGCACAAGCAGAATGACCGAATTGAGCAGCAAGTTTGATAAGATCAGCAGGATCTGTAGTAGCATCACTCTCGCTCATCTTGGTGTGCACATGAAGCTCTACTCTTTTGCGTTCTGCATTATCTTTTCTCTTCGGCGGTTTATCAGCACTGAAGAATCCTGATACCTTAAGACACTTATCGCCTGTAAATGAGTCATTCTCGACATTACCCTGAATGCCGACATAACCGCCCTTACCGAATTCCTTCTGGAATCCGTCAGCTTCTTCAGGTTTTAAGAAAGCAATACATGAGATACCGTCAGTATCATCAAGGCACATGAACTTAACGATTACGCTTCTGCCGGTTTTGGCAAGCTTAAAAGAATCCTCGTTAAATATCAGGTTGCCTGCGATATTAACGTCAAAACAGCCGATAGTAAGGTCGGCTATCTTCATGAAAGTAGCCTGCTTCTTTACGCGTCCGTAAAGCTGATTATCGGCATTGGCCTGCGCCTTATAATCGAATTTCTTTTCTTCCTGTTTTGCTTCTTTTCTGGCCTGTTGTGCTTTAGCTTCCCAGGAATCTTTTGCAGCAGGTTTTGCTTCTGCATCGCCTGCTCTTTCATCCTTCTTTTTCTTTGAACCTTTATTCGTTTTTTCTTCTACATATTCAATGTCCGGGAATACCATTCTTCCCTCTTCGATAGCACGGATAACATCGTCATCCTGAGACATATCCATACCGGCCATATCATGGTCATGGCAAAGGATCTCGCATCTGCATGAAATCTCGTTACCGACACAAATAGTGTTAGCGTCATTAATTGCAGATGTAAGTGACTCCTTATCTTCATTTCCAAGCATGGATGACCAGCCTGATGAGACATTTATGTATGAAATATAAGAAAGTGCTGCACCATTGTCGTAATCAATATCCGCCTGAAGACTGATAAAATCGGTAAGGTTCTTTACAGGACCTTCACCATCACGGGCAGCATAATATCTTATAAGACTCTCAATATTGCTGTAAGCATCGGGCAGATTATCATCAGTAAACCCGTTAAAACAAAAATTAACCTTTGTACCGAAATCCTTCTCAAGCTCACTTACCAAAGCAACAACACTGTTGTTGTACTTAAGAGAATCTATACCTTCAAGAATAATATTGATAGACGCTTTGGCTTTGTAGATATCAACCTTTACTACATAAAGCTCGTCTAAATCCTTGTACTTATCTGAATCTACATTGAAAAGCTCAAGTAGTTTTACTCTTTTCTTCTCCAACTCTGATCACTTCCCTTACAAATTCTTCAACAGCAACTGATGCCGGGATCTTTCTTACCGGCACACCCTTTTCGAACAATACGAATTCGTCTTTGCCGCCTGCGATACCTATGTCGCACTCTCTGGCTTCGCCCGGACCATTTACAACACAGCCCATTACGGCAACCTTCAGGTTATAGGGAAGTTTTGAGACCTTTTGTTCTATCTGACCTGCCAATTCGATAAGAGGAACCTGTGTACGTCCGCAAGTCGGACAAGAAATAAAAGTGATTCCGCCGTCTCTGAGATCCAAAGCTTTAAGGATCTGCTTGGCTGTAATTACTTCATCTACAGGATTACCCGTAAGAGAAACTCTGATAGTATCTCCGATACCTTCTGCAAGAAGAGCTCCGATTCCTACGGCAGATTTGATCGCACCTTCCCTGACCGTTCCTGCTTCCGTAACTCCGACATGAAGCGGATAATCACAGGATCTGGAAAGGATCCTGTAGGTATCGATAGTAAGCCTGGGCGAAGAAGACTTGATGGAAATTACGATATCATCAAAATCCTGATCTTCCAGAAGCTTAACTGCACCCAGAGCACTCTCTGTCATGGCATCCGCATTTACTTCGCCATACTTTGACAGTATCTCTCTGGATATTGAACCGGAATTGACCCCGACACGTATCGGGATATGGCGCTCTTTACATTTATCGGCTACGAGCTTAACGTTCTCAGGGCCGCCGATATTACCGGGATTAATCCTGATCTTTGAAGCTCCGTTATCAGCAGCCGCAAGAGCAAGTCTGTAATCGAAATGTATGTCAGCAACTACAGGGATGGGAGAATTTGATGTAATCTCCTTAAGGCTCTCTGCTGCTTCCATATCAGGAATAGCCACGCGTGTGATATCACAGCCATTATCGGCAAGTTCCTGAATCTGGGCTAAAGTAGCCTTTGCATCTCTTGTGTCAGTGTTATTCATTGACTGGATCTTAACTGAAGACCCGCCGCCGACTTCAACATTACCGATCAAGACTTTCTTAGTCATAAATACTCTCCTAAACCGGTCAGTAACCGAAAATGATCCTTAAGATATCCGATATAAAAGCAAGTATCAAAAGCAGAATGATAAATATAAATCCTGCTACAGTAAGCCTCCGCTCAGCTTTATCAGATAACTTGTGCCCAATAACCATCTCTACGACAATAAAGACGATCTGTATACCATCCAAGCCCGGAATCGGGAGAAGGTTCGAGAAAGCCAATGCTATGGAAATGACCGCGCTGATCATGATCAATGTTGTCAATTTCTCGGCTGTCGTATCTTCCTCTTCCCTTACGACGTCGTTAACCATGGTTGTGATTCCGATGGGGCCTGATAACAAATTATAAGCTTTTTCCTTGCCTACGATAATCTGTTTTATGCCTCTAATGGTAATATTTCCGATCGCAGCCGGCATTTTGGCCGCATAACCTAATGCTGCGAAAAAATGCTCCGGCGAGTCAATAGTATAGGATAGCGTTCTGATACCTCTGGTAGACACATAATCAACGTATTTGGGAATAATCTCAACATCAGAAGACACGCCGTCTCTTACATATGTAACAGTAAGATATTCCTGGTCTTCAAGATGGTATATGAAATATTCGAAGTCGTCATCAGCTACAGACTTGCCATTTATGTGGGTAACATAGTCACCGGGCTCAAGGACAGGATTGCCGTTATTCTGGGCCTCGTCAACACTATCTACATACCAGCCGTGATACTCATTATTTTCGGTATTTGAACTGCCATAGATAAGAAGCAAAGGCTTTTTTACAAATTCAGGAGTCAGCACAATATCATAATTCTTTCCTGTCTCCTGGGACTTAAGAGTAACAGTCATAGCTTCACCGGGATCATCCGCTTCAAGCTCAAAATAAAGGTCAAATGAGGTATATACCTTCGTACCGTTGATAGCCTTGATCGTATCACCGGGTGTATATTCGGCTGCTACGTCACCGGTCTGGGCACCGGTAATCGGGTTGCCTATCTGCGTGCTCGCAAAACCCATGACACCAAACATAATAAAAAAAGTAATTATGCCGATAAGAAGATTCATAAAAGGGCCGGCAAGAGAAACCAGCAGTCTCTTAAATCTTGGCTGGTTTACAAGAAGTTCAGGATTATCGCTTTCTACAACATATCCTTCTTCATCAATTTCATTGAATCTTACATAAGCTCCGATAGGAATCAGTCTTATCGAAAAATTAACACCTTTATGTTTCCAGGATAAGAGCTTAGGTCCTACAAAAAGAGATACTTCATAAACTTTGATCTTTAACAGTTTGGCAACCCAAAAATGCGCAAGCTCATGCAGTGATGCAAGGACTCCAAGCATTAAGATCACAAAGATAATGCTTCGAACAATACTCATTATTTAATCTTTCCCTTTATTAATTCATCTGCATAGATCCTGGCATCTTTGTCAGTTTGGCAGATATTATCGATAGTCAGGTCGAGCCTGCTGATATCAGATTCCATTTTTTCGACAGTCTCGAAAACAGTCTCCTCGATGCCCAGGAAATTGATGTTTCCAGCAAGATAAGCCATAACTGCTGATTCATTTGCAGCGTTCATAACAGTAGGCACAAGTCCGCCCTTTCTTCCTGCTTCATATGCAAGCTTAACTAACCTGAATACTTCTGTGTCGCAAGGCTCAAAAGTCAGATTATTCATGGCTGCATCAAACGGATCGAATTCAGTTACGATCGAAGGACCGCGATCCGGATAGTAAAGTGCAACTTCAATAGGCAGAACCATGGACGGTTTACCCATCTGTGCAAGAACGGAGCCATCCCTAAGTCTGATCATTGAATGGATGATGCTCTGTGGATGAACGACAACGTCGATCTTATCGCAGTCAATACCATACAGATGATGTGCTTCGATGATCTCAAGGCCTTTATTCATCATGGTTGCAGAATCGATAGTGATCTTGCCGCCCATATTCCATGTCGGATGATGAAGAGCATCCTGCAAAGTAACGTTTTCGAGCTGTGCTCTTGTCATGCCCCTGAAAGGTCCTCCCGATGCAGTGATCAGGATCCTGTCGAGATCTTCCCGCTTCTCACCCTTGAGACACTGCCAGATAGCTGAATGCTCGCTGTCTATCGGAAGCATTGCAACGCCCTTCTCCCTGATAAGCGGCATGATAACGTCACCGCCGGCAACAAGAGTCTCTTTGTTTGCAAGAGCTATATCCTTACCGCTCAAAACAGCGTGGTATACGGGTACGAGACCAGCAAATCCTACGATTGCACCGACAACAGTATCACAGCTGTCCAGAGTTGCGCACGTTATATTACCCTCTTCACCTGTAAGGACTTCAATCTCAATGCCTTCAGCCTTAAGTCTTGAAGAAAGCTCGAGAGCTTTGCTCTCATTAACAACAGAACAGACCTTTGGTCTGAACTCTTTTATCTGATCGAAAAAAGTATCAATATCACTTCCGCAGGTAAGAGATTCAACCGTAAAATCGCCGGGAGCTTTTCTTACAACTTCAAGGGTCTGTTTGCCGATGGAACCCGTAGAACCTAATATTGATAATCTGCGCATATTTAAACTCCTAAGAATAATCCGTTAAGCAATTTAACTCAGAACAGGTTGTTTGCAATGATCGCAAGAAGGAGTGCTGTCGGCAATGTGAAGAACGCACTGTCGAATCTGTCCATCATTCCACCGTGTCCCGGGAAGATATTTCCGAAATCCTTTATTCCGGTCCTTCTCTTGATTACCGAACAGAACCAGTCACCGAGCTGAGACATAATGGAAATAAGGATTCCCAAGAAGAACATTATGATCCCGTATACCACCATACTCATCTGAATAGCTTCTACCCTATATAAAACCAGGCATGAATAAACAAGTACCGACAGTGCACAGAAAACCGTACCGCCGATACAGCCTTCCCAAGTCTTCTTTGGAGAAATGTGCGGAACGATCTTATGCTTTCCGACGGCAACACCGGTGAAATAAGCGAAAACATCAGTTCCCCACGGTGCAAAGAGTCCGATAACCATATAGAACCAGCCATTAGGGACAAACAGTAATGCACTTACAAGACAAAACAACGGGAAGGAAATGTAAAAGACCATTCCGCCGGTAAAAATACCGTTCAGGAATGACTTCTCATCATCTGGTCTTACAAGCGGAAGATTGATGCCGCATGCAAGAGAATACATACAAACGATAATAAGATAAAGAGCCATTACGCTCTCAATATTAAGATGGAATAAAAGACCACATAACACGACAAGTGTCGCAAGTGCCATGCCTATAATCAAAAGAACTCTGGAAGGACGGTATCCTCCGTGTTTAAGAGCACTGTACATCTCAATACAGGCAAATACACCGATTGCCGCAGCCATGATAATTCCTGTAACCGGCCAAAACAATGCAGGTACAAACAAAGACAGTACCAATACCGTAAAGATAATACCTGTGATTATTCTCTGTCTCAATTTAGGTCTTACTTTCCTTCTTGGACAAGCCGCCGAAGCGTCTGTCACGTGATGCAAAATCCCTGAAAGCCTGAGTCAGATCTTCATAACCAAAGTCAGGCCACAAAGTATCTGAGACCCAGAATTCGGAATAAGCGCTTTCCCATAATAAGAAGTTGGATAATCTCATTTCGCCACTGGGTCTGATGATAAGTTCCGGATCAGGTACATCAGGCAGATACATGTTGTCAGAGAGCATCTTTTCAGTAATGTCAGAAGGTTCGATCTCCCCTGCTTTTACCTTTTCTGCAATCTGGCGGCAGCTGTTTAATATCTCGCGTCTTCCACCATAGTTAAGAGCAACGATGAGCTGCATATTAGGACGGTTCCTGGACCTCTCCTCGGCTGTCTTGCAGACCTCTCTTACCCTCTTGGGAAGTTCTGAATCGTCACCTGTAAATCTGACTCTGATGCCCTCTTCAGCGAGTTCCTCATCGTACTTATCGAAAAGCTCGACAAAAAGTTTCATAAGAAAGTCAACTTCAGGCTGGGGTCTGGACCAGTTCTCGGTGGAGAATGCATAAACAGTAAGATACTTAACACCGTATCTTACACAATTGCGGCAGAGCTCTTTAAGGTTCTCTGCACCGACTTTATGTCCGGCACTTCTGGGAAGATGTCTGTTAGTGGCCCATCTTCCGTTGCCGTCCATTATTACACCCAAAGATACGGGGACCTTAAGGTCACCCGTATCATAAGTCTTTTCCTTTTTGTTTCCGAGTAAAGCCATCTGTCAGATTTCCATAAGTTCCTTATTCTTGGCTTCGCAGACCTTGTCTACTTCTGCTGTGAACTTATCTGTGATCTTCTGGACCTTCTCTTCGAACTCCTTGAGGAGATCATCTGTAAGTTCCTTCTTCTTATTAGCGGAACGCATCTTATCGATGCAGTCACGGCGGTTATTACGGATAACTACCTTTGTCTCATCGCCGTATACCTTAACCTGCTTAACGAGATCCTTACGTCTTTCCTCTGTGAGCATAGGGAAAACGAGTCTGATCATCTTACCGTCATTTGTAGGATTGATTCCAAGGTCAGAAGCCTGGATAGCATGCTCGATTTCTTTAAGCATCTTCGGATCCCAGGGAGTAAGAGTGATCATTCTTGCTTCCGGAACCTGAATGTTAGCTACTGCATTAAGAGGAGAAGGTGCACCATAGTAATCTACGGTAATCTTATCCAAAACGTGAGGATTAGCACGTCCTGCACGGATAGTGTTGAGGTTCTCCTGAAGGTTATCGATGCACTTCTGCATTTTTGCTTCGATATCATCGTAATCTTTCTTTGTAATCTCGATCATAGCCATAATTAAATCCTCCTCTTAATGTATTTATTCAACTATTGTTCCTAATTCTTCGCCCTTAGCGATCCTTACGATGTTCTCCGGATCCTTCATGGAGAATACAAGGATCTTTGTATGGTTATCACGGCAAAGAGCAGCTGCTGTGGCATCCATAACCTTAAGGTTAAGTCTTAATACCTCATCGTGAGATACTTTGTCATACTTCTTGGCGTCAGAATATACATGGGGATCCTTGTCATAAACACCGTCAACCATAGTAGCCTTAAGGAATACGTCAGCACCGATCTCGGTAGCTCTTAACGCAGCACCTGTATCTGTGGAGAAGTAAGGGTTGCCTGTGCCACATGCAAAGATTACGATCCTTCCCTTCTCCAGGTGTCTTACGGCTCTCTTTCTGATATATGGTTCAGCCATCTGTCTTACTTCAACAGCTGACAAAACTCTTGTAACGGCGCCCTGCTGCTCGAGTGCATCAGAGAGTGCCAGTGAATTCATGAGTGTAGCGAGCATTCCCATGTGATCTGCAGTTACTCTGTCCATTTTCTCGGAAGATCTTCCACGCCAGAAATTGCCGCCGCCTACGACGATGGCTACCTGAACGCCCAGATCTGCAACTGCCTTGATGTTTGTGGAAATCTCTTTAAGAACTTCATCATTAATGCCTACCTTGGCATCACCGGCCAAAGCTTCTCCTGAAATCTTCAGAAGCACACGCTTGTATTTTGTATCACCCATTAATAAGTTCCTCCGGAAAAATATCTTCACTAGATTTTATCAATAATGCGACTTTATTAAAAGAAAAAAATTAAATTAAATAGGGTTGCCTCAATTTGAGACAACCCTAAAAGCTAATTAAGTTAATTGGTAATTAAGCTGACAATCTATTAGAGACCAGCCTGCTTTCTTACTTCCTCAGCGAAATCGTCAACCTTCTTCTCGATACCTTCGCCAAGACCAAAGCGTGTGAAACGAACAATGGAAACATTAGCGCCGATAGCCTTGATTGACTGATCAATGTACTGGGAGATTGTGAGATCGTCATCTCTGAAGAACTCCTGGTCAACGAGGCAGTTGAGCTTGTAGAAGTTCTTGATCTGGCCGGGAACGATTCTCTCCATAACGATCTTCTCAGGCTTACCCTCTTCGAGAGCCTTATTCTTGATGATCTCAACTTCCTTGTCGAGCTCGCCCTGGGGAACGTCCTTCTCTTCAACCCAGTTAGGTCTCATAGAAGCAACCTGCATGCCGATGTTCTTAGCGAAATCAGCAAACTCAGGCTTGTTGATAACAGAATCATCGTCTGTTGTAACTTCAACAAATACGCCTACCTTACCACCCATGTGGATGTAAGCTGCAACAGCACCGTTGCCCTCTACTTCGTAAACAACGAATCTTCTGATAGATGTGTTCTCACCGATATCAGCGATAGCTTCCTTCTGGAAGATCTCAACTTTCTTGGACTCATCGTTGTAGAGAGGCTGAGCCATAAGCTCTTCAATATTAGCAGGCTTCTTTGCAAGGATGTGTGTAGCAACAGCATCTGTGAAAGCCTTGAACTTATCTGTGTTAGCAGCAAAGTCTGTCTCGATGTTGATCTCAACCAAAACGCCTGACTTCTTGTCATCAGCAATCTTAGCTACAACTGCACCCTCTGCAGCGATTCTAGCGGACTTCTTCTCAGCCTTAGCCATACCCTTCTCACGAAGCCAAGCCTTAGCCTTCTCGATATCACCATCGCACTCGATAAGTGCCTTCTTACAATCCATAATTCCGCAATCTGTAAGTTCACGGAGTTCTTTTACCTGTTGAGCTGTAACTGCCATATATATTCTCCTTTGCGTTTTTAGTTAAGAATTTGATTAAGACTCAGAAGCGATCTCTTCGATAGACTTATCTTCAGCAGCCTCTGCAGCCTGCTCCTCAGCAACCTCTGCTGTAGCAGCCTTAGCGTCAGCTGAATCAAGATCCATACCCTCAGATGTAGCATCCTCACCCTGATGAGCTTCGATAACAGCGTCAGCCATCTTAGCTGTGATGAGCTTAACTGCACGGATAGCGTCATCGTTACCGGGGATAACGTAATCTACTTCATCAGGATCGCAGTTTGTATCTACGATAGCAACGATCGGGATGTTGAGTCTCTTAGCCTCAGCAACTGCATTGTGCTCCTTCTTTGTATCAACGATGAAAAGTGCTGCAGGGAGCTTAACCATACCAACGATACCACCGAGGTTCTGGTCGAGCTTTGTCATCTCGAGCTTAAGCTTAGCAACTTCCTTCTTTGTTCTAAGTTCGAAAGAACCGTCAGCTTCCATTCTGCGGAGTTCTTCGAGTCTTGCAACTCTCTTCTTGATTGTTACGAAGTTTGTGAGAGTACCACCGAGCCAACGATAGTTAACATAGAACTGTCCGCAACGCTGAGCCTCTTCCTTGATGGAATCCTGAGCCTGCTTCTTTGTACCTACGAAAAGGATATCACCCTTTTCAGCGAGCTCACGCATAGCGTCATAGGCCTCGTCAACCTTCTTGACTGTCTTCTGCAAATCGATGATGTGGATTGAGTTACGCTCCGTGAAGATGTACTCGGACATCTTAGGGTTCCAACGACGTGTCTGGTGACCGAAGTGTACGCCTGCTTCAAGAAGCTGCTTCATTAAAATAACTGGCATAAAATAATCCTCCTGTTCATTCTTCCGCATACATCATAAGTAATATTCAGCTCAAATTGGCCACAGTCGGAATGTATGCGTGATTTTTATGCGGATGTATTCTAACAAAAAGGATTTAAATACGCAAGTAGAAAACCAAGCTTCTTTTCCCTCAAGTTTCTTTAATTTAGTAACTTGTATATAAAATAAATATTTTGTATTCTTCTTTGGTCAAATAATACTTGGGAGATAAATAAATTGAAAGCTAATGATCCTTTTGAGGGCAAGTTTGTAATCAACGAAAATGCCCCCAAACACACGGCGCCCAAGCCGGTTAACAAGCCTGTTAAAGAAAAGAAGGCAAAAAAGGCTAAAAATATAACTGCTAAAAAGAAGGGGTCAAAGCCAAGAAAGGCCGTTCTTATCTGCGGCCTGATCGCATCTGCCCTGCTTCTGGTCTTAACAATAATGGGAGTTATATATTCTACAAAGGCATCCAAAGCCGTAACGGATGCCAAGATGCTTAAGACTTCTGTTAAGCAGACGATAGAATACCTGGCAAACGGAGATGCTGATGCCGCCGATGCAGAGATAATCACCGTTGAAGCATCAATAAAAGAACTCAGAGCCGATCTTGATGAGAACAAATGGACATTCGCTACGTCTCTTCCCTTTATCGGTTCCAAGATTGATGAAGACCTTGAGACTGCCAGAAAAGCCGTAAATATTGCAGACGAAGCAACAGTAACTATTCTCAAACCTGCTTCCACCTATATCCGTGTAATCGGCAAGCCAAGTCTCGACTCATTGGAAATGAACGATATGGGACCTGATATGGCAGTACGTCTTTATGCTTTATGTAACATGATCGATGCCGTATGCCCTGCAGCAAAGAAGGTAATGAAAGATATAAATGAACTCCCGGAGTTCAACTTCGACATCATTGAAAACGAAGTATCTTCTTACAGAGAACTGCCGCAGCAGGCTGAATTCTTCATCCCTATAATCGAGACTGCATCCACTGAAATCCTCCGCCCTACGGCTGATACCATGAACAGGGCATCTTTTGCAGATCTTAAGACTGAGGATGGTATGGACACGAACATTATCAGAGCATATCTGGATCTCGAAGACAGGATCGAACCTCATGTCATGGATATTTGTAATCAGATATTAACAAGTCCTCTGATCAATGAGAATCCCGAGAAATACGTAGAACTCAGCAACACACTCATCAACCTGATGAAGACTTTATATGAGGTTAAAACATATAAGCCTCTTATCAGACTCATCATCGGCAACGGTGAAGACAGGATGTTCCTCGTTGTAGCCCAGAACTGTGCTGAAATGCGTGCCGGCGGAGGTTTCCCTGGTTCAGTCGGAAAAGCGAAAGTTACTGACGGAGAATTCACTTTTGGTGACTTCAAAGGTGTCCTGCATTACTTACCAGAAGAGCAGCCATCTACAATAACCATCTCAGATGAAGAAAACACGCTCTTCCTCCCTGACTGGTATGGCTGCAATCCGATAAAAGCTACCGTTAACCCGGATTTCCCCAGAGCAGCAGAAATCATGACTGCAGCTTATGAGGAATATAATGATGAGAAGATCGATGGAATTATCTCTCTGACTCCCCATATTATCCAGAGACTCTTAACCATTACCGGACCTGTTACTCTCTCTAACGGAGTAACACTCGATGACACAAATGCCGTCGGCTATCTGCAGCGGCAGATCTACTTCGATTATTTCAAATCAGATGACTATACCAACAACTATGTCGAAGCTAACGATATCACTGACGAACTCTTTGCAGAGTGTGCTGATCTCGTGTTCCACGAGTTGATGAATAACATCAACAAAGATACGATCATTCAGCTTATGACAATAATTACCGACAGCAGCAAAGACAGAGTAATGATGATCTGGATGAAAGATCCTGAATCTCAGGCAGAGATCACCAAGCTCGGCTTTTCGGGATCAGTATATTCAGATCCTGAGCAACCCGTAATCGGTGTTTTCTATAACGTTAACCTGTCTTGCAGACTCGGACCTTATGTCGATTATCACGTTACGATGGGCGAAGGCGTCGAAAACCCTGACGGTTCCATGTCATACCCGGTAACAGTTGATCTGTCTAACACTATAGATGAAGAGACAATTGCTTACGGCTATAACAACATCTATATAACGAGTATGGAAAACGGTGCAGACATGATCTCACTTCTCTATCTGTATGCTCCTGCTGGCGGATATATCAGCGACATCGAAAACGACGGCGACGTTGATATTGTGATTGAAGAATATAACGGCCTGCAGCTCGGATTTGCGCCTTATTTCATTCTCTATCCGCAGCAGACCATTACTTTCACCTATACCGTCACGACGGCTCCGGGAGTAACGGTAAGGCCTGAGATATTAACGCAGCCGCTGATACACGACTACTGCATACAGGAAGACATCACAACATAAACCGACAAAAAAAGGAAAGCATTACGCTTTCCTTTTATAATGTCTTACAGTAAACTCAACGCCTTTTGCACTCATTACAGGAGGTTCTTCTTCTTCCAGTTCCCACTCCGGATCCTCATCAAGATTCGGGAACCAGCAGTCTGCTTCAAATTCAGCCCGTATGCTTGTAATTATCGCCTTGTCGCAAAGGCCGATAAGAGAGTTGTAAAGTGAAGCTCCGCCGATGAGATATACCTCATCTGCCGTAAGTTCAAGGAAATCTTCCAGCTCATCTACGGAATGAAGGACCATAGCGCCCTCCTTCTCGTAATCAAAGCTTCTGGACATGATTACGTTGACTCTGTTTGGAAGAAGTCTCTGGCCAGGGAAAGTCTCAAGTGTCTTTCTTCCATACACGACTGTATGTCCTGCCGTATATTTCTTGAATACACCCTTCTGGTCTTCTGGCAAAGATATAAGAAGCTGTCCCTGGTTTCCGATTGCCCAATTCTTATCAACTGCTGAAATTGCGATCATTTTTATTACCCCTCAAAAATCTTAGTAAAGTATCCTGACTGTGACATAGGCTCACCTGCTTCTGCCAGGTGTCTGCAATCGCTGAACGTCTGTACTCTGAAAGTTGCTTCACCGGGAATTCTCTCTTCAGAACCCAATACGGTAAGAGCCGTCGGCTGCATTATCATTCCCTGCCAGAGAACCGGTGCGGCAACACCAATAAGATGACCGACAATAAGCGATGTAACACCGAAATGGCAGAACAAAACGATATTGTCGTCGTTATGCTCTATAACATCATAGAAACCTTTATTGTTTCTCTTATATCCGTGTTTCTCAAGAAGGGAATCTATTCCGGCATAGACTTCCTGAGCGTGTCTGGCGATATCTCCGGACTTCATGATCTCAGTTTCAGCCCACTTGTCTTTGTCATGAAGATCATCCCAGTTATTGAAATCTCTTGGAAAGAAATCCCAGGCAATAGTCCACTGCTTCTCCTGCTCATCCCAGATCCTGTAGTAGAATTCCTGGAGCCATTCACATGTAATTGCTTCTCTTCCGGTCTTCTTCAAAGATACAGAACAGGTATCTTTGGCTCTACCCATAGGAGAGCAATAAATCTGCTTTATGTCCCATTTAGCAACGCGCTCAGAAAGGATCTCAGCCTCGCGCCAACCTTTTTCAGTAAGTGAATCCTTCACGTAATCAGGATCACCGTGTCTTATGAATATTAACTTCATTCAAATACCGCCAATCAGACTGCTACAGGAATTCCCTTGATCTTGGGACCGGATTCATAGCCTTCAAGTCTGATGTTATCTGTTGTGAACTGATAGAAATCAGTAATGCCTTCATCAAGAACGAGCTTCGGAGCCGGATACTTGGGCATCTCGATTAGTTCCTTAACGATATCAACATGACGGTCATAGATGTGAGCGTCTGCGATAACGTGTACGAACTCGCCTACTTCAAGGCCTGAACATCTTGCCATGAGATGTACCAGAACAGCGTACTGGCATACGTTCCAGGCATTTGCAACAAGCATGTCATTACTTCTCTGATTGAGTATAGCGTTAAGCTTATTGCCTGTTACATTAAATGTCATCGAATAAGCACAGGGATACAAGTGCATCTCTGAAAGATCCTGATGTACATAGATATTAGTCATGATCCTTCTTGATGAAGGATTATTCTTAAGATCGTAAAGAACACGGTCAACCTGGTCGAACTCGCCTTCCTTATACTTATGCTTTACGCCAAGCTGATATCCGTATGCCTTGCCGATGGAACCTGTCTCATCAGCCCATGAATCCCAGATATGAGAATTCAGATCGTTGACATTATTGGACTTCTTCTGCCAGATCCAGAGGAGCTCATCTACAGCCGCCTTGAAGTTGATCCAGCGTTGTGTAAACATCGGAAACTCCTCTGCGAGGTTATAACGGTTTACGATAGCAAATGCCTTATATGTATAAGCCGGAGCACCGTCATCAGCCCAATGGGGCCTTACCTTATCATTGATGGTTGAATAGCCTGAATTAAGTATCGTTCTAATGTTCTCATCGAAAATATCATCTGCTCGACTCATGGAATCCACCGCCTTTAAATTGATAAAAAGATTATAACATTAAGGGGCAGAAACTTTGCGGACAAAAAAATAACCTTCGCACAAAGTACGAAGGTTATCTTTGAGTTGGTCGGAGTGACGGGACTTGAACCCACGACCTCTTGCTCCCTAAGCAAGCACTCTAGCCACCTGAGCTACACCCCGATGATCACGCTCTGTTAGGAAAAATTATTGGTCGGAGTGGCGGGACTTGAACCCACGGCCTCCTGCTCCCGAAGCAGGCACTCTACCACCTGAGCCACACCCCGATGGAGTATTTCCTCTAACAAGCCTATAAATCTTATAACAACATAAAAGATTATGCAAGTACCTATTTATTATATTTAAAATAAAACCGCGCCCATAAAGAGCGCGGTCTGAAACTCAGTTAAAAGCTTTAAGATTAAGCTTCGTCTGTTGACTCAGGTGCTTCCTCAGCAGCCTCTTCAGCAGGAGCTTCCTCGATCTCAGGATCGATAGGAGCAACTTCCTTGATGGAGATGGAAATTCTTCTCTCCTCAGGTTCGATCTTGATAACCTTAGCCTGAACAACCTGGCCTACGGAAAGAACATCCTCAGGCTTCTCAAGTCTTCTGGAAGAGATCTGAGATACGTGGCAGAGTGCGTCGAGGTCGGGCTCAAGCTGTACGAAAGCGCCGAACTTTGTAAGACGGACTACTGTACCCTGAACGATGCAGCCAACAGGCATTCTCTCTTCGATATTGTAGTAAGGATCATCCTCAAGCTTCTTGTAGCCCAATGAGATCTTCTTTGTTTCCTTATCGAAAGACTTAACGTAAACGTCAACTTCCTCACCAACCTTGAGAACGTCAGCAGGCTTAGCGTTGCGGCTCCATGAGAGCTCGGAAACGTGAACGAGTCCGTCAACACCGCCGATATCGATGAATGCACCGAAATCTACGAGGCTTCTGACAACACCTGTATAGTGCTTGCCTTCCTCAATGTTGTCCCAGATCTCTGCAGACTTCTTACGGCGCTCTTCGGAAGCGATGATTCTGTGGCTTCCTGAAATTCTGAGACGACCCTTCTCTGTGTCGAACTTAGTAACAACGATCTCGAGAACCTGGCCTACATAAGACTCAAGGTCCTTAACTTCGCCGGTCTTGATCTGTGTTCTGTGGATATAGATATCAACGCCCTTGTAAGAACCGATAACACCGTCCTTAACTGTACGTGTGATCTTAACTTCGATAGGAGTCTTGTTCTTGAATGCTTCCTCGATCTCTGCTCTGCCCTTCTCGGACTCAACATCATTCTTGGAAAGGATAATTTCCTTACCCTGATCGGAATTCTTGATGCTTCTTACCTTAACGGTAACTTCTGTGTGATCGGCAATAGCCTTTTCAAGATCGAAGTCAGGATCCGAATCAAACTCCTTACGTGAAATTCTACCTTCGGACTTGTCGTGTACGTCTACATAAACATAGTCGTCATCTGCAGATGTGATCGTGCCCTTTACTACAGCACCTCTTCTAACCTGCGCAATTAAATCGACAGCATTGGCAAACTCTGTGTCAAAGCCCTGATTTGTGATCTTCTCTTCTTCGTTCATTTGTTGAACAACCTCCAAAATAATAGCTTCCGGTGTAGATGCACCCGCTGTGATCCCGACCTTATCCGTCCGGAGTATCTTCCCTTCCGAGATGAGATTCCGTACTTCTGTGCCCGAGTTCACAAGGAATGTTCTTGCACAACGACCTTTGCAGATGTCCAAAAGCTTAGTGGTGTTCGAACTGTGAGCAGAACCGATGACTATCATCGAATCTGATATCTCAGAGAGCGAAGCGGCTTCCTTTTGCCTACTTTCAGTCGTAATACATATTGTATCAAAAACATTATATTTTTCAATTTTATTTTTAACTGTTTGACAGATTTTTTTGAATGCGGCACTCGAAAACGTCGTCTGGGATATCAATATTGCACTTTCAAGTGGAAAATCGAGGCTCTCAAGATCCTCCGGATCCTTTATTACAGCGCATTTTACGCCAGTACCTTCTGCTTCGCCCAAAACACCTGCAACTTCAGGATGACCCTTTGTACCGGTAATAATAATATTCATTCCATTAAGAGCATTCTCCCTGACGATCTTATGGATCTTCGATACGAAGGGACATGTCATATCCCTTATCTCGCAGTTTTTGCTCTTTAATATTTCTATTTCATCGGGAGTAACACCGTGAGCCCTGACGATAACTATGGAGCCCTCAGGACAGTCTTCAGCTTTCTCACAGATCTCAAAGCCGCCTTCAAGAAGCTGGTCAACAACATATCTGTTATGGACTATCTCGCCGAGCATAACGAGTTTTCTGTCATCAGAACGCTCTGCGACAGCATTCTGCGCTGCCGTTACAGCATTCTTAACTCCGAAGCAGAAACCGGAAGACTTGGCGATCGTTATATCCATTACTTATCTTCTTCGTCCAGTTGGCTTATGAGGAATTCTCTGGTTCCTTCGATATCATACTTACCTGTATCGATAACTATCGCTTCAGGAACCTGGATAAGAGGTGATGCAGCTCTTGTGGAGTCCTGCTCATCTCTATATTTAATATCTCTTAAAACTTCTTCATATGTCTGGGAATGGTCGCCTGCTGCTTCAAGCTCGGCAAGTCTTCTCTCTGCTCTAACTTCAGGAGCACACAAAACGAAAAACTTATACTTTGCATCAGGAAGTACAACGGAAGCGATATCTCTGCCGTCAAGTACGAATGTCTGGTTCTTCGCGATTTCTCTCTGCAAAGAAACCATTGCAGATCTTACAAAAGGAAGTGCGGAAATATCAGATGCGGCAATAGATGTCTGGGGAGTTCTGAGTTCGCCCGTTACATCCTCACCGTCAAGGATCATGTGCTGGACACCATCAACAAACTCTACTTCGATCTTAACTTCATCCATCATATTCTTTACGGCATCAGAATCCTTGGGATTGATGCCCTTCTTGATGGAAGCTACGGCACAGGTTCTGTACATTGCGCCTGTATCGAGATACATGATGCCGAGTTCTTTTGCGACACCTTTAGCGAGTGTGCTCTTGCCTGATCCTGAAGGTCCGTCGATAGCGATCTGATAAATGCCCATAATGTAACTCCTTTATAAAATGTCTCCGTCTTCTGTGTTTCTGTCTCTTCCCGTCTCATATACGCGGTACTGCGACCATAATGTCTCAAGTGATTCCAGTGATGACTGGATATGTTCTTTCCTGTGCATGCCCAGCGATACCAGCAATGCGTTGATCAGAGAGAGCGGCGCCGTAAGCGAATCAACAAAAGATGCCATTGAAGACTTCGCAAAAAGCTTGATATCGGCATATTCAGTCATTGCTGTATCATCCTTGTCGGTGATTGCAATGATCGTTGCGCCCTTGTCTTTTGCATATCCCATTGAATTTATTGTTCTTGCTGAATATCTCGGGAAGGAAATGCCGATCATGACATCACCTTTTCCGATAGGCATGATCTGCTCAAAAAGCTCATTTGTACATGTACTTCTTACAAGTACGACATCATCGAAAAGAAGAGTCATGTAAAAATGCATGAACTCAGACAAAGGAGCAGAAGCCCTGATGCCCATGATATAGATCTTGCGGGCATTGAGAATTGAATTTACTGCTTTGCCGAATTCCTTTTCATCTATTGAATTAAGAGATTCCCTTAAGTTTGAAATATCCTGTGCAACTACGGATCTCAAAGCTTCGCTGTCGCTGTCGAATCTCTCTGCAAGTCCTAATCTCTGAACCGAAGTAAGTTTTGATTTGAGATCTTCCTGAAGAGCTTTCTGGAATTCAGGATAACCTTCAAACCCGAGCTCCGTTGTAAATCTTACAACTGTTGATTCGGATACCCCTACTTCTTCACCGAGTTTTGAAGCTGTCATGTAAGCAGCTTTGTCATATGACTCCAGGATGAAGTTTGCAATGGCCTTATGGCCTTTGCTCATATTTGAGACAGACTTCTCAATGAGTTCAAGCGTCCCCGTCATCTGACTCACCTTCTTCATCTTCCTCATTCTTAGGATTCATGAGGCTCTCAATGGATATCTGCTTATCTTCACCGCCTGCTGCTTCCTTGAGGGAATCTTCCATGTCTCTGATGGTCTGATAGCTCATGAGTTCGAGCGGCGGGAGATCTCTTACTGATTCAATGCCGAATTCAGTAAGGAACTTCTTGGATGTCTTGAAAAGAGACGGCCTTCCGGGTGCATCGAGATTGCCTGCTTCTTCGATCCATCCTCTGTCCAGCAACCTGGAAATGATTGAATCCGAAGACACACCACGAACGAGCTCAACCTGCGCTCTCGTGCAGGGCTGGTTATATGCGATGACAGCAAGTGTCTCATATGAAGCCTGTGAAAGCGGCGGAGTCTGTCTGGGGCCGAACATCCTGTCCAGGATCTTTTTCTGTGAAGGTCTTGTCATGATCGCATATGAATCTTCCGTCCTTCTGATCTCAAGTCCGCTCCAGGGATTGGATGAATATCTTTCCGTAAGGGACTTAAGTGCTTCCAAAACAGCATTCTTGGAACAGTTCAGGATATCAGCAAGCTTGTCGACAGAGACAGGATCTCCTGAAATAAACAATATTGATTCGATTGCAGCCGGCAATTCCTGCGCAGTTACTTTAAAATCATCTTCCATATCAGACCTTCTTCTCCTCTATCGATATCTCACCGAAGTTTCTGTCCTGTTCAACATTTATCTTATTATCCCTGACCAGTTCCAATACAGCCAGGAAACTTACGACTTTGTCCATCTTCTCAGCTTTCTTTCCGAAAAGGCTGCTGAATAAGATCTTTCCCTTGCCGGTTATGCTGCGCCAGATCGATTTGATCCTCTCTTTTACCGACATCTTGTCTTTTCTCAAGATGTGCTTGATCTTTGCAGTGATATCGGTAAAACGGCTGTCATTACGCTCATTTATTATCGCAACGGCTTCATTGAATTCCTCAATGGAGAAAGCCTGTTCGGCAGGTGCGATGGTAATGCCCAGTGATTTTGCAGTTGAAGCATAGCGGAATCTTGCACCGTCGAATTTGTCTCTTCTCTCTTTAAGATCAGATGCGAAAACACGGCATCTCTTGTATCTCATAAGCGAAATGACAAGTTCTTCTCTCGGGTCAACAACATCTTCACCTGAACCCAGTGCTGCCTGCATCCCGGGGAGCATCATGCGTGACTTGATTGATACAAGAGTTGCGCCCATAACAAGAAAGTCCGAAGCAAGCTCCATGTCGAATTCCTTCATGGATTCGATATAGTCCATATACTGTGAAGTAATGGTGCTTATCGGAATATCGTAAATATCAACGTCGTTCTTTTCGATAAGATGCAAGAGCAGGTCCAAAGGGCCTTCGAATTGTCTTAATTTGATCTCCGGCTTTACCGCTTGCTCGAGCATAATATTACAGACCTGCCATTTGCAAAAGCGTGTAGAAAGGCATACAGATAAGGTTGATAAGCCACTCAAAAGGCAGCTTGATGATGTTGATGGCGTAGCCCAGAATGGAAATACGGGTAAACATGCTTAACAAGAACAGTACCCAGATGGCCATAGGTGAAAATCTCTGGAACTTTCTGTAAAAGTCTGAACTTTTGAACTTGTAAGGAAGTAGTTCCTCAAGTACGTGGAAACCGTCCAAAGGCGGGATCGGCAAAAGGTTGAATGCAAGCAGCATCATCGAGAACTGATATGTGTACTCGAAAGCTTCATAAAGTGCCTTAAGAACTATCTCACCGCTCGTACCATTAAACTTTACGTATAAAGATCCGAAAAGGATTGCAAGTATCGAAGCTAATAATCCGACGACAAAGTTACCCGTAACGCCGGCAAGATGAACCATTATGTTCATTCCGCGGTGACTCTTGAACCTGTGAAGGTTTCTGGGGTTATACATGACGGGTTTACCCCAGCCGAATCCTGCAATGAGAAGCAGGATCGTTCCGACAGGATCGACGTGAGCAATAGGGTTGAGAGTAAGTCTTCCCATATTCCTCGGCGTCGGGTCACCCAGCCATACTGCGACTGCCGCATGCATGAACTCATGAACTGAGAATGACAGCGTCAGAGCAAACAGGAATATGATGAGATAGTAAATTATCTCCTGGATTGACAATCCTTGTCTGAACAGATCTATTATCATAAATAACCTCAAGCCTTTACGACAGAGAATGTGATCTTCTCGCCGTTGACATTCCACTCCTTGGAGTTGTCGCCTGTACCATTGGAAATCTCAACAGCAAGCACTTCGGAAGCAAGGTAATCCTTCTTCTTCTCGATTACTTCAGCGAGCTTGTCATTACCTGAATACTTAAGAACGATACGGTCAGTTACTGTAAGTCCCTCAGTTTCTTTACGGTGTGTCTGGATCTTGGAGATCATCTCTCTGACAAGACCGTCTTCGATAAGCTCTTCAGTAAGAACCGTAGAGATGGAAACTGTAAGGCCGCCGGAGCTCTGTGTTGAGAAGCCCTCAGGTTGTGTTGTCTCGATGAGGAAGTCTTCTTCTGTCATCTCATACTCTTCGCCGTTTACGGTGATCTTAACGGAACCGTTCTTCAAAGCATTGTATGTTTCCTTGCCCGGAAGGTTTGCGATAACTTCCTTGGCATCATTGATGTTCTTGCCGAACTTTCTTCCGCATGTTCTAAGCTGGGGCTTGAAGCTGTAATCAACAAGTGTTGAAGCATCGCTCAAAACTTCCATCTTACGGATATTAAGCTCGTCGAGAACGATCGGCTTATATTCGTCATCAAGACCAAGCTCTGAAACAACATAGATCTCAGAAAGAGGCTGACGGTTCTTGATGGAAGCGGACTCACGGCAGCTGTGACCCAATGTAACGATCTGCTGTACGAGTTCCATCTCTTCTTCAAGCTTGGAATCGATAAGGCTCTCGTCTGCTACAGGATACTTTGCAAGATGTACTGAAACAGGAGCATCCTTATCTACGGAACGAACGATGTTCTGATAGATCTCTTCTGTCATGAAAGGAACAAAAGGTGCGCAGAGTCTTGTGAGGTTATCGAGGACTGTATAGAGAGTCATGTATGCATTGACCTTGTCCTGAGTCTCTTCTGCACCCCAGTATCTGTCACGGCAGCGTCTTACGTACCAGTTGGAAAGCTCTTCAGTGAAATCCTGAATGAGTCTTGCAGACTGGGAGATATCGTAAGAATCCATCTTCTCATTGACTACCTTGATGAGAGTATTAAGACGTGAGAGTACCCATCTGTCCATTGCTCCTAAAGTAGCCTTTTCAAGTGTATGCTTTGTAGGATCAAAGTTATCGATATCTGCGTACATAACATAGAATGCATAAGTATTCCAGAATGTACCGATGAACTTCTTGATGCCGTCGTTGACAGCCTCCTTGGAGAATCTTGAAGGAAGCCAGGGCTGGTTTGCAGTATAGAAATACCATCTTGCAGCATCAGCGCCCTGTGAATCAAGAACATCCCAGGGATCAACAACGTTACCTAAGTGCTTACTCATCTTGATACCGTCCTTATCCTGAACGATACCCATGACGATACAATTCTCGAACGGAGCTCTGCCGAAAAGAACTGTTGAAATAGCGATAAGTGAATAGAACCATCCTCTTGTCTGGTCGATACCCTCAGAAATGAACTGGCAAGGATAGTGTGTATCGAAGAATTCCTTGTTCTCGAAAGGATAGTGATACTGTGCAAAAGGCATTGAACCTGAGTCGAACCAGCAGTCGATAACTTCTGTTACTCTCTTCATCTGGCCGCCGCACTTGGGGCACTTGATGTGTACGTTATCAACATAAGGCTTATGAAGCTCAATGTTCTCCGGGCAGTCGTCACTCATGGACTTCAGTTCTTCGATAGAACCGATGCAGTGTCTGTGGCCACACTCGCACTCCCATACCGGAAGAGGTGTACCCCAGTAACGCTCACGGGAGATACCCCAGTCGATTACGTTTCTTAAGAAGTCACCCATACGGCCGTCACGGATGGTCTCAGGCATCCAGTTGACCATGTTGTTGGACTTCAAGAGCTCGTCTCTCTTCTTGCTCATTGCGATGAACCATGTTGATCTTGCGAAATAGATCAAGGGTGTGTCACATCTCCAGCAGAACGGATACTCGTGCTCGAACTTGGGAGCTGAGAAAAGGAGTGATCTGGAATCAAGGTCCTTAAGTACTTCAGGATCTGCATCCTTAACAAACTTGCCTGCGAAAGGTGTCTCTTCTGTGAGATTACCTCTTGTATCAACAAACTGTACCATCGGGAGATCGTTGTCTCTTCCGACTCTTGCGTCGTCTTCACCGAATGCGGGAGCGATGTGAACGATACCTGTACCGTCTTCCATTGTTACGTACTCGTCGCAAACCGTGTAATGAGCCTTTTTCTTCTGCTTTGCAGCTTCATCTGCAGCACCCTGATAGAGAGCTACATAAGATCTGCCGGCAAGATCGGAACCCTTGTAGGATTCAAGGATCTCATAAGCCTTCTCGCCGTCTTTTGCAAGGCTTCCCAATACGGAATCGAGCAAAGCAGTAGCCATGTAGTATGTGTAACCGTCGCAAGCCTTTACCTTGGAATACTCATCGTTGGGGTTAAGGCACAAAGCAACGTTTGAAGGAAGTGTCCAGGGTGTTGTTGTCCATGCGAGGAAGTAAGCATCCTCATCAACGCACTTGAATCTTACGACAGCAGATCTCTCCTTGACTGTCTTATATCCCTGAGCAACCTCGTGTGATGAAAGAGCAGTACCGCATCTCGGGCAATAAGGAACGATCTTGTGACCCTTGTAGATGAGATCCTGATCCCACATCTGCTTTAAAGCCCACCACTCGGACTCAATGTAGTTGTTATCGTATGTAACATAAGGATTCTCCATGTCAGCCCAGAAACCTACGCGGTCGCTCATGTGCTCCCACTGGTCCTTGTATGTCCATACGGATTCCTTACACTTCTTAATGAAGGGCTCTACGCCGTAACCTTCGATCTGGGGCTTGCCATTGATGCCCAAAGCCTTCTCGACTTCAAGCTCTACAGGAAGACCGTGTGTATCCCAGCCTGCCTTAAAGACGATCGTCTCGCCCTTCATTGCATGATATCTCGGAATTACGTCTTTAATGACTCTTGTCTTAATATGTCCGATATGAGGCTTACCGTTTGCCGTCGGCGGGCCGTCATAGAGGGTAAAAGTCGGAGCACCGTCAGCCTTGGGCTCAATGCTCTTCTTATAAACGTCGTTTTCTTTCCAGAACTCGAGAACCTGTTTCTCTCTGTCTACGAAATTAAGGTCTTTTGAAACTTTGTTGTACATAACCTGCTTCACCTTTATATATAATTTTGCAAGTTAAAATTATATATATTAAGGCGCTTCAAAGTCAAGCAAACAGGCTCCACGGATAGCCCGACGGTATTGGAGCCTCAAATGTAATAAATTCGCGCTTTACAGGGTGTTCGAAAGATAATTTGTATGCTTCAAGAGCAATATCTTTACATCTTTTGTCCTTATCTCCATACTTCTGATCGCCGATAAGAGGGTATCCTATGTGCGCCATCTGTGCTCTGATCTGGTGTGATCTGCCAGTTCCGAGCTTTACTTCGACCATGGTAAGACCGTCTTTGGAAGCCATAGCCCTGTAATCCAGATAAGAAGCCTTATATCCCGGCTTTTCCTTGTCGATGACGGTAACTATGTTCTTATCTTCATCCTTACTGATGAAATTCTCGAGTCTTCCCTCACCTTCAAGAATGCCTTTTACAACACATCTGTAGATCTTCTCTACCTTTCTCATCCTGATCTGCTCGGAGAGTCTTGAAGCGGCTTTGCTCGTTCGCGCGAAAACCATTACTCCGGACACGGGCCGGTCGAGCCTGTGAACAAGGCCCAGATAGACTTCACCGGGTTTGGAATATTCCTCTTTGATGTAAGCTTTTAGGATAGTAAGCATATCCTGAGCAGATGAACCGTCACTCTGGGACAGAACGCCCGCCGGTTTGATAGCAACGATTATATGATTGTCCTCATAGAGGACCTTTACTCCGTTTGAGATCTCTTTCACTTCGCCGACCATCTTGCAGTCTGTCCGCAAGGAAGCAAAACGCCCATCTTGGATACGGGCAGCATCAACTCTTCGGCTTCAACCTTACCTCCGGGAAGCGCGAGCTTAAATATCTGTCCTGATGCCTGAGCAGTAATGCCTGTAGCATAGGAACTTGCGATAAAGAACAGCGGATCGTCAGAGATAACGTTAGCGCAGAGCTTAACCAGGTCATAGAAAGAATCTTCAAGTTTCCACAGTTCGCCTTTGGGACCTCTTCCGTAAGACGGCGGATCCATAATGATGCCGTCATATTTGCGGCCTCTTCTTATCTCACGTTCAACGAATTTCATGCAGTCTTCAGCAATGAATCTTACATAGTTACCTTCAAGACCGGATGCTTTGATATTTTCTTTAGCTCTTGCGATCATGCCCTTTGACGCGTCAACATGAACGACTTCATCTGCTCCATGTGCGCTGCATGCCAGAGTCTGTGCACCGGTATATGCAAAGAGATTAAGTATCCTGATGTCCTTCTTCCCCGCTGCTTTAGCCTTTTCGATAAGGTCTCCGCAGAAATCCCAGTTTGATGCCTGCTCAGGGAATAGTCCGGTATGTTTAAATGCCGTAGGTTCGATTATGAAAGTAAGCTTTTTGCCTAAAGACTCGTAATCGATCTTCCAGGTTGAAGGAAAGCTCTTGAGCTTTGTCCATGAGCCGCCTCCCTGATCGCTTCTCGTATAAAGCGCATTGGGCTTATCAAGCTCATCCATGGAGATTTCTTTTCCGTCTCTGATAACAGGCCATACCGCCTGGGGATCGGGACGTCTTAAGATAACATCTCCCCATCGCTCATATTTCTCACCGCCGCCGCAGTAGAGCAGCTCATAATCTTTCCATTTATCAGATACAAACATTTAACTCACCCTCATAACAGATGTGGAAGCTATTAATTCACCGTCAAAATACAGCTCAATAAAATATTCACCCGGCTCAAAAGTTCCTAGACCTTCAAGACCTGCGCTGAAATCTGCTTCGGCGGTTACGTTATTTTTCATATTAACGTTTCTAGTCATCAGGACAGAATCATCTTTATACAGATAAGCTTCAAATACGCCGGTTATCGGAGTATTGAAATAAAAAACACCTTTAAGGGCAAAAGCATCTTCGGTATTAACACTGTCATAATCCACGGGATTGTCATCTATCACGTCATACCATGTGGATGTCAGATATGCTCCGCTGACAAATCCGATATCAAGTTCAACAGGTTCAGTTGATTCTGTGATATACGTACCTGTAGGTTCCATCGTCTCATAAGTGGACTCTGTCGTCTCCTGCGTATTGCCTTCAGGCTTAGATCTCTCGGAACTGTAAGTTCTTGAGCCATCGGTATCATCGCGGAGATCGCCTAATATCGAACAGGAACAAAAAGTTGCAAGAACCGACAAAGACAATAACCCTGCCGCAATTCTTGTTCCGATTGATGCTTTTCGATTTGCCATAAGACCTCTGAACATAAAACTGGACTAATTATATCAGGCTTTACCCGCCGATTACATCATCACTGGTTTCTTCTACGACAATGCAGGCAGCCGTGAATACGATATGCTTTTTCGCTTTATCTCCGTATACGACAAGGCCATAGAAACCGGGCTTGAACTCGGTTGACGGATAGTCCAGATCGTAGCAGTACTGCTTATCATAGGCTGAGGGATAGCAGGAACCCTGATATACGGGATCCATCTCGTTTATGCCCTCAAAATCAGATTCTTCACTGTAATAGTATTCGTAATAAAGCTCATCTTCCTTTTCACTGCTGACAGCAAGCGAAAAGCCTATGACCTTTGTATTGGAAGCAAAAGCGCTTTTTCCGACGGAAGTTCCGTCATAATCCCACCATCCGGATTTTACTACGACTGAATCTCCCATAAGATCGCTGTCTTTGAATTCATATACAAGATTAGAAAGATAGTAATCCTCCTTATAATCCTCAAACTCAATGAGCTCAGGCTCGATCACCTCGTTTTTGACCGTACACACAAATGAATCGATTTCCTTTGCATGCTCGTCGTAAACGAAGAAAGCATATTTACCGTCAAGAAGGAAACCATCTTCGTTAAGGCCGGTCTCACCTGTCATATCTGAAGTAAAATCAAGCCTTAAACTGTCTTCATCAAGATTGATTACTTCAGATGCAAAAAGAACCTCTTCACCTCTGGATACTGTATATGTAATGCCGGGAATAAATCTGTAATTGAATAATTCTTTGTCAAAATCGATCCTGACTCCGATCGAATCTGTGTTGGAATATACACCATTAGGTGCAAGAACAAGACTTCCGTTTTTATAATAATCAGAAAGAACACCAGGCATTATACCATGATCAACAGTATTAAATTCATATACTGCGTCTATTACTTCTTTAGCATTAAGGATTCTCGGAGTCTCGCTGCTAAGATCAACTGTAACGCTTGTAGTAATGATAGTTTCAGAAGAAGTAGTTAAAGCTGTTTTAAATTCAGGGACAGTACGAGATGCCTTAGCGGCTTCACTGTTGTAATCAGCTTCGCCCCAGGAAATATATACAGTAGCTGTCTTGGCTTTATAGTCATATAAAGGCTCCTGAACGTTATATCTTATGGACTCCTTAACAGCAGAAGAAAACGCATTCTCTTCACTGTTAAATCCCGAAGGCGAGATAAGCTCTTTCAGATCCTTGGAAGTAACGTCTGTCTCGCCAAGATAAGTCAGGAGTTTGTCGGCATCCCCAGTCTTAACGTCTTCGCAAAATGTTTCACAAAAAGCCCTTGCTGTATCCGTTTCTTTCTTATTGTTGCAGGCACAAAGAGAAAGCATCATAGATGATACAAGTAAGGTTGCTAAGACACCTCTAGTTAATCTTTTCATCAAATACCATATCCTAATTTAAGTGGCGCCCTCTATCAGAAGGCGCCACTTTTATTTTTGACTATTATATCAAAACTTGTTCAAATCAAATTAGGCAACATTGCAGAAACCATACATAAGAACATTGCTTGTGCCTGCCTCATAGATTACGAACATGTAGAATCCGGGAGCAGCCGAGCCGCCAACGGGGTAATCGATATCATAGAATGTGCCGTTAGAATATGATGTCGGAGAAACCGTATTGGAATATACAGGATTCTGGAGAGCTTCACCTATAGAATCTCGGTCTTCCTTGTCTGTGTAGTAATAGCTGTAATCAACAGTAATATTGCAGGACGGATCAACTTCCAAGGAGAAAGCAATCGTCAAAACATCTGTTGAATATACTGCATCACCTGTTCTGTAGCCGTCATAGTCAAACCACTTGGCGTTGATGACATAGCTTCTAAATGTTAAATCCTCGAATGCATAGTATTCGCCTTCACCGGGGAATGTATCACCAGGATTACCGCCGCCTGTTGTAGGAGGTGTAACAACAACAGACTTCTCAACAAAGCATGACTGAACATCTACTATTTCATCACCATAAGGTCCGACATAGTAGAGACTGATAGTATAAGTGCCTGTCTCAAAAGTATCACCGCTGGAAAGTCCGATAAGATCGCCATCAACACGGCAAACAACATTTGTAGATTCACCAAAGATAAAGTCAGGGCCGTAGTAAAGGTCAGAACCATCCTTTGAAAGAACGAAATACATTCTCTCGCCACGTGCAGCATAATCAAGGACTGCAGAATCGAAATAATAATCGTATTCGATGAAATCAGTATCGAAATAGATATCATCGTCATCTGCAAGCCAGAAGCCGCTCATTGTTGTATCAATGAAACCGCTGATCATATCAGCTGTAAGAGCAAAATTGATGTCAGCGTTTCTGTAATCATAGAGCTTAAGGAACTTCTTGCTGCCGACATTGTCAGGAATCCATTCTTTGTCTTCCTTAACAAACTCTGCAGTAAACTTTACTTCAGTAGTCTTAGCTTTCTTAACTGCAGCTGTAAGATCATCAATGTTTGTGTACTCTTCCTGAAGAACCTTTGAATAATCACAGATCGTGAAAACGATGTCGATCGAAGCCTCACCCTTATTTACGGAGACGGACTCTTCATCGACCTCATATTCAATGGTTGCTTCAACTGCTTTGTAGAAAGCCTTCTCATCATCTGTGCTGTATTCAGCAGACAAAAGTTCGGTCAAAGCAGTAGCCTCATCACTCTTCTTGTCGAGAGTTGAGTTCTTGATCAGCTTACTTGCATCAGCTGCAACCATATTCTCAGCCAGTTCTCCGGCAGCTTCAATAACAGCCTTCTTGCCTCCGCCGAAGTCAAGACAGCCTGTGAAACCGAATACGATAGCACTGCTCAGTAAGACAGAAACAACTTTTTTCATTTGGTTTTTAAGCATTAACGTACCCTCCCTCATCTAGGTATTAAAACAATTTTATATTTAATCGACTAAAAACTCAATAAATAATATAAATTTAGTGATTTTTAAGAAATTTCACATTTATTCTAAAAAATAATATAATATCACTATAAATTTGGGGGTACTGAAAATGGCTGTAGCACCTAATATCTTAATTTGCGACGATGATCCGGTTGTACACGAATCATTAGGATTATATCTCGACAACGATAATTTCACGCATTCTGATGCCTATGACGGCAGGGAATCTCTTGAAATGGCCCAGGCTACAAAGCCTGATCTTATTCTGCTTGATGTTATGATGCCTGAGATGAGCGGCCTTGATGTATGCCGCGAACTCAGAAAGACTATGGCTACTCCCATCATCATGCTTACAGCCAAAGGAGAAGAGATCGACAAGATCGTAGGACTTGAGCTTGGAGCTGATGACTATATCGTTAAGCCTTTCTCTCCACGTGAGGTTATCGCAAGAGTAAAGGCGGTCCTCCGCCGCTTCGGCGATGCACCCAAGCCGTCTTCAGTCCTTACTTTCGACGGTCTTGAGATAAACCTCAACAATTATTCGGTTAAATCTAACGGTGAAGGTGTTCCCTGCACACCTAAGGAAGTTGAGATCCTTTATCTTCTTGCTTCACATCCGGGACAGGTCTTCGGCCGTGACCAGATATTGGAATCCGTCTGGGGTGTTGATTACAACGGTGATTCACGTACTGTTGATACTCACATCAAGAGGATCAGACAAAAGATCACATACGATAATGCTTCCTGGTCCATCCAGACCATTTATGGTATCGGATACAAATTCGAGGTCTCATAAATGTTTCAAAGTACGCTTCTTAAGCGAACAATGTCCCTTGTCGTATTGTCACTTGTGGCTTCTGCCATCATAGCGACAATAGCTTTCGTCGTAGCCGGAAAAAGTGCAACTCTTTCCATCGAACTGGACAGCGCTCTTAAGATCGATTCCAAAATAAACGATATCTTTTCTACCAATCCGGAATATTTTGAAAATTCCGATTTCAGATACTATTTCTTCAGTTCAAGTTACGCGGCAGGACACGACTATTATCTTGTCAACATGAATGGAGATCTTGTTAATTACACCAGTCAGGAAAACAGAAATATTTCACCTTCAGACACGTTTGAAATACTTACAAAGATCAACACTTTCAAATTCAATAAATATAACGGACTGGATTTCTATATCGCCGACAATCTCGAATATAACATCTCTGACGCAATCAACGTCTCACGCATATCACTTACCATCAACGGTAACGACTATTATCTCTACTCACTTAAATATCTCAACGGATATAATGAGCTGATAGGCAAATACCTTAATATCCTTCTTCTCTCAACACTTATGGCCGCATGCACGATGCTCATTCCGGCATATGCATTTGTCAGCAGAATGGTCCTCCCGCTTCAGAAGATCAATGAAGTCGCGATGGAATACGGTAAAGGCAACTTCAGCATCAGAGCTGATGAATCTCATAAGGGTGAGATCGGTGAATTGGGTCAGTCATTCAACTTCCTAGCTGACAGACTCTCAAAATCAATCAGCGACCTTACAGCTGAACGTAATCAGTTGCAGGATATCTTCGACGTTATTTCAGACGGTATCGTCGTTGTAGATGTTAATTCAGTTCCGGTAACCACTAACAAGGCTATCCACAAGCTTTTCGAGCGTGCTGAAAAGAACAACATGTTCACAGAAAGACTGCAGCTCATTCCTTTTGATGATGTATGGACTGACTTCGAAGACTGTATTGCAACAGGCGAGACAAAGACACGTCAGATCGATAACAGAGACTACGCTTATCAGTGCACGATCATTCCTAAATATGACTCATCTGACAGCACACAGGTCATCGGTGCTACGGGATTCTTCCGTGATATCTTCGAAGAACAGAAGAACGAGCGTTTCCGTCAGGACTATGTTGCCAATATCTCTCATGAGCTCCGTACACCTCTCCAGACTTTAAGAGGTCTCATCGAACCTCTTTCAGACGGAATGGTCAAGAAGGAAGCTGACCGTCAGCGTTACTATCAGATCATCTTAAACGAGACAATGAGACTCTCGCGTCTTATCGACGACATGTTGGAGCTCTCAAAACTCCAGTCCAGGACGCTTGCATTTAAGACCTTCCCCTTCAACCTTAATACTCTTATCTCAAGCATAGAGATCAGGTTTAAGCCCATCATGAAGGAAGCAGGCATCAAGTTCTCCGTTCAGAACAACTACGGTGAACTTCCTACGGTTATGGGTAACCCCGACCGAGTCGAGCAGATCCTCGTTATACTTCTTGATAATGCAAAGAAATATACTCCCGCAGGTAAAAGCATCACTATACTTACTGACTATATAGAGGCCGAGAAGAAGGTTTATATTTCTGTAGCCGACACCGGACAAGGTATCCACGAATATGATATCGGTCATATCTTCGACAGATTCTTCAAGGCAGACCGTGCACGTGGTAAAAAGGGTTCAGGTCTAGGTCTCTCTATCGCCAAGGAACTTCTTACATACATGGGCGAGACCATCACCGTCAACAGTAAGTATGAAGAAGGTTCAACCTTCACATTCACATTGACAAAGGCTGAGGTTCCTGATGTCTGGGACTGATAATGAAGGAATAAGACTCAACAAATACATAGCTTCGTCAGGTCTCTGTTCAAGACGCGAGGCTGATACTCTCATCGAAAAAGGGAAAGTTACGATCAATGGCGTTGTTGCAGTGCAAGGCACCAAAGTAAACGAAGGCGATATCGTAGAAGTATCAGGCAGAAAGATCAGGCCTGATGATGACATGATCTATATTGCTTTCAACAAACCTTTGGGTGTTACATGCACGACAGATAAAAGGGATCCTTCAAACATAATCAATTATATCGGTTTCGATGAGCGCATCTTCCCAGTTGGACGCCTCGATAAGAATTCATCAGGACTTATTCTACTAACTAATGACGGTTCTATCGTTAATAAACTCTTAAGAGCAGAAAACGGCCACGAGAAAGAATACCTCGTAACCGTTAACCGTCCATATGACAAGGAATTCATTAAATCAATGGAATCAGGAGTTCCTGTTCTGGGACAGCTTACTCTTCCCTGCAAGCTTAAGCCTTCTGGCGACAAATCATTTAAAATAATCCTCCACCAGGGATTAAACCGTCAGATCCGCCGAATGTGCGAATACCTGGGTTATAAAGTCACAAGACTCAAGAGGATAAGGTTCATGAACATCATGTTAGGTGACCTTGAGACCGGCAAATGGAGATATCTTACTTCAGACGAAAAGAAAGAATTACTTAAAGACATTTAAAAAGGCTGTACGTAGACAGCCTTTTATGTTTTATAAACGATCGGGATATTACTCTTCGTCAGACTTTTCTTCGGAAGACTCTTCAGATTCAGCTTCTTCCAAAGTCTCAGCAGCTTCCTCTGCTTCTTTGGCAGCCTGCTCTTCTTCTCTCTTCTGGGCAGCAGCCTCGTCATCAGCCTTCTTCTCAGCCTTTGCTTCTTCTACAAGAGCATCGAGATCTGTTGATCCGGTATCATTGGCTACAAGATCCTTCTCATAGTAGAACTTAACCTTATCCTTGCTGTTGCGGGCACCGTATGCTTCAGCAATTGCAAAACACTCGTCACGGAGCTGTTTGAAATCATCAACGGATTCAAGATCCGAAGAAGAAGTCTGATAGCATGCATCCTCAAATACATCGTCAAGAACAAGATAGTAAGTAGCATCCTTCTTGAAGTTCTTATCGATAAGAGCCTCAGCCTGGTCAGGTGTACCATCTCTTCCGTCGAAGTTTTCGAAAGGAATAGCGATCTTGCTGTATCTGTATCTGAGAACAACATTCTTCTCGTTGTAATCAACAGCTACACGGAACTTGGCAATAAGGAAAGACTGCGCAAATACAAGGATGCTGATGATCGTACTGAGACCGCCTACTACAAGCAATGCGATCTTGATGATGTTGTCACTAACCTTGAGCAATCCGATAAATACGAGAAATACACCAAGTATACAGAAAAGAACAGAAAGTACTCTGTTACGTGTAATCTTTGATGGATTTGCCGGATAGCAATGCACGCCCTCTTTAGGCAGCTTTTCAATTAGTTCTTTGTTCTCGAGTTCAGTTGGCATATAAACCCCTCCTAAATTATTTACTCAAAACCTCAATCCTGTCAGAAAGATTAGCATACATTTCTTCATACTTTGCAAGCTTAGCTCTCTCCTGCTCAACAACTGCGGCAGGTGCCTTGCTTACAAACGATTCATTTGAAAGCTTGCCGTTAAGACGCTTGATCTCACCGTCGAGACGTGTCTTTTCCTTATCAAGTCTTTCAAGCTCTTTAGCAATATCAATAAGATCTTCCAAAGGAATGTAGATCTCTCCGCCGCCGAATACTGCAGTAACGGCTGTTGAAGGAATACCTTCCTTTGACTGTCTTGTCTCAAGAGAACTTACGGATGCGAGTCTTTCAAGGAATCCCTCTCCGTCAGTAAACATCTTGGCGATCTTATCTGAAGACGTAACAACGATGATATGAGCCTTTCTTGAAGGAGCAACATCCATGTTCTTACGTACAGCACGGATACCTCTGATCGCATCGATCATTGTGTTCATCATCTCAGCGTCTTCAGGGCTGGACATTACCTTGTCAGCCTCAGGCCAGTCAGCTACCATGATGGATTCTGCCTTATCGGCAATGATGAGATTGGAGTAAACCTCTTCAGTAATGAAAGGCATGAAAGGATGCAGCAGTTTCATAGCTTCGCTCAATACATAATTGAGGAGATAGATTGCATTATTTCTTGTCTTGCATTCCTTATCATAAAGTCTGCTCTTTGTGATCTCGATATACCAGTCACAGAAGTTATCCCAGAGGAAGTCAACGATCTTGCTCAGAGCAACACCGAACTCATAGTTATCAAGGTTAACAGTAGCTTCAGTGATAAGGTTGTGAAGCTCAGTAAGGATCCACTTATCTTCTGTTGTGAAGATAGACTCATCAACAAGGTCAGGTGTGAAATCGTCATCTGTATTCATGACAACGAATCTCATGGCATTCCAGATCTTGTTGGAAAGATTACGGCCCATGAGGATCTTATCTTCCTGGAATCTCTGGTCATTACCCGGAGCATTACCGGTAACAAGAGCAAATCTCAAAGCATCACAGCCGTTCTGCTCGATTACTTCAAGAGGATCAATACCGTTGCCAAGAGACTTACTCATCTTACGTCCCTGTGAGTCTCTTACAAGACCGTGAATGAGAATGTCACGGAACGGAACATCATCCATGTGTGCAAGACCAGCAACGATCATTCTGGAAACCCAGAATGTGATGATGTCGTAACCTGTAACGAGTGTATCTGTAGGATAGAACTTGGCAAGGTCATCAGTCTTTTCAGGCCATCCGAGAGTTGAGAAAGGCCAGAGAGCTGATGAGAACCAGGTATCGAGAGTATCGGGATCCTGACGCATCTCCTTACCGCACTTAGGGCATGTGCATGAAGATTCCTTTGTAACGACTAACTCGCCGCAGTCATCACAGTAGAATGCAGGGATCCTGTGACCCCACCAGAGCTGTCTGGAGATACACCAGTCTCTGATGTCTTCCATCCAGTTAAAGTAGTTCTTGGAAAATCTCTCAGGAACGAATCTGATGGAACCATTTCTGACTGCCTCGATAGCGGGCTTTGCGAGTTCTTCCATCTTAACGAACCACTGGAGAGATACACGGGGCTCAATAGTAGTACCGCATCTGTAACAAGTACCTACATTATGTGAATAGTCTTCGATCTCTGTGAGGAATCCGCCCTCTTCAAGATCCTTAACGATAGCTTCTCTTGCTTCGTATCTGTCCATTCCCGCATATTTCGGATAATCTTCAGTGATCTTTGCATCTTCTGTAAGAACGGTGATTACCTCAAGACCATGACGCTGACCTACTTCGAAGTCGTTAGGGTCATGCGCAGGCGTGATCTTAACGGCACCGGTACCGAATTCGATATCAACATAATCATCAGCGATAACAGGGATCTTACGGCCGACAAGAGGAAGTACGAGCATCTTGCCTACTACGTCCTTATAACGCTCGTCCTTAGGATTAACAGCAACAGCTGTATCACCAAGGAGAGTCTCAGGTCTTGTAGTAGCGAGGTCGATATATCCTGAACCGTCCTCGAAAGGATATCTCAGATGCCAGAAGTGACCTGCCTGGTCCGCATAATCAACCTCAGCATTGGAAATTGATGTAAGGCAGTGAGGACACCAGTTGATGATCCTCTCACCTCTGTATATCAAGCCCTGATTGTAGTACTTAACGAATACTTCCTTAACGGCGTCAGAGCAGCCTTCGTCCATTGTAAAGCGCTCATGTGACCAGTCACAGGAAGATCCTATCTTCTTAAGCTGCTCAACGATCCTTCCACCGTACTGTTCCTTCCATGCCCAGGCTCTTTCAAGGAACTTGTCACGTCCGAGGTCATCCTTTGTAAGGCCTTCCTCACGCATGGTTGCAACGATCCTTGCCTCTGTAGCGATTGAAGCATGGTCAGTACCGGGTACCCAGAGGGTCTCGTAGCCTGACATTCTCTTATATCTTGTGAGGGTATCCTGCAATGTATTATCCAAAGCATGACCCATGTGGAGCTGGCCGGTAATGTTCGGCGGAGGCATCACGATAGAGAACTTCTTTCCCGTCTTGCCTGCCTTGGGCTTAAAATAGCCGCTGCTTGTCCACTTCTCATAAAGCCTGCTCTCGGCTTCATTCGGATCAAAAGCTTTACTGATCGAATCAATTCTTGCCATAACTAAATCTGATATCCTCTCTTACTTCTTTATCATTGAGAGCGCACCATAGAGGATGGAATCATCTCCTAAAGCCGCTTTCTTGAATTCAACTGTTTCTCTAATTGAAGGCATGCAGTATCTGTCAACTTCTGACAGGATCTTCTCAAGGAAGATATCACCCACTGCCTCGATTACGCCGCCGCCATATACAACTACATCAGGGCTGAATGTGTTAACAAGGTTGCCCGATGCGACCGCAAGATAATGACATGCACGGTCAACGGCTTCAACGGCAACACTGTCGCCTTCAGCCAAAGCATTCTTAAGCACCTTGGACTTGAACACCCCGTTCTCCACGGCTTCTGCCATAGAAGACTTTCTTCCTCTTGAGACCTGCTGTCTGATATAAGCAGACATACCCTGCTTGCTTGAGAATGCCTCAAGGCATCCTCTCTGTCCGCAGTTGCATAAAGGTCCCTCAGGATCAAGGATCATATGTCCATATTCTGCAGCCTTAAACTTATTGCCTGTGAAAAGTTCGCCGTTAAGGATGAGACCGCCGCCCATGCCGGTTCCGACGAAAAGACCGACAACATTCTTATAACCCTTGGCAGCACCATACTTATACTCGCCAAGCACGCCGACATTAACGTCATTTCCGATATAAAAAGGACAACCGAATTCCTTTTCGATCGGCTTCTTGATATTGTAGTTTCTCCAAGGAAGGTTGGGCGAGAAAAGAACGACGCCTGTCTCCTGGTTGATAACACCGGGAGCTCCTGCAGCGATGGCATTGATCTTATCAGCCTTGATCCCTGAAGCGTCAATAAGCTCTTTAACCACGTTGATTATGAGCTGCTCGATGTTATCAGATGAATCTCCGCCTGACTTTGTCTTCTTCTTGAGTCTGAAAACAATTTCTTTCTTAGAATTGAAAACAACGCCAAGAACTTTGGTTCCACCAATATCAAGACAAATGTTATATGATTCTGCCATAGCCTTACCCTCCTTTTTTAATCTGTTCGTTTACTTAAGATCAGCTTACGCCCAAAGCTGCACCATTAGCAGCATTTGCTTCACTAAAACTCTTCTCGGAAGTACCGTTCTTATAAATGAGAACCGGCTGCTTTCCTTCGACGATGCACTCTTTCTTGATGATGCATTCCTTAACATCCTTCTCTGAAGGAATGTTATACATAACATCTCTCATAGCTTCTTCGATGATGGATCTTAATCCTCTCGCACCTGTGTTCTGCTCGATTGCCCTGTCAGCAATTGCTCTGATCGCATCTTCTTCGAAAACAAGTTCTACATCATCCATCTTGAGCATCTTCTTGTACTGCTTGATGATTGCGTTCCTGGGTTCTGTAAGGACTCTTACAAGAGCATCGGTATCAAGCTTATCAAGAGCTACCGTAACCGGAAGACGACCGATGAATTCAGGGATAAGACCGAACTTCATAAGGTCATCAGGCTTAACATCGTGGAAATAGAAACCGCTGTTTCTGTCCTTCTTGGACTGAACTTCAGCACCGAAACCATACTGCTTCTGCTCTACTCTCTGTGCGATTATCTCATCGAGACCGTCAAAAGCACCGCCTACGATGAAAAGGATGTTTGTGGTATCGATCTTGATGCACTCTTCGTTAGGATGCTTTCTGCCGCCCTTAGGGGGAACATTTGCAACAGTACTCTCAAGGATCTTGAGCAATGCCTGCTGGACGCCCTCGCCTGATACGTCACGTGTGATCGAGACATTCTCGGATTTCTTTGTGATCTTATCGATCTCATCGATATATACGATACCTGTCTGTGCCCTCTCGATATCGTAGTCAGCTGCAATAATGAGCTTAAGAAGAATATTCTCTACGTCTTCACCGACATAACCTGCCTGTGTAAGGCTCGTGGCATCGGCAACTGCGAAAGGAACATTGAGGATCCTGGCAAGTGTCTGGGCAAGAAGTGTCTTACCTGAACCAGTAGGTCCGAGCAAAAGGATATTGCTCTTGGAGATCTCAGTATCGTCAGCGGGAAGATCTGAATAAACTCTCTTGTAGTGGTTATAAACGGCAACAGAAAGTGCGATCTTCGCGTCATCCTGACCGATTACGTAAGAATCTAGCTTCTCCTTAATCTCATGAGGCGTAACAAGCTTCTTGGGCTTGATAGAACGCATCTTGCGCTTCTTGTTGACCTTCTCCTCTTCAGCAACGATGCCATATGCCGTTCTGATACAATCGATGCAGATATAGCAGTTAACACCGGAGAAAAGTCTCGGTACCTCATATTCTGATTTACCGCAGAAAGAGCAGCTCAATACTTCTCTTGAGTCGCCGCCGTAGTTGCCATTCTTAGAATTAGCCATTAAAAATCTCCTAAAAAACGATATTTTTAGTCATGATATTTTATCACTACCTGCCATTTTAACAAATAATATATATATAAATATTTCAAAATGGTGATAATTTAGGCTCAATTAAGAAAATAAAGCGTTAAATGGCCGCAGAATCGAGTATTACTGTAAAAGGACCGTCATTTATAAGACTCACCTGCATATCAGCACCGAAAACACCTGTACCGAGAGCTTTTACCTGTGGCCTTATGGAATCAGCGATATAGTTATAGAGCTCTTCTGCCCTTTGAGGGCCCATGCTGTCAGTAAATGAAGGCCTGTTGCCGTGTTTGCAGTCAGCATAAAGAGTAAACTGGGATACCAGTAAGATCTCACCGTCTATATCGGCAATGCTTAAGTTGGTCTTTCCGTTACTGTCAGAGAAAATACGCATCTTGAGAAGCTTGGCGATCATCTTATCGGCTACAGCCTCATCATCTTCTTTACCGATACCGCATAAAACCAGCATACCGGGACCGATAGAAGACTTTCTTATGCCTTCTATATCAACTGCCGCTTCTTTAACAACCTGGATGCAAAATCTCATAGATCAGAACTCCACATCATTCTGGCAGCCTTCGAGCATGTACCACGAACCGTTGATCTCATATACGACATAATAGAAATCCGCACTGGCACTTTCAGTATCTTTGCTGAAATAAACCGTAACCTTCTGGATCTGTATCCTTCCAATCTCAGAATACTCACGACCTGAAAGGAAACAGATAGCGGACCTCATGGATGCTTCATCAAAACCGTTCGCTATTGTGTAATCCCTGTATCCCGTTGATGCCGTACCATTTACTACAGCATTGATCTGCATAACGCTTCTGTACTGCGAATATAGATCGTCACCGGATGATTCACCCAATTGTTCCAGGAAACCCTCCGGATAGCATTTGTCGAACATTGCCCTGTTATCTGTAAACAGAGCTTCCATATATCCTCTTGCAACGTATTCACCGGAAGTGTTTAACTGTTCCATGGTGACCTGGGGTTCGATCTGAGGTCCTTTATCTTTGCTGTCACAGGCAGTGAACGCAAAAACAAACACAAGTATCAAAGATATTACTGACAATGCCTTACGCATCTTATTCCTCCTGCCCCGTCATCTTCTTAACGTAATCAAGATATTCAATGATCTTGCGTTCGTATCCGATGTCCGTAGGCTCATAGTATTTCTTTCCGAGGGTCTTATCGGTCATGTACTGCTGCTTGGTAATATGTCCCGGGAAATCGTGCGGATACTTATATCCGACTGAATACCCAAGATCTTCCATTCCTTTTGCAGGGGCATTCCGGAGATGCATGGGAACAACACCGGTATCAGTATTAGAAGCATCATCAAGAGCCTTATCTATAGCCAAATAAGCGGCATTGGATTTGGGTGAAGACGCAACGATAATGCACGCTTCAGCCAGAGGGATCCTTGCTTCAGGCATTCCGACAGATCTTGCACATTCATGAGCAGCAACTGCAACAAGCAACGCGTTGGGATTTGCCATGCCTACGTCTTCGGCAGCACAGATCATTATCCTTCGCGCAAGGAACTCAATATCCTCTCCTGCAGCCAAAGCTCTCGCAAGATAAAGGATCGCAGCGTCAGGGTCAGAGCCTCTCATGGACTTGATCATCGCGCTGATGTTGTCATAGTGGTATTCGCCATCCTTATCGAAAAGAACGGTCTTTGTCTGGATGCACTCCTTCATTACTTCATCGGTTATCGTAATAGAACCGTCAGATGAAGGCGGAGTCGTAATAACGGCAAGTTCTATGCTGTTAAGGGCAGATCTCGCATCACCATTGGACGTCTCAGCTATCTTCAGAAGCGTCTCTTCGGATATTTTGACATCCATGCTGCCAAAACCCCTTTCCTTATCTGAGAGGGCATTTTTCAGTACTTTAACGATATCCTTTGATTCGAGAGGCTTTAACTGGCATACGGTTGATCTGGATACCAGAGCCTTGTTTACCTCAAAGAAAGGATTCTCGGTAGTCGCACCGATCAAAACAACTGTCCCGTCTTCCACATAAGGAAGAAGGGCATCCTGCTGTAATTTATTGAATCTGTGGATCTCGTCGATGAAAAGGACCGTCTTGCGTCCTTCTGAAAGGAGCGGATTGGAAGCATCCCCTACGATCTTCTTTATATCTGAAACGCCTGCCGTTACCGCATTAAGCTGCTCAAATCTCGACTTTGTCGTATTGGCAATGACACGCGCAAGAGCTGTCTTTCCGACTCCAGGCGGACCAAACAAAATGATCGAAGACAGACGGTCTGCCTCGATCATTCGTCTTAACATCTTTCCTTTGCCGATGATATGCTCCTGACCCGCATACTCATCCAATGTCAAAGGTGACATTCTGTAAGCGAGCGGTTTATCTTCCATAATATCAGGGCATCAGACGTTATATCCCGGATATCAAACGATATCGGGATATACGGGATACTTATCAGTAAGAGCCTTAACTCTCTTGATAGATTCTTCCTTCTTGTTGTCGTAGTCGAAGATGCAGTCAGCAATGATGTTTGCAACTTCAACGAAGTCTTCTTCCTTAAAGCCTCTTGCTGTAGCAGCAGGTGTACCGATACGTACGCCTGATGTAACTGTCGGCTTCTCGGGATCGAAAGGAATCGTGTTCTTGTTAGCTGTGATGTTTACATCATCAAGACGCTCCTGGAGCATAGCGCCTGTAACGCCTGTGCCTCTCAGGTCGATGAGCATGAGGTGGTTGTCTGTACCGCCTGATACGAGGTTAACGCCTCTTGCAAGAAGAGCCTCGCTCATAGCCTTAGCGTTCTTAACGATCTGCTCTGCATAAGCTCTGAACTCAGGTGAGAGTGCTTCCTTGAAAGCAACAGCCTTAGCAGCGATGATGTGCATGAGGGGGCCGCCCTGCTGTCCGGGGAATACTGCGGAATTGATCTTCTTAGCGTATTCCTCTTTGCACATGATGATACCGCCACGGGGTCCTCTCAATGTCTTGTGAGTCGTTGTTGTAACGAAATCAGCATACGGAACCGGATTGGGGTGAAGTCCTGCAGCAACAAGTCCTGCAATATGAGCCATATCTACGAAGAGGTATGCGCCGACTTCATCAGCGATCTCTCTGAACTTCTTGAAATCAATGATTCTCGGATATGCGGAAGCACCTGCAACGATTACCTTAGGCTTGCACTCAAGTGCCTTGGCACGGATTGCATCGTAGTCGAGCATCTGTGTCTTCTCATCTACCTGGTAGAACTCGGAGTGATATGTTCTGCCGGATACGTTGATCTTCATACCGTGTGTTAAGTGACCGCCGTGTGAGAGGTCAAGTCCGAGGATAGTATCACCGGGCTCAAGAATAGCGAAGTAAACTGCTGTATTAGCCTGAGCGCCTGAGTGAGGCTGAACGTTAACGTGCTCAGCACCGAAAAGCTGCTTAGCTCTGTCGATAGCGAGCTGCTCTACGATATCCACATACTCGCAACCGCCGTAGTAACGCTTTCCCGGGTAACCCTCAGCATACTTGTTTGTGAGCGGTGAACCTGCAGCTTCAAGAACTGCCTCAGAAACCATGTTCTCGGATGCGATAAGCTCGATCTTGTTTCTCTGACGTCCGATCTCCTGCATTATTGCGGAATAGACTTCAGAATCCTCAGCCTTAATGTGGTCGTACATATATAATCCTCCTGATGGGGTAATAATCAACGCGTAATATTTTATTATAAGGGTCAAATTCAATCAAGCCGAAAAGGATATAAAGAAGTATATTTCGTGCATAGATTTTATCTATGTTTCCTCTTGGTTTTTCGGTAAAAAATCACCTGAGGGACTTCAGATCTTGTAGATCTCGTCAGCAGAAGGAGCCGGCATGGGTCTTATGACACCATCAAGACCAATTGTCCTGGCACCTTCAGAGGCATCCGTGAACTCTCCGATGACAGTTGCTCTTATGCCCTGCTCTTCCAAAGCATTAATGACCTTGTCAGGTTCAGACGAAGCAACCATAAGCGCACCAGAAGAAATGAGCCTGAACGGATCAAGTCCCAAAGCATCGCAAATTGCCTTTGAACAGTCTGTAAAAGGGACCAGTCTCTGGTCAAGCGTAACACCAACCTTCGAAAAATCTGCCATCTCAAAAGCAGCGCCCTCTACACCGCCTTCGGTAACGTCATGCATGAGGTTGACACAGGATCTGGGGAACCCATCATCTCTTATGGCGCCTGTCTCTGAAGCCAAAGGACCTAATATGGTTCCTTCCCTTACAACGGAAATAAGGCTGCTGTATGTCCTGGCCTCTTCGATATACTCATCAGGGACTTTACCCTTCAATTTGTCTGCATGCTCATTAGCGGCAATAAAACTGCCTTCGATAGCTGCTGTCTTGGTGATTATAAGCTTATCTCCGGGCTTCGCATGTCCCAAAGGAACAGGACTTCCCTTTTCTACCACGCCGAACGCAGTAGAAATTACAACGAACCTGTTTACGCAGTCGGATACTTCCGTATGGCCGCCAACGATATCAACTCCGAGCTTGCCGGCTTCACGGCTGGCCTGATCAACTATGGAACTTATCTCTTCCTCAGTCGAATCAGGAGGGGCGATAATTACGATGAGAATGCCGGTGGGAGCTACTCCGCATGCAGCGATGTCATTGCAAGAGACATGTATAGCAAGAGTTCCTGACTCACTGCCGCCTGCGGTAATGGGGTCAGAAGAAGCAACAAGGAGATTCTCGCCTGTCTTGAGCCATGCGCAGTCAGCACCGATACCGGCGCCTGAGAGCGTATTGCTCGACAGCTTAGGAAGTCTTGATAAAACAAGAGATTCAAGCTGCTCGTCTGTAAGCTTTCCTATTCTCAAAGCTTCCTCCTGTGTTCCGCAAGATCAGAACGGATCGATGATGATATCTTCAGTTCCGAGCACACCTGATTCAACGAGGCTCTCGATATCAAGGTCCTTTTCTGCCTCGATTATATCCTCAGGATGAGGATGTGTCTTCGGGTGTTTTGCAACAAAAACAGTACAGCAATCCTCATAAGGAAGGATCGATGTCTCAAAAGCACCGATATTTCTTGAAATATCGCATGTAGCCTGCTTATCGATACCGATAAGAGGTCTTAAGATCGGCATCTTTACGACTTCGTTTGTGGCAGCGATCGCCTCCATGGTCTGGGAAGCAACCTGGCCTAAGCTCTCGCCTGTAATAAGGCATTTACAGTCATTCTTAAGGGCAAGGCGCTCTGCTATCTGAAGCATTACGCGGCGCATCGTTACCGTAAGCATGTCCTGGGGAGAGTGCTTATAAAGATCAAGCTGGATCTGTGTAAAGTTAACTATATGAAGAGTCATTCTTCCGGAGAAGCCTGATACGATCTTGGCGAGGTCGATTACTTTCTGCTTTGCAAGGTCACTCGTATAGGGATATGAGTGGAAATATACTGCATCCAAAGGCATTCCTCTTGAAGCCATCATGAAACCTGCAACGGGGCTGTCGATACCGCCTGACAATAAGAGCATGCCCTTTGCGCATGAACCGACAGGAAGTCCTCTGTGAGCCATCATCTTGCCGGAGTAGACATAATTGGACTCACGGATCTCAACATTCAGGATAAAATCAGGATTCTTGACCTTAACTGAAAGATCCGGGAACTTCTGTAGGATCTGATATCCGAGTTCTTCACAGATCTCCGGTGATGTCATCGGGAATGTCTTGTTTCCGCGCTTGCTCTCAACCTTAAAGGTCTTGTATCCGGGATTATTCTCCAGGAGTTCCTGAACGCAGGTGAATGCATTCTCCTTGATAGACTCAAAGTCTCCTTCAAATTTCCTTGCAAGGCTTACTGATACGATACCAAAAACCTGGCATACAGCCTTCATAATGGCCTCAGCAGAAGCCATTGACTGGAAGTTCGGGTTATCCTCTTCCTTTGGTTCGATCCAGATCCTGCTCTGGCTCTGATATATCTTCAGATTACCGAATTTCTTAAGTCTGTACTTAAGGTTGCTCTTAAGCTGGATCTCAAAAGATCCTCTGTTAAGTCCCTTGAGGGTTACTTCACCCATCCTCGCCAAAAGGACATTTGCCATATTTATATCCTCACTTCACCAGAAATTGATCGTATATCTCGTCTACACACTTAATGAATTCAACTGCTTCATCCATAGTATTATACCTGGAGAAGCTGAGCCTTACTGCATTTGCGGCCGTCTTCCTGTCCACTCCCATCTCAAGAAGAACGTAAGATACTTTCTTCTGCTTGGCTGAACATGCGGAAACAGTCGACACGAAAATGTCGTATATTTCAAGACAATGAAGCATTGTCTCTGATTCAAAACCTTCGAAAGAAACATTCAGCACAAAAGGAAGCGCATCGTCAGGAGATAAGATCTTCGCGCCCCTGCTGCTAAGTTCCTTACGTAGATACTCGTTGATCTTCAGGACCTCCGAACGCGCTTCATCGATTTCAGAAGTCACTTCCTTCAGAGCAGCAAGGAAAGCACCGGCAAGTACAGGGCTCTGCGTTCCGGATCTCATTCCCTCCTGCTGTCCGCCTCCGAGGATCAAAGGATCGATCCTTATGCCCTTCCTGACATAAAGAACTCCGTTTCCCTTAATGGAATGGATCTTGTGTCCTGAGAAAGAGCACATATCGGCACCCATGGATGTCAGGTTGATCGGAAGCTTACCCAATGCCTGGACGCAATCAAGATAGATTGCCGTATCAGGCGATATTGCTTTTATGGTTTTCGAGATATTCTCAAAAGGCAGGATCGAACCCGTCTCATTATTTACAAGAGTAAAGCATGCAAGCGCAACTCCGCCCTTTTTAAGTTCTTCTTCAAGACTCTCTGCCAAAGGCTTGCCGTCAGCTCCTACCTTCACGTATCTTATCTCGTAGCCGAGTTTGGAAAGATATTCAAGACATTCGAGCGTAGCCTTATGCTCGGTCCTGGTGGAGATAACAGCATTACCGGCACGTTTGTTGCGGCTCATATATCCCTTGATCGCAGTATTGGCACTCTCAGTGGCACAGGACGTAAAGAAGATCTCATCCGGCTTTGCACCGAGAAGTCCGGCAGTCTCTGATCTGATGTTCTCATAGAGTTCTGCCGCCTTATTTCCGAGCTTATGAAGAGCTCCGGGATTTGCTGATAAAGAATTATCAGTAAGTTCCTGAAGTTTGGCTCTTACGCTGTCTGATACAAATGTCGTTGCACTGTTATCAAAGTAGATCATGGTGTTCCTTTTCCCTGCATTATAAGCAGGGGCCGTATATTTCCCTGAAAATGACGTATGTATTATATATTAGCGGGCTCTGAACGCAACAACAAATATATTGATTAAATCACCATTTCCTGTAGGGGCACGTGCCTTTTTTTGTGGCCGCCCTTATCTCAACATAACAACCGCAGGCAAGACATGTTCCCTGATTGATCTTCGAGCATTCCTTACAGACAGCAAGTCTTTGGGAAGTCACCTCATCAGAAACAAGCTCTTCCGGCGGAAGAGCTTGGATTCCTTCTACAATGATCTTTTCGTATTGTTCCCTGCTAAAATCCTTAAGGAGACAGCGGGTGCAGATCTTTGGCATTATCAGATCTCTACTTCGATATGCATTACGCTTGACGCGGGGATCTTGAAGCTGAGCTTGTCGCCTTCGAAGCTTACGCCGTCGAAAACCTTCTCGCTTACAACATCGGGTTCATCAAACGTATTGTGGTCATCCATCTTACCGCCTACTACTGTTGCCTTGACGGACTTGATGCTGTTACCCATAAGAGTGCTTGATACGTCGTATGCCTCAGAGCATGAGAGGTTACCGAGCGTAATGTGGATCTTGCCGTCTTTACCCCTGGATACTGACTCATGGAGATTCGGGACCTTGTATTCATCCTCAAGACCGATCTTCTCGGCATTGACCGAACTCTCAAGAAGCTCGCCGTCCTGGTGGCAGCTGTACATCTTGAATACATAATATGTAGGAGTCTTGATCATCTTGTCGCCCTCAGTGAGGATAACAGCCTGAAGAACGTTAACAAGCTGAGCGATATTAGCCATCTTGACTCTCTTGCAGTGCTTATTGAATATGTTGAGGTTGATGCAGGCGATGAGCGCATCTCTGATCGTATTCTGCTGATAAAGGAAGCCGGGGTTGGTTCCTTCTTCAACGTCATACCAAGTACCCCATTCGTCGACCATGAGACCGATCCTGCAGTCAGGATCATATCTGTCCATGATCGCAGAGTGCTTCTCAATGAACTCTTCCATATCAAATGTCTTGGCGAGAGTCATGTACCATTCTTTGTCATTGAAACCTGTGGCGCTTCCCTTGTGGTCCCAGTCGTAAGGAATGGTGTAGTAATGGAGCGTAAGGCCGTCCATATAACCAAAGTTCTGAGGGTATGAACCCTGCTGTCTGAAGCATTCCTTAAGGAGTGTCTCTGTCCAGTTATAGTCCCTGTCAGTAGGTCCTACTGCAAGCTTCTTGATCTTCTTATCCTTGTTGTACTGCTTAACGAATGTCTGATACTGCTTATAAAGATTTGCATAATACTCAGGCACCATGTTGCCGCCGCAGCCCCATGTCTCATTACCTACTGCGAAATAGTCAACAGTCCAGGGCTTCTCCCTGCCGTTTGCCCTTCTGAGGTCTGCCATCGGAGATACGCCGTCAAAGGTCATGTACTCTACCCATTCGCTCATCTCACGGACAGTGCCGCTTCCGACATTACCGTTAACGTATGTCTTGCATCCGAGCTGCTCGGCAAGTTCCATGAACTCGTGTGTACCGAAGCTGTTATCTTCAGTAACGCCGCCCCAGTTTGTATTGATCATCTTCTTACGGCTTTCCTTGGGACCGATGCCGTCCTTCCAGTGATACTCGTCAGCAAAGCATCCGCCCGGCCAACGGAGAACAGGGATCTTCATCTCCTTCAAAGCTTCGACAACGTCATTTCTCATTCCGTTTGTATTGGGAATATCGGAATTCTCACCGACATAAACGCCTTCGTAAATACATCTTCCGAGATGCTCTGAGAAATGTCCCTGAATCTCAGGATTGATGTGGCCAAGTTCTTTGTTTGTGTTGATGAAAAGCTCGTACATAGATGACCTCGCTATATAATTATTGGTGATTATTCATACTCAATTAGTATATCTATATTTACGGGACATAACACCCTTCAATTCGCATAAGTTTACCCGACAAATTAAAACACCTTTGCCCAAACGATATCAGGACAAAGGTGTTTACGGTATGGTGCAGATGGCGGGACTTGAACCCGCACGAGATTGCTCCCACTAGCACCTGAAGCTAGCGCGTCTGCCAATTCCACCACATCTGCGTGCGGGTTAGATTTTATATCATGAGGCTTTAATTTTCAATAAGAACATAATTCGCGGTTAGGTTATAATCTCTTTATGAATAAGATAACCGTTTCCGTTACAGACCTGGCTTCATATATCTCCCGCCGAGGCAATCTTGCCGGCGGTTCATACGGGTCTGTATCAGGCATCGAAGGGACTAGACTCCACCAGAGAGTCTTCTCCGACCTCAAGAAGGCCTACGGAGACATCGTCACGACCGAAGAGCAGCTCGTATACGACTACATAGCCGAATCAGGCATCTGTCTTTCCGTAAACGGCAGATACGATGCCATGATGAACGTCAGCGGTAAGCCGCCGATGCTTTTCGAGATCAAGTCTTTCAACTCGACCAAAGATACCTTCGAAGCGCTCGTAAGACCTGAACACGTAACCCAGCTTAAGCTCTACGGAGCCATGTATCTGCTCACTAATTCAGAGATCCTCGATATATCGCTTACACTAAGATATGTTTCAATAACTTCTCTGGAAAGCTTCGAAAACACTTACACCATGTCTTTCGAGGATGCCGAGAATTACTGGGAAGAGATCTGTTCCGAATACTGCGTCTTCGCAAAAACCCTTCTGGATTACCGTCAAAGTCTCATGGATACAACATCAATATTGAGATTTCCTTTCGACTCCATAAGGCCAGGCCAGAAGGAGTTCATGAAAAAGGCACTCCTCGCGCTGAATTCCGGAGAAGCATTTTTTGTCGAGGCACCTACGGGCATCGGAAAGACCGTATCGACTTTATATCCGGCTATCAAAGGTCTAGTAAAGAACAGATACGACCAGATCTTCTATCTGACCGCCAAAGAAGCTACCAGAGGAGTTGCAGAGTCTACCCTGAAACAGATGAGGAAGCAGGGCCTCATTATCCGCTCCATAACATTAAGATCCAAGGAAAAGATGTGTCCTTACGGCACCGAGTGTGATTCGAAGTTCTGCCCGCTTGCTAAAGACTATTACGGCAAACTTAAAGACGCTCTTGCTGAATCTCTGGTACTTGATGAGATAACACCTGAAAAGATTACCGAGATCGCATTAAAACACGGCATCTGCCCTCACGAGTTCATGATAGACACGATGAACTACTGCACGGTAATCATCGGTGACTATAACCATATCTTCAGCCCCAGAGTATCTCTTATCGAGAAGGATCCCGGAAACCAGCGTGTTGCCGTACTCGTCGACGAGGCGCACAACATGATCGACCGTGGAAGAGACATGTTCTCGGCTTCCTTCTCCTTGAGTCTTATTGACGAGATGCTCATGGATTTTAAAGGGCGCGACACGAAGATCGAGACCATGATCCATCAGGTCCGCAATTACTTTGTAAATATCGGTACTTGTTTTGAATCTTCAAGTTCGTGTTTCAAGTTGCTGGAACAGGCTGATGAGAACAAAGTGCTGATGACTGAGAACTGGGAAGCGATGAGACAGCCTCCCCGTCAGCTTTACGCAAAACTATGGTATGCGATAAGACAGTTGTCTTTCGTGCTGGATCGCCTGGAACAGGGACAATGCAGAAAGACTTCAGTTAAGTTTTTCTTTGAAGCAAGATATTTCCTTACGGTATTGGAGCACTATTTTGATAATGCGTATATCACGACCGCCTCGAAGGTCAACGGCGATATCACGCTTACTCTTAACTGTCTTGATTGTGCATCAAAATTAAACGACATAATCAAGGACCGGATGTCAGTCATATTCTTCTCCGCAACATTTACGCCGTATGAATATTACCGCAACTGTCTCGTTGGTCCTGACTGTGATTACTCATCTTTCTTAAGACTTCCGTCACCGTTCCCTCCTGAGAATCTTGAGATCATGATCAACTCAGATATCTCAACCGCTTATAAAGACCGTTCATTAACCCAGTATGATCTTACGCAGTCCATTGCAGATTGTCTTTTGGGAAGGACCGGAAATCACATGATCTTCTTCCCTTCGTTCGAATACATGAACCAGATAATGCCCATGATCGAAGAATATCTGAAAAGGCACGACGTGAAGGATTACAAGATCATCTCCCAGATAACGGAGATGAGCAGTGTCGAGAAAGAGGCGTTCCTGAACAGTTTTGCAGAACCATACCCGGGGCTTCTGATCGGTGCTGCCGTGCTTGGAGGCCACTTCGGCGAAGGCATAGACCTTGTCGGAGATAAGCTCACGGGCGTTGTAATTGTCGGTGTCGGAATCCCGAAGGTAACACCCGAAAGACAGATATTAAGCAATTACTATGCAGAGAAATTCGGTGACGGATTCTCTTTTGCATACAGATTCCCGGGCTGGCAGAAAGTCCTTCAGGCCGTAGGCAGAGTAATCCGCACAGAAACAGATACGGGCTTTGCGCTCCTGATAGACTCAAGACTCGAAAAGCCCGATTATATTATGCTTTTTCCCGATCACTGGAAGATCTGATCAGATAGTAACCGTTACATTTGAAGGTTCGCTGCTGATCTTGATAACGCCCTCAGCTCCGTCGATGCCGTATGTACCCTTTGTACCCTTAATGTTTACGATACCGTCGCTGTTTGTGTGAATGACTTCGTCCTTAGTCCACCACTCACCTTTTACAAGGCTTAAGAGCTTGTTGTATACCGGCTTGCATCTGTTGTCTTTGGTTATAAGTCCGCTGGGTGCATTGAGCCAAGCGCCGTCAGCGAAATCCCAGCCGGTAATAGCCTTGATATTAGGATCGGCAAAGAGGATCCTGTACATCTCTTCCCATTCTTTCTCCTGACGGAGCTCACCCTCTTCGGTAGTCGGCCACTCGTCAACCTGCCAGTCGTTGAGGTCTTCGATATATGCAGGCATAATCTCACCTGAGATAAGTGTATTTTCGGTAAAGTGGATCGGAAGACCGAATCTTGAGAATCTCTTTAATACGTCACGGAGCTTAGCCTCACCCCAGTAACCCTGGTGCTGGTGTGACTGGATACCGATAGCAGAAATCTCAACGCCTGCATCCAGAAGCTCTTCAATGAGCTTCTCATATTGGGGCGATGTGTTGAAATCGTTGATAAGGAATGTTCCTTCAGGGTTAGCTGCTCTTGCAGCAGCGAAAACTTCCTTAACGAGAGTAACTCTGCCGTATTTGTTGCAGATCCTGGTGATCGCATTATCGTACTTGTCGAAGATAGGCATGATGACTACTTCGTTGATGACATCCCAGATGTCGATCGTTCCCTTGAATGCGGTTACATCTCTGTTGATCCTTGCAAGCTGCTTATCCATGATGACTTCATCGGAATACTTAAGAAGCCAGTCAGCACAGACCGTATGCCAGCAAAGCGGATGACCTTTTAAAGTAACGTTATTGGCAACAAGTCTGTCAGCAGCATCCTTGAGCATCTCATAGTTCGGATGTCCTTCTTCGGGCTCATAACGGCCCCAGTAAAATGGCAGTGTGCCATAGTTCATGAGAGCAAGCCATTTATCTCTTCTGTCTCCGTTTGGCTGCATTCCCGGATAATCCAGGAAATCGAATGCACCACATCCGAAAAGGAATTCATGGGATTTCTGGTTTAATACCAGATCTTTATCACTGACGGGATTCCCGTTCTTATCTATAACTTTTACGAGACATTCACCGATTCTGTGTGAGGGAGTAGTCGATAGATTCATATGGCACTTCCTTTCTTGTGATCAACCTTGAATGACCTGATTATAGATTATTCAAAACAGAAAGCGTGTCATATATCTTTTCAAAATGTATTGAAATGTAGTCAGTTGTAAAATCTTTTAATTCTTTTTCGGTCTTTTTATCAGCCGATGATGTAAATAACCTTTTAAGATCACAGGTCGCAAAATAGTTAAGAGCCTTTACCGAAGGTGCCTCCAATAGTCTGTCAAAAGACCTGTTCTGATTTGAAGCGCTGTTAACTCCGCCCGCTATGTTTAACAGGAACCTGTCAGGCTTATCCCCTGTTCCCTTGTAACTCGGATTGGAAAGGTCGTACTGTACCGTAAATCCGGCGATCGTTAAAAGCCTCCAGTTAAAAGCTGAATAAATGAGCAGATACTTATCCTTATTATTTGCGAGCATGTAATAAGCATATACAGCAAGCTCATATGCTTCCCTGGCGTTCTCACTCTGCAGAGTACAGTCAACGAGCAATGCCGAGATGTGTGCTGCCACGGTCATCTGTTCAAGGCTTTCCATTATTCCGGAATTGCTTTCGATTATCGATGCATCTTTCAGATAGTAATATCCGTGAGATACCGATACTACAAAATCACAGAGCATGTATGGCATTGATACAAAACCCAATGAACTTCCGGGTTTGGCTACGCCTTTGGCACAGATCGTTATAAGTCCCCTGTCTGAAGTAAGAACAGATAAGAGTCTGTCCTTTTCCTTGTAATCGTCCGACTTTATTATGAGGCCGCGGCAGTTAAAGGGATCCATCAGTCGTCAATGTCTTTGCCAAGGCCCGTGGAACCGAGCATGGCATCATTGTTCTGCCAGTCGTTTCTGACCTTAACATAAAGATCGAGATAGACTTTGCAGTCCAAAAGCTTCTCGATATTTCTTCTTGCAGCAGTACCGATGCGCTTGATCATCTGGCCGTCTTTGCCGATGATGATAGCCTTGTGCGAATCCCTGTTGCAGATGATGTCAGCCTTGATGACAGTAACAGTGCGGTCGTCACCTGAAGTGATCTCGCCGTCATCGTTCTTTTCTTTGAATTCATTGATGATAACGGCTGTACCGTGAGGGATCTCCTGATCTGTGTAATGGAGCACCTGCTCACGTATAAGCTCTGCAGCAATTACACGCTCAGTCTGATCAGTCATGTATTCGCTGTCAAAGAGCCTTGGGCCTTCAGGAAGCATTTTCGTAATGACGGAAAGGAGCAGATCAACGTTTCTTCCGGTCTTGGCGCTGACAGGAACGATATCTTCAAAATCATAAAGTTCAGAATACTTCTGTGTCAGCGGAAGGAGCTTTTCCTGCCCTGCTTCATCATATTTGTTGATGGCAAGGATAACCTTCTTGTTGCTGTCTTTAAGCAGTTCCATGAGTTTTCTCTCGACAGAACCGGGCTCGGGAAATCTTCCGTCAGCGATGAGAACGACGCAGTCAGCACCGAGAGCTGCTTTATAGGATCTCTCGACCATGAACTCACCCATCTTGGAAGTCGGCTTGTGGATACCCGGAGTATCAGTAAAGATTATCTGTGTATCTTCCGTATTATAGATGGTTCTGATGTTAGTCCTTGTAGTCTGCGGCTTATGGGAAACGATGGCGATCTTCATGCCGGTAATGTAGTTCAAAAGCGTTGATTTACCGACGTTAGGGCGCCCTAACAAAGCTACAGTACCGCAGTGCTTGCATGGTGCGCCTGCAGGGATAAGTCCTTCTACTGAATTATTCTCCCTGTGATTATCCATCTCGAAAATATCGGCTATCTCATCATCAAACGCAAGCCCAATATCTCTCATGAGTCTCTTCTGCTTATCGATCATGATCTTCTCATCTGTAGGATCGATATGGTCGTATCCCAAAAGATGCAAAAGAGAATGTGCAATAAGGAACATTGCTTCTCTCTCAAATGAATGCCCGTAGCTTTCAGCTTGTGCTTCGCAGGCAACGGGATTGATAAGAATGTCTCCATAACAGAGGATCTGATTACCGTCTTCATCGGTCTCAAAATCACCGCTGTCAGGTATCATGTCGAACTCACCTTCAGTGAGTTCCAACATAGGGAATGAAAGACAGTCTGTCTCCTTATCGATATCCCTTTGCTCGCGGTTGACTTCTTTGATCTCGTCCGGAGTAACGAATGTCAGAGTGGCATAAGCATCTTTAAGAGATCTTGTTACCTTGGGCGAAGTATAATCTCCGCTTAAGATCGCTTCAGAAAGACTGATGATGTATTCATCAAGTCCGTTAAGTTTATCCTCGGAAAAACCTTCCGCATTGTTTACAACATCTATTCTCATTCGGGGTACTTGATCCTTTCGTGGAAGACACCGGCATATACCTGCTTGAAAGCAATTACGATCTTCTCGATATCATCAAAAGAAAGACCGGAATTGATGAGCTGGTCCTGATCTATCTTGTCCTTGATAAGCACGCGGATAAGCTGTTCTGCACTCTCCACATCACTTGTCTTCATTGATCTTACTGCAGCTTCACATGTATCTGCGATCATGACAATTGCAGATTCTCTTGATGAAGGTATATGACCTCTGTATCTGAAGTTGTTTACATCCGGCGGTTCCAGGCCTCTTGCCTTCGCATCCTCAACTGCCTTGCGGTAGAAATACGAGGGATATGTCGTGCCGTGATGTTCATCGATTATCTTAATTACAGCGTTGGGGAGTCTCTCCTTTTTCGCGAGCTTAACACCGTCTTCCGGATGCTTTGTGATAATGGCAACGCTCTCCATAACAGTCAAGCTGTCATGAGGGTTAACTCCGCCATGCTGGTTCTCCGTGAAATACTCGGGATTCTCGAGTTTTCCGATATCGTGATAGTATGCTGCAACCTTACAAAGAAGAGCATCCGCACCGATAGCTTCAGCAGCAGAGTCAGCAAGGTTTGCAACCATCATGGAGTGTGAATGCGTACCTGATGCCTCAAGGAACAGCCTCTTCAAAAGATGCTGTCCCGGCTGGCTCATGGAGATGAGTTTTACAGGTGAAGCCACATTACATACAAGTTCGAATATCGGAGACAGACCGATCGCTGCAACAAGTGACGCGATCGTGCTGATGAACGTAAATACCAGTGAATTAAGGTATTCGGTTCTCGCGTTACCGATAAGGAAGTTGTATGCAAAGCTTGTTGCTATCGTTCCGATCGTCGGGAAGAATATCAAAGCTGCGTTGTTGATGATCTTGTCCGTCCTGCCTGCGAAGATGGAGCAGAGAATGATCCCGACCAGATTGATGAAGAATACTTCCGGATCAAATCCGTACATCGGCCAGACCAACAGGAGATTTACAACGGACAATATGATGCCGTTCTGGGTACCGAGATATGTCGAACAAACAGCAGCAAAGAAGATTACGATGCAAAGAAGGTTTGAAAGTGTCGACAGATAAACCGAAGTACCTACCGTAACAAGGAATGTGGTAATAAGCAGATAGAATACCGGAGTCTCAACCTTAAGCTTCTTACGCTCGATATTAAGATAAACGACTGTAGCTGCCGATATTACAAGGACATATACAACGGCTCTTGCAAAAATAATGAGGTTAAACGAAGAGTCTCTGATGAGCTCAAGTTCAACGAGATTACTGTAAACATGTTCGTCAACGATAGCGCCGGCTTCAACAAGCTTAGTACCTTTCTCTATCATGACAGGCTCATTGATAACTGCAATATATGCATTGTTTGCCGAGTCTGCAGTAGCCTTCTGGTCATAAACTGTATTAGGCTCAAGGATCGATGCAAGTACAACATACATCGCATCAGAATACTTGGAATATGAAGGGCTGGATTCGGCGAATGAATTGATCTGTTCAGAGATCCTCGTATGAAGGACCGCATCACTCACGTCACCCAGCATGATGAGTTCGGCTATGGAAGTCGTCTTCTCTCTGACATAAGTAAATGTCGTGTTGCTCATGCCTGTATCAAAGAAAACTTCAATGTCTTCAGGAGCGATCTTAACACCCAATGTCTGTTCAACAGTAACGGACAACTGGCTTGCAGAGTCAGCAGGTTTAATGGGAGACTGTCCTGTTCTTCCCTGTGTAGCGTTCTTTCTGGCCTGCTCGGCAAGATCAAAGAAATCATCAACACGGTCAATGCTTTCCTGAGACTGCTTGTCTGACCTTACGAAAACATCGGCACAGGTATCTCTTGCCACGATGGCTCTTCTCTGTGTCTCATAAGTATCCGCAAATGTTCTCGGTGCATAGATGTCCTGGTTTGCAATAGATCCGACTTCATAGTCGTAACTTACGGGAAGTGATCCGTAGAAAACCAGGAATACGATGGTAAGCGCAGCAAGCGCTAAAGTTATGATCTGATGGACCTTGGGTTTTAGAGACTTGGCATTACTCATAAATCACCTTTTTTAGCATTCTCATACGCTCTTACAATCCTTGCAACAAGGCTGTTTCTGACAATATCCGAGTCATTGAGACTCACTATCTTTATACCTTCAACACCGTCTAAAACGTTAATAGCATCTTTAAGGCCGTTTTCCACTCCTCTGGGAAGGTCGATCTGTGTAAAGTCACCGCATACACATGCCCTGCAGTTTACACCGAGACGCGTAAGGAACATCTTCATCTGTTCAGGCGTCGTGTTCTGCGCCTCATCAAGAAGGACGAAGCAGTCATCAAGGTTTCTTCCCCTCATGAACGCCAGAGGAGAAACTTCGATAACGCCCTTGTCATAATAACGTTCAAACATTTCCTGACCTAAGAGCGCCGAAAGAGCATCGTAAATCGGACGCATGTAAGGATTTACCTTCTCTTCGATATCACCGGGCAAAAAGCCAAGGCGCTCACCTGCTTCGATCGCAGGTCTTGTCAGGATTATCCTGGATACTTCCCTTGCCTTCAAAGCTTTAACTGCCATAGCCACGCCAAGGAAAGTCTTACCTGTTCCGGCAGGGCCGCAGCAGATAACTAATTCAGACTGCTTTAATGAATCAACATAAAGTCTCTGACCCAAAGTTCTGGGCTTGATAGCTCTTCCGGAAGGCGTCATATAAAAAACTTCATCTGACGTTTTCAGGAATTCTTCAAGCCTGCCGTCTTTGGCTATATTCATAAGGTAATCGATATCAGTACCGTCGATCTCAGAATCGTTTGAAAGCTTATCCAGTGCAACAAAAGCATCTTTTGCCATCAGAACGTCTTTTGTATCACCTGAGATAATGAATCCGTTGCCGTCATGCTCTATTGAGACATCAAAAGACTCTGCAACTCTTTTCGCATAAACACCTGCAGTATGTGCTGAATTTCTAAGCTGTTCGATTCTTTCTTCCAAGTGAGATCTCCTATAAAAGAATTATTATGCTAATTAACTTTATCGTCAACAATCAGCCCTTAAAACTGTTGATGACCGCCTGATAGTAATCAGGAAGGTCGCATTCAAAATGCATCGTCTCTCCCGTTCTCGGATGAACGAACGTGATCGCCTGGCTGTGAAGAGCCTGGCCTGCAAGCCCGTAGTTTTTTCTTCTTGAAGCATAAACGGGATCGCCGACTACCGGATGACCGATATAAGCCATGTGGACTCTTATCTGATGGGTCCTTCCCGTCTCAAGTACAAGCTTAAGATCTGATATCTCACCAAATCTTTCGAGCACCTCGAAATGAGTAACCGCAGCCTTACCATCCTTATTTACGGCCATCTTGCGTCTGTCAGAAGTTGATCTTCCTATCGGAGCATCGACCATACCCTTGTCTTCTTTTACCAAGCCATAGACAAGTGCTCTGTATTCCCTGACGATCTCATGTCTTGAAAGCATATCGGCAAGCTTTAAATGTGTGAAGTTATTCTTGCAGGCAAGCATAAGGCCGGAAGTGTCCTTATCGATCCTGTGAACGATGCCGGGCCTCAATACCCCGTTGATGTCAGACAGATCATCCTTGCAGTAAGCAAGAAGCGCATTAACAAGCGTTCCCTCGCTGTGGCCTGCTGCAGGATGAACGACCATGCCCTGGGGCTTATTAATAACAAGAAGATCGGAATCTTCATAAACGATGTCCAGAGGAATATCCTGGGCTACAAATGATTCATCTTCAACCGGTGCAGGAATATCTGCTTCAACAACATCACCTGAAACAAGCTTTGTGCCTGCTTTTGTGATTACTTTACCGTTAACAGTGATCTTGCCGTCATCTATAAGGCGCTTGTAGAACGACCTGGAATATGTTGAATCAAAAGACTCAGTAACAAAGCTGTCGAGTCTTACTCCGTCCTGATCACATACCTTCGAATCAATCGGCATTATTCTTTTCCTTTTCCTGTTCAGGATCTAATATGATCTCGTTCTTCTTACTCTTAAACAGAACGTTCCAGAACTTCTCGAAGTATCTCGATTTGAAAATGATGATGAAGATAAGAAGCACTGTTCCGCAAACTGCGCAAATATCAGCGAAGTTAAAGATCGGGAATGTAAAATCACCAAAGTCGAATCTTAAATAGTCAATAACATATCTGAGACGTATTCTGTCGATGAGATTGCCTACGGCACCTGAGAACAACAGGCAGAATGCAAGAGATATCATCTGCATGGATCTTCTTGCGGCAATAAACATCAGGAGCAGGATGACCACTCCGAGCACAAGGGATACTCCTGAAAGGAAATAAATGCCCCATGACTTATCGGCAAACATAGAGAACGCACTGCCCGGATTCTCCGCATAGTGAAGAGAGAAGAAATTCTCAATGATGAAAACCTGACCATAAGGCTTTATCTCATTTACGGTCATCACCTTAAAGAGCTGGTCGGCAGTGATCAGTATGATTGAAAGAAAAGCATAGAGAACGCAAACCTCATAACCCTTTGCAGATCTCTTATCGAAAAAATTATTCATATTCGCAGAACCGTTTAATCCCGGTACACCTTCCGTTTTTATCAGTCTCAAAGATAATACCACATACAAAGCCCGGACCATCGGCCGGTTCGTACTTTGCAGGCAGTTTATAAGCAAGTCTTCTTATCGAAGACTCGATAGTCATTCCAAGAATGGATTCCTTTGCTCCGCTCATGCCACAGTCAGTGATATATCCGGTTCCGCCGGAAAGGATAGTCTCATCTGCTGTCTGAACATGGGTATGAGTACCGGCAACACAGGATACTCTTCCATCAAGATAATAACCCATCGCACACTTCTCGGATGTTGCATCACAATGGAAATCAAGAAAGACCGATGTGCATTTCTCAACATTCTTAAGCCTGTCGACTATTCTGTCGGCACATGAGAACGGATTATCGGGAAGCACATTGGCATAGACCTGACCTAAAAGATTGAACACACCCAGCTTTTCGCCGTTCTTCTCGAAAACACAGAAATCATGTCCGGGCCATGCAGGACTGAAGTTGGCAGGTCTTGCAACGTTTTTGACCTTTGATATCTGGCTTAGGAAATCCCTGTTCGAAAATGTGTGATTGCCCATCGTGAAAAGATCTGCTCCGGAATTTTCGAGCTCCCTCAGTATATTGATCGAAGCACCAAGACCGTGAACACTGTTCTCGGCATTGACAATACAACAGTCTATTTGGTTATCCCTAAGGAATCCGGGCATTACGGTTTTGAAAGCACGACGGCCGGCGCCGCCGACTATATCGCCAACAAAGCAGACTCTCAAAGCAATACCCCCATTCTTTTTATTCTTTCAAAGTATAGCAAATAAAACCATTTCGTTAAAGATTAAAGAAAAATAGCACTCTGTTCATACGAATGACCGGGCAAACAAAAAGGACCCCAAGCCGTATTGGCTTAAGGTCCTTGATTTGTTTTGATCGATGATACTAACGTGTTAAATAAATATATATAAAATGCGATAAATAATTATTTAGCAACGTCAGTTGCCCTCGTCTCTCTGATGACATTCACTTTGATCTGTCCGGGATAATCGAGTTCATCCTCAATCTTCTTGCAGATATCACGAGCTTTAAGAGTCATTTCGTCATCTGATACCTTATCAGGTGAAACGATAACACGAATCTCACGGCCTGCCTGGATGGCGAAGCTCTTCTCGACGCCTTCGAAGCTTGTAGCGATCTCCTCAAGCTTCTCGATTCTCTTGATGTACGTCTCGAGATTCTCTCTTCTTGCTCCGGGTCTTGCAGCTGAAATAGCATCTGCTGCAGCAACCAGTACAGCTTCTGCAGTCAGGGGCTCAACATCACCGTGATGCGCCTCGATGCAGTTAATGACAGCGGGACTCTCATGATACTTCTTCGCTATTTCAACACCGAGCTGGATATGTGTTCCTTCCTGCTCGAAGTCTACAGCCTTACCGATATCATGCAAAAGGCCGCCGCGCCTTGCAAGATTACTGTCAAGTCCGAGTTCGTCCGCCATCATTGCAGCGATCCATGAAACTTCAATAGAATGCTGCAGTACGTTCTGTCCGTACGATGTGCGGTAACGAAGACGGCCAAGAAGCTTGATAACTTCCGGATGCAGGTTCATGACACCTGTATCAAATGCTGCCTTCTCACCCTCGGATTTAATAGTCTGATTGAGTTCCTTCCTTGCCTTACCGGCCATCTCTTCGATTCTGGCCGGATGGATTCTTCCGTCTGCAACAAGTCTTTCGATCGTAAGTCTTGCGATCTCTCTTCTGATGGGATCGAACGATGAAAGAACGATAGCTTCAGGAGTATCATCGATAATAAGATCGACTCCCGTGATTGTCTCGATTGCTCTGATATTACGTCCTTCACGACCGATGATTCTACCCTTCATCTCGTCGTTAGGAAGATTTACAACCGATACAGTAACTTCAGAAACGTAGTCGGATGCGTAACGCTGAATGGCATTAACGATAATGTCTTTTGCAACCTTATCGGCATCCTGCTTAGTCTTCTCTTCCATCTGCTTGAGCATTAAGGCCATATCGTGAGTATATTCACGCTTTGCTTCATCAAGCACTAAGCTTCTGGCATCTGCAATCGTAAGTCCTGAAACCTTTTCAAGCTCAGTCTTCTTACGCTGCTCGTAATCCTTTGCCCTGGCCTCGAGTTCAGCAATATTCTGCTGACGCTTCTCGATTTCCTCCTGCTTGCGTTCACAATTAGCTTCAATACGATTGATATTTTCTTCTTTCTGCTCGAGCTTATTGCGTTCCTTTGCAAGTTCCTGCTTTTTCTCTCTGGCTTCACGCTCTAATTCAGAACGTACGCGAGATACTTCTTCCTTCGCCTGCAAAAGCAAATCACGCTTGTTGTTCTCTGCTTCTTTCTGTGCATTTGCGAGAAGCACATTGCTTTCCTCCTTAGATTTGGCAATATCCTCCTCAAGCCTCTTTTGTTCACCGGAAATTCCCGATTTAAAATAAGCTGCTGTAATAACAATACCCAGAATAAGTCCAACAACGCCCGCAATTATGTAAAACAATACCTGTGGCACGTTGGTACTCACCTCCAAAGTTTATTTAGTTGTCAAAGATCGTTAAGAATGGCTCTGACAAGCCATTAAGTATTGTAGAAATAAAACACCTATCTGTCAATAATTTGTTAGAATGTAACAATGAGAATAAAGTATTTTGTTCAAAGTGAATATAACGGATGCGAAATCCAGCAGATCATGAGGCGCGAATTCAATATGAGCACCACATGGGTCAAGCGCGTTAAATTATACGGAACCGTCGATCTCAACGGCGTTCATGCCAGAGTTAAGGACCTGGTAAAGACCGGTGACCTTCTTTTTTTCGAATACGAGGACAACTCAGAAAAGCTCACGCCGCCTGATAATGTCAGAATTCTCTATGAGACTGAGTCCTATGCAGTCGTCAATAAGCCTGCCGGAATGGTAACGCATCCTTCGCACGGTCACCTGGACGATTCGCTTCTTACGAGCCTCTCGAAAAACACGCTCCACCCCGTCATGCGTCTGGACAGGGAAACTTCAGGTCTACTTATAGTCGCAAAAGACGGATATGCCCACAACATGCTCGTTACGGGCGCTGACATAAAGAAGAGTTATCTGGCGCTTTGCTACGGAAGATTCGAACCCGGATCAGGAACAATGTCCTTCCCTATCGCAAGACGCGCCGATTCAGTCATGATCAGAGACTGCGTACCTGACGGCAAACCTTCGGTCACACACTATAAAACAATCGAATACTTTGAGAACGCTGGCATTTCACTGGTCGAATTCAAACTTGAGACCGGACGGTGCCATCAGATAAGGACCCATTGTTGTCATGTCGGCCACCCTCTTCTTGGTGACGGCTTATACGGTCCGCTCTCAGATGACAATCCCAACGAAGCACTTAAAGAGCTTGCTTCAATATACGATGAAAAAATCGGAAGAGTCGCGCTTCATGCTTACAAGATCGAATATAAAGATCCATTTGACCTTGAAGATAAAGTTTTTGAAGCAGAAATCCCACAAGATATGCAAAGAGTGATATCGTCATGTTAGAATACTCAAATAAATAAGGCACTTGCCTATATGGAGAGGGAAAGATAATGGATAACAATAACAATCAGCCTTTAGTTCAGCCGGTACAGCAGCCTCAGATACCGCCCGTTGATCCCCAGATGGGTCAGCCGGTGCAGCAGCCTCTTTACCAGCAGCCCGTACAGCAGCCTGTACAACAGCCGGTTTACCAGCCGCTGCAGCCTGATCCTAATCAGCCTGCTTATATGTATCAGCCGCCTTACCAGCCACAGACCCAGTATGTTCAGGGCAATAATGCTACGCTCGGAATCCAGCAGGCTGATCTTTATACTCCTGCAGAGCAGTCCGAGAGACGGAAGAAGGCTACAATCCTGTGTGTTATTTCACTCGTCTGTCAGTTTGCTCCTGAACTCATTACCGGTGTATTTTCAGGAATTGCTGAAAGTCTGGACGACCTGAGCAGTTCATTTGAGCCGCTAACTTATGCTACATCTTTGATTGCTTTAGGAGCCTATGTCGCTTCATGGGTATTGATGATCATTGCAAGAGTTAAGTACAAGGAAAGCAAGTTCGCCAAGGTCCTCATGTGGGTTTATATCGGCATTCTCGCTGCGAGCGTCATTGCCATAGTCCTTGTAATCGCCATGTGCGCATACATGCTTAAGGATTGTCAGGGTTTCTGATCTTAATGCAGATAATCATTCCCGAGTTTTCCCGGTCGCCTTATGCCTTGATCGTAATGCTCTCAGTTGCGATCGGTTATGCGGCAGCTGTATTCCGCATGCGGAAATCCGGAGTTAATAAGCAGACAATCTTCTATACAAGCCTTCTTTCCTTCGTCTGTACAATGGCAGGTTCTTTTATGCTTGCCTTTAAGATAACGTCTGAAGGTATCGGTATTGGATTCTCAGGTCTGGGCGCTGCTGTCGGCATGGTAACCGGCGTGATGATCTCAGGACTCATCATCAGAGACAAACCCGATATCGTCATGACTTCATTTGTCGTGTCTGCACCTCTGATGTATGGATTTGCAAAGATCGGATGCTTTCTTGCAGGATGCTGTCACGGAAAAGAATACTACGGTCCATTCGCAGTAGTTTACAGCAACGAACATGCAGGCTCCTACTTCCCCATACAGCTTGTTGATATGGTCATATTCATTCTGCTCCATGTTTTCGCTTTGCTTATAACAACTAAGATGAAGAACAAAGTCCGTGCCTTATACATCATTCTCGGAGTAATGATACCCATAAGATTCGCGCTTGAATACACCCGCTACTATCACGACGGATCACTTGTAGCACCCGGACAGGTTACTATACTGATCGCAGGCACGCTGGGCATACTGATGATATTTATCTGGAAGAAGATACTTAAGATCTCTTATAACTGATCCGTTCAGGCTTTAAACGAACCTATAAGATCTTCAGCAAGTCTCAAAGAAGAATCAGAATCGCTGCCGGACAACAGTCTAGATACTTCGCTGACCTTGCTCTTATTATCCAGGACAGTGCATACGGTTTCAGTATTTCCTGATACGACGTTCTTTGTGAGCACGAAGCCTCTGTCTGAAGCAGCGGCAATCTGTGCCGTATGGGTAACGCACAATACCTGATGTGCTGAAGCGATAGCTTTGAGTTTATTGGCAATCGCAAGAGATGCCTTACCTGATACACCCGTATCGATCTCATCGAAAATAAGAGTGGGAATGAGATCCACTTTGCTCAATACATTCTTTACCGCCAGCATGATCCTTGAAGCTTCACCGCCTGATACGATGGCAGAAAGAGGTCTTACTTCCTGACCGGGGTTGGCACTGAACCTGAACGCGATATCATCGATACCTGACATCGAGAAGAACTTCGCCTTTTCCCTTCTTATAAAGCTTACTTCGAAAACTGCATTGGGCATCTCAAGATCAGCAAGTTCTTTGGTGATGGCCTTTTCGAGCTTAACGGCATAAGCCTTACGCTCCGAAGACAGTTCTTCTGCTATCTTAAGAAGTTCCTTCTCCTTAACGACGCGTTCTTTCTTGAGATCCTGAAGGATGTCTTTATTCTTTTCGATGTCATCAAGTTCCTTCTTTGAATCAGAAGCAAACTTGTTTATGTCAGCAATGGTTGCGCCATACTTTGCCTTGAGTTCGTAAAGAAGTCCGATGCGCTGCTCGGTCCTCTCCTTAAGGCCTTCATCGTAATTGCGGTCAGATAAGACCTTCTCAACATCAGACAACAACGCATCAAGATCAAGAGACAGAGCATTTGCACGCTCTGCAATTTCTTTAAGGCCGTCATCTGTCTGTGATGCTTTCATAAGTTCGCGGCTTGCTTGGGTTAAAGCCTGTACGGGGCTCTGATATGAATCATCAGAAGACAAAAAACTCCGTGCATTTGTAAGGCTCTCAAAGAGCTGCTCATTTTGTGAGAGTTTCTTCTTTGTCTCAAAAAGGATCTCTTCTTCACCATCATTAAATGCGGCCTGGTCGATCTCACTGACTGCAAACTCAAGGTATTCACGGCGGCGGTCAAGATAATCGGGAGAAGATGATATCTCTTTTATCTTAAGCACGAGTGCTTTGAATTCCTGAAGGCTCTTCAAGTATTCACGGTGAAGGCTTACGCACTTCTCACCGGCAAATCTGTCTAACAGTTTCACATGCGTTGCTTCATCAAAGATCGCCTGAGTATCATGTTGGCCGTGAATATCGACGAGCATTGAAGAAATCTCTCTTAATACGGAATTGGTTACTCCGGTACCGTTAACTCTTGCAACGGATTTACCGCTGTCATAAACAGTCCTGCTGATGATGAGCATACCGTCATCATCTTCGATGCCGTTATCTTCAAGGATCTTTTTAAATTCAGCATCATTTAATCCGGAGCAGTCGAAAACAGCTTCTGCAAAGCACGAAGGACTGCCTGTACGTATGAGATTTCTGGAAGCTTTAGCACCAAGGATAAGACTTATAGCATCAACAATAAGGCTCTTACCTGCACCGGTCTCACCGCTGATGACGTTAAGTCCTTTTCCGGGCTCAAAAACTACATTGCTTATTACGGCAAAATCTCTGATCTCAAGTCTTACAAGCATTAGATCAGCCTTTTTCCATCATGTCAGAGATAGTGATAGCAAGTGCCTTTGCCTCTTCGATTCCGGGGCATGCAGCAAAGATCGTATCATCGCCGGCGATTGTTCCCGTGCATTCTTCAAGATGCATTGAATCAAGTGCTGATGCGGCAGCCTGTGCCATACCCGGCAAGGTCTTGATAACAATAAGGTTCATCGCCTGATTTACCGATACGATACTGTTGGAAAAAACCGCAAGAAGCCTTCCGGGAGCAGTGTCACCTGTTCTGTCGAGAACACAGTATTTTGTTGCCCTGTTGGGAAGAGTGATCTTAATGATACCGAGCTCTTTAATATCTCTTGAGATCGTAGCCTGAGTTGCCTCAAAGCCCGCCTGGTTTACCTTGGCAGTAAGATCTTCCTGTGTCGAGATATCATTATCCCTAATAAGAGCAAGAATGCGTTCCTGTCTTGAATTCTTAGCGGTTTTCATAGAAGTAACCTCTCTGTACAATCTTCTTTCTTACATTACTGAAGAAGCTGTCTTTCTTCAGGCAGACAGTCTTTAAGACCTTATCGTATCTTCTAATGACGACGTAATCGTAACTCTCAAGATCAACGAAATCCCTTCCGTCAGGGCAGATCAGAGGAGCAGTCTCGATTTCTTCAAGACCGATCCTGATCTCACTTTCAGAAGTTGCCACATAAGTGTAGCCGTTCAGCGTATGAGAGCAGATTGGCGTTACGATGATGTCCTTCATTTCGGGCATGAGGATAGGGCCGCCTGCGGATAAAGAATATGCAGAAGAACCTGTAGCCGTTGAAATAACAAGTCCGTCGCCCCTGAATCTCTCGATTATCTGTCCGTCGATTGAAAGAACGAGCGTAGTAATGTGGGGTTTGGCGCCTCTGACGATAATGATGTCATTAAGGCAGACGCTGGTCCCCTTCAGATTTCCGTCTTTATCGAACACTTCGCAGATCAGCTGTGTCCTGTCTATTGTGTCATAGTCACCGGATACGAGTTGTGCGAGATCTTTCTCAATATCATCGATCATTATCTCATTGAGGAATCCGATGGATCCTAAATTGATTCCGACAAATTCCGTATCGAGTTCCCTGTATTTTGCTACCTTCGACAGGAACGTACCGTCACCGCCGATGGATATGATCGCTTTAAGATCTGTTTTCGGGAAGTCCGCGAAAACAACACCCTGTATTTCCTTAAGCTTAGGGCAGGTCTCATCCATGCCAGTCTCAAAGACAGGTACGGCACCAAGACCGCTCAGAATTTGAGCCGTCTTTATCGCAGTTTCATAACCGGTATCTCTGGAACCATTGGAACAGATTCCGTAATTCATGAAGATAAACCTCCAGATTAAGCCTTTATATATTTAATCACTTTGTTGAATAAAAATACAGAAGTAAATAATTACTTAGATAAAGCTGACTTGATGGAAGAAGCAACCGAATCTCCATCGAGGCCGCAATACTTGAGCTGGTCTTTCTGACTCATTGCCCTTACGATCGGGTTTCTGACACCGAACACGGTAACATCACTCTCAAATCCCAATATCTGAAGCTCACGCTCAAGTGCCTCACCGAAGCCTCCGCTGATTATGCCCTCTTCAAGACTGAACACGTACTTAACGCCGACCAGAAGATCCCATATTTCCTTAGCAGGCATAGGCTTTATCATCGCCACGTTGATGTGCTTGCCGAGAATTCCCTGCTCCTTAAGGACTTCCACTGCCCTGTCAGCTTCCTCACAGATCTTGCCTGTCGATACGATCGCAAAATCATTGCCGTAATCACATACGACATGAGGGAGAACACACTCTGAAATATCCGAATACAAAGGTCCGTTTGCTTCAAAAGGAGATGCTCCTCTCGGATATCTTACAGCCGCAGGGCCCTTAACATTCTCTATTGCATACTTTAGGCATCTGGAAAGATCCTGATAATCTCTCGGCGAGAATACAGTCATGTTGACCATTGAATTGAGATAAGAGATATCAAGAAGTCCGTGATGCGTATATCCGTCGTTGCCGACAAATCCTGATCTGTCTATCGCGAAAACAACATGGTTATTCATGAAGCAGCAGTCAGTGATCATCTCGTCATAAGCTCTCTGAAGGAATGACGAATAAATGGCAACTACAGGAATGAAGCCGGATACAGCAAGGCCGCCTGCCATCGTTACGCTGTGCTCTTCTGCGATTCCGCAGTCAAAGAATCTCGAAGGGAATTTCATCTGGTAATTTTCGAGACCCGTGCCGAGAGTCATGGCGGCAGATATCGCTACGATCTTTGGGTTCTTAACGGCAAGCTCCGTGATCGTATTTGCAAATACGGTAGTATAGCTGTTCTTGCTTGTGGTAACTCCTGTATTGATATCAAAAGGTCCTACACCATGATAATCAGAAGGATTGGTTTCAGCAGGCTCATATCCTCTGCCCTTCTGTGTCAGAACGTGGATGAGCACGGGACCCCTGATATCCTTTGCAGCCTCAAAAGCCTTGATGAGATCATCCATGTTATGACCGTCGATAGGACCGTAATAGTTAAGGCCGAGATCTTCAAACATTGAAGGCTTCTTACGGTACAAAAGGAATCTGAAGAAATCCTTGATCGCAAGGATGATCTTGATAAGACCTCTTCCGACAAAACCGAGCTTACGGAGGAATGATTCCGTTGTCTGCTTTGCGGAGATGTATCCTGTTGAGATTCTGAGCTTGGATAAGTGCTTTGAAAGACCTCCGACATTCTTGTCGATGCTCATCTCATTATCGTTGAGGATTATTATCATCCTGGTCTTGCTGTGACCGAGATCGTTTATTGCCTCATAAGCAAGACCTCCGGTAAGAGCACCGTCACCGATAATGGCAACTACTTCATTCTTCTTGCCTTCAAGATCTCTTGCCCTAGCTATACCCATCGCAGCAGAGATCGATGTGGAGCTGTGACCTGTATCAAAAGCATCATAAGGAGATTCGGTAATTCTAGGGAATCCCGAGATACCGTCTTTCTGTCTTAATGTATTGAACCTGTCAAATCTTCCAGTGAGAAGCTTATATGAATAAGACTGGTGTCCTACATCGAAAACTATCTTATCCTGCTTATAATCAAATACAGAAAGCAAAGCAACAGTAAGTTCGACAGCACCTAAGTTACTTGCAAGATGGCCTCCGTTAGCGGCTACCGTTTTTATGATCTTGTCTCTTAACTCGGAACACAGCTGAACACGCTCTTCAGGCTTCATGGCCTTAAGAGATTCAGGTGTAATGTCCTTTCCGAGATACTTATAATCCATTATCTGTCCCTGTTAACAAGAAAGTCCGCCAATGTCTCATAGTCCCTTGTATCAAAGCCTTTAGCGGAAAGCTTTTCAAGGATCGTCTTTATGTTCTTTATCTCTTCATCCAGTCTTCCCTTTGCTCCATCAAGTCCCAGATGGGTAACAAAGGTAGCCTTGGAATCTCTTTCGTCTTTTCCCGTGCTCTTGCCCAATACCTCACTGCTGGATGTAACGTCAAGAATGTCGTCTTTTATCTGGAAAGCAAGTCCTATATGATTTGCGAGTCTTCTCAGATCTTTTGCAGTCTCATCGGAAGTGCTTTCTTCCCTGGTCATGTTCTTAAAAAGATAATACGGAGTTACGATTGCTGCTTCAATAAATGCGCCGGTCTTCTTCTCCTGAAGTTCAGTCAGAAGTTCTAATGATATCTCCTTGTCTTCGGATGCGATATCGATGCTCTGACCTCCGAGCATTCCCCTGATGCCTGCATTCTCTGCCATCATGGAAGATGCATGGATATAGCCGGGGTTCTTTTCGCAGATAGCAAACATCCTCTCCATCGCTTTGTTAAGGAGGAGATCACCTGCAAGAATGGCTATGCCTTCACCATAGACCATATGACATGTGGGCTTTCCGCGGCGGAGTTCGTCATTATCAAGACCCGGAAGATCGTCATGTATAAGTGAATATGTATGAAGCATCTCAAGCGTCGCAGCAAAATACTTGATGTCGGCTTCTTTGTCAGGACCTGCATTAAGCATCTCTGAAGTAAGATGCATCATGAGAGGCCTTAATCTCTTGCCGCCTGCCATAAGGCTGTACATGGCAGCCTTGACCGTAACATCTTCCATTTCTTTCTCATCGAAGATGCTCTTCAGTTCAGGTAATATCCACGCCTCTGTCTTTTCGAGCAGAGTAGTAATATCAGTTTTATCCATCATCAGACTCCGGTCTCGCTTATGTTAAGAGGATCGGTGGTGCCGTTAGCCTTGTTGACAGCTTCGATCCGAGCAGTAACTTCATTTAACTTGTTCTCGCAGATAGATACGAGCTCGATTCCTCTCTCATAAAGCTTTAATGACTCATCAAGAGTAGCCTTACCTTCAGAAAGTTTATTAACTGTCTGGCGAAGCTCAGCCATGCATGCTTCATATGTCATCTCATTATCTTTAGACTCAGGCATTCTTATTTCCTCCGTCATCTTTATTCTCTATGTCTTTTATCTCACTTAACAAAGTACCGTCTGACAGAACGATGCTCACTTTGTCGCCCTTTTTGACAGACTTAACTGATTCGATCGCCTTACCGTCGCCGTCACACACATAAGAGTAACCTCTCTTAAGCACGTTTCCGGGATTAAGCGCATCTAGTCTTACCTTAACTTCATTGATCTCAGAAGCAGTCTGCTTTACGAAGTTTCCGGACAGAGCTTCAAGTCTTGTCCTGAGTTCTCTTACCACTGCCTGCTGCTCACTCGCATAATATGCGGGAGAATGAAGTGCCTTATGATTCTTATATACATCTAAAGCCTTGCGTCTTGAATCGATAAACTGGTTGATCGATATATCGAGATTAAGTGCAAGATTATCTATGTCTTTCTTCTGATCAGCGTATGAAGCGATTACCATCTCACCTGCTGCCGTAGGCGTAGCTGCCCTGACATCAGCCACATAGTCGATGATCGTATAATCAGGCTCATGACCGATCGCGGAGATAACAGGGATCTCACTGGCATATACTGCTCGTGCTATACCCTCGTCATTGAAGCAGAACAGTTCTTCATAAGACCCACCGCCTCTTGCGACAATGATTACGTCAACGTTTTTCTCTGTATTAAAATATTGGATTCCTGCAATTACTTCAGGAGGACACTCTGCACCCTGTACGCTTGCGGGATAAAGAAGAACATCGTGATGGGGATTTCTTTTCCGAATCGTGTTAACGATATCGGCAATTACTTTTCCTGATGCTGAAGTTACCACGCCGATACGCCTGGGAAGGATCGGTATGGCTTTCTTGTGACTGCCATCGAAAAGCCCTTCGTCCTGAAGCTTCTTGAAAAGTTTATTGAACTGCTCATGAAGATCGCCTGCGCCCATCTCTTCGATCTTTGTGGCGATCACCTGGAGTTTTCCGCCCTGCGCATAGAAATCAACGCCGCCGAAAACCTTGACCTTCATACCGATCTCAGGTTCGATCTTAAGCTGTGATCTCTGTCTTGCGAAAATAGCGCAGTTAATAACGCACTGGTCATCTTTGATAGAGAAATAAGCATGACCCCTCGAAGACACAGTGTACTGCGATATCTCGCCCACTACGGAAAAATCGGCAAGATAAGGATTGTCAGCAAGGGATTGTTTTATGTAGCCGTTAAGACGGCTTACGCTATCAAAGTCGAACATGAGTTCAGATGCTCTTAACGAAGTTGCTCAATACGCCGTTGATGTAAGATGATGAATTATCTGTTCCATACTTCTTGGCAAGCTTGACTGCCTCATTGATGGATACGGATGTAGGGATCTCCTCTACAGTAAGGATCTCATATACTGCGATCTCGAGAATGATCCTGTCTGTCTGCGGAAGACGCTCGAGCTTCCAGTTCTTAAGGAAAGGAACAAACTTCTCATCAAGCTCATCCCTGCTGTTGATGACACCATAAACGATGTCGAGGAAATAAGCTTCGTCCTCAACTACCTCAGGATAATTCTCCTTAAAAGTCTCTATCTGACTGCTGATGGGGTCATTCCTGAAACCAATCTGGAACAATAACTCCATTGCATGCTCACGTGTCTCGATTCTACTCATCTGAACCTCCCCGGAGGCAAAATCCTGTCAAGGAATTTCTTGAACTTGCTCGTATCGGAAAAGAGGAACGAACCTACAAAGAAGCCTACCGCTGTCATTAATATGATAAAAAGGGTCTTAAAGAACCCGAAAATGCAAAGTAATAATCCGATGATAAAGAACAGGACAGCAAATATAACACCAGCCTTGGTGTTACGGAGTTTCTCGAAAAGTTTGGATAAAAACCTTTCCATTATTATCTGCTCTCAACCTTTGTCTGAGCCTGCTCAACCTTGGAGACTCTGACGATAACCTGTTCTACTGCGATACCGGTATATCTCTCGATATCCTTCTTTACCTTCTCCTGTACCTTAGCCATGGAAGAAGGAATCTCAACGTTTGAATAGAGCTCTGTGGATACCGTTACTTTAAGTGCCTGGTTCTTGGCAGGAGCAACATGGCATCTGGCGCTCTTGATACCGACCTGTGCAGACTTTGCTGCATTGAGTGCGATACTCTCGATGGCATCAGGTCCGATATCAACTGTACCGATATCATTCTTTCTGAGTCTTGTACGGTTGAGTCTTCCTGATGTGATGATGTTCATTATGGAAACGATTGACGTAATGAAAAGAAGCATCAGAACGCCGAGATAGATATATCTGCTTACAGGGCCGGTAACGATCGTGGACAGAGGTGACAGGATATCCGCAAAGATACCATCATCAACAAGCGCGTATAACAGCACGACAGAAATGACGGCTATTACGACTGAATAAATGAACATCAATGCTCTGATAAAGGAATTCATGAAACCTCCTCAACCCCGCAAACATAAACGTCGACACTCTCTACCGTAAGTCCGGTAAAGCGCTCGACGTCCTTTTTAACTTTTTCCTGAATCATCCAGGCAATCTCGGGAATGATCATTCCGTACTTAACAACAGGATATACGGTGATCGATACGGTTCCTTCTTCGGCATCACCGAAAACAACCCGTACCCCTTTGCCTTCATGTACCACACCTGCTTTTTCCTTAAGTGCAACAGCAAAAGAAGGAACCAATGACAAAACACCATCTATCTGGAGCGCAGCTTCAGATGCGTACTGGGCTACAAAGCCCTGGGTCATTGAACGATCGCCTTTTATGGATTCGATGTTAGTATTGTCTTCCATATCGGTTCCTTGAATGTTCTAAACTTTAAAGGTGCGGATAAAAACTGCCGCAGGCGGATACAATTCCGCGGGCGGCAGCTGAATTAACTGAATTAAGCTCTTTCGAGATATTCGCCTGTTCTTGTGTCAACCTTGATCTTCTCACCCTGGTTAACGAAGAGAGGTACCTTAACAACAGCGCCTGTCTCAAGAGTAGCATACTTGGAAGCGTTGTTTGCTGTATCACCCTTTACGCCGGGCTCACACTCTGTGATCTCAAGAACAACTGTGATAGGAAGCTCTACCTGGAAGATATCGCCCTTGTAAGATACAACCTTGCAAACCATCTCTTCCTTGAGGAACTTGATGCCGTCACCGATCTTATCCTGGTGGATAGGTGTCTGCTCATATGTTTCCTGATCCATGAAGTAGTAGAGATCGCCGTCAGAATAGATATACTGCATATCCTGTCTTGTAAGCTGAGCCTGCTCAAACTTCTCGTTAGGGTTAAAAGATCTTTCAACTACAGATCCTGTCTTAACATTCTTGTACTTAGTTCTTACGAATGCAGCTCCTTTACCGGGCTTAACGTGCTGGAACTCAACGACCTGATAAACCTGATCGTCCATCTCAAAACACAAACCGTTTCTGAAGTCTCCTGCGCTGATCATAAATTATTCTCCTTTTTAAATAAATAAGTGCTTAACTGTGTAATTTTACTTGAAAGAGTCATTCTATGCAAGTAGCCAAAGCTTTTTAGTCATATTATCAAAATTTACCGATAAGTCTTACCAGTTTCTCAAAAGGTCTCTTCAAAAGTACGTACCATATCTCCTTCTTGTGAAGCTTCTCAACCATGAAGGTTCTTACCCCTGCCCTGTTACCTGCAATGACATCGGTAAATACCTGGTCTCCGACCATAACGCTCTTGGCAGGCGTGGTCTTCATGAGTTCTATGGCACGGAAGATACCTGACGTTCCCGGTTTATTAGCATAGGTAACGACAGGAATACCAAGCATTTCAGCGATCCTGGCAGACCTTCCGGACTTGGCGTTGGAAACCAGACAGCACTTTATTCCCTTTTCTTCGATCATCTTTACGCACTCATAGCTATATTCTTCAGGCTCAGTGGCGTGATCGGGTCCGAGCGTATTGTCGAAATCAAGAAGCGCCGTCTCTATACCGCTGCCGTAAAGCTCTTCCCACGGAATGTGGACAAGGCTTTCATATACTTTTTCAGGCTTCATCGCTTTGAAAATGTTCAAAGAAAACTCCTATTTGCTTAGCGGCAGTGTTAAAACCGTCTAATTTCTACGCATCAAAATAATTATAATCATATTTTTTCGCGCCTGTGATATTATTATATGGCTATATGACAAGTCAAGGAGCATAAAACAATGAAAGTTACTAAATTCGGCGGATCATCTCTTGCCAACGCATTCCAGATTCAGAAGGTCTGCAACATTCTCTTAGCAGACGAGGATCGAAAGATCATGGTCGTATCAGCGCCCGGTAAGCGTACAAAAGATGACATCAAGGTGACGGACCTTCTCATTGCCGTTGCCAAAGCAAGAATCGCAGGAGAATCCTACGACAAGGAAGTTCAGGCTGTCCTTGCACGTTACGAAGAGATCGCCGATGAACTTAATGTTGAAAAGGTGCTTCCCGACATCGAGGAAAGACTCCTCAAGATCGTTAAGGCAGACTATACAGAAGATGTAGCTTATCTTGATTCAGTCAAGGCCATGGGTGAAGACTGCTGCGCAAGACTCGTAGCTTTCTATCTCACATCAACAGGCCACCCTGCTAAATACTGCAATCCCGAAGAATGCGGTCTTTACTTGGAACACGATGAAGCAGGCAAGGCAGTAATCCTCCCTGAGTCATACGACAACCTCGCAAAGCTCAAGGATGAGACAGGAGTTATCCTCGTATTCCCCGGATTCTACGGTGTATCCAAGACAGGTAAGATCATCACATTCTCCAGAGGCGGTTCTGACATCACCGGTTCCATCCTCGCAGCAGCCGTTGGCGCTGACGTATATGAGAACTGGACAGACGTTGACAATGTTTTCGCTGTTAACCCCAACCTCGTAAAGAACCCCTTCCCTATCACGGAGATCACATACGACGAGATGCGTGAGCTTTCTTATGCCGGATTTACAGTTCTTCACGAAGAGGCAATCTATCCTGTTTTTGCACGCGGTATTCCTCTCAACATCAAGAATACAAACAACCCTTCCGCCAAGGGTACGATGATCGTATCCAAGCGTTCACACTACGATTCACTCGTAACAGGTATCGCAGGCGACAAGGGCTTTGCTACGGTAACAGTAAGCAAGTACATGATGAACCGTCAGGTCGGCTTCCTCGCACAGCTCCTCAAGATCTTCTCCGATGAAGCCATCTCCATCGACCACATTCCTTCCGGAATCGATACAGTAACCATCGTTCTCCGCAAGAAGTATTTCACGGAGGAAAAAGAAGCAATCATCGTAGACAGGATCAAGAAAGAGCTTGAAGCTGACGTTAAGGTAGACAGAGACCTCGCAATCGTCATGATCGTCGGTGAAGCTATGGCAAATTCCGTAGGTATCATGGCAAGAGCGGCTTCTGCCCTCTCCAATGCCGGCATCAACCTCCGCATCGTCAACCAGGGCGCATCCGAGATCTCCATGATGTTCGGTGTATCCGAATCCTACTGTTCTTATGCGGTAAGAGTTCTCTACAAGGAATTGTTCCGCTATTAATTTATAGTTCTGATTACTTAAACATCAATACCCGCCGGCTACTTTGGTCAGCGGGTATTTTATTTGTTGCCAGCGAAAATTGCATTCCGCCTTATATTCCATGTTTTCGAACTGTTTGAGGTGGAATAGCAGGTGGAAAACAGCATTATTCCATCTAATCTTCCATGTGATTGACCTTAAACAGGTGGAAGAAAAAGTGGAACCCGTTTTCGATCATGCAAAAGAAAAGGGATGCCGCATGACATCCCTTATTAAATTTTACTTTGAATGTTAATTAAACAGTTGCGTCTCCGCCATTGTTTTCTTCACCACCAGTAGGTTCAGGAGCAGCTTCAGTTTCCGTAGCTTCAGTCTGAGACTCTGTAGCTTCTGTCTGGGATTCTGTTGCTTCAGTTTCTGATTCTGTTGCAGATGTTTCAGTTGAAGATTCAGTAGGTGTAGGAGAAGGTTCTGTCTCACCAGGTTCAACAGAATTAGGATCAACTGTTGTCTCAGAAGTTTCTGCAGTTGTTGTCGTTGTAGTTGTTGAACCACCGCCATTGTTGACTCTGTCTGTCTGAACGGCAGTTGTCTCAATGGGTGCAGCTGTTTCTGTTGTTGTGGTAACCGGAACAGGTGTGGGATCACCGGTCACAACTGTTGTAGGATCATTAAGTGTAGGATCATTATCAAGAAGCTGAGCGGTAAGGATATAACCTGTTACGTTGTTAGCTGTAATAACCTTGGAGAAAGTATCATCCACTTTTTCCTGGAGCGTAACAACGTCGCCGCGTTTAAGCTGTGCAATGACCGTGCCGTCAAGTGATGCGGACGAATATACCGGAACACCGTCACTTGATGCATAAAGGACTGAACCTACTGCGTTTGCATTTGCAAGTGATGTTGTAGTCTCACTGAAGTTGATGAGATTCTTCATGTTGAAGATCATGAATGTAACACCGAATCCGAGAACGATGCAGACGATGAAGATAACGATAGGAATGATGACAGTCTTTGCCTTCTCCTTCTTCTCGTTAACGATAGGCTCTTCTTCCTCATCGGAAATGCCGTTGCCTGCTTCACCGGGTACAAAGTTGATCGTATCGGATGAATCTTCGTCAGAATCGAAATTGCTGTAAGCGTTGGACTTTGCCTTTGAAGCGTTGCCGGACTTTGCTACCTGGGCATCGCTCTTGAGGTTATTGTTGATAACAGCGTCACCCGGAAGAAGGAATGTAGACTCAACCTTGATATCGATGAGTGTAAGACCTGCCTTCAGGCCATAGCTTACTGCTGCATTGATGATTTCCTTGGACTTAACTTCAGTAGATAAGGGCTTTGCGATGATGGAGTTGCGCATCTGGGAAGGAAGCTTTCTTGATAAGCCTACGCCCATGAGGAACAATTCGTCATCGTCCTGGAGCTTTAAGTGAACCTTCTTATCTGCGTTAACAGGTCCTTCCTGAGGCATCTTACCGAGATACTGTGTAAGATTCATGTTCTCGGGATGTGTGAGCTCTTCGGAAGCCTGGATGGCACCCATCTGTACATATCTGTGCGCAACTGTCTGCTCTTCTGTAAGGAGCATGATGCGGTTATTTCTGAATAATACTGCCTTAGTAATACCGACATGGATAACACGGAGAATGTCGCCTTCGATGACGAACATGGACATTGAAGTCTTGAACTGTGTTCCCTTATTAGCGGCGAAATTACATACCTTAACGTTGAGGGTGTTGATTACCTGGTTTGCAAAACCATCGAAATCAAGAACTGCCTGATTGGCGCAAGCGGCTACGATCTTTTCGAGCTCCGCATTGAGCTCAAGGTTCAATACAGCAGAAAGATTGTCGGGACCGATTGTCGAGAAGATCGCGCAGATCTGGATCGGAGATGTAGATCTGGCTGTTCTTAAGAACTCGTTCGGGAAGTCTTCGATCTTACGTGAAAGCGTAAGAAAGAATACGTTCTCCTGAGGTTCACCCTGTATAAGGTTAGTCTCGGCAATACAAGTTGCAACTGTCTTACTCATCTTTATTCACCCCAAATATAGTCGTTTATTCTTTGTTTTTGTTCGTCAAAATCTATCAACATCATCCAAGGATCGTTCTGAACGGTATAAGTTCCATCCTCAGGGAATCTGTATTCTTCTCTATTTTCCAAGCATGCAAAACAATTTAATGCCACACGCATTATATCAGCAGTATTCATATTTGTCTCGAATACGCCTGCCGAATCGTTTAAAAGCTGAAGTTTTTGGCCATAAGACATGCCGTTTACTTTTGTCATCAAAGCAGTAGCTACTGTTCTTTGTCTGGAAGCCCTGGCAAAATCCGAATCCAGATGTCTGATCCTTGACCATGCAACAGCCTGATGTCCGTCCAAGATCTGGACGCCGCCTGATGTTATATGAGGAGAAGTATTACCGTCAAGAGCACGGGACTCATCAAGGTCCTCGTTCAAATAGGATAACTCCTCAGGTCTGACATCGATCTCAACACCTCCGCACAGGTCGATGATCTCTGCTGCACTGCCGAAATCGAACATAACAAAACGCTGAATATCAAGGTCGAAGATAACATTTATGGTATTGATCATCTCGCCGACACCACCGAAATGGTAAGCGGAATTAAGCTTATTAAGTCTGGTTCCCAGTGTGTCTTCGGTATCACCGATATATACGGCCGTATCTCTCATGAGAGAAATAATCTTTAAGGAATTATCTTTTTTATTAATAGAAAGAATCATCATGCAGTCTGTACGGCATGCATAGTCATCCGTGCCTCTGGCATCAATACCGAATACAAGGATGTTCTCAATATTAGGATCCTTCTGCTTTACTTCAATGATCGGATGTGAAGGATCATAGTAAAGTCTTGTGTGACCACCATCAAACCAGGAGGATGTTACATCTCCGCCGGTAGTACTGCCACCTTCTGAAAGATCCATAGTCGAATAATCTTCCTTATTTACAACAGGTACTGATACGAATGTACCGCCGAAAATATAAACCCAGTAAAGACAGAAACCGATGGCAAGGCCGAGAACGGCTGCCAGAAATCTGACGAAATATGCTGCTGCCTTAGACTTCTTGCGGGGTTTATTCCCTTCAGCGTCATGGCTTTTCTTACTCATTTCTGTTAATTATCTCCACTTATATATTCCTTTTCAAAAGACATTAAATTATATCATCAACATCAATGATGCCAAACGAATAAGAATAAAAGAAAACTGTGGCAAATAGCCGTCTTTTGTATATTTCGTATAAGAAAAAACAGTTCGATTTTCAAATCATAACCACCCGTCAAACGGGTGGTTTGCACTGAGGCTATAAGCCTCTGTTACCGGCCAGCGCCTCAAGGCGCTGGCTTTCACATACGTTCAAGCCTTATTGCCTTTGACCCGTAGCAGCCCATAAATGGGCTTTCGT
>JAZROA010000018.1:0-67476 GCA_045648465.1 Saccharofermentans sp.
TTCAGAAGGCTATGGAAGAATACATAGATTACTACAACAACGAGAGAATTCAGGTCAAATTGAAAGGACTGACTCCTTGCCAGGCAAGGAATCAGTCCTTATACTCATTTTAAATCGTCCAACTTCGAGGGTTCACTTCAAAGCGAGACAGCCCTTGATCACTTCAAACACCAATCCTTAAGCTTTAATGCCTTTGCATTCGTTTACATAATCTCTGATGGGTCCGACGTCTGTGTATTTCTTAACGCCGCCGTCTTCAGGAATGACGAGGACGGGAACGTTTACGATGTCGAACTGCTTAGCGAGGTCGAGATCGTCGTCAGCATATACGAGCTCGTAGTCGAAGCGCTGCTCATCGAACATAGCCTTAACAGCCTTGCACTTTGCGCATGTGTGTGTTGTAAAGAGCATCGGCTTTGTTACCTGTGCGTCACCGTCTATGGCAACATCAGAAGCCGCCTTCTCCTCGGGCTTTGTGATGGTAACTGTAGCCGTTCTGGGCTTCAGGTTAGAGTTGCAGATGTCGTATGTCTTTCTGTCCTTGAACTCCTGGAGCTTACCGTCGTTCCAATTCTTGACCGGACGATAGTAACCTGTGATACGGCTGTATGTCTCTGTAGGACCGCCGCAGTGAGGGCAAGCCTTGACTTCGCCGGGGAGATATCCGTGAACGGAGCAGATGGAGTATGTAGGAGACATTGTGTAGTAAGGCAGTCTGTAATTCTCGGCGATCTTTCTTACGAGAGATGCTGCAGCCTTCCAGTCAGGGAGACGCTCGCCTAAGAATGCGTGGAATACCGTACCTGATGTATAGAGTGTCTGGAGGTTATCCTGAACGTCCAATGCATCGAAGATATCTGCTGTGTATCCGACAGGGAGATGTGAGCTGTTGGTGTAATAGAATACGCCGGAAGCATCGTCTGCCGTGATGATGTCAGGGAACTTAGCCTTGTCGTGCTTAGCAAGACGGAAAGCTGTGGACTCTGCAGGTGTAGCCTCAAGGTTATAGAGGTCGCCGTACTTCTCCTGGTATTCGGAGAGCTTCTCTCTCATGTGGTTGAGAACGTCAGCTGCGAACTTCTGTGTCTCTTCGTGAGTGAGATCCTTTCTGAGCCATCTTGCGTTGAGGCCTGCTTCGTTCATACCAACAAGACCGATCGTTGAGAAGTGGTTGTTGAATGTTCCGAGGTAGTGCTTTGTATAAGGATAGAGGCCTTCCTCGAGAAGCTTTGTGATCGTGTTTCTCTTGATCTTAAGTGATCTAGCGGAGATGTCCATGAGGTGGTCGAGTCTCTTATAGAAGTCATCAACATCTGTAGCAAGATAAGCGATACGGGGAATGTTGATGGTAACAACGCCTACGGAACCTGTGGACTCACCTGAACCGAAGAATCCGCCGGACTTCTTACGGAGCTCACGAAGGTCGAGTCTCAAACGGCAGCACATTGAACGTACATCGGAAGGCTCCATGTCGGAGTTAATGTAGTTGGAGAAGTAAGGGATACCATACTTTGCAGCCATCTCGAAAAGAAGCTTGTTGTTCTCTGTCTCAGACCAGTCGAAATCTCTTGTGATGGAATATGTAGGGATAGGATACTGGAATCCGCGGCCGTTAGCGTCACCTTCGATCATGATCTCGATGAATGCCTTGTTGACCATGTCCATCTCAGCCTTACAATCCTTGTACTTGAAGTCGACTTCCTTGCCGCCTACGATACAGTTCTGCTCAGCGAGGTCATTCGGAACTGTCCAGTCAAGAGTGATGTTTGTGAACGGGCTCTGTGTACCCCATCTTGAAGGTGTGTTAACGCCATAGATGAATGACTGGATGTCCTGCTTAACCTGCTTGTAGTTTAAGTTGTCAATCTTTACGAAAGGTGCGAGATATGTGTCGAAAGAGGAGAAAGCCTGAGCGCCTGCCCACTCGTTCTGCATGATGCCGAGGAAGTTGACCATCTGGTTGCAAAGTGTGGAGAGGTGCTTTGCAGGAGCAGATGTGATCTTACCTGTGATGCCGCCCAAACCTTCCTGGATGAGCTGCTTAAGTGACCATCCTGCACAGTAACCTGTGAGCATGGAGAGGTCGTGAATATGGATATCAGCATTTCTGTGTGCGTCTGCGATCTCTTTGTCGTAGATCTCAGAGAGCCAGTAATTTGCTGTGATCGCGCCGGAGTTGGAGAGGATGAGACCGCCTACGGAATATGTAACTGTGGAGTTCTCTTTAACACGCCAGTCTTCAACCTTAACGTAGCTGTCAACGAGGCTCTTGTAGTTCAAGAGAGCAGAGTTCATGTTACGGATCTTTTCGCGCTGTGCACGATAAAGGATGTAAGCCTTAGCTACATCGTCGTAACCCATCTTCTGAAGCGTAACCTCGACGCTGTCCTGGATGGACTCAACGTCTACCTTGCCGTCAACTGCCTTCTTCTCGCAGTCGGATACGGCATTCAAAGCGAGCATATCAATGATCTGTGAATTATACTCTCTGTTCTGTGCAACGAAAGCCTTCTCAATGGCTCCCGAGATCTTGCTTAAGTCAAAGTCTACGACTTTGCCGTCTCTCTTGATGATTTGATACATGTTCCTCTCCTTAACTCTCTCCGCGTATCTTTGCTTGCGGTATTATTTTCTTCGCATTTTCCAAAGCTTTTTCCAACTCTTCGTGCGGCATCTCGCCAAGGCCTTCACCATTCAGGAGATTTCCCGAATCTACGAAGTTCTGGAGGAAGTAATTCTCAGATCCTTCCACCTGCTTCGCGATCTGATCGAAATCGCCCGCTTCGTGAAGAGGCGCTACCACTGTTGTCCTGAACTCATGTGCAACGCCGCTTTCCTGTATCAGCCTGATGCTCCGCTTTATGAGCTCGACATCGAAGTTCTTGATACCAACTGTTTCCGCATACTTGTCAAAGGTGTTCTTGATGTCCATCGCCACATAATCGACGTTGCCTTCGGCCAGGATCTTCTCCAGCCTGTCAGGGAACGTGCCGTTGGTATCAAGTTTTACCTTGTAACCCATCGACTTGATCTTTGCGATAAACTCACCGATGTCAGAATGCAGAAGCGGTTCGCCGCCTGTGATGGCAACCCCGTCCAGGATCCCCTGTCTTTTCTTGAGGAACGCGAAAAAACCTTCTTCGCTCATCCTCAGGTCTTCCGGGGGATTGTTCACCAGGTCCGGGTTGTGGCAGAAAGGGCATCTCAGATTGCAGCCGACCGTAAAAACCGTACAAGCTACCGTCCCGGGGAAGTCCAAAAGAGTCAACTTCTGAAGTCCGCCGATGATCATACCCCAATACCTCGCTTATGAATTGAAAATAGGTGCGAATGCGCTTCGGATTTCTCAAAACGCTCTTACAGATTACCCATATGTTGTGGTTGTGTCAACAGCAAATCACAATATATTGTGCTCGTAACGTGACTGTAATAAAAGTACGAAAAGTTGACAAACAATAGGGTTTCAAGACTTTTTTATAAATTTTTGCCCCTTCCCGGGTTCGAAAATGTAATATTTCTGTCCCCAAAACCGAAGCCTGACCACAAGATCTTGTACCCATATATATGGGCTCAAAAAAGAGCGGACCCCAACGGACCCGCTCTAAATAAATCTAATAATAAACAACTATTACTTGGGCTTCTTCTCGATCCTGTTGAACTGGGGCCTTACCTCGACCTCAGTCACAACGGCACCCTCTCTCATGTTGATGATGTCTCTGACGCACTCGGCGGTATCCTCAGGAACGAGGTAGCAGCCGTCATCTTCTGAAGGTTTGAAGTCGGCATTTCTGTAGAGCTTGGTTCCTGCCGTAAGATCCGGGCAGACGGTTACGACCCTGACGCCGGTCTTCCTTACTTCTTCATAAAGGCTTCTGCCATAGCTTCTAAGACCTGCTTTCAAAGCACCATATACAGCGCCGTGTGTGTTGATCCTTGTCGATGTGACTGATGCGATGTTGATCACCATGCCCCTCACATCCTTAAGCCTCGGCAGCAGTGCCGATGTCAGGATCATAGGAGCTTCGAGATCCACCCTGCACATCTCCTGTATCTGTTCGGGAGTGTTAAATTCGGCAAGCCCGTAGAATGCGCTGCCTGCCGCATTGACCAGGAGGTCCACTCTTTTTATGCCGGTTATCTTAGCGAGAAGTATATCCGTATCTCTCAGATCCAAAGACATCCTCTTCTCAAAGAAGTCGCAACCGTCAGGAAAGATCCTTCCGATGCCGTAAACTTTATATCCTTCTTCGGCAAGCATTTTCGAGATGGCAAGTCCGATGCCCGAAGACGCTCCGGTCACGATTGCAGTCTTTAATTCCATGTGAATATCTTCTCCTTTCCTATGTGTTCCCCTAAAGCCGCGCAGACGAACTCCTGCATCCCGCGGTCGGTCTCAGGTTCGTACTGTGCAACGCCGTCTTTTATGACATAAGGATACCACGCGACCTCCGAACCGGGATAAGCCTTCCTCATCTTATTGAGGTAATCGGCTGATATCCTGAACGTGCCGACACTGACATCAGTAAGCTTCGGGAAATCTATGGCAGCAGCCGTCTCTTCAACCAGTCTCTTATATGCTTCTTTCCAATCAGGAATCTTAATTATCGGATCAAAGCAGAGCCTTACCTTTGCGCCGTTCCCAATGGCAGAAGCAGCCGCGCTGATCCTGGCCTTCAATGGAGCGGTGTTCTTCTCATAACGGGATACCACTTCATCAGGCGACAAAGTAAAAGCATAGATGACGTTCGATATGTTTTCTTTTATCTCAACTGCGGCCTTTGTCCTGAGCTCGACGAGAAGATCAGGGTGTTCGGCTGCGAGACCTTTCCAGAAATCCGCATGCCCCGTAAGGCCGTTCATTGCCAGCAGGTCCGTATCGTAGGAAGCGCAGACATACATCGGTCCTTCCTTAAGTTTCTCTTCAACGTCCGCTCTGTAATCTTCAAGGTTTACGAACACGACCATGTGGCTTGAAGGATACATGCCTTTCAAATAGCAGTACTCACAGTCGAACGGACAGTTCATCATGGAGCTCGCATAATAGAAATTCGCATTTCCGAAAGACTGGCACACCGGCGCGCCTTCAAAGATCCTGTTGCCGTCTCTTACCGCCACTATCAGCGCACGGTGGTCATGCTGCAAAACCGCATTCTGTCTTTTACGGTCGAACACGTCTTTGTAGTGCTTTATCCTGACAACGTTTGCATCAGGAAGTTTATCCATTATTTTTTTAGCCAGTGGGTATTCAAGTGCCCGCTCCTCAACGTAGATATGAGTAAATCTCATCGAGCACCTCCCTTCCGGCTTTCTTATCCTTAACAGGGATACGGCCCTCTTTTTCCATGTCGGACAACAGTTTTAAAACTTCATCCTGTCGGCCCGAAGCTACACAGCAATGTTCCAGATCTTTCAATTCATTTCGCATGTACTGGGTAAGACGCAAGTTTTCCTTTATGGATTCGGGAATGAACTCATATGAAGCATTCCCCTCTTCACTTACAAGCAACGAAGCGATTTTCTTTATCTCATCTAAGTGCGCTCTTATTAGCTGTGTCACTTCATTAGCCGTGGGGAAGTTTTCACCGCTGTCGGAGACGACTTTATAAAGAGCGAGATTCGACGGCGGGATTATCTTAAGTACCGCATCGCAGATAAGGGCTGATTCCATGTCGTAGAGCATGCCGTCTTCGACCGAAGTCACGACCTCATCAGAATATGTGAGACTCATCTCTTTCGCGTCTGATTCAAAGAGAATGTCGGGATAAAAACGGCGGCCGGTAACAGAAGATATAACCTGATTTATGAGGTAGCCCTCACCCTTTTCGCTGCCGGCACAAATCCCGACGTTAAGCACATGATCGTCAGGCTTAAGGCCTATCCGTTTGATCCGGTCAACAACGCGCCCGCCTACGCCCGTGACTATAACTTCGCCGGGAAGTCCACCCAGCGCCGCAGCTTCACATTTAAGTGCCGTAAGAATATAAAGCAAATTATAGTCCTCTCTTTCTTTGTAAATTATATTACATCGTGATAAGATTAAGCGTCTTTATGACAATGGAGGTTTAATATGGACAGATTACTTACGGGCCTTCAGCCCAGCGGTTCACTTACGATCGGAAATTACGCAGGCGGAATCTCCCAGATCGTTAACTATCAGAAGGACTATGAGACATTCCTCTTCGTTCCTGACATGCACGCAATCACGGTACCCCAGGATCCTGATGCTCTTCATAAGAACATCATCAACGCCATCGCAATGTACATCGCATGCGGCGTCGATCCCAACCTTGAGAACATGCACATCTACATTCAGTCGGAGAATCTCTATCACGCAAATCTGTCCTGGATCTTCGAATGCCACACACCTCACGGCGACCTGACAAGAATGCATCAGTTCAAGGCTAAGTCAGCTCTTCACGAGACTTTCACAGAAGGCCTCGTTACATATCCTGACCTCATGGCAGCAGACATCCTGCTCTACGATCCCAAGTACGTTCCTACGGGCATCGACCAGAAGCAGCACGTTGAGCTTGCAAGAAATCTTGCGATCAGATTCAACAACCGTTACGGCGAACTCTTCAGGATCCCTGAGCCGCTCATCCCTACAGTAGGCGCCAAGATCCGTGATCTTCAGAACCCCAACCAGAAGATGAGCAAGTCCACCGATAACCCGAAGGCATCCGTCTTCCTTTCCGATCCCGAAAAGACGATAAGAAAGAAGATCATGTCTGCGGTTACAGACTCAGACGGCATCATCAAGTTCGACGAAGACGAGAAGCCCGGCGTATCCAACCTTCTTACGATCTACTCCGTATTCTCCGGATGTGAGATCGAAGATGCAGTTGCAAAATTCGAAGGCGGCGGATACGGCGACCTCAAGAAAGCAGTTGCAGATGCAGTTGTTGAGAAGGTCGTTCCTTTCCAGGAGAAATACAACGAAGTACTCGCAAGCGGCATGATCAACGACATCCTTGATGCAGGCCGTGATTACACTAACGAGATCGCAAAAGAAAAGTACGAGCTCGTCAGAAAAGCAGTCGGTTTTGGCCGCGTATAACTTAAGGCTTTTAGAGAAACAAAAAGCACATATAAACGAACACGCCGGAGCACTTACGCTCCGGCGTTTTTCTATCCCTTTTCCATATTTGCGGATTGCTTGACTTACTCAACGTGCCACAGATCGCTGCGGTCATATTCTGCGGGCAGCTCGATCCATTCTCCGTCCGACACTTCGATGTACCACTGCTTTTCGGTGGAATCGTATTCCATCCAGCCGAATTCACCGTAGTCGGATGAGATGTCCTCATACCAGTACTGCCATGTGTGGGTCTTTGTCGTATCGTTGTACCAGAAATAGCAGTCTGTTACCGGATCGTAGTAGCACTCCATCTCGTTGTCCCAGTCGCAGTAACGACCGATAGACTTAACGTAGTAGCTGTCCTGTACTGCCGTTGCTTCGTACGCTTTTTGAGCTTCAGACTTCTTTTCCATCTGCTCCATAACATATGCGGGGAACTCAGGAAGTCTCTTGACTGTTGCCTTGAATTTCTCGACATCCATTGTCGCGCCCGACAGGATATAGAATCCCATGAATCCTAAGAGCAAGATTGCTATCGGAACCCTGATGACCCAGTCGAAGATCGTGAGTCTGCCTGAGCTTCTGCCGCGGCTGCTTGAGCTGTAGCTTCTGCTGCTTCCAGAATCGTAGTGTGTAGATGAACTCTTATGTGAAGGTGGCATATCAGTTCCCTCCCTTATTCCCAAAAGCCCTATTCCGAAGGCTTGATTTTTAGGACTGGCGCCAGATCCTTGCTACACTTAAATTATATTTTTTCTTTGATATCCCCGTCCATAATAATCGGATGGACAGAATTACCAAACCGGAAATATTCCTGAGATTTCTGATTTGTCTTTAGTGCACTAAAATCGATTTTTAACTCAAGTGATGTCTCAAGTTCTGTAATTGTTTGCCCGAAAAACACTCGACAATTACAAAAAATCTCCTTTTTCTGTAATTGTTGCCTTTAAAATCGACCAACAATTACAGATCTGGTTTTCGACGGCCCGAAAATAGTAACGCCGGAGCGATATTGCTCCGGCGTTTCCCTGGTCTGTTGAAAAATTGTACTTCCACTTTTTTGGGTCTGTGTGTTTCGGGGAGGATTGGGTGTAATGAAAAAGTGGAATGACCTTTCGTTTATTCTTCGAGAAGCTTATACAGTATCGAGTAGAGCTGCATTGCTTCTTCCGGGCTGAGTCTCACACATGAACTGAGCTTTGTGGGGATGTCTTTCGCCTTTTTGTATAATGCCTTTCCTTCTTCAGTGAGGCTTACAACGACTACTCGCTCATCTTCCTCGCTTCTGGTCCTGTTGATAAGACCCTGCTTTTCGGTATTTTTGAGCATCGGCGTGACAGTGCCGGTGTCGAGCTTTAATCTCTTGCACAGTTCACCTACCGTGATCTTCTCTTCTTCCCAGAGGACCAGGAACATGATGTACTGCGTGTACGTAATTCCAAGCGGCTTCAGGTAGGGTGTGTAGAGATTTACTATCTTTCGCGCTGCTGCATATAAGGGAAAGCACAGCTGCGAATCAAGTTTCATGTTGTCGTTAACTTTCATTAGAGAATCACCCCTGATCAGATAAGGCTCTCAACAAATTTTCTAACCTTCTTCATGTCTGTTGTAGGCTCGAATCTCTTAACTACATTGCCCTGGCGGTCAACGATGAACTTTGTGAAGTTCCACTTGATGTCAGGATTATTCTCATAATCCGGATCGTTCTTTTTGAGCATAGTCTTCATGGCAATAGCTGAAGGTCCTATTCCAAACCCTTCGAAGCCCTGCTGTGACTTGAGATATGTGAACAGAGGAAGAGCGTTCTCGCCGTTAACGTCGGACTTCTTCATCTGGGGGAACTGTGTTTTGTACTTGAGTGTGCAGAACTCGTGGATCTCTTCATCTGTTCCGGGTGTCTGGTCTGCAAACTGGTTGCAGGGAACATCGATGACTTCAAATCCCTTGTCGTGGAACTCTTCGTACATTTCTTCGATCGGCTTGTAGTGAGGTGTGAAACCGCATCCTGTTGCCGTATTTACAATGAGAATAACCTTGCCTTCGTAATCCTTGAGGGAGATCTCCTCTCCTTTGGGTGTGGGTACTGTGTAATCGTAGATGGACATTTTGTAATTCTCCTTTCGTTTCTGTTTGATGAAATTATATTGTGTCAAATATAAATTGTCAACAATAGAAAAGGGCATCTTTCAAAAGATGCCCCCGATAATTGATATTATTGTCCGAAAACTAATTTTCGTTCGGATAAACAAGCCGCTGGTCGGTGCCAAACCAGTCCGCTATCGTCCTGAACATCTTAACGACAAAGCGTCCGCTCTCCGTGATCGAATATGTGCCGTCAGGGTTCTCAACTATGGTGCCGGTCTCAACCTGCTCGTGGAAACGCTTTTCGAAAGCACCGTAGTCTTCAACGTACTTTGTAGTGAATACTTCTCCGACTGATTCCTCAGTAAAAGTCTGGTCGGAATTTTCTTCCATGTAGCTTAACATGAACACGGAAACCGAACGCTCTACCGTAACGGGAATGAGCGTAAGGAACACCATGTTTACACAGCAGAAAATAACGAACATCATGATGATGTCCCTTATTGTTACGAAGCCCCAGAACTTTCTGATGACGCCCATGATCACTGCCGATACGACACCGGTGATTATGATGAATGCGGCGCCCCTGTACATGAGGACGTCCATGCCCGCAAGAAAGCTTGTGTGGAACAAAGCGATGAACAGTGCCGTGCACACTAAATAAATAAGTGCATATACTCCTATAAGAGCTAATACGCTTCCTGCCGTGCCGCTGCCCTTGCTTGTTTTAGACATTTGCCTGCTCCCCGCTCTTCCTTTTGATTTCTTCTTCAGCAAGAGCTCTTTCTTTCGCGATCGGATCAGCGATAAAAGCGGTACCGCTCTGGCTGATCTGAATGGCCGTTCCGCAGAACTGGCAGAAACCTGTTGAGCCCCTTCTGATCCTGTTGCCTGTCGAACCGCAGTTCGGACATTCAACAGCTACGCTGGCACGTGCGATCTCGTCTTCCAGCATCGTTCTTCTGTATCTTGAATTTTCTTCGATAGTCTTCTCTCTTGAGGCTTCAGCCTGAAGTCTTGCTCTCTCGGAAGCGGTTCTTGAACGCTCTATCTCTTGCTGCTTCAGGATATGATCACTAACTCTGAAACCAATCTTGATGAGATTGTTTAACCCTATCCCAAACATGAGTTATTCCTCCTATAAATCTATCCGAATATTCCGGTAGATATTATAGCAGATTTGCAAGTTCGCGTGCCAATCTTGCGACGGGCAGACCCACCACATTGGAGTAGTCTCCGTCGATCCTTTTTATCAAGAGTGCACCCATATCCTGGATGCCGTATGAGCCTGCTTTATCGTAGGGTGAACCGCTGTCACAGTAGTCCGAAATGAGCTTACTCTGGAACTCATCAAGCTGATAGAATTCGACGCTTGTTTCTTCCGTGAACACTCTCTTTTCTGACCCTGCGAAAAGAGCAACTCCGGTCGCGACGACATGCTCTTTTCCGCACATCGATGAAAGCATTCTTACTGCATCTTCACGGTCCTCAGGTTTGCCGTAGATCACGTCATCCAAAATGACAGATGTGTCTGCGCCGATGACGATAGAGTTTTCCTTTTCTTCATCTGACAATGAATCGAAAACAGCCTTCGCTTTTATCTCTGCGAGATGCTCACTGACCTTAAGCGCGGGCGTGCCCTCTTCTTCCATCTTGATCTCTGCGGCACGCTCATCAACGTCAGCAGTAATAACGGTGAATTCTTTTGTAACCAAAGACAGCAATTCGCGCCTCCTGGGAGACGCGCTTGCTAAAATAATATTCTTATTAATCTTTACTGATTCCACTTGCGTTACGCTCATTTATCAGTTTCCCGGAGGAGGAGCGAAGATTCCCGGAGGAACGGACGGTCCTGAACCTGAATCACTGTTTGCGATAACGTTGAACTTATTGAACTCTTCATCAATGTCATCGAAGAATGAATCGTCAGTAGGCTCTGTGATCAGGGGTGCCTTCTTTGCCTCAGGTTCAGCGCTTGCTGCGGGCTTAAAGCCGTATGTATTTCCGGCGGGTGCAGGAGTCTCAGCCTTTGCAGGTTCAGCGGGCTTGAATGCACCACCGAACGGATTTGAAGTCTCCGGCTTCTGAGCAGGTACTGCTGACGGAGCGGGCTTGAAAGGATTGCCGGGCTCAGCCTTTGTAGAAGCGGTTGATGCCATTGCAGGCTTGAACGGGCTGGGCTCGTTAGACTGTGCAGGCTTAAATGCATTGTTGTTATTGGCTGCCTGAGCTGAAAGGAACTGTGCAGTGATCGACTGTGCAGAAGAATCAGATGAGTGCAGTTTGCCTTCACCGGAACCGCCGCCAAGTCCGCCGCCTAATGAACTTCCACTCAATGAAGGTCCTGAGCTCGGCTTGGGATCATCCTTCGGAGTTGAAGAAGCCTTAGGGAATCCGGCACCGGGTCTTTCTGCCTTAGGTGCAGCTGAAGGCGTTGCAGCAGCTCTCGGGAATCCTGCAGAAGCAGGTCTCTCTGTTCTGGGTGCAGCTGAAGGAGTTGCCGCTGCTCTCGGGAAACCGGAAGATACGGGTCTTTCAGCCTTAGGTGCCTCAGCCTTGGGTTCTTCTGCCTTCGGAGCTTCAACCTTAGGTTCTTCTGCCTTCGGCTCTGCTGCCTTGGGCGCCTCTTCAACCTTAGGTGTTTCTACTGCTTTAGGTGCTTCTGCTGCCTTGGGTGCTGCAGGTGCAGCGGGAGCAGAAGAAGGTGTAGCTGCTGCTCTCGGGAAACCTGTTGATGCAGGTCTCTCTGTTCTGGGTGCAGCTGAAGGTGTTGCAGCAGCTCTCGGGAAGCCTGAAGATACAGGTCTTTCTGCCTTAGGTGCTTCAGCCTTGGGTTCCTCTGATGTCTTGAAAGGAGAAGGTGAAGGTGCCTTAGGTGTATCCGGAATTATTGACTTAACGGGTTCAGCCTTCTTCTCGGCAGGAGCTGCCTTTGCATCATCCTTACCCGGAATGATGGACTTCTTGGGCTCTGCTGTCGTGAACTTTGTAGGCGTGCCGCCGAATCTGAATGTTGTCTCTGAATTAAGTTTAGGCTCATCAGCCTTCGTCTCTGTCTCAGGATCCTTCAGAGAAGACTGGGGCATGATCGACTTGTTCTCATCTTCCTTCTCTTCAGCTGCTGCCTTTGCTGCAGCAGCTGCCGCAGGTCTTGTGCCGGCAGGTCTCTGAGCAGTTGCCTCAGCAGGATTTGCTGATACTGTGTGAGCTTTTGCAGTAACGTTCTGTGACTGCTTGAGTCTTGCTTCCATAGCATCGAAAGCAGTCTTCTTTTCAGGTTTTGCCTGAGCATCAGGCTTCTTGTCAGTCTTGGGAGTTACCGCAGCAGAAGACTGGATGCCGCCCTGCTGTGCGCCCTTGATCGTATCGTTGAGGGATTCCTTGAAGCTGATCGTTGTCTCGGGAAGGATGCCCTTGCTATTGTCTTCGAAACGTGCATCGGGATTCTCGCTGAACAATGTGTAAGCTTCTCTCGGATTCTCCTTGTGTGTGATCTTGTAGTAGAAGTCGACGAGCTTTGCAAGAGACTTGCTCATGACGAGCTTGGAAGCTGTCTTCATGGGCTTCTCGATACCCTGGATGTCGTTAACGTCCTGGAAGAATTCGCCTGATGTCTTGTAGTCGCCGCTTACGATGTAGCCGGCACCGGGTTCGCCCTTGTCAGCCAATGTGAGCATTGCGTTAGCAACGTCTCTTACGTCGACGAAAGCACGTCCGCCGCCCTTCGGAGGGATGGTACCGTTGTTAAGATAACTGTTGAGGACCTTATTGATCTCATAATCCTGGGAATAGCCGGGGCCGATGATGAATGTAGGAAGTACCATTACGGCATTGAGTCTGTTGAGTGCAACCTTCTCCATGACATAAGCTGCTGCCTCAGCCTTTGACTTTGCATATTCTCCTTCAACCTTGTTACGGTCGAAATGGATCGTGATATTATCACCTGAAACTTCAGGATTAAGAGCATATGCTGAACTTAAATAAACGAGCTTGCCGACCTTACGCTTAAGACACATGTCAACGATGTTCTCTGCACCGATGACGTTAACTCTTCTCATTGTGAGATTGGTGGAATCGGAAAGTGATACATATTCATCGGTATGGAAAAGTACTGCCGATCTCGGATCTTCGAGTTCGAAGAATTCTCTCATGGAGTCTTTGTCTGTGGAAATACCGTAACAGATCTCAATGTTGGGATTGTTTCTGTAGATCCTGGTGTCAGAAAGCTCACTCATGAGGATCCTTACTTTTTCTCCTCTTTGGAGGAGCATACTGATAACAGTTTTGCCTAATGCGCCTTCGCCGCCCGATACAAGATACTTTACCGACATACTTATGTGTCTCCTTGGCGTTTGTGTTTGCTTCTATTGCAAGTTCTGATTGGTGCTCATTTTAATTTTTTATCCGGACATTTCACATAAGTGCATAATTCGGATAATAAATTATTATAAGCACATTTTACACTTTCAAATTCTTATGTGCAAAAAATAACTTGAAAATGATTGTTGACAATTTTGTTACGCACATATATATTTGAGGTGCATTTCGCAAGAAAGAGCAACAATTGAATACTTAATCAAAGGCTGTGACGAAGAAAGCCGCATTGATTCGGTCAATACAGAGAAGTGCTATTTGCTGAGAGGCACGTGACGATATTTGCATAAGCTATCCCTTCCGAGCCGGCATCCCGAACAGGAATGATTCCCAAGTAGATGGTGCCCGTGATGCTGCGTTAAGGTAAAGGAGTTGTCAGACTTCGTGAGTGGTAAACCTTAAGGGTTTGCAAATTGAGTGGTACCGCGGATTTATATTCGTCTCAATATCCTAAGTAGGATGTTGAGGCTTTTTTATTTGCGGAGAAAAATACATCTTTAGAAGGAGATTGCTTATGTCAACAACAGACAACAACGTAGAGTTCAAGCTCGCAGAAGTTGCATCCCGTGTTCATGGTCTTAGACTTGATATGGGTCTCACACCCGAAGAAGTCGCTTCTAAACTTGATATTTCCACCGAGGAGTATCTCAAGTTTGAGGAAGGTACACAGGACTTCAACTTCACATTCATTTACAAGTTCGCTAACCTTGCCGGCGTTGAGATTTCCGACATCATGGAAGGTTCATCCCCTTCCCTCAAGGAATATGCAGTAACAAGAAACGGACAGGGGAGCCCCATCACAAGACGTACAGGCTACAAGTACCAGCGTCTTGCATCCAGATTCAAGAACAAGCTCTGCGAACCTTTCCGTGTCGTAGTACCTTATTCCGAAGAGGCTTTGAATCCTCCCTATCACCTCGTTTCACATAACTATCAGGAGATGAACATCGTCGTTAAGGGTACATTGAAGGTAATCATCGGCGATTCCTCCGAGGTACTCCATGAAGGCGACTGCATCTACTTTGACTCCACACAACCCCACGGCGAGTTTGCTCTGGGCGGTGAGGACTGCGTCTTCTATGCGATCATCTTAAACCCCGAAGCATGGGGCAAGGGTGAGAACTATACAACACCTTACAATTCAGAAGAGATGCGTACGGACAACGTTACAAACGTTGACGCAGCTAATCTTGAAGATGCCGTTTACACACATTACCTCAACGGCGTTCTCGATGAGAACGGCCAGATGGTAGACGTTGACGTTAACGTTCCTGCCTGCAAGAAGTTCAACTTCGCATTCGACTGCGTTGACGTTATCGCAGACAAGAATCCTGACAAGCTCGCCATGCTCTGGGTCGCAAAGGACTGCGTAACAGAGAAAAGATTCACATTCGGAGACATCAAGAAGTATTCCAACATGACGGCCAACTACTTCAAGTCTTTGGGCATCGGCAAGGGCGACAAGGTCGTACTTGTACTCAAGCGCCACTATCAGTTCTGGTTCGCCATGATGGGTCTCGAAAAGCTCGGCGCCGTAGCTATCCCTGCTACACACCTCCTCCGTGACCACGACTACGAATACCGTTTCAATGCCGCAGGCGTTAAGGCAGTATTCTGCACTTCAGATGACGATGCTGCCGATGAGTGCGAGAAGGCTGCAAAGGCATGCGGAGTTGAGACACTCATCCTCTGCAACGGTTCAAGACCCGGCTGGCACGACTTCAATGAAGAATTCAAGAACTGCTCTGATGTATTCGAGCGTCCTGAAGATTACGCATGCGGATACGATCCGATGGTAATGTTCTTCACATCAGGTACAACAGGATATCCTAAGATGGCTCTGCATTCTTACATGTATGCAATCGGCCACATCCCTACAGCCAAGTATTGGCAGAACGTAGATCCTAACGGACTCCACTTCTCCATCTCCGATACAGGCTGGGGTAAGGCACTCTGGGGCAAGCTCTATGGTCAGTGGCTCTGCGAAGCACCTGTCTTCACTTTCGACTTCGACCGCTTCAAGGCTGAAGAGATCCTCCCTATGTTTGCTAAATACAACATCACTACATTCTGCGCACCTCCGACAATGTTCAGATTCTTCATCAAGGAAGATCTGTCCAAGTACGATCTTTCTTCACTTAAGTATGCTGTTACTGCAGGTGAAGCTCTGAACCCTGAGGTATTCAACCGCTTCATGGCAGCAACCGGTATCCGTCTCATGGAAGGCTTCGGCCAGACAGAGACAACACTTGCAATCGCTAACCTCGTAGGCGCCAAGCTCCGCATCGGTTCAATGGGTAAGCCTAACCCGCTCTACGACGTTAAGATCCTTGATCCCGACGGCAACGTATGCAAACCCGGTGAGACTGGTGAGATCTGCATCAATACACAGAACTACCATCCGAAGGGACTCTTCCTTCAGTACTATCTCGCACCCGATCTTACGAACGAGGCATGGCATGACGGCTGGTATCACACAGGTGATACTGCATGGGCAGACGAGGACGGCTACATCTGGTACGTCGGACGTACTGACGATGTCATTAAGTCTTCCGGCTACCGTATCGGACCCTTCGAGATCGAGAATGTCATCATGGAACTCCCTTATGTTCTTGAGTGCGCAGTTACCGGTGTACCTGACCCTCAGGGCGTAAGAGGCATCGTCGTAAAGGCAACGATCACTCTCGTTAAGGGCACAGAGAGAACAGAGGAACTCAAGAAAGAGATCCAGAATTACGTTAAAGAAAAGACAGCTCCGTATAAGTATCCTAGAGTAGTTGAGTTTGTGGATGAGCTTCCCAAGACCTTCAACGGAAAGATCATGAGAAAGGCTATCAGATCTGCTGAAGAAAAAAAGTGATCTGAAAACTTACGAAGCTTTCAACCAGAGCGGCTCTATCGTAGAGCCGCTTTTCTTTTGACCGGGTATGACCCTGACTTCAAAACGGCGGTCCCTTACAAATGGCCAGAGATAAGAATACGCCTCGTGCGGATCTTTGAATTCCGGCATCGGAAAATCGGATATGTCCAACAACATGTTCTGGTCGGCATACCGCTCAAGAAGCAGATGGTGTCTCTTGTCGTAGAGGATAAAACTGTCGATGTCGCGCCTTTTTAAGACCGTCTGCCTGATTATCGGCAGCACTGAATTCCTGGGATTTATCACCATGCACGAAGCCTCCTCACCGAGATAGAAATCAAGTTCAGGCAGTATCGACTGCGCCTCCCTGTAGAGATCCCTGATTGCCATCTGGATGCCTCTCATAAGCTCGCTCTTATAATCTTCCGCAACCCTCGCGCCGTATTTTAAAGAGCAGAAGATCATCTTATAGAGATTGATCTCAAGTCCTATGCTGTCCGTAAGGAAATAGTCTGCCGTCATCTGCTGGACCTCTGCACTGCTCTTGACTGAGATCATGTGATAAAGATACTGGGCATCCTTAAAACTTGTAGTGACATTAATGGCATCATCAGTAAATCCCGCCGTCCTTCTGTCCGATATGGAAACCGGCACCTTCCCCGATCTCAAGGCTGCAAGCACCGCACAAAGATAACCTTCAAAAGTCCCGTCATACGTGTATTTATTGCCTTGCACTGCCATAGTCTTAACCCCCTGTTCTTGTAGGTGCCGTCATTCTATCACCCCGAACATATGTTTGTAAATGTCATTAATGGGACTATGCCGGAAATTTTCCTCACACAAAAAAAGAGGTTGGACGCGTATCCAACCTCTTAGCAGATATTAAGTTTTATAAGCAAACTGTAAGGCTTAATGATGTATTTGAAGCGCTTCTGCACAAGCGAGCATCGCGAGCGCGGAAGCCCTGCGCTGAGAAACATCATTAAGGCTTAGGAAATCCTATCTCCTTCAGGAAGTTCGTGATCTTTTCCTTGTCGCGCTTGCTGCCGTTCAAGGAGTAAACTTCGATGTAAACGTTGTCATTAACGTAAACACCGCCGTAGATCTCGCAGTCTTCATAGATGTAGCTGTCATGACGGTATAAAGTTATGATCGAACCGCTCTCGATCTCGCCGTTGAAACATACGGAACCGCGGGTCTTTGTAGCGCTCATGGAGCTGGTGCCCGTGAAATCGTTGTCGTCTCTGATCTCCTGGAAATCCTGATAGAAATCATCGAAAAGATCCATAGCATCGTCAGCCTTCTTGAATCTGATATATGTGTAGTAGTTATCGCCGTCCTGGGCATAGATTACATACTCAACTTTGTCTCCGTTATATGTGACGTTCTTCTGATGATATGTCTCATCATCATCAATGCCTACTGCATTGTCCAAAGCATCGAAGAAAACATCCTCATCATCAATTACCTTAAAACCTGAGCAGCCCGTGAATGAGATCAGTGTTACGCAAGCAAGAGCAGCTGCTGCAATGGCCTTTAATCTCTTCATAAAAAAATTCCCTCCAAACACAAAATCTAAAAATATTTTACGCTACGCAAAAACTCATTTCAACGAACAGATGCCGACAATATCAACTAAATATCAAAGTAAAAATCCCCGACATAAACATATGCCGGGGATGAATAGCATTTAATTAAGCCGGTATCAGCCAACCTTGAAACGGTGGTAGTTCTTCTTACCCTTACGTACGATAGCTTCGCCGTTAGCGTCAAAGTCTGATTCCTTGAGTTCATAGAACTGATCCTCAACAACGTTGTCATTGAGGTAAACGCCCTTCTGCTGGATCATTCTTCTTGCTTCGCCCTTGGACTTCATGAGACCTGCCTTAACGAGAGCGTCAGCGATCTGCATGCCGGCCTTGAGTTCATCAGCTGTGATCTCGGTTGTCTTCATGTCTTCAGATCTTCCCGCGTTCTCGAAAATATCTTCAGCAGTCTTTTTCGCGATATCGGCAGCTTCTTCACCGTGAACGATCTTCGTAACTTCGTAAGCAAGTCTCTTCTTAGCCTCGTTGATAGCAGAATCTGTGAGCTTTGCGTACTCGTTGATCTCGTCCATTTCGAGGAATGTAAGGAGCTTCATGCACTTGATGACATCGGCATCGTCGACATTTCTCCAGTACTGATAGAAGTCGAAAACAGGTGTCTTCTCGGCGTCGAGCCAAACGGCACCCTTTGCGGTCTTGCCCATCTTCTTGCCTTCGCTGTTTGTAAGGAGAGTGAATGTGAGACCGTAAACGGAATCGCCCTTCTTACGGCGTACAAGCTCCATGCCGGCAAGGATGTTGGACCACTGGTCGTCACCGCCGAACTCCAGGTTGCAGCCGTACTTTTCGTGCAGGTAGTAGAAATCGTAGCCCTGCATGAGCATGTAGTTGAATTCGAGGAAGGAAAGGCCCTTTTCGAGACGCTGCTTATAGCACTCTGCAGTGAGCATCTTGTTTACGGAGAAGTGTGTTCCGACTTCTCTTAAGAACTCGATGTAGTTAAGATTTCTGAGCCAGTCGGCGTTGTTTACGATGAGTGCCTTGCCCTCAGAAAAATCAACGACCTTGCCCATCTGCTTCTTGAAGCACTCAACGTTGTGGTCGATAGTCTCAACGGTCATCATCTGACGCATGTCGGTACGTCCCGTAGGATCACCGATCATTGCCGTGCCGCCGCCCATGAGAGCGATAGGACGGTGTCCTGCCTTCTGCATGTGGCTCATGACCATCATCTGGACGAAGTGACCTACGTGAAGTGAATCAGCCGTAGGGTCAAATCCGATGTAGAAAGAAACACCGGGCTTGCTCAAGAGCTCGTAGATCTCATCTCTGTGTGTAGCCTGAGAGAAGTAACCCCTCTCTTCAAGCACATCAAATACATTTCTGTACATATATTCCTCCAACAAATTGTTATCCGTTTAATATCAGACGCCGAGCTTGATGTAGTCGATCGCTGCAAGCGCTGCAACCGCGCCGTCTGCGCAGGCTGTCGTAAGCTGTCTTACCTTCTTGACTCTCGCGTCTCCCGCAGCAAAAATGCCTTCGACGTTCGTCTTGCAGTTCTCGCCTGCTTCGATGTATCCGCCCTGCAAAGTTACAAGATCCTTGAAGTCAGCGGTCTTCGGCTCCTGGCCGATAGCTACGAAAAGCCCGTTAACGTCAATCGTCTTCTTGCTGCCGTTTTCCCTGTTTGTCAGCTCAACGCCGGTAAGCTTGGGTTCGCCAATGAGTGACTCAACGACATAAGGAGTAACGATCTCAAGGTTGGGAAGCTTTTTCGCTGCTTCAACGAGAACGTCTTCAGCCCTGAATTCATTTCTGCGGTGTATAAGATATACCTTGTCTACAATACCTGCAAGATAAATGGCATCTTCAACGGCAGTATTTCCGCCGCCTGTGACTGCAACCGTCTTGCCCTTATAGAAAGCGCCGTCGCATGTAGCGCAATAGGAAATGCCCTTGCCCAGGAGCTCATCTTCCCTGGCGATGCCCATGTGGCGGTTGGATGCGCCGACAGCTAAGATGACTGCCTTTGCCGTATCAACCTTGCCGGAAGCGAGGGTGACGTCAAAACCGGAGTCTGTTTTCGCGATGGATGCGACCTTGCCGAATTCAAGGACAGCGCCAAGATTTATTGCCTGGTTATAAAGGTTTGTCGCAAAATCAAAACCGGAGATCTTTGCAACAGCCGGATAGTTCTCGACCTCAGGTGTGTTGACGATCTGGCCGCCGTACATCTCGGCCTCATAGAGAGTCGTGCTCATGCCTGCGCGTCTTGCGTAGATAGCTGCGGAGAGTCCTGCGGGGCCTGCGCCTACGATAATGATGTCTGCCATATTAACCTTCCTTTCCGTTGACGAGCATGTCAAATCTCGCGTGTTCTTCAGGCTTTTCCCTCTGAAGTGAAATAACCTTTCCTGCCGGGCTGATGAAGCAGTGCTCACTGGTTCCCGTGCATCTTACCTGTTCGGTCTCCTTGTCGAAAACCGTGTACTTAATATCGAATCTTACTCCGGTATATCTCGTGATCTCGGCCCTGATAACGACCGTATCACAATACTTTGCCATGGTCTTGTACTTGGCGGTAAGGCCAACGACGGGACTTATGATCCCCATCTCTTCCATTCCCTTATAACCCAGTCCGATATCTTCAAAAAGCTTTGTTCTAGCTTCCTCAAACCATCTGATGTAGTTCGAATGATGGACAACGCCCATCTGATCTGTCTCGTAATACTGTACGAGATGTTCGCAATCGGTAATTGCTGCCATGCGAAACGCCTCCGCTTAAATAGATTATTTTATTTTATTTAGAGAGGAGGTAACTGTCAAATAAAAGAACCGCTATTTTTAGCCGTATTTTTGGCCGTTTTTTCACCAGTAGAAAAACCAGTTCAAAAAAAATATAATGTCTGCTATGGATACCGAACTCTTCATCTTGATCACAGACATCATCGGCACTGTCGCTTTTGCAGTGTCCGGTGCCATGGCGGGCATCCGCAAGAAGATGGACATCTTCGGCGTCAACATTTTAGCGCTCCTGACAGCTACGGGCGGCGGCATCATCAGGGACCTCATTACCGGCTCCACCCCTCCGATGGCTTTCAAGAACCCTTTATTCGTAATCATTGCGGCCGTCACGGCCAACGTCACATTCATATTCGTATGGTGGCAGCACAAGAGAAAACGTGAAGTTTCCGACAAAACGCGAGCCATCTATGAGAAGGTCTTCTTCTGGTTCGACACGATCGGTCTCGCCGCTTTCACAGCAGACGGCGTCCACACGGGCCTTCTGGGACCCTACGCAAACAACGCATTCCTCGTTGTTTTCCTCGGCGTGGTCACCGGTGTCGGCGGCGGTGTCTTAAGAGACGCGCTCTCGCTCGAGATGCCCTACATTTTCGTAAAGCACATCTACGCATGCGCCTCCATCGTCGGAGCCGCGATCGTCTACGTTTTCTACATCATCACGGGTTCTGCCGAAGCCGCCATGCTCGCAGGCTTCTTCTTCGTCTGCGTCATCAGACTCTGCGCGGCACACTACGGCTGGAATCTTCCGAAGGCATATAAGTAAATTTTTCGATACGCCAAAACACACCCAACACCATTCCAGTTTTTCTTCCATCTATTTCGGCCAAAACAGGTGGAAGGAATGTTGGAATTCGGGCAAATTCCATGTGTTCTTCCATGTATAACACCCTAAACAGGTGGAAGAAAAAGTGGAAGCCGATTTCGATGCATAAAACAGAGATGCCCCACACAAGAGACATCCCTTTCAAAACCATAATTAATTCAGCTGACTCAGTTGGAATCCGGAACGGCCTTGATAGCGGCAAGCAGCTCGTCGAACTCTTCGAATGCAGGAATGTCCGGGTTGTCGGCGATGATCTTCTCGGTGCTCTTGAAAAGGAAACCTGCCTTTGATGCCTTGATCATGGCGAGGTCGTTATAAGAGTCGCCTGAAGCTATAGTGTCGAAGCCGATGGACTGCAGAGCCTTAACTGTGGAAAGCTTTGAGTTCTCGATCCTCATCTTGAAGTCTTCGATCATGCCGTCCTCACCTACGATAAGTGAGTTGCAGAAAAGTGCCGGATAGCCGAGCTTTTTCATGAGAGGCATGGCGAACTGTGTGAACGTGTCGCTGATGATGATGACCTGCATATCCTTGCGGAGCTCGTCGAGGAATTCCTTTGCGCCGGGAAGAGGATCGATCTGAGCGATAACATCCTGGATCTCCTTGAGGCCCAAACCGTGCTCTCTTAAGATGCCGAGTCTCCAGTGCATGAGCTTGTCGTAATCGGGCTCATCCCTGGTCGTGCGTGTAAGTTCCGGAATTCCGGTCTTCTTTGAAAACTCGATCCAGATCTCAGGGACCAAAACGCCTTCCATGTCGAGACAAACAATGTTCATAAGTAATTCCTCCGTCAGATTCTAGCGTATATGAATGAACCGGAATCATAGCCTAAACCATACATTCCGAAGACTAAAGTTGCAACAAACAAAACCATAAATGCTGCCCAGAGAACGACAACGCCCTTGCTTCTTAAGAAGGCGATCGCGGACTTGGGCTGGTCATCTTCACCGGGTACATATTTATAAGCGTCGACTGCGACAACGAGCAGGACAGCTACGATGAGCACGATGAGGTTAGACAGATCAAGGCCTGAAGCAGAGAAGTTTGCCCAGTTAAGAGCAGCTCCGCCTCTGCGGAAGATCGCAGCATACATGTCGACTGCGTCCATGACAGTGGCAGATCTGAAGAATACGAAGCCCGAGAGCATCAGGATGAATGTGCGGACGGACTGGAAGATCCTGAAGTAGAGCTTGTCAGCGCCGATCTTCGGGCGGATCTTCTTTGACACGGGCTCGAAAATCATTCCCAGCACGATGTAGATGAAGTGCAGGATTCCTGAACCAATAACGTAATTCCAAAGACCGCCGTGCCAGTAGCCGACTGCAAACCAGAGGATGAAAAGAGCGACATAAGTAGGAACTTTCTTACCGTTCTTCTTGCCGAACTTTGCCTTCGACCAGTCGCCGAGTTTGATGAGCGGCTCGCTCTTCAGGATAGGATACATGAGGTAATCACGGAGCCATCCGCCGAGAGTGATGTGCCATCTTCTCCAGTATTCCTTGACGGTCTTTGAGAAGAACGGGCAGTTGAAGTTCTCGGGAAGTTCGATGCCGAGCATGTGGGATACTCCGATTACGACGTCCATGCATCCGGAGAAATCGCAGTAGAGCTGGATCGCGAAGAAGAAAACGCCGATCGGAACATAGAGACCCGTGAATGTCTGGTGGTCTCCAAAGATAAGATTTACAGGCATTGCGGCGCGCTCAGCGATTACGAGCTTTTTGAAAAATCCCCACGCGATCCTTACCGCGCCGTCGCAGATCCTCTCAAGTGAGAACTTGACGGACTTGGCCTTCTCGAACTCTGCGGAAAGGTTAGCGTAAGTGTTCATAGGTCCCGACATAAGCTGCGGGAAGTATGTTGAGAACAGTAATACCTTGAAGAAGTTTTTCTCGGGTGCGATCTTTTCCCATCTGCAGTCTAAGATGTAGCCTGATGTCTGGAGGACATAGAAGGACATTCCGACAGGAACTGCGTAGAGGAAGAATGTGTTAGAGGTCTCGGTCGCGCCGAAGAGGAGATTGAGTCTTTCAGCGGCAAGGCCAAGCACGTTGTAGTACTTGATGCAGCACAAAAGCGCGATGTTGATTACGACCGTTATTACGGTTGCGACGTTGCGCAGAGCGTTGCTTTTCGAGGGGCCGGCAAGAAGGCCTCCGACATAACAGAGGACTCCTGACACGAGGACGAACAGCAATGTGTAAAAACCTAAAAATCCTGCAAAAGCAAGGCTCGCAGCAAGGACCACCCAGAGTCTTACGGACTTGGGCAGCACATAGTAGAGCAGTAAGACTGCTGCAACGAAAGCCAGGAAAAGTGCGGATACTAATGACATTAATTAACCCTTAGCCGAGGTGGGCGATGATCCTGTCTACCATCTCGCCGACATTCTTAAGACCGGTCGTCTCACCCATCGTGAACTTGATGCCAAAGCATCTCTCGACAGCGACAATGAGGTTGATGTGCTCCAATGAATCCCAGCCGTCAACGTCGGCTGCGACTGTGGAATCGTTTACCGTGATGTCCTCGTCATCGAAAACATCCTGAAACACTTCGTTAAGCTTGCCGTAAATCTCTTCTCTTGTCATTTCCTAAATCTCCTTTTGCGAGAGCCTTATGTCAGTTGACCTTGATGGCGACGTTGCCGCTCTTGTGGGGCTCATTCAGATCGAGCATCCACTCGGCCGCGCCGTCTTCAGCCTCGCTTATTTTCGTAAAGCCCTGAAGCCCGTAAAAATCCTTGACCATTTTATTCTTTGCGGTCGGGAAATAGTAGCCTTTGATCTTCGTGATATTGCGGGATTTTGCCTCTGCTATAAGCTCATCCATCATTGCAAATTCCATACCGCGCTTTAAGACTCTGCAGCTCATGAGCCACAGGTCGATGTGGAACGTATCGCCTTCAGCGTGGCCGAAAGTTACCGCTACGACACCGTTGTCACCGAACTTGTCCTCGAGTCTTCCGTACAAAGTGATGTAGGAAGGATCTGATGCGAACTTCTCGATCTCAGCCTGTGAACAGCGCTTGGTCGTCAGGTTGAACTGGTTGCTCTTGTTGGTGAGCTCAGCGATCCTTGCCATGTAAACAGGCGCGAATGCCTTGATCTCGGCGGTCATCTCGAGTGACCTTAAATAGTCGTCGTAATTATCGAATGAAGCAGATGCCTTGGCGCGCTCCATGTTCGCCTTATACATTCCGCCGCGCTTTAAGTCTTCTTCGGAAATGCCAGTAACTTCAAAAAATCCGTTCGAATCGAGCACGTCGATGTATGTCTCCGGCGCGCCTACTTCAGGTACGGAAATGCCTGCGATCTGGTTCTCGACGAGCGCTCTTTCGACAGGGTTATCGTCCACGAAAACGAAGCTGTCGGAGCCGATGTTGAGCTCTGTTGCGATGTTTGCGATGTTGCGGTCCTTGTTGTCCCAGTTGGCCTTGATGATGATGAAGTCATCCTGCTTGAGCGTTGAGTCGGGACGTGCGAGGCCGGCAAGTGCATTCTCCTCGTCGTTCTTGGATGCGACGGTAAGAAGGATGCCAAGATCCTTATGCGCCTTGACGTACTGCTGGAACTCCGTGAAGAGTTCGGATTCCGCATCCTCGTGGCCTACCTTGATGTTTTCCGGACCGTCGTCGCCAACGATACCGCCCCACAATGTATTGTCCATATCGAGCGCAAACGCCTTCTTGTTGCGGCCGTAAACCGCCTTGATGATGCGCGCCAGATTGAACGCAAAATCAGGGATCGCGGAAACGCTCAAAGCGTACTTATATCTGTACCAGTCACCGGGATCTGCCCACTTCTTGATGCCGTAGACAGCCGAGACATAGTTGATGTCGTTGATGAAGAAATTGCCGTGTGTCTGGGCATAACTGCAGAACCTGTCGTTAAGTCTGTTGATGAAGTTCAGCCTGCCGTGGATGTTCGTAAAATCGCTGTTGCCCAGGAGCCTGTAATAAGGTTGCTCGAAATTGTTCTGAATTATCGTGCACTGGAATCTGTCTGCAAGTGCTTTCCAGACCTGCTCGAATCTTCCCATGGTCTCTTCCAAAAGAGCATCGATCTGTTCGGGAGAATCCGTGACAGACGGAAATCTTGCGATGTTTCTTGTAGTGGTATGCACGAAAACGAGATCCGGCTTGAAATCGTCCAGTTCGGGATTGCCGAAGACCGCGTCTTCAAAATACTTGTTATATTCGGATTCGAAAAACTCCGGCTTAATGCCATAGTTCAAAAGGAAGAGTTCCAATACCTGCTTGATGTCGCTGGTCGTGGAGCCGCCCAAGATGGCAATCTTCTTCTCGATATACTTGATATCCTCCCTCGCCAAAAGCTCTCTTCTGATAGCCTTCTTCTTGCGAAGGATATAGTCGGAATCGTAAGGATACTCAAGCTGTTTCATTAATAAGCCTCCGATGTGCCGTAATTCGACACTCTATAATAACATTTTTACGCCTAAAACACCTTATTAAAAGAATAAGTTTGTATAAAGTGCAGTCTGCCGCTAAAAATTTACCGTGATATAACTAGTAGCGGTGGAATTTGGCAGGCATTAAATTGCCTTTTTGAATGGAAGTGACTGATTTGGAAAGTCTTAGATTTTTACTTGACATCGCCCTGATACTGCTCACCGCAAAGGTGTTCGGAATCATCGCAAGAAAGCTCCACGCACCTGAGGTCGTTGGAGAGATCGTTGCAGGTCTTCTAATCGGACCTGCCGTTCTGGGCATTGTGGATCAGTCTGACTTCATCAACAAGATGGCAGAGATCGGCGTCATCATGCTCATGTTCGAAGCCGGCCTTTCCACAGACATGAAAAAGCTCAAGCAGACGGGCCTTAAGGCTACCGTCATCGCATGCGCCGGCGTATTCGTCCCTCTCATCATGGGCGCCGTACTCTTCATGAGTTTCTATGGTTTCGGCCCCATCGGTTCTGACCAGTTCATCAAGGGACTCTTCATCGGAACGCTCATGGCTGCCACATCAGTCAGCATCACTGTTGCTGCCCTCAAGGAATTAGGCAAGCTCAGCGGCACTGTCGGAACGACCATCGTAAGTGCTGCCATCATCGACGACGTCATCGTAATCGTCGTTCTCACATTCGTATTGAGTGCCAAGGGTTCCGGTGCGTCAGTATGGGCAACGATGCTCAAGGCGGTAATGTTCTTCGCGATCGCCATCATCACGGGCTTTGTTGTTTACAAGGCTTTCAAGTGGCTCGACGCCAGATATGAACATACAAGAAGAATCCCTATCGCAGCTCTCGTTTACTGCATCGGCATGTCTTATGTAGCTGAAAGATATTTCGGTATCGCAGACATCACCGGCGCTTATGTCGCAGGCGTTGTCCTTTGCAACCTCCACGACGTCAAGTATGTTGAGCGTAAGGTAGACGTCAGCTCTTACATGGTTTTCGCGCCCATCTTCTTCGCAGGGATCGGACTGAAGGTTTCTTTCGAGAGCATGAATCCTACCCTCATGATCTTCTCGATCGCATTCGTTGCAGTAGCGCTTCTGTCGAAGATCATCGGCTGCGGCGCCGCTTCAAAGCTTTGCAGGTTCAAGTGGGGCGACTCGCTCAAGATCGGCGTCGGCATGATGACCCGTGGCGAAGTTGCGCTCATCACCGCGCAGAAAGGTCTTGCGGCAGGACTCATCTCCTCCGACTATTTCACGGCGGTCATCCTCATGATCCTCGTAAGTTCGATCACGGCACCGATACTTCTCAAGCTCCTTTATAAGCGCCATCCGTCCGACTGAAATCAGGCCCACTTATGCTAATATAGTCACTATGAAAAACGAAGAGATCCGACAGCAGGTGTTAATACCTATCGTAATCCCCTCATATGAGCCTGACGACAGGCTTATCGCATTACTGCACGATCTCGACGCAAAAGAAATGGGACCCGTCATCATTGTCAACGACGGTTCATCAGAAGAATACGATCCCATTTTCAAGGAAGCGGAGACTATCATTTCAAGGCGCGGCGGCAAGCTGATCTCTTATCAGCCCAACCGCGGAAAAGGCCGTGCGCTCAAGACGGCATTCACATACATTACCGAAAACATGCCCGATGCTTTGGGATGCGTCACCGCCGATTCTGACGGACAGCACACACCCGAATGCATCGCCAACATAATCAACAAGCTCATTGAAAAGCCTGATGATCTCATCCTCGGCGTCCGCCAGTTCAATAAGAAGGATATCCCGTGGAAGAGCTGGTTCGGCAACACGGTCACGATAACGGTTTTCTCATACGTTGCAGGCATAAAGGTCAGCGACACGCAATCGGGCCTTCGCGGCATTCCTTTTGACTTCATGAAGGATCTCATCAATGTTAAGGGCGAGAGATTCGAATACGAGATGCAGATGCTCCTGGAAGTTTCAGGCAGATGCGGTCTTACCGAGATCCCTATCCAGACAATATATGAGTCGAAGGAAAACCACCAGACACATTTCCGTCCCATCGTGGATTCCATAAGGATCTACAAGATACTGGGCAAGAAGTTCATCAAGTATATCTTCGCGTCACTCTCATCGTTCGTACTGGACATCGCACTCTATCACCTGTTCTGCCTTCTTTTTGCAGATATGTTCCCTTCAACATCCGTATCTATCGCCGATGTCGGCATGGGCGTCTTCATGGCAACGGTCAGCGCGAGAGTGATCTCCGCGATCTATAACTATCTCATCAACTACAAATTCGTATTCAAAAGCCGCGCTTCCAAAGGCGCATCGCTCACTAAATATGCACTTCTCGCGATAATCCAGATGTGCGTAAGTGCAGGCGTCGTAAGCCTCATCGCCTTCCTCCTCCATCTCGAGACAACAACACTGGTCAAGGCAGTCGTTGACACCCTGCTTTTCTTCCTCAGCTACACGATCCAGCAGAAGCTCGTCTTCCGCTCATCGAAAACCGACGCCAAGAAATAAATCTTCAAGGAGCACCTGATGACCAAATACATAGCAATCGGTATCTTTCTGATAATGTACATTCTCATGATCGTACTGCCCAAGCGCCGCGCGATCGTTGCATTATCGGCAGCAGCCCTCATGGTGATCTGTCAGATCCTGCCGCTCGGCAAAGTGCTCCCCGCGATCGACTGGAACGTCCTCATGATGATCTTCGGCACGATGGTAATAGTCGATTACTTCATCGAATCTAAAATGCCGAACAGGATCGCAGAAGCGCTTCTCCGCATCTCGAAAAACGTCATGTGGGTAACGATCCTGATGTCGCTTTTCTCAGGCATCATCTCCGCATTCATCGATAACGTTGCAACAGTTCTCATGGTCGCTCCGGTAGGTCTTGCCATATGCAAAAAGCTCAAGATCAACCCTGTTCCCATGATCATCTGCATCGCCGTCTCATCCAATCTTCAGGGTGCGGCAACGCTCGTCGGCGACACGACTTCCATCATGCTCGCTGCAGCAGACCACATGAACTTCAATGACTTCTTCTACATGAACGGCAAGCCCGGCATGTTCTTCGCAGTAGAGCTCGGCGCGATCCTCACGATTCCTCTCATGATGATTATGTTCCGCAAGAACAGAGAGCCCGTTAACAGCACGGAGCACACTAAGGTTACAGACTATGTCCCGACTATCACGATGCTCGGCCACGTAGTCCTTCTCATCATCGCTTCATTCATCCCCAACACACACGAATGGACAAACGGAATCATCTGTATGGTATGCGGCATCCTCACGATCGTCTGGGAGCTCATCAAGCAGAAGAGCACCAAAGGAATGGTTCATTCACTCAAAGCTCTGGACTGGGATACGATGCTGCTCTTAAGCGGTCTTTTTGTAGTAATCGCATCGATCAAGGAAGTCGGCATCATCAATGACCTCGCAAACCTTATCGCAAACTTCGGCGGCTCCAACAGATTCGTACTCTTCTCCATCATCGTATGGGGTTCAGTCGCAATCTCCGCATTCATCGACAACATTCCCTACGTCGCTACGATGCTTCCTTTGCTCGCAGGCGTAGCAACCGCAATGAACGTCGAACCGCACTTCTTATACTTTGGTCTCCTGGTCGGCGCAACTTTAGGCGGCAACCTCACACCTATCGGCGCATCAGCCAATATCGCCGGTGTCGGCATGCTCCGCAAGGAAGGCCATGAAGTAAGCTTCGGCGACTTCATGAAGATCGGCATCCCCTTTACGCTTACGGCAGTAATCGCAGGTTATCTGTTCGTCTGGATCGTCTGGGCGCCGAAGTAATCCCTGTATTATCATGCGAAAATCCTTCTCACTGACAGCCGTTCTCATCCTGATTACTGCCCTCATCGGCACTCTGGTATCATCTTGTTCCCTCAAGGCAGACAAAACCGTAGAGGACCTCTACGGATGGTGGGAATCCAAGCACAAAGAGTTTCACTATACACTCTATATCCATGACAATAATATCGAGCTTTTCTATTTCGAAGACGAGACGGAAGAGACTGCATTATTTACGAGCAGATACAGGTGGCGTTCTCTTACTTTCGAGATCCCTCAGGGAAATTTCAGTACATATTCATGGGAGACCAAAGGCGACTATGATAAGACCGAAATCGGTTCTGATTGGAATTATATGAACAGAAATCCCTATTTCGGTTACGAACAATTTGAATATAAGAACGGCAAGATCTACTGGACCTTAATCGGCGGGAAAACCGAGTTCAAAAAAAGTACCAGAGAACACCCGTTATGCGAAGAACATCTCAGGCTCCTTGAGCAAGGTTATGAGATTTCACTGATCGCACAGCCTCTGGAATTGGGTGAGATTCATTATTTTTCCGAGACAAATATACCATCAGACAAAACAGATAACGCATTGTTCTGCATCGAGATAACCAACCCCAATCCGTTCAGGGTCTACTTTCCTGAATTAATTTATTACAAAGATGACGGAGATTATGGCTTTATTCCCCTGATCCAATATATTGAAGCTGAATCCACAATTGTCTATGTCAGTCTTGATTCTGTTTATCTTCACGATTTTTCCAATGACAACTGCGAGATACACTATAATCCCTACAACGGCCGTTACAAGGGACAGGAAGCTACAGTCGTGGTTACGGACCGCAGCAAAGTAGTAAAAGACGATAACGGCTTGGTAACCGGAGTAATCGTCGAGACAAGAGGCGAATCCGGTTCCGAACAGGTAAACGGAGACCAGATCCGTGACAGTTATTTTCTCTGTGTCGTGTTCTATAAAGATAACGAGATCGTCGGCTGCGGCTATGGTGTCTTCAGTCATTTGGACCTGGGCAGAGCAAATACCATTAATTACCTTACACCCGTCACCGATTACGATTACTACGAAATATACGCAACATAAAAGGCTGCCTCACGATGAGACAGCCTTCATTAATTCAAGTAGTAATTATGCTCAGCCTTCTTCGCCGTAGAATGCCTCGTATGCAGCCTCTGCAAGAGTGCCTGAAGCGTTAGCGATAACTGTGCTGTCAGGTGCGAGGAGCCTGTAGCTTCTCTCGCCTAAAGAACCGATCGGCATCTGGCCGTCGATACCAAGGAGAATGTTATAGAAACAATCAGTAAGAACTGAATTGAAAACTTCTCTCAAGAGTTCGTCACTTGCGCCTGCAGCCTTAAGCTTAGCGATCTGTTCGCCTGCAACACTGTCAGTATCTGCAAGATATGTCTCAAGCATTGCATCCTTTTCTTCTCTAGCTGCCTTAGCAAATAATAAAGCATCCATGATCGGTTCCCTCCGATTTCATAGTTTTGTATATTTTATCAGGTATATACCACCATAGTAAAGTTATCATGCCCTAATCCATTATATGAACAGGGTTATTTGTTCGATATTTTTGCTATAAAAAATTTCTTATTTTCCCACAAAAATCCGATTGTGTTTTCGCAAAAAGGGGCGTGCAGACGGTCAACCTGCACGCCCCGGAACCCTACATCTGATTGTTTATCTTTTACTGTTTTTCAATGGAGAGTCCGTATGTTTGACGTATCAAAACGTAGGGTCTTAATTCTCTTCCTTTTCGATCTCAGATTCTCTTCTTCTGATGAAAAGGATTCCTGCAGCTGCTGCGGCACCGATAAGGAGGGATGCGATCACGATCCTTGTGGTGGCGATATCCTCACCTGTCTTAACAACAGATGCGGGAGCTGCCTTCGTACCGAAGGCTACTACGAACGGTGAGAATGACTTCGTCTCAAATGTGAGAGTCAGATCCTTTGCGTTGTAAACTGCTTCGATAATCTCAAACTTGTCGTCATCAAGCTTGTGGAGGATCAGGACTGTCTCGCCATCCTCAAGATCAAGAGCTTTCTCCAGTACGAGTGTTATTCTTACTGTGAATCCGGGCTCATGTACTTCACCATTCTTGTCATAGAGAGTGATATCGAATCCCAACGGGAATTCGGAAATGTCATAGCCCTTTTCTGCAATCTGCTTCTTGAATGCTGCAATTTCTTCTTCAGATGCATCAGAAGTATCAAACTCAGTTACTAAGAGCAGATAATCATCGATCTTATCTTCGCTGACACCTTCGAATACAGCAGATACCTTTGTCAGGCTGTCTGTGAAATTAACTGTCTCAGAATCAGGAACCATGCCCCATGCACCGATCCAGATATAGTCATCCTCGGAAGGATACTCTATGCTGTTCTCACCGATAGGAGTATTGAACATATCCTTTTCATTGCATTCGAGATAGAAGATCGCATAGTCGTTAATACCCTTAACAACTACTTCAGCAGGGCATACAGGGTAAGCAATTTCAAAGTATGTGAAATCTTCCTCACCGGCATCGCCGCACTCGAAAATCAAAGTTCCATCTTTATCACTTCCGCCTACAGGCTCAATAACCTTGCCATCTTTATCCAGAGCCTTCAGGCTGAGATCCATCTGGATAACATCAATACCTACTACATAGCACTCTGTAAAGAAGACCATGAAAGCACCCTCTGAAGCATAGACACCGTCTAATACTACAAAATGTCCGGGAGAGAATGTTAAGTCGCGCTCTTCCATATTGAAGCAATCAACTTCTTCGCCATTGATGTAGTAAATCAACAGGCACTCATCAGGAAGATCCTTAGGCAAGTCGTTATGAATTACAGAGTCGCCGGGAATAGCCAGACCGAGTTCCATAGGTACGAAGAAAGGCTTGTCCTGTCCTTCTTCCCAGACACCGAGAGCGGGTTCATCATTTTCATCGAGTGCGATTGAGAAGTGAGGTGTGAAATCTTCATCATACTCTTCGTCATATTCATCATCTTCGTAATCATCATTGTTATTATTCGGATCAACAGCTATATCATTCTGCTCGTCAGATGTAGCGATCATGAAGTTAGAGAAACTTCCCGTCTCAAAAGTAATTTCGTGAGTGTTGGGATTGTAAACAGCTTCAATAGTCTCAACGCCTTCGCCGTCACCCAAATCGTGAACAATATAAACCTTGTTGTTACCAGGATTGAAATTACCGGCAACCTTCAAAGTGACTTCAGCATTACCCTTTTCGAGTTCGTGGTATTCTTCTTCCCAATACTCGTCTGTATTTGCTTTCTGATAGATGTTTGCAAGATCAAGGCTCAAGTATTCCTGAACTTCCAAATCATTCTCTTCAAGTGCTTCTGTAAAATCTCTGTTCTGGTTGTAAGCAGCCTGTGTGTCACTGCTCAGATCACCAACTGTCATCTGTGCCGTGCCGCCTGCAAACTCGTTTTCTGCAACTGCAACAGCACCGTCATCAACAATGGAATTGCCATTGATCTTTACGATGTTTTCAGGTGTATCGAATCTTGCCGTGAAATGACAGTTGCCCTGCGGCATCTGGAAATAGTAAACGTTAGGTGCTTCATTAGTACTAATATTGATTCCTGCCTGACCCGGAGCACTCCCTCCAAATTCAACTAACTGATAACCCGGAAGAGGTGTGAACTCGAATGCAATCCAATAACCGTTTTCAATTCTGAGACAGCCATTGTATTCATCGAACAATGCACCGGTTTCTTCAATTCCATAATCAGACATTATGTTTTTTCCGGCAGCAATATCTTCATAAAATTCATATACGCCAACTACTCTTGCAGAACCATTCTCAAACTGCTCATGATTTCTCTTGATGTTACCCTGTATTTGATCTTCCGGACAACCGCTGTTTGTCCACTCGATAACACCACCGGGTTTATTATCGCCATCAAGTTCAATAGTAATATCGCCGGGCTCGAGATCTTTCAACGAATAAGAACATCTGTCATATCTGGCTGTAACGGGTCTTTCCTGACCGTTAATAACTACCTTTACTAAACGTCCAAGTTCCTCAACGCCCGTATCACCCGGATTCTCTATAGTTAATTCTTCAGGCATTCCCAAGAATTTAAGTGTATATTCCTGTCCTTGAGAAACAGTGATTCCGGGATCGCCCCAGCGTTCGCCCTCTTCATCAAGGGCACAGCCGCGGAAAAACAATTTGCGAAGAACAGCAGACTTGATTGTTACTGTATATTCAGTTTCATCTTCACCGTTATTATCGCCGCCCTGGCCGCCCTGGCCATTATTTACAAATATAATGTCCATAATTCCGACAAGGCCGCTCTCATCTTCTGCAGAAACAAGATTTATTATCTTGAAATCGGAATTAATCGTATATGAACTGCCGTTTTCGGCACTTTCAAAAAGCACTTTCTGCTGATTATCTTCCATAGTAATAATACGGAAGGATTTATAAACTGCGCCTTCATTCTGATTAAGTGCTATGTTTATGGTTCCTGCGGTAAAAACCGTATTTGAAGGTTCCGTCAACTTTGTTTCGCCGCTAATAAACTGGAGTGTATCTACAGTACCCTCCTGTCTTTCTACAAAATCACTTGTTAATGTGTACGTCGGTGCAGCCGGCGTATCATCCGCCCTGACCATGAACTGTGTCAACGGGACATTCGCAATCAGCAAACTTAATGAGGTTGCTGCTGCGACTAAAAACTTGAATAATCGTTTCATACAGGACTCCTTTCATATCGATCTGTTTCACCCAAAACTAGTAACCGAATATAAAAATATTCTGACTTGAAGCCCTGTTAAATACAATTAAGGTCCTGTTAATATCCTATTGATTGTGTATAGTTTTTGTTAAATAAGGTTTGGCTTGCGAACTATTGATTTTATCAAAGACTGCTCGGAGATTTGACCTTCATGTGCTCGCAAACGCCGTCGATATAAGCGTTTACCACGTCTTCGTCGTAGCCGAATCCGTATGCATAAAAGACAGTATTGTTCTTAACGTAAATTCCTGCCGTATAGAAAACATCACCGTGCGAGCCTGTCAGGAGCGTGTATTTGAGGCCGTCCTCTTCTTCAAAAGATTTAAGGACCAGGTCGTAATCGATATCGTACATCGTGTCAAAAACCTGCATCCACTGATCGATCATCTCGCTCGTGGCGCCCATGTCAATGAGTTCCTGTTTGAGTGCCTGTCTTGCCATCTCGACCTGAGAATCATTCTGGTAGATGTCGAAAACCATCCGCACGTCGAAGTCATTGGCCTCAATTACATTGCTGTCGCTGTGAACATAATACTGATCCACGGCAACCTCATAATAAAGGTCAGCATCCCTCTCGGATCCGAATACCATGGAGATACACATGCACTCGTTGAACTTGTAATAGCTCATTTCACCGACTGCGAAGACCGTTGCTTCCTTTATGTCTTCACTGTAAAAAAACGGGACCTCGTCTGCGCATTCAATTGCCTGTCCTGCGCTCTTTCCGTCAGCGCGGATGTAAATGCCTTCGTTCAGCTGGTTTACGTCACCGTAGCTGTCTTTGTAGAAATCCGCAAATTCGCGGCTGCTCCTGTACTCCTTGGCGCCGTAGTTCTTTGCATATTCTTCAAGAGCAGCAGTGCCCATCGGGTTAACGAATTTATTAAGGCAGCCTGTTAAAGGGAGCATCATGGATGCCGCAAGTGTGATTGAGATGAGTGATGTTATCTTTTTCATATTTACTGTTTAATTCATTTCTGATTCAACATATTCAATTGCCAGTCCGTAACCAAACGTTCTGCATGAAGGCTTTGACATGAGGCCGTATTCAGGATCGTTCGAGCTGAGAACGAACTTCTTGCTGAGCGATATTACCGTTCTGTTGGTAAAATCTTTCATCTCGGTCATGTACTGATCTTCAGTTAATTGAGTGCCGTTATGGGAAAAGTGCTTGGTCACTGTTTCAGTATCCGTGGCAGGATCATAGTCAGTAAAGGTTTCACGGGAATACGCCTCGCAAAGATCCCACTTTTCGCAACCGCCTTCTCTATCACCTAAAGCAAACATATCCGTGTCTACAGTGAAGGAATAGGATTCCCCATAAGTATAAGTAACGATCAGTTCTTTATCAGTGAGATAGATAATGTAATTGCTTGCCTGACCCTGCGTAATGATTTCGGGGCTCATGATGATTTCAACAGCTTCACCTGCGTATTCTTTGTACTCGAAAATATGAAGCGAAGCAGAATAATCGTTACCATCATCCGCAATAAAATAGAGTTCCTGCAGACCGTTACCGTCAAGATCACAGAAACCGACAGCGTTGATACCAAAGACTGCTTCGGTAAGCTGGATTGCTTCCCTGTTCCTCTCTAATACCGTCTTAAACGATGCCATGGCTTTCCCGTAACTGTCTGCAAAAGCCGTTGTCTCACTTGTTCCGGCAGGCTCTGTAGTTACGGGTTGCGTTTCTGTAGGCTGGGTCTCTGTAGGATCAGGAACCGTGGGCTGCGTTTCAGTCGGATCCGGAGCCGGAGTCGGCACATATTCGATTGGGCTTAATAAGCCCTTGAATGAGAAGAGGTTGTTAAGATTTGTGATCTTGGTGATCTTCCACTCACCCTTTTCGAGTTCGAAATCGATCTTACCTTTGATCGAACTCGTCTTTTTTGTATTTTTAATTGCATCCATGTAAGTAATCTCCATGGTGCTTACCTGGTAGTTAATATCACTCCAGTCAAGGACCTCATATTTAACTATGACGGATGCTTTTTTACCGTCGACTTCAATGTCATCAACGTCGTAATCGATCTCGATCGTATCGAAGATCAGGTTGTAGCATTCAATAAAATATTCGTCAGAATAGTCGAAATTCATAAGTTCTTCTGCCACCTGGTATTTATCGTCATCTTCATCCCAGTTGGTCAGTTCAAGAAACGCTTCAGCATCATCATCTTTGAATGCATCTTCACACTGATCGATAATTTCACTTATCGCTTCACGGTCTTTTTTCGTATTGTCACAGCCTGCAAAGCCTGCTGTGAATGCAATACATAAAATACTTGCGATGATCTTCTTATACTTCATTTTTTTACTCCTAAACCCTTAGTTTTCAACCATTGCATTGAGATATACGATTGCCTCATAACAGTACATCATGGAATATTCGGGAACCGCTATGAGACCGTATTCGATGACGTCTGTAGATGGTGTGTAATTACTTGCGACAACATATTCAGCATCATCTATATATCCTGAGACAGCGTTGTAATACTCGTTTTCGCCAATCTCTTTACCATCCACACTAATCTCATTTTCGTACTTGTGATAGTCGTAAGTGTATAAATACGTCTGTGTAATAGGTTCGTATTCCAGGCGCTCGTCACGTCTGTAGTGAGCTATGCAATTCCAATCGAAGTCATAGACAAGAGTATCCGTGTGATAGTCGGATTCCTCGCCGCCGCTGTATGTGATAACTATCTCTTTGCCAGTCGTGAAAACGATAAACGATCCGCCGTCTGCAGCCATGTAGATAATTTCGCGCTGCCAGACGCAGAGATTATATCTCCCTGTGTCGGGGAAAAATGACCAGATATACAGATCGGCATCGAAAACCTCACCGTCCATATAACTGCCTGCTGCAATAAAAATAAGTTCAGGATATCCGTCCTGATTGAGATCTTCAATGCTGGTCGATTTCATGTCAAACGCATTTTCTGCGTCCTCGATGAACTCCTGGTCTAAAGTGAGTGTGTAAGTTGCAGACTCGACTACATCCTCAAAGGAAACCGGAACAGCCGTAGGCTCAGGCGTGGGCGTAGGTGTAACATCAACATCCGTAGGCAGCGGGTCTGTTTCAACCGTTCCGGTGGGCTGGATGTCCGGATCCGGAATCCCGTTTATATCGATGAACGAAAAAACCTCATCAAGACCAGTTACCTTGGTAATCTTCCATTCTTTGCCGTCTTTGACGAGAGTGATCTTGCCCTTTATCTTGACTGTGTCATCAACCTCTTTGAAGGCATCCTTGATCTGTCCGCCATTGTTCATGAAGATGATATCGAGAACTTCTTCCCAGTCGATGATCTCGTAGGTTACCTTTATAGTAGCCTTGCCGTCCTTGATCTCAATGTCGTTAGAATCGTAATCGATCGAGATGGTGTCTGCTACCTCTTTATAGTATTTGACTACATAGTCACCCTGTGTGTCGAACTGAAGCAAAGACTCCACTTCAAGATATTCCTTGTCGTCTTCGTCCCAGTTTGTTGTCTCAAGAACAGCTTCAGCATCAGCGTCTCTTAATGCGTCACCGTATTCTTCCAGCGTGTTTTCGATCGCCTGGATGTCCTTTTTCGAAGGTCCGGTGCATGCCGTGCATCCTGCAACTACTGCCAGGCAAACTACTGTCGAGATCACCCTTTTACACTTCATTCTATTTCTCCCCTTTAAGCGTTAAGTCTGGTTTCCGAATCCCGAAAACCAGACTTCAAAGTATCTTATTTTAATTTGTATTTACTTAAGTTCCTCATGTTCATTAAGTCTTGCGATGATGTCAGGAAGCGCTGCGTCGACCTCATCGTTGGCAAGCTGGCAGGTACCTGCATTGGTATGTCCGCCGCCGCCGTATGCAAGGCAGAGCTCACCGATGTCTGTCGTGCCGTTCTTGTTTACGATGGACTTACCGATCATGACGGCCGTGTTCTGCTTCTTGAAGCCCCATGCTACGTGAACGCTCATCTCGACTTCAGGCCACATAGCGTAGATCATGAATCTGTTGCCTGCATAGATCGTCTCAAGAGGTCTTAAGTCAAGGACTGCAACCTTATCGTGGATCTTAACGTTCTCCTCAAGCTGCTTCTTGAAGAGTTCCTGCTGCTCGAAGTAAAGCTCTGTACGTTCCTTAACGTCGGGAAGTTCAAGCACTTCCTTAATGGTGTGGTTTGTGCAGTAATCGATGAGTTCCATCATGAGCTGGTAGTTTGAGATCCTGAAATCGTGGAAACGGCCGAGACCTGTTCTTGCATCCATGATGAAATTCATGAGTACCCAGTCAGTAGGATTGAGGATCTCCTCAACCGTGAAATCAGCAGAGTCGCCCTTATCTACGGCAACCATGATCTCTTCGGTAACTGTCTTGAAAGTATCAGCGCCGCCGTAGTAGTTATAAACAACTCTTGCTGCAGACTTTTCGCAGATGCAGATATACTTGTCGCCGAAAGCCTCATGGTCAGTTCTGATGAGCTCACTCTCATGGTGGTCAAAAGCGAGTCCGACTCTCGGATCGAACGGAAGGTTTGTCGTAATGTCATTCTCGGTAATATCAACCTTGCCATCCTGAACATCCTTAGGATGAACGAACTTGATTTCACCGATGATATCCAACTCTTTGAGGAGCATTGCGCAAACAAGTCCGTCAAAATCGCTTCTGGTTATGAGTCTTTTCTTTTCTTCCATAAGGCATTCCTCCCGATTTATTTGAGCGGCCGCAAAGGCCGTGAGTTTCTAAACAAAATTTTACAAAAGTGCGGGACAAAATTCAATGATTCAAGCGCCCTCAAACCCACTTCCGGACCAAGATTTACAGTATATTAACCTTGACGCAACACTCTGTGCCAAGTAATGTAGGACTATATAGAATATTAAGGATAGATTGAAGGATACATTTATGAACAAGTCATTTGCAAGGATTTTCGCAGCCGTTACGATCGTGGCATTGCTCCCGGTCTTATGCTCCTGCTCGCTCTTCCAAAAGAACAAGGTAGTCGATGCGGCAAAGGACTTTGCACAGTCCATTACGCTCGGCGATTCATCTGACATCCTGCGCAAGACCGACGGCCTCGACCGCGAATTCAAGGCCGCATTCAAGGACATGCTCGACATCGCAAACTACGACGATGAAGAGTGTCTCTACGCCGCACAGATGATGGATTCCATAACCTACGAAGTAGACAGTTCATCCGTCCAGATCGAAAAGGACACGGCCTCAGTTGTTATCACCTTCACAATGGCTGACCACAACGCCCTCATGGACGGCGACTACAAAGATGCACAGGCTCTCGCCAATGCAGTTCCCAACTGTGCGAGAAGAACCATCACCGTCACTGCCGAACTCGCCAGAGTAGAAAAGGAATGGTACATAACCAACTTTAACTCTCCTGAGTTCCAGGACATCTACTCCTTCTTATCCAAGATGCCTCCCATCGGCAAAGGCACCCTCATCGATACGGCAAAACTCATCGCCAAGGCAGTCGTTGAAGACGAGGCAGGCGTTGCCGCCGTATACGCAGTCTCAGATAAGGATCCTGACTCAATCGACATTACGGCTTATTTAGGTCAGCTTTTCGACGTCAACGGAAATCCCACTGAAGAAGAGATCGCATTCCGCGAAGCCGTCAGAAGCACGATGGTCTATGAGATCGACGAATCCACACTCACAATCGACGGCAAGAACGGTTCCGTCGTGATCCGCCTCACCATGGCTGATTACGGCACCCTCGCAGGCAAACAGTTCAGCAAGATCAGCGACATCACCGAAGCGGTTGCTGCATGTGACACTGTCACTTATTCCTACACCTGCGAGCTCGTCCGCAACGGTCCGGACTGGTTCATCACAAACCTCGACTCCCCGGAATTCACGGCCTTCCTCGCCTACAAGAAATTCTCGATCAATCTCAAGAACATCGACGGCACCTACACTTCAACGCTGGACATCACCGACAAGTTCATCTCGTATGTCAGCAAAGAGTTCGGCATCACCATGCCTTCCGGTCTTGAAGGCAGGATCTACATCACGACAACACTCGTCCTCAAGGACGGCAAGTACACTGTCACCGTCGACCGCGATGCCTTCGTCGCCAACATCAAGACATTCATTGAGACCAACATCGACAAGATAATAATGAACATGCTCGGTACCACATCTTCCTACGGCCTCGACGCGCTCGCCAAGATCGCCGGCTACAAGGATTACGCCGACATGCGCGCACAGGTCCTCGCCCAGGTCACCGCGAACCTTGAGACGATCAACACCTCAGGCCTTGAGAGCTCAGGCACGTTTACTCTCAACGACAACGCCGTCACACTGAAGAGCGCGACCGACACCATGCCCGGCACCATCGACAACTACGGCAACATCACTGTCACTTCTCCCGTCAACGATGCTGATGCCAAGAAGCTTCTTGGTTCGGACATGGTAACTATGGAATTCAAGAAGGTATAAGCATCACTACTCATGTTGCAAATTTGTCGACCTGAAAAGGTTGTTTTAGACCGACAAAAAGTCGGATTTTGCCAAAATCCGAGTATTTGTCGATGTCAGAAGGCAGTTTTAGTCCGACAAATCGAAAACATTTTCCGTGGAGAAGCAATCAACCTCATTTTCCGTGGATAAGCAATCAACCGAATTTTCCACCGGATTAGCAAACAAAACAATAAGGCTGCCCGCTATATGGAGCAGCCTTCATTTTCGCATCTCGAAAAATTCATTTCACGGGAAACAGCTTCCCGGCTCAAATCACTTCTTAATGAGTAATGACTCACCTGTCATCTCTGCAGGCTGAGGAAGTCCCATGATCTCAAGGAGTGTAGGAGCGATGTCGCAGAGGCGGCCGCCCTCACGGAGAGTGTAAGAAGGATCGTAGTTGTAGAGGATGAACGGAACGGGGTTCGTTGTGTGTGCAGTGTGAGGCTGCATTGTCTCGAGGTTCATCATCTGCTCAGCGTTGCCGTGGTCAGCACAGATGAAGAGAACGCCGTCCATCTTCTTAACTGCTTCAACAGCGCCGCCTACGCAAGCGTCAACTCTCTCAACTGCCTTGATGGCTGCCTCGAGAACACCTGTGTGGCCGACCATGTCAGGGTTAGCGAAGTTGATGATTACTACATCGTACTTGTCAGAACAGATAGCTGCGTCGAGCTTCTCGGAAACTTCGGGAGCGCTCATCTCAGGCTTAAGGTCATAAGTAGCAACTGCAGGTGAAGGAACGAGTGTACGGTCCTCATCCTTGTTGGGTTCTTCGATACCGCCGTTGAAGAAGAATGTAACGTGTGCATACTTCTCTGTCTCAGCGATACGGAGCTGCTTGAGGCCGTTTGCTGCAAGGTACTCACCCAATGTGTTCTTGATCTCTTCCTTCTTGAATGCAACGAACTTGTTGGGAATGAGCTCGTCGTAATCCTTGAAGCATACATATGTGAGAGGCATGAAGCCGTTAGCTCTCTTCAAGTACTTGATGCACTTTGTATCAGAAGCGTCACCGGGCTGTGCTGCGATATCTTCGTCGCTGTAGCAGAAAGCCTTTGTGATCTCTCTTGCACGGTCAGGACGGAAGTTGAAGAAGATAACGGAGTCGTTAGGCTTAACAACTGAAACGGGCTTACCTTCGCTATCAACGATAACCGTAGGAAGAACGAACTCGTCTGTTACGCCGCCGTCGTAAGAAGCCTGCATGGCTGCAACGGGGTCTGTAGCCTTAACGCCCTCACCCAATACGAGTGAATCGTAAGCAGTCTGGATTCTGTCCCAGTTGTTGTCTCTGTCCATTGCGTAGTAACGGCCGGACATTGAAGCAACCTTACCGACACCGATCTCAGCCATCTTGTCTACAAGAGCCTGGAGGTAATCCTTACCTGATGCCGGAGGTGTGTCACGTCCGTCGAAGAAAGGATGAACATAAACTCTGTCGAAGCCTTCCTTCTTGCAGAGTTCAAGGATTGCATAAAGGTGTGTGTTGTGTGAGTGAACGCCGCCGTCAGAGAGGAGACCCCAAACGTGAAGGTCTGAATTCTTCTCTTTGCAGTTGTTGATCGCACGGAGGAGGTCCTCGTTCTTGAAGAAGACGCCGTCCTCAATGTATTTTGTGATGAGTGTGAGGTCCTGGTAGATGATTCTGCCTGAACCGATGTTCATGTGGCCTACCTCAGAGTTGCCCATCTGACCGTCGGGAAGTCCGACTGCGAGTCCGGAAGCGTAACCCTTAACGAAAGGGCACTCAGCCATAAGCTTGTCGATAACGGGAGTCTTAGCCATCTCGATGGCGTTGTATTCCTTGTTTTCGGAAAGTCCGAAACCGTCAAGAACCATAAGTACTACAGGTCTGCGTTTCATAATATTCTCCTTTGTTTAAATTATTCTTTGGTGACAAACCGGTTGAGTCCTTCGTCGTAGATGAATCCTGCACCCGCAAGTGTTGTCCTGATCTGTTCTTCATCCGCGCCAAGAGATGCAGCCAGTTCCGACAAGCTCGAAAAGTTGTCCCTCAGCTGCGTGTTTATGTAGCTCAAAAGCATGAACGGATCTTTGGGCAGTGCCATCTTCAACACCTCTAATCGTTTTTGCCGGCGACATTATAACAGATTATTAGGGCGCCTGCTTCAAAATACGTGCTCATTTTTAGCAGTTTCCTTACCATTGTTTTGTGAAGTATGTTAAGGCTAACTCCCCGTCCCCAAACCGCCTGCCCCAATCTGCTATAATGTTTGAAAAATGAACGGGTGAGACATATGCCTCTAGTTAAGATAGAACTCCTCAAAGGCAGGAGTGCCGAATACAAGAAAACACTTCTCGAGTCAGTCCATGCCGGGCTCGTCGAATCACTTGGCATCGAAGACTGGGACCGCTTCCAGCGCATCTTAGAGTACGACAAGGCCGATTTTGAATTCCCGGACTTCAAGTCTGACAACTTCATGATAATCGAACTCACGATCTTCCCCGGCAGAACCTCTGAACAAAAGCAGTGCGCGATCACCGCGATAAAGAACCACTTAAGCAGCAGCCTGTTGATCGACCCCAAGGACGTTTTTATTGTCATCAACGATCCGCCAAGGGAGAACTGGAGTATCTGAACTGCCTTTGAAAAACGCTTTGCGTACTAAAGGTCATATTGGTTTTCCAGTTGTTTTCCTAAAAAAGCAAATTCAGGAAACGGTTTAGGAAAAAAGGGGCAGTTTTTCCTAAATCATTTCCTGATTTAATAACAATAGGAAAAATACCAGAAAAGAACGAGATTACTCATTTGGGACAGTATGTGGTGTTAATTCCATTTCAAATACATAAATATAAAAGGCCTGCCCCAAAAGGCAGACCTTCAAGTTCAAATCCAGGCTGAAATCAGCCGATCTTCTTAACCGGTACAAGCTCGATGTAGCCCCTCTCGCCTACAGGCTCAAGCTGGATGCGCGGGTTCTTGTCATCCCAGGCATAGCCGATGAATTCGGGATTGTACTTTTTCTCAGCATCCCATATCTCGCCGATCGCTGACTCGTAATTTTCTTCAGCAAAGGGCTCACCTCTGAAAAGGAGATATGTCGAAGCAGGCAGGTCGATCACTTCAAATCCTTCGGGAACGGATCCGGAATAATCAGGTTCCACTTCAACGCCCTGAACATATTCATTCGTAACGGGCTTTCTGAGGTGTTCGGGAAGCCAGAGGCAGACGGGCTCGCCGCTTATGGACTTGATGCTGGTAAGAAGTCCCCATACGTCGCACCCTACTTCTTTGCAGTAGCTCCAGTATTCTGTGGCTTTGATGCCGCGCTTGATGATGACCTTTCTTGCAGGCTTTTCGACGACCTGGATAAATACGTTTCTGATATCACTCATATTGCTCACTGTCCTTTCGTTTTCCATGATGAAACTTGGAGTAAAGAGCCAGATGGGGACCGGACTTGTGGAGTACTCTTTCGGATTAACGCCGAATTCACGTCTGAATGCGCGCTGGTATCCGTCGACACTTCCGAATCCCATATCCATGGCGACGTCGAGAATCTGACAGTCTTCATCACGCAGTCTCAAAGCAGACTTCGACAGCTTAAGGCGCCTGATATAAACGGCCGGTGTCATGCCGAGATGCTTAATGAAGATCTTCCTTGCGTACCATGGTGAGAAAGAGGCCGCTTTCGCAAGATCAGCAATATCGATCTCTTCGCTGATATGCTCGCTTATGTAGTCCTGCATCCTGCGTACGGCTGCTCTTTGTTCGTCCATCTGCTCACCTCCTTCGTGAGCTAATAGTATCCTATGCCCCTCTCGAAAATCCCGACTTTTTTTGCTCAGTATCAGTCAGTGCAAATCACGGTCTTCCCGCAAGTTCCCAGAAAGCAACTGCGCTTGCGGCGGCCGCATTCAATGAATCCACCTCATGGGACATCGGGATAATTACTTTATAGTCAGCACTCGAGATAGTCTTCTCAGTAAGCCCGTTTCCTTCATTTCCGATAAGGACGGCAAGACGCGGCTCGTCTTTAAGCGCGGGGTTATCGAGCGTGAGCGAATCGTCGACCAGCGCCAGAGCAGCGGTCTTATATCCTAGCGACTTCAGTGTGCCGCAAACATCTTTTTTACCGATGAACGTCCATGGCAACTGGAACATCGTGCCCATGCCGACACGCATTGCCCTTCTCTCCAGAGGATCGCATGTGCCTTCCGTGAGGAGCACTGCGTCGATGTTGAATGCAGCGGCGCTTCTGAATACTGCGCCGACGTTTGTGGGATTTACTATGTTCTCCAAAACAGCGATGCGCGAACGCGGCGCAGAAGCATCAAGGATCGATGCTGCCGAAGGGAGTTCAGGTCTTGTCATTGAGCAGAGTATACCGCCGGTCAGATGGTATCCGGTAATCTGCTCCATTACATCTGATGGTGTGCGGTATATGGGCACATCACCAACGCGCGCAAGCAAAGAAGCAACTTCTTCCTTATCAAAAACAGCACTGCTTACCAGAACGGATTCGGGCTTCATGCCGCCGTCCAGAGCACGGCCTATTACCTTGCAGCTCTCGGCAATGAACACTCCGCCTTCAGGATCCCTGTAGTGGCGGAGCTGTGGTTCCGAGCAGGATACATAGACGTCTATCGATGCGTCGTCCGGCCGGGTTATGTCTATTATGTTCATGCGTCTTCTCCGGCAGGCTTTTTACCGGCTCCGCCCGTAAGCATCTCGAATGTGACGCCATACTTTTTGGCGATATCCGCAGCGTAGGAAGAGCCTTCCGGCGGTGCGATCTCAAGCTTGAACGAACGGTTGCCGCCATCACTCTTAACGATGAGCGAAGCTGCCTTTACTGAAGAATCAGACAGTCCGGCACAATCAATGCCGAGCTTATGCATATGCGTATTGTAGATGGTCCTTACGTTCTTTGTCAGAAGAGCCCTGATGGAATCGCATGCAATGTAGTAGCCTTCTTCAAAAGACGTGGTCGAGAAAGTCTCGTTCATGAGCACGAGGCTGTCACTTGTGGACTCAGTGAATATCTCTTTGAATCTGACGCACTCTTCGCCAAGACGGCCGAGGTCCATCGTCTTGTCCTCGTCTGCCGGGAAGTGCGTGTAGATGCAGTCTGCAGGCGCGAATTCAAATGAATCCGCGGGCACGTAAACACCGCCCTGTGCAAGAGCGAAAAGCAGTCCGATACCCTGTGTTGCAGTGGTCTTACCGCCTCTGTTGGCACCTGTAAGGATATAGATCCTGTGGGCATCGTCGAACTTAAGATCGTTCACGACGAGTTCCTTCGGATTAGAAAGATTTACTGCGAGCTTGAAGTTATAAAAGCCCTTGGCATCCATCGCAAGATCGCCGCCCTTAACAGCCTTTGCCTTGGTGAGCTTGAAGCCCTTTGCTTCGAGCTTTTTCATGAACTCAGCAAATCTTATGTAGTAAACAAATTCAGGAATGATATCTGCGATTATGCTGATCGCCATATCTGAATATTTATCAAGCGTTCTTCTCAGATTTTTTGAGAGCGTGTCGAGCATCTTGTTAAGGATGTTGTCCAGATAGAATGTTGAACTCGCTACGCCGTCACCCGAAGTGATCGAAGAAACCGTCTGGTTCCTGATAAGGAAATTGGCGGGATTGGAAGCTGCCTGGAATTTAGCCAGGTTTTCGAACTGGGCGAGAACACCGCCGTCTTTGCTCGCATCTACCTGGCGGTAATGCATGTCGCCGTTCCATTCGTTGCCGTCGTTTATCTTGTCGCCTGAAGAAAGGCTGTCTGCGATATTGCTTACGATATTGGACTTCTTAAAAGGCTTGTTGTTAACGGAGATCAGACCCATGCTGGTCGCTTCAAGTCTTGAGTTTACATTGATTCCGATGGTAACGCTCTGGATCTCCGAAGCATCTGTCGTGATCTTCTCGAGATCTTTTTTGAGTTCATGGAAATGCGCATCAGAGTAAACTTCATCAATATACGCCTTAAAACCCTTAAGTCCTTCTGACTTGATCCTCTCATCGCTCAAACAGTCCTTGAGCGCATCAACACATGTGATGTAATCGCGGTACTGGTTTAAGCGGTGCATAAGATACCAGAGTCCTTCGACTTCGTCTTTGGACTTTCTGATAGCGCCGAAATTCTTGTTGAAGTCGATCTTGTCAAAAAGCTCCTGAAGCTTTGTGCATACATCAGGAAGGTTTTTGAGGTCCTCGAAAACATCCTGCCTGTAATTCGTAACCGCAGGATCGGAAGTAAGGTTGGACAGGATCTCTGATACGATCACCTGCTCCTTGGGTTCGGAAGTTACTTCTTTGGTTATTACATCAAGACCCAGATCGTGAAAGGCCGAATCTTCTAACTTTTTAAAGTTTACTTTTGTCCCTCTGGGGAAAAGCAGACTGAATGTTCTTTCAGCGGACATAGATATATCCTCCATATCGATCGGTGCGGCCAATATGTCTGAAAGATCAGGACATCATTTGTCGCCCATGCTCTTATAATACTCCTCGAGACGTGGTTTTGCAGATACGTAATAACGTTCAAGCCTCTTATCGAAGTGCCTGCCGAAGCTGTCCATCATGATATTGTCCGCATCTTCAAAAGAGAACTTATCCTTGTAAACACGTTTGCTGACAAGCGCATCGTAAACATCAGCGATCGCCATTATGCGCGCTTCGATCGGTATATCGTCGCCCTTCAAGCCTTCGGGATAACCCGAGCCGTCCCATCTCTCGTGGTGGTAGTGAGCAACATTTACTGCTACTTTGTGGAACGATTCGTTGCCGGTGCCTTCCAGTATTGAATCGACGATGCGCGCGCCTTCTGCGGCGTGTGCTTTCATTTTAGTATATTCCTCATCAGTAAACTTGCCGGGCTTTCTGAGGACTGCATCATCGACTGCGATCTTGCCCAGATCATGCATCGGCGCAGCCTGGATAACGTTCTTGCAGAACTCTTCCGTGAGGCCGTCAACGCCAAAGAGCAACAGCATGTTCTTCTTGTCGCCGGCATCTTTCTTTATCTCGTCGATCAGGAGCTTAACTACATCACTTGTACGTCTGATGTGACCGCCTGTCGAGTTGTCACGACTCTCGACCATGGTAGCCATGCCGAGGAGCAGTTTGTTGTGCATCTGGACGATGTCATTGGTTTTCTCTGCAACCTCTTCAGACAGCTGGTTGTTATAGTTTGCAAGAAGCTTCATGTACTTTCTTGAATCAGTATCGTCCGTGATAAGGAACTGATATCCGACCCTGTGCTTTCCGTCGTAAAGATAACTGATCGTTATGAGATAGATCTTGTCATCAAGCTCATAGTAGAAACGGTCACAGCTCTCATCTTTTTTGAAGTCTTCGAGCCACTTGAGAAGCGTTTTCTTGATCGCGATATTCCTGCCTGCATAAGTGTCGACGTTGACCTTTCCGAGCATCGGGAAAACCTTCATTCCCACTTCATTGGCACCCAGAAAGTTATCGTTAAAGTCGATGGAGATAAATCCCGTATCACCTTTGTTGACCAGCGTATCGACACCGAGGTCCGTTACTTCATATAGGCAGAGCCTGTGAACGATGATGAGATATATCACCTGCGCAAACACATAAGACAGCGGCATCGCGTCGATTCCAGCCGGCAGGAACTTGCTGACGAAATAGCTCAGGAACGATACTGCCGCAGGGAACATTAAAAGAACGATAGTCTTGTTCGATACATCGTTCTTTTTGATAAGGCTGTATATCATCGCAATAAAACTTATGACGATGAAGAAAGTGATAATGACATATGTCAGCGTGTGCGCAAATCCATATGTCTTAACAAGCCTGCCCAATCCCTTGTTGATCTCGAAGCTTACCGTCTTATAAAAGTACGGCTTTTCTCCGATCGTAAGCACAAATATGAAACTGATCATGCTCAGGATCGTAAGGCCCGCGCTCATCCACCTTTTAAGCTTGATGTGGCACAAACCGAAGATACTCTGGCAGATAAATAATGAGAGGAAACAGCCTCCGATATAAGTGATCTTTACAGCCGTCAGAGCCGTGTCGAGATTTCGCGAGTGGGCCAGGATCGCATAGCCGAGATTGGCGATCGGAATGAAAGCGAAAATGAGTGTGATGTGCACATCAAAATGCTTATGCCAGATTGCCAGATATATCAGCGTCAGCACGATCGACAAGACGAATAATATTTCGTAATACGCGGTCACTTCACAGGCTTCCTTTTATATTATTAATTCTGATTTTAACATCATTAATGCTCATAATCCTGTACAGATTTTTTAACATTTGTATTGTTAAAAAAGCACGCTATCCTGCCCTTGCAAATGAATGCGAAAACAATGCCGATAGCGAGTGCAATAAGGTGGATTATCATCGACGGAACTCCTGCCACACCGGCTATATTAGGCATCAATGAGATCACCGCCGTCGGCAATGCGATTCCCATCAGAAGATAGAACGACACCTGCCTGAACAATTTCCCGAATCCGTATTTCTTTCCCAAAACAAAAAGGATATATACGCCGACAGGCATGAATGAGAATGCAAGTCCTGAAGCTCCGGAGACAGCAAACGAATCACCATCTTTAGTCCAGATCGCACCCATGATGAAGTTCAGTATCACATCAACTATCCAGGTCGATGCGAAAAGTGCCAGGAACCTTTTGCTGCCGATGACCTTTTCGACAAGGATGCCAAAAGGAAGTATCAGCATCAGGTTATATCCCAAATGTCCTATCGTCAGTTCCATTGCGGAATATGGATAATCAGGAGGAAGCAGTTCGACGGGAATTCCCTGCAGAAAAATGTAAGTTAATAACTGCCAGGGATATTTCACCGGATACGAAAACGTAAATGCCATATATGTGGAGGGGACCAGCTGTGAGAGCAGAGTGATGATCACACACAGAAGTGCTATCGCAATTGATATCACCGGCGTTTTTTTATTCAGATATATATTTTTTATCTTCATATGTCTCCCCTCCTTTGCAAGAAAGAATAATTAAATTCCTTTCATGAATTCACGGATCGCTTCTTCACACTTATCAGGTTCTTCAATATATACCGAGTGGCCGCAGTCAAGCTGAACGGTTGTTGTATCCGTAAGACCCGAAGCGTAATCCATCTCAAATCCGATCCAACCATCTGAGACCGTGCCGTCCGAAATTATGAGAAGCGTCGGAACGTCAGGCATCTTCTGACTCTCGATCAGGGTGCGGTCATGAATGATGTATTTGCTCTCATTCGCAAATGTCTCATTAGAAAAACTACTGCAAACAAGTGCCATTGCACTTTTGCTTTCCTCATCTGTATATTCTTCAGGAATAGAAGCTCCTGCAAAAAGTCTTACGATCCCGGCATACCTTGCAGCTCTCATCCAGAAAAACTGTCTGGTTCCCGAATCTATATACTTCTCATCCATCGCATCATATGAAGCAGGAACAGCCATATCGAGGCCGATTATTGCTTCGACTTCTTCAGGATAAGTCTGCGCCCAGTAAACTGTCTCAAGACCTGAATAGGAATGCGGGCACAAGATGTAAGGGCCTTCAACGCCTGCTTTCTTAAGTGCTTCACGGTCCTGCTTTACACGCGTCTCAACATCTCTGGAACCATCAAATCCGTCGCTGAAACCGTATCCGAATTTCTCGATGACGACAACCCTGTAATCCTCGTCAAAACGGTCTGCAAAATTCTTATAGTTTATGATCGGTGCAGAATCTCCCGAACCTGCCATGAACACCAGTGTATGTTCGCCTTCGCCGGCCACATAAATGCTCATGTCGTGTCCGTAAACTTCAACCTTCTGACCGTAGATCTGGTTTTCGAGCAGGTCCTTCTCAGAGGCCGAGCAGATGATGTTATAAGTAGACGTTCCGGCCAATACCACTGCAATAACGGCAACAATTCCCAATAAGATCTTTCCGGTTACTTTCAATGCTTTCTTCATAATCTTCTCCGTAAAAAGTAACAGCCGGACAAATGCCCGGCTGCTTATTTTCTTAAACTTCCCTTTTCCTGATCCTTATTCCTTTGTTTTCGGTGGCAATCGCCGGGCGCCCCCGAAAACGCTTCCAAATCCTACGTTCGGGGACATATGCAAACACCTCCGAAGTTTTAACTTAAATTGTCCGGACCAAAACTTTCCGGAAGGAGCTCACCCAATGTGAATTCCTTGTAGTCCTCAGCGCTTTTGGCAAGGCAGATCTTAAAAGACGAATCGCAAAATTCTCTCATCACCTGCCGGCAAACGCCGCACGGTGCACAATACTGTAATTCTCCATCCCTTTTGCCGCCTGCTATCGCTATGGCAACGAAGTCTTTGCGGCCTTCCGACACCGCTTTAAATATTGCAGTCCGTTCAGCACATATGGAGGGGCCGAATGCGCTGTTCTCGATATTGCAACCGGTGTATACGGTTCCGTCACTTAAGAGTACTGCGCTGCCTACCGTAAAACCCGAATATGGAGCATAACTTTCAGATCTCATGTCGATCGCCTTCTGGCAAAGACTGGAAATCACATTCTTGTCGGTCATTCTTCGTACCTCCTTTTTGGTCTGCCTTGCCTTTATAGTAAGGTTAGTTACTATGCTATTCCTTATCCCGCGCTTCGAGGGTCAGTCATCGATCTCTATGTTACCTGCATCAACAGAGATCTTGATAGTGCCATCTCCGGATCCCTGTGACTTGTAATGTCCGACAGTCTCCGTGCTACCTACGCAGACAACACCTGCATCAACATCACACTCGATATCATAAGAATCAACGTCATCTAAACCTTCGATATCAACGCTGCCGAAATCTGCTACGATCTCAACATCCGTGAGCTTTGTATCCTTTATCTCGATGTTGCCTGCATCTGTATCGATGTTGAGCTTACCGATCTCGGAATCCTTAATATTGTAGTTGCCTGCATCGATGTCGAAATCAACTTTCTTGAGAACGCTGTCATTGATCTCAATGTTTCCTGCATCGATCTCACCGTATACATAATCTATAGTAACGCCGTTGATCTTGATGTTGCCTGCATTGATCTTCATCTCGAAATCCTCGAGTTCAACATCTTCACCGATTACGATCTCCAATGAAGGGCCGTTGAAATTATTTGCACCGAAACTAAATCCGCTTCCGCGCTGCTTAACAACGAGCTTACCGTTTTCAAAAGTTACTTCCGGCTTTATGTTTGCGGGACCTGAATAATCAACGCTTATAAGTCCTTCGCCATTGCCTCTCTGGATGCTAACTTCCAGTGCCTCTGCATCAACCTTTATAGTCTTTAACTCTTCACCGGCATTTTCAGCGACATTATCATATGTTGTGTTCATGGTCTCGGATACATAATCACTCTTAATGATTACGCCAGACATGAGTGTCTTGAATACGCTGATTCCTCCGAATGTAAATGCAACGCAGAGTGCTACAACAGCGCAGATGATGATGGGTGTTTTGTTGACCTTGCGGTCTGACTTGGGAACAAATTCCTCGCTCATACTGCCTGCTTCGTTAAGTTCAAGAAGTCTGTCGTAGCCGTTCATTCTGATGTTTGCTGATGTAATGAGGAATACACCGAGAGCAATGAACAGGAAGAACAATACTGCGCCGAAATTATCATTGATGAACGGGATGTTTCCGATGATCATCGGGTTTAAGACGCTCAGGATGCAAAGGCAGATACCGAATGAGCTCATGAGTCCGTATGTTGACTTGTAGCTCTTTCTGATTCCTCTTACATACTCTGCTGATTCAATGCTGAGTGAGCATTCTTTTGTATATACTTCCTTATATTCATTCTTTCTGATTCCTTCATAGATGAAGAGTCCGACTGCTACACCGATTGAAAGGAACATGAGGACTACACCGAAAACCTCAGGGAATCCCGGAATTGCATCTGCAATGATGTTGAATGCAACAGCAAAAATGCAAAGTGCGATCGCGAGAGGAACGAGTACAGAATGCTGGCTCATCATGCCCAGGTATTCCTTAACTCTGTCGAGTGAGAGCATCGGCTTGTTCTCGTCGGGATTCTCTGCGACTGCTTCAGAGATTCCGAGTGAATCTGCGAGCTCGTCGAGGTTACCGAATTCTGAGATTACGATACCGACTGCTTCGTTCTCTGTCTTGCCTTCCTTGATAAGTTCTTCGTACTTATCTTCCATCATCTCGAGGAGCTCTGTCTTGGCTCTTCTTACTTCTTCCGTATTCGGAAGATTGCGGAACATATTGTCCAGATAGTTTCTTATTGCGTTCATAAAAGTGCCCCCTCATCCGCGATAAACTTTTCGATTACTTCCTTAGTGAGTTTCCATTCTTCGCACTTAGCACGGTAATGCTCCCTGCCGGCCTCAGTTAAACGATAGTAGGTCCTCTTCTTTCCGCCTGCCATGTCTTCATCAACGAATGATTCGATGAATCCGTTCTTCTCCATTCTCGTAAATGCGGAGTAGAGCGTCGTTTCCTTGATGATGTACTTATCTTCAGATAAGGTTCTGATCTGCTTGGAGATCTCGTATCCGTATGACGGGCTGTTAAGAAGCAGGAACAAAATAATGATGTCGTTATATCCTCTGATTACATCACTGCTGATCTCTGCCATAATCTATCTCCTTCCCTTATTATTACGTCAGACGTACTACGAGAGCCGTTGCTATGTCTGTCGTACTATGTCTGTCGTAGTAACTATAACACCGCCCCAAGAGACTGTCAACAACCATTTTCGAAATTTCTTTTGGGTTTGCAGTTTTCTCGAAAAACCTTTACGACACTTATATCCCGAATTGTTATATACATATTTTTCGCGCGTTGTTATAGTTAACTTACATCTATAATTTCCCGCGAAAAGAGGTACTGCTATGGACATTTATGTAGACATTAAGGCCCTTAACAACTCAGGCGACGGCTCAAAGGAAAAGCCGTTCGGAACTATCTCGGAAGCTGCAACAATTGCAAATCCCGGTGATACAGTCCATGTTGCGCCCGGCGTATATCGTGAATACGTCTCCCCCAAGAACGGCGGTACCGAAGACGCGCGCATCACATACGTAAGCGACGAGCCTCTCGGAGCAACGATCACCGGCGCAGAGAGGATCACCAACTGGGAACAGTACCAGGGAGACATCTGGGTTGCAAAGGTTGATAACTCAATGTTCGATCCCGAATATAATCCTTATTCAACATACGTATACGGCGACTGGTATTTTGCAAAGCGCGAAAAACACGTCGGCTGCGTTTACATCAACGACCGCCGCCTTTATGAAGCAGCATCCGTTGAAGAAGTAATCGAAGCAAAGCCCTGGCCTCATTCCTGGGTACCCGAAGAAGCATCTTACAAGTGGTACGCAGAAGTAAACGGCGGCACAACAACCATCTACGCAAACTTCTCCGGCCTCAATCCGAACGAGGAAATGACTGAGATCAACGTAAGAAGAATGTGCTTCTTCCCTGCTGAGACAGGAAGAAACTACATCACAGTAAGAGGATTCAAGATCTGCAAAGCCGCTACAAACTGGGCACCTCCGGCTGCATGGCAGGAAGGCATGATCGGACCTCACTGGTCAAAGGGCTGGATCATTGAAGACAACGAAGTCTACTTCGCAAAGTGCTCCGGCATCGGCCTCGGTAAATATCTCGATCCCGAGAACAACCACTACTTCACATACAAGAAACTCAAGAGCCCCACACAGATGGAGCGTGACGCAGTATGCCGCGGTCAGTATCACGGCTGGCTCAAGGAAAACATCGGCAGCCACATCGTACGCCGCAACAACATCCACCACTGTGAGCAGGGCGGCATCATCGGCCGTATGGGTGCCGTATTCTCAATCATCGAAGACAACCACATCCATCACATCAACAACATGATGGAACTTGGCGGTGCTGAAGTTGCTGGCATCAAGCTCCACGCAGCAATCGACGTCGTAATGAGACGCAATCACATCCATCATTCAACAATGGGTATCTGGACAGACTGGGAAGCGCAGGGCACAAGGATCACTCAGAACCTCCTGCACGATAACCAGCGTCCCGAATTCGCTACTCCTCTGGACGGCGCAATGGGCAGCGAGGACATTTTCGTTGAGGTCGGACACGGTCCTACTCTCATCGACAACAACATCCTGCTCTCCGACGTATCACTCCGTATCGCTACACAGGGTGTCGCCATGGTCCACAACCTCATCTGCGGCGCATTCACATCCGTAGGCGCAGGCACAGACTGGCGTTACACACCTTATCACTTCCCGCACAGAACTGAAGTCATGGGCTTCATGACCATCCTTCACGGCGACGACAGATTCTATAACAACATCTTCTTCCAGAGACAGACAAAGGCTACTCTCGTATCACGCTTCCCGAGCGGAAATATCGAAGAGGAAGAAAGAGTCGTCGGCACACATGTCTGGGATCACTACCCGATCTACGAAGACTGGATCAAGAGATTCGATCTCGAGAGCGAGACACCCGACATGATGAAGATCGCATCTGCACACTTCGACAAGCTCCCTGTCTGGATCGAAGGCAACGCTTACCTTGGCGGCGCTCTCCACTTCTGCAAGGAAGAGAACTACTTATTCGATGACAAGACGGACGTTTACGTCAACATCCGCGAAGAAGGCGACGACGTATATCTCGACACGAACCTCGCTGACGCTATGGGATCGTTCACCTCTTCGCTCGTTGAGACAGATACATTGGGCAGAGTATTCGAACCGAACCAGCGCTTCGAAGATGCCGACGGAAACGACATCATCTTCGATACCGACTACTTCGGAAACAAGCGCAACGCAATCATCCCCGGCCCGTTCGCTTCACTCGATCTTAAGGATAAGAACGTAGTGCTTTAAGTCTGAAAGAATACTGAATCAGGGGCTGTCACTTAAGGTAGCAGCCCTTTTATCTATTAAAATGGCCGTTTATCGGAACAGTAATTCGTTGACGTAAAAATGGGCCGATGTTAGAATATTTGCAAGGAAGCACAGTCTGCAAAGACGGTCGCCATCCGAGTTTGGTTATATAAACCTCACCCTAGAACGGCCATTCTTTTGGGTGAGGTTTTTCATTTGCGCTTATATCTGGAATCCAGAAAGGCAAATAGTTTAAACAACAGTGTAATGACACCAATCAGCAAGCCGAAAGAAGTTATTACTAAAGATAGAATCTCATAATCTGTCATTTCAACAGCCCTCCTTTCCTAGACTCTCTTCAGGAAAAAACAAAAGATGTGAATAGTACTCGGAAGGCAACCGCCCATAAAGCAGGCTGTGCCAATAACAGTATAACAGATTTAGGAACATTTGTTCTTGTGCTTTGGCCCGCTAATGGGACAGTAATTCGTTGACGTAACAATGGGCCGATGTTAGAATATTTGCAAGGAAGCACAGTCTGCAAAGACGGTCTCCATCCGAGTTTGGGAAAAATACCTCGCCCTAGAGTGGTAGTCTTTGGGCGAGGTTTTTATTTGCGCTTATATCTGGAATCCAGACAAAAGTTAGTTCATGAGATTTTCTGTGGGGGCAACTCATCGCAACCTGCCAGAGTCTTTGTACAGATCAGCCTTGAAGCCGTCAAGGCTGCCTTCGGCACATTCTGACGAATGCTAACGGCCTTGACTGCAATCGGCTGATCTGTATAGGGTGTTCAGGCAGGTTGCGACCAGTATCGATAGTCGTAAAGACCGGCATCATAAGATGCGAGGTCGGGCAACCGACCTCTTGAGAACTAATTCAGTACCTGCAAAGGCTGAGCGGTCAGTGGTACCGGCGGCAAGTTTGCGTCCATTGACGGCGAAGCCTTCAGGTGCTACTGAAAACCTCTGATTTCTTATCGATTTGTACCGACAAGATCCAACAAAAACCTACAAGGATTTCAGAGATTATTTCAAACAACAACCCGTAAAGTTTGTATGAGAACAGCTAAACCTTGTTAGATTTCGGAGAAATAGCTCTGAATTACCTCTGAATAACCGACAATGAACCTACAAGAAATTAGACGTTCGGGATAGCAGTTATTAAGGCAGTATTGTTTCGATAGATCAATCGCTCAAAAGTTCTGAAGAACACTAAAAAGGCAGTGTTCTTTATGAACCTGCCCTTTATAAATCTTATTCGAAATTTTAACAGAATCAGGACTCTTCAGAAGTTGAGACACCCTTCTTAGAAGCCTTCTTCCCCTTTTCGCCGCTATCCTCGGTCCCGTCTTCTTCTGAATCCGCGGGCTTGGTCTTTTTGACCTTCTCATCTTTGTCGCTTATGAGACTGTCAAGGACACCGGAGAAGTATGTGCCGGCTTTCTTGTCGATCTCAAAGACCTTGAGTGCCTGGATGATGATGATCGCAAGGACAGGTCCCAAGAGGAATCCGGGAGCGCCCCAGATGTAGACACCTGCTGCCATTGAGAGCAGCGTGATGAGCGGGTGCAGATGCATCGATTTGCCGAGGATCGGCGGTTCGATGAAGCGGCGGATGATCGTCATGATGATGTAGCCGACTACGATAATTGCGGCTGAGAAATATTCACCCTGGGCAACGAGATAAATGAACATCGGGAGCATGGTGACGCTGATGCCGAGTACGGGCAGGAAGTCGATCAGGGCCGTTACGATGGCAAGGACGATCGCATATTCGCGAAGGCCTGCTGCGAGGAATACGACAAAGGACTCTGCTGCCGTGATGATGAAGAGCGCGAAGTAACCGCCAAGTACACGGAAGACCAGGAGTGCGAGTTCGTTAAGAAGAGTCATTACCCTGTTGCGGAATTTGCGGCTGGGAGTGTTCTTAACGAAGAACTTCATTACGGCGGGACCGTCATTAATGAAGTAGAAGCCGCTCAAGATGATGCTGATTACGAAGAATACGGCATAAGGGAGATTTCCTACCATCTTCCAGACGGAAGAGATGGCCGAGCTTACTACCTGAGGAATGCTCTTTACGACTGTCTGGCCCATGTTGGCGACGTTCTCCTTGAGGGAGTCGATCATGTCGGACGTAAGGAAGCCGCCGTTTTCGACGCTGTAACGCTCAAGAAGCTGGACGTTGATGAGCTCAGCGGGCTTGAATGTTTTCGCTGCATTGGCGATGGCGACGAGCATGCTGTTCGCCTGATATACAAGGCCGATGCAGACCAGGATTATGAAGATGATTACAAAGATGTTGAGAATGACGTAGACGACCAGCGCGACTTTGGTGTGCGTGGACTTCTTGCGGCCGGGCTTTATTTTCGAGGCATCCTTATCGAAAAGCTTAGACAAAGGCTTTGCGATAAGCATGGATGTTTTCGAGAGCAGGAAGCCTATGAGGAACGGCACGAGAATAACCGCGACGATCTTGCCGGCATAGCAGAATGCTGCAACAATGACTACCGTGAGTATGAACTTGAGCATCGCCATGACCGACGAGCGGTCACGCTGGTATCTCTCAAGGTCTGTAAGTTTTTTATCTTTCTTATCCATTTTCTTTCCTTCCGTTCCGGATGACCGCGGCACAATCCCCTGCTGACGCGGTTATATCAGATTCTGACACCCTTGAGCAGCACTGTCCAGAGAATTGCCAGGATCAGGATGCCAAGAACCAGGGTAACGTTTATTCCTTTTAAGAGACCGCCTGCTTTTCCGCCGTCTTTGACGTCAGGCTGTCTGTTGTCGCCGTAGATGTCGGCGCTGTATGCGAAATGGAATTCTCCAAGCGTTTTTCTGAAGAATCCGAGAAGGATCAGTGCTACGACAAGCGCCGGGATCGATGCGAAATAGATCGTGGTCGGGATGTCACTATAGACTCTGATCGTGGTGAGGTCTAATTCATTTACGATGCTGCCTACCAGAATGCCCGTAAGGCGTGAGCCTAAAAGGGCCAGGATAGGTCCGTAGATGTTCTCGGTGTGATTTCTTACGACGCAGAGCCACCAGCCGATGACAAGGATGGCGGGCATGTTCATGAAATCAAATGAGAAAAGGGCAATTAATATCGGAACGATGATGAAAGCAAGGCGCTTGTTCTTTTCGGGGAATCCCTGCCAGACCGCTCCGAGGAAGAACAGCGAAAAGCCGAACGCCGGAATGACGGTATCAATAAGCACTTCCAAAAGGAGCAAAGGTGCTGATACTTCGCCGACAGAGTAGAAGACTGCCGGGAATATTACCGAACCGCCGTATCTGAGCCACAAAGCCAGAGAAAGATTGTGGAACGAAGCCTTGATGAGATACAAAGGCGCGCCTGAAAGGAAAGACAGTATGAGCGCACCAATTCCCGTGTATCTGCCGGTGATGTAAAGTCCGCACTTCTCGGCGATGATGACGGAAGGCGTAACGAACGCGAACATCACCAGGAAAATGACGATGATCGCGCATCCGATAAGAGATGTCGATGAGAACATGAAAGTGCCTGAAAAGAGCAGTTTCAAAAGGAAATAAGACGTGATGAATCCCAAAGCGCCGTAAAATACCGGGAATCCCCAGTTATAAGGCTTAGGAAACTTGAAAGCTTTTAATATATGGTCCCCAAAAGACCTCAGAGCGTCCATCAGAAGTACACTCCGAACAGGGTCATGGTCTGGTACATCTTCTCAAAGAAGAAAGGCTCCATGATCATGAATACTGCGCAGCCCAGTGCAAGGAAAGGTCCGAAAGCCATGTAATCCGGGTCTTCCGCGAAGTGTATGGCCGCTTTTTCCCTTTGTAGCTTCAGCTTCTCGGCCCGTGGGTCTTCGGCTTCGGCTATTCTCTTCTTCTCCTTTGAGATCCTCTTCATCTTCCTGATGAGAAGCGGAACTGCAAAGAGCAGCGCTGAGAAAATGGATACATAGATAAGGACCAAAAGTCCGTAACATCCTGTAATAAGGCCCGTGGCGAAAAGAAGTCTCATGTCGCCCATGCCCATTCCCTCTTTGCCGAGGAATGTGATCGAGAGGAATCCGATAAGCCAGATAACGCCGCCTCCGACAACTGACGCGATTACCTTGTTGAGTACGGGAACCCACCACTTTGCGTCAGCGGAGAACCATACGGAACTCTCGAAAATATCAGCAAGTACTGAAAGGATGCCGCATCCGGCGATAAAGATCGAGAACTGGTCAGGAATGATCCTGTTGAGCTTATCTGCCATCATTACCAGCATCAGAACGGGGATGGCAAGCCAGATAACCGCAAGATGCATAGGTCTGAAAGTAGTGATGTACTGGGCTTTGCAGAAAAATACAGTTACGCAGTAGCAGCCGGCGCAGAAAGCACATGCAATAAGGCCTTCCGGGAAAGGTCTCATTCTCTTGGACGGCCTGTAATCAGGGTCTTGGGGCGTTACGCCGTAATCCTGGAGCCATTCGTCCGGAAACTTGCCGAACAGATATGTTATAAGCGCGCCCGCGAGCACTCCTGCCGCAATGGCTATGCCGTAATAAAGTACATCATTCATAACTGTTAGAAGTTTAATATACCGCGCAGAAAAATACAAATATATAGCATTATGCGGTTACAGCCGTACTTCTGCCGTATCAGGAGGTGTCCTTTCCAGCCTAAATGACCGAACTGTAAAGATTAAGTAAATTTCAGACATTTATGTCAGTTTTCCGTGAAATCCGTTGTCAGAAAAACACCTGTAAATATGGCTTTTCGAGCACTTTTTGGCTAAATATCCGAACTTATCCCAAAAAATTGCGAACACAACCCAATATCGATATAATCAATCGTAATTATTTTGGAGGAAGTAGGCGTCTTTTCAGGGTAAGGAAATACGCCGAAGACTGGAAGAATGGCAACTATCACAGCAAAAGCCCTCGAACAGATGATGCAGTCTCACGTTAAGGCAGAGACAGGCATGAGCCTCGAGCAGGCAACACCCCGCGATTACTGGACAGCACTCTCGAAGAGCATCGTTGAGATCATCTCCGAGAACTGGATGGCAACAAGACACAAGTACAATCAGGGCCGTCAGGCTCACTACTTCTCGGCAGAGTTCCTTGAAGGCCGTTCAATGCTCAACAACCTCGTAAACCTGGGCATTTACGATCAGGCTAAGGACGCCCTCGCTTCTTTCGGACTCAATATCACCGATATCCTTGAGGAAGAGACAGACCCGGCACTCGGAAACGGCGGTCTCGGAAGACTTGCAGCATGCTTCCTCGATTCATGCGCAACACTCAACCTCCCCGTTACAGGTTACGGAATCCTTTACCGTTACGGCCTCTTCAGACAGGCTATCGAAAACGGTTTCCAGAACGAATATCCTGACTCATGGATGGAGCACGGTTATCCGTTCATCCTCCCCAGATACGACAGAAAGGTCAAGGTCCACTACTCAGACATCGACGTCTGGGCAATCCCCTGCGACCTCCCTATCACAGGTTACGGCACAAAGAACGTAAACCTCTTGAGACTCTGGAAGGCTGAGCCCGCACAGGAGTTCAACTTCAACCTCTTCAACTCACAGAGATTCGACGACGCCGTTATCGAGAGAAACAGAGTCCAGGACATCTGGAGAGTTCTCTATCCGAACGACACATCCTACGATGGTAAGGTCCTCCGTGTAAGACAGCAGTACTTCTTCGTTTCTGCTTCACTCCAGGACATCATCTACAGATATAAGAAGTATCACGGCGACGATCTCCACGATTTCGCTAAGTACAACACGATCCAGCTCAACGATACACACCCCGTTGTAGCTATCCCTGAGCTCATGAGACTCCTCGTTGACGAGAACGGCATCCGCTGGGAAGACGCATGGGAGATCGTTAAGGAGACATTCGCTTACACCAACCACACGATCATGGCAGAGGCACTCGAGAAGTGGGATATCTCCATCTTCCGTTTCCTCTTCCCCCGTATCTACGAGATCATCGAAGGCATCAACAACCAGTTCCGTGCACAGATGTACGAAGCAGGCCTCTATTCCGAGCTCATCGACCGCATGTCCCCTCTTGGTGACGGCAAGATCCACATGGCTTGGATGGCTATCTACGGTTCACACTCCGTAAACGGCGTTGCTGCCCTCCACACAGACATCCTCAAGAACGAGACACTCAAGGACTGGTACAACATCTATCCTGAGAAGTTCTCCAACAAGACAAACGGCGTTACACCGAGAAGATGGCTCCGCGCCTGCGATCCTGACCTCGCTGCCCTCATCACAGACCTCTTGGGCAATGACAAGTGGGTTACAGATCTCGACCAGCTCAAGCAGCTCGAAAAGTATAAGGACGACGACAAGGTAATGAAGAGGTTCATTGCCATCAAGAAGGCTAACAAGAAGCAGCTCTCCGAATACCTCGAGAAGACAAAGGGCATCAAGCTCAACCCGAATTCATGCTTCGACGTACAGATCAAGCGTCTCCACGAATACAAGAGACAGCTCCTCAATGCCCTCTACGCATTGAACCTCTACGACAGACTCAAGGAAAATCCGAAGCTCGACATGCCCCCTGTCACGATCCTCTTCGCTGCAAAGGCTGCTCCGGGCTACTTCAGAGCTAAGGCTATCATCAAGTTCATCAACGAGATCGCCAAGCTCATCGACTCAGATCCTGCAATGAAGAACAAGCTCAAGGTCGTATTCGTTGAGAACTACAACGTTTCCGTCGGCGAGAAGATGTTCCCTGCAGCTGACGTTTCCGAGCAGATCTCCACAGCAGGTCTCGAGGCTTCCGGTACAGGTAACATGAAGTTCATGATGAACGGTGCCGTTACACTCGGTACTCTTGACGGCGCTAACGTTGAGATCGCAGAGTGCGTAGGCGACGACAACATCTACATCTTCGGCTGCCGCTCACAGGATATGGCTGCTACAAAGGCTTACTACAATCCGAAGTGGCAGTACGAGAACATCCCCGGCCTCAAGAAGTGCCTCGACAGACTCGTCGACGGCTCCTTCAACGACGAAGGCACAGGCATGTTCAACGACCTCTTCAACGGCCTCATCTACGGCTCCAACTGGCAGCCCGGCGATCCTTACTATGTATTGGGCGATTTCGACGACTACAGAAAGACAAGAGACCAGCTCTACAAGGATTACCAGGACAACCTCGAGTGGGCAAGAAAGTGCTGGGTCAACATCTGCAACTCCGGCAAGTTCTCTTCCGACCGTACTATCAGCGAATACGCAAGCGGCATCTGGAAGATCAAGCCCCAGAAGATCTGATTTTCGGGAATCAGCTGCAAATCAGTCACGAATCAATGGCGCCTCACATACGTGGGGCGTCTTTTTTCGCACACCTGATTTACTGCCCAAACCGGGACCCGCTGCACATTGAAATCTAAAATATTATAAATAATGTTTTTCTCATCGATTTGAGGTATAATTTCTTTTAAATCATTTTAAGGAGGAACTTAATATGCCCATATTCCAGGATGCAAAGGGAAAGAACATCTCTAACTTCCAGAAGATGATCGACGAGAAGAAGAATACGATCCGCAAGTACTACGATGAGATCGGACATCTCTACTATGGCCAGTACAAAGACGTCAATGTAGACATGACCAAGGACATCAACGCAAGATGCGAATCTATCTCCAACCTCTACATCGAGATCGAAGACTTAAATGTTAAGATCCTCCGCGAGAGAGGACTCAAGAAGTGTGCTGTCTGCAGCACGGAGAACAACCTTTCCAACGCATTCTGCTTCAAGTGCGGAGCCAGATTTGATGACTCAGACGCAGTTCCGGCAGACGTTGTAGCTCCTCCGAATGCTTCTGCAACCCCCTCCCGCTACGATACTAAGCCCGTAGCAGCAGCTGCTCCCGCAGAGACAGTTGCAGCTGACGAAGTAATCGACGCATCCGACGCACAGGAAATTGAAGAGGGTAAGGAGGAATAAAGGAGCGTTATGGCAAAAATTTTCGAAGAGGAATCAAGAACATTTTCGGAGTACCTTTTGGTACCCAATCTCACAACAGAGAAGAACACACCTGATCAGGTAGACTTGTCCGCACCTATCGCAAAGTACAGAAAGGGACAGGAAGAGTCACGCCTTAAGATCAACATTCCTATGGTATCTGCGGTAATGCAGGCAGTCAGTGACGACGGCATGGCAATCGCGCTCGCAAGATGCGGCGGTCTCTCATTCGTCTTCCAGTCACAGTCCATCGAGTCACAGTGCGACATGATCCGCCGTGTTAAGAAGTACAAGGCAGGCATCGTTGAGTCCGACTCAAACCTCTCACCTGAGGACACACTCGAGAGAGTTATCGAACTGCACGAGCAGACAGGTCACGGTACAGCAGCCGTTACAGAAGACGGTTCACCTGAAGGCAGACTTTTAGGTCTCGTTACAACACGTGATTACCGTGTAAGCAGACTCTCCCCTGATACCAAGGTTAAAGAGTTCATGACTCCTATCGAAAAGCTCGTTACCGCACCTGAGGGCACATCTCTTAAGGAAGCAAACGACATTATCTGGGACAACAAGATCAACCAGCTCCCTATCGTAGATTCTGAAGGCAGATTAGTTGGTCTCGTTTTCCGTAAGGACTACGAATTCCACAAGGCTAACCCGCATGAACTCCTCGACTCCGAGAAGAAGCTCATCGTAGGTGCCGGAATCAATACAAGAGACTATCAGGAGAGAATCCCCGCTTTGCTCGAAGCAGGCGCTGACGTTCTCTGCCTTGACTCATCCGACGGTTTCTCCGTATGGCAGGAAAGAGCACTCAAGTGGTGCAAGGAAAACTATCCTGATGCCATCATCGGTGCCGGCAACGTTGTAGACGCAGAAGGCTTCAAGTTCCTCGCTGACTGCGGCGCAGACTTCATCAAGATCGGTATCGGCGGCGGTTCCATCTGCATCACACGTGAGCAGAAGGGTATCGGCTGCGGCCAGGCTTCCGCAGTTCTCGCAGTAGCTAAGGCACGTGACGAATACTTCAAGGAGACAGGCTGGTACATTCCTCTCTGCTCTGACGGCGGTATTGTACACGATTACCACATGGCATTAGCTCTCGCTATGGGCGCTGATTTCATGATGCTCGGCCGTTACTTCGCGAGATTCGACGAATCTCCTACGAGAAAGCTCCTTGTAGGCGGTACATACGTTAAGGAGTACTGGGGCGAAGGTTCCAACCGTGCACGTAACTGGCAGCGTTACGACGACGGCGGCAAGGGCGGCAAGATGGCTTTCGAGGAAGGCGTTGACTCTTACGTTCCTTATGCAGGCAACCTCAAGGACGGTCTTGATGTTTCCCTTGCAAAGGTTAAGGCAACAATGTGTTCCTGCGGCTCATCTTCCATCGAAGAGTTCCAGCAGAAGGCACGCCTGGTTGTAGTATCCTCTACATCCATCATCGAGGGCGGCGCTCACGATGTTATCCAGAAGGAAAACGACAGAACAGCTAGATAATTGAAATATCGATATAAATCTATACATTACGAGGAGACAGACAAAAATGGCTGACGAAATCATCAAGAAGCAGATTACCAAGGAAGGTTATGACGAATTACAGAACGAGCTTTCCGAGCGTAAGACATCCAAGAGAAGCGAGATCGCTAAGAGAATCGAAGACGCTAAGGCTCAGGGCGACCTTTCAGAGAACTCCGAGTACGATGAAGCGAGAGCTGAACAGGCAGAGAACGAGACACGTATCGAAGAGCTCGAAGCAATCCTCAAGTCTGTTGAAGTTGTTGACGATTCCAACCTTTCCACAGATAAGGTTTCTCTCGGTTCAAAGGTAACGCTTCAGAATACAGCTACAAAGCAGGAGTACACATATAAGCTCGTTGGTGAATCCGAGATCGACTTCAAGAAGAAGAGAATTTCCGAGAACTCACCTGTAGGTAGAGCAATCTCCAACCAGAAGAAGGGTAAGACAGTTTCCGTTTCCACACCTTCCGGCATCATCAAGTACAAGATCATCAAGATCGAGAAGTAATTCTAAACGTACTAAACAATTCGAAAACTAACAGAACAAGAGAGTAACTATGGGAAAGAAATTTGTACCTCAGACAGAACCGTTAAGCGCAGAAGAGATCCAGGAACAGACAAGATTCCGTGTGGAGAAGCTTAAGGCCCTCCAGGCAGAAGGCAAGGATCCTTACGAAGAACTTACATACGACGTCACAAACCACTCAACAGAGATCACCGGTGACTACGATTCATTCGCCGGCAAGACAGTAAGAGTTGCAGGACGTCTCATGTCCAAGCGCGGCATGGGTAAGGTATCTTTCTGCGACCTTTACGACAGAAGGGGCAAGATCCAGATCTTCACAAAAATCGACAACCTCCCCGAAGAAGAGTACAAAGCATGGCAGAACCTCGATATCGGCGACCTGGTAGGCGTTGAGGGTGAGGTTTACATGACCGAAAAGGGCGAGGTATCCATCCTCACCAAGTCCTATAAGCTCCTTGCAAAGTGCCTCCATCCCCTTCCGAACAAGTATCAGGGATTGAAGGATACAGACGTACGTTACCGTCAGAGATACCTGGACCTCATCGTTAACCCTCAGGTTAAGGAAACATTCGAGAAGAGATCCAAGGTCATCAAGGAAATCCGTAACTTCTTAGCAGACAGAGACTTCATGGAAGTTGAGACTCCCCTGCTCGTTACAAACGCAGGCGGTGCAGCTGCAAGACCGTTCACAACGCACTTCAACGCTCTTGATATCGACTTGAAGCTCCGTATCTCATTGGAGCTCTACCTCAAGAGACTTCTTGTCGGCGGCTTCGAAAGAGTATTCGAGATCGGCAGAGTTTTCCGTAACGAAGGTATGGATACACGTCATAACCCTGAGTTCACGCTCATGGAGCTCTACCAGGCATACACAGACTACAACGGCATGATGGAACTCACAGAGTCCATGTTCCGCTATGTAGCTGAGAAGGTATGCGGCACAACACTCATCAAGTACGGCGACCTCGAGATCGACTTCGGTAAGCCTTTTGAGAGACTTACTATGAACGATGCGATCAAGAAGTATGCAGGCATCGATTTCGATACTGTAGACGGCGACGATGCTGCAAAAAAGCTTGCTGACGAGCACCACATCGAATATGAGACATGGCACACCAAGGGTGACATCGTTAACCTCTTCTTCGAGGAATACTGCGAGAAGAACCTTCTCCAGCCTACATTCATCATGGACCACCCCATCGCCATCTCCCCTCTTACAAAGAAAAAGAAGGGCGAGCCTGAAAAGGTTGAGCGATTCGAGCTCTTCATCAACACATGGGAAATGTGCAACGCTTATTCAGAGCTCAACGATCCTATCGACCAGCGCGAAAGATTCGCTGCACAGGACGCTACAGCTGAAGCAGGCAACGACGAAGCAGATCACACAGATGAGGACTTCCTCAATGCCCTCGAACTCGGTATGCCCCCTACGGGCGGTATCGGCTACGGCATTGACCGTCTCGTAATGCTCCTTACTGACAGCCCGAGCATAAGAGACGTGCTCCTCTTCCCGACGATGCGCCCCACGACGTAACGTTTTGTTTTGGCAAAACCTGCAAACCCAATAAAATAAAGCATTTCAGCCCATTTGGATTTACCTCTAAATGGGCT
>JAZROA010000019.1:0-17071 GCA_045648465.1 Saccharofermentans sp.
GCTATATCAGATACTACAATCAAGAAAGACTGGTTCTGAGAACAAAGACCAGCCCTCAAGAATGCAGAGAAAAGTTCTTTGAATCCGTGATATGATGTGAGTTAATAAAACACTGTCCAACTATTTGGGGTAACTACAAAAACCTCTTGATTCCATCGGTTTCAAGAGGTTTTCTTTTTACTTTGTTATGAGCTCCACGTCAGACTTACAATGTATCCTGATCTGCGGCAGTTTCAGATGTCGTATTAACTCGTCATCACTGCGGTAATAGGTGATATATCCCGAGCGGTCACTGCTGTCTGTGGTTTTCAATGCATCGGGAGTGTTGAAAACTTTCCAGATATATTCACATCCTCTCATATCAACCTCTTTGATGAGGTCGCAGCCGATAATGTTCATAATGGTTAACCTGTTGCATTTACGCAGTGCCAGTTCGTTCAGATCAGGGCAATCGACAAAATATGCATCACACATCTCCGGACAATCGTCCAGCACGATGCTTGTTATGTTCTGAACTTCATCTACAGTTACATGATGGATCAGAAGACAGTTTTCAATTAACAATTTGTCTGCCGTGGAAGTATGGAGATAAATTTTATCGAGAATGGGACAATCGGTAAAAGACAGACTTCCGACCGTAGAGTCTTCAATCTTAATTTCATTGATGTACTGTAATCCGGAAAGGTCAATGTCGACGCTGATCTCACTGTTCTTGATGATCAAACGTTCAAGGTTTGTGAGCTTGCCGAAGTCGAAGTTGACATTTTTACAATCAGTAAGTGTAAGCGATTTGAGACTGGTAACGGATTCTACTTCAGACACATCCTTACAGTTAGTAAGGCTCAATGAGGTAAGGCCCGTGAAGTTCTCGATTCCCTGAAGATTGTCGCAGCCTTCAAGGGAAATGCTTTTTATGAAATCGATCTGATCTTTTCTGAGCCACTTGTCCTTATTGTGGTCCTGCCTTTCGAGCAGATAAGTCCTGAATGTTTCATCCGGGAATGTTTTCTCATCGATCTTGACGCCGCGGTTATAAATGCAGAATGCAACTACGCCTGCTATGCAGCCGATAAGGATTATCAGACCTGCTATTTTTTTAAGAAGATTTTTCGCATCTGACGTCATAGGTATCCTAGCCCCCCTTGGCCGGATATTCCTTTCCGGCGAATGCCACCATTATAGCAAATATTCCGTATTATGGGCTTCAGAGGGGTCTTGCTCGGCCACACCAGCCATCCGCTTATTTACATAATGCATGACCGCGTGTGCGGCCTTGAAGTTTGCAAGCATGAGAAAAATACCTGAGATAACTATGGCAACGGCAAACGCGTTCCATTCGATATACGGCGCACTCTTCACCAGTATCACGATGCTGACCGGCAGGCAGATAAGGCTCGTGATGACGCATGGTATGTATTTCCTGATTGCGAGCGCCTGCCCTATGTGGATGAGAAAATGTCCTGCCAGTGCCAGGAAGATTCCGTACCACAGCGCGAAAACCACCTGGCCCGGAAAGTAATACGCCAAAAGGCTCACGCCAAAGAACGGTATGAATTCTTCATAGACCGCGGCTGAGAAACCCATGTGCGTCATGCCTTTGTATGTCTTTAAGATCTTAGGGTAGCGTTCAAACAGCCACGCATTATTCGAGTAGAACCACTCGATCCCGACGATCTCCTCCATATCATGAAAGATGAAAATGATCGGCAGCAGCAACAGATATTCCCTCATACTCCATACTCCTTCCACTTGGCCACCACGCCGTGGTATTTCTCACCTTTCTTCATCACGAAAGGCCTTATTCCAAACGAGAAAACCACTCTGTGAAACATGCTCTGCAACGGATACTTTTTGTTCGTGATGACCGCTTGAAAAAGCTTACGCCCGGCACGTTCAGCAGCTTTCCCAAAGCTACCTGAAACACCGCCGTTAAACGGTGCGTTAACGACTATGTTTCCGGCAAGCCTTCCGCCTGAATAAAGGACCAGATTCTTCAACACCCTGGCTGCATCACGGCTGCCGTAATTCTCACCGGTCGTTACAGTTACGCAGTACTTGCCGTTCAGCAGCTGCTCGATGACAAAGTGCCCTCTGTCGATCAGCACCTTCATGTAACCGGAAACATTGCTCGCGTATGTCGGTGTTCCGAGAACGAGGCCATCAGCTTCTTCAATAACGCCCGATAGTTTCTCGGCATCGTCATTCATATGACAGTGACCGGTCGTATAGCACGCACAGCACCCGCGGCACTGCGACATTGAAAGTTCGCTTAAGTTGAAGAACTCAACATCCGCGCCTTGCGCAATCAGATTCCTTTCGAGAGCATGCAAAATGCCTGCAGTAAGGCCGTTTATGCGTGGACTTCCGTTGATAATGAGGATCTTCATTGGCATCCTTTCCCAAGTAAAAGTTACACACCTGTGTATTTTGTGCCATACTAATATCAGACAAACCCAAAATCAACGAATCTGCCGAAAGATACACAAACTCATGCTTTTGTGTCATTTGCTCAAGGAGAAATACAGTGAACGATTCTAATAACCCGTCTGCCATAAGGTCCAGAAAACAGATAACTGGCGCGCTTTTGTCGCTGATGGAGAAATACCCTTACGAAGAGATCAGCGTAAAGCAGATCGTGCTTGAGACTGACCTGGTAAGAAAGACTTTTTACCGCAATTTCAAATCCAAGGACGACGTGCTCAGGTCGCATATCAGGACGATACTCCGTGATTATTTCGACATAGTAAATAACGCTAAAGGAGATGTGCTCACAACTGTTTTCGCGTTCGCGGATAAGAACAAAAAACTTCTGAAACTCCTCGATAAGAACGACATGATGTACTACGTCCTGCAGGGCATGAACGAGTTTATCCTGTCGGTGAAGTCTGAGCAGAATCCGGAACTGAATCCGTTCTCAAAGCTTTTCGCAGGGCTTGACTCAGACTATCTGATAACGCTAAACATCGGTGGCATCTGGAATGTGATATCGCTATGGGTAAGGCGCGGCATGAAGGATGATCCTGAAGAAGTGAAAGCTGCGATAAAGCAGTATCTGGCTAGGCTCGGAACAATATAGTTTTGTATTGCCTACCAAGTACGGATATAATTAAGCGCGTTGAAGAGCGGTGCAAAGACGCCTTCAATAATATGGGATTAAAAGGAAGAGCTTATATGAAAATGAGAAAACTCTTATCAGGCCTTCTGGTGATGTCAGTCATTGCGACCAGTGCATGCACAACGCCGACTGGCGAGACTGATTTCGGCACGGAAACATCAGCGGAGCAGAGCGTCGCAATATACGATCTTGCAACTTATGCTTCGATGACTCCTGAAGAAATCTGCCAGACGCTGACTTTGGAGCAGAAGGCTGCGCAGATGATCCAGCCGACCATCTATCACACCGATCCTTCAGAGATGCTGGACACAGACTACGGTTCGATTCTCTCAAGAGTTGACGTTTTCCCGATGCCTAATGCAGAGCAGTGGAAAGCTACCGTAGACGAATATCAGAAATATGCGATCCAGGGTGAAGCTCCCATTCCGTACTTCTACGGAAACGACAGCCTTCACGGTGTAAACTTCGCATCCGGATGCGTTATATTCCCGCATAACATCAACGTCGGCGCAGCTCACGATGCGGCGCTTACAGAAGAGTATGGAAAGCTTGTCGGAAGTGACATAGTACACACCGGAATGATCCTTAATTTCTCACCCTGCGTTGCCACTGCAAACGATCCGAGATGGGGAAGAACTTATGAATCCTATTCATCTGACAGCGCACTCGTTACTGAGATGGCAGTTGCTTATTCAAAGGGTCTTCTGTCAGAAGGAATCCTTGTATGCCCTAAGCATTTCTTCGGTGACGGCATGACAACATTCGGAACAGGTGAGGACAGCAGTTCGATGCTCCTCGACAGAGGTGATGCAAGACTTACAGAAGAGCAGATCCAGGAGCAGCTCTCGATCTATCAGGCATTGATCGACGAAGGTGTCCAGGTAATCATGCTCTCACACTCTTCTCTCAACGGCACGAAAATGCATGAGAATGAGATGTACATAAGCTACCTCAAAAACGAGATGGGCTTTAACGGCATCGTCCTTTCTGACTGGGATTCGATAATGAACTGCTCAGGCGAGACATATGAAGAGAATGTTGTTATCGGTGTCAATGCAGGCATCGACATGTTCATGACTGATACCGACCACGAAGCGGTAAGAGGCTATATCATTGCAGCAGTTAATGACGGACGTATCAGCGAAGACAGGATCAACGACGCGGTAACGAGAATCATCAGAGTTAAGAAGGATGCAGGACTTTTCGAAGATCCGTTTATGGAGAACTTCAATCCTTCTTACGAATATGGCAGCCAGAGATCACACGAGGTAGCAAGACAGCTCGCTGCTGAATCTTTTGTACCTCTTAAAGCCGGCGAAAACATGTACATCAAACCCGGCATGAAGATCCTCGTCACAGGTCCCGCAGCAAACGACGTCGGCGCTCTTTGCGGCGGCTGGACAAACTGGTGGCAGGGCATGTCAGACAGCGATATGGGAGAGCACTTCAGAACCGAAGGTCCTTCGATCGTTGAAGCACTCCAGGCTGCAGCAGAAGAAGGCGGATTTGAGATCACCACCGACAAGTCCCAGGTGGATTCCTGCGACATGATCCTTCTCTGCGTTGGCGAGATCCCTTATGCAGAATGGTATGGAGATTCCAAAGAACTCTCGCTTACGGGTGAACAGGGAATGTCCCAGAACGCATCAGCGATCAAGTTCGCAAAGGATTCCGGAAAGCCCACCGTAACGCTTATCGTTGCAGGCAGAAACGTCATCGTCGACGATTACATCGACCAGTGGGATTCCTGCATCATGCTCTATCTTCCCGGCACGGAAGGCGGTAATGCAGTTGCCGACGTGCTCACGCAGAAGACGGCTCTTACGGGCACTCTCCCCATGCCTTACTATTCTTCAGTAGATCAGATCGGCACGGATGAATGCTGGCACGACACCGGCTGGAACGCTCTTCAGAACTAAAATTTAGAAATAAATAAAGAAAAATAACGGCCTTATCAATCTATAACAATAATTTTTGATGTTTATTGTTATAATGCGAGATAAGGTCGTTTTGCTGAGTGTTTTTCGCTCCTGACGAAACGAATTCCAGGAGGGTATTTTTATATGGCAATTGATTCCACTTTTTACACGCATCCGTCAGACAGAGCAGCGCTTAAGGCGCTGAAGGCGATCCCCGGTTTCCATCAGCTCATGAAAGCCATTATGAGCATTTGGAACGAGAGACTTTCGAACATTGAGAACATGTCTTGCAATCTCAGAGTCAACGAGAATCAGATGAAAAAGTATTATGACATGCTCCCGCCGATCTGCGAAAAACTCGGCATCAACGTTCCCGATCTTTACATAAAAATGGATGTTAATCCCAATGCTTATACTTCAGGCGACACAAAGCCTTTCATTGTTCTCACATCCGGTCTTCTCGAGAGATTTGACGATGAGCTCGTTAAGACAGTAATTGCTCACGAGTGCGGACACATAGCATGCCACCACGTCCTTTATTCAACGATTGGCCGTCTTATCCTGAGCGGTGTACTTCAGACAGCAGGTCACTTCGGTTATGCAAGTCTCCTCTCTGAGCCTCTCATGATCGCATTCCAGTACTGGATGCGCTGCAGCGAGTTCTCCGCTGACAGAGCAGCGATCATCTGCGACGGTAACGCTGAAAAGCTCACACAGATGTGCATGCGTTTCTCAGGTTACGATCCCAGATTCGGCGAGTGCAATCTTGAAGAATACATTAAGCAGGCTGAAGACTACAATGCAATGATGACAGATTCCAAAGTCAACAAAGTTATGGAATTCTACCTGTACCGCATGATCGACCATCCTCTCAATGCAGTAAGAGCATACGAAGGCAGAAAGTGGGCTGCAAGCGATGATGCATCACAGATCTTCGGTTATCTCGAGAGTGGTGATGTGAAGCTTCTCGAAAACGTTAAGCTTCCTGTACCTGATAGTGCAAAGAAGCTTGTTGGCCAGAACTTTACCGATGTTGAAACCATGTTCCAAGACGCAGGCTTTACAAACGTCCACACATTTGAAGAAGTCACCAAGGACAGATTCAAGAAGAGCGGTGCTGTTCTTGAGATTGCCATCAACGGCAAATCTAACTTCGATGACAACGAATGGTTCCCGATCGACGCGATGGTAACGATCAGATATAAGGCGTAACGGTTATTTAGTTAATCCTGTTATAGTTGCAAGAACAATTGTAGTTAATAACAGAATTACAAATATAGCTGCCAGTACAAACAGGAATTTAAAAAGACATCTTAGGAACAGATTCTTATGTGTTACGAATGGGAGTATATCGTATATTCCTGACCATGAAGTGCATATATCAAGTGAGACTATCGTTGAAACTACCATGAATATAATGCATGCGTTATTCATGACAGGATCGTCACTTGCGTGAAAGCCTATGAGGTTATAAATATAGAAAATATAAAACAGTGAAGCCAGCAAGATCTTCCACCACTTGCGTGTTCTGAATCCCGGTGGAGGGAAGATAGGCTTCAGCTTCATGTTAGGGCTGAGTTTTCTCGATAATACATCTGATAGTTCACGTGCATTTGTGTATCTGTCTTTCGGATCAAAACTTGAGGCTTTTGCTGCTATTTTCTGTATTCTCGAATTGTTAGGGAAAGCAGCAGTCAGCATCTTGCCGACAGCATATACATCGCTTCTTGGATCAGATTGCATGAAGCCATACTGCTCAGGAGCAGCGATTCCTGCAGTGCCAAGATAAGTGGTGTCGCCGGTGCTTTCGGGTTTATATATCTTTGCTGCATCGTAATCCAAAATCTTAACTTCACCATTCTGGGTGATCATGATGTTTGAAGGTTTAAGATCTCTGTGAATTATCGGATTAGGCGCACTGTGAAGAAAGGTAAGACCTTCAAGAAGCTCTATAAAGTATGAAAGCTTCTTATTGTCAGGCATAGTTCTGTCGGCTATCAGAACATCGAAAGTGTTTCCCTGTATAAACTCTTCTATAACAATGAGATTGCCTGTGCTTTCTCTAAAGAATTCATATATCTTCGGAATGTGTTTATCTTTGTTTGTGTTGAGATATGCATATACATTTTCATCATAATGCGAGAGTCTTTTCATCATGCAAACGTCACCTGTCACTTTGTTCATGACCAGGCTGCGCTTGGCGTCATAGTGATATAATTCTTTATACTCGCTAAAGTTATACATATAACAATTATACAACGAGAGGAAAGACCTATGTCAGACAAAACCGGTGACCTGATGAACAGGTTGACTTCAACTGAATCAGCAGAAGATCTTGATCATTACCTGGAAGAAATCAGAGATAGGTATCCCAAAGATTTCAGTTCCTACATCAAGGCGATTCTGGCCGAGAAAGGCATGACTATTGCAGACATGCAAAAGAAGAGTGGCATAGACCGTACATATATCTACCAGATTATGGACGGCAGCAAGCATCCAGGCCGAGATAAGATCATTGCGATTGCCATAGCTAGCAATATGAATCTTACTGAATGCCAGCGTGCATTGGAGATTGCACAAGAGGGTATCCTTTATGCCAAGAGCCGCCGCGACAGTCTGATCATCTATGCCATCAATAAGAAGATGAGCATAATGGAGCTTAACGGTTTGCTAGAACAATACAGTCTCGCACCATTGGCGTGACAAAATAATTGACTTTGATTTAATAATGCCCTGACAGCATACAGCTTGTCAGGGCATTTCTTGTATGCTGACAGCAGACCAAATCTCTTGTTCACGGTGCTAAAATCGAGCCCGTTAAGGTATGAAAGAGAGAAAGAGACCAGCAGCACTTAACGTGGTCATCCTTCAAGGATAAGCAAGACTAGTATGTACGAAAATGTTTCACTACTCGTTAACAAATGCTTATTAGAATGATAATCAATCTTTGAGTATAATAAAGGTGCGACACAACCTAATAATACCTATGACAGTCCTGACGTTTGGTAAAAACGCCGGTCTCTTTCATACCTGTCATAGGAATGAGTTGTGTCGCAGCAATCGAGGCTGACGGTTTTCGGTGCGGTAACCTCGGTTGCCGCACTTTTTATTTGCTCTAGCAGATATTTAGTGCATCGGTTGCTTGGCAACACGCATTCTTATGAAAGGAGGCTATATGACATTTCCTAAAAGGAATGTTCTTTTTACAGTAAACATTATCATTCCGCTCATCATAGGATTGTTTATTTATCTGACTAAACCTTCAAGCACATATTTATCTGATTTCTTGTCGGGTTTTCGTTCGGTACTTCCTATCATTAGATATCCGGAAATAATAGATTTTTACGCATGTGATTTTCTATGGACTTATTCAATGTTTTTCTGCCTCAGGCTTGCTTTAGGAGATGCGTTAAAAGGCAAATACAACCTGATGGTTATTACGGTAACTGGTGTTGTCGCAATAATTCTCGAAACATTACAACTAATCAAGGGTGTTCCCGGTACTTTTGATCCGATGGACATAGTGACCGAACTTATTGCCGTAACAGTTGCCTATTTATTAACGATTATTATAGAACGGAGGTTCAAATATTATGAAGAAAACGGTTTTAGTTAGAACAATTTGCACATGTCTTGCAGTATGCACATTTGCTGGTATGGCTATGGCATCGGGATCAAGCAGTGGAACCAAAGAAACTGGAAGCGTAACCATTGGTGATGATGAAACAAAGGCTACAGAAGAAACTACAAAAGCTACAGAAGCAAAGGCAGAGTATGAGATTACTCATACAACATTTGCACACAATACAAATTCTATTGACCGTGAGGAATATACAGGAGTTGTAGAAATTAAGAACACAGGTTCAACATATATCTACCTGAAGGATTGCACTTTTGATTTTGAGGACGATGATGGACATCTCCTTGATACAGATAAGTTGGTTTTAAGTTCTCCTGATGTAATTGCTCCTGGCGAATTCGGATACTTCCATAGCAATGGCCTTTTAGATGAGAATGTTTCTCTTGAAAACGGAATTAATCTTGTTCCGAATTTCACGGTTGAAGTATGCAAAAAGGGTGCTGAAGCTATTATCGAATACGAAGTCACCGATCTTGATATTAAAGACGGTGATTATGGTATGGGCGTTAATGTAACAGGACGAGTAGTTAATAACACATCGGAAGATACAGGTTCTATTGATGTATTAATTATTGTGATTTTCTACGACAGTGAAGGTGAAATCATTGATGTAGCTACTAATTATGCAGATGAAATGAGTGCTGGTGGTAAAGCAAGCTTCGAAATCACCACTATGACTGGAAACGAGGAACTCTCAATGGATACAGTTGCTGATTATAAAGTAATAGCTAGACACGAGTACCTTCAGTTCTAAGTTTTTCTCTATATCTGTTTTGTTGATAAGTAATTCTGCAAGTTCAAGGCACCCTTTCCTAATTGAAAGGGTGCTTATTTATTTTGTTGAAAGGAATATAAAATCGGTCAAACAGAATGCTTGACCGATTAGAATTCAAATAAAAGAATCTTTATTCATCTTCCATTTCGCAGAGTTGTTGTTTAGTATTATTTAAAGAATTATTGAGCTCAGTTGATTTGATGCGTTCTTTTTCTTTTCACCCTCATGCTATAATTACCCTATAAAAATTATTTATTTAATAGGGATATCTTTATGGCGGATACGGATCTTTCCAAAGTATTGAGTGAATGCTGCGAGGCGGCGAGGAGCGGGTATGAGCTTGCTTCCGGTGAGAAGGATGTGCTGGATGGTATCCTGACGTCTGCAGAAGAGAAGATACGAGAGACTGCTGTTGAGTATAAAGTGTCGCCATGTGAGATTGTCGGGATAGGCGAGACGCTGGAGGGGCAGCTGTCTGAGATACAGGGTTCCATTGATGATTTGAGGATGTCGTTTTCGGAGGATCTGGATGCGCTTGAAAGAGATCTGGAGAAGTTCTCGATAACGCTTTTCGGAAGGACGATGGCGGGCAAATCCACGCTGATGGAAGTGCTCACGGAAGGCGACGGATCTGCGATCGGAATGGGTGCGCAGAGGACTACCAGGGACATAAGAAGTTACGAGTGGAATGGGCTTGCCGTAACGGACGTGCCGGGTATAGGTGCTTTCGAGGGCGAGGAAGATACAAGGCTCGCATTTGATGCCGCGAAGACGGCGGATCTGATCGTTTTCCTTTTGACAGATGACGCGCCGCAGGCGGTTGAGGCTGACTGCTTCAGACAGGTGAAAGATCTGGGCAAACCGGTGATAGTAATCATGAACGTGAAGGTGTCTGTTGATTCGGGCAAGAGCGTGAAGCTCGTTGAACGCGACATGAACAGGGCTTTCGATTACGAACGTATCGAAGAGATAAGAAAACAGTTCTGCAAGTTTGCAGAACCTTTCGGACAGGATTGGAGTTCAGTGCCTTTCGTGGCCGCACATCTTAAGTCTGCTTATGAGGCGGTTAAGTGTGAGAAAGAAGGCGACCTGGAGAAGGCTGAATTCTGGCGCCGCATAAGCCACATAGATGATCTTAAATCATTGATCTGCGAAGAAGTCAGTGTCCGTGGCAAATACATCAGAGTCAAGACGTTTGCGGACATCATTACCAACCCCATGATAGAGACGTTGTCAGGCCTTGACTGGCAGAGCAGGATGAATGAGTCGCAGGGCAGGATAATTGCCGATAAGAAGCGCGCTCTTGAGAAGAGAAAAGAGTCGTTCACCAAGGAAGGAAAGAAGCGTATCGAAGCGTTCATGATGCGCCTTAAGACTGAGCTCCGTACTGACGTTGCGACGTTTGCGGAAGACCACTATAACGACAAGATGGCTGACATCGAGTGGGGTAAGGTCATTAAAGAAAAAGACATCGAAGGCAGATGCAAGAATCTGCTTGATGATATGGAAGCAGAAGTTGACGGCATTATTCAGGAGACTATCCGCGAGATCACCAGTGAGCTTAAATATGTATCCGTCGATTCGATCGAGAGAAGTTTCCTGACGCCTGCGCTTGTAGATGCAAAGAGGATCGTAAGCTGGACGAGCCTTATCGTCGGAGGTGGCGGTACTGTTGCTGCCATGATCTTAACTCTTGCAGGTGTTGAAGTTGCTGCGGGTCCTGTAGGCTGGATCGCTGCAGGCATTGGTCTTGCGGGCGGTATCGGCGTGCTGTTCATCGAGTCGCGCGGAGACAAGCTTGCGAAGGCACGTGCGCGTCTTGAGAAGGAACTTAATGAATCGGTTAACGCGACATGCGACAGTATCTGGTCACAGCTTGAAAAGAATCTGAAAAGACTTGTTAAGGGCAAGATCGATCTCGTTATTTCAGAGCTCGGAAAGATCGAGAGCGTTATCGATTCGCTCGCATCAACACAGGACGAACTGGCTGATTCGTTGCGTCTTGAACTCCGTTCTCTCAACATGACTTTTACGTTCAAGATCGGTAATGCCGTTTTCGGTGAGGAAGAGGCTTCTAAGAGTCTTGCGAAGATCACGACTGCTGCAAGGATTCCCGGTGTCTGCACTTTGCTTTCGGAAGCGAGTGAAGGTGCTGTCACAGATGAGTTCCGTTCGAAGATGCAGGATCTCATCGCAGAGGACGTAAAGGTTGTCACCGCAAATGACGATGCACGGGTGTTCTTATCCGGTGTGCTCGAGGGAATGGTGGCTCCTCATAACATCGAATGCGATGAAGAGAATGATATAGTTACAATCAAGACAGATAACAAAGACGTTAAGTTGTATAACAGGCTCAGACTGCTCGAGCAGTTCGCGCCATATAAGATAGGAGGATAGCCTAATGTTACAGATAGCCGAGTTGTCACGCACCAAAGAAGTGCTTAAGGAAAAGGCTGTCCGCGCGCTGGCAGATGCCGGTGTCAGTCACGATGCTGAAGGTGATAAGTCAGACCGTGTAAGGATCGTTTTCGCAGGTCAGTATTCAGCAGGAAAGTCTTCGATCATAAAGATGATCACGGGCGATGAGACTGTTGCAACGGGTGCGAAAATCACGACCGAAGAGACACATGCATACGAATGGAACGGCCTTGAGATCGTTGACACTCCCGGTGTCCACACAACGCTCTGTCCCGATCACGATGAGATATCTTATAACGCGATCGCTGCTGCGGACATTCTTGTTTTCGTAGTGACGAATGAACTTTTCGATTCGTATATGGCAGATCACTTCAGACGCCTTGCCATCGATAAGGATAAGGCCGGCGAGATGATCCTCGTCGTAAATAAAATGGACCGTGCCGCAGGCGGAAATTCGCCTGAGCAGCAGGAAATCATAAGGGAAGGATTGCGTTCAGTTCTGGCGCCTTATACGCCCGAGCAATTGCACCTCTCATTCCTTGATGCACAGTCTTATTTGGACAGCCTTGAAGAGCGTGAGGAAGATCCTGAGCTTGCAGATGAACTGCTTAAGAGATCAGGTTACGAAGAGTTCATCGAGACGCTCAACAAGTTCGTTGCAGAGAAGGCTTTGTCATCAAAGCTCACGACAGATCTTTATGTCCTGGATAACGAACTCGATAAAGCGATAACAGAACTCACACCGGGTTCTGAAGATGCGGATATCGATGCTCTTGAAGAGAATCTCAAGCAGCAGCGCCACATGCTTATCGATACCAGAACGCGCATGCAAAGAGAAGTGCAGGATATCTTCTTTAACAGTTCTTCGCAGATCAGGAGCATGGGCCTTGATGCAGCTGCACTTATTGATTCAGGCGCTGCAAAAGAAGAATTGGAAGAGCAGATCGCACAGTATGGAAAGAATGCGGAAGAACTCATGGAGAAGACCAGGATCGCCGCTGACGACCATGTGCATTCATGCTTCCTCGAACTCGGCCAGAGCTTCGTTGACATGGAGTCAACTGAATTCAACCAGAACCTCAAGATAAGACTCGTTGATAAGTACGATACGCTTCCTGATACGGTCAAGAAAGTATTCGTTACCGCAACCGATCTTGAGAAGAAAGGCGACATTCTCGTAGGCACGCTCGTTAAGTCCGGAATCCCGCAGATGCTGTCCCTTACGGATACTTCTGTTAAGGCAATAAGACTTACCGACAACACATCGAAGTTCTTAAGAAGCTCGCTTCATACGATGAACACAGGTTCGCAGCTTATCTCGACAAGTTCCAAGGCAGCTACGGCAGGACGTGTCGCATCAAATGTTGCCAACAAGTCTTCTTCGATCTTCGGCGTGGTAGGCGTAGGTCTTGAACTCGTTCTTCAGTTCAAAGAAGACTACGATGAACAGCTCATGCTCGAGGCGATGAAGAATAACCGCCAGAACATCAGAAGTGAATTCAATACTGCAGCGACAGCGCTTGATGACTATGCTGCCGACTATATCAGACAGTGCGTAATAGCACCTATGGAGCAGTCGATAAAGACAGTTGAAGATAACATAACAGACCTCCGTGATACTCGTGCGGGAAGATCTGAAAAGTGCGTTAAGCTTGAGCGCGTACAGAAAGATATCCAGGCTCTTATCGCAAGAATTCACGGACTGGAAGAATAAATAATTGAACCGGCTTTCAAGCCGGAGGAGAATGGTATGGCAGATAATAAACTGATCCTTGTTTGCAAAGATAAGCAGATCTCAGAAGATATCATCAGGATCCTGATATCTTCAGAAAAGATCAAAGGTGAAGACATTGAGTGCTGGGAAGAAAAGACATGGGACGTTAAGCGTAAGATAGGTCCCGTTTCTGCAAAAATGTTATTTGTCGGTGACATTAAAGATACTGAAGCGCTCTCGTGTTTTATCAATATCCGCTACGAGCGCTGGGGTATCTGCTATGGCTTAAATCCCCGTTACGCAGTGATTAAAGCTGATACTATTTACGTTAAAGATGCTCAGCGTTATCAGGCATTCTTATCTGAGTTTGACGATGTGCTCGGTCTTATCATGCTGCCGCCTGCAGAAGAAACGCAGTCCAATAAGGTTGCAAAAACGATCGGCACAGTAGGCCTTGCAGTTGCTACGGGTGGAGCAAGTCTTGCAGCGCAGAAGATCTACGATGATACCAAGAATCTCGATGCGAAAAACACCAAGCTCTGTCTTTACGGCGTATGGCATTTTGCAGAGAATTGTCTGGAAGATTTCCTCGAAGAATAATTATCCCGGCGGTATAAAGATACACTTATGAAAAAGCAGAACCAGATCTCTGAGAAGTCTTATAAGGCTTCAGGTTTTATCGGCCGTTATCAGAAACTTGTAACAGAAACAGTCATTCCGTGGCAGGAGAAGATCCTTTGGGACGAGGCGCCTGATACGGAAAAGAGCCACGCAATCGCAAACTTTATAAATGCAGGGAAAGCACTTCGCGGTGAGGACACCGGAGACGGTTTTTACGGAATGGTCTTCCAGGACAGCGATGTCGCAAAGTGGATCGAATCTGCCTCGTTTTCTCTGATGAATAATCCGGATCCTGAATTGGAAGCTGAGCTTGATAAGGTCATCGGATATATCAGTGATGCACAGGATAAAGACGGATATCTCAACACGTATTTCACGATAAAAGATCAGGACAAAAGATGGACGAATCTTCATGAAGCGCATGAACTTTATGTAGCCGGCCACATGATCGAAGCTGCATGCGCGCACTTTGAAGCGACAGGTAAAAGAACACTCCTGGATGTCATGCAGAAGAACACGGAGTGCATCTACGATCATTTTGTAACTAAGAATAATCCGGGCGTTCCGGGTCACCCTGAGATAGAACTTGCGCTAATGAAGCTGTACCGTATCACGGGTGATAAGAAGGCATTGGAACTGTGCGCGCTTTTTTTAAATAAGCGCGGACAGGATCCTGAATTATTCATCAGGGAAGCTGACAACCGCACCTGGAGCGTATGGGGTTCGAACCCGAGAGATGAAGGCGATCTTGAGTACCGCCAGTGCGACAAGCCTCTGCGCGAATTAACCCAGGCAACAGGTCATGCGGTTAGAGCAGTTTATCTTTATGCGGGCATGGCTGACTACGCGTCTGAGACTGAAGATAAAGAATTGCAGGGTGCATGCGGAAGACTTTGGAAGAATATCGTTGAACGCAAAATGTATGTGACGGGCGGCATCGGTTCGACCGTTCTTGGCGAGGCATTTACAGTCGATTACGATCTTCCCCCTGATACTGCTTATGCTGAAACATGTGCTTCCGTAGGCCTGATGTTTTTTGCATCGCGCATGCTCGAAAACGAGCTCAAAGGCGAATATGCCGACGTAATGGAAAGAGCTTTTTACAACACGGTCCTTGCAGGAATGCAGCTGGACGGAAAAAGATTTTTCTATGTAAATCCATTGGAAGTTAATCCCGGAATTTCAGGCGTTGCTGTTACACACAAGCACGATCTTCCGGTAAGACCCAAGTGGTATCAGTGCGCATGCTGTCCGCCCAATGTGGCAAGGCTTATCGAGTCGTTCGGAAAGTATGCTTATGGCGAGAATGAATCCACATCATTCTGCCACATGATAGCTTCCGGCAAAGTCGCATTTAATAATGGAATGACTCTCGAATGCGAGACAGATTATCCTCACGGTATGAACGTGAAATACACGGCAACGGGTGATGGAAAACTTGCGATTCACATACCGGGCTGGAGTAAAGATTTCAGTATCGTTGTTAATGGTGAATCGGTAGAACCGAAGCTTAATAACGGATACATTTACATCGACATTAACGGTACTTCCGTTATCGAGATCAAACTCGATGATGCACCGCATTTTGTATATGCATCAAATAAGATCCCGAGAGCAGCAGGAATGGTCTCTTTGAGAAGAGGACCTCTCGTTTATTGCTTCGAAGGAGTCGATAACGGCAGCGTGAAGACGCTCCGCATTGACAGGAACTTTGAACCTGTTGTATCCTCATTCTCCACCGAATTGCAGGCTAATACATTAAGCGTTAAAGCTGTGCGTGAAGAAGAAAGCGAAGAGCTTTATTCTGATGTTCCGCCTGCTGTAACGCCTTGTGAAGCAACGGCTGTTCCGTACTACACATGGGGCAACCGCGGTGAGACTGAGATGCGTGTATGGATGAATTAGAATGAGAAGATTATTTGAGATAGATCTGAAAGATTACGACGGATGCACGAAGGTCTTCAAAAGGCCTTCTGCAAGAGCGGTCATCTTCAAGGGAGATAAGATAGCTCTCGTTTATGCAACGAACGAGAAGTACTACAAGTTCCCTGGCGGCGGTATTCACGAAGATGAAGACAAGCGTGAAGCACTGCTTAGAGAAGTAAAAGAAGAAGTCGGATTAACGGTTATTCCTGAGAGCATAAAAGAATACGGAAGCGTTCTCAGAAGGCAGAGAAGCGACAGAGATCCGGATACGGTTTTCGAGCAGGAAAACTTTTATTATTTCTGTGAAGTTGAAGATAAAGCGGGCGACCAGAATCTCGATGAATATGAGAAGGACGCCGGCTTCATGCTGGTCTATGCCGATATCGATGATGCGATAAAGACCAACGGTGAATATAAGAGCGAATGCTTCTTTAATGAGGTCATGATAGGACGCGATAAGAGAGTCCTGGAGATGATCAAGGAAGAGATACTTAAGAAATAAGACTCTGTTTTTGTGGGATTGACCCATCGCAACCAGCCATAGTTTTTTTACAGCTCAGCCTTGAAGCCGTCAAGGCTGACTTCGTCACATTCTTACGAATGCTGGCGGCCTTGACTGCGGCCGGCTGATCTGTTTTGGGTGTTTAGGCCGGTTGCGATCAGTATCGATGGCCGGTAATTTCTTTTTCCTTAACTATTATGGGAAGTCTAATTTCTTGTCGGTTTGTTCAGGGTTTTTCAAAGGCTTTTCGCTGTATTTTTGTAGGTTTTGTAAGGTCTGATGCAAGGTTGTAGGTTTTCTTGCACTAGTCAATACATTTTGGACACACAAATAAAGATGATTAGTCAGGCACTATATTTTTCTTTATACTCTCTTGGTGTTAGGTAGTTTAAGGAATAGGCTGGCCTCTGCTCGTTAAAGAAAGTTATGTATTCGTCTATT
>JAZROA010000020.1:0-126854 GCA_045648465.1 Saccharofermentans sp.
CAAACCATCAGTATAGTAAAACGTTATTGTCATCGAACTGAATTCGCCTGTCGTTTCAATGCTTACGGGATCACCTACAAGTGCTTCTATGGAAGAAGTATGTAAATCCTTACCAAAGATATCACGAATTTGAGTATTCTCGTCTATACAACCACTAATATATCCACTTACGGTTACCTTGGTTACTCCTGAAAGAGAAGAATCATCAGAAGGCTCAAATGCTATGGTTTGGGGTCTCATTACATCACTGTCCGGAATAAGAGGATCACTTCCCAAATTGACTTCGCTATAATCGGACATCTCATCATCATCCGTATCATATTTGCGCGGATCTGTACCAAATGTATTGACCTCTTCTCCATCAGTTAAGCCATCATTATCAGTATCTGCTTCAATAGGACTTGTTCCTAAAGCAGATTCTTGCGCGTTGGTTAATCCGTCAGAATCGTAGTCATTATCTCCATTTGAATCAGGTGTAAGTGGATCTGTAGACAATACAAATTCAAAGAGATCATTTACACCGTCAGAATCAGAATCAGCATTATACTTATCTGTTCCATAATAATCCTCGAGATAATCAGGTAACCCGTCAGAATCTGAGTCTTTTTCATAATCTATATCATCAGGAAACCCTGTCGGCATTGCCGTAGGTGTCGGTGTCGCTGAAGCGGATGGTGTTACTGTTATTATAGGTGAAGGTGTAGGTGTTATCGAAGAAGTAGGATTGATTGTTGGTACTGTCGTCGGCATTGCTGTCGGAAAAGGCGTATTGGTAACGACAGGTGTTGATGTTGCAGTAGGGATAGGTGTAGTTGTTGGCGTCACTATCACAATCCCAGTGAAATCTATCTCGCGAACATCGGCTATTCCATTATCATTATTATCTTCATCGAGTGTATACGCTAATGATTTAGAGAAAACTGCATAATCAGCAAGAACAAATGCTTCAGCCGGATCGTGATCTCCACCCTGAAACTCAATTCTATAAGACTGTTCTGCAGCTATATTCTGGCTGTTTCCATCATTGCTGATTGTATACATGCCATCGGTATCAGTAGATAAAGTTGCTGCATCTACTTGAGTTATTGGTCTGTTTGAATTAAATGTAATAGTCCAATCTCTTATCTGTTCCTCAGAGTTATTGACAAGTATAAGCGCACCGCTAAAACCAGTTGTCCAATCGGAGTATTGTTCAAAAGACCATGCAAGCTCCGAACTTGACCTTGCGATAGTTTTTGTATTTAACAGGTAAAAGGTTGGCTCATCAGATAATTCACTGCCGTCATCAGATGCGGCGGTAAAACCTATTGTTACTGATTCACCAGGAAGAATATCCTGATTCCAATCGTTATTACCAATTGTATAGAGAGTATTCTCATGTTCAAGAATAAAACAATTATATGGGTTTTCAATATTATAATTATAGTCAAACGTAAAATACCAATTATGAATTGTCTCATCACCGGTATTAGTAAATGTTATTTCAATGTTTGAATGTCCATCCCATTGAGCTAATGTATTAATTTCGGCATTGTACTCATAATTTTCAACACTTCTGAATTCATTATGCGTAACTGTATTATCATCGAACGAAATGAATGTATCCGCACAAACTGTTTCGCCAGTATTTAGAGGCACGATTGACATGAATAATGCTGAGCATAGAACCCCTGTCACCAGCCTCTTTTCACGCATAAAGGTCATAATGTATTTCCTCCAAATCTCGAAAATATACACTGCGATATTATCTGTCTCAGAATGAACGCTTCAACGATTTTTGAGATGTGCTGGGATATAGTAAAAAATCGAGTGATAAAGTAAAGTTTGACCAATAGTTTTTGGGGTTAAAACCATAGCCACTCATTAACCCTGTTTTTGTCTTGTGATAAACTAAAAAATGTCAGCAAAATCACATTGTTTGACACTGAACCTTGAAATACTAAATATCCAAACAAGCCAACATTAGTAATAGTTTCAGCCGTTGAACAGATAAACATCAGTGTTCGTCTATCTTAGAGACATACGAATATGATTATCTGGGCAACAGAACGGCAAAAACATCCGGTGGAGTAACGACAGAATACACCACGGATCTGTCTTCCGGATACTCTCAGGTACTTAAGTCAACCGACGGAAATACCACTGTTTATTACACCAGAGGATTCGAACTGATCTCCAGAAGAGAAGGCACTACAGCATCCTATTATGTATACGATGGTGGTCTCTCTGTCAGAGCATTAACGAATGAAACTGGTACTGTCACAGATACCCTTGTCTTTGATGCATTCGGTAATGAGACAGGAAGAACAGGAACTACAGATAGCCCGTATGGATTCCAAAGTGAAGAGCAGGATGCAACAGGTCTTTACTACCTGAGAGCAAGATATATGGATCCTGCAACAGGAACATTTACCACAATGGATACATATGGTGGAAGCCTGTCAGATCCGATGAGTTTACACAAGTATCTGTTTGCTAATTCCAATCCGGTTATGTATTCGGATCCGAGTGGGCATATGACAGTTGGAGAGCTGATGCTCTCAACAACAATAATGTCAGCGCTTTCTGCTACAACGAATGCAATTATAGCTGGATTAGAATATGAAAAGCAGCAGAATTATACCCCTGATATTTTTGATAAAGGTCAATTGGAGTGCATAGGATTAGCGTTCCTTAAGGGATTGATTATAGGAGCCATGAGCGTATTAGCTATATTTGTCGTATATGCTTTAGCTTTAACTGTTATTCAGTGCATGATGGCTGCAGGAATCTGTGCATTGCTTGCGTGGATGTTAGGAGACGATGCTTCTTTCAATCGACGAAACGGGAATGACGGAGTTGCTTGGATAGAAGAAACACTATCAGAAGGTTTTATTGCTGCTGAAGTCACATTTGAAATGGCCGGGGTTTCTGGTGGTGGAGAGACTTATGATCCAGAGATATCTTCATGCGTTTACGAATCTAATAACGAGATTTATTATAGAACCATGAGCTTAGATGATTATCGTTATCTTCAGGAAACAGGAAAAGTTAGAGCTACGAAAGAAACATTTACATCTCCAACTATGAATTATTCTTTGGGATATGATGGTGTTACTGTAAGATTTGAAGTGGCACCGGGCACTACTGATAAATTGTACGATATTGGTGTGAGCAATAACTGTACACAAACTATAGCTGATTATGGCTTAATGCCACCTGTTCATTCTGTAAACAACGAGTCTTGGATTCAGCATTATGCTTTTTTCAAAGGGGAAAATGCACAAACAAATATTGGGTTGGGACAAGGTACGGCTTTAGATATTTTTAATAGCAATATCGTTAAGCACTCTATTGTAACGAGGTAAATACCATGAATTTTGATAAAGATATTTACAAGAAGTATTACAAAATAGGACAAAATAAAGCATATTTATACGAAGCATTGAGGCCTTATGATCCCCAGTTTTCTTTGTTGCTTTTAAATGATATTAATGAATGCAGACAAATAAAAGATGGTGAATTGTTAGAACTTCAAATGATTCCGTTATTTGTCTTTTTATCTGATGTAAACATTCATTCGTTTGTTGATATCTTCAATTTGCTAATTATTGAGGATTGGCATTGCCAACACGAAAATATTGTTTATTTTCTTGAAATGATAGCTGATTCTAGAAGTGTTCCATATTTATTTGATGCTGTATTTAAAAATTTCCCATATTTAAATTGGGATTCGAATAAGTCATTTGAAAGAAAATGTATTTGGGCTTTATATAAAATACATACAGACGATGCAAAAGACAAATTAGAATATTTGAGCACATTGGAAAACGATTTAATAGCTGATTTTGCGTTACATCAATTGGAGAAGTTCTGATTAGTATTGGCTTAGTTTTATTTATGAGTTTTATAAGTTCATACACTGATTGCTTTATCAAGAATCAAATCTTCTATAGTATTGAAGAGAATATAAATAATAGAATTGAACCTCATTTCTACTTGGAGTAAGTAGGTTTAGGAAAGTATATTATTGGGGATTGCAATGGATAAACAAGAAATTAGGGCAGTTTTCGACAAAAGCACAATTAGGGTTTACCAGGCATTTAACAACTCTATTTCATCAGAAGCAGTTAGCATAGGGACTTTTGGCGAGCAATTTAAAATGAATAGAATGACATGGATCAAACCGTCTTTTTTATGGATGATGTATAGATGTGGATGGGCTAGTAAGACAAATCAAGAACATGTGCTTGCGATAGATATTAAACGTCCTGGATTTGATTACATGGTAAAAAACGCTATCCCCTCAACTTATATTGGTGAAAGGTTTAAGAGCCGTCTAGATTGGCAAATTAGTTTAAATAATTCTGACATAATATGTCAATGGGATCCGGAAAGAGATATTTTTGGAAACGCATTGGACTGCAGATCTATTCAAATTGGAATACGAGGCAAGGTTCTTTATTCATATGTTAACCAATGGATAGTATCAATTGAAGATATTACAAATTATGTATTAGAGTTGAAGAGTAAAGTTGATTTAAAACAAGATATTACACCCTTACTTCCAAAAGAAGATATATATTATATTGGAGTATGAATTTGCATATTAGTAATTTAGTTTGTCTTTTTTCTGTAATAGAAAATACTTGTATTGGACTGTAATCGTCTGAAAACATGACATCGCACCTTGATAAATTAATTACCGGAAAAACTACTATTTATCGTGCTTCCCAGTATTTTGTATGTTCCTTGTAACTAACTAGCTGTCTTAGAGACATATACTATTGTCTTTGACGCATTTGGTAATGAGACAGGAAGAACCGGAACAACAGATAATCCGTATGGATTCCAGGGAGAAGAGCAGGACGCAACAGGTCTTTACTACCTGAGAGCAAGATATATGGATCCTGCAACAGGAACGTTCACCACAATGGACACATATGGTGGAAGCCTGTCAGATCCGATGAGCTTACACAAGTATCTGTTCGCTAATTCCAATCCGGTTATGTATTCGGATCCGAGTGGGCATTATACACTTTCTCAACAAGAAACAGCCATAGCAATTCAGGCTATTATTGGTGAGGCAATGTCCGGAATTTTCTATATAGCTGATTGGCTGTTAACAGATCTGGAATCTCAAAATCACAGCATTCCGATGATGATAGTAACCATGATGATTGGTTTAGCACAGGGTGCTGTAATGGGAAGTTGGGGTGGACTTCTTTCTGGATTGATAACCAAAGCAGGACTAAGCGTTCTTGATTATATATTAACAGGAATAATGTTCGCTTTATTTGCAGGGGACTTAAAACTTGCAGCAATTAATCTTAGGGAATCGGATAATTGGCTCGTAGCTGTTTTATGTGATGCAGGTGGTGACTTTGCCGGAGTTGTTGCTTTTGCATCGTTCAGCAATGGTATTGCTAAAGGTTGGAATGGGATATTTATGTTATTAATTTATAATTCCATCAAATATTTTTCTATGGAATATTTTTGTTGTCTATCTTCTGAGAAACCGTCGAATATGTTATAAACAATTCTTTGGATGTAAGAGTATCAAAAGGAAAAGAAGCATGTAATCACCTATTATTTTTTTGACTTATTAAGCCTTTTATACTCAGCAACGGCGTCCTCATATTTGACATGCGTATATGTGTTAAGTGTAACGTCGATTACGGAATGTCCCATAAGATATTGTAATGTCTTTGGATTCATTCCGATCATTGCCATATTAGAACAATATGTATGCCGGCATATATGCGGAGTGATCAATGGTAACTTCTTCCTATATATTGAATTGTATTTGTCTCTTATATGCTTGAAGTAATGTTCCCAGTGTAATGAATACATGATGCTACCATCTTTATCAAAAAATAAAAAACCTTTCTTTCCATCTACGACAGGTTCCTTATTGGGAGGGTTTCTGTTAGAAATTATAATCCTGAAGCATTCCTCGACATCAGGCGTCATAGGAATGACCCGGATTCCACTTTCTGTTTTGGGTTCCTGAATATAATATCCTCTGTTACCACGTTTATTCAATTGGTGATCTATCCTGATACGGTGTTTCTTGAAATCTATGTCCTTTATAGTAAGACCGCAGAATTCGGATATTCTTAACCCTGTTTTGAATAGAATGTATATTCCTTCATAGTATTTACAATAATGCGGATCTGCTTTGATGAATTCCAGAAACCTTTTCTCATCCTTGCGGCTTATACCTTCTCTGTTGATACTATCGTTAACAACAACCGACGAAAAATCAAAAGCAAAGGGATTCTTTCCAATGTAATCGTCATCTACCGCTAGTTGAAATGCCGGTTTAAGAACCCCTCTTATAGAATGAATAGAACTATAACCTTTACCGTCTTCTCTTTGAAGTTTGATGAACCATAGCTTAGCATCTGATATTCTTACATGGTCTATTCTTTCATTGCCAAATGGTTCTTTCTTTAGGAGATTGATAACTGTTTTATAACCAGCACGTGTTGGTTCTCTGACATTAGTCTTGGTAGCAATGTATTTCTCTACGAGTTCAAGCACAGTAAGAGAATACACAGAAGGAGCAGATAAATCATCTGTTCTATTATAATCTTTATTGGTAATGTCTAAGTATGAGTTGTTCTTACGCTCTTGATTTATAGGAATTCTGTTGTTATAGATAAGCTTACGATTGTGTCTGTAGTGGAGATTTTTGGAAGAAATACCATGTGTTGAATTTTGTTTATTGTTATTTGTCTTTCGTGTCCTGAAATAAATATGTCGTTTCATTTTCTGTCCTCCTTGAAACAAAACAATCCGCTGTGATAGTTAATCTATATCACAACGGATAAAATGAGTCGAAAGAACTAATTGATAGTTTATAAACGACAATAAGTTAACAAGAAAATAGTTGTCACCGTTTTCTTCAGCAAATCAAGCTTACACTATCCCAATTCTCATCTGAACACAACCACTCAAAAGCATATAATCTTCTTTCGGCAATAAGCTCAAGTGTTTTAATTTCAATGTCGCTTAATTCGGTTATTATTTTTCCTCTAACTATAAAATCACCTTTAAGGTTGTCAAAGTAATCATAGTCTTTTAACATATCAATATAAGTATCACCAAATATACTTTTTATTATTTCGGCATAATTTTGTTTGTTCAAGTTATTTCTACATTCAAGGCATCTCCAATACCATAACATTGATATTTCTCTGTATCTGTTTATTTCATCATCTAAACGAAAAAAAGCGTGCTTTGCGGTTGATTCCAGAGTGTGATTGGGGCCAATTTTTAACGGAAGATGCAAATTATCTAAAACAAAATTATTGTAATTAGTTAATTTATCAACCAGTCCCACGCTCCACAATAAAGGTTCTATACACTCATAGTTTTTGTGTAAATATAAGATTTCATTATTTGTTTTGTTTATTACTGGAGTTTCAATTGTTTCTTTTTCGGTTTTTGTTAATAATCCGAAATATCCCTTTTCTTTTAACCATTTAATTATCACTTTTCGTTGATTTTCACGTTCTGATAATGAGCGTCTAACACCATCAAAAATCTTATCTTCTAAGGCGCAACGGTCTGCAAAGCACAATAAACATATTGCGCGTTCAATAACTTCATACTTATTCTTCATAAATCAATACCTCTTTAATAGAATATACCAAATCCACCTTTACCGCCTTCACCTGGATGCAGGACGGTCTGTAAGATAGGTGCTTGATGTTGAACTTTAGGAATTAGTTGCAATACTCTGGGATCTGATGCTGAATGATGCCACACCCAATCTGGAGATGGGTTTTTCAAAGTGGATTTTCCTGATTCCATATATGCCTTTACATCATAACCAAAGAATTCGTCTATACTGCTCTTGAAAGCTGAATCATTCTTCATCTGATTATAGAATTGCTTGTTTGCTGCATTTCGGTGTGCACTTCTTGAACTACCATTACCAGTATCCGCTTCATACAATACACTATATTGACGTCCATTTCCTACTTGAGTTTCATTTCCACTCGATATAGTCCTGTCATCAATGCTAATTTGAGTATCAGATGAATTGACAACTTGATTCTCCTTAGCACCATTTAATAGTTCTTGCTGATTGATTTGATATTTAGCAATTCCGAAGGAAATAATAGCCACAGTAATAGTTATTACACCCATGACTATTTCGTATTCACCCTGCTTATTATTGTTGTAGTGAATATCAATGCAACCACGCGCAATACTATCTAATCCGGAAGTTATACCAATTGCTAACCCAACTATAGCCCAAAACAGCAAGCTTAATCCTGGAATTAAACTTAAGAAATAGAAACCTATTCCAAAAAGTGCACCCATAGCCCAACCAACTATGATTGATTCCGCTAACCCTGAAAGGTTATGATTCTCCATACCCGGATCAGTAATTAAAGCACAAATTGTGTAATCGAGCGCAGAGAATGCAGCGCCAAGTATTGCACCCATTCCCATCGCTAAGGCAAAGCCTTCCAATGAAAATGATGCATGCCCACTCGGATCTGAATACCTAACCGGATTGGAATTAGCAAACAGATACTTGTGTAAGCTCATAGGATCTGTCAGACTTCCACCATATGTGTCCATAGTGGTGAATGTTCCTGTTGCAGGATCCATATATCTTGCTCTCAGGTAGTAAAGCCCGGTTGCGTCCTGTTCTTCACCCTGGAATCCATATGGGTTATCTGTTGTTCCGGTTCTTCCTGTCTCATTACCGAAAGCATCAAAGACAAGAGTATCTATTACAATACCTGCTTCATTCGTTAATGCTCTGACAGAGAGACCACCATCGTATACATAATAGGATGTTGTAGTACCTTCTCTTCTGGAGATTAATTCGAATCCTCTGGTGTAGTAAATAGTTGTATTTCCATCGGTTGCTTTAAGCACCTGAGAGTATCCGAAAGACAGATCAGTAACATAATTTGTCGTTGCTCCGCCGGATGTTTTGGCCGTTCTGTTGCCAAGATAATCATATTCGTATGTCTCTAAGATAGACGAACTGTTCGTGCTGACATTTGCAGATACCATTCTGTTATGGCAATCATAGGTAAACGACGCAACCAGTACGCCTGTTGTCGTTGTTTCAGTTACAAGGTTTCCGGCATTATCCCATGTGTAGTTGATATCGCCTGCTCTTGTTATCTGGTTCAGCTCGTTGTAATCGTATGTTGTAGTAACTCCATCCTTCTTCATTGAAGTCCTGTTGGAGTTTGCATCGTACGTATATTCAGTTACTGAGACTGTAGATCCTGTTGTTACTGTCTCTTTTGTCAGTCTGTTAAGCTCGTCGTACTCATATTCAACAGTCCTGTTAAGCTCTGTTACGGATAATCTCTCTCCGTTGTCACCTATCGTGTACTCAAAGCTTGCTATTACAGTTCCGGTACTGTCCTTGCTTATCTGTCTTGTGAGCACATTGATATCGTTGTACTCATATGTCGTTACTACGCCGTTAGGATATGTGGTACTTGCCCTGTTACCGTTAATATCGTACGAATATCTTGTCGTGCCTTCGCTGTCGGTTACGGAGACCAGTCTTCCCTTGCTGTCATAACCATATTCGATATCCTGTCCGTCTATCGTTATCTTTGAGAGCTGATATCCGTTATTGTATTCGTAAGAAATTGTCTCTCCTGCAGCGTTTGTTACGCTTGATAAGAATCCGTCGGAATTGTAATCGTAGTATATCGTTCCTGAAGGATCTTCCACCTCAACAAGATTTCCATAACCGTCGTATGTATACGAAGTTTCTTCGCCATCTGTGGTCGTTAAGATAACTCTGTCGTATTCATCGTACTCGTATGTTGTCTCGGTTCCGCCAAAATCTGTCGTGGATATTACTCTGCCATAAGTATCGTAATCTGTAGTAGCGGTATTGCCTGCAGCATTTGTTACTTCCGTTACCTGTCCGTTGATGTTGTAACTGTAGTATGTCTCATTACCCAATGCGTCCGTTACCTTGGTCACATTGCCGAGATCGTCGTATTCGTACTCCCAGGTTCCATCCAAAGGATCAGTTACTCTTACGAGTCTGTCCATCTCATCGTAATCGTATGTTGTAGTATTGCCGTACGCATCACTTTCGGATGTCAGTCTTCCCCTGACATCGTAATCGGATGAGAATGTGCTTCCGTTAGGATACGTTACTGATGTCTGGTTACCGTTGTTATCATATGTAAAGGTATATGTATAGTCTTTGGCATCCGTTACAGAAGCGACATTACCTCTGTCGGTATATGTGTACGATACCGTGTTGCCGTCGTCATCAGTTATCTCTGTATTTCTTCCGAGATAGTCGTAATCGTATGTGGTAGTCGCGCCATATACATTAGTTGCAGTTATCAGTCTGTCGCAGCTGTCGTATGTATACGTCTCATATGTTCCATTAGGATATGTTTTTCTCGTAACATTTCCTACAGCATCGTAAGAGAACTCAACAGTCCTGCCTAATCTGTCAGTTGCTGTCAGGTTCCAGCCTTCGGCATTATATGTAAAAGACTCCGTTGTATGGTCAGGATATGTGATCTCCGTTAAGTTGCCATAAAGATCGTACGAGTAATATACCGTTCTGTCCTGACTGTCGGTTGCAGAGATGACATCTCCAGCCTGGTTATAGGCATAAGATACATAATTGCCGTCTGCATAATCTATCCTCGTAACCCTGTTGGAGTTATCGTAAGAATACGTATCAGTCCTTGTGCTGCCCTGATATGTGATGCTCCTTGTTGAAAGCCTTCCCTTGGCATCGTATGTAAAGTTCGTTACCATGCCTTCGGCATTGGTTATTGATGTTACCTGCCCGTCGCCGTTATACGTCATGGACATGACATCGCCCAAAGAATCAGATACGCCTGTAAGTTCGCCCTTGTTGCTGTAACTGTATTCCTGGGTATTACCTGAGCTGTCTGTAGCAGATACCGGGTTACCGTGATCGTCGTAATACATCGTCAGCTCAGTAACGCCCATAGCTGACATGGTAAGCAGTTCTCCCTTAGAACTGTAATCACAGGAGATCGTTCTTCCGTGGTCATCGGTTGCTGTCAGGAGATTGCCTTTACCGTCGTATGTATATGTGAACGTCGTTCCGTCAGGTCTTGTCTCAGATGTCTTATTGTTATTAGTATCGTATGTGTAAGTAGTGGTGTACCCTCTAGCATTTATTATCGAAAGGATATTTCCTCTCTCGTCATAAAAATAGATCGTTTTATTATTCAATCTATCGGTCTTAACTTCATAATTCTCCTCTCCGAAAACATGCGCAAACTCGATTCTGTTGCCGTCAGCATCTATAGTTGCTGTCAATCTGCCTTCGTCATCGTATTCGTTCCTTGCGATAGTTGTACCATCATCGGAAGTTATGCCTGTAATAAAGTGACCGTCATCGTATGCAAAAGACGTGTCATATCCACCGATATCATTGACGTTTACAAGATTTCCGTTCGTATCATAGGTATATATAACTGTATTCTGTCCGTCTGAGATAGATGTTATCTTACCTTCACCATCTCTATTAAATGAAATAGATCCGCCTTCAGAATACTCTATTCCGTTGATCGATAATGTTATTGTCCTGCCATATGTATCCTCTACCTTGAAGAGACCAAACTCCTTCGTAAAGTAATACTTCATTCCGTCAGGTCTGGTAAGCAGAAAAAACTGAGGATCAAACGCCTGCATATTGGCATAGAACAGGCTGTTCTCGGCATAGATAAGGCCTTCGTGCTCATCTAATATCTCTAACGTATCTCCGTTACCGGTTTTGTTTATGAAGTAAGCAGAGATATCCATCCAGTTATAAGGACTCATGGTCTTTTCCGGATCAAGCACAAGACTGAAGATCTCAGTCTCTCCGTTGCCCCAATCGATATATACTTCGTGCGGGTGTTCTTCGTGCCAATAGTACAAAGGCACACCAAATGTCTGTCTTAGTTCTGTTCCCCAATTCTTTCCCAATGGATTACTTACGGAGATCTTGGGGCCGCCAATGGTCATGTCCCAGCCGTAGCCGAAATCACCAAGCTCATTTCTCTGTCTGCTGTCGTATGTCCTGTATACCTCGACAGGCAATCCGGATACTGGAAGAGTCATGTCAAGGAAAGTCATGCTGTAATTGCCGATCTTTGCCTGACCTGTTACAAGCACAACTATCTCGTCTGTAATATATGCATCTGCAGTATTTCCGGTTAGTACTACCTTATAGTAACCGTTCAGGAGAAGCGTAGGATCTATGGTTCCCAACGTTCCGTCTTCTATGGCTTCCGTACCGGCTTTACTGTAAACAGCAGTATCACTTCCTACAGGGAACACTTCAAAGGTATAGTCCTGAAGCAGTGTTCCTTTTACTGTTCCCGTGATATCGGTAATGAACGTAATGTCTTTACCGTCCTGGCTGTCATCGATATCTACGAAGAGTTCATCCTCCGTAAAGACTATCGGTGTAGGTGTGGGTGTTGCTGTAGGTGTAGTCGTGGGAGTGCCTGTCGGTGTTACTGTAGGAGTAGGTGTCGGGATCTCGATAGTGAGATTATCCGTTATGCTCTTTCTGTATCCGTCCTCTGTAATGGCAATAAGATCGATAAAGATCTCGGAATACGGATACTCGCTTACGCTTACACTTCCAAGAAGGCCGTCTTTTACTTCCTTCGCGCTAGAAGTTATTCTCCTCCAGCTAGCAATCGAATCATCATAATAGCGCAGTTCATATGCGCCTTCGCCTTCAAACTCAGCTGTGCCGTATATCTTTATTTCATCATTTTCTCTTACAGCTTTTGTAAGTGCCAGACTTATCTTCCCAGGTTCCAGATTCAAACTGGCGGTATCGCTGTGTTCGATTCCGTTTGTATCCGTTACCGTTGCCTTGATACTGTACGTGCCGGGATTCCATCCTGCCGTATCTATCAAAGCTATCTCATCATATTCATCAGTTATCTCTACTGATTTTTCCCATACGATATCTCCGTTGACATCAGATACTGTTATCTTTGAAGTTTCTACTTCAATTTCAGGTTTGACCCTTCCTATAACGCTTATCTCGTCACCGACTTCATGACGGCTGTTATCGAACGTACCGTAGATCTCTACATCATCATTATGTCTTGCATGTATATCAGGATAAGGATCGATCTCGAATCCATAGAAATATACAGAAGTGGCCGTAGCATATCCAAAGCCGGTCTCCGCATGCGCCTCCATATACAATCTGTGATCGTCATGAAAGTGTTCTTTGAGATCAATATTGAGCATCAATGTCGGGGCATCGGGTTTTGAGACATTGCCGTCTGCATCGTATGTTGCAACGTAAACATAGAACACCTCAGCAGTACCGTCGTATTCAAGCCAAATATCCTGTACAGAGTTTTGCTGTAAAAACGGCTGATATTCTGTGATGGCATAGTCTCTCATGCCATCGCCATTGAGGTTTATACCGATCATGGCATCATAAGGTTCTAATCCATATTGCCATTCGCCTTGTCCGTAAGCATCTTTCCAATAGTGACCGGCACTTTTGTTCATATCGATCTGGATATCAATACTATCACCTGCACCATTTCTCAATGAAAAAATCGATGCGTTTCCGGAGCAGTTCGGGTGGCTGAATGTAAACCTCATCTCAAAAGAGTAATCAGGTGAATACTCTCTATAGAAATCTGATGTTGCATATCCATCAGACCACCATACATGGCTTGCCATGCAGATATAATCGGAGTTCATTGAGCATGCTTCCCTTATACTCCACATAGAAGGATCGAAACGTTCAACATATCTGTATCGTGCATCACCCTGAGAATAAATAGCATACTTTTCAGCAAACGGTACAGGTGTAGCCGTCGGTGAAGGTGTTGCAGTAGGTGTCGCTGTTGCCGTAGGGAACGGTGTAGCACTTGGTGTAGCTGTAGGAGTGCTTGTCGGCGTTGATGTCGGTGTGCTCGTAGGAGTATTAGTTGCTGTAGGCTCCGGTGTTGCGGTTGGCGTACTTGTTACCGTCGGAGTAGCTGTAGGTGTGTTGGTAACAGTCGGAACCGGTGTATTAGAAACCGTAGGTACAGGTGTAGATGTAGGAGTGCTTGTTGCCGTAGGTGTTGCTGTCGGTTCTTCCGTGGGGGTACATGTCGGTGTCGATGTAGGTTCCGGAACAACGATCGTAATAGTATCGCTGTCTAAAATGAACTCGCCATACGATAACACAACATATGCTTCGAATGTAAACTCACCCGGTTCACTTGTATCAAGGTAATATCTTATTGGCTCGTCTTCGTCATCAGGTATTGTTATGGTGACTTCTGTTCCGTTAAGTCTATAGAGGATCTCATACACATTTTCCTCGGGTATCTCGATCGTATAATATACTTCATCTCCGATATCAGCTTCTTCGCAGGATGCGGTTACTGTTACATCTGGAAGTTCCATAACAAGCTGCAGATCAGAAGGATCTGCTGTTACATTGAGGATGGAACCGCTGTAACTGAACTTATCAGCTACTATCCTGCCGTTGATCGTTGTATCGTATGCATTTATTGATACTCTGCCGTTCGGAGCATAGAGTATTCCGTTGATCTCTATTTCTGTTCCGTTTAATGTGATATTTCCTTCTTCTGAATACAGAAGGACTCTTCCCTCGAACTCATCATCTGAATTCAGGCTGTCAACGTTATATGTGATATCGCCTTTGGCAACGATAACAGCATCTCCTGTAAAGTCGGTACTGCTTATCGTAAGGTCATCTTCGGTATAGTAATAGCCGTTAGCAACAATGCTCGTCTGTGATGTAAAACTATCCTCCGGTATTTCAGGCAACATATCTTCTTTGGCATAGATTGATTCTGACCAGTCAGGTATTGATAGCGGAGCGATATGCTCTTCAGCGCCTGTCATGTCTGTTATCCAGCCGGCAGGCTGTACTGAGCCTACGGTTCTGGCATAGCCGTCCATGTGGAGTTCAGAGCCCTGATAAAGGAAGTCTCTTCCCGAATAGATGTCACCTGTGATATTTGACTTCCAGCCCTGGAATGTAAAATCGTCTGTTGTACTTGCAGCAAAGATCGCATAAGGGAATACTGTCGGCTCGGCATCTTCAGGTACTGATGTTACTTCTGCAGCAGGTGTAGGCGTTGCTATGGGTTCATCTGACACAAACTGTACAACGTTTACATCTGCAGGTGCTGATGGTGCACTTTCCGTTCCGTCTGCGATAAGTCCAAATGTATAACTCTCACCTGAAAGAATCGATGTATTGGATGTTACGGTGATATTCCCGTCAGAACTATAGTCAGTAATGTCTGCTGCATTCCATATATTGGAAATAACTACATCACCGGGGTAATCTATCTCGAGCGTCCATGAAGACACTTCATATTCAGATATATTAGTTACAGTATACTGGCCTTGTGTACTGTATCCCCAAGTGGAATTCTGATCGTATGTGATCTCGAATGGGTATGCATCGTATTCGCCATGAGTCAAAGCATCAGCACTAAGTTCCCGCCATGGGAGAACTCCAACTAACAAGGCTGCAACTAAAATAGCACTAATAAACTTTACTTTTCGCGAAAACAAATACTGCATACAAAACTCCTTTTTACCCTCAAATAAATTACCAATAATTTAAAGAAAAACAAAGGCCATAAATATTACTAATTATTTGGTTTATTCATTTATTACCCTGCAGACAAAATCCATCTGCAGGGTAATGGAACAATCAAGTTGCTAAGCAAACATGATTTTTCCTTCTTTAAATCAATGACATTAACCTCTCGTTATTAATGCATGACCATTATTTCTTAGGTCTCTTAGGCTGATGTAATATCATCGGACATGTAGGCCACGGCGGTTCAGGATCCATACGTGAACCCTTAGCGTTCTTTCGAGTCACCTTCTCAACTTGAACGAGAAGCTTTTTCTCAAACGTCTTCTTTGTCATCATTTACTACCTCCTCTCCTTTAATTTTCACTATCATCAAACTCAGGGCATTATAAAGAACACCAAGAGCTGAATAATACACAAAATGATTAAGAGGAAATAGAAATAAAAGTGTTATAACGATTGATCCAACAATCGAAACCCCTATACGGGAATACTTCTTAAGGTGACTGAGCTCCTGCTCCGAAGGATCTAAATTGGGGTTTCTGATCGTACCAATGCAAAATATAAAAATCATTGATAATATCACCCCCCCCCTGACATATTACAGGCGATTTCATTAATTCCGATGAAACCGGGATTGTAGAAAGAGATACTATTACAGATGATATAAAGCAACCAATACTGGTTTTGCAATGTATACCATCTGAATGTACTCGAATCAGAGAGAAGGTAATCAGAAATATTAAAACTTCAACCAACGATTTAAAGACCAACGCAAAACCACTAATCAGAAGAATGCCTGTGATTTTTTCCAATAACAACTGAATAGAATAAGCATAGTACTTCTTATCATCTTCTTCGATGACTTGACATTTAATCATTCGATCAGCGAGTAATAATGATAAATATTCCATAATGCTTGTCTCCCGTTAATGGGATGATACAAACACTCAGAATTACCAATCAATTAAATCGAAAGCTTCCAGGGATAAAGTAAAATATCTTGGGACAGAGTAAAAATCATGCAAAAGGAATGGCTATTGTTATATGAAAAATACCATCTTGAGTTTCGATAAAACAATTGCCATTATTCGATTCTACGGTTTGCCGGATATTAGCTATTCCATATCCGTGATTATCCTTGTCTTGTTTAGTTGTTTTAACGGTTTCACCATCTGGAATCTGTCCAACATAAGGATTAGAGGAATCAATTATGAGCATATCTTTATCCTTAATAATCTTGAATACTATTCTCTTATCATCACACAATTGAACAGCCTCAATTGCATTATCCAGAATGTTTGTGAGGATTGTCACCAAATCACTGTCGCTAATATGCAAGCCTGTTAATTCGTCGGCAATAAAAGGAATAACGATACCTTTTTCTTTGGCCTCAAAATATTTTATGTTTAAAACAGCATTGATCAGTGTGTTACCAGTATCAATAATATCCACACTATGCATTTCCTGTCCGATCTGTTCTTCAATATATTGAATTTCTTCACTTAACTTGCCTTCACGAGCAAGCATAAGCATGACCTGTAAATGATTCAGATAGTCATGAGAGCGGGCTTTTTGTTTTTCTCGCTCTTCTGACAAAGACCGATACATTTGGTTTAAATGTTCAGACTGTTCTATCAGCATTTCCTTTTCTCGGATTTTACCTTCACGTCTTATAACATTATCAAGCAACAAAAACAGCAATAGATTAAGCGAAAGCAAGCCGGTTGCAAAGAAAACCATCTTATAAAACATATCCCCTATTTGTCTATTCTCTGCACCATATATCAATACAACTATTGTTACAAGAGTAAATAAAGGGAATAGCGCAAATATCAACCATCCTTTGAAATCCAAACTAGAAAGTGTATTTTTCTTAAAGACAACACTCAAAATTATAATGATTATTAGAACAATAAATTGGCATATCAATTCAGCGATAAATGCTCCGTTTTCATCTGTTATCTCGGATATTTCATTAGCTCTGATAACTTTCTGCAAAATCAACAACGCAATCATTTCTACAGAGGTATATATACCACTATAGATTAAGTTAACAAGAATACTTTTCTTTATTGATATCTTGAATACAATAACTGTTACAACTATGGTAGCAACTATTACCAGTACCATCTTTACTATAGGAACCGGTCGTAATAATATCGAAGCAAAAGCACTTAATACAAACAAAGAAAAAATCAATATATAATCTACTGATTTATCAGCTTTTCTTTTCAATACACTTCTTAAGAACGCATAATTCATCAGTGTATAAAGCAACGTAAGAATTATCCCCAATATATTCTCTGTCATAAGTTTTTCCCTCTAAAAAGAGTATATGTGCGATATACGTCATTATACTTTTTCTGTGAAATCGAGATTTCTGTTCCATTATCCAAAATCATATTATATCTTGATAATGATCTGACATGACAAAGATTAACTGTTTCTTTAGAGCTAACCGGAACAAAATCAAACGCTTGCATTATATCTGTCATCTTTTTGAGTGTGCTACGGAGCAAATATGTCTCCTGTGACTCAAATGAAACTACAAAAACGGTATAGTTTCCTGATGACCTAAGATAAACAATATCAGATACTTTTAAAGTTCTTTTTCCTATTGTAAAGTCAAGTGTTATTTCTCTTTCGTTTTGATCTATGGTTTCCAAAAAGCGGTCGAGACACTCTTGAAGATATTTCTCAAAATCATCTTTGTCCTTTAGTATATATCTTATAGCCCTTACGTGATATCCATCCGTAGAATAACACATATGAGCTGAAATGAAGGCGATTTGCACCTTATCATTCTTTTCTCGTATCATTTTTGCTGCCGTGATTCCATTTAACCCCTTCATCTCAACATCAAGAATAATTAAGTCAAAAATATCCAACTGAACTTTATCTTCAAGCAAACTCTCGCAAGCAGAAAAACCCGTCACGCTAAAAGCCAATCCCTTTTGTTTGAGATATGTTGATACAATATTCTTCTCCAGTTCGAGGTATTTTTCTTCATCCTCACAAATCGCAATTCTCAACATAGCTGCCTCGAAAAATAATTATAAGTATTTGATTATATTGTCAAATATAACTGTGTGTTTCATGCAATATCCGTTAACGATGTCGGGGATAAAGTAGAAAATCCAGGGACAAAGTAAAATCTAGTGTCAATTATAGATCGATTCCAAAAAACCTATTGCTTCATTCATATCTATAGAAAGGCCTAATTGTTTTAGCGAGGTTTTTTCATCTCTAATCTCTTGGAAGAATCTTAGCACGGCCGCTTTAACATTTCCTGTTGTTTCAATTTTCTTTCCCGGTTCTACTATTTGAAGTAGTCTGAACACATCGTTCTTGTGCTTTTTCAAGTCCCTTTCATTAACATGTTCTCCACGGGCTTTTCTGTCTTTCAGATCAAGCCATGCATACATCTTAAATGGTATGAGATACTCAGCTCCCAGCACGCTTGCACCAAGTATTGTTCTGCGTCCCTCCAACATAAAATCATAAAAATCTTCATTCAAAAGAATTGCTGAAAGACTTGATGTCTCATCATCAATATGAAGCGGAACAATTCCAGAAGGAACATCTTTAATATAGTCCGGTTCTTTCGAAAACAATTCGATCATTGACGGATAACCGAGCTTGGGTTCAGTAAATCTGTAAAAATGCACTTCATCACTATTTTTCCAACCAAACCGATATCCTCCTTCAAGAATATAATCCCATAACACTTTAGTGAATTCTTTATATCGAGCCTCCATTATGACGATCATATCTATATCTTTGGTTGCTCTGAAATCAATATCCGCCTCAGTCATCAGGATGTCACAGGCTGCACCGCCAATGATGGTATAACAATCAGGATAGTCTTTGAACTTTTCTATAAAGCTGTCTATTCCTACTACCATTCATACTCCTCCAAATATTCCTCTATAGATGTCTCTATTCTTTCATCAACGTTTTCTTTTAAAGACATTGCTAAAGAGACAGGATCAACAACTCCCTTTTTCTCAAACAATCTTGGATCATATTTCCAAAGTTCCAAGTCTACAGCATTGTTATCAGATGACCACCTGACATCAATTTCAGATATTTCATTTATATCAACATCTGATTTATATATCGCCCTAACCGGAATCTTTGGAGCGTTGAGCATTGAACACATTGAAAGGGCCGATTCGCCAGAAAAAGGATAACAATCAAAATCACTGTCTGTTGTAATTACGCGCTGCACCGGGTTTATAAGAAACGGCTTTGCTTTTTTATATAATTCCTTTCCCGTCATCACCGGCATCATATAGCATTCTTTTCCAATCATATCCTGATTGATCAAATCCATGGATAATAGTTGATCACTGGCTCTCGTGATGGAAGTTCTCGTAACACACAAGAATTCTGCAGCATCCTTCTTCAGCATTGGCTTGTTATTGCTGTTATAAAGTATATGTAGAAACAGAGCCTGTGTTACCGGCATCATTTTTTCTGCATTGATCCGCTTTTGCTGTACTAACCGATCATTTAACATCACTCCCAAAAACGGAAGGTATAATTGTTTGGCATCAGAAATAAATGGAATGTTCTTTTCGATCAAACTATCCCTTTGCCTTCCGCTTATGTATGAAAAACTAAACGCGACCGGGGATTCAAATCTCTTTTCCAGCAAAGCACGTTGTTTCTCAAATGCAATAACACCAAACTTCTCGTCGTTTGGAATGTTAACAATGATAAAATTCATACCAGAGTATGTATATCGCCAAAACGAACGACCTGCCGTCAAATACAGAGGAAGTCCTACAGGGTTTATCCTTTCAACATCGAATTTAATTCCGAATATCTTTCTTTGATGCTTGATCATTATTCCGCCTCGATAACTTGTTTTTAGCATAATAACATTTGCGATGTTGTTTTGCAATAATTCTGTTAACACACTGCAAACAAAGCACTTTTCAGGCGTATCATTTATTGTAATCATGTATAGCCGATTCGTATTTCTGAACAAATAAGAAATACTATAATTGCTATAATAAATATGTATATTCGTATCCATTCTCCTGTAAAAGGCATCGGAAAAGAAAAACATCATTGTAAATTTTTGAACGAAGAATAGCCCCCAGTGTTCCACGCGGAACACTGGGGTTATCTTTATCTGCACCGTGGCTGCGGTTTCTTCTGAGGTCTTGTCTTTTCAAGATCTTTTCTGAGTTGCCGCCACTGTTCTTCCTTAACGCGTTGCTGAACAAGAGCTATAGCTTTCATCCTGGCCATCGGTCCTGTCTTTAGGACTTCTTCACACATACGGAGTTCACGATATAACGGTCGCATCTGCTTGGTCTTTTCCTGTGTTTTGATCTTCCAGATATCGACATATCCGGGAGCATCGTGTCTTTCCCAATACTGAACTTGCTTGCGACATTCATCACGTTCTTCTGCAATACGAGATATCTCTTCACGTAACCTGGTCTTAAGATCCTCGACATCTTCAGGCGTATCAAGTCTGTACTTCCGGCATAAATTCTGAAGACTTATATACTTATCAAGTCTTCGGATATCATCTACCAGCTCAGGGGAATACTCGCAATACTTGCGTCTTTTTACACAGGCTTTCAGCTGAATACCATGATAAGTGAACACAACACGGAAGCCGGCACGTTCTATACGCTCTGTATAATGCCTTATCTTATCCTCTGTCGAAATAGTTTCCAGATCATAAAACGGATCAACCGGCTGAACCGTATTCAGGATAATCCTTCGTCTGTAATCACCAAGGTCATATCCCGGGCCTAAGGACTCAAGCCTTACACATCTGTCTGAGTTTGGAAGTCTGATCTTGGCATACTTAAGATATTTTCCGGTCTCTGATTTGATAATAAACTTATATCCCATAGATCTCATTACAGAAACAAATTCCTCCTCAGATCTGCTATAAGCTATGGCTGCATCTATATCAGCCTTTACGATGCTTCTTAGCGTTACCTTGCCTTCCCGCTGGTCTTTCCATTCACGATAGTTCCTACGCTTATTCTGGTCGATCTTAGGTGCTTTCTCGACAGATAATCCGTATGCCCTGCAAATCGTGTCGGAGGTGTCTCTCATGCGCCGGATATCTTCTTTTGTGTCGTGATACTTATATCCATCTGCGAACGATACAGAATTCACGCAGAAGTGATTATGATAGTGTCCGGTATTAAGATGCGTTGCAACGACAACCTCAAATCTGTCTCCCCACAACCGCTCCGCAAGTTCCACGCCGATCTTGTGCGCCGTTTCCGCATCGACTTCTCCGGCTCTGAAGGACTGATAACCGTGATAAGCAACCCTGCCGCCTTCCTTTCCCCAGAGCTGCTTGGTCTGCATGAACTGCTTTGCAGCGATCTCAGGCTCACAGTTAATCCCTGTCACATACATCATCTGCTCAGTCTTGTCTGCATCAGTGATATATGACATTACCTGCTGCATATCTCTCGGGGTTGTCTTCTCCGGGTTCTCGATATACTTAACGACTGAGGATACACTGCCTTTTACTGCCCACATATTCGTTACCGCCATATCACTTCACCACCTTCCTGAAGGTATCGCACAACATGTCACATACCTCATGGATCTCGTTCTGGTTTCTTTCCAGCTCAAGTCCGTGTACTATTCCCAAAACATTCAGCTTGCGGACAAGCTGGTTGAGATTATTGCCGACACGCCTGACCTCGAAGATCAAGGACACATAATCCGCATCCGGGGGAGCATTGATCTTGGCACCAAGAAGAACCGCTCTACAAAACTTCTCTCTTGGCATTTTTGCCTTCTTCACCTTGTCATTTAGTGACCGCCATTCATCTTCGGTGAAGCGGATGACGACGGCTTTGTTTCTTCTGCTCATAGATTTATATACCTCGTGTTTTCATAAAAATAGCGCCCGACTGGGGCGCATTAGGGGTCTCAGGGTTCTCCCTGAAATGTGCTTTTTGATATCAAAAAGCGTAGCCTGCTACAAATTAGGACAATTGTATGAGAACGTTGTCAGGAGATAGGCGAGAACCTGGGAGATGCAAAGTTGTATCCCCCGAGTCTCCGCTTGTGAGTAAGGTAATCAGCCCACTTTTCTGATGTCGTTATAGACTTCAGGTATCTTTCCTTCAGCTCTAAGATCGTTCTCGATCATGGCCTTAAAGTAGGAGTATTTATCCTTTATTTCTTTATTGGATATCTCCCGTTCCAACTTCCTGAACATGAGTGCAAAATAGTCCTGCATCCACTCATATCCGGAGCCGTCAGGATCGTGATCTGTTTCACGCGACACACTCTCAAGCATATCTGCAAGCTCTACAAGAAGTCTTACATCGCCTTCACTAAACCCATACTTATAAGCAAATCTGTCCATAACATATGGAATGACGTATTCTTCTTTGGGGTTGAAAACATAATACCCACCCCTGTCATCCTCCTCATCCGGCTCGTCTTCTTGGACTGATTTGGATTGACCTGAATTGCTTTCTCTTTCGTTGGGTTGGATTAAGTTACATTCGGTTTGATTGACTTGAATTGTATTATGCTGACAGTCCGCCGCATTTTGCGGACACATGTCCGCGATCAGATCATGGAACCTCGAAGCCTTTACTCTGTCCGATCTGAGCGTGTTTTGTTCAAAGAAATCCTTGACCAATACTACATCATCCTCATTCAGCCTTATGACGAAATTCTTGCTGACCAGTTCATTAAGTTCCTCTGTTCCGGCTCCGACAAGTATCATTGCAGGATACGCTTCAACTGCACCCTCATCATCTGTTCTGACAATCAGATACATATACAGGACTTTTGCCTTGTCTGAGAGCTTAAGGAACCTTCCGCTACTGATTATCGCATCGGATATCATGCGTGAAGATCCTTTCACTTTCCGGTTGCGGATAACAGGTTCTTCCGCTATACTGTCGGTGTTAGTTACATTTGACTGTCCTTCAGCTGTTGCCGCAGCCATCGGGGCAGTTTTATTATTTTCTTCATTCATTTTTGTTTTTCTCTCCTTGTTTTATTAGTTTTTGACAATAATAAAGAGCTTCTGTCTCCTGATAACAGGAATCGAAAGCTCTTTTCTACCGCTTGGTTTGTTATATTGTTTTTCACCTATGGCATTTCCTCCGGGAGTTGGTGACCACACCTGAGGATATCTTCGATCTCTTCAAGGCAGATCCGACATCTCAATACATCATCTATCATTTCATTCGGATCTATTTCTTCAAGAGCCATTCTCAATTTCCTGATCTCGATAGCTAACCTCTCGCTTTCAAACATTCCCCATACGAAATCAATTTTTGTATCGGTAAATGCGTTCAGGAAAAACTCCTGCATCGGGATTCCAAGAACATTGATCCTCTCTCTGATCCGAACCTCTTCTTCTGGTGTCAGTCTGAAAGTTATAGACCGGTTCCTTAAGCGGTTATGATCATTCTTCTTCTTTTTCATCGCTGCCTCCTCTGTAGAAATCGTTAAGCTTAGTTGCCAACTTAGCCTGTGAATCAGGATATAGATGTGAATACGTATCCAGTGTTGTTGATGACTTTTGATGTCCCAGCCGGCTTTGTATATCCTTAACTCCGAACCCCATTGATATCAGAAGACTCGCATGGCTGTGACGTAAATCGTGTATTCTGATCTTTTTCACACCCGAAAGCTTAACTCCCCGCTTCATCTCATGTTCTAGAAAACCTTTGGTAAAGGGAAAAAGTCGTTCATTCTTCTTAAGTCCATAAATACGGCTTTCATAATCCTTAATATATGGGATCAGAAACTCCGGTATCGTTATCTTTCTACGGCTGCACTCGGTCTTCGGTTCCGTAATGAGATCTTCCTTATTCAGGCGCTGATATGACTTTGTGATCCTGATAACACGAGTATCAAAATCAATATCAGAAGGAGTCAGAGCAAGAAGTTCTCCTACTCTCATACCGGTCCAGAACAAAAGCATAAAGGCCATATATGACTGCGGTTTATCTATAATTGCATCAAGAAATAACGAGAACTCTTCCAAAGTCCATATGTTCATTTCATCTGCATTAGATTTACCCACAGTTCCTGCTTTTGAACACGGATTAGAACCAAGATCATAATATCTGACGGCATAATTGAACAAAGCTGCCATCTGATTATTTATCGTCTTAATATACGTAGCTGACCTCTCAGTCTTTATCAGGTGATTCTGCCATTTCCTTATATCCGAAACCGTGATCTCATCCATCTGCTTATCTTTGAAATACGGTAAGATCTTCGAGTTAAACAGATATCGTTTACTCAGAATAGTTGACTTTCGCAATCTGACCTCCATATCTTCAAAGTAGATTTCAACAAAATCTCCGAATGATATGTTAAGTTTGGACCCCTTCCTGTTTTGGAAGCTGGAAAGCCACTCGTCAGCATCACGCTTTGTGTTAAATCCGCGTTTAACAGAATGCTTCCTCTTTCCCGTCCAATCTGTGTACCAGTACTGGACATTCCACTTACCCGTTTTAGGATCTTTCTGTGTACTCATACGGCTTCCTTTCCGTTCCCGGGATCATCATTGAGCGTTCCTATAGGTGCATATCCGTAGACACGTTCTTCAACATATCTTCTCGGAACCTTTCCCTGAACGATGATAAAGCCCTTAGCTTCAAGTTCAGCATTAAGCTGTCTAATCAGTTTGTATGCCTTTGAAAGGCATATGCCGTAAGCTTCGGAAAGCTCTTCGGCTGTTACATAAAACTTAGTGTTTTCCATAATAAATTACCTTCTTGTTAATAGATTTGATAATTATATTAGCGTTCACACTAATATAATTGTAATTTCATTGACCTTATAAATCAATGTTTTTGTTGCAAAAGTTAGTGGTTCCGCTAATTCCGTGATATACTTCACTAATAGCGGAGGTTGTTATGACAATAGGAGAAAGAATCAGATACTATCGTAAGAACGCAGACATGACACAGCGTGAGCTGGCTGCAACTACCGGCATACACTATGTTTCCATCTGCAATTACGAGTCCGGGAAGATGATTCCTCGTGAAGATCAGATCAGGAAGATCGCGGATGCTTTAGGTATAAGTTATTCTTCCCTCAATAATCCTGATTCAGATACGAGAAGGTTCCAGACACTCGGTAATCTCTTTGAACTTTTGATGTCTCTTCACCGATCAGGTGTTATGACACTTTCCGGCAAAAGAGATACATCCGGTGCTATCACAAAAAAGTCTGCCAAACTCACGCCTATGAACAATCTTTTGGCGTACTTCAGTCTCCTTTACCCCGATGCCAGTGATTCCCTTGATCTCTCGAAGATCACGCTAAAACTTCAAAACGACTTCGTGCTTTCAAAGATGATCGAATGGGAAGCTCTTTACTACGCTATATCCTCCCTTGAAGGAAAGGAAAAGCTTTCCCGTAAAGACAAGGACTGCCTGGCTAAAGCTAAAACAGACATCGGTTTACTGGAGATAGAACTTACCGGTTACCGGATTAGCTTGGACTCTTCTAAGGGCATCAATATCCTGGAAGACTGATTTTCCCCTATTGTGTTTGTGTTATAAAACCGGAGGGCTCTCGCATTGCTGACTACGAGTACATGGGACTCTCACCCCGGGTGACTGATACGCCCCCGCTGCTCATCACAGAAGTATCATTATCCCTTTGTATCTGTCATCGCCTCCCTCGGGGTGCAACCCCGATTCTGACTCATCCCCTTTATCGCTCTCGGTCTTGCGGCCGGTCATGGCGAGGTCGGAGTCAACTTGGCTCGGTATTTTAACGCCGATACAAGGAACGTACCTTCCGGTTTGTTTATTCAGTTGTCAAGTTACAGTGAAGGTAATTAGCTATCGCCTTTTCAGGAGGCGTTCTATTTGTGCCTTCACTATATAGCTGTTGGGTTTCAGGTTTATGGGGGTGTTTTGTGTTAACAATTTGTGAACATTTGTTCTGTTCAATAAATACAAGGGTTTCAGAGTGAAGGAAAAGAACATATTTTTGGTGTTTGGGTGTAAAATAGGGGGTGTAGAGCATAATCATCAAATAGAGATTTGATAAATTCACGAGGAATAATATGGACAAAGAAACTGATTTTTATGATTACAACGATCTTATATCAGATATTAAAGCGCATTGGTGCAAGGATATCGTTGTTATTCTCGGGGATCCTTTTACCGGGAAGACAAGATTATGGAACAGATTAACCGCAACCCAAGAAGATGTTTTCTCCCTATCCTTCAAAGGATATGATGTAAGTCTCCTGCCTGGTTTGATCCACTCCGAGTGCCAGACATGGAATGATATGTTTGCTTGGATCTGCAGTCAGGAAACATATAAATACCTGATAATCGATGATGCGGACTTCGGAAAGAATACTGAGGGTTTCTGGAATGCCCTCATAGATTTGCATAAAGAATCTAATAAGCTGAAGGTTGTGTTGATTGCAGCCAAGGACACTACTCCCACCGAATTGGAACACACGACTTTTGAATTGTCTCTCATGTCATGGAGAAAATTGTCTGACCATCTGGACCTGACAGGAAAAGAATTAAAAGAATTACTGTGCATCACGGGCGGTTACCCGGAAATAATGAGCGAGTTCTCATGGCATCGTCCATTCGAAGAAAAACTTGCAGAGGTTCTTACTCCCGGATCTGCGTTTTGGAATTTAGCTCCAAAAATCTTGGAAAGACATTTTTCTTCTGTAGAAACCTATAACACGATCCTATATGCAATGACACAAAGCAACAAGGCCCTGACTACTATTGCAAAGGCTTCAGGCATGAAGAACAATGCCTGTCTCGAATATCTGAAAAAGCTTCTGGAAAAAGGTTTGATCCGTCAAAAGGAATCTCAGAACGGGCATAAAGAATACTTCATCGTTAATTCGTATATATATCTTTGGTACGCATTCGTATATACAGCAAAACTCAAAGCAGACTTTGCCATTAACGATCAGACTATTATTGATTTTGATGAAAAACTGAGAAAAGAAGTATATCGCCGGTTTTTCAGGACTGCATCACTTGCCTATCTAAAAAGCTATTATTTTAAAAATTGGAGCTTCGACATTATCAATGATGAGCTGCATCAAGACGTAACCATTGATAAAGTCAATTTCGATTATGTGGGAGAAGATAAATATCTTCACCGCATGGTCTTATTCAAATGCGGACTTATAAAAACACCGCTTTTAAAGAAAGCGCTCAGGGCTATGAAACAGATCCCTTTATCTGATAAGGAATATGTTTTTCTGTTTACCAACAAGGCGATTCCGAGAGGCTGCTGGACAATCGCCAAGAAATTTGACAATATTCATATAGTTCAGGAGAAATCTCTTTATAGGTTACGCGGATTACCGAATGAATAACGCATACATTTAGAGACAACAGAACACACTAGAAATAATCTTCTGATTATTCTATTAAAAAACGTTTTGAACTCATTTTGAACTCACGGAGCAAATAAAGAAGCCTGAAACGCAATAATTTCAGGCTTCTTGAGATTTCTGTATGTTATTCGAGTTCAATTGTTGACGGGGGTTTGCCCGTGCAGTCGTAGAAGACGCGGCTGATGCCTTTGACTTCGTTTACGATCCTGCTTGTGACTTTATTGATAAGGGACCAGGGAAGCTCTGCTGCTTCGGCGGTCATGAAGTCTGTTGTTGTGACTGCTCTTAAGAGACATGCGTAATCGTATGTTCTCTCATCGCCCATGCAGCCTACGGAGCGCATGTTGGTGAGGGCTACGAAATACTGGTTTGCATACTTGTCGAAGCCTGCAAGCTGCATCTCTCTTCTGAAGATGGCATCTGCATCCTGAACGAGCTTAACTTTCTCGGCAGTAACTTCACCGATGATTCTGATAGCGAGTCCCGGGCCGGGGAACGGCTGACGGAAAACGAGGTTATCAGGGATGCCGAGCTCAAGGCCAGCCTTTCTTACTTCGTCCTTGAAGAGGAGACGGAGGGGCTCGATGATCTCTTTGAAATCAACATAGTCAGGAAGTCCGCCGACGTTGTGGTGGGACTTGATGACGGCGCTCTTGCCGAGGCCGGATTCGATAACGTCAGGATAGATGGTGCCTTGGACGAGGAAGTCGACGGCGCCGATCTTCTTTGCTTCTTCTTCGAAAACGCGGATGAATTCCTCGCCGATGATTTTTCGCTTTGTCTCAGGATCGGAAACACCTGCGAGCTTTGAATAGAAACGCTCCTGGGCGTTGACCCTGATGAAGTTAAGATCGTAAGGTCCTTCAGGTCCGAAGACTGCTTCAACTTCGTCGCCTTCGTCCTTTCTTAAGAGACCGTGGTCTACGAATACGCATGTGAGCTGCTTGCCGACAGCCTTTGAAAGAAGGACTGCTGCAACGGATGAATCGACACCGCCGGAAAGAGCGCAGAGGACACGGCCTGTGCCGACCTTCTCGCGGATCTCTTTGATCGATGTCTCAACGAATGAATCCATCTTCCAGTCGCACTTGCACTTGCAGACGTCCTTAACGAAGTTTGCGAGCATCTTTGTGCCTTCAACTGTGTGTACGACTTCGGGATGGAACTGAACGCAATAGAGGTTCTCCTCAACGTTCTCTGCTGCTGCGACGGGGCAGACTTCTGTGTGAGCCGTGATCTTGAATCCGGGCGCGGGCTGTGCGATGTAGACCGTGTGGCTCATCCAGCATACTGTCTTGGGTGAGACGTCCTTGAAGAGCTTTGCGTCTGTGTCGACAAGAACGTCGGTGTGTCCGTATTCTCTTACCGGAGCAGCCTTCACTTCGCCGCCCAGAAGATAGTTCATGAGCTGAGCGCCGTAGCAGATACCGAGTACAGGAATGCCCATTTTAAATAGGTCGGGCGAGCATTTCGGGGAATCGTCATCGTATACGTTTGAAGGACCGCCGGTAAGTATGATGCCTTTCGGATTAAGTGCCTTTATCTCATCGAGACTCATTGTGTGAGGTCTTACTTCACTGTAGACCGAGAGCTCTCTGACTCTTCTGGCAATAAGCTGGTTATACTGTCCTCCGAAATCGAGGACAAGGATCATCTCCTGCGCCATAGAAAATCCTCCGGGAATCATATAGAAGTTATGGGTAAATTATACTCTGACAAATTACCTGCTATGATACTTTTTTGTTCGTTATTCGTGCAAATCGCGGTGTTTTTAAAACCTTATGTTTTGGTCAGTTGTACATACGCGATTACATGCGTATGTCCTTTCTCCCACAAACGGAGTTCACAAGTGCCGTATCTGCTGATCTGGGAATCCGCAAGAGTGAATTCAAACTCGGTCGATCCGTCCGCAGAAACAACGAAACTTACTGAATCGCCGTACTGCTCTCCGTCGATGTACCAGTCGTAAACGAGCTCTGTTCCTGCCGCGAAAACATGGTCGTATCTGACCATGACCGTGATGCCGTCGGGACCTATGCAGTAGCCTGCCGTATCAAGCCAGCCGGGCTCTTTTGTGTAGTGCATGTAGATGCCGTTGCTGTCGATATCCGAACCGCCGTAAATGAGCGTTCCGTCTGACCAGTCAGGTATGTACTCGAAAACATTTACTGCCTGGTTTTCGTGTTCGGGAGTTCCCTGCCAGTTAACGTTACGGTCAGTAACCGTATTACCGTCTCCGTCGTATTCGTTACTCCTGCTGTTGTCGTTATTTTCGCTGGCCTGAATATAGGACTTGTACTGGGCTTCGGTAATCTCGCCTGCAAGGTAGAGTGATTCGGCAGCCTTCTGAAGGCATCTGTCAGCCTGTTCGTCAGTGATCCTGGTTGCCACATAAACGTCGTCAGGAGTAAGAGGGAAGATATACCATTCGGTATAGATTTTCGGATTTTCCATACCGGGTTCAATAGATAAATCGAGCTGATATTCATCGCTTTCCATGAGGGGAATACGCTTTGCCAGATCTAAGTATATACCTGCATAGTACTGCGCCCACAATCCGCCTTCTCCGTATGGATTAGGGTCATTGTCTGCCCTGATGCTTGCCATATACCATTCGATCGCAAACTCATCACTGCTGAAATAATCAAGTATCTCTTCCCTTGACGGAGCATATCCGGAAAGGACTGCACAATGTGTGAAGTAAACGTTTTTCTCGATTTCGATGCCGTGATCGACAATGTACTGATAGTAGGACTTGCAGAATTCCATTGCTGCATCCCTGATCACCGGATCATCCGAATATCCTTCGTTGAAGATCATTACGGAATCAAGGGCTAACGTATAGTATTCCTGTTCAAGCTCACCTTTTGCAAAGCCGGGAATAAGATCATTAAAAGCCTTCATGGCGTCATCATCTGAAACTTTCGTTATGTTGATCCAGTAGATATCGTCCATCATATCCTGATATCTCTCGATGGAGCGATCCTTGATGCGCCACTTTTTACCGTCGCTGTTAACGAGGCTGAAAGTCATGTTGCAGGTCTTCAGTTCGTCGTATTCATCTATCGCAACCAGCCATTCCTCTTTGGTCATGTAATGATAATCGAAGTATTTCGTCAGATCGCCGATATCAATATAGCTGATCCTCATTTTCGCTTTTGCACTGTGATGGTCATCGCTGATCTCGATGCTCTTGAAAGATTCGATCTCTGTCTTCGACGCAATCTTCAGCATGATCTCCATTTTTTCTTTATCTCTAATGTAGCTATAAGTAAAGTCACCGGAAATCAGGTCATCAATATCATCGGAGTTGCCTACTGCAAAAGTCTCGAAAAAGTCCTGAACGGTCTCCTTTATCTGCTCTTCATCCTTTGCCTTTCTTGAGCATCCTGCCGGCAAAAGCGCAATTGCAAGCAGGACAGTAGTCATTACAAGACTTGCTGCCCTCTTTAAAGCATTTTTCATATTAAATTCCCCGTGAATTATCTGCGGATGATCTCTTCTCTTACAGGTCCCGTGGAAACGATTGATACGTGTACTCCGATTTCCTTTTCGATGAACTCAACGTAATCCTGTGCTTCCTTGGGGAGCTTGTCGTATTCAGTGATACCTCTGATCTCGCCCTTGCCCTTCCATGAAGGAAGATATTCGATAACGGGCTTGCATCTGTCGAGCTGTGTGGGATTCGGGAAATCCTTTGTGATCTCACCGTCGATCTCATAAGCCGTGCAGACAGGGATCTTGTCAAGATAACCCAAAACGTCAAGGTTTGTGAGGGCAACGTCTGTACCGCCCTGGAGTCTTACGCCGTAACGTGTAGCAACGCAGTCGAACCAGCCGACTCTTCTCGGACGTCCTGTTGTAGCGCCGTACTCACCCTTGTCGCCGCCTCTGTCTCTGAGCTCTTTTGCAACTGCTTCATCCAGGATCTCGGAAACGAAAGCACCGCCGCCTACAGAAGAAGAGTATGCCTTGGTAACAACGACGATCTTCTTGATCTCATAAGGAGGAATGCCTGCGCCTACGCAGCCGTATCCTGCCAATGTGGAAGAAGAAGTAACCATCGGATAGATACCCATGTCAGGATCCTTCATTGTGCCGAGCTGGCCTTCTAAGAGGATCTTCTTGTCAGCCTTGATAGCTTCATAGAGGTAAGCCTGTGTGTTTGTAACGAAAGGCTTGATGAGTCTTCCCTGCTCGAGCATTTCCTTGAGGAGCTCTTCGGGATCGATGGGATCCTTGTGATAGAGGTTTACGAGAAGCGCATTCTTGATCTCAAGAACACGGTTGATCTTCTCTCTCAATGTCTCTTCGTCGAAAAGCTCGGAAACCTGGAAGCCGATCTTTGCGTATTTATCGGAGAAGAAAGGAGCGATGCCGGACTTTGTCGAACCGAAAGCCTTGCCGCCTAATCTCTCTTCCTCAAACTTGTCGAAATCAACATGGTAAGGCATAACGACCTGAACTCTGTCTGATACGAGAAGCTGGGGATTTAAGCCCTGCTCCTTGATGGAGTTGTATTCGTTGATGAACTTACGGATATCAAGAGCAACGCCGTTGCCGATGATGTTTACGATATTCTCGTGGCAGACACCGGAAGGCATGAGATGAAGTGCAAATCTTCCGTGATCGTTGATGATGGTGTGTCCCGCATTTGCTCCGCCCTGGAATCTGATTACGATATCTGATTCATTTGCAAGAAGGTCTGTAATCTTACCCTTGCCTTCATCGCCCCAGTTTGCGCCAACGATAGCCGTTACCATTGTTTATTCCTCCAAAAATGTCTCATTTGAATAGTTTTATTAAAAACCCGCGCCAATTATAACAGAATTATTATAAATATGGGCATATTATTATATTTATGCCTTATAAAACAAAAAATACCTTAGCCGGGTTCGCAGATTACGACTCTTCTCCAGCCTGTCATTCCGTACTCGTAAGTACATGTTATGAGCGTAAGACGCTTTGAATCAGTAACATTTCCCAATGCATAATCCAAAATGTCATCTGCGCTGACGATGTCGGATGAGACTACATAGTAGTAATACTCATTGCCGTCTAAATCTATGAAAATGACCTCGTCACCGATTCCCAGATTGCCCAGTTTGTGGAACATTGAGCCGTCTCTGTAGTTATGGCCGAGGATCGTGGCATTTCCGTCCTCACCCGGCATTACGGAGTCTTCGTAGTGGCCAAGGCCGTATCTGAGTGATACCTGTGAAGCCTCATCCCAAACGGAATATCTCAGGTTGATACTGTCGATATATAGGATTCCGATGGAGTTTAGAACGACATAATCGTCGTAATATTCCTCTTCTTCCTCCTCTGTTTCCTCAGTCTCGGCTATAAAATCGTAGCCTTCGCCTTCAACCTCATTGCCCCTTCTTGGAACTACATATGTTGCAACAGGCTCTTCGGAAGGATCTGTTGATACGATCTTCTTTTCGATCTCATTCAAAGCATCGCTTGAGATCCTGCGCCTGTTAGCGCGCTTAATAGGGTCTATTAGAAGCAGAACTATACCGACCAAAAGGAGTACGACACTTACGATTATCAGGGTCGTGCTTACAGCCGTTTTCTTTGTTTTAGCCTTTTTATGAGTCTCTATCCTTTTCATTTTCCTGTCCCAAAAAGCAAAGATTTTTAACGTGATGCTTATTCATTATACTCCCAAACCGTGATATTATGTTATTCGCACGTCATTTATGTTACAGGGGGGTTACATGGATAGTTCGGTTTGGGACAAGGCTCTAAAAATTCTTCAGTATGATCCGAATATCGACATCGTCACTTACGAGTCGATCCTCAGCAAGATGACTGTAGGCCATTCTGATGATATCCAGCTTGTTCTTGAAGCCAGAGACGAGTATTCCCTTAGCATCGTTAAGAGCCAGAAGCTCGGCAAGACAATCGAAAATGCCATTAAGCTCGTTAACGGTGACAAGCCGTGCGCTGTTAATTTTATTCTTAAGGGTGACAATAAAGCCCTTAACTCCACTGTTATCGGCACCACAAAATCACATAACGAGAATAAGAGCAAAGTCGTTACTTCGACAGGCCTTAACGGTGAATATACTTTTGCCAACTTCGTAGTAGGTGACTGTAACCGTTTTGCCCATGCTTCTGCAGTTTCCGTATCACAAAAGCCGGGCCAGAAGCAGAGAAACCCCTTCTTTTTATGGGGTAATTCAGGTCTCGGCAAGACACATCTCATGAAGGCCATCGGTAATGCAATACTTGAGAATAGTCCTGACAAGAAGGTTATCTACACGACTTGTGAGGCTTTCACCAATGCTTTTGTAAACACCATCGGTAAGCAGAATTACACTGAATTCCGCAACAAATACCGTTCTGTCGATGTCCTTCTCATCGATGACATCCAGTTCCTTATCGGTAAGGAAGGTGTCCAGACTGAATTCTTTAATACTTTCGAGGCACTTATTGAGAGCGGAAAGCAGATCGTAATCACCTGTGATAAGGCTCCTTCCAATCTCACGCAGCTCGACAACAGACTTACTTCCCGTTTCCAGGACGGTATCATGTTCGACGTCCAGCCGCCGGATTTTGAGACCCGTAAGGCTATTTTCTTAAGCAAGGTCGAGAGCGAGAATCTCCCTTTGTCTGACGAGATAATCGATTATGTCTGCGAAAACGTTACGACTAACATAAGACAGCTTAACGGCGCATTTAATACAATTTCTTCTTATGTGACACTGGCTAACGGAGAGCTTACTCTGGATGACGTCCAGAAGATCCTCCTCCCTATCATCCAGCCTAATAAAAAGAAATATTTGACGCCTGACATGGTCATCAGCGCAGTTTCAAATTACTACGACCTGACACCTGACAAGCTCACTTCAAAGCTCAGAAGTGCCGAGATTTCAAAGGCACGCAACGTTGCCATGTTTATCTGCAGAGACTATCTCGAACTCAAATACGAGAAGATCGGACAGCTCTTCGGCGGACGTAAACATACGACTGTAATGCACGGCTGCGACAACGTTGATGAGGACCCTGAGATCAAAAAAGAGGCTGAAGCTATATATAAGTCCATCGTCTGATTTGAACATTTTTTGTTCTTATGTGCAAAACTTCCGGTAGATAGTCTGTAGACGGTTTGTGTACAAATGTAACAATGTTCAAAAGGGTGTTATTCTGAACAATAATCAAATTAGTTTTATACATTGTCCGGTTGTAAAAATCCTTTGAAAACAATGGTTTTCAGGCAGTTTTGAACATATAGACACGACATAATAAGACTAATAATAGCTAACTTTAGATACTACAGAGGCAGCCGGCCGATATTCGTAAGATGTCCCTAAAATCGAACTTTGTAACACCGTTAAACTATACATTTTTAATAATATTAAGTGTATAATGTTTGAAATATTTTATAATAGTGGAAAGGCGGCACTTTTCAGATGAAGTTTACATGCAGCAGAGATGACTTGGTAAATAACGTATCCATAGTCCAGAGAGCTGTTACAGCTAACAGTACAGTCAATATCCTTAACGGAATTCTCATAGAGGCATCAGACGACAATAAGATCAAGCTTACAGGTTATGATCTCCAGACAGGTATCGAAGCAGACGTAGAAGCTAATGTTACCGAGAAGGGTGCCGTTGTTATAGATTCAAAGTTCTTCGGAGACATCATCAGAAAGCTTCCTGAGCCTGAAGTTGATATCATTTCCGACAGCAATTTCCAGACAACGATCAAGTGCGGACAGGCTGAATTCAAGATTGCCGGTCTTGATCCCGAACCGTTCCCGAAGATCCCTGAGGTCGACGAAAAGGAAGCTGAGAAGATCGTTATGGGTCAGAAGATCCTCAAGAACATGATCAACCACACGATCTTTGCTGTATCCAGAGATACTTCACGTCCTGTTCTTACAGGCAGTAACGTAGTAAGTGACGGTTCCGTTCTTTCCGTTGTATCAATAGACGGTTTCAGAATGGCTATCAACCGTGAAGACATGGGCAATGACTTCCCTAAGATCAATTACATCGTTCCAGGTAAGGCTCTTACCGAGATGAGCAAGATCTTAAGTGATGACGAAGATGCTGAGATCAATATCTACACATCAATGCAGAATCTCCTTTTCGATATCGGCAACGTAAGAATGATCTCACGTCTTATCGAAGGTCAGTTCATTAACTTCGATTCAATCATTACTAAGAATCCTAAGACAGTTATCACAATTAACCGTAAGCAGTTCCTTGATGCTGTTGACAGAGCTTCACTCATCATCATGACTGACGACCGTAAGTGCCCTGTAAGATTCCTTAGCAACAATCCTTCAGAGCTTACTGTTCAGGCTACTTCTGCCAGAGGTAATCTCCAGGAGAATATCGACATCAGCCTTGAAGGCGATCTCATCGATGTGGATTTCAACTCAAGATATGTTCTCGACGTTCTTAAGAATATCGATGATGAGATCATCAGAGTTGAAGTAAACGGCGGTCAGGGACCCTGCATCATTAAACCTGTTGAAGGTGACAAGTACATTTATCTCATTCTTCCTATCAGAAGATAATGTTCATAAAAAGCATACATCTAGAAAATTTCAGAAATTACGGAAGGCTCGATTTAGACGTCGGGCCTTCTGTTAATATCTTTTACGGTAATAATGCCCAGGGAAAGACAAATCTCGTTGAAGGAATATATGTTGCTTCAAGCGTAACTTCACACAGGACAAGCAAAGATTCAGACCTTATCAAGTTCGGCGAAAACGAATACAAAGTAAGCCTGGATCTTACTGATGATGACGGTTCATCCTGCTCTTTATCTTCAAGCTATTACACCGAAAAGTCTGAATTGAGCAAGAATGGCAGGCCCGGAAGATCCCTTATCAGGGACAATGCTCCGGCAGATAAGATTTCGGAATATATTGGTGTATGTAACATTGTTATCTTCGCTCCTGAAGACTTAAATATAGTTAAAAACGCTCCTTCATTTAGAAGGAAGTTCTTAAACACGCTGATATCCAAGATATCGCCTTCATATTTCAACCTTCTGAGCAATTACAGCAGGCTTCTGGCTCAGAAAAATGCACTGCTCAAGAGCATTAAATCAAGCGACAGCATGCCTTCCCTTGTAGATGAGCAGCTTAATTTCTGGGATTATTCGCTTGCTGATCTCTCTGCAGAGATAATCCTCAAGCGTTATAAGTTCGTAAAGCTCATTTCAGACATTGCTTCAAAGCATCACGGAAGCATCTCAGGAGGCAAGGAAAACCTTTCTATAGAGTACAACACCATATTTGGCGTTGTAGGGGCCCTAGAAACGTTTCTTACTAAAAACAATAAATATGACGAGTATATGAGTAAAGGCCTCTCAGAAAGCGATTATGGGCGAATTAAGGGTATTCTCTCTGATCTGGTCCTTGCCAAGCTGAAATCAGTACGTAATTACGACATAGACAAGCATATTTCATCCACCGGTATCCACAGGGACGATATCATCATCAAACTGGATGGCCTTGTAATGAAGAATTTCTCTTCACAGGGCCAGCAGAGGACTGCTGCTCTGGCTTTAAAGCTCTCTGAACTGGAGATAATCAAGATGTTTGTCTCCTCTACCCCGATCCTGATCCTGGATGACGTATTCTCCGAACTTGATAAGACGAGGAGAATGAGCCTTGTATCGGCCATGAAAGGCGCCCAGATCTTCATTACATGCACGGACAAGAACATGATAGGTGAAGAGATAGACGTGATGCAGGGCGCAAATAAGGCGGCATTCTACCGCGTTGAGAGCGGCAATATCGAAGCAGAAGCCTGATTTTAGGACAGATTACACTAAAAACCGGGCTTTTTCTTCTTAATATAATATTATAATAAGCATATTATATTCATATTTTATGATATAATTTATGGGTTAGAAGAGGATTTCCGGACGATTCGGAGGCTTAAAGTGTTCATTCATATCGGCAATGATCTCTCAGTGCTTAAATCTTCGGTTACCTGCGTGGTCAATCTTGAGACCGTCCTCCCTTCCCAGAAGGATGTGTCTGACTTCCTCAACCGTGAGGATGAACAAGGCAGACTTCAGTATGTGACTGACGATATACCGAAATCATTGATAATAACCGATGATAAAACATATGTTTGTCCTTTATCCGCAAGTCTGATATTAAACAGACTGAACATGTCGGAAAACTTCTGAAAAACCTTAAATAACAGTGTTAAAAATGCAGCATTTCCGGGCTTTTGACGGGAATTGCCGCCAAGAATAGGAGTTTTTACATTTATGAAGGAAAACGACGAGAAGAATTTCAATTTTGAGGACAATCAGGCCTCAAATGATGCTCAGGCACGCCCTTCCGGCGCAGTCGATCTCTACTTCCAGCCGGTAGAAGACGGCGATGACGACGAGCTCAAGAATCTTGCTGAGAACCCCAGGGCATTAACTGAAGATTTCAAGGAAGAATCAATGGCTGACGTTCTCGCTGCAGAAGGCGATCAGGACAGTTTTGATACATCCAACAGCAGTGAATACAGCGAAGATGATATCCAGGTCCTGGAAGGTCTTGAAGCCGTAAGAAAGAGACCTGGTATGTACATCGGTGATACCACATTAAGAGGTCTTCACCATCTTATCTATGAGATCGTTGCAAACTCCGTAGACGAAGCTCTTGCAGGACGCTGCGATACGATCGATGTAGTACTCGAAAAAGACGGTTCTGTTACCGTAACAGATAACGGTTCAGGTATTCCTGTAGGTAATCATCCGAAGCTCGGAATTCCTACCGTAGAAGTTGTTCATACAGTGCTTCACGCAGGCGGTAAATTCGGTGGCGGAGCATACAGTATTTCAGGCGGTCTGCACGGCGTAGGCGCTTCCGTAGTTAACGCTTTGTCAGATCACATGAAGGTTCAGGTACGCCGTGAAGGCAACATTTATGAGATCGAATTTGAGAAGGGTAAGACAACCGTTCCGCTTCATATCGTAGGAAATTGTGATAAGGATGATACAGGTACAAAGACAAACTTTATTCCTGATAATTCCATCTTCCCTGACATTGTTTTCGACTTCGATTCAATGATCACAAGATACCGTGAGATGGCTTTCCTTAATAAGGAAGTTACCATTGATCTTACTGATGACAGAGGCGCTGAGCCTGTTAAGAAGCACCTCCATTATGAAGGCGGTATCATCTCATTCGTTGAGTATCTTAACAGACATAAGGAAGCCATCAACACACCTCCTATCTACTTTGCTACAAAGCAGGGAGATAACTTCGTAGAGATCGCTCTCCAGTACAACGATTCCTATCAGGAGACCGTTTATACATATGCTAATAACATCGCTACACCTGAAGGCGGTACACACCTTGTAGGCTTCCGCGCTGCCATGACAAGAGCTATCAATGATTATGCAAAGAAGTATAAGTTCATCAAGGACGGCGATGTTAAGCTTCAGGGTGAGGATACAAGAGAGGGTCTTGCAGCTATTATCTCTGTAAAGCTTCCTGATCCCCAGTTCGAAGGACAGACAAAGAGTAAGCTCGGTAATGCAGAGATCAGACCTATGGTTGACAGTGCAGTATATGAGAAGCTTGAGATCTATCTTGAAGAGCATCCTGATATCGCAAAACTCATCATGGATAAGTGCCTCTCAGCTTCAAGAGCAAGAGATGCCGCAAAGAGAGCAAGAGAACTCACAAGAAGAAAGACTGTATTTGAGAATAACGCACTTCCCGGTAAGCTTGCTGACTGCCAGAGCGATGAGGCAGAGTTCTGTGAGATCTTCATCGTAGAGGGAGACTCCGCAGGCGGATCAGCAAAGCAGGGCAGAGAGCGTAAATATCAGGCTATCCTCCCTCTCTGGGGTAAGATGCTCAACGTAGAGAAGGCAAGAATCGACAAGGTTTATTCCAATGAGAAGCTCCAGCCTGTAGTTATGGCTCTGGGTGCAGGTATCGGAGATGAGTTCGATGAGACAAAACTCAGATATCATAAGGTCATCATCATGGCCGATGCCGATGTCGACGGTTCTCACATCAGAACACTCCTTCTTACATTCTTCTTCAGATACTTAAGACCTCTCGTTGAAGGCGGATATGTATACATTGCCTGCCCGCCGCTCTACAAGGTCTATAAGGGCGACGAAGCATACTATGCTTACGATGATAAGGAGATCGAAGAGATCAAGGCAGCTCATAAGTGGGAGAATCCTCTTATCCAGCGATTCAAGGGTCTCGGTGAGATGAGCTCAGAGCAACTTTGGGATACAACAATGAATCCTGTAACACGTAAGCTCCTGAGAGTTACTCTTGCTGACGCACAGGAGGCAGATGAGACATTCACGCTTCTCATGGGTGACCAGGTTGAGCCCCGTAAGGAATTCATCCAGGTCAACGCAAAGCTTGCAAATATCGACAACTGATATTTCTTCAGGAACATACTTTTGAACATAAAACGGGTGTTGCCGGCCGGGCAGCGCCCGTTTTTATACAATTTAGTGAATTGTTCCACGTGGAACAATCAGGCTATGAACAAAAACTGAAATCCGTCAAAATCGAAAATGTTCCACGTGGAACATTGGCACATTTGTATTAAAGATGACATATATTATTTCATATATAAATGATAGAATGAGTTTACTACATAGCTGAAAGTTTGAAAAGGAGTAAAACATGGCAACAGTAATTGCTCTTGTAAATCAAAAAGGCGGTGTCGGAAAGACCACAACAGCCGTAAACCTGGCTGCTTTCCTTGGGAAGAAAAAGAAGAAGGTCCTTCTGATAGATATTGATCCGCAGGCTAATGCCACAAGCGGACTCGGAATCGACAAGCGTGAGCTTGAACAGACAGTTTATGATGTTCTCATCAACGACACACCCATAACAGACGTAATCTACGAGACAAATGCCGAGAATGTCGACATCTGCCCTACAAACATTAATCTTGCAGGCGCTGAGGTCGAGCTCGTTACGGTAATCTCCAGAGAACAGATCCTTAAGAATGCTATCGCTCCCGTAAGTGACACATACGATTATGTTATCCTGGACTGTCCTCCTTCACTGGGCCTTCTTACGATCAATGCCCTCACGGCATCTGACCGTTTGATAATCCCGATCCAGGGTGAGTACTATGCTCTCGAGGGACTCTCACAGCTCATGGATACGATCAACATCGTTAAGAAAAAGCTCAATCCCGAGCTCGAGATGCTCGGCGTTGTTCTCACAATGTTTAACCTGAGAACACAGCTCTCAAGACAGGTTAAAGAAGAGACAGACAAGTACTTCGGAAGCAAGGTCTTTAAGACTGTAATCCCCAGAAACGTAAGGCTTGCAGAGGCTCCAAGCCACGGCCTTGCCATCTGCGACTATGACAAGAATTCCAAGGGCGCCAGAGCATATGAGGCACTGGCAAAAGAAGTAATCAAGAGATCATAAAGGAGAAAAGATATGGCTACCAGAGGATTAGGAAAAGGACCCAAATCAGCACCTAAGAAGAAGGTTGTAGCAGCAAAGCCTGCTGCCAAAAAGACAGCCGCTAAGGCAGCTCCTGCAAAAAAGACGGCAGCGAAGAAAGCATCTGCTAAAAAAGCAACGCCTGCCAAGAAAGTTGCAGCTAAGAAGCCTGCTGCAAAGGCACCTGCAAAGAAACCCGCTCCGGCAAAGAAGACTGTTGTTAAAGCATCTGCACCTAAGGCTGCTCCTGCAAAGAAAACAGCAGTTAAGACTATCTCAGAGAGCAAGGCAATGGGCAGAGGTCTCGGTGCGCTTCTTTCATCTGACGGAATTCCTGAGAACAAGAGAGATTCCGTTGTAGATCTCAAGATCAACGACATCTCCCCTAATAACGGCCAGCCCAGAAAGAACTTCAACGACGATGCTCTTAATGAACTCGCTTCATCAATTGAAGAAAACGGCGTTATCCAGCCCATCATCGTCCAGCGCAAGGGTGAAGGCTACAGGATCGTAGCAGGCGAGCGCCGCTGGAGAGCAGCAAGGATTGCAGGACTTTCCGTAATCCCTGCGATCGTAAGAGATCTTTCCGACAAGGAGACAATGGCACAGGCTCTCATCGAGAATATCCAGAGAGAAGACTTGAATCCCATTGAAGAAGCTTCTGCAATGGATAACCTCCTTAAGACCCACAAGCTTACACAGGAACAGCTTGCTAAGAAGCTCGGCAAGCCCAGAGCTACTATCGCTAATACTCTCCGTATCCTTAATCTTGATGAATCCCTCCAGGAATTCGTAAGCAGGGGAGATCTCTCAGAAGGTCACGCCAAGGCTATCCTCGCTCTTAAGGATAAAGAAGACCAGCGCAAGGTAGCGGATGTCATCATGGCACGCGAGATGAACGTAAGACAGGCTGAGGTTTTCGTTAAGAAGTATATCGAAGCCCAGAATAATCCTTCCGGCAAGAAGGCAGTAGAGCTTCCTGACATCCAGTTCACTCTGAGCACGAAGGAAGTTGAGACAAAACTTAAGAAGCAGCTTGGCGCAAAGGTCAAGATCAAGGTCCTTGATAACTCCACAGGCCGCGGCCGTATCGTTATCGACTATAAGGACAACATGGATCTCGACAGACTTATCGAGTATCTCTGCAACTGATGTTATATCTTTAAGGTACTATATTTATATATAAGAGAAGCTTTTCAGACAGCTACTTGAAAAAGTCTTTCGGATTATGTATACTTAAGTGCCTTTAGGTATGGAGCTGTATCGAAGTGGTCATAACGAGGCGGTCTTGAAAACCGTTTGCCTTCACGGGCACCAGGGTTCGAATCCCTGCGGCTCCGCCAAAGATCTTAAAGCCCTTCCAATTTCGGAAGGGCTTTTCCTTTGAGAACAAACGTTCTTTTAAATGGCTTTATGCCGTGTTTTCGGGCATATTTATAAGGGAATTATCGGAAAAGCCCTTAAAATCAACATTTTTAAATAATATGTGGTACAATCTTCTTCTATCTGCACAGCGGTTCTGTGCATAAAACTCTAGAGGAGGAATTTACAAATGGAAAAAGAAGAAGTATTGAAGGTGTACCGCCACTCTTTGGCACACATCCTTGCAAAGGCTGTAATCGAGTTATACGGCAAAGAGGTACAGTACGCGATCGGACCTGAGATCGAGGACGGCTGCTATTACGATTTTGTCCTTCCGAGAACAGTCACAGAGGAAGATTTCCAGACAATCGAAGACAAGATGCATGAGATCATCAAGAGAAGGGAAGACTGGACACGTAAGGTCATCTCCCGTGATGAGGCTTTGGAACTCTTCAAGGATCAGAAGTTTAAGCATGAGCTTATTGTCGATCTGCCTGCAGACGAGACAATATCCATATATTATACAGGCGATGATTATGTAGATCTTTGCCGTGGACCTCACGTAGACAATTCACAGGAGCTTTTCAGCGCCGCTTTCAAGATCAAGAACGTATCCGGTGCTTACTGGAGAGGCGACGAGAAGAGAGACCAGCTCCAGAGAATCTATCTTTTCGCTTTCCCTTCAAAGGATGAGCTCAAGGCTCACCTTGCATGGCTTAAGGAAGCTCAGGAGAGAGATCACAAGAAGATTGGTACAGCTCTTGACCTCTTTATGTTCCGTGAGACAGCTCCCGGTATGGCTTACTGGCTCCCCAGGGGATGGATCCTCTATCAGGAACTCATGAAGTATTCACGTGAGATCCAGGGCGCACACGGCTACACGGAGATCTCCGCACCTCTTATCAACAATAAGAAGCTCTGGCTCATCTCCGGTCACTGGGCACACTATCAGAACAACATGTTCATCGTTCCCGGTATCACAAAGGGCGTTAATGCTACTGACGCTGTTCAGGGCGAAGAGGCTCCCGAGCAGTACGCCGTTGATGCTGAGGATACAATGGCAGCTAAGCCTATGAACTGCCCTAACGCCATGATGTCCTACAAGCGCACAATGCACTCATATAAGGAACTTCCTATCCGTTACAGTGAGTACGATGTACTCCACCGTAAGGAGAAGTCCGGCCAGATGAACGGTCTTTTCAGAGTTCAGGAGTTCCGTCAGGATGACGACCATACATTCGTTACACCTGACCAGATCAAGGACGAGATCAAGGACGTAATCGCTATTGCAGACGAGATCTACAAGACATTCGGTATCACATACAGAGCCGAGTTCTCAACAAGACCTGACGACTTCATGGGCGATATCGAGTCATGGAACTCTGCTGAGGCTTCTCTCAAGGCTATCCTCGACGAGAAGTATGGTGACGGCAACTACGAGATCAACGAAGGAGACGGCGCATTCTACGGCCCGAAGATCGACCTTCAGATCAAGGACGCTCTTGGACGTGAGTGGCAGTGCGGTACAGTCCAGCTCGACTTCCAGCTCCCTCATAACTTCGAGCTCACATTCGTCGACAAGGACGGAGCACAGAAGATGCCTATCGTTATCCACAGAGCCATCTTCGGTTCTTTCGAGCGTTTCATCGGCATCATCACAGAGCACTTCAAGGGCGCTTTCCCGTTCTGGCTCAATCCTTACCAGGTTGCAGTCGTACCGATCAGACCTGAGCACAACGAGTACGCACAGAAGGTTGCTGAGGCTCTCACAAAGGCCGGCGTAAGAGTCGAGTCCGACTTAACAGACGTTAACATGAGAGACAAGATCAAGAAGTTCAAGCAGATGAAGGATCCTTATATCCTCGTTGTAGGTGACAAGGAAGCTGCTGAGAACACAGTATCCGTTAACGTAAGAGGTTCCAACAAGCAGCTCCAGGGCGTTGCTCTCGACAAGTTTGTTGAACTCTGCGCTAAGCTCAACGCAGAAAGAACATTGGAGCTCCCTCAGGAGATCTGATTTTCGATCAGACAAAAGAAATAACAGGCGGCGTAGGAATTATCCTGCGCCGCTTTTTTGTGATGTCAATTCTGATATGAGGACAGATTTGGGTTTGGAATGAGCTTAAATATTTATTGTCCCATTAATGCAAGGACAGGGAAGATCCTATCCGATACACTGTTTATGAGGCATTACCCTAAGCGGTAATCGTGACACTTATGTGTTTAGGCGGTCGTCCTCCTTAAACCCATGACTCCGTTCATGGTGAAAGGAGGTGCAGTATGACTGATTATGAAATGCTGATCGTGATACTCACGATAGGCGTATTAATAGTTTCAATCATCGCTCTTTGTTTGAATACAAAGAAATAAGCCGCCCTCGTCCAAAAAGTGCGGCTTATTTTATAATCCATAACTGAGGACAACCGCCTATTGGGCAATGCCTCATCTATGAATTTATTATATCCGCTACATTTTGAGCCGTCAATTCGGTTTAGGGGACTGAAACAGGCCTGAAACCCCATAAAACAGGGCAAAACTTTGATTATCAAATTATCAAATTACACTTGCACGGCAGTTTGTGAGTGCATTTTTTAGGTAAAATTTGCAACGAATAATGACTTTATTTGAATATTCATTCTTGATATCATTCATACTGCTACAAAAGGGGGCATATGAGACATGTATAAACAAGAAGGAACAAAAGTCGCCATTATCGGCGCAGGCGCGGTAGGATCTACAACCGCTTTCGCAATCGCAATGCAGCAGCTCTGCTCTGAGCTCGTTCTTATTGATGTCAATAAGGAAAAGGCTCTGGGTGAGGCACTTGATATCAGCCACGGACTTCCGTTCATCGGCGATATGTACATTCACGCAGGCGACTATTCTGACGTTAAGGATGCTGACTGCATCATCATCACGGCAGGTATCCCCAGAAAAGAAGGCGAGACAAGACTTGACCTTGCAAAGAAGAACGTCAAGCTCGCTCATGTCATTACAGACAGCATCATGGAGCACTACAACAAGGGTGTCATCATGGTAATCTCCAACCCTTGCGACCTCGTTACATATAAGGTTGCAGAGTGGTCCGGACTTCCTTCAAACAAGATCATCGGTTCAGGTACGAACCTTGACTCTGCACGTTTCAGAGTCCTCATTTCCAGAAAGCTTGGCGTTGACGTTAGAAACGTTCACGGTTATATCCTCGGCGAGCACGGTGAGACACAGTTCCCTGCATGGAGCCACACTCACGTTGCAGGTATGTCCATCGACGAGTACGCAGAAGCAATCGGCGTACCTTTCGGTGAAGACGTTAAGGCTGAGATCGCACAAAAGACAAAGTCTGCAGGTGCTGAGATCATCAAGCTCAAGGGCGCTACATTCAACGGTATCGCAGTAAGTGCTGCTACACTCCTCAGAAGCATCACAGAAGACGAGCACACAATCAGAACAGTATCCACAAGACTCAACGGTGAGTACGGCATCTCCGGTGTTACTCTCGACGTTCCTGCACTCATCGGTGCTAACGGCGTTGATAAGATCATCGACATGCGTCTTACAGACGAAGAGTACCAGCTCCTCAAGAAATCTGAGGCAAATATGCGTGAGGCTATCGCTTCCGTAGAGGGCCTCTGATAGGGCGGATACTTGGAGGCGCCTTATTTTCGGGCGCGAAAAGGAAAAAGCTTATGTCCTGCACTTGTCCCAATAAGTGCAGGGCTTTTCATTTAATAAGAAGTAAGAATTTGCTATAATGTCGGGGGTAAAATCCCAAATATCTAACTTAAGAGGTTAATTTATGGAAATCAGTGCGGTTGTTATGGCGGCAGGTAAGAGCACGAGAATGAAGTCCAAGCATTCCAAGGTCGTGTTCCAGGTGTCGGGCAAACCGATCATTCAGTGGGTAGCTGACGCTCTTCAGGAGGCAGGCTGCCAGGACCAGGTATATATAGTAGGTGAAGCACAGGCTGAGATCAGAAGCGTATTGGGCGAGAATGTCGCATACGTACTTCAGGAAGAGCAGAGAGGAACTGGCCATGCCGTAATGCAGGCTGCACCTTTCCTTGAGGGAAGAGACGGACTTACGATCGTTCTCCCCGGCGACTGCCCGATGGTATCAGCAGATACGATCAAGAAGGCTCTCGATGCTTTCGATTCCGCATCTTCAAACTGCGCAGCGATCCTCATCACTGCTGAGGCTGACGATCCGACAGGATACGGAAGGATCATCAGAGGTGAAGACGGCAACGTTCTCAAGATCGTTGAGCACAAGGACTGCACACCCGAAGAGCTCAAGTGCAAAGAGATCAACTCTTCAATGTATGTCTTCAAGACACCTCTCCTCATCTCTGCTTTGGGCAGGATCGGCGCAAATAACGCCCAGAAGGAGTATTACCTTACAGATACCATCGGAATCCTGATCGGTGACGGCTACACGGTAGGCGCCGTTGTCTGCGATTTCGATGACACAAGGGGAGTTAACGACAGAAAGCAGCTCGCCCAGGTAAGAGACATCATGAACCACAGGATCCTCGACCGTCACATGAAGAACGGTGTCGAGATCGTTGATCCCAACGCTACATGGATCCACCACGCAGTAGAGATCGGCCAGGATACGGTTATCCTTCCGGGCACGACACTCATCGGCAACACAAACATCGGTGAGGACTGCATCATCGGTGAGAACACAAGAATCGACTGCTCTGATATCGGCGACGGCACGGTTGTTGATAACTCAATCGTTTCTTCAAGCACGATCGGCAAGGACTGCCGTATCGGACCTTATACGCACATCAGACCTGAATCCAAGATCGACGATCACGTTACGCTCGGCGCATACGTTGAGGTCAAGGGTTCTGACATCGGCGAATATACGAGAGCACGTCACCTTACATACATCGGTGACTCCAAGGTAGGACGCAACGTTAACTTCGGATGCGGTACCGTTACTTGTAACTTCGACGGTCAGGACAAGGTCGGCTGCACGATCGAGGACAACGTATTCATCGGAGGCAACTCCAATATCGTATCCTCTGTCGTTCTCGGCAAGGACTGCTACATTGCAGCAGGCTCAACGATCACATCCGACGTTCCCGCACTTTCGCTCGGTATCGGAAGATCAAAGCAGCTCAACAAGGACAACTGGGTTGCAGACAAGAGCCGTATGAGAGGCGAGAATTACATCAGACTCGACGACAGACGTTCAGAGGTCTGATTCTCCGGAAGGATCTTTATGTGGATAGTGGCCGGACTCGGTAATCCGGGAAAACAGTATATCTATACATGGCACAACATGGGCTATCTCGCTGTAGATATGCTCGCGGATAAACATGGCATTTTTCTCGGCAAGGAAAAGTACAAGGGCCTCTGGGGTAAGGGCAAGATTGCAGGACAGGACGTCATCATCATCAAGCCCACGACCTACATGAACAACTCAGGCGAGTGCCTGGTTGAGATCAGTAAGTTCTATAAGGTCCCGCCGAAAAACATCATCACTGTTTACGACGACATCGACATTGCCAAGGGTACCATCAGGGTAAGACCCAAGGGTAGTGCCGGCACGCATAATGGCATGAGATCCTGCATCCAGCTTCTCGGAACAGAAGAGTTTCCGCGCGTCAGGATCGGCACGGGTCCGGTGCCTGAGCATTGGGATCTCGTAAATTATGTTCTTTCCGAAGTGCCCGCAGACGAGCGGTCACTCATGAACGACGCATTCGTCAAAGCGTGTGAGGCAGTAGAGGAGATCATCTCTAATGGATAAAAGCCTCACCGAACTCCTTGGAAGGATCGCATCCGACAAAGAGCTCGCCGCTGACTTTGCCACAAGTCTCAAAACGGGGAAGCATCTTAACATCACGGGCCTCTGCAACGAGCAGAAGGTCTATGTTGCTATGGCTCTGGCCCGCCTTAACGGCCGCAAGGCAGTATTCATCGAACCCGACAGCGCCAGGGCGCGTGTGACCGCATCTTACTGTGCGGCATTCACCGATGAGCCGGTTACCCTTCTGTCGCCCTCAGAATTGTCTCTCGTGAGCGCTGAGGCTTCTTCCAGAGAATTAGAACTCAACCGTTCAGCAGCGCTCTCAGAGCTTGCCAGAGGCGAATACGGGGCTGCCGTAATAACGGCCGGCGCTCTGCTTAACAAACTTGAACCAAAGCAAGTTTTCCGCAAGAGGATAATAGATCTTAAGGTCGGCCAGGAGATGGAGCGTGACGAACTCGTCGAAAAGCTCCTTTTAAACGGCTACGAAAACGTCCCGCAGGTAATGGAAAAGGGCGAATTCTCAGTAAGGGGCGACATTGTCGACATCTATTCTCCGTCTTATACGGAGCCAGTGAGAGTCAGCTTTTTCGATACTGAGATAGACCAGATAAAGACATTCGACAGGGAGACCCAGAGATCGACCGGGCAGCTCGAAGAGACTTTTGCAGTCCCTGCATCCGTATATGCTTTCCCTGAAGACAAGCGCGGCGAGATAGCTTCGCTCATTAAAGAACGCGTTCAGGAAGACCTCGCCAAGATGAACACGGCGACGAGGGAAGTAAGGCGCGCGGCTGAGCTCTTGTCCAGAACGGCTACGGGCGACGCCGAGAAGATCAGCAACGGAATCGAGCCGTCGGGCATCGCAAGATGGCTTGGAATCATCCTCAAGGACTATCAGACCATAATAGATTACGTGAACGGCAGTGACGTTGTCTTCTTTGCGGACGAGATGGTCGACATCGACGCGCGCATGAACGCTTATGCTGGCGAGTATGTGCAGCGCTGCCGTGACTCGTTTGAGATAGGTATCGCGCCGACGTGTGCTCCGTCTGCCATGGTGAACATTTCGAAGCTCATGAGGGCATTGGACGGGCTGGATAACATTGTTACATTGTCCATGTTCCAGTCTTCCGGCAACGGTTTGCCGGGCGGAGTGCTCCATACGGTATCAGGCTTCCCGGCAGATAACTTTTCGGGCCGCGCACAGGATCTTTCCGCGCTCCTCAGGGAGAATAAGAACGTTTATCTTGTTGCCCACCACGGAAGGCGCTGGGAGCAGCTTAAGGAACGCCTGGCCGAATACGACTGCTTCACTGAGATAATCGACGCGCCGCTCCCGGCAGGCTTCAACTACCCGCTTCTGGGAATCACGATCCTGGGCGAGCAGGAGTTATATGGATCTGAGCAGAAGCGCCCCGAAAAGAAGAAGGGCGGCAACAGGATCCAGTTCTTCAGCGAGATCAATCCGGGAGACTACGTAGTTCACGACAAGCACGGCGTCGGCCGTTATGAAGGCCTCGTCAACATGAGGGTCGGCGAGATCCGCAAGGACTACCTGAAGCTGACTTATGCAAAGGGCGAGACGCTTTATATCCTTCCTGAGAATCTGGATTCGCTTCAGAAATACGTAGGTCCGGGCGAGAAAGAGCCGAAGCTCTCAAGGCTTGGCGGCGACGAGTGGAAGAAGTCCGTATCGCGCGCAAGGGATGCGATCAAGAAGGTTGCATACGACCTTTTGAAGATCTATGCCGCAAGAAGCGTAAACAAGGGCTTTGCGTGCGCACCTGACGATGAGCAGCAGAAACTTTTCGAAGCCAAATTCCCGTTCGTTGAGACTGACGACCAGCTCCGCGCGGCACATGAGATAAAGACGGACATGGAATCCGAGAGACCGATGGACAGACTCCTTTGCGGAGACGTAGGATTCGGCAAGACGGAAGTCGCATTCAGGGCAATGTTCAAGGCGGTCATGAACGGCAGGCAGGTAATAATGCTCGCGCCGACGACGCTCCTTGCGCAGCAGCACTACGAGAACTTATCACGCAGATTAAAAGACTTCCCGGTAAACGTCTGCATGCTCTCAAGATTCGTCTCGCAGGCACAGATCAAGCAGAATCTCATTGATATCGAGAGCGGCAAGATAGACATCATCATCGGCACCCACAGGGCGCTCTCAAACGATGTAAAACCGCCGCATCTGGGGCTCCTTGTAATCGACGAGGAACAGAGATTCGGCGTCAACCACAAAGAGAAGATCAAGTCCATGAAGACCGACGTCGACGTGCTCTCTTTGTCCGCAACGCCTATCCCGAGAACGCTCCACATGTCTCTTTCAGGCATCAGGGACATCTCTGTTCTTGAGGAAGCGCCTTTTAACAGGCGTGCGGTACAGACATACGTGCTTGGCTACGACGAGCAGATCATCGTCCAGGCGTGCATGCGTGAGATCGCAAGAGGCGGCCAGATCTTCTATCTTTACAACAGGACATCAGACATTGATAAGGTTGCCGACAACCTCGCGAAAGCGATGCCCGGCGTGCGCGTCACTTATGCTCACGGACAGATGCCCGAAAACGGCCTTGAGGCAGTAGTCACCGACTTCGTCGAAGGCAAGTACGACATCCTCGTCTGCACGACCATCATCGAAAACGGTGTCGACATGCCGAACGTAAACACCCTGATCGTCGAGAACGCCGACCGCTTCGGCCTCTCACAGCTCTACCAGATCAAGGGCCGTGTCGGCCGTTCAGACAGACAGGCATATGCTTACATCACATATAACGCCGACGCCCCTCTTAACGAGGAAGCCTCGAAAAGACTCAACGCCCTGCGTGAATTCACCGAACTCGGTTCCGGTGTCAGGATCGCCATGCGCGACCTTGAGGTAAGAGGTGCGGGAAGTTTGCTCGGCGCTGAGCAGCACGGCCAGATGGACGTCATCGGTTACGAACTTTACTGCAGACTTCTTGATGAGGAAGTCCGTCTTCTCAAGTCCGGCAAAGATGAAGTACTTGATACGGATGTGCTTACGGGACATTCAGAAAGTTCCGAAAAAGGCTTTACCGTCGAAGTCGATTACGATGCATACATTCCTTCTTCCTACATCCAGGATGAGGCTGCAAGAATGAGCTGCTACAGACGTATCGGTGACATCTCAAGCTTCGAATCTTACAGCGACTTTATCGACGAAGTCACCGACCGTTACGGTGATGCTCCTTCAGAAGTTTATATCCTCTCCGGTGTCTCTCTCATGAGATCTCTTGCAGGCACACTGGGCTTTACAAAAGCATCCATAAAGAACGCCGGCGTAAGGCTTTATCTCAACCCGAACCTCCAGATTGACATGCAGGCTCTGGGTGCCCTGATGAGAGATCATTTCTATGGCGCGAGAGTCACCATCAATGCAACAGGAAGCATGCCTTACATGCTTTTCAAGCCGTCTTCCGTAAAGCAGGACAAGACGGTTACTGAGATCATCGGGCTTCTCCGGATACTTGATGAGAACCGGACACCTGAAGACAAGCCGGAGGACAAGCCCGAAGCCGATAAGGTATAATACTCAGGGTTTAAATGCTCCAATAGTCTAATGGATAGAATGGCGGTTTCCGGTACCGCAGATGCGGGTTCAATTCCTGCTTGGAGCGCCAAGAATTAAAAGACCTTTGCAACATACGAACAGTAATTTGCCTGCGGCAAATTAACTAGTTGCAAAGGTCTTTTAACTTGGCGGCAGGGAGGGTGGCCGAGGCAAATTAACTAGTTGCAAAAGCCATTTTAATTGGCGACAAGAGCCAGAATTTTCGCGCAACTAGTTGAGAAAGGCTTTTTATTTGGCGACAGAGAGGGAAACCTTCGGCAAATTAACTAGTTGCAAAAGCCATTTTAATTGGCGTCAGGGAGGCCATCCATAAAGCCTCATCTGTAATTGTTTGCTAAAAAAAGGGCCGACAATTACAGAAATCAGCGTTTTTCTGTAATTGTTGCCCTGAAAAACGAGGAACAATTACAGACGATCCGTTTTCGAAGACATACCCCAAACCCCACATGCCACTTTTGCTCAAAAAAAGCCCGATAATTGCATAAATCAGCGTTTTTATGCAATTTTAGCCCTGAAAATGAGAAAAAGCGGCATATGGTCAGATGCTGAAGCCATGCGTAATGCCGCCCCCACACAAAAATCGTTGAGAAAGGCCCGAGTTTATTGACGTTTACAGCCACACCTTGTATAATGACCGAGTTTTATGGAGACATAAAATATCAAGCATAGACGAAGTTAATCAGAGTCTTAGGTGATTTTACGGACCACTCCCTGATGGAGTTAAGGCCATACGGACAGCCGGGTCCACTGCCGATGATCGGAATTCCGATCTATTGATTGAGTTAAAAGCTCAGTTTTATAAGTTGGTTACTTTATAACCGAATGCGTGACTTACGCAAACTTGTGAAATGGTCAATAAGAGTAGTAAAAGTAGTATTGCTATATAGACTCTGCCTGATATTCTTCATGCCGGTGCCATAGGACACCTGTATGGGGATAAACGAAGGTAATATTGTAAATCGACGCAAGTTGTGTAATTACACAGCTTGCGTTTTTTGTTAGAGGTGGACTATGGAAAGACCTGAAATTGATCAGACACGTGCCCCGATATATGAGGCACTTGAGAGATTTCGTGAAATGCGCGTTGTTCCTTTCGACGTGCCGGGACATAAGCACGGCAAGGGCAACCCTGAGCTGACCGCGTTTCTGGGTGAGAAGTGCGTAGGTGTTGACGTTAACAGCATGAAACCTTTGGATAACCTTTGTCATCCGATATCGGTTATCCGTGAAGCTGAGATCCTTGCTGCGGATGCGTTTGGCGCAAGCCATGCGTTCCTTATGGTTGGCGGTACAACGAGCTCTGTACAGAGCATGGTGCTGTCATGCTGCAAGCACGGCGATAAGATCATTCTGCCGCGTAACGTGCACAGAAGCGTCATCAATTCGCTTGTACTCTGCGGCGCGATCCCGGTATACGTTAACCCTGAAGTTGACTGCCGTCTGGGCATCTCTCTCGGCATGAGCCGCGACCAGGTCAGGAAGGCCATTGAAGAGAATCCCGATGCGGTTGCAGTACTGGTCAACAACCCGACTTATTACGGTATCTGCAGCGACCTGCGTGCCATCGTGAAGATGGCCCATGATGCGGGCATGCTCTGCCTTGCAGACGAAGCTCACGGAACGCATTTCTACTTTGGCGATAACATGCCTGTTTCCGCAATGAAGGCGGGTGCCGACATGGCTGCGGTCTCGATGCATAAGAGCGGCGGAAGCCTTACGCAGTCTAGCCTTTTGCTCATCGGCGAAAACGTAAGCGAGAGACACGTAAGACAGATCATTAACCTCACGCAGACGACGTCTGGCAGCTATCTTCTCATGTCGAGCCTTGATATCAGCAGAAGAAACCTTGCGTTAAGAGGCAAGGAAGTTTTCCGCAAAGTTGTCGAGATGGCTGAGTACGCAAGAGAAGAGATCAACGCTGTCGGAGGTTACTATGCTTACGGCAGGGAGCTTATCAACGGCGATTCGATTTTCGATTTTGACCCTACAAAATTAAGTGTACATACAAGAGACATCGGACTTGCGGGCATCGAAGTCTACGACATCTTAAGAGACGAATACGACATCCAGATCGAGTTCGGTGATATCGGAAATATACTCGCATATCTCTCGATCGGAGACAGAATGCAGGAACTCGAAAGACTTGTCAGCGCACTCGCCGAGATCAAGAGAAGATACAAGAAAGATCCGGATGGACTTTTGAGTCAGGAATACATCGATCCCGAGGTTGTCTGCAGCCCTCAGGAAGCTTTCTATTCACAGAAGAAGAGCATTCCGATCAACGAGAGTTCGGGCTTTGTCTGCAGCGAGTTCGTTATGTGCTACCCGCCGGGAATCCCGATCCTTGCGCCGGGTGAGAGGATCACGGAAGACATAATCAATTACATCCAGTACGCAAAGGCGAAGGGATGTTCCATGACAGGTTCGGAAGATCCGGATATTAATAACATAAACGTTTTGGTATAAGGAGGAATGAGCGGTGAATTTGTGGTTCAGCGAATATCATGCACCTGACGTAAGACACAGTCTGCGAGTCACAAGGCATCTTTATTCAAGCAAGAGCGATTATCAGCAGATCGATATTTTCGATACGCCGGAATTCGGCAAGGTTCTGGCTTTAGACGGAGACGTAATGCTGACAGAGCGCGATGAATTCATTTACAACGAGATGATCACGCACATCCCGATGTCCGTTCATCCCAATGTTCAGGACGTCCTGGTAATCGGCGCGGGCGACGGCGGCGTCGTTAAGGAGCTTACAAGATATGAGAGCGTTAAGCGCATCGACCTGGTTGAGATGGACCCGCAGGTTATCGAAGCGTGCCGCACATACCTTCCCGAGAATGCCTGCAAACTGGACGACTCGCGCGTACATATCTATTTCGATAACGCGCTGAGATTCATCAGACGTTCAACAGATGAGTACGACCTCATCATCGTTGACTCAAACGATCCGTTCGGACCTTCCGAAGGTTACTTCACGAGAGAGTTTTACGGCATCTGCTATAACGCTTTAAGAAGCGACGGCATCATGGTAAACCAGCAGGGAAGCCCATTCTACAAGCACGACGCCGAGGCGATGCAGAGAAGCCACAAGAGGATCGTAAACACGTTCCCGATCAGCCGTGTATATCAGGCTCACATTCCGACGTATGCGGCTGGCTACTGGCTCTTTGGTTTTGCGAGCAAGAAGTATCACCCGATCGACGATTTCGATGAGGAGAGATGGAAGAGTCTTCACCTCAGCACGAAATACTACACGACCAAGCTGCACATAGGCTCATTCTATCTGCCGGCTTACCTTGAGAAAATGCTGATGGAGGTGGAAGCGTGAACAAAAATGTAGAGACATTTATCGGCTGCGACAGCGAATACGAAGACGCGAAAATCGTTCTGTTTGGCGCGCCTTTTGATTCCACGACGAGCTTCAGGCCGGGCGCGAGATTCGGCAGTTCCGCGATCCGCCACGAGAGCTTCGGAATCGAGACTTACAGCCCTTATCAGGATAAGGACCTGTCAGATCTTAAAGTCTTCGACTGCGGTGACTTGGAGCTCTGCTTCGGCTCTCCCGAAGATGCGCTCAAGGACATTGAAGAGCAGGCGCGCAAGATCGTTAATGACGGCAAGCTGCCCATCATGCTCGGCGGCGAACATCTCGTTACTTTTGCAGCGGTAAAAGCTGTTTTCGAGAAGTATCCGAAAATGCACATCATCCACTTTGACGCGCATGCGGATCTGAGAGACGATTATCTCGGCGCAAAACTCAGTCACGCGTGCGTAATCAGAAGATGCTATGAACTTGTCGGAGACGGTAAGATCCACCAGTTCTGCATCAGGAGTGGTGACCGCGAGGAATTCCGTTTTGCTGATGAGCACACGGACATGCACAAGTTTGATTTCGACGGTCTTAAAGAACTCGTAGAAGAACTTAAGTCAGATAATCTTCCGGTCTATTTCACGATCGATCTGGACTGCCTCGATCCGTCCGTTTTCTGCGGCACGGGAACGCCCGAAGCAGGCGGCGTGAACTTCAAGGAACTGCTTAATGCGATCCTTGAAGTAAGCAAGACAAACATAGTCGGCGCGGACCTCAATGAGCTTGCGCCAATGCTCGACATCAGCGGCGCTTCGACCGCAGTGGCATGCAAGGTTTTAAGGGAATTGATCCTTTCCATCAATACATAAAAAGGAGAACGATAAATGAGCAGAGTATTAGTAATCGGATGTGGCGGAGTTGCAAATGTTGCGATCAGAAAATGCTGTCAGGCAGATGACGTTTTCACGGAGCTTTGCATAGCAAGCCGTACCAAGTCAAAGTGCGACGCGCTCGCAGAAGCATTGAAGGGCAAGACAAAGACTGTAGTTACGACTGCACAGGTAAACGCTGACAGCGTTGATGAACTTGTTGCACTGATCAACTCTTACAAGCCTGATCTCGTAATGAACATCGCGCTTCCTTACCAGGATCTTACGATCATGGATGCATGCCTCATCTGCGGCGTTAACTACATGGATACTGCAAACTACGAGCCTGAGGATACTGACGATCCGGAGTGGCGCAAGATCTATGAGAAGAGATGCGAAGAGAAAGGCTTTTCCGCTTACTTCGATTACAGCTGGCAGTGGGCTTACAAAGAGAAGTTCGAAAAGGCAGGACTTACTGCGCTTCTTGGCTGCGGCTTCGATCCCGGCGTAACACAGGCTTACTGCGCATATGCTAAAAAGCACGAGTTCGACACGATCGACACTATCGATATCTTAGACTGCAACGGCGGCGACCATGGATATGCTTTTGCTACAAACTTCAATCCTGAAGTTAACCTCAGAGAAGTATCCGCTCCCGGCAGCTACATCGAAAACGGCAAGTGGGTAGAGATCCCTGCCATGAGCATCAAGAGAGAGTACGACTTCGACTGCGTTGGCCAGAAGGACATGTATCTTCTCCACCACGAAGAGCTTGAGTCTCTCGCCGTAAACATCCCTGAAGTTAAGCGCATCCGCTTCTTCATGACATTCGGTCAGAGCTATCTTACACATATGAAGTGTCTCGAAAACGTCGGCATGCTCTCAACAACACCGATCAACTTTGAAGGCCACGAGATCGTTCCGATCAAGTTCCTCAAAGCGCTTCTTCCTGACCCCGCAAGCCTCGGTCCCCGTACACACGGCAAGACAAATATCGGCTGCATCTTCACAGGCAAGAAGGACGGACAGGACAAGACATATTACATCTACAATGTCTGCGACCACCAGGAGTGCTACAAGGAAGTTGAGAGCCAGGCGATCAGCTACACGACAGGCGTTCCCGCTATGTGCGGCGCCATGATGCTCCTTACAGGAAAGTGGACAGAGAAGGGCGTCCACACAGTTGAAGAATTTGATCCCGATCCGTTCCTCGACGCACTCGACAAGTACGGCCTCCCCAGAAGCGAGAGCCACAACCCTGTTCTGGTAGACTGATAACATGAACGATATCTTTGATGGACTTACATCAGTTATAAACGGCGAAAACATCAGGGCTTTAAAAACACCCTGTTATGTCATCGATGAGAAGAAACTTCTGCATAACGCGGAGGTGCTCTCATCGGTGATGTCCCGCACGGGATGTAAGATCCTGCTCGCTCAGAAAGCTTTCTCGAATTACGATTTTTATCCGCTCCTGTCAGGCTATCTTTCCGGTACTGAAGCAAGCGGTCTATATGAAGCACGCCTCGGTAAAGAAGAGATGCCTGAAGGCGAAGTTCACGTCTTCTGCGCCGCATACAGGGACGATGAATTCGATGAGCTTTTAAAGTATGCTGACCACATCGTTTTCAACTCGGTTAACCAGCTTAAAAAGTTCGGCGTGACTGCTAAACTCAACGGCAAGAGCGTAGGCCTCAGAATCAACCCTGAATGCTCCACGCAGGAGGACCACGAGATATATGACCCGTGCGCTAAGGGCAGCCGTCTGGGCGTCACCAGGGCAGTTTGGGATAAGGACATGACTCCTGAACTGCTGGAGCTTTTAGATGGTCTTCATTTCCACACTCTCTGCGAGCAGAATTCGGATGCTCTGGAGATTACTTTGAAGGTTGTCGAAGAGAAATTCGGAGACGTTCTTCCGCGCATGAAATGGCTTAACATGGGCGGCGGTCATCACATCACCAAAGCTGATTACGATGTTGCCAAACTTGAAAATCTTCTTATCTATTCACGTGATACATGGGGAGTTCAGGTCTATCTTGAGCCCGGCGAAGCAGTTGCATTAAATGCCGGATACTTTTTAACTCACGTACTCGACGTGGTCGAAAACAACGGCGTTAAGATCGCGATCTTGGATTCCAGTGCAGCATGCCACATGCCTGACGTCATTGAGATGCCATATACGCCGCCGCTTCTGGACGCTGACAGTGACTGCAAAAAGCCTTTTATATACCGCCTTGCAGGCCCCACATGTTTGTCGGGCGACGTCATCGGCGATTATGGTTTTGATCATGAACTTAAAGAGGGCGACCTGCTCGTTTTCGGTGACATGGCGATCTACACGACATGCAAGAACAATACCTTTAACGGAATGCCGCTGCCTGATATCTACAGGTTTAAAGCCGATGGTGTTTTCGAAAAGCTGACAGACTTCGGGTATAAAGATTTTAAGTACAGATTAGGAAAATAAATTGCAAAAGGATGTCCCCCGGGCATCCTTTTTGTGTTTGTGGCAGCAGCGAAAATGCGTTCCACGTGGAACTTTATTTCTTCAGGTAATCTATAACGGCCTGAATTATCTCCGGATTAGGATAGCCCTGGTTGTCGCGCCCTTCGATGCCGTAGACGATCGCATATGCGAAGTTGTCTGCCATGCACTCTTCGGGGTCGACGACATAACCGGTGTTCTCACCGAAGATCTCGTAGAAATTGGATGTCTGGGCAGGTGTGTAGTAGGTGTCCCTGCCGTCAATCGGAATAAGTGCGGTCTCACTGCAGGAGAAGAATGTAGACTGGGATTCTTCGAAATGCATTGTCGTAATGAAGTCCGTAAAGCACGGGACTTCTTCGCCGTCGATGATGAAAGTCGCATACGAATCGTGATGCTCAACGTCCGGATTTGTGATGTGATACTCGAAAACGCTTGCGGGAATTTCAAAATCGGAATCTGCAACCGTGAAGTTGATGATCGAATACATGTCTTCCCTGAATTCAGGATTGTTTCTTGTAAGGCAGTGGAAGATCTCGTGGCAGATCAGCTCATCAGCCAGCTGCGCGGTCTCCGGTAAGATGCTCATTAAAGAATACGCGGAGATGACCGTAGCGTTCAGATAGATCTGGGTTCCGTGTGTATAACCGCTGGCACCGAGCTCTTCTTCCATAGTGGTCTTGATGAACACGATCTCATCAAGTTCCGGCAGTTCATAACCGTTCTTCTCGAGAGTCTTCTCGATGTTCTTAATGCGGCGGTTGATGAAAGACTTTTCGACAGCGGTGAAGTCCTGCACCTGCTCTGCAGCAAATGTTTTATATTCTTCCATTGTCGCGCCGGTCTTCTGCATCTTGTAATCAAGATCATTCTGCGAGAAGTGGCTATAGTAGTTTTCCTCATTGGAAAGCATCAACTCGCGACCTTCTTCAGCAGATGCAAAACGGTGCGGAATATGTACGCGCTTTTTCGAAGTGCAGGAACAAAGCGCACCTGCTACGATGGCAATTATAGCTACAACAGATATAACTTTTTTAAGTGACATTGATCTATCCCCAATACTATTTTCTACGGCTAAATTGTACATATAATTTTGATTAACGCAAATCTGAAGGCAAGCTTGATTATAAGGACAATTTAGAAGACATTCGTTGACTGCTTTTATACTCGATGTTAGAATTACTTCAGGATAGCACGGTCTGCAGAGACGGTTGCTTCCGAAGTAGGAAAAATATTACCTCACTTCAGGATTCGTGGTCTTGGGTGAGGTTTTTATTTGCGTTTATACCTGGAATCCAGATACGCAAATAATTTCAAAAACCTCTTGAACTTATAGATATGTTAGTGTAATCTTCTTTTCGAAAATTGAATACGGAAACGGGAGCTTGTATACAGGCTGAGAGGAAGGTGTGACCTTCGACCGAGAACCTGATTTGGATAATGCCAACGTAGGGATGCTTAACACAGAGTGTTTTGAAGGGAGTTGTCAGTAATCAGGCAGCTCCCTTTTTCGTGTCCGGAAGGAGACAAAAATGAAAAGATACAATGTGTTGAGACTGTCGGTAATGGCGCTTCTGATTGCAATCGGAGTTGTGATCTCGCCGCTTTTGAGGATCGAGGGAATGTGCCCGATGGCGCATCTGATAAACATCACGGCGGCTGTTTTGTTAGGCCCTGTTGATGCGTTCCTTGTGGCATTACTTATCGGCATTATCAGAATGTGCGTGATGGGTATTCCGCCGCTCGCACTTACAGGCGCGGTGTTCGGCGCGCTGCTTTCAGGAATACTTTACAAAGTCACGAAGGGCAAGATCTGGGCCGCCGTTTTGGGCGAGATCGTCGGAACGGGAATAATCGGTGCGATCGTATCTTATCCGGTCATGACTTACATCTGCGGAAGAGAAGGCCTCGGATGGTTTTTCTACGTGCCGTCTTTTACGTGCGGAACGCTGATCGGCGGAAGCATCGCGGCAATCCTTTTGTACAGACTCCAGCATGTCGGAGTGCTTAAAAAGATGCAGTACAAGATCATGGCAGGAGGGGCTTTATGGAAAAAGAAGACAGAGCAAACAACTGCCTGATCCACTGCATAACCAATCCGATCTCGATCAACCAGACAGCCAATGCTGTCCTTGCTCTGGGTGCCAAGCCGATAATGGCTGAGCACCCTTTGGAGGTTGAGGAGATAACTAAGACCGCGTCTGCTTTGCTGCTTAATACCGGCAACATTTCCGATGTCAGGATGACCTCGATGAAGATATCTTTGAAGGCCGCAAATATAAAGGGGATTCCGGTTATTCTTGATGCAGTGGGATGTGCATGTTCCGGACTTCGAAAAAACTTTCTGAATGAGCTTTTATCTGAAGGAAAATTCGCAGTCATTAAGGGCAATTATTCAGAGATCCTGGCACTGGGAGACGATGCATATAAAGACATCGGAGTCGATGCGAAAACAGGCATCGATGAAGAGTCCGTGCGCCGCGCAATCCTGAAGATCTCTGCTGATACAAACGTAATAGTTCTTGCGACAGGAAAGGTTGATCTTATTGGCTTTGAAGGCTCTGTTACCGAAGTTTGCGGCGGCACAGAAATGCTTTCTTCCGTTACGGGAACAGGATGCATCTTAGGCGCTGTGATCGCGACATATCTTGCGCGCGAAAACACTTTCCGGAGCGTTGTTGATGCGTGCGGATTTTTCAAAATGTGCGGTGAAGAAGCAGCACGTAATGATGCAGGCAACGGAACATTCATGGTGAACCTGATCGACGCGCTGGCAGAAAGAAAGATCACCTTCGATCCGACGATGTATTTCATCACCGACAGCACCATATATGAAGAAGACGAATTCCTTGCAAGAGTAAAGTCTGCGTTGGAAGGCGGAGTTACTCTTATCCAGCTTCGCGAGAAAAACAGATCGACATTAAGCTACATAGAACTTGCTAAAAAAGTTCACGCACTCACAAGCGAATACAACGTGCCTCTGATTATTGATGACAGGGTGGATGTAATGCTCGCATCAGGCGCTGAAGGCGTGCATGTCGGCGCTGAGGATATGCCTGTAAAACAGGCAAGAAAGTTAATCGGGAACAACAAGATCCTTGGTGCCACCGCTAAGACTGTTGAAGTTGCGCTAAAAGCATACGAAGACGGTGCTGATTATCTTGGTGTCGGAGCTATCTATCCGACCACGACAAAGGTAAAAACAGTACTCACTTCAACTGAAACTTTAGATGCGATCACAAAGGCCGTGCCAATCCCTGTAAATGCGATCGGCGGACTTAACAGCACAAATCTCGGTGTCCTCAAAGGCATTGATATTGCAGGCATCTGTGCGGTGTCGGCGATCATGAAAGCTGACGATCCGAAGCGTGCCGCAGAGGAACTGAGAGAAGCTTTTGCAGACTTAAGGAGGAGTCGATGAAAAAAGTTTTGACCATTGCCGGAAGTGACTGTTCGGGCGGGGCCGGAATACAGGCAGATCTTAAGACGATGCTCGCTAACGGCGTTTACGGAATGTCCGTCATCACTTCGCTTACTGCGCAGAACACAACGGGCGTCAGATCAATACAAAACTCGACAGGGGACTTCCTTAAAGACCAGATAGATTCCGTGTTTGAAGACATCGTTCCAGATGCAGTAAAAACGGGCATGATTCCAAGCAGGGAATTGGTGGAGATCATTGCTGAGAGGATGAAGTTTTATAACGTGAAAAATCTTGTCGTCGATCCCGTCATGGTCGCAACGAGCGGCGCGGATCTGTCGAACAATGAAAGCGTTAAAGCACTTAAAGAAAAACTCATTCCGTTATCAGCGCTTGTTACTCCGAACGTGCCTGAAGCTGAGGTCCTCTCGGGCATGAAGATTACCGCAGAAAATGACATGAAGAATGCCGCAGAAAAGATAAGCAAAGAATGCGGATGTTCAGTGCTCATCAAGGGTGGTCATTCGGAAGAAAATGCAAATGATGTTTTATACCACGATGGTGAGTTTTATGTTTTCGAGATGCGGAAAATAGATAACGAGAACACGCACGGAACGGGGTGCACTTTATCAAGTGCGATCGCATGCAATCTTGCAAAAGGAATGGATGTTCCTAAGGCTGTCACGCGCGCGAAAGAATACATCACCGAAGCAATAGCATCAGGCCTTGATCTTGGCCACGGCAGAGGGCCGCTCGATCACGGACACGACATAAAAACCAAGTACAAAATATGAGGAGAATACACATGGAAAGAACTTACAGGACACAGATGGAAGCAGCGCGCAAAGGCATCGTCACACCCGAGATGAAGATCGTTGCTGCGAAGGAATACAGAACAGAAGAAGAGATCCGCAACTGGGTGGCAGAAGGCAAGGTTGCGATCTGCGCAAATAAGAATCACAAGTGCATCGACCCTGCGGGTGTCGGCTCAATGCTCAAGACTAAGATAAACATTAATCTCGGCGTATCGCGCGACTGCAAGGATTACAACGTTGAGATGAAGAAAGTCCAGGCGGCAGTCGACATGGGTGCTGATGCCATCATGGACCTCTCGTCACACGGCGACACGATTCCTTTCAGAAGAAAGCTCACGTCAGAGTGTCCTGCCATGATCGGCACAGTTCCGGTATACGATGCGGTAATCCACTATCAGAGAGATCTCGCGACTCTGACGGCAAAAGATCTCATCGACGTAGTAAGGCTTCATGCTGAAGACGGCGTTGATTTCGTAACGCTTCACTGCGGCATCACAAGACATACGATCGACCAGATCAAGAAGCACAAAAGAGAGATGAACATCGTATCCAGAGGCGGCTCTCTGATCTTTGCATGGATGTGCATGACCGGAAACGAGAACCCTTTCTTCGAATACTACGACGAGATCCTCGACATCTGCAGGGAGTACGACGTTACGATCTCTCTTGGCGACGCATGCCGTCCGGGATGCCTTGCTGACGCAAGTGACGTTTGCCAGATAGAAGAACTTGTAAGACTCGGCGAGCTCACAAAGCGCGCGTGGGAGAAGGACGTGCAGGTCATGGTAGAGGGCCCCGGCCACATGCCGATGGACCAGATCGAAGCAAACATGAAGATCCAGCAGAGCATCTGCATGGGCGCGCCTTTCTACGTTTTGGGACCTCTCGTAACTGACATTGCACCCGGATACGATCACATCACTTCCGCAATAGGAGGCGCAATCGCAGCTGCTTCTGGTGCTGCTTTCCTGTGCTACGTAACACCTGCCGAGCACCTCGCTCTTCCCAACGTTGACGACGTTAAGCAGGGTATCATCGCATCCAAGATCGCTGCCCATGCTGCCGACATCGCGAAAAAGATCCCTCACGCGATGGACGAAGACAACAAGATGGCAAAGGCCAGAAGAAAGTTCGACTGGGAAGGTCAATGGGCGTGCGCGATCGATCCTGAGACAGCCAGAGCCATCCGCGATGACAGAGCGCCCGAGCACGAGGATACATGCTCCATGTGCGGCAAGTTCTGCGCAGTCAGGAGCATGAATAAAGCCCTCGCAGGCGAGTATATCGATATACTCTGATTACTTTCTTGCGGTTATTCCGTAGCAGTTCCTTAAGAGCCTGACCCTTCCGGAGTAGGTGTTTTTCGCGATGTATTCGTCGAGCGAATCATCTTCCGGCATGTGGTCAAGGATCGGAACGACTTCGAGGAATGCCTTGAATGTCGCTGCATCTTTGTAGAATTCGCGTTCGTGGACCGGTACGAGTTCCACGTCGCGAAAACCTGCAGAGAGCACATTCTCGTAGTCAACGATGCTTATCGGAACCGGATCGTCAAAACCCTGTCCGTAACCCACGGTCTTCTTCAGATCCCAGCAGTCGTATTTGTCGACGCCCCTGATCAGAAGAAACCCTCCGGGTTTGAGACAGCGCATGATCTGCTCTGCATCAATGCAGGTGTGGCGCGCGACAACCACATCAAAATGTCCGTCAGGGACATCCATGTGAAGGTTGTCCATCACCCTGAACGTGATGTTTTTGCGGCCGCTCTTTGCCAGGTTTTCGATGGCTGTGGCGACCATGTTGGGCGAGTAATCCGTGCCTACGATCTCCGCGCAGTCCGGGTAATTTGCAAGCAGTTTCTCGCCGCCGCCGGTGCCGAGATCCAGCACATGCGAATCCGGTGTTGCGACAGACTTTAAGATCTCATAAAGATCCCAGTCCGTCAGGCTCTCTGAATGACAGTCGTACTCGTCAAAACTCCAGTGAGCAAGCTTTTCGTAGTATTCAAAATCTTTGTCGTGAAACATAAAAAAGAACCTCCTTTCACGAACAGCAAAACTATGCGCCAAATAAGCGCCCTTCTTTGTCATTCATGATGAGATTCCAGGGTTCTTATCATTATTGACCCCGCTTGTAAAAAGCGTCGCGGCAGCAGAACGCGAATAACTAATTGATCTGTTGCACATTCATCTTACTTGCAGGAACGGGCGTTGTCAAATGCGTTTTCGGGGCCAAAAACAGGAGGAAGATCAGGCTTTTCTCCCGCCTAAAGCCTTGCGGTTGAGATAACTTTTTCGAGATGTCACCAAAATGCCACCCATTTATAAGTGCGTTATTCCTATCTTTTTGGTACAATGGTGGAGCAACTTTGTAAATTCGGGTAGTTGTTATGGAATTAAAAGAGTTTTTGAAGTACAAGAATATCGTTATTCAGTGCCACGATAATCCGGACGCTGATGCGCTCGCTTCGGGATATGCACTGATGTGGTATTTCCAGCAGAACGATAAGAAGGCCAGGTTTATCTACAGAGGCAGAAACGAGATCAAGAAGAGCAATCTCATGATCATGTGCAAGGAACTTGACGTTCCCGTTGCGTACGAACCGTTCTTTGCCGAGGAGCCTGAGCTCGTCATTTACGTCGACTGTCAGTACGGACAGAAGAACGTCACGACCACAAAGTCGAAGAGAATTGCCATCATCGACCACCATCAGAAGTCAGATATTCCTGCAACAGCTATCAGTTATATCAGAAGCGATGTCGGCAGCTGCTCAACTCTTTGCTGGAACCTTATCCGTAACGAAGGCTTTAACCCGAATGACAACAGAATGCTTTCAACGGCACTTTACTACGGACTTTTCTCCGATACCAACAGACTGTCGGAGGTATCACACCCGTTAGACCGCGATATGCTGGACCAGCTGGTCGTAAACAAAGCCACGGTAACAGAGATGATCAATTCAAACATCTCTCTTGATGAACTCCAGATCACAGGCAAGGCCATCATGAACTACGAGTTCCACGAGAGCAACAGATATCTGGTCATCGAAGCTGAGGCCTGTGACCCCTGCATCTTGGGTGTCATTAGCGACTTTGCCCTTGAAACCGAGAACGTTAACGTATGCGTTGCGTTCTATGAGAGCCCGTATGAGGTCAAATTCTCAGTCAGAAGCTGCTCCAAGGAAGTCCACGCAGATGAACTCGCGGCATTCCTCGCTGAAGGCTTAGGCGGCGGTGGCGGCGGTCACATGCTCAAAGCCGGCGGCACCATGATGCCCGACTTCCTGACCAAGTCAGCCAAGGAGACCATCGAAGAACGTCTCCAGTGGTACTACGACAGATATCTCGTTATCTATGCCAAGAACACGAAGCTCAACACTTCTAAGTGGAAGGCATACGACAAAGTATCCCAGACACTGGGCTGCATCAGACTTACTGATGTTTTCCCGGCCGGTACGCCCATCAACATCAGAACCCTCGAAGGTGACGTTGATACAGTCATCGACGAAGAGGCTTATCTCATGATCGGTGTTGAAGGCGAGATCTATCCCATCAAGGAAAACAAGCTCTTAAGCAGCTACCAGCTCACAAACTTCGTCTTCACAAGAGACTTCGAATACGAGCCTAGGATAAAGAACAGAGCCACCGGCGAGGTCAAGAAGGTCATGCCTTATGCCAAGACGGTAAGAACAGTCAGCAATTCCGTTGTATTTGCAAAGCCTCTGGAGCAGCCTGTAAAGCTCTTCACGGCATGGACCGAGGATAAGTACTACTCAGGCGACATCGGCGATTACCTGACCGTCAGAGCGGACGACGAGCACGATATCTACATCGTAAAGGGCGAGCTTTTCGACAGGTTCTACAAGCCCAGGACGAACCCCGTTAAGAAGATTTAAAAGAGGATGCCGCAAGCATCCTTTTTTGTTTGCGAGTGACACCACGTCGACGATTGTTAGACGGAAACGGGCAAAATCGTCGACGCTTTCGTCGAATCCGGCTCAATTCGACGATTTTATCGACGAAAAACGTCATTTTCGTCGACTTTTCGTCGACCTTAAAAACTATGTGACAAAATGAGCCGTTTCCGTCACGGATTCTGTCACATCACTTTTCGCAATCAGATCGAAAACACGCACTCCACAAAACAGGGCGCCCCGTAAGGAGACGCCCCGCATTTTCGAAAACCTTATTAAACTCAGATGCCGTACTTATCCTTAAGCTCGGCAGGGACTTCTGCGCCGTCCAGATACCGGAGGGCCTTTTCGATCAGGTCGTCCAGCGTGTAGTGCTTAATGTAGCCTGGCATGCATTCATAGCTTGTCTGGTACGCGTATACGAAGAAACGATCGGTGCCCGGATGATAGCAGTAAACAGTCTCGATGCTCGTGATCTCTGTCCAGGTTTCCGTATCAAGGATATTGATCTGATCGCCTGTTTTGATAAAAAGCTCGTGGGCTTTATCGTTAAAGCTCAATTCGGCTATTCCTCTTCCGAAAAGAGTAATCGAGATCTTGCTTATCTGTTCTCCGGTATCGGCGTTGTATATCATGAGGTAGTCGTCGGCGATAACGTACAAAGTGTTATCCTTGAAAATGGCGCCGAGGCGGTCTGTGCTTATGCAATGGATGGTATACAGTTCCTTTAATGAATCATCGGTTACATATATGATGTTATCGTCAGAAAACAGGACTTTAGATCCGTCTTCGGATATTGTTATGTAACAGGAATAGATAGATTTGACAAACCAGTTATCCGGAGTGTCCATTTCCTTGATCTTTGAAGTCTTGAGGTCTGCAACAAGCATTGAGTTTTCCACGGGAATAAAGACCTTGTCCAAACACTCGATATATGTGGGATCACCGGGTATGAGTGAATAATCATCTAAGATATATGGTTTGAACTCGATATGATTACTTCCATCGAGGTCCCATACATTTACGGTTAATTCACCTCCCACTGATATGGCATTGATGATCTTTCCGTTAGTAACTTCATCTGTTGCAGCCAGTTCAACACCAAGATCTTTAACTTTTTCTTTCTTAATGTCGATCGAATAGATGTTATTATGGAAAATACCGTAGAATTCACCGTCGACTAATTGAACATCAAAATGCTGTAAGTATAATTCTCCGATATCCACGTCTTCGGAGAAAACAAGTTTTGCGGTATCCATATCGATAACGCTTACTCTGATAAGGGTGGTCTCGGTAATCTTAGAAGCTATAACGAGATATTCTCCGTCATCGCAGAATTTCTGATAATCCGTACCTGTGGTGAATCCGCCGTAGGCATCTATCCCTGTCCACTCGTCATCTTCCATGTAACGGAAGTAGCAAATGATATCCGTTCCGCCGCTTTCCACGCTATAGATTTTATCGCCTATAATACCATGAGATACATTTTGACCCAGAACGTTATAAGAGTACATTCTGTTAGTTTCTTCATTAAGCGCGAAAACCAGTTCTCCGTGTCTGCAGATGAATTCCGGAAGATCGTTATTGTTGAAGTCGGCTACAGTTACGATGGAACTGCTGATTCTATATTCATTTGTCGTCTCTCCGGAATTTTTATTGGCAATTACTGCAGCGTTGCCGACATAAAGCATAACGGAATCGCGGGAAGGGAGATCCAATACTCCCATACAGACGGCCATATCGTTGTATTGTAGATCTTTGGTCCAAAGCAGCTTCATCGTAGGGTCAAAACAATAGAAATGCATAGTTGCGACTTCAATAAATGTAATTTCATTGTTGTATGTGGTGGATGAGCTGAGAGTACCGGAATCTGTCATAAAGAACAGATGGTCGTTGCCGGCAAACACCAGTTTTGTAACGATAGTAGATTCTATGTCTGCAGAATATTCTTTACCTGTTTCCGTATTGTAAAGATATATGGTTGATGTACCGTAATTCGTCGTATCATCAACGAATCCGAGTAACTTTCCGTCAGGAGAAACAGCCAGATTTCTGACATATGTGAAGATTCCGCCTTCAAGAACCTTGTAAGTGTCTAATATGCTTCCGTCTCTTCCGGAGAGCCTGGCGACCGTGCCTTCGCCGTTATCGAAATATACGGAATGGTTAGCATATATAATCTTGCCAGCAAAGATTTCGGAAGAGGATTCGACCTGGAATTCCCACACGCGATCGCCGCTTTCCACATGATATGACTCAATATGATCGCTGAATACTATCAGGAGCTGGCCTTCATCCATAAAAATGATATCTACCGGTTTCTGTATGCAGTCCCTGTCGAAAAGCAGTTTGTTTGTCTGCGCGTTCCAACAGTAAACATGACCGGCCTCATCGTGTGCCGCAAGATATTTCTCGTCTCCTGAAAGCACTGTCTTTTTTATCGGTTTTGCAGTCTTATAATTCCAAAGAGCATAGTAGTTAGTTATGCCCATCCTTGATTCGTAAGCAGCCGTAGTCTCTGTGATCGCGTACATTGCTTCAGCCGTTACGGGCATGTTTTTCTGTGAATCATTCGGAAGTGCGGCAAGGGCGACCTGGAGAGCATCGGTTCTCTTGCCCTCAGCCAAAAGCTGCTCAGCTTCATTTGCAAGATACTTGGATCTGCTCCTTAATGAATCCATGTAGCTGTCGTTGATCTTCTTGGTCGTATATCCGAGGTAGGCGCCCAAAGCGATAAGCACTGCAAATACTGCGGCAATGATGGATGTCGCGCGTCTGATCCTGTACTGTCTTCTTCTTCTCTGAAGTTCGTCGTAAGAGCATCCCAGGAGGGCGGAGGCCAGACGGGGGAGTTCTTCCTTGTCGGCAGTCGACTTCGGGAGTCTGTAATCGCATGACAAAGGCTCGATCGGAACTTCGACCGTATGAGTCATGCCTGTCTCATCAACATATTCCTTTGTGGTAGTGAGCAATTCCTCGGGGATAACCTCATAAGGCTCACCGTTGCAGAGAACCGTCAGGACCTTGTCCATCGTATGTGTCTGAAGGAAGGTCCTGATCTCTCTTTTTACCCACATCGACTCCTTGGTGTTTGTGGAGCAGATTACGATGAGGTATTCGGCCTTTTCGAGAGCATTGGTAATCGTCTCGGTCAGGTCGCTTGTGATAGGGAGTTCGTCCTTATCCCTGAAAATACGCGTGATCTTCTCGTGCTTGAGCTTTTTCTTGAGCTTGTGAGGCACATGGAAATGCTCGAGCTGCTTTTGTACGTGTTCGGCGATCTTAGAGTCGAGATCTGCATGTCTGTACGAGATGAAAGCATTATAAAAATCTATCATGGAGCTACCCTCTCCTGTCGTTATTCCTCGCTTAATATTAACATAAAGTAAGAAATATTTTATTGACGATACCTTTACAGCACTCAATCTTAATACAGTTTCATCAGGAGAGATGTTGCAATGCGGATTTTCGGGAACAGACAACAAATTGAATTATTGATCAGTTTTTTGGCTATCTGAATCCTCCAAAAACATAGGCAAAAACATGGATTCTCGAAAAATACAGGTTTTTGAACAGTTTTTGAGCCCGAAAACATAGGCAAAAACCTGTACAGTCGATTTCGGAGAAAAAGAGTTTTCTTATGACGGCTTATCCGGGTTTGATGACCGTCACCGTGCCGCATCCGCCGTCAACGGTGACGACATCGCCTGTCTTCAGAACGGTCGTCGCATTGCGGCAGCCTACAACTGCGGGGATGCCGAATTCACGCGCAACGATAGCTGCATGTGATAATGGCGCGCCGATGTCCGTGACTATAGCCGAGACCTTATGGAAGGCGACAGTCCAGCCGATGTTGGTTACACGGGTTACGAGAATCTCGCCATCTGCGAGTTCACCGATGTGATCGATATCTTCAATTACGCGCACTGTTCCCGTGACGACACCTGCGGCGCCGGCAAAACCTTTAACATCCGAAGACACGTCTTCGTTTGAACTTCTGCCGCTGATGTAAACATCGTTCCTTCTGTTCGGATCGCCCAGCCATTCATCAGCGTCAAAGCGGCCGATAACGAGGTTCGGGAAAGCAGGGTAGGAGCAGTATCTCGCGAAGGTTTCCTTGCGCGCGGGGATATATGACAGGACTGAAGTATCGCCCTTTAAAAGAGAGAACATTTCCTTATATCCGAGCATGAAGATGTCGTCTCCAATGCAGTTTAATTCTCCGGCCTTAAGGCAATATGCCCTGAATACGCAGAAGATCCTTACGCCCTTGCTCCTGATGTCTTCCCTGAAATCATTGGCGTGAATGAACTTCGCGATCTCCTTGTCGATCCATCTGCTCTTTGAAGGGTATTTCGACTTGAATTCAGCGAGAGCTTCCTTGAATGAAGCTTCCTGGTTTGCAAGGACCGACCGGAGGCTCAAGCCGCCTTCTCTTCTGTCATTAAGAAGATTGTCGGGGAAGGAGGGGTCTTCGTAAGGTCTGGGCTCCATGAGTTCCATCTCGTTGGCGGAGCGGTGGCCGCAGATCTTTATGTATTCTTCGCGCGTCATCTTTCCTTCAGCGACGTCTTCCAGTAAAAGCATGGGCTTCATCGATGCGAGCACGCCGACGCAGCCGGTTAAGAGGCGGTTTGCCATATCTTCGCCTGCAATCTTCGATATCTTTTTGCGCAATCCGAAAAGAGGCACAAGAGACATGCCGCTCTCAGCCAGGATCGACGCAAGTCCGTCGTTAAGCTTTGGAATCAACACATCGTCCCAGTATTTCATGAGTGAAGCGTTATCGTTTATCTTTCTGATCTCAGCTATAAGTTCTTCCGATATGTCATCTAAACGGAGCACCATCTCGTGCTTTTCCTTTTTGGAAAGCTTCGATTTGTTCTTCGGGAAAAGAAGATTCCAAAGATTGCGTTTGAAAGCCTTCTTGTCAAAAGGTGATATGGGGATCTCAACGCCCGAAGGGATCCCGCCGACAAGGTCTTTTACGGTATCGTATGCCTTCTCCGGAGTCTTACCAAAAGAAACCATCAGAGAGCACATGACAGAGATGTTCATGTATGCCTGGCCGTTGATGTTGTCGAGCCACTCGGGGAGTCCCAGGAACTCATTGATCTTTTCCAGAACGCTGAAAGTCATGGGACTTACGGGCTTTGTGAAGATCTCGCCGACGTTGGTCTTGGTAAGGAGCTTATAGCCCGAGCGCGTGCCGTTGACATCGTAATCTTTTACGGAGATCCTTTTCAAAGTTGTTATGGGACGCGCCTGCAGAATATATACTCTGCCGCCTGATATTGCCCATTCGATATCCATCGGGACACCGTAAAAAGAACGTATTGCAAGTGAATACCTGCGAAGAGTCTTAGAAAACCTGGCCAGTTCGGGATTGCCTTCGTAAGAAAGCTTTAAAGCGCCCAGCCTGAACTCCTCTGCATTCTCGCTTCCGGATACGAGTTTCTCGCCTTCGCCATGAACGTAGTTGCCGACGATCTTATCGTCTTTTCCGGTGATGATGTCGGAGGTGAAGATGACACCTGCAAACTCAGGTTTTACGAATTCCTGGATAACGATTCCGATGCCTTCACCGGAAATATCATTGCGGTTTTTGTATTCTTCGACACGGTCGCTCTTTGCCGAAGCTGCGACATAACTTACGGCATTTCTGATCTCGGCAACTCTAACGTCCGTGAGTGTCTCATACTGACCTGCAAACGAGTTGTTCGCGCCGTCTTCACCGATGGCAGATGATCTTACGGCGTAAGTCTTAAGTCTGTCTAATTTGGCGATCGTATCGTTCAGTTCTTCAGATGATTCATCTGTAAGTTTTCCATCGCGAAAACCTTCCGCCGTGATGACATACCCCATAGGAATATTCATCTTCAGGTTCTTCATCATGAGCGATAAGGATGCTGCCTTGCCGCCTGACACACAAAGCTTTTCTTCGGGTATTGTTCTTAAGTCAAAAATGTATTTCATGTCATTCACCGAGAAGAAGATCTATGCGCATGTCGATGTATTTCTTAAGTTCTTTATCTTTGTCCAGATCGATGCCGAAATCTTTCTTAATGTCTTCTTTTCTGCATATGATCAGCTGCATCATTGAAGACATCTCATACGCGATGAGCTTGCACTCTTTGTCGGTCTTGCGGCCGGCATAATGCTTCTTTACATACGCAAAGCTGAAAGACTCCTGTGAGAGGTCCCTGTTGAAGAGAACATAGGGAGTTATTGCCTTTGTGAATTTGGGGTTTTCGACAAGGCACTTTGCGACGATGAAGTGAAGTTTTTTAAGAAGCTCCTTGGGAGAAATATCTGAAGACAGAAGTTTCTCGACTTCTTTTTCCTTCAGGAAATTCAGATACTGTTTCTGGAAAGTCTGATAGATGAGGTTCTCTCTTGAACCGAAGCAGTAATTGATCATGGAGGGCTTGGCGCCTGCGCGTTCTGCTATCTGGCGTGAAGTGACGTTAAGCGGATCGTCTGTCTCTTCCATCAGAGCGAAAGTAGCATCGAGCAGTTTCTCTTTTGTTATGTTGAGTTTTTCGTCTTTTTGCATGGTTTGCCTCCAGTTATTGAACGCGTTCAATAACAAAGATATCACATTTATTTGTACGCTGCAACTGATATAATTATGGAGCGAGCGAAGAAATGACATACCGTCAGGCAAGGATTCAAAAAGGGGATGAACCCGTTACCCGGGAGGTGGAATATGAAAGCTTCAAAAGTAATCGCGGCAATTATGGCAGCAGGTCTGATTTTGACTTCGACCGGATGCACATCTTCAAAGGAAAAGCAAAAGGCTGCCATGGAAGATGCATTGGACTCCTATGTGTCGAAGGTCCTTTCAGGCAAGGATGCATCCAAATTTGTTGATGCCAAGGAAGAGAAGGCTTTCTCATTTTTTAACGAACGCGCAGAGATCCTCTCAGCCGTTTTGGATAATTCCGAATATGAGATCGTCGAATCTGAAGTTGACGTGAAATACAAAGAAGGATCCGTCACGATCGAGCTTAAGTATCCTGATGCAGAAGAGATCGCTGAATCTTATTTCGACATAGAATTTGATGAATATCTTGATGAGATCAAGACAGTAAAACCCAGAAAAACCAAGAAGATAACGATCGATTTCGTTCTCAAAGACGACGACTGGCTCGTTACCAAAAAGTCAGACAAGAAGTTCAAGGAAACACTTGAATCACTGGTCTCAAACATTGAGCTTGAACCTTACTACGGAAGTGGCGGTTCAGGCACAGGCCCGATCGCAGATCCCCTTGTTGAGAACATGATCGGCATCTCGATACCTACAAAAGATCTTATGAGATGGAATAATGACGGAGAAATGCTCAGGCAAAGGCTTGAGGAACAGGGTTTTTCTGTTGATCTCCAGTATGCTTCTAACGACATCAATACCCAGATAGCGCAGATCGAAAACCAGATAAACCAGGGCTGCAAGATCCTGATCATCGCGGCGATCTCCCCTGAAAGTCTGAGCAATGTCGTGGAAGAAGCCCGTGTCAAAGGAATTACGGTTATATGTTACGACCGCCTTATTATGAACACTGAGATCGATTACTATGTAACTTTCGACAATTACGCAGTCGGAGAGATTCAGGCCCTGTACATTGTAAATATGCTTGGACTCGACAACGCTCCGGCCGGCACGACCTATAACATTGAGCTTACGGCAGGAGATCCCTCCGACATCAATGCTGAATTTTTCTATAACGGCGCAATAGATGTCCTCCAGCCGTATATTGACAAGGGTGTTCTGAATGTCCCTTCAGGCCAGACAAGTTTCAAGGAAGTTGCTACGGATGTCTGGTCAACCGAGAATGCACAGGCAAGGGCAGAGAATATCCTTGCTTCATACTATCTGGAAGGAGAGCCGGTCGACGCATGGCTCTGCTCCAATGACTCAACTGCATTGGGAGTTACCCAGGCGCTCGAGACATTTTACAAGGGCACATATCCGATCATCACAGGTCAGGATTGTGATATAGCAAACGTTAAGAACATTATTAACGGCAAGCAGTCTATGTCGGTATTTAAGGACACAAGAACCCTTGTCGACAGGACAGTTGCGATGGTCAAACAGATCGCTGAAGGACAGAATGTTGAGATCAACAATGCGGTCAGATATCACAACGGATACGATTACGTAAATGCTTATCTTTGTGATCCGGTTTTCGTTGATGCAAACAACTACAAAGAGATCCTCATCGACAGCGGATATTACACGGCAGACATGCTGACATAACAGGAGGCTTATATGGTAAGACACGTTATAGTCTGGACACTTAAAGACGAATATTCAGACAGCGAGAAAGAGCAGATAAAAGCAGGCATCAGGGAAGGTCTTGAGGGCCTTTCAGGAAAGATACCGGGCCTTGTTGAGATAAAGGTAAATACGGATAAACTCGCAAGTTCAAGCGGTGATGTAATGCTCGATTCACTTTTCGAAAACGGGGAAGCACTGAAGAACTATTCTTCCAATCCTCTGCATGTTGAAGTTGCCAACACAAAGGTAAGACCTTATGTAAAGATCAGAAGCAGCTTCGATTACGAAGTTTAAGAGTAAACTATAAAAACAAATAAAAGGAGATCACTACCATGGCAAACGTTGAGAAAGTATGCGAATTTTTGGACAAGGCAGGAACTTATTACCTCGCAACAGCAGACGGTGACCAGCCGAGAGTAAGACCTTTCGGAACATCACTCGTTTATGACGGAAAGCTCTACATCCAGACAGGCAAGGTTAAGCCCGTTTCAAAGCAGCTCGCTGCAAATCCGAAGGCTGAGATCTGTGCTTTCGACGGCGCGACAGGAACATGGCTCCGCGTAGCAGGAGAACTCATCAACGATGATTCAAGAGACGTTAAGGTTGCTATGCTCGAGAAGTATCCTGATCTTAAGGCAATGTATAACCCTGATGACGACAACACTCAGGTTCTCTATTTCAAGGATGCTACAGCTACATTCAGCTCATTCACGGCTGCTCCTGAGGAGTTTAATTTCTAAGACATGATACAGGACATTTTTCCGCATAAGCTGGATAACCATTATTATCCGGACAGAAAGCCTGCTTCAGGCAGTTTTGTTATGGCCTTCAGACACCAGGACATCCTGGTTAACGGGGAATCGTTCCCGCGCGTAAGTGAGCTTGATGAAGAGCTTAAGGATAAGCTGGTTTATCTTTTCGCACTTGACGAAGATTACTACTTCTTCCTTGATGCAAGGGAAGGAACCAGTATTCCTGAAGGATACGAATTCGTGAATGTAAAGTCCTTCAGGCGCTCCGGCGATGTTGAGAAACAGAATGTGTTCCTCGCTTTCACGGCGCTCCAGCTCGCGAACTGGTACCGCGGAAACAGGTACTGCGGCATATGCGGAAAAGAAACTTATAAAGACGATAAGGAACGCGCGTTAAGGTGTGAATGCGGCAACGTGATCTACCCGCGCGTGGTTCCCGCAGTCATAGTCGGCATCACGAACGGTGATAAGATACTCGTGACCCAATACAGGACCGGCTTTGCGCACTTTGCTCTCGTTGCAGGATTTACCGAGATCGGCGAGACACTGGAAGAGACCGTTGCGCGTGAAGCAATGGAAGAGACCGGCCTTAAGGTCAAGAACATCCGTTACTACAAGTCTCAGCCGTGGGGAATCGTTGACGATATCCTCGTAGGTTTCTACTGTGACGTTGACGGCGACGACACCATCAGGATGGATGAGGGCGAGCTCAAAGTTGCCGAGTGGCGCGCAAGGGAAGACATCGAACTCCAGCCTGACGAATACAGTCTAACAAACGAGATGATGAAGATGTTCAAGGAAGGAAATACTTAAATGAAAAAGGGCATAAAGTTTGTTGCCGCCATCCTTGCCATATCGGTATCACTCGGTGTCTGTTCATGTTCAAGAAAACCTTCTGACAGGACCATTGAGAGCATGGCTGAAGAACGGATCGCAGAAGATTCACGCCTTGTCTCACAAAAAGAGATGAAGGACGGCACCATCCATTATGTGATGGAATCCCGTGAACGAGATCTTACTTATGAGATCGTTGCGCACCCGGTTACTACGGGTTTTCGAGGATACGCGGAAGATATCTGTTACGCCGAAAGTGTCTGCGATTATTACAGGGATGATGTCCTGAAAGCTGCTAAGACCTGTCCTTGTTACATGGTCAATCCTGACGCCGGTCTGGGAGATGATATCCTGTTTTATATTGATAACGATGAAGATGCCCGCGCGGTGGCAAGTGTCCTTGCAAAGTGCAACGAGATAGTAGCAGACCAGTTTGATTACACTCCGGATGCGGACCTTACGGATCCCATGATCATGCATTTCAGGGTACGCGTTATTCCCGGTGCGGAGAGGGACAGAGTGTTTAATCACTATGATTATGTTTCTTATATTTATATCCTGAATGGTCTGGACGGCGAAGAAGAGGTCTATAACAAGATCCGTTCCAACGTAAATCCGGATACCTGATCAGCCTTTGATCTTTCCTACAATTGTGCACACGATGAAAGCGGCGATGTCGGTAATGACTATCGTCGATCCTACGGGTGTGTCCATAAAAATCGAGGCAATGATTCCGATAAGTGCGCAGACGACAGAGATAACTGCCGCGCAGATGGTTACCGAGCGGAAGCTCTTGAAGACTCTCATTGCTGACAGCGCAGGGAAGATTACCAGTGCGGATACGAGGAGCGAGCCTACGAGGTTCATTGCAAGAACGATGATCACTGCGATGATGGTCGCGATGAGAAGGTTCAGAAGATTGGTCTTAGTGCCGACTGCTTTCGCGAAGCTCTCATCGAAAGTTACCGCAAAGAATCTGTTGTAGAAGGCCACGAAAAGAATTACCACTACGACCGACAGCACGATGCTGAGGATTACCTCAGATTTGGTAAGTGTAAGGATCTTCATGGAACCGAAAAGCGTTGTGCAGACGTCGCCTGAGATGTTAGACGAAGTCGGGAAGAGGTTCATCAGGAGATAACCTACTGCAAGCGCTCCGACGGATATCATGGCGATGGCCGCGTCACCTTTTATCTTTGTATTCTGGCCGGTCCACAAAAGAAGGATCGCGCAGATTATCGTGATGGGCAGCGTGAGGATCATGCGGTCGGTAAGTCCTACTACTGCTGCTATGGCCATCGCGCCGAAAGCAACGTGTGAAAGACCGTCTCCGATATATGAGAATCTCTTCAATACGAGGATTACGCCGAGCAGTGATGAACACAGTGCGATCAGCACGCCTACGATGAGCGCGTATCTTACAAACGGATATGAGAAGTATGAGATCAACGTATTAATGATGGTGATGACCTCCCTCCAGATACTTCGCACCGGCAGCTGATGTCTTGTAGTCCTCAACACTGCCGAAGAAGAAATTATTTCCGATATGAAGAACGTGCTTCGCGTATTTAACAGAGCAGGCGATGTCGTGTGAGATCATTATTATCGTGATGCCCTCATCGTTTAGCTTGTCGATAAGGTCATACATCTCCAGAGTTACCATAGGGTCGAGTCCTGATACGGGCTCATCCAAAAGCAGCATTTTCTCTGTTGCGCAGAGCGCTCTTGCAAGAAGCACTCTCTGCTGCTGGCCGCCTGAAAGGTCACGGTAGCTCCACTTCGCAAGGTCGCTTATGCCAAGGCGCTCCATGTTGTCGTGGGCTCTCTTCTTTGCTTCCTTTGAATAGAAAATATTAAAGCCCAGACTGTTCTGGCAGCCGGACAAAACGACTTCGTAAACAGAAGCAGGGAAGTCCTTCTGGACAACAGTCTGCTGCGGGAGATAACCGATCTTTGAAGCGGTGAGCTCATCGTTATATTCGATGGTGCCTGCCAAAGGCTTCTGGAGCCTTAAGATCGTTCTCATGAGAGTGGATTTGCCAGCGCCGTTCTCGCCTACGATGCAGAGATAGTCGCCCTTTTCGACACTGAAGCTCAAGTCTTCAGCGAGGGTGATGTTCTCGTAACCGAGTTTAAGGTTTTTGCAAACGAGCTGGTCCATTATCCGAGTGCCTTCTCCAGAACTTCAAGATTGCTTTCCATTATCTGCACATAAGACCTGTTGTCGGAGGTCTTCGTGCTCTGCATTGAATCCATCACAAGGATCTCCTGATCCTTGGATGAAGTGTTCCCGATAATTGTTTTCGCGATCGCCTGGTCACCGCTGTCGATGGTGATGATGGCAGTAAGTCCCAATTCGTCGACTTTGCCCGCAAGGAACACTACCGTGTCGAAGCTTGCCTCGGTCTCGGCAGAGCATCCTGCGAAAGCCGCATAGTAATTGAGGTTATAGTCATCAGTCAGATATCTGAACGGGAACCTGTCAGCGAAAAGGATCGTGTCCCTGCCTGCGTTATTAACGGTTTCCTCGTATTTCTTGTCGAGTTCAGCCAGAGTGTTGTTATAACCGATCGAATTCATGTAGTAATTCTTGTTGTTGGTGGGGTCGACCGCGCCCATGGCAGCGGAGATGGCCAGTACACATTTCTGCGCATTCTTAAGTGAGAGCCAGACGTGCTCGTCATATTCGGCACCGCCTTCGTCCTCATCTTCTTCAGCCTGCATGCCTTCGACGATCTCTTCCTCAACTGCGGATTCGCCGATTACATCCATGAGCTTTACGACCTGCATATCTTTATTGACTGCTTCCTTGAGAACATCTTCGACCCACTCATCAGATTCGCCTCCGACATAAACGAAAACATCGCATGAAGATATCTTTACGATGTCGCTCGCCGTCGGCTGGAAGCTGTGCATGTCAACGCCGTTGTCACAAAGGATCGTCAGGTCGATGTTGCCGATGTTGTCACCGGCGATGTTCCTGACCCAGTCGTATTCAGGGAAAATGGTAGTTACGATGTTGAGCTTGCCGGACCCGGAAGTGTTTGCCGAGCATGCGCACATGGAGGCTGTCATGAGCCCTGCAAACATAAGTGATATGGATTTTCTGATAAAGTTCTTAATGGCCATTTTCTGTTTTTCTTTATTTAAAGTATGTTGGTTCGGAAGGCTATTATATGAGCGCCCCTGTCGGGTGTCAATATGAAACTGATTATCATTTTCGACAAATTCGATAATTTTTCTCAATTTTGGACATAAAAGCCCCGATTTTGCAAATTGATACACTAACGATACACTGAACCTGTAATATCTCTCTAGCGGAGGGTATCCATGTACAGAGTCTTGCTCGTTGAAGATGACAGGCAGATAAGAGAAGTCATTGGAGATTATTTCGGAAGGCGCGAAAAGATCACGCTCGATTTTGCAGAGGACGGAAACGCCGGCCTCTCGAAGATCTTGAATGAATCCTACGATCTTATCCTACTCGACATCATGATGCCCGGTCTTGACGGATTTGAACTTTGCAAGATCATCAGGAAGAAATCTGACGTGCCGGTGGTTTTCCTCACGGGCAAGGTCAGGGAAGAGGATGTTTTGTACGGCTACGAGCTGGGCGCTGACGATTACATCGTGAAGCCGTTTTCGCTCGCGATACTGTACAGCAAGCTGCTGGCACTTTTAGAGCGCTCAGCACAGGAAGTCCAAAAGCATAAGATCCTCACAAGCGGCCAGATCACTCTCGATCCTGTGAGATTCGAAGTGAAGGTTGCTGACGAGGTGGTCGACATGCCGCCCAAGGAATATCAGATCCTCAAGTACATGATGGAGCATCCGGGCGTTGCGGTCACGAGAAGACTTCTGCTTGCGGTCGCCTGGGGCGGAGATGACTTTATCTCTGAAAGAGTCATCGATAACCGCGTGAAGAACCTCCGTAAGATCCTTAAGAAAGAAGGGTCGCGCATCAAGACGCTCATCGGAGTCGGATACCGCTTCGACTGAGCAGGGAGATATTGGGGAGGCAGCAGCATGAAGAAAAAGAGTTATTTCAGTTTTCTGTGTGGAAAACTCATCGCCGGACTGCTTATCGGAGTGATCGTTTTCGCGGCAACAGCAGCATACATGCAGGGCATCTATAACATTTCCGTAAGGGACGGTTTTGATGAGGTCGGCGAAAAGTACAAGAAGCTGGTTGAGTACTACGATGAGGAAGTATACGACTCCACGTTTATCGACATCATTACAAACCTTTACGCAGCTGATTACGTGAGGTTTGCGAAGGTCGGAGAAGACGGCAGTTTTGAGACGATTTATGAATCCGGTTACGACGTCATTCCGGTCGAGTTGAATACCGTCCACAAATGGGTCTACGTAACCAAAAATGAAGAGCTGCTCGCTCAGGAAAAAAGAACCACAAACATAAACGGTGAAGACTGGACGATAGAGTATAAAAAGTGCGATGAGATCTGGAATATTGACCGCGTTACGGATACGGTCCTGTCTAACAGCTGGAATACGACTTCGTTTTCGAGCGGGTACCAGTACGGAAACTATCTTTTCCGCGGATCAGCCGAGCTCTGCGGAATCTATCAGTATTCACTGCCAAGCATCAGGTCTTATTACATTGAAGGTGACACCATGCATATAGGCAAAGTTGCCGAAGTAGACGGTTACATTGAAGACCGTAAAGGCGGAAAGAGCTGGGATTTCACCGACCCCGCGAACGCTGACAAATACACTGAGATCGAGATCGACGGCAGTGAAACAGATCTTTATATCTACCAGCTGGCAGAAAGGCCTGACGGATTCCTGAATGACAATGCGGATATCTTCCTTGCAGGCAGCACCGGCGAGCTTGAAAACTCATGTCCGCGCGAGGATTCAAGAACTATTGTATACAGCGACAGTACCCACGAATACTATGTGCAGAACATGTCCGGAAGTTCGCTCATCCAGGGCGAAATGCTCGTTACAAAGATAAACGGCCAATGGTACATGATCGAATACGTCATGGAGACGCTTCCTTACTCGTCATACCTTAAGCCGTTCTTCATAGTCCTTGCGATCTTCATTCTTGTCCTCAGTATTGGCATTCCGTGCCTTTCAGCGATAAAGCCTTATTCGCAGTACAAGATGGCATACGAGAACAACCGCTTCAAGAACAACCTTATCGACTCTCTGGCGCACAATCTCAAGACGCCTCTGCAGATTCTCGGAGGCTATGCCGAGAACCTTAAGGACACCACGAACGAAGCCGACAAGAACCGTTATGCCGATGAGATCCTTGCCACGACTTCCGGCATGAACAAGGACATTGAAGCGTTATTGAAGACCGCCGACAAGACGTCTCTCACGCTCTCGAAAACTTCCATCCGCAAGTGCTTTGAAGAAGTCGCATCCAAGGCCGGCGCCGACATAAATATCAAGGGCGATGCCGAATACAAGATCGAAAAAGATTACTTCAATACCGCGCTTTTCTGCCTCGTAGATAATGCCGCAAAGTATGGAAATAAAGATGCAAAGATCGAAGCAACGGTTACTTCAAAAGCAATCACCATCAGGAATAAAACAGCCGCCGTCAACTATACTCCCGGTACGGGAATCGCCATCGCCGGAAGGATATTTGAACAACACAAATTGAAGCTTACGACAGATCTTAAGGACGGCGTTTTCGAAGCAAAGATAAGCACGAAATAACGGCCGCAATATGGGGAATGAAAATGGGGTGTCTCTAGATATGAGGCACCCTGTTTATTATGATGACTGCCCGAAATCTGCAGCATTGTGATACAATAACGGACAGTTTTTGCAGGGGGTTAACATTATGAAGGGTACAGTAAGACTTGCAGTCGTATCGGTTCTTTGCCTGCTCCTGTTCGGAACATGCACGTTCTTTTTGAGGAACCTGATTTTCGGAGACGTCAAAGCAACATACGAACAGGCTGAGCCGAACTACAGCGAATATAACGACCAGTGGATCTCATATGAGGTTATCGCTTGTCTCGGATGCTACGCAGAGGGCACGGAATCCTACAACTTCATTCCTACCGGTCATGAGTATTACTACATGGTCTGGATGGCAGACGGTTCCATCATGCCGTTGTCAGTTTCAAAGAAAGCCGACAGGGAATATCTTGATGCGCTGACAGATGCGACATACGACTATGTTGACGGCAAGACGAAAATAATCGAGATGGAGCCCAGAACATTCCTGGGAACTGTTAAGACACAGGAATCCGAAGCAAACCAGTATTACAGGGAATCTCTGACATACCTGGAGATCAGCGAGTCTGACGGATGGGTAGTCCGCAATGTCCTCCTTGACTGCACAAAGACACGCGCAAGCTACATTCTTTTGTGCGGCGGGGTCATGCTGATCCCGATCATCGGCATCACGACAACGATCGTTACGGCAAAGAAGGAAAAGCGCAAGCGCGATAATCCGACAATGGATTACCTGCCTCACTGATTCCTCCGATCACCGATTAAATCATTAAAAAATCCCGTTTAAAGTTCAGTTCCAAACTGAAAGATAAACGGGATTTTTGCTGTCTTAAGTTGTTTTTGGGGCCGGAAATTCAGCTTAAAACCGAACTCCCAACAGGCTCTTTACTCGTCGTCTTCAACCTGGCCGGCATTTGACTTGGAAGAAGTCTCCTCAACAACGGGCGGCATGTAAGCGCTGGGGTCAGCAGAAGGTGCTGATGCAGGGTTTGCCCTGTACTCGAAGAAGTAATTTACGATCGGTACGATGAGTCTTGCGTTGGGCTCGTTGAGGGAGCACTTGAAGATAGGCTTCTTCTCGTCTCTGATGTAGATCTGGGCCATGTTGCTCATGTAAGCATTGTTGACTACGGCACGGTCGAAGTTGCTTCTGTCGATGACATATTCCTTCTTGCGCTTTGTGTATGTGATCTTGTCCTTTGTGATGACAAGGCCGCAGATGTTTGCGGTTGCGCCGCCCGCGATCCTGTCGATGAGACGCTCGCCGACCTTTCTTACTACAATGTTGTAGAACGGGGGAGCTACGACTTCGAACTCCGCCTTGATGCGCTTATATGTGCCGATTCCGTAGCCGGAATAACCATGTCTTTTGAACTTGTGTACTTTGCCGTCGTATGTCGTGAAGTTGAATTCGTATCTGAAGGATTTGTCGAAGTAGAAGTAGATCATGGACGAAGAATTGAGGGCAGAAGACTGGATTACTGCGATTTCATCGTACTTGATAACGTCTCCGTTGATGTCTACGAACGTGTCATAGAAAGTGATGTTCTTGCGGCCTTTGTCGTAAGGGACCACTAATCTGTTGTCTGCCTGGTTTGCGCTGATCTGGTTTTCCATATCCTGTATCCTCCCGAAAAGTGTTACACGTGAGAAAGTCTACCTTTTCTGGCAGGTTTTATCAACAATGTACGGAAAAACAGAATTTGGTCTCTGTGATTAGTCTTGATTAACTCGTTTTCGGGCCTTGCGAAAATCATTTGGGCAAAAACCCGCTTTTATATTGAAATCTTCTGTTAATTACACTCACTTTACCCGTTTTGGCGGTTGAGTTTTGCAAAAAAGATTGTAAGATTATAGCGTCAATAAAAATATCAGGAGGATATATATATGTCTTTAGTAACAACGACTGAGATGTTTAAGAAGGCTTATGACGGCGGTTATGCTGTTGGTGCTTTCAACGTAAACAACATGGAAATCGTTCAGGGAATCACAGAAGCAGCAGGCGAGCTCAAGAGCCCTGTTATTCTTCAGGTTTCCAAGGGTGCAAGAGCTTATGCTAACCACACATACCTTGTAAAGCTTGTTGAGGCTGCAGTTATCGAGAATCCTGAGATCCCGATCGCTCTTCACCTTGACCACGGTGATACATTCGAGCTTTGTAAGTCATGCATCGACGGCGGATTCACATCTGTCATGATCGACGCTTCTTCCAAGTCTTTCGAGGACAACATCGCACTCACAAAGCAGGTTGTTGAGTATGCTCACGATCACGGCGTAGTTGTTGAGGCTGAGCTTGGTACTCTCGCTGGTATCGAGGATGAGGTTGTTGTTGAGGCTGGTCACGAGAGCTACACAAGACCTGAAGAGGTTGAGGAATTCGTTTCCAGAACAGGATGCGACTCACTCGCTATCGCTATCGGTACATCACACGGTGCTTACAAGTTCACAGCAGCTCAGTGCACAAGAAATGCTGATGGCATTCTCGTACCTCCGCCGCTCCGTTTCGACGTTCTCGAAGAGTGCATCAAGAGACTCCCCGGTTTCCCGATCGTTCTTCACGGTTCTTCTTCCGTACCTCAGGAATTCGTTAAGATGGTTAATGAGTACGGCGGAAACATGCCTGACGCAGTTGGTATCCCTGAGGAGCAGCTCCGTAAGGCAGCTACACTCGCTGTTTGCAAGATCAACATCGACTCCGATATCCGTCTTGCTATGACAGGTAACATCCGTAAGTACTTCGCTGAGCATCCTGATCACTTCGATCCCCGTCAGTACCTTAAGCCCGCTCGTCAGGCAGTTAAGGACATGGTTGCTCACAAGATCGTTCACGTTCTTGGTTCAGACGGTAAGGCTTAATCTTAACTTAGCTGATAAAGTAACTAATCTGACCGCTCCCGGAATTCCGGGGGCGGTTTTTATTTGGGGTGCAACATTTTCGGAGATTAAATTGTATTAATATATAATAACGGATGCCGGAGGAGCACTTCAGATGAGTAAAAAGGTTATAGCAACTGTACTTATTCTTGCCAACTTGATGACTTTGGCTTCCTGTTCTCAAGCCTCAAGCACTGACGAGACTACCGGAAGAAGCAGAAAATCAGCAGAAGCTGCTGCTGACGAAAAACCGGAAGACGACGACAGCGACAATAAGATTGCCGAGGACAGGGTATATAGCTGCGTAGATAAGATCGCCACGGCCCTTGCCGAATGCGATTACGACGGCTTTTGCGAACTCTGCACATACACTCCTTATGAGATCAGGTCTGTTATGCCCGTTGTCGAAGAAGTTGACGAGATCGACTACAATGACACTTACATAAGAAAGAGTCCGAGCGAGATGCTCCGCGTAAAGAACGTCATTGCTGCCACGACCACATATGAGATCGACAAATCCAGCTTCAAGTCCAATCTCTGGGCTAAGGAATGCACGGTTAACGTTACTTTCTCCTATAAGGATTTCAGCAGCGTTCTGGATCAGAGAGAAAAGTTTTTAGGTGCTGCCGACTTCAATATGCTCCTTGCGGAAGTTGAAGACACGGTCGATCTTGAGGTAACTCTTGAATTCACCAAGGATGATGACGGACATTATCTTCTCGCAAACGGATTGGATCTTGTAGATATCTACGATTACGATCTTCCCGACCTCGAGTTCATGGATAATGTTTTCGACACCATCACAAACAGCTACATGACTGGCCCCGGCTGGGATCCCGTCACCGAGACCTATACGGATACAAACACTTTTGAGTTCGTAATCGAGCTCGACGAGAATGCAAGCCAGTACGTCTGGCAGTATAAATACCGTGTTGCCGAGGAGACTTCACCCGAGTGGACTCCGCTCTTCACATCAGAGAAGATCATCGACAGATATCCCACGGAGATCCATCTCACATATACCCAGGAAGAGAATATCCCGACAGGTTACTATGTATTCTTCATTTACGACATGCAGTCCGGAACGATCTACGGCTGGGAGTTCGACGTAGTCAATACAGCTGATTCAGTTCCCGTGAATACGGTAATCGGCACCGTCACTGAGACAGAAGAGACCGCTGAGACGGAAGCTCCCGAAGACGAGACCTGATACTTTAATACTTTTAAGAAACTACTTTAAGAAGCCTTGCTCTTGGCACTGACGGTTATATGCCCCAGACCAACGGCAGGGCTTTCTGAATTCCACCTGCGCTCGATCTTTTTGAAGATGACATAAGTGATAACCATGCCTGCGATTCCTGCAGTGACCCATGCGAACGGATCGGAAGCAACGGCGATGTTGTAGTTATGTACGTGGATCGAGTAGAAGGACGTGATCATTCTGGCGCCGAGCTCGACAAAGCCCAGGACTGTTGCAAGACCTGCATAACCTACGGACTGGATCGTATTTCTGTAGATGAAGATCGCAGAGAGGAAGAAGTAGCAGACGGCGCACTCTACGATGTATGTTCTTGCCCACGGGATGTAAAGTGATACATCTACGTCGGAATCGAAAAATACCCAGAGAACGTGCGGAAGCGCAACGATAGCGAGGACTGCCGCAGCGATCGAATAAACGATGTAGATCTTCAGTGCACTGCTTACGCCTTTCCTGATCCTCTTCATGTCACGCGCGCCGTAATTCTGGCCTACGAAAGCAGCCATCGTCTGGCCGACTGTGAACATGCCCTGAGTGATTATTCCCTGGAATCTGCTTGCAGCGGTAATTGCGCCTACAGCGATGGAATCGAAAGTGTTGAATGCGCTCTGCATGATCATGGTTCCTGATGCTGTGATGCTGTACTGGATCGCCATAGGGATGCCGAGGCGGAGCTGCTGCTTTATGATCTTGCGGTCGATCTTCCAGTCGGACTTATCGGGCCTTAATGTAGGCATTTTCGCATATATGTAGATGACGCACGGGATTACCGCGAGTGCCTGTGAGATAACGGTTGCAAGGGCTGCACCGCGTGTGCCCATGCCGAACCTGATGATGAACAAGAGGTCTAAGCAGACGTTCGTTGCAGCTGAGCAGAGCAGGAAAATCAAAGGCATCTTGCTGTTGCCGATGGCCCTCATCATGGATGAGCAGAGGTTGTACATTACCGTGAAAACGATGCCGAAGCAGATCGTCGTGATGTATGCATATGCGTAATCGAAAATATCACTTGGCGTATTCATCAGCGCGAGCAGGGGACGCATTACCGAAAGGCTTAACGTGGTAAGAATGGCGGCTACGATCATGCTTAAATAAAATCCGTTGGTGACGGATGCCTTTACGCCCTTGCTGTCCAGGGCGCCGTACTTCTGGCTCGTGACGACGGAGAAACCCGTGACCATTCCGTTTGAAGTTCCGATGATGAGGAAAACGATGGTACCTGTCGATCCGACGGCTGCAAGCGCCTGCGGATTAACGTATCTGCCGACGATAATTGTATCCACGATGTTATAGAGCTGCTGGGCGATGTTGCCGATAAGCAGTGTCATCGTGAACTTCAATATGATCGCAAAGGGTGAACCCTTCGTCATGTCGGTGTCTGTTCTTTTAGGTGCCATTTATATATTTCCTGTTCTTTGAATGTTGCACATTATAAGACTGCAGTTTTGTATTTAATATCAGAAACTTTGTAATTATTATTAAAATCCGAAATATAACCGCTGCTTTCACCCAAAGTTAACGGCTTGTTTACATTAAAAAGCACCTGATAGCAAGAAAAACAAAATAAATGCAAGTAAAATAAAATCGGGCGTTTGCGAAATACTGTATAGTCTTTACGACCCGCGAAAACAGCGTTAAAAAGAATTAAAAATACCGGAGGATTTTTTCAATGAATGAGATAACCCTTAACTGGAATGAATATACCGAAGCAGCGATCAAGACGGCCGCAGAAGGCATCGTCATGCTCGAGAACAAAGACAATGTCCTTCCCTTGAAAAAGGGCTCTAGGATTGCTCTTTTCGGAAGAATGCAGACGCACTACTACAAGTCCGGAACAGGTTCCGGCGGCATGGTAAACGTTAATCACGTAAGTGACATAAGAGAAGGTCTCAATGAATGCCCGGACATCACGCTTGATGCCGAGCTCATGGACATATATGACAAATGGGACGAAGAGAATCCCATCGATGCAGGTCTCGGCTGGGGCAAGGAGGCATGGTCACAAGCCGAGATGCCTGTATCAGAAGAGCTTGCAGGAACTCTCGCTTCCCGCAATGACATTGCTGTAATCATCATCGCAAGAACAGCAGGTGAGGACAGAGACAACTCTGCAGAGAAGGGTGCTTATTTCCTCAGCGACAGCGAAGAAGGCATGCTCGAGAACGTCACTAAGGCATTCGACAAGACCATCGTTCTTCTTAATGTCGGCAACATCATCGACATGTCATTTGTTACCAAGTACAACATCAAGGGCGTGCTCTATGTCTGGCAGGCCGGCATGATCGGCGGCATCAGCGTCGCAAGAGTCATGTCAGGTAAGGTAAATCCTTCCGGATGTCTCCCTGATACTATCGCCAGATCTCTTGAGGATTACGCTTCTGACGCATACTTCTGCAAGGACCTCAAAGAAGATATTTATCACGACGATATTTTCGTCGGCTACAGATATTTCTCTACATTCGCAAACGACGTAGTCCTTTATCCGTTCGGTGCAGGACTCTCCTATACTGAATTCGAATTGAATGATTCAGAATTCAAGTTCGAAGATGACGTCGTAACCGTAAGCGTTACCGTAAAGAACATCGGCAGCGTTCCCGGCAAGAAGGCCGTAATGGTTTACTGCAAGGCACCTGACGGAGCCCTCTCAAAGCCTGCCAGAGTATTGATCGGCTTTGCTAAGACCGGCAACATCCCCGCAGGCGAAGAAGAGCGCGTTACGATCACTGCTCCCGTCAGAAGATTCGCATCTTTCGATGACGACTGCAGAACGGGCCTGGGCACGACAGGCTACGTGCTCGAGAAGGGCACATATGAGTTCTTCCTCGGCAGCGATTTCATCTCAGCTGCTCCGGTTGGCTCCTTCGATCTTTCCGATAACAGACTTCTCGAAGAACTCGGCACGGCGCTCGCACCCACAAAGGCATTTAAGCGTCTTACAGCCATCCCCAACGGCGACGGCACATATTCAAAGGGTGAAGAAGACGCACCTCTTGCAACAGTTAACTACCTCGATTCACGCCTTGAGCGCGTAAGACCCGAGATCCCCCAGACGGGCGACAAGGGCATCAAGCTTGCTGACGTTAAGCACGGCAAGAATACGATGGACGAGTTCGTTGCCCAGCTCACAGACGAGGACCTCTCACTCATCATCAGAGGTGAGGGAATGGGAAGCCCCAAGGTTACGATCGGTACCGCAGCCGCATTCGGAGGCGTCACCAAGGAACTCAAGGCAATGGGCATTCCCACGCTCTGCTGCACGGACGGTCCTTCGGGCATGAGACTCGACTCCGGCAAGAAGGCATTCTCTCTTCCAAACGGAACATGCCTTGCTTCAACATTCAACGTTGATCTCGTTGAAGAACTGTATTCTTACCTCGGCATCGAGATGCTCTCGAATAAGATCGACGCTCTGTTAGGCCCCGGAATCAACATTCACAGACATCCTTTGAACGGCCGTAACTTCGAGTATTTCTCCGAAGATCCGCTCCTCACGGGCCTTATGGCAGTTGCCCAGGTAAAGGCTCTCGAGAAGTCAGGCGTCACACCCGTCATCAAGCACTTCTGCGCAAACAACCGTGAGACAAACAGACGTGAGATGAGCTCAACAGTTTCATCACGTGCGCTCCGCGAGATCTATCTCCCCGCATTCGAGATCGCCATCAAAGAAGGCGGATGCAGATGCTTAATGACATCCTACAACCGCATCAACGATGTCTACAGCGCATGCCTCTACGACCAGAACACCATGATCCTCCGCGAGCAGTGGGGCTTTAAGGGTCTCGTCATGACCGACTGGTGGGCATACATCAACAAGGAAGTCACGATCGCCGAGAAGTATTCTCTCGAAGACCATTCCGCAATGGCAAGATCCCAGAACGACGTCTACATGGTCTGCACCAGCGTCGAAAAGGAGAACCTGCTTGAGACTGATACATATAAGGAACTTACCGAAGGCGACGGCTCTCTCATCACACGCGCCGAGCTTCAGAGAAATGCGATCAACATCCTTGAATTTGCGATGAACACTCCCGCAATGGACAGAGTCGAAGGCAAGGAAGTTACCATCAACCACATCGACAGCCCCTTCAAGGACGATGACGTTGAAGTAGATACTGATGTTTTCTATTCCATGGACGACGAGGTCACGATCGAGTGCAAGACGAAGACATCCAGAGGCAAGGATTTCGTATTCGGAATCACATGCGAGAGACAGGGTTACTACGGACTTGAGTTCACCGGTTATTCCAACTTGGGCGAGCTTGCACAGATCCCCATGACGGTCTACATCACGAGCATTCCCTGCGCAGTAATCACTTGGAACGGCACAAACGGCGAGCCTGTCACAAAGAGCTGCGAGTGCATGATGTATGCAAAGAACTGCGTCTTCCGTGCACACTTCGCATCAGGCGGCGTAACGATCAAGTCACTCAAGGTTAAGTACCTGAGATCACTCGACGAACCTGCTGCAGAATAACGGCATTTTATAAACAAAGTAATTTGTATTAAAATAAGGTCGGCTTTAATAAGCTGACCTTATTCGATTTAGGGGATATATGAGAAGAGACTACTTCACATGTGTATTCTTGGGCCTTATCGCGGGAGCGTTGACTTTCGTATGTTTTAAGCCGCTCTATTTCACCTGGAACCAGATAGTACCCAGAGATTTCACCACGTTTGAGCGCCTCATGAGCGTGCTCTACATATTGTTCTTCCTTTTCTTCCTGCCCTTCTTTGCAGCATTCAAAAAGAAAGAATGGATCAACTGGGGTCTTGCCGCATACGGCCTTCTCGCATATTTCCCTTTGTGGTTCTATCCCGCACCCGAGCTCATCGTGGGCGACGGCGCAAGCATGGTCCACATCCTGGGAGCCCTCTGCTTAAGAGCCATCTATGCCGTAATGCAGGCTCCTTTCGCAGCACTTTCACCACTTATCGGCAACAATGCCGCATCTTCAGTCGTTTACTGGCTCCTGCCTGTTGCAATCGTCTGGCCCGTCGTCTTCAGGATCCTGCGCTTCTACAGAAGAGCTTATCTTTCCGAGCAGCTCAACCCCATGACTCCCGACCAGGCTGCGCCCGCACCTTCAAAGGCGCCTGAAGCACCTGAGAAGCCGGAAGTACTTGGCACCGTCATCAGCGCGCCTGTTACGGCCCAGACACCTGCTGACATTACACGTAAGAACCAGCCCGTCGAAAAGCCCGACGACGATGTAATAGACATGCCTCCTTCAGAAGAGGAAGTAAAGCCTGCCATGAAGGAAGGCCGCACCCAGAAGCGTGCCGGCGTCAGGGCACCGGTAAGACCCGTCCACGTAGGCGTCGCCGCACCCGAGCAGAAAAAGGTCGAGGCATTGAAACCGGGTCCCAAGAAGCAAGTTAAGACTGAAGAAGTCATTCCCATGGGCGCTCCGAAGCCCAAAGCAGACGAGGCCATCCCGATGGGTGCGCCCAAACCGAAGGCAGATGAAGCCATACCTTTGGGGGCTCCCGCTCCGAAATCCGATGAGGCAATTCCTTTGGGAGCGCCTTCAGAAACAGGGGATAAAGAGGAGTAAATCCTTTTTGGGGCAGGGATAAGCCCCGGTGGTTGAAAACATACCGTTCACCTTGTAAAATATATCGGTTGATTAATAGGATGGAGATTCAAATCGATGGCAAAAAACAAAAGATACTGGAAAACCATGCTGGCTGGCAGCGACGACAAGAAGCATGCCGCTACGACAGGTGAAGACCCGCTCGAAGAAGGTCTGAAGGATCTTACATGGTTTGAGAGCTCCAAGCGCGCAGTCCAGAGAGGTCTCCACAAGACATACGAGACATTCGGCGAAGAAGTCGGCAACTCACTTACAGCCGGTGTTCCCGCACTTTACCTCTTGGGACTTCTTCCTTTCGCAGCGATCAATACTTATCTCAGCACTTCTGCTGAAGCAGGCGTGACACAGGTACACGTAGTTATGTCGGTCATTGGCATCTCTGCTTTCATCATCACACTGATCCTCGCTCTGCTCATGTCCACGGTCTACCACCTCATGAAGCACGGCACACCTCACAAGAGGATCATGAACAAGGTAAACAGAAGCGTAGCTTATTTCGCGATCCTCGGTGCTTACACACCTATCTGCATAAATGTTTTAGGCCCCATTTCCGGTTCAGTACTCTGGGCTCTTGAAGCTCTCATGGCAATCGCCGGCGTACTCGTTACCGCACTTGCTTATCACACAAAGGTCGGCAAGGGATTCACATACTTTATCTATGCAGTTATGGGATGGGCCATCATCTTCAGGATCATCGAGTTCTACAACAACGTATCACACCTCTGCTTCTGGCTCCTTATTTCCGGTGCGATCGTTTATACGGTAGGCATCTTCTTCGCTCCTTCAAAGAGAAGATTCAAGTTCTCCCACATGGTATGGCACTTCTTCATCCTCGCAGGACTCGTGCTCCACGTTTTGGGATTCGTATACTTCTTCGGTTAATATATATACTTATTAAGTTACAGTTGCGCCCTCGTTTTAGAGGGCGTTTTTAATGCCCTGCGAAAACCCTCTGACTCCACCTATAGTTGCGTTTGAGCCGTTTTCGATGTGCGAAATTGTGGAAAAATATTAAACCCGCACAATCGGGGATATTCCGAATTATTCAAGTGTACAAATCGGATTTTCCCGGATACGATTTTTCTTGACCGGGGGTACCCATAATGTAAAATATCTTTAGTAAAATCTTAAGGTTTCCCCGTACCGTAAAAGATTCGGTGTGGGGTTTTTTAAGAAATAGGAGGATTAGGAAAATGCCAGAATTTTTAACAGGACCTATCATTGCAGCAATTATTATTGCCATCGTGGTAATCATCATCATAATCTGCAGCTATGTAAAGGCACCGCCGGATAAAGCTTATATCATCTCAGGTCTTCGCAAGAACCCTAAGATCCTGATCGGTAGAGCAGGACTCAAGATGCCCTTCTTCGAGAGAAAAGACGAGCTCCTCGTAAAGCAGATCTCAATCGACATCAAGACAGACGGCTATGTACCTACAGCAGACTTCATCGGTGTAAACATCGACGCAGTTGCAAAGGTAAGAGTAATGAGCGAAGGTGAAGGCGTTAAGATCGCCATGAAGAACTTCCTCAACATGAAAGAGCAGCAGATCAGCGATTCCCTCGTTGATTCCCTCCAGGGTAACATGAGAGAGATCATCGGTACGATCACACTGAAGGACCTCTGCAACGACAGAAAGAAGTTCGGTGACGAGGTTCAGCAGAAAGCTCAGGAAGACATGAAGCGTCTCGGTATCGAGATCATCTCCTGCAACGTACAGCACGTAACAGATGAGAAGGACCTCATCAATGCGTTGGGTCAGGACAACATGGCTAAGATCCAGAAGGATGCTTCCATCGCAAAGGCTCAGGCTGACAGAGACGTAGCAATCGCTCAGGCTCAGGCTCAGAAGGAAGCAAACGACGCTAAGGTCGCAGCTGATACAGAGATCGCAGTAAAGCAGAATGAACTCTCCATCAAGAGAGCAGAACTCAAGACCATTGAGGATACAAAGCAGGCTGAAGCTGACGCAGCTTACGAGATCCAGAAAGAAAATCAGCGTAAGACGATCGAGGTAACAAAGACCAATGCTGACATCGCACGTCAGGAGAAGGAAGTTGACCTCAAGAGGAAAGAAGCTGAAGTTAAAGAGCAGGCTCTCGATGCTGAAGTCAAGAAGAAGGCAGAAGCTGAGAAGTTCGCAAAGCAGCAGGCTGCTGACGCTGCTCTCTATGAGAGACAGAGAAACGCAGAAGCTGAGAAGTTCGAACTCGAGAAGGCAGCTGAAGCACGTAAAGTTCAGGCAGAGGCAGACCTCTTCGCAAAGCAGCAGGAAGCTGAAGGTATCCGCAAGGTCGGTGAAGCTGAAGCTGCAGCAATCGCTGCAAAGGGTTTAGCAGAAGCTGAAGCTCTTGAGAAGAAAGCAGAAGCTATGAAGAAGTACGGCCAGGCAGCTATGATGGAAATGATCGTTAAGGCACTTCCTGAAATGGCAGCAGAGATCGCAAAGCCTCTGTCTACGATCGACAAGGTAACAATTATCGATTCAGGCAATGGCGGCGACACAGGCGTAGGCTCAATGGGCTCTTATGTTCCTTCGGTCCTTGCACAGACAATTGAGTCCGTAAAGGAAACAACCGGCATCGACATCAGAGAGATCATGAAGGCTAACACCTACGATGCAAAGGTCAACAAGAACATCACAGTATCAGGCCTTGATGGACTTCAGACACTGAATGTATCCACAGGCGATGCAATTGAGACAGTAAGCGGCACTCCTGCCACAACAGCTCCGGCTGCTCCGGTCGCTCCGGAAGCACCTGCTGCACCTCAGGCACCCACCGCGCCGACGACAGAGGCTTAATTACAAGCTGTGATTAGTTGCTACAACTGATTAACAAACCTGCCCCTTCGGAGGATCTCCTCCGGAGGGGCTTTTAGTTGGTAAGGGGGTATTTTTGGGGAGCCGCGCCTGCTTTTTTGGGGTGCCGTGTCCGCTTATTCGAGGTGCTGTGTCAGCTTTTTCGAGTTGCCGCGCCTGCTTTTCGAGCCCCCAAAAGCGATCGACGATTGGTCGACGAAATTAAGCAAAATCGTCGACATTTTCGTCGAATTCGGCCTGATTCGACGATTTGGTAGAAGAAAAACGTCATTTCCGTCGACTTTTCGTCTACTGACATCACTCATGGATCCCTGCAGATTATTGACCCATATACAGCACTATTAAGCTTCGCTGCCAGGTACCTGATATCAAATGGAGCTTCATCTTTATCTTGAGTGAAAATGATATCCATGTCAGGAATCAATCCCGCACCAAGATAATTGGTGTACTTAACTTTTGTATCCCTGAGATAATCGGCATATTCTTTCATTCCCAAATGCTCGTGGAATTTACAGGAATCGAGCTCCTTTATGTACAGAGCAAAATCGGGATTAATCGGTTTTACTAATCCTGCAATTGTTATTGTAGGCTCATACTTAAACGGTATCCCCATCTCAGTATAGTAGATAGCAATATCGCGCTCATTTGCAGATCTGTAATAGATGCCATTAAAGAAGTTGCTCTTGTACTTTTTGTATTTGGTATTGTCATCGTTCTTAAGGCTGTCGAAAAACGATTTATCCATAACTGTTTGTTGGTAAGGAGTCACTGAAAGATATCGTTTAATCTTGCAGGGCATGCATTCTGAAACAGGCTCACCATTAAAGTTGATATCCCAAATGGCTTCGTAGACCTGCAATTGTTTTTCGATTAATTGCCTTTCTCGAAAAATTTTATAGTATTCCTTGCCTGACTGAGAATTTACACAGTATTTGTGATCGTCAATCTTAATAACGCTTCTCGAGACACCTTTTATTTTGTGTTCGCCCAATGTGAACTTCGGCAACAGCTCAAGCTGTTGTCTGCAGTAATTGATCTTGAGAGAAAGGTATTCTCTGGGGATGTATTTATTCGTTATGTCCATAACCTGATTATGGAAGATAATTTCGCGAAAACAACCGACAAATGCCGACAAAAACCGACAAAGTCCAGCTTCAAAAAAGCGCGAAAAACGCTCTGATTTTTCAGTAAAGATAAAAGAAATAAATAACTACATTAACTGCTGCATTAAGCGGCAGCCTTCTTTTTCGCGATCACCAAGACCGCACCAACCGCACCAGCGAACACTACTGTCTCAGCGACCAAAGCAATGACATTTCCTGCAACGCTTGCCTTATTTCCTGTCATGATGCTCACGATATCCTGACGGCGGGACTTATCAGCATAGGTGAGGAAAAACGTGGAGGTGTCGAGGTCGATCATTTCGACCAGTACGATGTCATCGTTGGTCTCGACACGGTAGTAGCAAGAGCCTGAACTGGAATGGAGATACATGTATTCTTCCAGGATCTTGTCCTGCTCTTCACGGGAGTAATTGCGGTTTACAAGTCTGTTCACTATAACGCCGGCGTCGCTGTCAATTCCGGGTTTGCATTTCTGCCAGAAATCGTATTGCTGCTTTGCATCGCCGTTTCCGTAATAGAAATCAAGATTTGTACCGTAGATGTTGTTACCGAGATTCTGGCTGCTCCTGTATATGATGTCAGGTGAGCCTTGGAGATAAGCATATTTGCTGAGTTCGATGGCAAGTTCGTCGGCGCGGGTAATCTCGTAATCAGGGGTTGTCAGGATGCGGTTGAAAAAATAGATCATGCCGGGAAAATACCAGTAGTCCTTTGCGGGGAGCGAGACGATATCGCCGCCCACGGGTCTGTATTCGACGTGCTCGTAAATAAGGTCACTGCCGATAACGCCGTCCTGTTCACGCAAAAAATCGAAATCTATATCCGTGCACAACAGGTATTCGAACTTGGTGAGCTCGTGTTTTACGCTGTCGTCGTTTGTGCTTACGAGATAGTACTTACCGCCTTCGCTGAACACTTCGATCGTCTCGTTTATCACTGATAAACCGCCGCTTCTATGGACCGACATGTATTCGATATTGACCTTGCGGTTTTTAACACGGGCATCGGAAATGCTGTTCCCGCCGAAAAGCGGCAGCAGGGTGGCACCCGCTGCGCAAAGATAGATCACCGTAATGATAAGAATTGTAAAACCTTTTTTCCCCATGCCTAAAGTTTATTTCATAACGGCACGGATTTCTACTATCAATGTAATTTAACTCATCCCGGAAACCAAAAGAGGCTGCCTCACATGAGACAGCCTCTATAGGTTATTTAATTACAACTCTTATTAACCGAAGAGTGTGAGCAGGATACCTGCAGCAACCGCTGAACCGATAACGCCTGCAACGTTCGGACCCATTGCGTGCATGAGCAGGAAGTTGGAAGGATTTTCCTTCTGGCCGACCTTGGAAGCAACACGTGCTGCCATAGGAACGGCAGAAACGCCTGCTGCGCCGATGAGAGGATTGATCTTTCCCTTTGAAAGAACGTACATGATGTCGCCGATGATGAGGCCGCCGACTGTAGCGAAGATGAATGCTGCAAGACCGATACCGATGATCATGATCGTCTCAAGCTTGAGGAATCTTGCGCCGACTGCCGTAGCACCAACGGATGTACCGAGCATGATGGTTACGATGTTGCACATTGCGTTCTGAGCTGTGTCGGAAAGACGGTCTGTAACGCCTGACTCTCTGAAGAGGTTACCGAGCATGAGGCAGCCAAGGAGAGGTGCAACTGAAGGAAGGATGAGAACGCAGACAACTGTAACGATGATAGGGAAGCAGATCTTCTCTGTCTTGGATACGGGTCTTGTCTGCTCCATCTTTACCTGACGCATCTTCTTTGTTGTGAGCAGCTTCATTACAGGCGGCTGGATCATAGGGATCAAAGCCATGTAAGAGTAAGCTGCGATAGCGATTGCACCAAGGAGCTCAGGAGCGAGTTTGGATGTGAGATAGATAGCTGTCGGGCCGTCAGCACCGCCGATGATTCCGATGGAAGCAGCACCCTGAGGATCGAATCCGAGGAGGCATGCAACTACGAAAGCAAAAGAGATACCGAACTGTGCGCCTGCGCCCATGAAGAAGGACGAAGGTCTTGAGATCAAGGGTCCGAAGTCTGTCATAGCGCCTACTGCCATGAAGATGAGGCAGGGGAAGATATCCATCTTAACGCCGATGTACAGGAAGTCGAAAAGACCCGGATCGATGTGGGCGCCTGTAGCGGGATCATGATAACCGCCGCCTAATGCAGCCCAGTTGATGTCACCCTCAAACCATTCGGGGTGGAAGATTCCGCCGCCGGGCCAGGGGAGATTGGTAAGGAGCATACCGAATGCAATAGGGAGAAGGAGCAGAGGTTCGAACTGCTTCTTGATCGCCATGTACAAAAGAGCGAATGCGATGAGGATCATGATTCCGCTCTTCCATCCATCCGGATCAAGGAAGAACTGGGCAAAACCTGATGTCTCCCATAAGTTTTTTAATACTTCTAACATTACCCTGATACCCCCTGATTAAGAAATAGATACCAAGGGAGTGCCGGTGTCTACTGACTGACCCTTTGTTACGAGGACCTGAGCGATCGAACCTGCACAAGGAGCATAGATCTCGTTTTCCATCTTCATAGCTTCGAGGATGCAAACGAGCTCGCCTTCCTTAACTGCCTGACCGACAGCAACCTTAATGTCAAGGATCGTACCGGGCATAGGTGAGTTAACAGGTGTTGTGCCTGCGGCAGCAGCGGCAGCGGGTGCCGGAGAAGCTGCGGGAGCAGGAGCTGCAGCGGGAGCGGCAGCAGGTGCGGGTGCGGCAGCAGGAGCAGCTACAACAGCTGTTGTTTTAACGAGATTGGCAACGCCCTTCTCAACCTCTACCTCATAGACTTTATCGTTGATAGTTACGTTATAAATCATGGACTTTCTCCTTTACTTCTTTTCGACAAGCTTGATGGACTTGAATACGAGCTCGTTGAGCGGGATTCCGGTGTCATCAGCAACGATTGCCATGATCATGGCAGCTGTCTTCTCGTCGCAGTTCTTGAGCTTCAATGCTCCGGAAGAGAACTCTTCGCCTGAAACAGGAGCAGCGGCAGCGGGTGCTGCAGTAGCAGCTGCGGGAGCAGGCTCAGCTTTCTTTTCTTCCTTACTGCCGATCTTTGTGACCGCCTGGATGATCTTACCTGAAACCGAGATCAGGATGTACATCAGCAGGAGAACGCCGAAAACTACGAGAATAACGATGCCGGCATTCATGAACATCTCAGCAGTAGTGAGGTGCTGTCCACGCTCAACAGTCAACTGAATAACAGGATTCATAATTAATCCTCCTTCTTCTCGATGGTGTAGTTAACTGTGTTGGATTCCTTCTCTTCGCGTGCAGCAAAGAACTTTTCTGCTACCTGAGGGAAAGCAATGTAGGAGAGAACGTCCTCGTCTGATCTTGCCTTGTCGCCAAGCTCTGCCTTTGTCTTTTCGAAAGCAGGCTCGAGTGAATCAGCGTATCTGCCCTGAACGAGTTCTTCAGGCTTCCAGCATCTGTCGATGAGTTCCTGGTTCATCTCGCCCGGAGTTCTGCCGTACTCACCTCTGAGGAGAGCCTTGATCTCCTTGGAGATATTCTTGTATCTCTCGCCCAAGAGAACGTTCTGAACTGCCTGGTTACCAACCATCTGTGAGAGAGGTGTAACGAGCGGGGGATAACCCATGTCCTTACGGACTGCAGGGATCTCAGCAAGAGCTTCATCGAACTTGTCGAGAGCGTGCATATCCTTGAGGTTAGCGATCATGTTGGAGAGCATTCCGCCCGGAACCTGATACTTAAGGATGTCAGCCTTGATGCCCATGACTGTAGGATTGAGAGTACCGTTGTCGAGGAACTTCTTTCTTACGGGTACGAAGAAATCAGCGATCTCCTTGAGCTTGTCTGTATCAAGACCTGACTCGTAGCCGAACTGACCGAGAGTGTAAGCCATTGTCTCTGTAGCGGGCTGTGATGTGCCGCCTGCCATTGTGGAGATAGCGCAGTCGATACCGTCAACACCTGCCTCAACAGCCTTAAGGAGAGTCATAGGACCCATGCCTGTTGTGTGGTGTGTGTGGAAGAAGAGAGGAACCTTGATACCTGCGTCCTTGATAGCCTTAACGAGATCGTAAGCTTCCTTAGGTGAGCAGATACCTGCCATGTCCTTGATAGCGATGGAGTCAACGCCCATGCTCTCAAGCTCTTTGCACATTTCAACGTACTTCGCGATTGTATGAACAGGTGAAGTTGTGTAGCAGATGCAGCCCTGTGCATGCTTGCCGCACTTCTTTACCTCGTCAATGCAGACTTCAATGTTTCTGAAATCATTGAGAGCGTCGAAGATACGGAAGATATCCATACCGTTCTCTGCAGCCTTGCGGCAGAAGAGTCTGACGACGTCATCGGGATAGTGCTTGTATCCGAGGATGTTCTGGCCGCGGATGAGCATCTGGAGAGGAGTCTTTTTGCAGACTGCCTTGATCTTTCTGAGTCTTTCCCACGGATCTTCGTCCAAGTATCTGAGACATGAATCGAATGTAGCGCCGCCCCAGCACTCGAGTGAGTAATAGCCGGCATTGTCCAAAGTCTCAAGGATGCCCTCGAAATCCGAGAAAGGCATACGTGTTGCGATGAGAGACTGCTGAGAGTCACGCAGCACGGTTTCTGTGATTTTTACTTTCATTGAAGTCACACTCCTTGTAATTAAAAAATAACCTTAGTAAGTATAAAGGGTTTGCCCGAATAAGTGAATATTAAATTTTGGGTTTGCAAGTCAAATTTTTATGCTTTTTCAGTATAATTATGAGACCTCGCGAAAAGAGGTTCTTCCGGCTTCAGAGAAAGCCTTTTAAATTGGCGGTTTACATTCCAAAAACACGGGTGTATACTTAATTGCTCGCAAAGGGGACTTTGTGCCCTTATTTGCGCGAAAAATTAAGAAAGGAGATGTATTGATGCCAACGTTCAATCAATTGGTTAAGTCCGGCAGACAGTCCAAGACATACAAGTCTGCCAGCCCGGCTCTGCAGTTCTCTATGAACACAATCAGAAACAAGCAGACGGATTTAGACTCACCTCAAAAGCGTGGTGTTTGCACAGTTGTTAAGACGACAACACCTAAGAAGCCTAACTCAGCGCTTCGTAAGGTTGCCCGTGTAAGACTTACAAACGGCTACGAGGTTACAGCCTACATTCCGGGAATCGGACACAACCTTCAGGAGCACTCTGTTGTTCTCATCAGAGGCGGACGTGTTAAGGACCTCCCTGGTGTTCGTTACCACATCGTAAGAGGTACCCTTGATACAGCAGGTGTCGCAGATCGCCAGCAGGGCAGATCTAAGTACGGCGCTAAGAAGCCGAAGGCTGCTAAGGTTAAGAAGTAATCCCGCGTGAGATTTTTCGCGCTGGGGTTGGACATAAGTGATCAGTACATTGTTCATATATGGACATTGCCTGACTGAAACACTTAACACGGTCCACAAGAACAAACTGAAACGTGAGTACCTATGGTTTCAAGTTTTAGACAGTAAAATTTTGATAATCATGTTAGGAGGGAAGCAAAGTGCCAAGAAAAGGCAATACACCCAAGAGAACGGTTCTTCCTGATCCTGTCTACAATGACGTTGTAGTAAGTAAGCTTATCAACAACATCATGTTAGACGGCAAGAAGGGCGTAGCTCAAAAAATTACATACGGCGCCTTCGACATCATCAAAGAGCGCACAAATGAAGAGCCCCTCGAAGTATTCAGAAAGGCTCTTGCAAACGTAATGCCCACCCTCGAGTGTAAGGCTCGCCGTGTAGGCGGTGCTAACTATCAGATCCCTATGGATGTTAAGCCCGAGAGAAGACAGACACTCGGACTTCGTTGGATAGTTCAGTACTCGAGAAACAGATCTGAGCGCACCATGAAGGAGCGTCTTGCTGCTGAACTTATGGATGCAGCAAACGAGACTGGCGGAGCATTCAAGAGAAAAGAAGAAATGCACAGAATGGCTGAAGCTAACAAGGCTTTCGCTCATTTCAATCGTTAATCACCGGTTAAGAAAGGACATTAATACTAATGGCTACAACAAGAGCATATCCGCTTGAGAAGACCAGAAACATCGGTATTATGGCTCACATCGACGCCGGTAAGACAACAACAACCGAGAGAATTCTTTATTACTCAGGTGTTAACCGTAAGATGGGTGAGGTTCACGAAGGTGCTGCTACCATGGACTGGATGGTTCAGGAGCAGGAGAGAGGTATCACAATTACCTCCGCAGCTACAACAGCTCCCTGGAAGGGCCACAGAATCAACATCATCGACACTCCCGGACACGTTGACTTCACAGTAGAAGTTGAGCGTTCACTCCGTGTACTCGACGGTGCCGTTACGGTTATGTCTGCAAGAGGCGGCGTTGAGCCGCAGACGGAAACAGTTTGGAGACAGGCTGAGCACTACGGTGTTCCGAGAATGGTTTTTGTCAACAAGATGGACATCATCGGTGCAAACTTTGAACATGTTTGCGAGATGATCCAGGACAGACTTAAGAATGTCCCTGTTGCTATCCAGTACCCTATCGGTAAAGAGGATAACTTCCAGGGTATCATCGACCTTATTACTCTCAGAGCTGAGGTTTATACATCTGAAGATGGTATGCAGTATGAGGACCGTGAGGTTCCTGCTGACATGGTAGACCTCATCAAGGCTAAGAGAGAAGAGATGGTTGAGCGTATTTGCGAGACTGACGACGAGCTCACAGAGAAGTATCTCGAGGGCGAGGAGATCAGCAACGAAGAGCTCAAGGCTGCACTCCGTAAGGCTTGCTGCTCATGCAAGCTCATCCCCGTTTGCTGCGGTACATCTTTGAGAAACAAGGGCGTACAGATGTTGCTCGACGCTATCGTTGACTACATGCCTTCACCTCTCGACGTTCCCGCTATCAAGGGTGTTAACCCTGAGACAGACGAGGAAGAGGAGAGACCTTCATCTGATGAAGAGCCTTTCTCCGCTCTCGCATTCAAGATCGCTACTGACCCGTTCGTTGGTAAGCTCTGCTTCTTCAGAGTTTATTCAGGAATCATGGAAGCAGGATCTTACGTTCTTAACTCATCAAAGAACAAGAAGGAGCGTATCGGACGTATCGTTCAGATGCACGCTAACGAGCGTAAGGAGATCACAGAAGTATTCTCCGGCGACATCGCAGCTGCTATCGGTCTGAAGGATACAACTACAGGTAATACACTCTGCGACGAGGATCATCCTATCATCCTCGAGTCCATGGAGTTCCCTGAGCCGGTTATCGAGGTTGCTATCGAACCTAAGAGCCGTGCATCACAGGAGAAGATGCTTATCGCTCTCCAGAAGCTCGCAGAAGAAGACCCGACGTTCCGTACATATACCAACCAGGAAACAGGACAGACAATCATCGCTGGTATGGGTGAGCTTCACCTCGATATCATCGTTGACCGTCTCTTCCGTGAGTTCAAGGTTGAGGCTAACGTAGGTGCACCTCAGGTTTCTTATAAGGAAACAATCAGAAGAACTGTTGAAGCTCAGGGTAAGTTCGTACGTCAGTCCGGTGGTCACGGTCAGTACGGTGACTGCTGGCTCAGACTTGAGCCCCAGGAGCCCGGTAAGGGTTACGAGTTCGTTGACGCTACAGTCGGCGGCTGCATCCCGAAGCAGTTCATCGCTCCTATCGACGCAGGTATCCAGGAAGCAATGCAGGCCGGTATCTTGGGCGGCTATCCTGTTGTTGACGTTAAGGTTACCGTTTACGACGGTTCTTACCACGATGTCGACTCTTCAGAAATGGCCTTCAAGATCGCAGGATCCATGGGATTCAAGGCAGGTATGCAGAAGGGCGATCCTTGTCTCCTCGAGCCTATCATGAAGGTAGACGTTGAGGTTCCTGATGAGTACTTGGGCGACGTTATCGGCGGACTCAATGCTCGCCGTGGCGCTATCAAGGAGATCGAGCCTATGAACGGTTCACAGCAGGTACATGCTGAGGTTCCGCTCGCAAACATGTTCGGTTACGCAACAGACCTCCGTTCTTCTACACAGGGACGTGGTACGTTCGTAATGCAGATCAGCCACTTCGCTGAGACACCGAAGAGCATCATGGAGTCCATCTTAAAGAAGTAAGACTCCAAAACGCCTGGTTCAAAGGCACGGAAACATATATATTTCGGGTTTTTTACTTGAAAGAAATTAAGAAACTTTGTAAAATGATGTTTACCGCTGTGTTGAATCAAGGCGAGTAAATTAATTAAGTTAAATAATAATTTCTTAGGAGGAAATTAAAATGGCAAGAGAAAAGTTTGTACGTAGCAAGGCGCACGTAAACATCGGCACCATTGGCCACGTTGACCACGGTAAGACAACTCTTACTGCTGCTATCACAAAGGTACTCGCTATGAAGGGCGGAGCTGAGTTCAAGGATTATGGCAACATCGACTCTGCACCCGAGGAGAGAGCTCGTGGTATCACGATCAACACAGCACACGTTGAGTATGAGACAGAAGCACGTCACTATGCACACGTTGACTGCCCTGGCCACGCTGACTACATCAAGAACATGATCACTGGTGCTGCTCAGATGGACGGTGCTATCCTCGTAGTTTCTGCTGCAGACGGCCCGATGCCCCAGACACGTGAGCACATCCTTCTCGCTCGTCAGGTAGGCGTTCCTTATATCGTAGTATTCATGAACAAGTGCGATCAGGTTGACGACGAAGAGCTCCTCGAGCTCGTAGACATGGACATCCGTGATCTCCTCAACCAGTATGATTTCCCTGGTGATGATACACCTATCATCCGTGGTTCTGCTCTTGCAGCACTCGAGTCTACATCTACAGATCCTAACGATGCAGTTTATGCTCCTATCGTTGAGCTCATGAAGGCTGTTGACGAGTACATCGCAACACCTGAGCGTCCTGTAGACAAGCCTTTCCTTATGCCTGTTGAGGACGTATTCACAATCTCCGGACGTGGTACAGTTGCTACTGGCCGTCTTGAGAGAGGTATTGTTAAGGTTGGTGATCCTGCAGAGATCGTTGGTCTCCAGGACGAGCCTAAGTCAACAACAATCACAGGTGTCGAGATGTTCCGTAAGCAGATGGATCAGGCTGAGGCTGGTGACAACATCGGCTGCCTCCTCCGTGGTATCGACCGTAAGGAAGTTGAAAGAGGTCAGGTTATCGCTAAGCCCGGCACAACAACTCCTCACACAAAGTTCACAGGCCAAGTTTACGTTCTTACAAAGGAAGAGGGTGGCCGTCATAAGCCCTTCGTAACTGGTTATCGTCCTCAGTTCTACTTCAGAACAACAGACGTTACAGGCGTTATCAAGCTTCCTGAGGGAACAGACATGTGCATGCCTGGTGACCACGTAACAATCGAAGCAGACCTCATCACTCCTATCGCTATGGAGCAGGGTCTTAAGTTCGCTATCCGTGAGGGTGGTCACACAGTAGGCGCTGGTACAGTTTCTACAATCATCGAGTAATTCGATAAGAACTGAACTAACAACTGTTAATTCAACGGGGTGTCTCATATTTGGGACACCCTGTTTCTTTGTGTTTGCAATTAGTCAGGTGCGTACATTCGAAAACCGGATGAATATGGAATTATATGTGCTTCAAAAATTTGCGAAAACGTGTTGGTTTGCTCATGTAACATGTTTGAAATGCCGTAACCTAACTTTTGCCACACTTTTGATGCAGATATGATATTTTGCGATTTTACAATCATACTGACTTAAGAACAAAACCAAACCAAAAGGGGATAAAGGAGACATAAATATGAAAAGCACAGCTACGAAGTTAACATCTGTCGTACTGGCCGCATCCATGGCATTGTCTTTTGCTGCATGCAGCAAGCAGGGCAAGACAGGAGGCAGCGGCGATGACAGAGAAACAAGTCACAGCGGCGAAAAGATTTCTGCCAGCACACCGTGGTTTAATTCAAAGATCACGACATTTAAGCCCGACATTGATGACAGCAAACCGCTTGAGTACTGCTATTCAAATCTTTCAGGCGTCGATGATGATTATCTTGTAGTTCAGACAAACGGTTACTATAAGATGCCTAACGGCAACGACATTGATTGGGAAAACTTCAATTACAATGAGTATTCCATCAATCAGATCTCAGTTCTCGACAGAAAGACATATGAGACAGTTAACACTATCGATCTCACAGAAGGTCTTTCCACAAACAGCTATGTCGATACCGTAACTTACACAAACGGTAAGCTTTCCGCTTACATCACAACATACGATGATGTTACATATAATACGTCAACAAAAGTTAAAGAGCTCGACCTCTTAACAGGTAAAGTCCTGGATGAATATGAGGCAGACAACAGCGGCAACGAAGGATACATTGAGCGTTCATTCAACGTTGAAGATTATGTAATCGAAACAGAGATAAACTGGGACAACAATGATAACGCTTTCTATGCCCTTTATGTAACGGCACCTGACGGCTCCAAGGAAAGAATAGAGCTCAAGGAAAACGGAATGAACTATTATGACATCCGCGTTATCCTGTCCATCGGCGAAGGCAAGGCACTCATCCCCATCTCCACCGACAAGACGGAAGTCTATTATGAGCTGGATCTTAAGACTAATAAAGCAACAAAGATCGACGGCGCAGACTACTCATGGCTTGAACTCGATACACTTATCTCAACATTCAGCGGTAAAGACGGTTACACATACTATTCAACTCCTATCGGAATCTCCAGGATCGACATAAAGAAGAAGACTTCAGAGGCAGTAATGAACTACAGCTGGTGCACAGTTAACAGAGCAACTCTGAATTATCTTTCAATTGTTGACTGCACTGAAGACGAGATCGTTCTCTGTGGCGAAAAATATGCTTCAAGTCCTTATGATTCGAATTACCAGACTGAGTTCGTAATCGTTGATCTGACAAAAGCAGAGTCCAATCCTCATGCAGGAAAGACTATCCTTGAGATGTTCTGCTCTTACGGATATGTTGAAGAAAAGATCGGTGATGCGATCATCAAGTATAACGAGAACAGCAGCAGCTATTTCATCGAGGTAACAGACCGTTACTCCCATGTTGATGATCTCGATTACAACAACCTTAACAGCGAAGATGATTATGCTAATGCAAATCTTAACGTCAACGCGAAAATGAGTAATGAGCTTGCCATGGACATCATGAACGGCGAAGGCCCTGATATCCTCATGAACGCAAGTGAACTGGGCCAGCTCAACGATACAAACTACCTTGCAGATCTTACGCCTTATATCGGTACACTTGATCCGGATAAGTATTTTACGAACATTATCGATGCATCCCTGGTTGACGGAAAACTTTTCCATCTTCCTGTCAGCTACATGATCGAAGGCATTCAGACGGATGCTAAATATGCCGGCGCATCAGGCGTTGGTTTCACACCTGCAGAATACGAGAAGTTCCTTAACGAGACTTTGAACGGTACAGACTGTGTTCCTTACGGTCAGGCACTTTATTTCACAAAGGTATTCAATGCCCAGAGTGATAAGTTCATCACTAACGGCAAGGCTGATTTCTCAGCTCCCGAGTTTGCAGAGCTTGCAGAATATGTTAAGAATAACGTTCAGGAAAACAGCAGAAGCTGGGATGAGATGTACAACGATGACATGTACTACTCATCAACAATCGCTGTAGGCGCAGCTGCAGCTCCGGTAAAGGGCGACACGGGTAATACTTCACCTGCAATCTATGGCTCAGTCTACGGTATCAGCGGTTACTTCATGAACATGGCAAACATTCAGGGCAGCGGTACTGCCATCCTCGGCATTCCTTCAACTGACGGACGCGGACCTATGGTTTCACCTTATGTTTCAGTTGCAGTCTCTGCCCAGGCTCAGAATGTCGATGCATGCGGAGAGTTCGTAAAGCTCCTTCTTTCTGACGATGTTCAGAAGAGCCTGGCGATGAATGACAACTTCGTTCTCAGCCGTGAGGCTTTCAGAGAAGGCGGACAAAAAGCTGTTGAATATTACAACGGCGAAGGCGGAGAGTACATGTTCGGCTACGATTATGAGACAGGCCTTCCTAAAGATAACCGCCTTAAGTTCTCTGAGCAGAACATCAACGAGCTCGAAAAGATCATCGAGAGCTGCTCCTGCACGAACGCGGCTGATGCAGCGATCAACCTCATCCTCGTTGAGGAAATGCCCGCATACTTCATAGGACAGAAGAGTCTTGAGGAAGTTGCAAAGATTGCTCAGGACAGAGCCCAGAAGGTATTAGACGAAAGAGGCTGACACTTTCAAACTGACACGAAAAGTTATGGCTGCTCAATTTACGGGCAGCCATTTTCGAGAATAGAAGATTATAGATATATGGGGTTAAAGGAGAGAATAGGATGAAGACTTCGGTCAGGAATGCGGTTGCTGCTTTGGTAGTGCTGTCGATGTCGCTGCCGTTTGCATCATGCACAAAGAAAACACCTGCCGGTGAATCGGGCAGCGAGGAGGCAAGCCGCAGCGGAGAAAAGATCGCTTCTGAGTCACCGTGGTATTCAAATGAGGTCACGGAAGTGATCCCTGCCATTAACATGAACAGGGAGATCGAGTCGTACTACTCACAGTGTGCAGGCGCTGATGACAAATACATAGTCGTCATGACTAACGGATACTATAAGATTCCGGATGACTTCAACTGGGAGAATTTCAACAACGGCGATTTTGCGATATACACGGCAACGGTGCTCGACAGGGCAACAAAGCAGACCGTCAACACGATCGACCTGAATGATATTTTTAAAGACGCGGACTATATAGATTACGTCAGATACATGGACGGTAAGATCTCCGCTTTGGGCGTGTTCTACGATCCAATGACCGATGTTGCGTCATATTTGGAAATAAGCGTTGATCCGGCTACAGGTTCCGTTGTGGATGCCCGTGACGTCGAGGGTCACAGTATAGAGCAGACATATAATATCGGCCCGTACAAAATAGAAACCGAACTCATGTGGGATGAGGTCAGCTATTACAATCTTATGATCAACGCTCCGGACGGAAGTCAGAAAGTTGCGAAGATCACAGATCCCGGAAAGGGCATTTACGGCATAGCGATCATTCTTCCTTTAACTGAGACAACGGTGCTCGTACCTGCAAGCGGCGATTCCGGAAGGCTTTTTTACGAGGTTGACCTTACGAGCGGCAATGTTACAGCCGTCGACGGTCAGGAATACGAATGGCTCGAGTTAGAGACCATTAAATCTTTTTTCTTTGCAGATGACGGCACCGCATACTATCTTACAAATGCCGGCATCAAGTCGATCGACATGAATAACAAGTCTGTCGGCATGTGTTTCAATTTCAGCTGGTGCAGCGTAAGAAGGAGCGATCTGTGTGATTTCGTTATAGCAGATTACAGCGACGAAAAGATCCTTCTTTGCGGTGAGACTTATAACCGTACACTTTATTCGAGTGCGGATAACAACACGTTCAAGGTCGTTGAGCTGACTAAAGCGCCCAATCCCCATGCGGGAAAGACGGTCCTTGAACTGTATGCACCCGACGGATACATTGACGACCCTGTTGCTGATGCGGTCATTAAGTATAACGATCTCAGCCCGGATTATTTCATTGAAGTCACTGACCGTTATAACAGCGACAGTTACTACGACTTCTCATCATATATAGACAGCGAAGATGACTTTGAATCCTATTATCTGAACGGAAATTCCAAGATCAGCAACGACCTTGCGATCGACATCATGAACGGGGAAGGCCCTGATATCCTGTTGAACTGCGGTGAGTACGGCCAGCTCAACAATCCGAACTATCTTGCAGATCTCACTCCTTACGTGGCAGATCTTGATTCTTCAAGATATTTTACGAACATCATTGACGGCGCCAGGGTCGACGGAAAGCTCTATCAGCTGCCCGTAAGTTACATGATCAACGGCATCCAGACATCACCTTCATATGCGGGTGCATCCGGCACCGGATTTACCACTTCCGAATATGAGGACTTCCTTTACGACGTCCTGAACGGAGATGATGTAATACCTGTCGGACAGGCTTACTATTTCGCGAGGATATTCAGCTCCATGAGCGACAAGTTCATATCTGACGGCAAGGCGGATTTCACGGGACCCGAATTTGCGGCCCTGGCCGGATTCGTAAAGGACAACGTTCCCGAGAGCGCCAGATCCTGGAGCAACAGCTACTACGATGCCTACAACGAAGTTTATATATACGGCAGCGGACCCATGATTGCGCCTGTAGTGGATGTTGTTGCCGTCGCACCGGTAAAGGGAGACAGGATTCTTGACGGCAGTGATATAGCAGCTTACGTCACCTGTGGCGGCATGTCCGATTATATTTATACACTGGCAGCGGGAAAAGATTGCACGGCTATCTTAGGCCTTCCTTCGGCTGACGGACGCGGCCCCATGTTTACCCTTGATAAATCGGTCGCAATCTCTGCGCAGGCCGAAAACATCGATGCATGCGGCGAATTCATAAAGATCCTCTTGTCAGATGAAGTCCAGCTTGAACTTGCCATGAACGACGATTTCGTGCTCAGCCGCGATGCATTCAGACAGGGCGCGGCCAAAGCCGTCGAATACTATAACGGCGACGGCGGATATGACATTTTCGGTTACGATGAACTTACCGGAAGACCTGCCAACAACGGAATGGTATTCAGTGATAAGAACATAACCGACATGGAGAATAACATTCAGAACTGCTCAAGGATCTACGCACCGGATGCAACGATAAACCTGATCCTGATCGAAGAGATGCCCGCATACTTCATGGGCCAGAAGAGCCTTGAAGATGTAATCGCTATCGCACAGGACAGAGTGCAGAAGGTGCTGGACGAGAGAGGATGATGTTTCCGGGCATCGAAAAACCACTGGCAGCCTGAAAGATCACCCGGAAAACTGTTACTGTTTTTGCCACACGAAAAATAAGCAGATATAAATAATACGGGGTGCCTCGACTTGAGACACCCCGTTAACATTGCGATAGTGATCTAAGATCAGACTGCAGGCTTTGCAGCAGGTCTTGTGGGAGCAGCCTCAGATCCCGGTCTGACTGCGGGTCTCATGGGTGCTTCGCCGGCTGCGGGAGCTGTGGTTGCAGCAACTGCAGGTTCACTAACAGCTGTCTCAACAGGCTTTGCAGGTGCAGGATCAACGATGCCTGCAGCAGCTCTGAGCTTAGCGATCTCTTCGGCCTTGGCAGCAGCGATACGTGCTTCTTCCTCAGCCTTGGCAGCAGCAGCCTTAGCCTTCTCTTCTGCGAGGAGAGCAGCCTGTCTTGCTTCTTCAGCCTTGGCAGCAGCAAGTCTTGCTTCTTCGATAGCCTTCTCTGCAGCGAGACGGGCTTCCTTCTCGGCCTTTTCTGCAGCGATACGTGCATCTTCTTCGGCCTTCATCTGGTTTGCGGAATCGAGATCTTCCTGAGCCTTAGCGAGTGCGAGCTTAGCAGCTTCATATTCAGCGGAAGCAACCTCTTCTTCCTTTGTTGCAGTGATAACTGCAGCCTTGGATTCCTGCTCAACCTTCTCGGCTTCGACTCTTGCTCTCTCGTCAGCCTTTCTGCGCTCTGTGATCTTAGCTTCTTCAGCTGTGAGAGCGGCAGCAGCCTTCTCTTCTTCTTCAGCCTTTGCAACAGCTGCTCTTGCGAGTTCTTCAGCCTTGTTTGCAGCCTGTCTTGCTTCTTCAGCACGCTTAACTGCAGCAAGTGTTGCTTCCTTGGCGATGTTTTCCTTGGTGATAGTAGCTTCCTCTGCCTTACGTGCTGTAAGGAGAGCTTCTTCAGCAGCGGTAACTGCGCTTCTGCACTCAACGACCTTAGCTGTAGCAGCCTTAGCCTTCTGGCTTGCGCGGCGCTCTTCGTTCTGGGCTCTGAGAGCTACAGACTGAGCAAGTGCAAGTGCTGACTGTGCTGCGCTTCTTGCCGGCTGAGGTGTTACACGCTCACGTTCGCGCTCAACAACAGGCTTGCTCTCGGCTCCGCCTGACTCTTTGACTTCTGCGATGTACTGCGCGTGGTTAACAGATGCAGACTTAGGACGCTTGATCGGAGGTTTTAATCCGACAGGAGTAATACCGTTCTTATCGGAATCGCCTTTTTGCTCTTCCTTACGTCTTGCTTCAGCAGCTTTACGCATCTCGATCTGAGCCTTAGCAGCCTCAGCACGCTCTCTTGCAAGCTGAGCGGCAGCAGAATTGGATGCAGTGTGTGTGCTGCTGCTACCCGAACGTCCGGATGTCTGAAGGTTAACAACATTGCCGGAAGGTCTAACGTTCGGCTGAACATTAGAATGTCCGGCACCCTGAGTAGCAAGGCCGCCGTTCATGCTGTCTTTACCCTTAAATACGTTACCCAAAATGTTTGCCATCCCTGTGCCCCCCGAATGTCAAGCTTTTGTTAAGATTTTGTTAATTCTCATTACTTTATTTATTATACGTGGCTTGTCAATTTTTTCAAGACATTTTGACTTATCAAACACCGTTTTTTGAGGACAATTTTGTGCAGATAGGCAAGTTTTCGAAAAGTTTTAGTACAAATTGCAAAATAGCCCCTTCTTTTGTTTAGAAATACTTTACATGAGGTTTAGCGGAGTGTATAATTGCGCACATTATTGGTTTAGTGTCAGTAAACTCTCAGTTTAGGACAGGCAAGGCTATGGAAATCGGATCTAAAATCAAAAATCTCAGGTTACAAAAGGGTCTCACCCAGGAAGAACTGGCAAACAGATGTGAGCTTTCCAAGGGTTTTATCTCTCTTCTCGAGAGCGATAAGACATCTCCTTCAATGGCTACCCTTGAGGACATCCTCAATGCAGTCGGAACTGATTTTGCCCACTTCTTCAAGGAAGAGTCAGGCCAGAGAGTCGTTTTCGGCAAGGAAGACTACTCGGTAAAGCAGGATCAGGAATTAAAGAACGAGATCTGCTGGCTCATTCCCAACGCACAGAAGAATGAGATGGAGCCGATCCTTGTCACTATCGAACCCGGCGGTTCGACATATCCGGATAATCCCCACGAGGGCGAAGAGTTCGGCTATGTACTGGAAGGCACGGTAACCGTGGTTATTGACGAAGAAAGACATCAGGTCAAAAAGGGTGAGAGTTTTTATCTCGAGTGCGACAAGCCTCACTTCCTCGAAAACAACACCGGCCGCCAGGCGAAAGCAATATGGATCTCTTCGCCGCCGAGTTTTTGAGAAACGATACTGACAGATTTTCCTAAAGGGGTAAAGATAAATGGCATATAACCAGATCCTTCCTGACGATACAGGCAGCGAGCACATCATAGAGATCAAAGACCTGTGCAAGAGCTTTGACGGCACAAAGGTATTAAAGAATATGACTTTCTATATTAGAAATAATGAATTCATTACGCTTCTCGGACCTTCCGGATGCGGTAAGTCCACGACGCTCCGTATTATCGCAGGCTTTGAGACAGCCGATTCCGGCATCGTGAACTTCGAAGGCAAGGACTTAAAGAGCGTTCCTGCCAATAAGCGCAACATCAACACTGTATTCCAGAGATATGCTCTGTTCCCGCACCTCAATGTTTTCGATAACGTTGCATTCGGACTCAAGATCAAGAAGGTCAATAAAAAAGAGATAGAGCAGAGAGTTAACAAGGCTCTGGAAACAGTAGGCCTTGATAACTACGGCGAGAGATATATCGACCAGCTCTCCGGTGGACAGATGCAGAGAGTTGCCATCGCAAGAGCCATCGTTAACCGCCCGAGGATCCTTCTTTTGGACGAGCCTTTGGGAGCTCTGGACCTTAAGATGCGTAAGGAGATGCAGATCGAACTTAAGGAGATGCAGAGAGAACTCGGCATCACTTTCGTTTATGTTACCCACGATCAGGAAGAGGCGCTCACGATGTCCGACACGATCATCGTCATGAAGGACGGCGTCATCCAGCAGATCGGCACACCGATCGATATCTACAATGAACCCAAGAACGCATATGTCGCTGACTTTATCGGCGAATCCAATATCGTTGCGGGCACCATGAAGAAGGACAATGAAGTCGTTCTTTCGAGCGGCATCACGTTCAAGTGCGTCGACCCGCTTTTCCCGGAATTCACGGAAGGCATCGCAAATCTTGTCGACGTCGTTATCAGACCTGAGGACTTCTATGTTGACGAAGAGGCTGAAGGCAGGATCAACGGAACGGTTGAGTCGCTTGTATTCAAGGGCGTTCACTACGAGATGATCGTTAAGTCCGATGACGGAATCGAGTGGCTCGTGCAGAACGTCGATCCTTCTGCAGTCGGAAGCAGAGTCGGTCTTTACGTTGATCCCGACGATATCCAGATCATGAGAAGATCAGAGCTCTCGCCCGAATTCGGCAGCTTCGGCATCAAACACCAGATTGCTGAAGAGAGCAGCGAGGCTAAAGAAGCAAAGTCCAACAGCATCGGCGAGAATGTCGTCGAGGAAGCAGATATCAAAAAAGACGAAGACGCTGAAGAAAGTGCAGAGGTTGAGAAAGAGGACTAATGACTGAACTCAAAGCCAGATTAAAGGTTATGCCGGTTCATGCGTTTGTCATGATCTTCGCTGCCCTCTACTCATTTGTAAGCATCTTCATCCCGATGTTTGAATTATTCGTGCAGTATGTGCCTTACCGTACATACTCACTTTTCTCGCTCCTTTTAAATCCGAGGGTCTTCACCAGGATCAGGAGCGGCTCAGTAGATCTTAATTTCCAGAGCTTTGCAGCATGGGCATTCGTAATTACGATCGTGCTCGCAGTTGCAGCGCTCACACTCTCGCTTAGTTATCCTTTCTACTACAATTCAAGCAAGAAGAGAAAGATCGGATATTTCAGTGTTCTGGTGCTCTTCATCGGACGCGCTGCATGCCATGTCATCACGTTGTCCAAGATGGTCTCTGAAGAGATGATCAGCAGCAATGACTTAACACCCCAGAGGCTTTATGTCGCACAGTCTTTTGCAGGCAACCTCATGGTTATCGTGCTCTTCATCGGTGCGGCCGCATGCCTTTACGGCGCATTGAATCTCAAGATGAACTACAAGATCTTTGCATATCCTTACATTGCATGGATCGTTGTATTTACCATCCTGCCCCTGATCCTCATCCTCTTCCGCGCTTTTTTCAAGAAGGCAGCAGGCGGCGGATATGAGTTCACAACTGCAGGCTTCCAGGTCCTTTTCCAGAACAAGACCGTCACGACCAGATTTTATGGTGCTGACGTTACTTTGCAGGAATACTTTTCGATCTTCTTAAGAAGCCTCGATTATGCGGTCTGGACGACGATCGGATGCCTCCTTCTGGGCTATCCGGCAAGCTATATCCTTGCGAGAAGATCCAAGCTCAAGAGACAGAGCGGATCCAGGCTTCTCATGCTTTTCGTATTGCCGATGTGGATGAACACGATGCTCAGGACTTACGCGTGGCGTGCATTCTTCAGCGAGACCGGCGTATTCAACACGGTATTCCAGCAGATCGGCCTTATCGACGCGCCCATTATGTTCCTCAAGAATGAGGTGCTGGCAGACATCATCACAAAGCTCGTCATGACAAATGACTTCCTGCCGTTCATGATCCTGCCTCTTTATTCCGTGCTCGTTAAGCTCGACGACAGCTTGTCGGAGGCGGCATACGACCTCGGCGCGACCAAGACGCAGACGTTCTTCAAGGTTACATTCCCTCTGTCACTGCCGGGCGTCATCTCCGGTATCCAGATGGTATTCATGCCTTCGCTGACGTTCTACATGATCCCCGATATCCTTAACGAGGGCTCGAAAACGACGATCGGCAACACCGTCCAGAACTTCATCTTAAATGAAAGTACGACATACAATCAGGCGGGCAATGTTTTGTCACTGCTCCTCCTTATTTTCGTTCTCATAACAATGGGAATCTTGCGCGGTCAGGATAAAGAGGCCGGAGGAGGTATGGCATTATGAGATTTATTAAAAAGCTCGTACCCGACATCTATTTGGGCCTCCTCCTGATCTTCATCTATCTTCCGATAGTTATCCTGATCGTGTACTCATTTAACTCACTGCCCAAGTCTTTCATCTGGGGCGGATTCACGCTCGATAACTACAAGAGCCTCTTCAAAGGTTCCGACGGCAGCGGCATTCTCGAATCACTCATTGAGACCCTCAAAGTAGCAGCGATCGCCTCTGTCGCATCAACGGCTTTCGGCGTCGTAAGTTCTTTGGGACTTGCATACCTCAATAAGAAACTTCAGAACCTCGCCATGACGATGACATACGTTCCGAACGTTATGCCTGACCTCGTTACAGGTATCTCGTTCATGCTCCTGTTCTCGTTCCTCGGCGTCCAGAAGAGTGAGTTCACATTGATCATGTCGCACATCGCACTCTGCGTGCCTTTTGCGATCTTATCGATCAGCCCGAAGATCAAGCAGCTCGACAAGAGTCTTACCGAAGCTGCAATGGATCTGGGCGCTACAAGATTCCAGACTTTAAGACTGGTAATCATTCCTGAGATCATGCCGGGAATCCTCTCTTCGGCTCTTCTCACATTCACGCTTTCTATCGACGATTACCTCATCAGTAACTTCAACGTCGACAGCTCTATCCAGACATTGCCCATGATGATCTACTCAATGGCAAAGCTCGGCGTCAATCCGAAGATGAACGCCCTGACGACACTGATGTTCGGCGCAGTACTGATCCTCATGGTATTGTCCAATCTGTCATCGTTCAAGAAAGCGAAAAACAAATAAAGCAAGCCTTTTCACCGGGCAGGGTATGGGCCCGCGGAAATACGTAAAAAAGCTAATGAGCATAAAGGAGTGTAATGAAATGAACAAGAACGTAAGGAAAGTAATTGCTTCTTCCACAGCATTCGTTATGGCAGGCTCCATGATCCTGTCCTGCGGCTGCTCCAAGAAACAGCAGCTCGTCATCTACAACTGGGGCGAGTACATCGCAGAAGATACTATCGCAAAGTTCGAAGCAAAGTATCCCCAGTACGATGTAGTTTACAGAACATTTGAGACAAACGAGACAATGTACCCAAACCTCGAAAACGGTTATGACGTAATCATTCCTTCCGAGTACATGGTATGCCGTCTCATCGAAGAAGACTGGATCCAGCCCCTCGACTGGAACAAGCTTCCCAACGTTACTAAATACATGGATCCCATGTTCCGTGACGTAACATACACAGATAACGCAGAGATCTCAGGCCAGGTCCTCGATTACGCAGTTCCTTACCTCTACTGCACAGTAGGTCTCGTTTACGATGCCAACAAGGTAACACTTCCCGAAGGTACAACAGATCCTGCAGTTATCTGGGACGTTCTCTTCAATACAGACAGCGGCCTTTCTATCGGTATGTACGATTCAATGCGTGAGTCCATCGGTACAGCTCTTAACTACTATGGATATTCCATCAACTCCATGAACGAAGACGAGCTCAACAAGGCTCTCGATCTTCTCGTTGCACAGAAGAGCGCTCTTCACCCCGCATACGGTGTAGACAACCTCAAGGACAAGATGGCAGCAGGCGAGCTCGCAGCATCCATCGCATGGTCCGGCGACCACATCGTCATGCTCGACAGAGTTGAGGAACTCGGCAACAACGACATCGACCTCCAGTTCGTTCTCCCTCAGGGCTCCAACTGGTCAGTAGACATGATGTGCGTTCCTACAAACTGCAAGAACTACGACGGCGCAATGGAATTCATCAACTTCATGTACGATCCCGACATCGCTCTCGAGAACTGCGAATACGTTGGTTATTCAACACCTAACACAGCAGCCAAGGACATGCTCGATCCCGAAGTTTCCGGCAACAAGTACTACTATCCCGATGAGGAAGTCTTCAGCTCATTGGAAGTTTATTACACATCAGATGCTCTTGAAGAAAGATACACAGAGATCTGGAACACAGTAAAAGCAAGCGCGTAAGCGTTTTGTAAATCCTTATCAGGCAGGCCACTCTCTCATATGGGGGTGGCTTGTTTTTTGTTGTGGGCATGTTGTCTCTGACAGTGCAGTGATTTACTTTTTTGATAGCGAAGCGATGCACATGCCTGATAACGAAGCGATGTACATGATTGATAGCGCAGTGATGTACATGCCTGATAGCGAATCGATGTACATGATTGGTAAAAAAATGTCGAATAATTGCATAAAAAGCCGATTTTGTGCAATTTTCGAGGCGAAAATCGCGAAAAATGTACATCGGCCAAAAGTGAAAAACACAGCTGTCAACCGGATTTTTCAAAATTGAGACTAGTCTCAATTTACCCTCCAAAGTCTCAATCTTTCCAAAACACGAGATTTCGTGGGCAGCAGGGTCATATAATTGATTCACTTGAAACAGGAGGTGATCAGTTATGGCCATTGATATCAGAAAAGAATTGATTGCCAGATATGGTTTGCTCTCGAAAAGCATCGAGGACATTGAGTTGAAACTGCGATCATTTCCTATGGGCAGGATCAATGTCAGAACAAGGAAGGGCTATTACTATTATTCTCTTGCGGGCGACGATGGCAGCGAAAAATACTTGTCGCAGAATGACAAAGAATTAATAGAACAACTGATTCAAAAGGATTATCTGAGCAGGGTTTTAAAAGATGCGAGGATCGAGCTGGCAGCTATCGGAAAAATGCTCAAGTTATATCCGCATGTCTTAGCGGAGGACGAATACAGTGCGCTTTCAGAGGGAAAAAGGAAGTATGCCAAGCCGATCAATATTTGTGATGAAGAATATGCACAGAGGTGGATGGCTGTGCCCTACAAGCGCAAACCGTTCAAGAAGGGCATGCCGAAGTTTTATACCCTCAAGGGTGAGTGTGTCAGGTCGAAGTCGGAGGCCATGATAGCCGACAGGTTTTTTGCGCGAGGCATCCCTTATAGATATGAATGCCCGCTTATGATAGGGAACAAGATCATACACCCGGACTTCACTATTTTGAGGATGAGTGACAGGAAGATCCTGTATCACGAGCATTGCGGAAAGATGGGTGACGCCGGCTATAAAGAGGATATGGTGGAAAGGACCAATGGTTATAGCGAGGCCGGCATTGTGCTGGGTGACAGGCTTTTCTATACGTTCGAGTCAGATAAGACGCCACTGGATATCAGGACGCTGGACAGAATCACCGAAATGCATTTCAGATAGTGCTTACTTCTCAAAAGTTGCGGCTGCCTTTTCCGCCGTCAGTTTTCTCTTCTCGAGAGTCTTGTTGAACATCTCGTCTGCAGCAGAAGGGAACATGTCGTAGATGACTTTTGTGCCTTCTTCGGTGATGCCGCCTTTGGTCGCGACGCGGGTCACGACGTCGTTGAAAGACAGGTCTTTCTGGAGCATCAGGTCGCCGGTGGCGCTCATTGTGTTGAGGACCATTTTGACGATCTGCTCTCTGGGAATTTCTGTGTGGCCTTCTGCGGAGTTGCAGATGACGTCGAAAATAGAAGCGATGAATCCGGGCATGCAGCTTACAAGTTCAGAGCCCATGCCGACTTCGTTTTCGGGGAGCTCGATCACTTCGCCGATGGACGAGAGAAGCTCGCGGAGAACGGTCTTATCATCAGCACCTACAAGATCGTTATAGCAGACGATAGTCTGTGAGCGGTCGATCTCGGCGGTGAGGCTTGGGATGACCTTAGCGGTCTTAACATCAACGACTTTCTTGATCATGTCGAAAGTGATGCTGCCGTTGAGGGTGACGAGCAGGGCGCCATCTTTGAGAGATGTACTGATGTCGGACAGAACGGCTTTCATGTCGACGGGGCGGACGCAGACGAAGACGATGTCGCATTCTGAAGCGAGAGTGCGATTGTCGCAAACGACAGCAATTTCTTCTGCTTCCAAAACCTTTTCGCGGGTCCTGTTCGCGATATAAAGATCTTCTTTGGCGGTCTTGCTGTTAGATGAGAACTTCCAAAGGAGCATCTTGCCCATGCTTCCGTAACCGATGATTCCAATCTTCATGTCTTTCACCTCGGGAAAAGATTATTTTTTGCCGCTATAAGAATAAGTCTTGGAGTAGTCTTCGTTAAAACAGATATCCACCGTAAATTTCTCGAGATCGTAGACCGCTGACCAGCGTGTCCACTGGCTGACTTCACCGAGCACACTCATGGCGTCGCCGGGAGTCATTGAAGAGACGCCGTCGATGCAGTCGTGCATCTTTGCGTAACGGTGGTCGGTATCAAGATAAGGATCGTTCTTGCACAAAAGGAAATTAGCAACGGCCGTATCCTCTTCGGTCACCATGAGGCCTTCGCTTGTCCACTCGGCAATTACGGAACGGCCGCTCGTGTCGGTGATAAAGACGTGATATGAGTTTTTGCGCGGGGAATACATGTCGTAGCTCTCAAGGAGGGCGAGCGCTTCATCGATATTTGCGCATTTATCGAGCAGCACGCGCACTGCGGAATAGATGAGGAAGTCCTTTTTTTCCGTGTCGTTTACCACATGTTTGTTGCTGAGTTCAAGAAGGGAAACGCCGAGGCCTTTCTCGTTTATGCCATCGCAGACGCACCAGGGAGCAGCGAAAAGAAGAGGCAGGCTCTTCTCGTCTTCGATAGCGTAATCGCCGCCATTGCCGAGATTGACATGCTTTAAGTCAGCGATTCCTATGGAGGCGTAGCCATTTTCGGGATGGGTCCTGATCACAAGCGCATCTCCTTCGGAGGAGTCGTAATTGCGTCCGAAAAGGTGGCCGCCGTCAGAACTCTCAACAACAAACGAGCTGCATCCCATACCGAGGATGTCGCCTGTGGGAACTCCGTGGGTGAGATTTTCCGTCATCCAGGTATCGTACTGCAAAACGTCAGTGATGCCGGCCTTGAGATACTCGTCGATCTTGTAATCGGAATAACAGTCGAGAGTATATATGCCGTCAGCGGCTTTGGTGAAGGAATCGAGTGTTTTCTGCTCGGGGTCTTTGGATGAGCAGCCGAACAGACTTAAGCCGAAAGCGAAAATAAGGACAGCAGCGGATGATCTGACCGCCAATCTTTTAAAAACCATACAATTATCCCCAAAAGGCTGATTTAACAGTGTTAAATGCCGTATTTACAAGGTTTTTACTGTGCTGCGAAGAATGTGCCGACGTCGTCCTGATCGATGATCTTCTCGAGTGTCTGGACTGATGAACCGTCAGCGATGACGCCCATGATGCCGTTCTCGGTGACCTTGCTCATGGCTGTGATCTTTGTGGCCATGCCGCCTGTGCCGAGCCAGGAACCCTTGCCTGCTGTGAAGTCGAGCATGTCTTCAGTTACCTTATCGACGTAGGAAATACGTTCGGCGTTAGGGTTCTCGCGCGGGTTGGAATCGTAAAGACCGTCAACGTCTGAGAGGATAACGAGCAGGTCGGCGTTAGCAAGGACTGCAACGTCAGCGGAAAGTGTGTCGTTGTCGCCGAATGTGCCGTTGTGCATGATCTCCGTTGTGGATACGGAGTCGTTCTCGTTGATGACGGGGATTATACGCATCTCGAGCAGAGTCTCGATGGTGTTTGTAACGTTAGCTCTTGTGAGTTTGTCTGTGATTCCGTCCTTTGTGAGGAGGATCTGGCCGCAGCGGTATGAATACTCGGAAAAGCTTCTTGCGTAAGCGTTCATGAGCTCGCACTGGCCAACGGAAGCGATGGCCTGCTTCTCACGGGTTGTGGTCGGGCGCTCCTTGAGGTCAAGGTAGCCGATGCCGACACCGATGGCGCCGGAGCTTACAAGGAGAACTTCCTTGCCGCGGTTCATAAGATCGGAGATGGAACGACAGAGCCTGTCGATGTTGCCGAGGTTCATTTTGCCGTTGTCGTATGTGAGTGTCGAAGTACCGACTTTAACGACTATTCTTTTCGCAAAGTTGACCGGTGTACGTGATCCGCTGTATTTGCTCAAAGTAATTCTCCTTATCTTCTAATAATCAGACCAAACAAGAATAAACTCTTGCTTAATAAATTGCAAGGAAAGATTTATACCGGCGCGGGCTGTCCGGGCTGCTGACCCTGGTTCGGATCCTGGCCGGGACCCGGAGGCGGGAGAGTAGGTACCGGTGTAGGAGTCGGCGCTACGTGTACCGGACAGGGTTTATCGTCCGTCGGGCAGAGGTAGCTGCCTGAGACGAAGTAATCCGTGTAAACCTTGTTTCCTTCTGCTGCGCGGCATGCATCCGTCGGATAGTAGCCTGAAGAGCAGATGGATTCGGTAACAATGGAGTCGGGCTTTTCGAAAGAGGCGCCGGGGAGATACAAGTGGATGTGCTGCATGCACCATACCCAGATCTTGATGGCGCTGTCCCAGTCGCACTGCGGGATCTCGGTCTGCCTCAGCCTGTTATCGTAGCCGTACCATACGGCAGCGGTGTAGTACGGCGTGAAGCCGCAGAACCACTTATCGATGTTATCTGATGTCGTACCTGTCTTGCCGCAGGTGTCGATGACTTCGCCGTCTTCATTCTCGATCTGGCCGGAACCCCAGTCGGAAGGAGTATTGTTGTTGACGACTGCCTTAAGGATATCTGCGATGAAGAAGCATGTTTCTTCAGAATATACGCGGTAGCTGATCGGGTCGGACTTAACGATGACGTTGCCTTCGGAGTCGAGAACCTGTGTGTATGCATAAGGTTCGACATAGGTGCCGCCCGTTGCGAATGTGTGGTAAGCGGCAGCCATCTCAAGAGTTGTCATACCCTTTGTAAAGCCGCCGACGGACTGTGAAGGGAATGCGCCTTCGGCAGTTCTGTCGATGCCGACCTGCTTCAGGTACCAGAGAGCAGTATCGCCTCCGACTTCAGTCCAGAGCTCTGCAGCGATCGTGTTGAGTGAATATGTGAGAGCCGTTCTGATCGTGATCTCTCCGCTGTATGTACGGCCGTAGTTAACAGGCCAGTCAACGTCAGGTCTTGTAGGATCCAAATGCTTTGGTTCATCCCAGACTACGGTACCGGGAGCGATGAGGCCGAGCTCAAATGCCGGTCCGTAATCGAGAAGCGGCTTGATCGAAGAACCTGGGTTACGGTGCGTGGATACCGCACGGTTCAAAGACAGGTTCATGGTCTTCTCGCCATATCCGCCCTGCATCGCCGCTATCGCGCCCGTCGCGTTGTTTATTACGACCATCGATGCGTTTGGCTTTTCCGGGTAGTCGGCTATCCTGTCCGGATCTTCCTGGAAAAGATCCCGGTCTTTGAATGCGTCGTCTAAGACCTCCTGGGGCCTTGGCTCAAGCGTCGTGTAGATATGGTAACCCCTGTTGTAAACGAGCGATGCGGCCAGGCTTCGGGAAATGCCTCTCTGCACTGCAATGTCGCCGATTACTTCGGAGATCGCGTACTCTACGAAATATGAATTGACCGTCGATGTGCGGTCCGTGCTTCTCTGCTTGAATTCGAGCTCGGTGTTGAGGGCTTCCTCGTACTCTTCCTCGGTGATCATGCCGAGTTCGTACATCTTGCCGAGGATCGTTCTCATTCTTCTCTGGGCATTTCTTCTGCCTGATTCTCTGAGCGGATTGTAGTAAGAAGGGCTCTTGGGGAGTCCTGCGATGAGAGCGCACTCAGGAAGTGTAAGTTCTGATGCGTTCTTTCCGAAATAGTTCATTGCAGCAGCCTGGACGCCGACATAGTTGTTGCCCATCGGCGCGAGGTTGATATAGAGCTCTAAGATCTCGTCCTTTGAGAGGTTCTGCTCGAGCTGCATGGCGGAGAACCACTCCTGGACCTTACGTGAAGTGGAGTGCTCGTCCTGGCCGCTTATGAGCTTAACTGTCTGCTGTGTGATGGTGGAACCGCCGTGTGTTGCAGAACCGCCGTTTGCTATAGCCGAGATGAGCGCGCTGCCGATACGCTTGATGTCGATACCGGAATGTTCGCGAAAACGTTCATCCTCGATCGCTATGATCGCGTCATCAAGGTAAGTGTTTCTGATCTCGCTGTAGGATACGTAAATACGGTCAACGTTCTCGGAACCCGTGAGTTTTGCGATGACGTTGTTTTCGCTGTCATATACGAATGAAGTCTGTGATTCTTCTGCTGAAGTGAGGTCGCCGATGGAAAGAGGCTTTGTCGTGGATGCGTAGCCTAAGAGCATTCCTGCGCCGAATCCGCCGAAAGTGAAGAAGAGGCACAATACGGCAACAATGCCGATCTTGAGGATGTCGCCTACGAAGCTGACGATCTCGTGAGTAAGGCTTCTGTTAAATCCGCACTTGGTCGGTTTACCTTTGAGCTGGCTTCGAAGCTCGTCGGCAAGAGCACTGTTCTCGGGTGCTACGGGTCTTGTAGATCTTTGTTTTTTATCAACATTCGAGGGCAAGATTACCATCTCCTCTTATATTTCTTTTAATAGTACAACGACAATTTTACCACGATTTCATCTATAATTAAGTGACTATTGTGAGGCAAAGAGAAGGGACGGGAGCATTTTGGAGGTCACAGAGCTTACAATTACGGCCGTTGGCAGCGAAGGACAGGGCATAGGAAACCTGCCTTCCGGCAAGACCTGTTTTGTTCCCGGAGTGTTCCCGGGCGAGGTCTGCACGGTTCAGATCGAATCCGAGACATCCAAGTATGCCGTGGCCGAAGTTAAGGAGCTCATAAAGGCTTCTCCCGACAGGATCTCGCCATTTGTTCCTTCAGATGAAGTGTCCGGCGGACTGCCTTTCGCGTGCCTTTCCTACGAAGCGCAGCTTAAGATCAAGCAGACCCGTGTGCGTGACTGCCTCATAAGGATCGGAGGCTTTGATTCTGCCTTCGTTGACGGTGTCATGAAGCCCATCCTGGCTTCTGACGATCCTTCAAGATACAGAAACCATATGCAGTACGCGATTAGGGACGGCCAGGTAGGTCTTCTCTGCGCCAAATCAGATGAGTTGGGAAGTTACGACGGTAAGCTCATCGAATATGAGATCTTCGGCAAGATAAAAGATACCGTGGAAGAGATCTTCGGGCGCGCGCCGACCAGGCTTTTCGACGGCCTGGTATTGAGAGGGTCTCTGAGGACCAACGAGATCCTTGCTGAGCTTACGAGTTCATCTAGCCAGACCCACGAAGTCGTTATCAGGGACGCGAAGCAGTATATCGCTTCGACAGGCCTTAACGATGCGGTCCGCAAAACATGCGAAAAGGACGGCTTTAATCTCAACGGCCTTCTTCTCAGGATCAGTCCCAACAAGGTCTCGAAAAGAACCAGGACCGGCGTAAGGACCATAATCGAAGGCGTCGATTACTACGATGAGATCTTCTGCGGCAGAAAGTTCAGGATCAAGGCCGGATCGTTCTTCCAGGTAAACACAAGCCAGGCCGAAAAGCTTGCAAACAAAGCATCCGAAGCATGCGGCGGAGCATCCGTTATCTACGATCTTTACTGCGGATGCGGCACGCTCGGTTTTGCGGTAAAGAAAAAGGGACAGAGCCTTTTCGGTATCGAAGTAGTACCTGAAGCAGTTGCTTCTGCTAAGATAAACCGCTCTCTTGCGCTCTCGCAGGACGAAGCTTCCGAGTGCGAATTCATATGCAAAGACGTCCTTAAAGCGGACTTCGATTCACTGATAAAGAGCGGAAAGATCAAGGCGCCCGACTGTGTTATCGTCGATCCTCCCAGAAAAGGTCTCGACATCGGCGTGGTCAAGAAGATCATGGAGCTCGGTGCACCTTCCGTCTGTTACATCTCATGCGATCCGGCAACACTTGCAAGGGACCTCAAGATGCTCACGAGAGAATATGAGATCAGGGAAGTAACTCCTGCAGATCTTTTCCCTAATGCGGCGCACGTTGAGACAGTAGTTATTTTGTCCAAACTTTCTAGTGCTCCTAAACTTGAAGTGAGAATCAAGATGTCTGATCTTGATCTGACAGAGGCTGAAGCTAAAGCAACATACGATGAGATTCAGGAGTACGTTAAGCAGCAAACAGGCTTACATGTAACACATTTGAATATTGCACAGATTAAGAGAAAACACGGAATAATCGAGAGATCAAACTATAATTTCCCTAAAAGTGAGAACTCCAGACAACCTAATTGTCCACCTGAAAAGGAGAAAGCTATTGTTGCTGCACTAAAGCATTTTAAGATGATTGAGTAAGATAAATGCAAGTGCAGAATAATTGATAAAACAATAATCCTCCTCAATTAACTATTCTTCAGACTATAATCAAAATCTTTTGAATAAATATGATTAATCTGGTAGAATACTCATTATGGATAATTTTCAGTTTTATGGAAAGGTGTTGACAGCTATGTGCATTAGACGGACAATTTTTCAGTCAGTCAGTCAGTCAGTCAGTCAGTAGTTAATACTGTCTGTCTCTATATAAATGTAATTAATGCAGTTTGCTTATAAATGGCAGGCTGCTTTTTTGTTAATAAAGCGACAAATGAGGATTTATAAAAGATAAATGTCAGTAGATTTGTATTGCAAAGAAAAACAAGCATGTAAGTATTTACAGATTTATAAATGATTGGAGGAAATAGAGAAATGAAACTAATGATAAGAAGAGGGATAACATTATTAGTTACCATTGCAATAGTAATGGGGTTTTCTATGGGATCGATAGTAAATGCTGATGGAAAGAGATTTACGACACAACCGCAAAGTGGGACTTGTGACAAATCTGCATCTTATGCATTTACATGGGCTGTAGAAGGCGATCCTATTTATGTTACCTTGCAGCGCAGTAATAGTTCTGGCACATGGGCAAATCTTACTAACTTTTATGGAGAGACAACGTATTCCGTATCA
>JAZROA010000021.1:0-278391 GCA_045648465.1 Saccharofermentans sp.
TAGTTCTGGCACATGGGCAAATCTTACTAACTTTTATGGAGAGACAACGTATTCCGTATCATATTTGGGTAATTCCACAGATACTTATAGATTATTGGCAGGGTATAGTGATAATACAGAGATTATCAGCAACGAGTTTACGGTAACTTGGACGGGTGAGAATCCTAGACGATTTACTACACAGCCGCAAAGTGGAACATGTGACAAATCCGCATCTTATGCATTTACATGGGCTATAGCAGGAGAAGACCCAATTGGTATTACATTGCAGTGTAGCAATAGTTCTGGTTCTTGGACCAATATTACTGATTTATCTGGAAAGACAACTTATTCTGTATCTTATTCAAGCTCTGACACAGATACCTATAGATTAAGAGCTTACTATAGTGATAATACAGAGATTATCAGCAACGAGTTTACGGTAACTTGGATAGATAGTTCAACATATACAGTAACAGTACAGAACGATGGTAATGGAACGGCTTCTGCGGATGTAACATCAGGTGCTGCAGGAACGACAGTTACTTTGACAGCTACACCATCTTCAGGATATCAGTTTAAGGAATGGCAGGTCGTATCCGGTGGTGTTACTATAACAAGTGATAAGTTCACAATTGGAACCGCGAACGTTGTAGTTAAAGCAATCTTTGAAGAAGTGCCTGCAAATACATATACAGTTACGTTCGAGACAAACGGCGGAAGTGCAGTAGTATCACAGTCTGTTACTGACGGAAGCAAAGCAACAAAGCCTGCTGATCCTACAAAGACTGATTATACTTTCGACGGCTGGTATGCTGATGCAACGTTTGCTAAAGCATTTGATTTCAATACAGCTATTACAGCAGATACTACTATCTATGCTAAGTGGAAGGAGAATGCTGTAACTCCTGTTACCTACACTGTATCTTTCGAGGTAAACGGCGGTTCAGCTATTGCAGATCAGAACGTTACATCAGGAACTAAGGCAACAAAGCCTTCTGATCCTACAAAGGCTGACAGCACGTTTGACGGCTGGTATCAGGATGCGACTTTTACGGTAGCGTTTGATTTCGATACAGCTATCACGGCAGATTCAACGATCTATGCTAAGTGGAAATCTTCTTCAACTGGGACTGTTTACTACACAGTAGTCAGTGGAGCTAACGGCACAGTTACACAGGGCTCGGATTTTGAGATCCAAGTAAAGCGTAGCGCGGACGATGACAAGACATATTCTGATTATTTCACGGGCGTTAAGATCGACGATAAGGAACTTGTAAACGGAACTGATTATACTGCTGTAAAGGGCAGTGTAATCATTACGATCAAGGCTGCTACAATTCAGAACCTCAGTGCCGGTGGTCATACGATAACCGTTACGTTCAAGGACGGAACAGCAGTGACGTCCCTTAATGTTAAGGCTGCATCTTCAGGCGGATCTAATGCAGCAGTTCCTTCTACCGGTGAGACGATTTCTCATGCATTCTGGGTAGGCAGCAGCTGTATGACAGTCGCAGTAATGCTTTTCGCAGTTGTTCTTGTTCAGAAGAAAAGAAAGAACGTACAGCATTAATCGGCATCAAGAGATATTGTAATGTGATAACAAGGGGTGGTGACGGTGATTCGTTATCACCCCTTATTTGAGATAAGGACCGGTTGTGATGAAGAAAAAGAAGCTATACAGTAAGGATATCTCAGAACTCGGAAAAGTGAATTTTCGTGAGATTAGGAAAACAATTAAGCATATTCCATCTAAGAATGCCGTAAGTAATTCCGATAATCATAAAAATCCGGTTCTGATCCTGCTATGTTGTGTGATCACTTTATTTGCAGTAAGTCTTGTCGGAATAGTGCTTTTTGTGGGTGGCAATCATAAGAGCGCAAATAGGACTAATGAGAAAGGTGATCTGCTGATAGGTACATGGAGTTATGACGACGTGACGATATATTCTTTTGACGGGAACGGTCACGGAATTCTTCAATTGCCGCTAAACACATATGAATTCAGCTATATTATCGAAGGCGGCAAGGTCAAGATCGATTTTTCAGATGATAGTGCTGAAGACAAAGAATATGATTATTCTGTCTCAGATGGCGTGTTGATGCTGATTGATGCGAATGGGATGAGTTATCGGTTTACTGAAATGGTTTGAATACGAAAAATGAACTGTGTTCAGTACACTCAAAAGGAGATTTAATTGGAGCTGTACTGCATTCTGTCGCTTTAAGACATAATATATTAAAAATCAGACTTTATGGAAAAGCATGTCCGATTCTCGTTTTCCCAGAAGTTAATAGTAGAGGGATACTTTTAGAGAGCTCAGCGAGAAGCTATGTATTTATTGCTCAAAAGATTGAACTTGACGAATAACGTATATATAATATAAATATGCAATTCGAATGGGATGAAAACAAGGAAAAGATTAACATAAAAAAGCACGGTATTGACTTCAGAGCGGCCGCGTTGGTTTTTCAAGACGATAACCGCCTTGAATTGGCGGATATCGAGCACAGTACAGTAGATGAGGAACGCTTCATCTCGATAGGAATGATAAATGAAAGACTGGCATTAGTTACAGTAGTACACACTGACAGAAAAGACGCTGTCAGGATCATTTCAGCGAGATATGCTACAAAGCAGGAAGAGGAGTGGTATTACGATGACAACTATTAAATATTCGATTGACGATAAAACAGGATTAACAGAAGAGCAAATCAAAAAGTTGGAAGAAGCAAAGGATATGCCCATAGTTTTTGATGATGATTCTCCGGAAGTAACAAAGGAAATGATCAAAAGAGCATACAGGCCAAGAGCTTCCAAAAAACCGAAGAAGATGGTCAGTATGTATCTGTCCGAAGAAGATATTGAGTACTTCAAGAAGATGTCTGTGGATACAGGCATCCCTTATCAGACTCTTATTAGTATGTACCTGACAGATTGCCGCAAAAAAGAACGCAGGATAAAGTTGAATTGGGATGAGCCTGCATAAACAGTATTCCTATTTGACAGTATTCAGACTTTCCATATCAGATTTCAGACAGCTTTCAAAAATGATACATCGTTTTGCCTTAGTTCCCTACTTAATAGTAGAGGGATATATAAATTCGGACCGGATTGACAGAACTGCTAAAAGCGAAGCAGAATACTTGTGCAAATTATAGAACATATGTTCTTGATTTAAATTTCAAATGAGCGTATTATGGGTTTGGGGTAGTCTATCCATTTATACCCCCAGAATAAGTATTAAGAAGCGGTTGTTCGTAAAAGAACAGCCGCTTTTTTAATGCAAAAAAATATTTATGAAAGGAGTGATTTTATGTCACAGAAAACCGAACTGAAGATAATCAGTTCAAAAGATGTAGAGGTAAGAGAGATCAAATGGCTCTGGCCTCCTTTTATTCCCAGAGGAAAGGTAACGATCCTTCAGGGAGATCCGGGAGAAGGTAAAAGCACCTTTATGCTCACTTTGGCAGCATATCTGACTAGAGGTGAACCATTACCTTATACGGATTACGACAAGCCACCGGAACCGGTCACGGTACTGTACCAGAGTACTGAGGACGATTACGATGACACTATAGTTCCAAGATTCATAAAGGCGGGCGGTATCAGAGACCGACTCGCCTTTATTGATGAATCGGAATCCCCTCTCACATTCGAGGACGGCCGTATCTTGGATGCTATAAAGCAGACCGGAGCGAAGCTTCTTGTTTTAGATCCGCTTGCTTCGTATATCGGTAACTGTTCTCTGAATGCTTCCAATGAGGTAAGACCGAAGTTTAATGCCCTCATCAATGTAGCAAGAGAAACAGACTGCTCAATCGTGGTCGTTAATCACATGAACAAGATGCCCGGTGTCAAAGCACTATATAGGACTCCCGGCTCTATTGATGTGGCTGGAGCTGTAAGGAGCATCCTCCTTTTAGCAAGAGATCCCGAAGAGGAAGACAAGCGTTATCTCGTCCAGACAAAGATGAACCTCGCATCCAAAGGAGATACGCTTGAGCTCAGGATCAACGACAACGGAATCGAGTTTACGGGAGTTTCAGAAAAGACGGCAGATGAAATACTGCGCAATCAGGATTTCATTGCCGACATCGGAAGACCGGATACAAGGCTGCAGGAAGCAAAGGCGGTTATCGAAGAAATGCTTGCAGCAGGAACGGCGGTACCAGCAGAAGACTGCGAGGCCATTCTGGCAAAGAATGGCATACGCAGATCGACTGCACAAAGCGCGAAAAGGGAGCTTGGGATCGTATCGATCAGGATGCAGAACCAATGGTACTGGAAGCTCCCTGAAGCACCCGAAGGAATGTAAGGTGTCAAGATGTTAATAAGTATAGAGACAGACTGCTTTGACACCTTACTTCCGACTGAAGCGAGGATTAAGGGAAGATACGCGCAGGGCGAAGCGGTACCTGCGAGTAGATTTCCGTATCCTCGACAGGGGTCAAGGGGAATCCCCTTGCACACCACCTTGCTTGCAAGGTGTAGTGTGTTACACCCAACAGAATTAGAAGGATATCTAGGAAGGACAGTCTTCCGGTGGACGACTGTTCTGACGACGATATCCGAGGTTGTTGGGGAGAGATGGGAGCGTTCGGTATATGCGATCACATCTCGACACAACAAAGCTACGTTGGGAAATTGGCCGCCGCTTATTGCGGACAATTTCACATAAGGAGCGTCCTTCTATTTCTGTTGCGGTGTATAAGACCGACAGTAATTGCAAGATGTCAGACGGACTATCCCCTGCGACTTATTAACTTATTGACATCTTGCCCGAACCAAGAGGATGCCTCGCTAAAAGAAGCGGGGCTTTTTTTATGCCCAAACAAACTTAAAACAAAGGAGGCCTAAATATGGCTTATGCAATTATGAGAATCAACAAATGTAAGATGGGTGCCGTCGGGCGCCTGGAAAAACATCACGAGCGAGAGAAGGAAAAATACAAGAGCAACCCGGATATCGATCTGAGCTTATCTAAAAACAATTTCCATCTCAAAACACCAACCGGCAGTTACAGGAACATGATCCTTCAAAGGATACAGGAAGTCGGCTGCAAGGTGAGAAAGGACAGTGTTGTGATGCAGGACAGTATATGTACTGCTTCACCTGAATTCTTCAAAGGAAAATCCTTGCAGGATATAACTGTCTTCTTCCAAATGGCATACAGATTTTATGTGAAGACCTTCGGCGAAGAGAACATCTTATCCGCAGTAGTCCACCTCGATGAGAAAAGTCCGCACATGCACGTATGCTTTGTACCAATCACAAAAGACGGAAGATTGTCTTCCAAGAGCATAATCGGCGGACCTGCTGGACTCGTAAAACTTCAAGATCTGTTTTATGAACACATGGTCTATCACTTCCCCAATATAAAGCGCGGACTCCCAAAGAGGATCACTCACCGTGAACATCTTCCTACGTATCTCTTCAAGAACGCTGATGAACTCATGCTGCACTATGAGGAAATCGCTCAGGCGATAAATGATATCGGCATGCTAAAGAGCAAAGAGAAGAAAGCTCAGGCGATCGAACTCATTTCCCGTTATGCTCCCGAAATGGCAAAGATGAAGGAACAGATCAAGTCAGTCAACGGATATGTTGAAAGGCTTCATCGTGATATCGGAGAACAAAGGGAAATAGGTCGCTACTGGAAAGGCAAAACCGAGCAACTTGAAGAAGCAGTCAAAGAAAGAGACGGCAAGATCGACGAGCTGCAGGATAAACAGCAGAAAATCCAAAAGTTGTTAGATCTTCTTCCTCCCGGATTTATCGATGAACTTGAAGAGAAAGAACGGGAACGCAGAAGACAGGAAAGCTTACTAAAAAGAAAGGGTAAAGGCGGAGGCGCCAGGTGATAAATATGAATATACAGACAGAACTCAAAGAAACGACAAAGACGAACGACAGATGGAGCGGACTTGCCGATTTTCTGGCCAGGATGATCGAGAAATATGGAGAAAGTCTTGGCCTCGATGATCTGCCGACTCCGGAATATGTATATTTCTTCGCAAAAAGAGCAGAAGTCTACAGGAAATATGCAGACCTGATGGCAAACAAAGAAACAAAAGATTGACGAAGAAAATGTCCTCTGATAATCTGTACGCATAAGCGTACAGATTACAGGGAGGCGTTATATGACGATTAACGAAAGATTATTCAAGGTAATGAAGGATAACGGAATAAGCATAAGAGAATTAGCTCGCAGAACCGGAATCACTGCAAGCACAATCAGTGATTGGAATACAAAGCATACTAATCCGACTGCAGAAAAGATACCGGTAGTTTGTGAAGCACTGGGAATATCAACATCGTATTTACTAAAAGGAACTGAAGAGACGGATTTTGTCCTTACAAACGAGGAGAAAAGCCTGATTGAAACAGTAAGAAATATGGATGACGAATCCCAAAAGAGATTTCTCGCTTATTTCAAGCAGATTAATCAGAAGAAAGAAGGATAAAGATGGAAGAAAAGAAAAAAGTATATATGTATACCCGTGTATCGACTGCTATTCAGGTCGATGGATATTCGTTGGAAGCTCAAAAGAACAGAATGCGCATGTTCGCTGAGTTTAACAATTATGAGATAGTCGGCGAATATGAGGATGCGGGAAAGTCAGGTAAATCGGTTGAGGGTAGACCGGCTTTTACTCAGATGATTCAAGATATAACAAATGGAAAGGATAATGTTTCATTTGTTCTTGTATTCAAGTTGTCGAGATTTGGAAGAAACGCAGCAGATGTATTATCAACATTACAGATAATGCAGGACTTTGATGTAAACCTGATCTGTGTTGAAGATGGTATCGATTCATCTAAAGATTCAGGAAAGCTCATGATCTCTGTCCTGTCTGCTGTTGCCGAGATCGAGCGTGATAACATCAGAGTCCAGACCATGGAAGGCAGAATACAGAAGGCTCGTGAAGGCAAGTGGAATGGAGGTTTTGCTCCATATGGATACAGATTAGAGAATGGGATTCTGTATATAGCGGAAGATGAGGCTGAAGTAATCAGGATCATTTTCGACAAGTACGTTAACACAGAGCTTGGTATAGCCGGGATTGCAAGATTTCTTCAGACGCATGGTTATACGAAGAAGGTCAGACAAAACGGAAAACATGAATACTTCTCAACATATTTTATTAAGGCCGTTCTTCATAATCCGGTATATAACGGAAAAATAGCTTATGGGCGCCGTAAAACAGAGAAGGTTCACGGAACACGTAATGATTACAGAATGGTAAATCAGAAGGAATATCTGTTGGTTGATGGATTACACGAAGCGTTGATTGATGATGAGACATGGGCATTGTCGCAAGCAAAACTCGAATTATTTGCAAGGACATATGACAGGAAAATTGATGGCGGTAATGGTAAAAGCCATCTTCTTACCGGTATGCTGCGTTGTCCGGTTTGCGGTGCTGCTATGTATCATAATGTTGCCAGAAAGAAAAAGAAGAATGGAGAAAAATACAAAGACTATTATTACTATGCCTGCAAGCATCGCAAAGGTATTAATGGATACAAGTGTAACTATATAAAACAGATTAAGGCAGAAACGATAGAGTCAGCTATAGAGGAAATAATAATCAAATTGGTCAGAAAGCCGGAGTTTGCAGAAATAATGAAGAACCGGATCAGTTCAAAAGTTGATACTTCCGAGCTGGACAAGGAAATTACTACGCAAGAAGGTGAATTGAGAAGGATACTGTCACTGAAAAGCAGACTCATAGAAGAATCTGATTCGCTTGATCCTGATGACAAGCATTTTGACAGCATGAGATCGGATCTGTCTGAAAGGATATATGCACTTTACGACAAGATAGACGAAATCGAAGCTAATCTGATGATTGCCAGGAAAAAGAAGATTGCTGTCAATACGGCAAAGCTTGAGGCCGATAACATATATAAAACATTAATGTATTTCGACACCCTCTATTATAAAATGAATAATGAGGAGAAACATGAGCTGTTGTCTATCCTAATCAAGGAAATCAACATATATGAAGATAAGCAGCCTAATGGTCAGTGGTTGAAAGAGGTTGTATTCTCCTTACCGATAATAGGGAGTGAGAAGATATATATGAGTTTGGACAACGGAAATAGTGTCGAGACGGTTGTCCTTCTTTGGCGGAAAGCCGAACAGGCGGATCGACATATCGTGGTGAATTATGAAACTCAGGGAAGACATATGAAGAAGAATAAACAGTGACATTGTTTCCAGATACAAATCGGGGTTTGGCGAGGCATATATGGAAAAAGCAACAAGAGAAAAACTAGCCAGGATTGCAAAGGATATGGCGCAGGTTCCGTTTCACGGAGATGTTGATGGGATGGCTTCCAATCTTGCATCGATTGTGCGACTGTTTCCGACATGGAATCTCAAGGAAGCTGACGGGTTATGGTGTGCGGCGTTTGTCTATTATTGCTGCACGACAGCGGGATTCGAAATCCCGTACAGACCTGAGGAGTGTAAAACCTGTCATCTGGCTGGATGCCTTGGCTGGGAAGAGTTTGCTTTAGGCGATCGGCGGATCGAATACCATAAAGGGCAGGAAGGTTATGTTCCGGAAGCGGGAGACATCGTGCTCTATGACAGGGTATTCGAAAACAAAGAGCACGACCATATGGGGATCGTCCTTGATAAACGGGAGGGTACGATCCTTGTTGCAGAAGGAAATGTGAATAATATATCCGGGATTATCGAACGCTCTATCGATGAGCATATCCGTGCGTATATTCGAATTCCGGATGGGTATCGGTATAGAGAAGAGTGACAAATTTCAATTTATAGATATGTTTCTCCGGGACGGTTATTTCGAGACAGTGGTGCTGATGACACGGTTAGATTAAAGTGAAAGATGAGAAAACTGAACGGTTGTGTTTTTGTAAAATAGCGGCCGGAATTTTTAAAGGATTTCCTTTATGAAGCCATTTTCGTTCCCGAGGGAGTAGAAGCTCCGGACAGGTCGATCGTAGAACGGGTTGAGTGGGAAAAGAAAACAACATATGCTATTATCAAACAGAATGGTTTTCAACTATCCGGCTTACGATATCACATGAGTATAAAAACTGAATTTTAGGAGTTTTCCGGCTATTGACGATATAGCGTAAACTTGTTTAGAAAAGATTGTTAGATCTTTTTTTAGGAGAGTAAAATGAGTTTATCATCTCTTGTATTTGTATTTGGTTTTTTCCCAATCTTCTTCATAATTTATTATCTCAGCAAAGATAAATTTAGAAATTACATAATACTGGCCGGAAGTCTCTTTTTCTATTTTGTAAATGGGAAATATCATTTTGGATATATCTTAGGGTTGTGCATTTTTGTCTATGTATTGACGATGGGAGTGAAAAAGTATGAGAATACTCACCCTAAGATAAAAAAGGGCTTAGCAATATTTGGAATAACAGCAGTTGTTTGCAGCCTTTTATATTATCGCTATTTAGATTATTTTGTTTTGAAAATAGGAATGATAACCGGTGTAAAGATTCCTTTTGAAGCTTCCAGTCATGGAGTACCGGTTGGTCTGTCATTTTTAACATTTTCTGTTATTTCGTATATCGCGGATTGCTACACGGGTAAAATCAAGCCACAAAGAAATCCATTAAAACTGGTTACATACATATTGATGTTTCCCAAAATCATAATGGGACCAATTGTAAGATATTCATCAATCGAAAACTCTATTGACTGCCCAACACCTAAGACTGAAGATGTTGGAGATGGAATTAAAAGATTTGTAATCGGCTTTTCGAAAAAAATAATTATTGCTGATAACCTTGCGGTATTAGTAAGCCAGATTCAAAATGGTGGAGATTATTCAGGCTATCCTGTTTTGTTATTATGGTTAGGTTCAATTGCGTATTCGTTGCAGCTTTTTTATGATTTTTCCGGATACTCCGACATGGCAATTGGCTGTGCGCAGATGCTAGGTTTTCATTTTGAAGAGAATTTCAATTACCCGTATTGTGCAAAGAGTATAACGGACTTCTGGCGAAGATGGCATATATCATTAAGTTTTTGGTTTAGAGATTATATATACATACCATTGGGCGGATCAAAGCGCTCATTGCTGCGTAATATCATGAATCTCCTGGTGGTATGGCTGTTAACCGGATTATGGCATGGTGTTACGCTGAATTTTATTATATGGGGTCTAATATTTTTCTTCGCTCTGATTTTTGAACGTTATGTTTTGAAACTGAAGGAAAGAAAAAGCATTACACAGGTGATATGGAGAATATTATCGCTGTTAATTATTAATTTTATCTGGGTGATTTTTAATAACACAGATTGGAAGTCAGCGTTGGCATATTGCAAAGGAATGCTGGGCATGAATGGAACCCTTATGGTGAGTACTGAATTCTATCGTTATACCAGAGAATATGGTATTTATTTGCTCTTGGGTGTTTTGTTCTCAATGCCTATTATTCCATATGTGACCAAAACAATTCGAAAGCATGATAAATATGGTGTTTTTGAAATTGTTTCTCCAATTGCCTTAGTTTTGGCATTAATATGGGCTGTATCGTTTATTATGCTTGGCTCACATAATCCGTTTTTATATCAGCAATTTTAATGGGAGTAGATATGATAAAGAAGAATAAGCACGTTATAACGATAGTTATATTATTTGCAACTATTTGCCTTTGGGGATTATGCGCAGATTATAACTTTATAAGGTTTAAGTTGTATGACGATGTAAATGTGAATTATAATTTTTCTGAATCTGAGAGAAATGATATGCAGCTGGCGTATTCAGTCGTATTCCCATTAAAAAAACAAACAATAGATCTAAACGGTTTGTTTCGGAACGTATTTGGGCAGCGCGAGATGAATGGTGTGGTTAAGTTGGATAATGGACATATTATCATTCCTGAAGCCAGATGGAGTGATTCTGAAATAGATTATTGTGCAAAGCAAATAATAGAACTTTCAGATTATTGTCATGCAAATGGAGTTGAGTTCCTTTACATTCAGCCACCGGTAAATATTGATGAATACGATAAAGAGCTTCCTATTGGTATAGAGGATTATAGGAATGAAAACATAGATTCAGTTATGCAATTATTGGATGATGCTGATGTTGATGTAATTGATTTAAGACAATGCATGAGAGAAGATGGAATGAGTTTTTATGATTATGTCTATAAAACGGATCATCATTGGAACACGAGAGCAGCTTTCTATGGTTTTCAGCATATAGCTACGTGGATTGATGTAAAAACAGGAAAGAAAGCGGATCCAATGTATCTTGATTTTAATAATTACAACATTATCCGTTATAAGAAATGGCATATTGGCGCAACAGGACAAAGAGTAGGCAGATATTTTGCCGGAGCAGATGATTATGAATTAATTACGCCGAAGTTCAACACATCGTTGACTGGTGCAGATGGTAATACATATACATTTGATGAGTATGTAGTCGGAAATGCTTTTGATAACCGGGACCTTACCAGTAAATACACTTATGATAGTGCATATAATAATACATGGTGGAGAAATAACGAAGGCACAACGGAATGCGGAATATTGATGTTTTCAGATTCTTATTCATATCCACTTTCACCATATATGAAATTGGCATATTCGGGGTATGAGTATTCATATTGGCAAGAAGGTATAAATTTGGATTTAGTTAAAGGTAAGGATGTTGTTATTTTCATGCCATATATATACAATGCGAGCAGTTTGAAAGTTATTCCTGCAACAGAGTAATCGAATGGTTTGTGAATTGCAAAGCGGTGCTGTTTAAGTAATTAATGGGGGTTAAACGTTATGGTTTACGTACTTGAAGATACATCCAAAGTTGAGAAATTATTCGATGGCTGGCAGGAGACGCTGATATATTCATGTCTTCAGAAGGTTATGGGAAAGGTCTTTGTTACCGACCTCGAAAACCCTGTCTCGGCATTCGCGCTTGTCGGCGTTTTAGGCTTTTTCGCAGGCGCACCCGATGAAGAACTGGTAAAAAACAAACCGGAAGGTTTTGTGATCTTGACGCCTCAGAACGAAGAGTGGGCAAAGCTCATCGAATCCGTATATCCCGACGCGAGAAAAGTAACCCGTTTTGCGATCAGGAAGGATACTAAATTCGACGTTGAAAAGTTGAAGAAAAATCTTGAGCTCCTTCCTGACGGATATGAACTCAAAAACATAGACGGAGAGACATATGACCTGTGTCTCGAAAACCCCGTGACTGCTGACTTTGTATCTGCATTTGAGAGTAAGGAAAAATACCTTGAAGACGGCAGGGGAGTAGTGATCTTAAAGGACGGTAAAATCGTAGCAGGCGCATCTTCGTACACACGTTACAGGGAAGGCATTGAGATCGAAGTCGATACCGCTGAATCAGAGAGAAGAAAGCATCTGGCAACGGTCTCCTGCTCTGCATTGATATTGAAATGTCTTGATGAAGGGTTGTATCCGAGCTGGGATGCGCAAAATATGGGTTCCGTGCATCTCGCGGAAAAACTCGGATATGAATTCGGCCACGAATATATCGCTTATGAAGTTTCCTCGAACATGAGGACGCACTGACCCTTTGCGAATATACATACTCACTGTTATTATTAGCCCGTGTATTTTTATCACGGTGAGGATGGGATAATAGTGAATTACAAGACCGGACTGGTATTAGAGGGCGGCGCCATGCGCGGCATGTTTACATGCGGTGTCATCGATGTTCTCATGGAAAACAACATAAGATTTGACGGCGCGGCAGGCATTTCCGCAGGTGCGGTTTTCGGCTGCAATTACAAATCACGTCAGATCGGAAGAGCGATCAGATATAACAAAAACTACTGCAAAGATCCGAGATACTGCAGCTACCGTTCACTCATAAAAACGGGTGATCTTTACGGTGCGGATTTCTGCTACCGAGAGCTGCCGGACGTTCTTGATCCATTCGACAAAGAGACTTTCAAAAACGATCCGATGGAGTTTTACATCGGCGCGACTGACGTTAAGACCGGCAAGTGCGTTTACCATAAATGCACCGACGGCGGCGGGAATGACCTTCTCTGGATGAGGGCATCAGCTTCAATGCCGATCGCTTCAAAGCCTGTCCCGATTGGTGACAGCACTTATCTCGACGGCGGCATCGCTGATTCTATCCCATATGAATACATGGAAAGCCTCGGGTTTAACCGCAATGTCATCGTGCTGACCCAGCCCAAAGGCTATGTGAAGAAAAAGTCGCCGTTCATCATGAAGATGGCACTCCACAAATATCCTGCCATCGCTGAAGGAATGGCTAAACGTCACGAGATATATAACGGGCAGGTCGAAGGTGTCGATAAGCGCGAAGCTGACGGTCAGTCTTTTGTTATCAGGCCGCCCGAAAAGATCGGCATCGGCCGCACCGAAAAAGATCCCGAAAAGCTCGAAAAAGCATACCAGACGGGCCGCCATGAAGCTGAACGCGTGCTCCCTGAACTGCGTGCATTTTTAGGACTTGAGTGATGTGTTTTTCGCGCACGGGACAGACATTACATATGTTAATGTAAAAAATCCGTATCCTTATGAGATAATCTAATCAGTTTTCAGACAAACAGGAGGTTATTTATGAGAAAACTCTATGCTAAGGCAATTTCCGTTATGGTTCTTCTCGCTCTTGCTGCGTTCTGCTTTACAGGTTGTGTAAGGTTCCGCACATCGATGAACATTAAGAGTAACGGTAAAGCTGATCTGACAGTAATTTACGGTTATTACAACGAGCTGATCGATTCAGAAGTTGAGTCAGAAATGGAAGACATTGCTGACGCTTTCGAGGACGAAGGCTGGACCGTTGACGATTATAAGAAGGGTGACTACGAAGGTTATACCTTCACTATGACAAATGTTAAGGTCAATGACTTTGAAGATATCTTCAACGCTGACTGCTTCACAGAAGACCTCGAGCTCGGTGATTTCGAACTCTCAAAGAAGGGTTCCACATACACCATTAACTGGGATACAAACGTTGTTGGTGACCTCAATGAAGAGGGTATTACTTCCGAAGATCTCAAAACATACGGCGGATTCATGGAAGTAGAAATTACACTTCCTTCTCCCGCAACTGACGATAATGCAACAGAAGTTTCCAAGGACGGAAAGACATATACATGGGATCTTCTCGACGGTGACGAAGTAGAGCTTACATTCACGCTTATTAATGTCGGACTTATCATTGCGATATGCGCAATCGTATTTGTTGTTTTCGCAGCTGCAGCAGTCGTTGTGATCCTTCTCGTAGTAAAGAAAAAGAAGCCCGCTACGAATGGCGCTGCTCCTGAAGCACCCGCCGCAGCTCCGGTTTCTTCACCTGAGCCTGCATCACCCATCGACTTCTCTGCTCCTGCATCACCTATTGATTTCTCAGCACCGACACCCGCTGCACCTGTTGCCGCACCCGTTGAGGCAACACCCGCGCCTGCGGCTGCACCTGTAGTTGAAGCAACACCTGCACCTGCCGCTCCCGTAGCTGCACCTGTTGCAGCACCCGTTGAGGCCGCTCCGGTTGCACCCGCACCCGCAGCAGCACCTGTAGTTGAAGCAGCACCTGCACCTGTTGAGGCTGCACCTGCCCCTGCAGCTGAAGCTCCCGCAGCTCCTGCACCTGCGCCCGCTCCTGCTGATCCTACAACACAGGCCTGATGTGCTTAATCGATAATTCAATATTGATAAACTGCCCCTTCGGAATTTCCGGAGGGGTTTTTAATTGCGTGGGATTCTTCCTCAAAAACTAAATCTGTAATTGTTGCTCGATTTTTTGCCCAACAATTACAGAAAAAGGCAGATTTATATAATTGTTGGCCGTTTTTTTGGCAAACAATTACAGAACCGTTTTTAGATTTCAGTTTGGGAAACTCAGGCTTCCTTCTTGCCCAGGCTCAATACTGCGATCGCAGCGAAAACCAGTAAGATGCCGGCGATAGCGACGGGCCCTACTGTTTCCTTCATCACAAAAAAGCCGAATAACGTTGCGGCTGCGGGCTCAACGGTTGCGAGCACTGCGGCTTTGCCGGCGGTGGTCATGTTGAGGCCCAAAGTGTAAAGAAGGAACGGGATTACCGCCGTGACGACTGATGTAAGAAGGACAAAGCCAAACAGGGCAGGCTTGTTTTCGACGGCGGAGATCTTAGAAACAAGATCAACCGGATTTGCAACAAATATGGAGCCGAGACCTGCGATCAGGAATGTGTAGCAGGTAACGGTGTAAGGAGAATATTTTTTGAGCGCGAATGTTCCGAAAATGCTGTAAAGGCCGTATCCCAGACCGGAGCCCAGACCGACAAGGATGCCCACAACAGTAACTTTGCCGCCGAAGCCGGAGACGAGGATGCAGCCTGCAAATGCGAGTATGAGCGCGATGAGTTTTTTAACCGTGAACTTTTCCTTGAGGAAAATGATCGCGAGGATCATGACCCAGATGGGAGAAGTGTAGAGAAGGATCGCTGCCGTGGACATCGTCATGAGGCGGATTGCGGTGAAGTAGCAGCATGTGAAGAAAAGGATGCTTACAAGGCCCAATGCGAGGAACAGCGGGATGTCGCGCAAAGCGATCTTAAAGCCCTTGCGGTCCTTGATCAGAAGTATCAGTGCGAAAAGGATTCCTGCAGTCGTAAGGCGAAGACATGCGACCTGTATTGATGAAAAACCGAGGTCGTTTAAGTGGTGCACGAAGATTCCCATGCTGCCCCAAAATAGTCCGGCAATTATAATCAGGATGTCGCCAAGATAGCTTTTCTTTTCCACGCCCGCACCTCTTAACGAACGAATTATATCACGGAAACAAAAAATAAGTGCCGGCCTGTTGTTGACGGAAAACAGTTGGAAACTGTCAACAATGAAGCCGGCACGATTGTCAAAGGCTTGGGTTATATTGTAAGTAGTTAATTCTCGTTGTTAACCAGATCGTTCTCTTCAGACTTTGCCTTGGTGGTAATTAACGTGAAGCTTCCTACCATGCAGAGTGCAAAGATAAAGGCGAGCGCGATGTTGTGGAATACAAAGGTCCAGAGGATGATCATGGTTATAAACAATCCTGCTTTGGTAGATGTAATGCCCAATATCGTTTTGCTCTTTGCTCTCGTAATGATCTTATCCTGATACTCAGCTTCAAGAAGCTGTCCTGAACCTACCGAGTTTCTTAAGTGATCGATCATGCAGTGGTCAAAATATGCCTGCTCTTTCTCGAATCCGTCAGCGAAAAGTCTGCTTTCTTCAACCATCTTGTCTCTTGATTCTTCGAACCATGCTTCGATGCCTGTTTTTCCAGAGGGTGTGCCTGCAATTCTTCTGTTGAAGGATAAACCGATAATGTATTTTTTCTTATCGATCTTCTTGGTCATTATGAATATCTCAGCTGAAGGCATGCCTTTGATCGTCTTGCCGCTTCCGTCAACAAAGTCAATCTTTGCCTTTTCGAGCATGCTGCTTAATGCCGGATATGTAAGTTCATTTTTTAATCCTTCGGCTATTCCGATCTTACCGTTTGCGACATTCTTCAAAGTGTACTTTGAAAGCTCGTAGAAATCACAACCTTTTACGTAATCCATAACTGTTTTCCTCACTATTCGTTTGTATTTTCCTTTGACAGCGAAATAGTACCATGTAAAACGGTCCCGGAAATCAAAGTGTCGTGAATGGAGTTTATATTGTCGCGAAATGCAAAAATCCGGATTGCGCGGATGATTACACGAACATGAGGGCTATTCCGCCTGCAAACAGAAGCACACAGGGAATAACGGAGATTCCGATCTTTGCACCAAGCTTCATGCCCTTCTTTTCGATGCCTTCTGATATCTCAGCCTGGCGCTTTATGAGGTGTACACCGAGAACGAGGAACAGAGGTGACAGGGTAGCCAGGAGCATAAGTGACGGTATTGAATCGACAGCTGCAGATGTGGATTCTGCCGCAGTTACTACCTCTCCCTGCTGCTGGGCGAGCATTGTGGTGATGGTGTTCAAACCTATAAGCAAAAAGTTGTTGATAAAGTGATAGAGCGCAGGAAGAAGGAAATTGTTGCGCTTTACCATAAGATATGCCAGGCATCCGCCCATTAAAGCCGTGTTTATGAATCTGACGGTATCGGTGTGAAGAATACCGAACATGACTCCGATGATAAGTACGATGATCCAGTCCTTTTTTATTCCACGGAAGTTGCTTAATATCGCGCCTCTCATTATTGCTTCTTCACAGATCGGGGGACAGATGACAGTAGTGATAAAACCTATTACTGCTACGCCTGCTATCTCCTGAACACCGGATGTTACGTTCTCAAATGTCTGCGGCATGAATTTGCCGACGACAACTGCGCTCAACATTCCCAAGGGAAGAGCTCCCATCCACATAAGTACCGTTCCGAAGAAATCCCTCACCGTTATTTTCTTAATGGGAAAAACTTCTTTTAAAGGAGTCTTATTGATAAGACATGCAACGATCGCAATGCCCAGAAAACCCAACTGGATAACGAATGTTGCGAAAGAACCTAAAAAGATTCCTCCGATAATGCTTCCTGCAATGAGCCATACGAGCGTGATAACAAATAAGATAACGCCCTTCCATGGTTTCCATCTTGCCTGAGTAGATAATTCCTTAGCCATAATATGCATCCCCCTTTATATTGATAACCAGGGGAGTCTATCACCCGGATAACCTGAAAACAGAAAAGGTGGCGTGAATGGTTGGTTTTCTGCCGTAAATGGTATGTTATCAGCGAAAAACATTTATAATACTAATCAGTAAATCCGGCTTAGGGGGGGTAAATATGCGTATCGCTGTCTGTGACGATGAAGAGTTATTCCGGATAGAGTTTAAATCAGTTCTTGATAAGGTGCTTATTAATGCCGAATACGATATTGATACTTTTTCCGGCGGTTCAAGTCTTTATGAGGCCTTCATAAAAGAACCCTTTGATCTGGTATTCCTTGATATCGAGATGCCGGGCATTGACGGTATTACGCTCGCGAAAAGATTAAGGGCGTTATCAGAAAACGTCCATATAGTGTTCCTCACATCGCATATTGAATATGCGCTCGAGGGATATGAGGTCAATGCATTAAGATATCTCGTCAAACCCGTTGATATAAACAAGCTCGGTGAAGTTCTGAATTACATTCAGGATAAAAAGAATAATTCGCGTCAGATCATGATCAAGCAGGAAGGCGAAGACATCGTGATCGACATAAGCGATGTTATTTATATGGAGTCCATGGATAAGAACGTCAGGATCGTTACTTCCAAAAGCGAATACATCACAAGATACAACATCAGTGATTATGAAGAAGAACTGAAGAACAGCGGTTTTTTAAGGATCCACAGGGGTTATCTGATATCTTTATCCAAGGTAAAGAAGATCGTAAAAAACGATGTCGTAATGGACGGGGACATCTCTCTTCCGGTAAGCCGCAGCAATATAAAGACGTTAAAAGATGCTTTATATGCATATGTAGAAGGAACTGCTTTCTGATATGACAGATACATTGGCAAACGATATCATAACAATTATAACTTCGGTACTGAGCAACTTTCAGATCGTCTTTGCCCTGCTTTTGATAGTTGTTATTTCGGCATGCTTTCTCGGAAGACAGGTTGAATTCTCAAAAAAGCTCGTCTTTTCGGCATTCGGCGTAATCGGAGTAACTGTAATCTTCTCCATTGCAATTAATCTTCTTTTTGCAGATGCGGACTCTGATCTGATATTGAGTTTGAATTACATTCTTGCCGGAATCTTCTATGTCTATGCATTTGTATTCTTCCTTTTGGCATTCAAAGAAAAAAGATTAAAGCGTGCCATCGAAGCATGGATATGGTTTTTCCTTTTTGTCCAATATATATCCACCTTTTCCAATATGACTGTAATTTATCTGGCAGGCGGAACTGAAGAACTGGCATATTCCGTATTTTATGAGAATGTTGGATCAGGACCTTTATGGCTGGTGATGGCAGCCGTCAATTTCATTTTTACTCTGGCGCTTTTTCTCATTACATATTTCGGTTTCTTCAAGCCGAAAAAGTATTGCATAATCAGCGTTCCTGCCAGGGTGTTGTTTATTGTATGGATAGTCATATTCCTGTTCATGCCATGCATCCCCTCCCTTATTCCGTCAGAGTTCATCACGATCGAATACAGATATCACATCATGAGCATAATGTTCGGTCTTGGAATTATTATCCTCGGACTTGCCGCTCCGGTTTTTGTAGTTATCTCCTCGGCTGAGAGATCTTATCTTGAGAAGAACAAGGCCCAGGAAGCATATATTAGCGCCGAACTCGAATATATCGAACAGTATAAGCGCAAGCAGACTGAGACCAGAGCATTCCGTCACGACATCAATAACCACCTGGCAATGACACAGATGATGCTTGAAGAAGGTCATGCAGATCAGGCAAAAGAACACATCCGCGATATGCTCGGCAGTATCAGTTCGCTGTCTCCCAAATATGTTTCCGGTGATGAGATGCTCGACATCATCATCTCCATGAAGGCAGATAAAATGGATGAACTGAATATCCGTTTCTCGCTCGAAGGTGTAGCTGACGGCGGTCTTAAGATCAAGCCGATGGACATGTGCAGCATTTTCGCAAACGCATTGGATAATGCGATCGAGGCGGCCTCTTCATGTGAAGATCCTTTTGTGTCTTTCTCAATCAAAAGAACGGATAAATTCTTCGTTTTTAAGATAACGAATTCGGCATCAGGCAAGGTCGATATCGAGAAGCTCCTGAACTCCACAGGTTACACATCCAAGAAGGATAAAGAGAGCCACGGCTTCGGCCTCATGAATGTCAGGCGCACGGTAGAAGCCTGCGACGGAATATTGAAGGTCTCATTTGAAGAGAACACTTTTGCTCTCTCGATAATGCTGCCCAGACCCCTTTAAAACTGAACTTTGCGATCCACCAAATGCCTCACGGGAATACCATGCCCGTCATTCCACGATGCGTGGGTAACATATCACTAAGGGCTGTGTTAAGTTTGTAGCGGAAGGAGGTATGAACCATGGATAAATATGTAACCGGAGCGGTGATCAGAAAGCTCCGCGAAAACAAGAACATGACGCAGGAAGAACTTGCGGAAAAAGTATTTGTCAGCAGCAAGGCAGTGAGCAAATGGGAGACAGGACAGGGGTTTCCTGATGTGAGCCTTATAGAGCCGTTGGCAAAAGCGCTGGGAATCTCTGTGATCGAACTTTTATCGGGCGAAGATATTAAGAATATCAACCGCGCGTCGAACATGAGCAGATGCAGGTTCTATGTTTGTCCCGTGTGCGGAAATGTGATCGAAGCAACAGGCGAAGCGGTTGTAAGTTGCTGCGGAATAACCCTGCCGCCATTGGATGCGGAGGAGTGTGATGATGAGCACAGGATAAATGTGGAGACTATCGAAGACGAATACTATGTGACTGTTGATCACGAGATGACAAAGGACCACTACATCTCATTTCTTGCCGCTGTTTCAGATCAGGGCGTGCAGCTAGTTAAGCTCTATCCGGAAGGATCTTGTGAGACGAGATTCAGGAAAAACTGCATTAGGAAAATATATTCTTACTGCAATCATCACGGGCTGTTTATGCTTAAAACTTAAGGAAATCTTAATGTGTTTACCCTATTTCTGCGCAAACTTTTTATTTTCCTGACCGTTATAATATTCGTAAGCTGACTTATGGGGATAGGTCAGCCGCAAACAATATTAGGAGATGATAGGAATGTTAGTGATACCGTATGTTTACATCGCAGCGGTCTATACAGCCATATATCTGCTCGTAAGGGCCGCAGTCAGCTTGCGCAATAAGAAGATCGACTGGAAGCGGGAGAGGCTTCATATTCTGATGTACATAAATTTTATTGTCATCATATACTTCACTTTCTCACCGCTTTGTCTGGATCTGAATGAGATCTTCAACTGCAGGATCAACCTGATCCCGTTTGTATATTTGTTGGATTACGATAGCATGGCACACATGATCTATAATGTTTTCGGCAATGTTTTTATGTTTGTTCCGACAGGAATAGTACTGCCTGTGCTATATAAGCGCCTGGATAACTTCTTCAAGGTTGTAGGAACCGGATTCCTCATATCTTTGAGTATAGAGATACTCCAGCTGCCGTTTGCCGACAGGGCATCTGACGTTGACGACCTCATCATGAATACATTGGGCGTTGCCACAGGTTATGTCATCTACAGGATCGTGCGCTATGCAAAGAGTCTTGGAAAACAGAAGGCAAGCCTTCCAGGGGCTTTTAAACAAAGATAAGCATAATGACAGACTGCTGTGAATAAGAGCCGTTTCCCGCAAGGGATACGGCTTTTCCTTGTTGCAGACAAAGATATTTTATATAATCTATATTTGCAATGTACAAACATAGGAGATTGGTATGAAAAAGAAGGAAAACCCCGAACGCCGCAACGAAGTCGAAAAGACTTTGCTTGAACTGAGCGGTTTGGAGCAGAAAGCTCTTTTCGAGAAGTATCAGACAGACGAAGATGGTCTTGATCCCGTACAGGCATCCGACCGTCTTGAAGAATACGGCAGGAATATCATTGATTTCGGTAAGGAAAAGAGCCTTGCCGCGAGGATCAAGGATGCTGTTATTAACCCGTTTAATATCGTGCTCCTGGTCGTTGCAGCGATCACATTCGTTACTGATGTCATCATGGCTGACGAGCCTTCGTTTGCAACGTTCGTCATGCTCGTTGCTGTCATTATTATCTCGGCTGTCATTTCATTTGTTCAGGAAGAGAAGTCCAACAACGCTGCCAAAAAGCTTCAGGGCATGATCACCAATAAGCTGGACGTTATAAGAAACGGCGTGGAGACAGAGATCGAGATCGAGGAGGTTGTTCCGGGCGATATCGTAAAGCTCGCATCAGGCGACATGATCCCCGGCGACGTCAGATTCATCGAGACTAAGGACCTGTTCATCGACCAGTCCCAGCTCACAGGCGAATCCAATCCTGTCGAGAAGTTCACGACATCGGAGACAGACGTTGGTGTTACAGACCTCGCGAATATCGGATTCATGGGATCTAACATTGTCTCGGGAAGTGCAAAGGCGATCATCCTTACTACAGGCGGTGATACATATTTCGGAAGCATGGCCAAGAGCCTCAACTCATATGAGGAGAAGAGCGCATTCGAGAAGAATCTCGATTCCGTAAGCAAGCTCCTTATCCGTTTCATGCTCATTACGGTACCGGTCATCTTCATTGCCAACTTCATCACGAAGGGCAAGGGCGGATGGCTCGAGTCCCTTATGTTCGGCATCACGATCGCTGTAGGAATCATGCCGGAGATGCTTCCGGTCATCATGAACTCCTCGCTTGCAAGAGGCGCTATCAACATGTCCCGCAAGAAGACTATCGTTAAGCGTCTTGGCGCCATCCAGACATTTGGTGAGATGGATGTATTCTGCACGGATAAGACCGGTACTCTCACTCAGGATGAGATCATCCTCGAGAAATACATGGACGTTTTGGGAAGAGAAGACAAGCGTATCTTGAGACACGCTTTCCTTAACAGCTACTTCCAGACAGGTCTTAAGAACCTTATGGACGTTGCCATCATCAACCGTGCCGAGAAAGAGGATCTGTCATTCCTCAAGGAAGCATATGTAAGAGAAGACGAGATCCCGTTCGACTTTTCGCGCCGCAGAATGAGCGTCGTGTTAAAGGATAAGAACGGCAAGCGTCAGCTCATTACTAAGGGTGCAGTTGAAGAGATCCTCTCCATCTGTTCTTTTATCGAGATCGACGGCGAGGTCAAAGACATCACGGAAGATCTCAAGACCAATGCGAAAAAGCTGGCTGACGATAACAACCTTGAAGGCATCAGAGTTATCGCGGTTGCACAGAAGAACAACGTTCACGGCGTTGATGTTTTCGGTGTTGAAGACGAGAGCGACATGGTACTCATCGGATTTGTCGGCTTCCTTGATCCGCCGAAGGAATCTGCAGCTACGGCTGTCAATGCTTTGAGAAAGAATGGCGTACGCACGATAGTTCTTACAGGTGACTCCGAAGGCGTTGCCATCAATATCTGCGGAAGACTCGGTTTCTCAACCGAGATGTCTCTTACAGGCGCCAAGATCGAGGCAATGAGTGATGAAGAGCTTAAGGAAGCATGTGAGAAGTGCGACATCTTCTCCAAGCTCTCACCTTACCAGAAGCAGCGTGTCGTTAAGATGTTCCAGGCAAACGGCCACATCGTAGGCTATATGGGTGACGGTATCAACGACAGTTTGCCCTTAAAGCAGGCTGACATCGGTATTTCCGTTGATAATGCTGTTGATATTGCAAAAGAGGTTGCTGACATCATCCTTCTCGAAAAGGATCTCAACGTGCTCGACGAAGGCGTTGTAGAAGGAAGAAGCACATTTGCGAACATGTCCAAGTACCTCAAGATGTCTGTCAGCGGTAACTTCGGCAACATGTTCTCGGTACTTATCGCAAGCATTTTCCTGCCGTTCCTTCCGATGCTTCCTGTACATATCCTTGTACAGAACCTCTTAAACGACTTTGCACAGCTCGGCATGCCTTTCGACCACGTCGAATCAAAGTACATCGAGAAGCCCAAGAAGTGGGACCTCGGCGGCATCAAGGGATTCATGGTATCCTTCGGTCTCTTAAGTACGGTCCTTGACGTTTTGTGCTTCCTCGTACTGTGGTTCATTTTCGGCTACAACAAGCCTGAACTCGCAGGATACTTCCAGTGCGGCTGGTTCATGTTCGGCGTTATCTCACAGACGATGGTAATCCACACGATCAGGACCCCGAAGCTTCCTTTCATCGGCGACAGGGCTTCTATCCAGCTCACACTGTCCACTCTTGCGATAATCGCAGTTACTCTGCTCATCGGCTTTACGGGACTTGCAGGCATCTTCAGCCTCCCGACAATGCCCATAAGCTACATGCTCTGGCTTGCGATCCTCATGGTGATCTACATGGTATTCGCACAGATCATGAAAGTTATCTACATCAAGAGACACAAGGACTGGTATTGATCTTTCCTGTGATTCGAAAACACTTCCGGAGGATGTCACGACAGCGTGGCATCCTTTTTTTATATAGAAGAATAAGGCGGATGGTACAAGGCGGTGTGCACCGATCCGGTTTTAGACAGGCCTTATTCTCGTGATACAATATCTTTTATTAATCGGCAGGGAGACAGACTGGTCATATGGCAAAAGAGTTTAAAGAGAGTTTTAAAGGGCAGAAGATCATCAGCAGAATCCTACTTGTCCTTCTCATTCTTGTTACCCTTGTTTTCGTGGGCGCAAGGCTCTTTTTCAGGATCCCCGTCCTGGAATATTACTGGTCATCCGACAAAGCTTTCGTGATTCCCGGACTTTCCGAGGGACTGGTTCCGCAGGGCCTTGATTACATCGAATCCGAGAACATGCTCCTTATCGGAGGTTATCAGAGAGACGGCGGCCCTTCACGTGTTTACCGCGTTGATGCAAATACCGCAAAATCAACAGGCTACGTCGTATTGGGCGATGAGGAAGGCAATGGCGTTGCTCCTCATGCCGGCGGTCTTGCAGTTCACGGCGATTATGTTTTCGTTGCGGGCGACGAAGATGCAAACCTTTATATCTACAAGCTCTCAGATGTTCTCAATTCAAAAAAGGGCGACATCGTTAAGATGGTATGCAAGTTCCCGACGAAGTTCGGTGACGACGAGGTCAAGGTCGCATGCCTTTGCTTTACGGAAGACCGCCTTATCGTCGGCGAGTTTTACAGGGTTCCGAATTATGTAACACCGGAATCACATTACTTCACGACAACCACGGGCGAGACCAACCATGCCATCGCTCTGTGCTATAGGTTAAGTGATGCCGAAGGAACCGTATGCGGCGTTGAGACACAGCCTTTCGAAGCATATTCTCTGCCTGAACTCGTGCAGGGAATGGCAATAAAAGACGGACAGATGTGGATATCACAGTCCTACGGTACGGCAGTATCGAACATAAAAAGATATAATATTTCAGGAAGTGCACAGATCGCTTCGCTCACGACTGATGACGGAGAGATACCGGTCTATTCTTTTGACGGGAACAATCTGACCGGAAATTATGAACTTCCGCCTATGGCAGAAGAGATCGTGTTTGTTGACGGCAAGCTCCTTACGATGTGCGAGTCGGCGTCAAACAAGTATTTCTTCGGCAAGCTCACAGGCGGCAGATGGTGCTATGCTACGGATATCGAAAAGTTTGCTAAAGACAGCGAGGTCTAACAATGTTTGGAACAGACATTCCCGGAATCGATTTAGGCAGTTACTTTGACAAGACTACGATCCTTGGTCAGGTCCTTGAATTCCTGATATATACTGCAATCGCTGCGATCGTTACTTCGATCGTGCTCGCGATATATAACCACTTCGTAAAAAAGAAGCTCAAGGAAAAGAAGAACATCCAGATCCGCTTCACTCAGAACATCATAAGGGCACTCATCATCCTGATCGCGATAATATGGGTCCTCATGAGTTCGACCGCGACGACCGACATCGGCAAGGTCCTCTTCCAGGGAACCGCGATAATCGGTGCGGTCATAGGTCTTGCCGCGCAGCCCGTTATCGGCGACCTTTTCAGCGGCATTGCGATCAGCATCAACAAGCCCTTTGAGATCGGGGACAGGATCGAGATAGATGGCGGCCTTAAGGGGATCGTAATGGACATCACGATGAGACACGTTGTTTTGAGAACGATCGATACGATCGATGTCATCGTTCCTAACAGCAAGATCAATTCAAGCACGATCACCAACATGAGCCACAACACGAGGATCAGATCGGTCCACATGAGATTCAATGTCGCTTACGGCACTGATATGGACAAGGCCATGAAGGTGTTAAGGGATGCCGTTATCGAATCCGAATATTCAGAGCCCGAGTGGAAGAACAAGGACTACGGCCCGGTTTATTTCATCGCATATGCAGACAGCAGTCTCGTTCTCGCAACGACCGTTTACTATAAGCCCACCAATCCCACCGAGATGGTAATGAGCGACATCAACAAGCGCGTTAACGACGCCTTCGCAAGAGAAGGTATCGAGATACCGTTCAACTACGTTAATGTTGTCATGAAAAAGGACGACTGATCAGCCGGTAATTACTTTTCCGTCCGCACCGGGAATGTCCCTGATTATCTCACCGATCGAAGGCACTTTTATGCTGCCTGACAGCGGATTCTTTATGCTGATCACGGGAGTTGTTATCGTTGCTTCTACGTCAGATCTCTCGAACGCGAGATCGCAGTCTTCCATGCGGCAGTTAATGAGCTTTAAGTCCTTGCAGTAGCAGAGCGGCTGCGTGCCCTTAATGGTGCAGTTAATGAACGTCAGGTTCTCTGAGTACCACGCAAGATACTCACCTTTGATAAAGCTGTCTTTAACGGTCACGTTTTTCGCGTGCCAGAAGGCGTCCTTGGTATCGAACCTGCAGTTGTTGATCTCAACGTTTTCGACGTACTGGAAAGAGTATTTTCCTTTGAATGATACGTTCTCGAAAACAATATCCGAAGATCTCATGAGGAAATACTCAGATTCGGCGGAAGTGTTGGTCATCTTAAGGCCTTTTACGGACCAGCCAAACTCGGGTGAGATGATGGAAGAATCAATGATCTCCGCATCAAAGCATTCGCGAAGAGCCTTTATGCCGTGGAGCTTTGTATTGCTGATCTTTATGTTGTACGAATACCACAATGCGGCGCGGCACTTGTCGGTCATCTCGCTCGAATTGATCTTGAGGCCGTGAACATGCCAGAAGGGGTATCTCAGATTGAAATACGAATCCTCAACGGTAATGTTGCTGCTTTCTTTAAGAGCGCTCTCGCCGTCGGCGGGACCGTCAAAGCGGCAATTTCTTACCGTCAGGTCTGAACTGCCGTATAAGGCGCGCTCTTCATCCATTGTCATGTTTTCTATGAGATTCACATGTCCACCTCTGTATTTGATACCAAAATCATACTCTTTTAAAGCAGTTTCCGTATATCAGTTTTGCCCGATTTTTGGTTTGGTTTTGTTTTGACATGCACCAATAAAGTTTGTAGTATTGATTTAATTTGTTAATGAGACACTATAAGTTTTTAAGAGGCACTTATTTATGAAAACCAACAGTGATATCGGCAAGTCCGCTGAAGACTATCTGGAGTCGATGATAATCCTCAAGGAGAAGAACGGATATGTCCGTTCCATCGACATTGCGGGTTTTCTGGGCGTTACAAAGCCGAGCGTAAGCAATGCCATGAAGCGTCTGCGTGAGGAAGGCTACATCGAGATGGATAAGTCCGGCCTCATCACCGTGACGGAAAAGGGCATGGAGATTGCCTCCAAGATATATACCCGCCACAAGAAACTTACGGATTTCTTCATCGCATTAGGTGTCAGTCCTGAAATAGCCGAAGACGATGCCTGCAAGATCGAGCATGACTTAAGCGACGTGACTTTTGATGCGATCTGCCGACACATCGAAGAATTCCGCAGTAATAAGTCAAAAAAAGAGTAATATTCTGCCACTAACTGATATATACCAATTAGTTTGCTATGCTAAAATCATATCATTGAGAAACATTTTTAAAAGGAGATCACCCTATGGCATGTTTTTTGGTACCTACAACAGAAGCAATCGTAACAACAGTAATCAAGCACGCAGCTGACAAGAAGGGTTCCGACAATATCTTCATCAAGAAGATGGGATGGCTCAACAATATGCTTTGGGGCGGTTCTGCACTCCTTGCTTTTGAGCACGTATGGCACGGCGAAGTTACACCGTGGTTCCCTTTCCTTACTGCAGCAGCAGATCCGGCTGACGCAGCTGAGATGCTCCACGAGATGATGACAAGCGGAGTTGCAATGGCAATCCTTGTAACGCTGGCGTGGGTAGTGATGGTGCTTGTGGCCCAGGCTGTGATGAAGAAGAAATCACCGGCCGCTGCCAAGGCGAAGGCATAAGGGGGATAAGACAATGACATTACTTATCACGGTTTTCGCAGCAGCAATCTCAACTATCCTCTGGTATACATCCAAGTCCGACAGAAAGCTCGGCACACTCTCACTTATGTATTGGGGCGCAAGCCTTATGTGGCTCGTTGACGCAGTTGTTGAGTACATCGAGCTCGGCGCAGAGTTTTTCGAGCAGGCTCCCGCAGACATGCTCAACGATGCATATCTCGGACTTTGCGTAGTCGCACTCGGCATCGTCATCTGGCTCGTTATCCTCATCGTTAAGGATCCTGAGGGTAAGGTCAAGGCAATGCTCGCATCTAAGTAAATGAATACTGCACAGGACATCAGAAATAAAGAAACTGCGCTCACAGAGCGTATTAAGGCCGCCGGGAAACTGGCGGTCGCTTTTTCAGGCGGCGTCGATTCGACGTATCTCGTTTATAAGGCCCACGAAGTTCTTGGCGACAATGCTATCGCTGTCACTATAAGATCCCAGGTCCTTATCAACGAAGACTTCGAATGGACTGTTGAGTTCTGCAAAAAGATCGGCATTAAGCAGGTAGTTATCGAGTGTGATGTTTTCGATTCCGAACAGTTCGAAAACAACCCGCCCGACAGATGCTACTACTGCAAGAAAATGGATTTCGACGCAATCAAGAAAGCCGCCGCAGAATACGGCATCACCGAAGTTGCCGACGGCAGCAACGTCGACGATACGGGCGATTACAGACCCGGCATGCGTGCCATGAAAGAACTGGGGATTGTAAGCCCTCTCAAAGAATCGGGCCTTACCAAGAACGACATCCGCACGCTCTCAAAAGAAGCAGATCTTCCCACATGGGATAAGCCTGCAGCAGCATGCCTTGCATCCCGTTTTGTATATGGCGAGAAGATCACCACCGAAGGCCTGATCCGCGTTGCCAATGCCGAGAAGTTCATCAGAGACATGGGATTTACGGGCATCCGCGTAAGGGTTCACGGCGATATCGCAAGGATCGAAGCAGCTCCTGACGACATTGAGCTCCTTACATACGGACGTACAAGAAAAGAGATATCCGCTGAACTAAAGCGTCTTGGCTTCAAGTACGTAACGATCGACATTGACGGTTACCGTACAGGCAGCATGAATGAAGTGCTGGACATCAAAGAGGGTTCGTCAAATGAGTGATGCAAGAGAGATCTTAGATAAGGTTGCGAGCGGCGAGATGACGCCCGAAGAGGCTGAGACTGCTTTAAAGATGAAGCCTTTTGTCGATCTCGGTTTTGCCAAGCCCGACCTTCACAGAGGCATAAGGCAGGGCATTCCGGAAGTCATCTTCGGCGAAGGCAAGACGCCCGAGCAGATAGATAAGATCACGGAAAGTCTTCTTGAAGGCGGAGTCAGGACAGTGCTTATCACAAGACTTTCTCCTGAGAAGGCTGCTGAGCTAAAGACTTCCATCAAGTATTACGATGTTGCCCGGATCGGCGCTGCAGGCATAATACCGGAGCCTTCTGCCAAAGGGACTATAGTGGTTGCCACAGGCGGAACATCCGATCTTCCTGTAGCTGAGGAAGCTGCCGTTACTGCTGAACTTCTGGGCAATAAGGTTACAAGACTTTACGATGTCGGCGTTGCAGGTATCCACAGACTTCTGTCTCATACAGAAGAACTGATGGAAGCAAGTGTCGTTATAGCCATTGCCGGTATGGAAGGTGCACTTGCAAGTGTAATCGGAGGTCTTGTAGACTGTCCCGTCATCGCGGTTCCCACAAGCGTAGGATACGGCGCATCTTTTGAGGGGCTCACTGCTTTGCTGGCCATGATGAACTCCTGCGCGAGCGGCGTCACAGTAGTTAATATCGACAACGGATTCGGCGCCGGCTATTCTGCCAGCATGATAAATCACATCGGAGGTTAACCCATGAAGACTCTTTATATCGAATGCAATATGGGCGCAGCAGGCGACATGCTCCTGGCATCCCTTGCTGAACTTACGGGCGACGTCAAAGCATGCGAAGAAAAGCTTAATTCATTGGGAATTCCCGATGTCACTTATAACTTCGAAAAGTCCGTCAAATGCGGCATCGAAGGCACCCACGCACGCGTTGTTGCACTGGGCGTTGAAGAAGACGAGCTCATGCACGAGCATCACCACCATGACCATGATGAGCATGCTCATGAACATTCACATGAGCATGACCACCATCACGAGCATACTCATGAAGAACATACTCACGACCATCATGATCACGAGGGCGAACACCATCACCATCACCACACTCACATGAGTGATATCGAGAACATCATCGGCGGCCTTAACGTTTCTGACAAGGTTAAGTCAGATGCCCTCGCTGTTTACGGCCTTATCGCCGAAGCTGAGAGCAAGGCGCACGGCAAGGAGATCTCCGAGATCCATTTCCATGAAGTAGGAACCATGGATGCGGTAGCAGATATCGTAGGCGTTTGTGTTCTTTTGGAACAGATCGGTGCTGACAGGATCGTCGTATCGCCTCTTGCCACTGGCTACGGCCAGGTAAGATGCGCGCACGGCATCCTTCCGGTACCCGCACCTGCTACGGCAAGCATAATCGAAGGCATTCCCACATATAGCGGCAATGTTGAAGGCGAGCTTCTCACACCCACGGGCGCGGCGCTCCTCAAGCATTTTGCTGACATCTTCGGTCAGAGACCGGTCATGGCGATCGAGAAGACCGGCTACGGCATGGGAAAGAAGGATTTCGCAAAGGCTAACATGCTCAGGACCTTTATCGGCAGCTCCGAAGGCGAGGACGATAAGGTGATCGAGTTCAAGTTCAACGTCGATGACATGACCGGCGAAGAGATCGGCTATGCGACTGGCATTCTCATGCAGGAAGGTGCCCTTGACGTTTTCACGACGCCCATCGGCATGAAGAAAAACCGCCCGGGAATACTTTTCACGATGCTCGTAAAGCCCGAAGACAAGGAAAAGTTCGCAAAACTTGTTTTCGAGAACACGACAACTATAGGAATTAGGTATAACGAGATGGATAGATATAAGCTCGCGAGGCGCGAAGAAAAAGTCCTGACAAAATATGGTGAAGTCCGTGTCAAAGTTACCGAAGGATATGGCGTAATTAAGGCAAAACCCGAATATGATGACATATCGGCAATAGCAATTCAGGAATAATATCTATAATTTATACAGTTGAGATTTGAGAAAAGCATGTTTATTATTTAGTGAGGATAAAACTAGCAATTTTCTTTAATAAATAGGGGTAGCTACTAAATGAAAAAGACAGCCGATCAGGCGCATGAAAACATGAGACCTGCTGCAAGAGCCGGAAACACAACCGCTCTGGCGAAGATTGAGAGCAGGAAAATTGAAGAAGACAGTTCTTTTATCGACTTTTCCAAGGAGAAGCCGGTAAAGAAAGAGACAAAGCCGGCAGATGTTCCGGTCAAGCACACCTCGGCTAAAGAGGGTCCCAAGAAGAAAAAGTCTGCATTGCCCGTAGTTTTTGCTGTTTTAGGCATTCTTGTCGTTGCAGGCGTTATCTTCGGTGTTCTTTACTTCAAGAATCCCGATGACAATCCCATCGAGAATGTTTTTGAAGCCCAGATCGAAGTAGTCATGGCAGACGGCACGGTTCAGACCATGAACGCCAATGCCGCATATGCAGAGCTTTCAACAGATAAGTTCTATCCCGGAACAGTAATCGACGGAGTTGACGTCGGCGGCATGACAAAGCAGGAAGCTTACGATGCAGTCATGAAGAAATTGCCTGCCAATCCTGTTACTATCGACATAAAGCTCGACCTCGAAGGAAAGATCCTTACCCCTGATTTCAAGGATGTAACCATTGAATACAACACTGCCGAGATCATTGACGAGGCTTTTGCCAAGTACAGACCTGCAAACGGAGAAGATCTTACAAATCTTGCAGAGTGCTATAACAACGTCCAGAAACTCAAGAAAGAGAATGAGACTTACGAGTCAACATATACAGTCAAGGTAAACGGCGTAAAAGAAGCAGTTTCCGCTGCTCTCACTCCTTTTGTTGAGGAATATTCAACAGTAAAGAACGCTTCTATCGTGGACTTCGATACTGAGACCAGGGAATTCGTTATCGACAAGGAAAAGACAGGTTATGAGATCAACATCGACGGCGCTGCAAAGTCAGTCGAAGATCTCTTCAGCAAAGGAACATACACAGGCACGGTAAAAGTTCCCACAGTTGTAAAAGAGCCTGAGATCACAGAGGCAATGATCAACGAGAACTTCGGTCTGGTAGGTTCCGAGTGGACAGTTACAGACGGTAACTCCAACAGAAACAACAACATCAGCCAGGCATGCGACAACATCAACGGCACGATCCTTGAGCCCGGCGAAGTTTTCTCATTCAACGAAGTAGTTGGTCAGAGAACTTACGAAAACGGCTTCCTTACTGCAACGGTCATTGCCGGCGGTCAGTACGAGCAGGGCCTCGGCGGCGGTATCTGCCAGGTCAGCACGACCCTTTACAACGCAGCTCTCAAGACAGACCTCGAGATTGTAGAGCGTCACAGCCACGCATGGCCGTCCGACTACATCTCACCCGGACTTGATGCTACAGTTGACTGGCCTGCACTGGATCTCAAGTTCAAGAATGACACTGATTACCAGATCGTTATCTTAGCCTGGTGGGATCCTTCAGATTACACATGCAATGCAGAGATCTACGGCAGGAAGCTTCCTGAAGGCAAGTCCATTGAGACACGTTCAGAGATCGTCAGCAGAACTCCCGCAGGCGATACGGAGTATGTCGCAGATCCCAGCCTTTCAGTCGGCGAGACAAAGACACTCCGCAACTCTCACGACGGCATTACAGCTTATGCTTACAAGGTCTGGTCCGATGCTGACGGCAACGAGATCGACCGCGTATATTACAATTCAACATACTATAATTCATACGGAGCGCGCATCGCGGTAGGTACTCTGAAACCTGACGGAACATATGCTTCCATTGATACGAGCACAGGTGAATACTTAGAGCCGATCAATACACCGGAACCTACTCCGGATCCGACGACACCGGAACCGACAACACCTGATCCGACGACGCCCGATCCGACAACACCGGAACCGACACCTGATACACCTACTCCGGATCCGAACCCTCCGCCGGAAACACCTGAAACTCCGGAGACACCGGAAGCTACCCCATAGGATTTGACGGATAATTAATCAGATTTAAAAAATTAAAAGCTCCCGGGAAAGGACTGCCGGGAGCTTTTCTATTGATTAATTAATAACGAAAGAATATCTTCTGTTATTTCATTTAATCCTTATACTTCTTTGATGAAGACCATGCCTTCTGCGATGTTCTCGTTGTATTCATCCCAGGTGACGCCGTTGTAGCTGAATACGAAGACACCCTTGTCGTTTGTATATTCGACTGTCTCAGTCTCAGGCTCGCCTTCTTCTGTGTATGTGAATACCTTCTTTGTTCCGTTTTCGTAGCTGATAGTCTCTGTGGCGGGATCGTATTTGCCGCTCATTGACCAGACTGCCTTTGAGTTATAGGAAGAAGTCCAGATTACCCAGATCTGTACGTTTTCGGGATCTTCGGAATCTACTTCAACAGTTACTCTGCCGCTCTTGTATTCGCCGTTGATGTCTGTTGCTGTCTTGGGAGCGGGTTCTGTAACTTCAACTGAAGGCTGTGTAGCTGCGGGCTCTGTAGGAGCGGCTGCTGTTTCAGTGGGCTTTGCTTCTGTTTCTACAGGCTTTTCGGTGGGCTTGGGAGTAGGAGTTGCTGTAGGCTTATCCGTAGGCTTAGGTGTGGGGGTTGCTGTGGGCTCGGAAGGGATAGTCTCGACTACGTCTCCGGGGAAGATAGTTGTGCAGACTTCCTCTACGGAATTGCCGAATCTGAAGACCATTGTGTCTGCCATGTGCTCTTCCAGATCGTTCCATGTAACTCCGTCATAGCTGAATACGAATTCGCCTCTGCCGCTTGTGTAAAGGTACTCTTCGAAAATGACTTCGCCCTTTTCGTTAAGTGTGATCATCTTCTTGATCGCGTTATCGTAGAATACGCTTGTTGTAGCTTCATTGAAGGTGCCGCTCATTGTCCAGACTGCCTTTGTGCTGTAGCTGTCACCCCAAACTACGGTGATCTCTGCTTCGTCAGAACCTTTTGCCTCAACGCTGACGCAGGCTCTTCCGCCGTAGTATCTGCCGATAAAGTTCATCGTGGGATTCTGGCCGGCATCAGGCATTGGTGTCTCGATAGCGGTTGTTTCTTTGAGAGGGATCTGTGCGTCTGTCTTAACCTGGTTCTTTTTTGCCGTGCAGGCTGCGACTGCGACTGATGTTACGAGTGCTGTTGTGATGCCGAGTAATACAAATACGTTCTTTTTCATTTTGTTTGTCCTTTCTTATTTGCCTTCCGGCGTTTTGTTTTATGGTTTGATTTAAACACCGGCAAACAGGGCAAACAATGAGCAATGAATCAGGCATTAGTTGACTAAGCAACAGTCTTTATAAGATGTGTTGCTAATCTCGAAAAAATTACCGTTGACATTGAAACGGAGACACCCTGAAAAAAATTTTCAATAATCCTATTGACAAGGTGGGTTTTACCGATTATCATATGCAAAAATTCATTGAAGAGAGGAGGACGGGAGTTATGTACGACCGCAAGTTCTATTTCCAAACATTAGTCCGTAATAACTTCCGTTGTGGACGAATGTGTTGTTCTTGTTCAAACAGCCGCTGTTCCGACAGCACAACTATAACTATTTGAATTAAGAAAGGAAAACACAATTATGTCCAACTATAAATTTGAAACTCTTCAGCTCCACGTAGGCCAGGAGCAGGCCGATCCCGCATCAGACGCACGCGCAGTACCGATTTACCAGACAACTTCATACGTATTCCATAACTCAGCTCACGCAGAGGCAAGATTCAACCTCTCAGATGCAGGTAACGTTTATGGAAGAATCACAAACTCCACACAGGGCGTTTTCGAAGACAGAATCGCAGCACTCGAAGGAGGCGTTGCAGGTCTTGCAGTAGCATCCGGCGCTTCAGCAATCACATACACGATCCTGGGTCTTGCAGTAAAGGGTGAGCACATCGTAGCTCAGAAGACGATCTACGGCGGTTCAGAGAACCTTCTCGCAAACACACTCCCTCTTTATGGTATTGATACAACATTGGTTAACATCCATGATCTGGACGAGGTAAAGGCTGCCATCAAGCCCAACACAAAGGCTCTCTACATCGAGACATTGGGCAACCCTTCATCAGACATCCCGGATATTGAAGCACTCGCTAAGATCGCTCACGAAGCAGGCATTCCGCTCGTTATCGACAATACTTTCGGTACGCCTTATCTCATCAGACCTATCGAGCACGGTGCAGATATCGTAGTTCACTCAGCAACAAAGTTCATCGGCGGTCACGGCACAACATTGGGCGGTGTTATCGTTGATTCAGGTAACTTCGATTGGGCAGCATCCGGCAAGTATCCCTGGCTCTCAGAACCCAACCCCAGCTATCACGGAATCAAGTTCACAGAGGCAGTCGGCAAGCCCGCATTCGCTATATATGTCAGAACAGTTCTTTTGAGAGACACAGGTGCAGCTATCTCACCTTTCGCTGCATTCCTTCTCCTGCAGGGTACAGAGACACTGTCTTTGAGAGTTGAGCGTCACGTTGAGAATACAAATAAGGTATTGGAATTCCTCGTAAATCATCCGAAGGTTGCAAAGGTAAACCATCCTTCACTTGCAGATCACCCCGATCACGAATTGTATAAGAAGTACTTCCCCAATGGCGGCGGTTCCATCTTCACATTCGATGTTAAGGGCGGCAAGGAAGAAGCATTCATGTTTATCGATAACCTGAAGATCTTCTCACTTCTCGCAAACGTTGCAGACGTTAAGAGCCTTGTTATCCACCCGGCAAGCACAACACACTCACAGCTTTCCGAGGAAGATCTTAACAGCATCGGCATCTATCAGAGCACGATCCGTCTCTCTATCGGTACAGAGCACATCGATGACATCATCGCTGACCTCGAGAACGGTTTCGCAGCAATCTGATTTCCAAATTAAGCGATATAATACTATTTAGCAGTTACAACAGGAGGACTATCTATGTCTAAGGTTTATACATCAGCAGACCAGCTTATCGGCAAAACACCGCTTCTTGAGCTCACACACCTCGAAAAGTCATTAGGACTCGAAGCAAAGCTCGTTGCAAAGCTTGAATATTTCAATCCCGCAGGAAGCGTTAAGGACCGTATTGCTAAGGCCATCATCGAGGATGCTGAGGCTTCCGGCAGACTTAAGGAAGGCAGCGTCATCATCGAGCCTACAAGCGGAAACACAGGTATCGGTCTTGCATCCGTTGCAGCTGCTAAGGGATATCGTCTTATCATCACAATGCCTGAGACGATGAGCGTTGAGAGAAGACAGCTCATCAAGGCATATGGAGCTGAGCTCGTCCTCACAGAGGGCGCAAAGGGAATGAAGGGCGCAATCGCAAAGGCTGAGGAACTCCAGGCTGAGATCCCCAACAGCATCATTGCAGGCCAGTTCATCAACCCCGCAAATCCTAAGGCTCACAAAGAGACGACAGGTCCTGAAATCTGGGAAGACACAGACGGCGAAGTTGATATCTTCGTTGCAGGTGTAGGTACAGGCGGAACAGTTACCGGCGTAGGCGAATTCCTGAAGTCAAAGAAGGATTCCGTTAAGGTTGTAGCTGTTGAGCCTGCTGATTCTCCCGTTCTGAGTAAGGGTACTGCAGGTAGCCATAAGATCCAGGGTATTGGTGCAGGCTTCGTACCTGAAGTTCTCAACACAGGCGTTTACGATGAGGTTATTCCTGTTACTAACGACGATGCTTTCGCAACAGGCAAGCTCCTGGGCAAGAACGAAGGTGTCCTCGTAGGAATCTCTTCAGGTGCGGCTCTCTGGGCAGCAATCGAACTCGCTAAGCGTCCCGAGAACAAGGGCAAGACGATCGTAGCTTTGCTCCCTGATACAGGTGACAGATATCTCTCAACACCTCTTTTCGCTGATTAATTAATAGTTGGACGGAAAATAAAAAACTTACATATGCCTCAAGCGCCCGCTGTCTTTAAGATGGCGGGTGTTTTTATACTTTGTGACCCGGTTTTCGGGGTGCGGAGCATAAAAAACATAAAACCTAAAATTTACAAAATAAACGGCAATCCGACAGAACAGGAAATACTCCCTTTGCTATAATCCAGGTATCTTTATCTGAAATTAGTCAGGAGGTACTGCTATGAGCGTTAATATCAACGAGATGCCCAAGATCGGTTTTGGTCTTATGAGACTTCCGGAAACGGACGGAGCCATTGATATCGGCAAGGTCAGCAAGATGGTCGATGCGTACATGGATGCCGGATTCAATTATTTCGACACGGCATATGTTTATCACGGCGGTAACTCCGAGAAGGCCGTCAAGGAAGCGATCGTTAAAAGATATCCCAGAGATTCTTTTACTTTAGCGACAAAGCTTCCCGCATGGGCTATTCATTCTTTTGAAGACAGGGACAATATCTTTAATGAGCAGCTCGAAAGATGCGGTGTCGATTACTTCGATTACTACCTCCTTCACAGCATTGAAGACGGCAACAACTACGATACATACGTAAAATATGACTGCTTTAACTGGGGCGTGCAAAAGAGGGAAGAGGGCAAGATCAAGCATCTCGGTTTCTCTTATCACGGCACACCTGAGCTCCTCGTAGAGATCGTAGACAGCCATCCTGAGATCGAGTTCGTTCAGATCCAGCTTAACTACGCTGACTGGGACAACAAGATCGTTCATTCAGGTGAGCTTTACAAGATCCTTGCTGACAGAAACATTCCGATCATTGTCATGGAACCCTGCAAGGGCGGCAAGCTCGCAAACCACGATGAAGAGTGCACAGAGATCTTAAAGAGCGTACGTCCTGACAAGTCAGTTGCTTCCTGGGCATTCCGTTATGTCGCAAGCCTTCCGGGAATTGCCACTATCTTAAGCGGCATGACCACTCAGGAGCAGATGGAAGACAACATGAATACCTTCAAGAACTTCGAGCCGCTTTCTGATGAAGAGAAGGCTGCTATCGATAAGGTTGTTGAAGCAATGTTCAGAGTTGAGCAGGTTGGCTGTACGGCATGCAGATACTGCGTTGACGGCTGTCCCATGAGCATCAGCATTCCTGACATCATCAGCGCGATCAACACCAAGCGCAAGTTCCCGGGCGACATGAGGCCTAACTTCTTCTATAACGGTCTGGTCTCAAGAGACGGCAACGGCAAGGCTTCAGACTGTATCGGATGTGGCCAGTGCGAAGGCGTATGCCCTCAGCATCTTCCCATCATCGAGATCCTCAAGGAAGGTGTCGAAAAGTTCGAAGCCCAGGCTTGATCTGATATTAAACAAACAGGCAATTAAAAACCGTCCGGTTCCTTTAAGGTTCCGGACGGTATTTTTATGAAACGTTATTTTTCCGATTGAGAACTGTTTAAGGTGCGCCTTGATCATCAGAGTGACAATGTCTTAAGGTATGCCTTAACGTCAGCGGCAAACTCATGAGGGTGGTCGCCCTGAACGTTGTGATTTCCGCCCGGGATCAGGATGTAATCCACGCCGATCATCTCGGCATATTCGATCATGACCTCATGTGAGCATGACCAGTCGTCGGAACCTGAGATGAAATAGACAGGAACTTCATAACATGTCTGTGTCGTAAGGTCTGCGTTAAGACATGTGTCGACAAGGCTTCCCTGAAGACTTACTACTTCTTCCTCGCTCATCGTGGCCGTGTACCAGAGAAGGTCGTCAGTGCCGAAATAAGGTGATTCCAAAGCGCCAAGGATGACTTGCGAGAAGTCCGGATACGGGTGGTACTGCATCGCAAGATTGGAGACTTCGTTGGAGTTTTCATACGAAGGGTCGTTTAAGTATCTCTCGTAAGCTTCCTTCATTGCAGTGGTGTCTTCTCCTGCTGCTTCTGCAACTGCAAGAGCGTCTTCATATTCTGATGTGGTGGAGAGCCTGTCGTTTACGAACTGGCCGACACCGATGTAGGCCGCAACCTTTTCGGGATGGTCGTAAACATATGTGGCGCCGAGGATTGAGCCGTAAGAGTGGCCGATTATTATAATCTTGTCCTGGCCGAATCTGTCGCGCAGATAGTCGGTGAGCACGTCGACATCATCCAATGCCTGGTCGAAAGATACGGTCGAATTGGTCTTGTCGTCGTTTGCGACATAAGTTCTTCCGCAGCCGCGCTGGTCCCAGCAGACGAATGTGTAGTCGTCGATAAGGTCGTTTGAAAAAAGATAAGATACGTAAGAGTCAGGGCTTAACGGACCGCCGTGAAGGTAAAGGATGACCGGGTTGTCCTTGCTCTTGCCGCGGATGGTGATGAACTGCTTCATTCCGTTGATATCAACATAAGTCTGTTCATCAACGCCTTTGAAAGGGTTGATGAAGTTGGAAAGATAATTGTAGTTTCTCTTTGCGATGTAGAAGATCGATGTAGCGGTAACTATGATGAGCGGGATCGCGATTACGATCTGGAGCATGCTGACGAGCACCCTGGTGCCGGTCTTTTTCGGAGGTTCATATCCGGCCTCGCTTCTGTGCGCGAGGTGGATACCGACGTGTCCGATGCCGAGTATCAGTGATGAGATGACAATGAAGAGATTTGATGCGTAGATTCCGAGAAGGAACATGGCGATTACGGGAAGCGTTGCACCTGCAACGGGGAATCCCGCAAAAGAGGAGTACATGTCCAGCATGGTCTTCTTGCTCCTGAAATACTTAAGCCAGTAGAACTCATAGAGGACCATGCAGAGGAAGGATGCGATGAGCCAGCCGATCCACCAGGATGTGGGTCTTACGTTGGTGTCTTTGGTGATGAGGAGCAGGCATGAGACGAGCACCTCGCCCGCGCGCTCCAGAAACAGCAGGATCCTGTTCTCGTTCTTTGCATATTCCTCATATCCTTCAGGCTTGTTTTTCGCCCAGATGATATTGGGGATAAACAGCATGGCAAGATATATCAGTCCGACATACGAAAATCCGAAATTGATCATTAAGTACTCCAAGAAAAATAAATCTTCACTATTATACCAACAATCCGAAAAGAGCGTAAAAATAAGGGTTAACAAATACTCTTTAGCGTGATAGAATTTCGAACGGGGAGATTAACCCCCAATCCCATTACAAAAGTGAGGTGAATACGGTGGACGCTGGTGACAGTTGCGACAAACGAGGGAAACGCGGCCGAAATATCCTTTGTTCCTTAAAGTGCCAGTCGATGACCGTATCGGACCTTAAGGACTAAATGATGTATCGTCACCTCTGTTTGCCCAAAGCAAAGCGGAGGTTTTTTGTTCCCGTCGTTTGTTTACTTTTAGGAGGAGACAAATGGCAGAGAAGGAAATTAGAAGAGATTATCAAGACGAGATAATCTCACTGATGAGGGGTAACGATTCCCCGAGGGTAATTCATTACAAGTTAGAAGATTATCACGCAAGTGACATCGCACAGATCTTAGAAGAGCTTAACGACACAGAGCGTAAGAAGCTTTTCAGGGTCTGCGGTAAGACACTGCTTGCCGAATCTTTCGAGTGTTTGGAAGAAGAGCAGGTAAGTGCTTACATCAATGAGATGGACATCAGGCGTGCTGCGGCAGTCATCTCGGAACTCGAGACGGACACTGCTGCCAATGTTTTAAGGGAGCTCGACAAGGAGAGAAGAGGTCTCATCATTGATGCTCTCGACACTGAAGTCAGAAAAGAGATCAGCATCATCGCTTCATACGATGAAGACGAGATCGGTTCAAAGATGACCGCGAACTTCATCCGTATCGGCCTGGACCTCACGGTCAAGCAGGCAATGAGCGCTCTCGTTACGCAGGCTGAAGAGAACGACAACATCTCGACGCTCTTCGTTGAAGACGACGAGGGTCTGTTCTACGGCGCTCTCACATTGAAAGATCTCATCACGGCAAGGAGCACGACGGACCTCAACACGCTGATTGTTACGTCGTTCCCTTACGTTTACGCCAACGAGCAGATCGATGAATGTATCGAAAAGCTCAAGGACTATTCGGAGGACTTGATCCCTGTCCTTGATGAAGACAACAAGATACTCGGCGTTATCACGTCACAGAGCATCGTCGAAGTTGTCGATGACGAGTTGGGAGAAGACTACGTCAAGCTCGCCGGACTTACTGCAGAAGAAGATATCAAGGAGCCTCTGACCCAGAGTATCCGTAAGAGAATGCCCTGGCTTCTCATATTGCTCGCATTAGGCATGGTCGTATCCACGCTGGTCGGCGCTTTCGAGGCGGTCATCGCGCAGCTTACGATCATCATGGCGTTCCAGTCACTGATCCTCGACATGGCAGGTAACGTCGGTACGCAGTCGCTCGCTGTCACGATCAGAGTTCTCACTGACGAGAACCTCACGGCAGGCCAGAAGATCAAGCTAGTATTTAAGGAAGCAAGAGTCGGTCTGTCAGTAGGTCTTATCCTGGGTGTTGCCTCAGTCGTACTGATCGGCGTATATCTCATGGTGATCAAACAAAGAGAGCCCCAGTTCGCATTTGCGGTAAGCGGATGCATCGGTGCAGCTCTCCTCGTTTCCATGATCTTCTCTTCGATCGTCGGAACACTTATCCCGCTGTTCTTCAAGAAGATCAAAATCGACCCTGCAGTTGCGTCAGGACCGTTGATCACAACACTCAACGACCTTATCGCCGTCGGCTGCTACTATGGAATGAGCTGGCTTTTGCTTATCAACGTGATGGGGTACTGAGCAATCAGAAATCTAAAGCGTAAACGTAATCGTCCATGTAAAAACCGTTGCCGATATCGTTTTTCTCTTCCCACGCAACGGTGAAGCCAAGCTTCTCATAGATCTGCACAGAAGGGTTATTCCTGTTTACATTGAGCTCGATCCTGTTAAGGCCGAGCTCTTTTGCTTTTTCTTTAATGAATTCCAGCATGGCTCTCGAAAAGCCTTTCCCGCGCTGGTCCTTATACAGATATAACTTGCTGAGATAAAGCGCGCCCTCTCTCTGATAGAACGCGAAAAAACCGGCATTTTGGCCTTCATTCTTTGCGAAATAATAGTTGTATCCGTGATCTAATTGTTCCTTCACCGCTTCAACGGACTGGAACATATCGAGCATGTAATCGTTCTGCTCTTTTCCAATTATGGGATCGTAATGCTCGCGCAAAATGGCGGTTGCCATCTCTGACATTTCTTTTATGCCGTTAACGTCACCCTGATCAAGCTTTACAAAATCCATCTGCCGGATCTCCCCTAAGATTTGCTTGCAACATAATAACATATTAAAAAACAAGGTATAATATCCTAAAAGTTCAGACACGGAGGAATCTATGGAACACGTAACATTCACGCCCAAGGGCGTATGCGCCATCCAGATAGACTATGACATTGAAGACGGCAAGCTTTACAACGTACAGTTCATCGGAGGATGCAACGGCAACCTCAAGGCCATCGGCAGACTCGTTGAAGGCAAGGATGCAAAGGAAGTTGCTGATATCTTAAGAGGTAACATCTGCGGCATGAAGGGTACGTCCTGTGCTGACCAGCTTGCCAGATCAATCGACGAAAAGGCCGGCTGATAAAGGCTTTTACATTATGTTTTCGGGGTCCCGGTGCAACAAGCCGGGACTTAAATCTGTTTTATAAGTAGAAAACCTGGGGAGGGAATTCTTATGAAACTTACAAAGATAATCGCATCCGTCCTGCTCGGTTCGCTCTGCATGTCCGTATTCTGCTGCGGCTGCACAAGCAATAAAAAACCGGACAAGACAGAGGATACCAAGCCGGTAGTAACGGAACTTCCTGAAGATGAGATCCTTATCAGATCAGTCAATAAGAACGGTGCATGGGGATACTCAAGCTTCGTGACATATGTATTGTCTGACGGCAGTGTGTACAGCTCGGGCGAGTATTTTGATGGCTTCTATTCTTACGGTGAGCACACTCTTTCTGATGAGGACAGAATCGCGCTTCTTCAGAAGTACACCAAACCCAGGGGCTATATAGATGAGAACCAGCTTCTCAAGATCTATCAGAACGCAATGCAGATAGATACAGATGCCGAATTTGTATATGAAGATATATATGCATGCGATGCAGGCACACGAGTTGTAGAAGTAAACGTTGACGGTGAGTGGATCTGTATCAGCGAATCAGGCGACAGGACCGGCGCCCTTGACGACCGTCACGCAAGAAAAGCAGATGCTCTTATTGACGGCGCTTTCTCGACCACAGATTTTACTGAAAGCGCTGCTGTCTATTCCGGAACCGAGACGTTCCTGGAGACATTCGAGTGTCCCAATGCGAGACTTGATAATGCAAGAAGGCTCATCACCAGCATCGAGGAGCTCAGGCAGTTCGAAAAGGACACCGGCATCAAACTGAGCGAGATGGAAGATACCGAAATTTTTGCTGATCCTGATTACGACGTTTACTACACGATCTGCATAGCCGTTGAGATCTTCGAGTGCGATGAATACTTAAGCCTCGATGAAGTCTCCGCCGATGCATTCATAGTATCCGAAGACTACACGGGCTTCGCTTACACCGAAGATCCGCAGATCGATATCTCCGACGACACCGTCGCACAGAAAACCTACTGCCATGTCGTCGTAGTACCGTCCTATGATCTGAGCAGTTACGACCCGTTCTTACATCATTGATGAATTGATGGATGATTAGTTTAAGGATGATTAATTGAAGGGTGTCCCGCGGGGCATCCTTTTTCTGTTTTCGCTGACACCCCGTCGAAGATTTGTCGACGAAAACGGGCGAAATCGTCAACGATTTCGTCGAATCCGGCTCATTTTGACGATTCTGTTGACGAAAAACGTCATTTTCGTCGACGTTTCGTCGAACTCAAACCCCATGTGACAAATCATGTGATAATTCTCGTGACAAAAAGAGCCGTTTCTGTCACGGATTCTGTCACATCACTATTTGCAGAGTTCAGGTAATCGGCAAGAAAAAGGGGCGCCTGAGGCACCCCTATTTAAAACAAATTATAAAACCAGCCTTACTTATACGCAGTATATGTCGTTACGTTAAGTACTGTCTCGCCATCGATCTGGAGCGCAACGGGGCGGTCGAATGTGACGGTGATCTTGTGGCCTGTCTTTACCTCAACGACCTTTGTGTGGTTGATATGCTTGCCCTTGAAGATGGAAGGGAAGATGGCGAGTGTTCTGATCTTGCCGCTGCCGTGGAAAAGGAGCAGTGAGAGGAGACGATCCTTGCCAAGACGGTCCTGGGCGGGTGTGGCGATCATGCCGCCGCCGTAGTATCGTCCGTTCATGGAAGGTGCGAGCCATACTTTCTGATATGAGAACTTCTGTCCGTCGATATCGATCTCTGCGTTTGTGGGCTTATAGTGGAAGAGCAGTCCCTTGATGGCGATTCCGGCATAGTCGATCTTCTCCTTGCCGGCTTCTCTCATCTGGTCGCCGACTTCGCAGCAGTAACCGTCGATGCCGTAGCCGATGCCGTTGATGAAGCGCTTCTTCATGCCGTTAACTTCGACGAAGGGGAGGTCTTTAATGTATTCATTGATCTGAACGGGAGCGTCGCCGACTTTCTTGCCGAGATCGTTCCAGAAGTCGTTGCCTGTTCCTGTAGGGAAGAAGTAGAGGGGCTGGACGATGTCGATCCCGTCTGTGTTGTTGATGAAGCGGTTGAGCGTACCGTCGCCGCCGCAGAGATAGAGCTCGTCATCAGGATTGAGACCTGCAAAGAAAGCATTGGCATCGGTGATCTTTGTGACGTCCTCGAAAACCAGTTCCTTGCCGCTTAAGAAAGGCTTGATCTCTTCTGCTTTGGTCTTGCCGGTTCCGTTTCCGGAAAGGCTGTTATACAGTACGTAGGTTGACATTATCGTTCTCCTCCTCGTTATTGTCGATATAAGCAAGCATGAGATTTCTTGCATAATCGGAGATCTCGTTGCAGCGCTGCGCCTTTACGTCTTCGGCAGACACTACGTCCAAGACCTCAAAATAAACGTCGCTCTTATGAAGCGGGAAATTCTTGCGGATCATGTCGGCACCCTTGATGCCGCAGATGACTACGGGCACATCTGCCTTCTGTGCGATCTTGAAGATCCCGCTGTGGAAAGGAAGAAGTCCTTCGCCGAAGTTTCTTGTTCCTTCCGGATATACTGCCATGGATACTTCGTCGTTCCTGATGAGCTCGGCTGCCTTGTTGACAGTCTCCATTGCCTTTCTCGGATTCTCGCGGTCTATTGCGAGGAAGCAGCATTTTCTGATGATATTGCCCCAGAAAGGAACGTGGAAATTTTCTTCCTTGGAAATGAAGGCGAGATCGTAATCCTTGAACATGTACCATGTCGTGATCGGATCTAATTTGGATTTGTGGTTGCAGACGAGAAGGAAGCGCTGGTTCTGGGGAATCTTGTCCATTCCTTTGGTGTGCAGATGCACGCGCCCGAAAAATACCAGGATCCAGGTCGAGCTGTTAAGGAGCCAACGGTAATAGCCGTTGTGCTTGTCATAAAACTTCTTGGAATCGACCAGGCACGCGCTGACCATCAGGAGAAGTGCGTACTGGAGGACACCGAAGATCAGAAATATAAATAACCAAAGTATATATTTCATCTGAACACCACCATAAGACAATCATAGCAGAAAGAAAATTATTTTGATAATCAAATTTTCGGGCCTCCGGTAGTTAAGTTTACTAAATCGAAAATACATAAATTGCGGGCAATAGCAATATTTGTAAAGTGGAGATGTCAGGCTGACGGAAATTTGTGCTTATTTTTAGGCAATGCCCCTTATCCAAGTTGATTGTTTGCTTAACCATTCTTGCTGTATCATTTATTTTGGCAAGAAGCAAAAAATAAAATTGTTTCGTGGAGGTAATATGAAAAAAGGTTTAGTTAAACTCATCGCGGGCGCTTTGGCAGGCATGTTCCTCCTTAGCGGATGTGATGCTCTTCCCAAGGGCTCAGACGGACCGCGCGAAGTTCCGCAGACCATCACAGCGGACTTCACAAAGAAGGAAGACAAGGGCAACTGGGTCACATATGGTGACTGCAAGGTAACCCTTAAGGACGGAACAGCTGTTGTTACGGAGCGTAAATCAAGCAACAGCGGTGTTGCAGTACCTTGCCCTGATTACAGAGGCAACACGATCAAGACTACTGCACAGGCAACGACCGAGAACGACTCCCTCACTCTTTCGATGAGATATGAGATCTTCGGCAACGTTACCTACGTAAACATTGCAGGCGGCCAGCCCGATGCATCCGGTGCGGTAAGCATTACAGGCACAGTCGAGATCCCTGCAAACGCAGAAAATGCTTTGATCTATCTCGAAGCAAATGACGTAAGAGATTACACTGTTTCTTCTTTTTCAGTAAGTATTGAAGGTGAATTCAACAACCTTACGGGTGTACCTGTTGAATCACTCCAGGATCCCACACAGACAGCTTCTCTTGCAGCTGCTTATGCCGACTACTTCAAGTTCGGTGTAGCTTCACCTGCAACTGTCATGACAAACACAAACGACGGATTCAGAAAGCTCATCACGACACAGTTCAATTCAGTTACACCTGAAAACGAACTCAAGCCTGACAGCGTTCTTGATGCTGCAACAACACTTGCAGATCCCGCTAAATACAATGAGTGCCCTGCGATACATTTCGATGCTGCAAAGCCCATCCTGGACTTCTGCAAAGAGAACGGCATCAAGATGAGAGGCCATACTCTCGTATGGTATTCACAGACACCTTCATGGCTCTTCTATGAGAACTATGATGTCAATGGAAATCTCGCAAGCAGAGAACTCATGCTCACGAGAATGGAAAACTACATCGACCAGGTAATGAACTGGTGCGAGGAGAACTATCCGGGCGTCATCTATGCCTGGGACGTAGTCAATGAAGCGGCCGCAGATGATGGGGGAATGAGAGACTGCTATTGGAAGCAGACAATTGGTGACGACTACGTTGCAAAGGCATTCGAGTTTGCTAGAAAGCACGGACCTGCCGGCGTACAGCTCTTCTATAACGATTACAACGAGTATCAGACATCCAAGCAGGATGACATCCTCGCTTTCCTCAAGCCTATCGCTGAAGCAGGCAACCTCGACGGTATGGGCATGCAGAGCCACATCAGCTCAGGTCTCAACGTCGACAACTATGTTGAAGCTGCCAAGAGATATGCAGATGAGCTCGGTGTCGTAATCCACATCACAGAGCTTGACGTTACAGCACCTAAGTCAGTTAACCCTATGTACGACCAGGGTGTTTACATGAAGAAGTTCTTCACAGCCATCATCGAAGCAGACAAGGCAGGCGTTCCGATCGAGTGCGTTACTGTCTGGGGTCTCACGGATGACATGAGCTGGAAGTCTGCAACAAAGCCGTTGCTCTTCTACGGAAACCTCGCACCTAAGCCGGCTTACGAAGGCGTCATGTGCGCTATCAACGGCGGCGAAGTTGCAAAGCCGGCTGACTATGTTGAGCCCGTATCTGACACAACTCCTTTCACAGAGGACTATGAGGACCAGAGCTTCATCGGCGGTCCGAGATACAGCTCCGTACAGAAGGTTGTTGAAGGCGGTCACGACAGTGGTTTCTGCCTCCAGAACACAGAAGGATATGCTGAGTATGACGGTTATTCGATCGACGTATCCCAGTATGCAGGACACGTTATCCACGTAAGCTTCTGGATCAAGTCCAAGGCTGATGTTTGCAAGTGCACCGCTGACATCGACGGCACATGGCCTACCATTGCCGAAGTACAGACAGGTTCTGAAGAGTGGATCTTCGGCGAAGGCGATTTCGAGATCGAAGAAGGCGCTACTCTCACGATCTATTTCGAGAGCTCTGACATGAGCCCGTTCTTCCTCGACGACGTCGAGATCAAAGCAATGAACTGATAATTCAAACCGATTCTCCGTACAGGACAGGGTGTCTCAGATTACTGAGGCACCTTGTTTTTTGTGGATTGAAAAAGATTCTTGCACAACAAATTTATCGAAAAACAATAAAAAGTAATTGAAAAACAATATAACCCGTGCTAATATAATCCCAACCATGGTAATTCTTTATTAGGAGTAAGGTCAGATGAAAAAGGGATTTGCTATAGGATTCGGAATCTTTGGTACGATAGCTCTTCTGTTTGGAGCGCTCATCTTTATGTTCATCCGTGGTTACATCAAAGCTTCCAACGGGGATGTATACGAATCCATGACGGCAGAACAGCAGAAGGAGTATGGTTACAAGGCTCTGTATCCGGAACTTGCGCCATGCTTTGAGCGTTATGCAAAAAAGGGTTTGCGTGATGCGGTATATGAGGTCGAGACATATCAGTACAACAGCCTTGATGAGATGTATGAGGCTTTGCCTGAAGGATGCAGGAATTCCATTGAGATAACCTTGCAGGATACAGATCCGGAAGACAGTAAAGATATTCAGGGCACATCCGTTAAGCGTTACCGGATATCATCCGGTCTTCCGCTGCTCGACGAGGATACCATACCTGAAGAATACGAGTTTTATACCTATGGTGTGTTCCACGATTATTACGTATATGAATATGAAGATGGTACTTACCGTTTTGCAACTGTGATAAGTACCACCTGATAAAGTTTTTATATCTGTTGTATTAAGCCTGTTTTTTACCCTTTGCGAAAAGCATTACAGCCGCAAGTATTATGCCTGCTTCTTTCCCTTTGCGAAAAGAAATACCACTGCTAGTATGATCACCGGCAGGCATCCCAAAAGGCCGAAGCAGTTGGGACCTAATATCGACAGGTGAGTCTTTCCGCTATTTAACATGAACATGAGAGGCATAGCCGATGAATTCATTGCCGCGTGCATGAGCGAAGGGATCCAGATGCAGCCTGTTTTCTCGTAAGCGATGTCGATCAGGATGCCGAATGCGCAAAGAGCGATGCAGATCATGATGGGGCCAAGGAAGGGCTTTCCAAAGTAATCGCCTTCGTAGAAATAGCTTCCGAGAATGACGAGCGGCCAGTGCCAGATTCCCCAGAGAGCGCCGCCTAAAAGTCTTCCGAAGACCGGGCCGAGCTTACCTTTAAGGTATGGATACATAACGCCTCTCCAGCCGGCTTCCTCGCCGAGGCTCGGAAGGATCTGCGAAATGGGAAGGAACGTAAGAGACATTATGGTCATTACGGTGACCATCGCATATGGATTTAAGGAAGAAGTGTCGATAAGGGCTCTGGTCTCTTCGGGGAGCATCGCCAGATATGCGTTCAGGCTTATTTCAAACGAGTCCCTGTTGAGAAGGAAGAAAATTCCTGCGCCGATCCAGCTTAAGATCTGGGGTCCGATGAGGGATGCGATGAAGTACTTGAACTTGAACTTCGGCTTCCATCCGAGCTTCTTAAAAGGAAGGCCTGATACGAGTACGGCGATCAGGGGGATCAGTATTGCTATGACTCTGAACAGGAAGAGGCATAAGAGCACCTGGCCGTTTTTATAGGCGATTCCTGCGATTGAAAGAGGGATATATGCTGCCAGAAAGGCGACAGCCATAAAGATACCAAACTTTTTGTTTGTTATTTCAGAAGTGTTTATCATGTTGTGATCCTCAGGATTATTTCTTGTTTTTGCCGAGCATTGACTGTTTCCACTCAGTGATCTTACGGAAATTCTTGTCGGTAATGAAGATGCCCATAATGAGCATTCCGAACATTATGCCGAGAAGTGAGCCGTTGAGAAAGCCGTAAAGACCCGTATCGATATTCGGTCCGAAGCAGACAAGAAGAATGTAGAGAGCTCCGCAAACGGTTGCGCCGATAAACATCAGCTGCATTCTCTTCATTATTTTCTTCATATTGTCGTCAGTGTAATCTGCTGCCATGAGCATTGTTTCTTTAAGATCCTTATCCATGGTCTCGTTTTTCCTTTCGCCATTGAAGATTTCCCTCATGTCGACATCGTAAAGATCTGCAAGTTCAACCAGGATCGAGAGGTCCGGAAGGTTGCTTCCCGTCTCCCATCTTGAGACTGTTCTTCTAGAGACATTCATCTTATCTGCAAGTTCTTCCTGAGTAAGGTTCTTGTCCTTTCGAAGTGTCTTAAGAAATTCTCCAATCTTCTGCTGATCCATTTTCGTCTGCCTCCTTGAGTGATGGCTTGAGTTTAGTTTTTCACCCGCCCGAAAAACAGGACACAAAACGAGCAAACGCCCTGTTTTCGCAAATGGGACATCAAATGTCACATTAGTATTGCATATTATAACAAAGGGTTTTCTTAGCGCGTGATATAATTGTCTGCAGTCATCAGGAAATGACAGTTAATGAGGATAATATTTTAAATATGAGGATGAAAATATGATCAGGGCTTTACTTACAATCGATGATGTCTCATCAAACAACACACCTGCAATCGTTGATTACTTGAACGCGAAAAACATTCCCGCGATCATGTTTATGGTAGGGCAGTGGGCAGAAAATCATCCCAATGAACTTATCTACGCGTTGCAGCACGGCATGATCGTCGGCAACCACAGCTATACACATCCTCATTTTTCTGAGATCAGTTTTGAAGAATGTAAAAATGAGATCGACAAGAACGAGGAAGTCTTAAATAAGTTCTACGAAGAGGCCGGCGTTGAGAGAAAATACAGACCTTTCCGCTTCCCTTATGGTGACAAGGGCGGAGACAACAAAGCGCTCATTCAGGAATATCTGTCACAGCAGGGTTTCGATAAAGTCGACGATACAAAATTCGATTATCCTTTCTGGGCAGAAAAAGGTTACAACAAAGACATCGATACATTTTGGACTTTTGATTTTGCAGAATATAACATCCGTCCGGGCTCAGGCTTCGGTCTTGAAGACGTCATGAAGCGCATTTACGACAAAGAGCCCAAAGAGGGCGCTCCGCTTTTGGTTGACGGAAGCAATCACTTACTGCTCCTTCACGCGCACGATGATACGGAAGCCATGGTCCCTGAGTACTACAAGATCTTCATTGAAGAATTGCTCAAGAACGGCGTCGAGTTTGTAAAGCCCGGATTTATTTCTTAATCCCGGGATTCCTTTGCCGAGAATGATTTCTGGAAGGCCTTGAGATCGGAGGTCATGATCTTCGCGCTTCTCTTATCGAAGAAAAATCTGATGACGATAACGAGCACGAAGACGACGGCGATCGATACCATCTCTGCGATGATGAGCGTAAGGTTTTCAAGTTTTAAGTTGTTGACCCCGAATGTGAATATGAGGATTATGAGTTCGATCGACAGAAGCTGGATCACTTCTCTTACTATCATCTGCTTTACCGTCAGCTCGCGCTTTGAGTACATGACAATTCCGGGGATTATTCCGAGCGCTCCGTCAATTATCGGGACGAGAAATGCCGAATAGGTGATTTCCTGGTCGGGCGCTAAGATCGACCCGCATACGAATATCACGATATTTACAAGAGTGACTATGATGAAGAAATTCATCAGGTTGTCTTTTATGTTTTCCTTCATGTCTTATACCTTCTTCGAGATGAATTCCTTGAATGGATTAACGTATTTTCTGGAGATTATTACCTCTTCGCCGTTTCTTAAGATGCAGCTGAATCGTCCGTTCAGCGCCGGCTTGATCGAATCAACTTTCATGATGTTTAACACGACCGATTTGGAGATCCTTAAAAAACTCCTGCCTTTTAAGATCTCTTCGAATTCATAGAGTTTTCTCGTAGTTTCATAGCAGTCTTTGGAAGAGTAGATGAAAGTCCTGTTGTCGACCGATTCGATGTAGAAGATCTCGGTCACGGGGATCGCGTATTTCTTCTCGCCCTTCGTGCCGCTTATGTTGCCGTCCAGGTTTTCGACAAACCTGACGATATCGTTGATACGGCCGTCACGCACGTGACAGCCGATCTCGATGTATTCTTCTTCGGTCTCGCCGATCTTCTTAACGTTAATGTCCATTATCTGACTCCGGGATAAGATTCGTTCACAGAGAACTGACCTTCTCCTTTAAGATAGCAATCAAAGAAACTGACCGCAAGGGAGTTTACCTGCTCCATCATGTAAGCGTTGTCGACGTTGCCGGAGCCTAAGAGTTTTCCGAGGAAAGGCGAGAACAGCGGAAGATCCGTATAATCCATGTGCAGCGATCCTTCGAAATATGTGCTGTAGAACACATCGGCGTTGTCCCTGATCACGAAATTCGGATAAGGATAATCCATCTTCTCGATCTCGATCAGTTCGTAGTAGCTTTCCGCATTCTTGAGCTCGAAAAGAGGCACGTGGTACTCCGCGTCTTCAATGATGTATTTGCCGTCTTTCGCTCCGGTTATGGATGCGAGCATCGTTCCGTCGATGTCGATTACCGCATCGATGTCATCTCTTTCCTTGCCGATCTCGACAGCAGTCGCGCCGCCCATCGAATGGCCCATGACACCAATCTTGTCCGTATCGATGAGGCCCAGTGCTTCAATGGAATCGTTCTTTAAAGAATCATTTTCAAACCAGTATGCTTCCAGATCGTTTTCGTCCGCACCTCTCTTGAGTTCATCGAGCGCGAAGTTCATGTCATCAACTCGGAGCTTCATCCACTTGGCAGATTCTTCGGCGATCATCTCTTCTGTCGCTTCTCCGTTGGCGTTCATTACGCTGTTCATGAAATCAGGATCTACGGTAATTGTCTTTCCGTTTGTATCCTTCGTGAAGAAAGAGTGATAAGGGTGTTCAAGGCTTACGACGACATAGCCCCGGCTTGCGAGCTCAAGATATGTTGAACCGTTGCTCGCGTAGTATCCGAATGCACCGTGAGAGAAAACGACGAGAGGGAATTTATCGCCTTCAGAAGCATTCTCAGGATAGAAGAAATAAACGGGAACTTCCCTGTAAGAACCGTCGCTTTCAAACTCTTCGATCCTGTTCTTATCAACCAGGATAGCCTGGCTCTGCTTTACTTTATAACTGCCGTGAGGAGGCAGGCCTTCGTAGTCAGTGAAGATGAATGAAGGGAGCATAGCGCCTGCGATAAGAAGTATGCTCAAGATGAGGCTTGCGATCTTTCCTGAGAGCTTCTTGGCGACTGTCTTGTTTTTGTTGATGAGCACCGACAAGCCCGCTACAACAAGTCTTATAACAAGAAGGATAATTAGTCCCATAAACCTGAAGCTTGTGTCGATTCCGGGGAGGAGGAGCATGAGTGCAAAGAGCACTGCCTGCCCCAGATCTACGATGAGTCTTCTTAAAGACCATGTCTTTATGGAAGACTTTTTTATCTGGTCGAAGATCAGAAATCCTATCTCTGATACTGCCATTAAAATGAGTAGTAAATATGCCATAACCATACCTGCCTTTGCTTGTTTTGAGGCGAGTATAGTTAACGGAATTCTTTAACTCAATGACTCTTAAGGTAAGATGCAAAAAAGCGTTGTGAAATGCACTGAAGTAAAGCCTAATTTCTTGTCGGTAACAAGAGTGAATGTGCCGGTACCGACAAAGACCTGCAAAAATACACCCGGTTTTCTTACAAGGATTTAGACATCCACTCGTAAGGTTTGTTCGGGAACGGTTTTAACTTTGTCAGTTTTGGGAGAAAAAGCTCTGAAAAACCGACAAAGAACCTACAAGAAATTATATGTTCGGAATAGCAGTTTTTAAGGCAATACGGATTAGGAACGACGCTGAAGTAGCACCTGCAGGCTTCGCCGTCAAGGAACCGGCGTTGCCTCACCCATGGTGTCCTTGACTGCTCGCCTTTACAGGTGCTGAATAAGTGTTCAAGAGGTCGGATACCCGACCACGCATCTAAAGATGCCGGTCTTAACAAGCGACAGTATCCGCAAGCCTGCCTAAACACCCAAAACAGATCAGCCGATGGCAGTCAATGGCGAAGCATTCGTAAGAATGTGCCAAAGGCACCATTGACGGGCAAAAGGCTGGTCTGTATAAAAATCATGGCAGGCTGCGATTGAAATGCAAAAATGCCTTGGTCAATGCTATTTACATATTGGTATAATGGGAAATAACAATTTTCGGAGGTATATGAATATGCCACATGTAGAGATCAAATGCTATCCGGGCAGAACGGAAGAAGTAAAGGCAAAGTGCGCCGAAGAAGTTGCAAAGGCAATTTCTGAGACAATGGGATGCGATCTATCAAGCGTTTCCATCGCGATAAAAGAAATTGAAAAGGAAGACTGGAAGTCAAAGGTCTGGGATACACAGATCGCACCCGAGTGTGACAGCTTATATAAGAAGCCCGGTTATACATGTGATTGATAAAGGAGGATGCCATGGACTTTACTGATGTAGTAAGAGACCGTTATTCATGCAAGAGTTACGACGGAAGAAAGGTCGAGCCTGAGAAGCTTGAGAAGATCCTTGAGGCAGGAAGGCTTGCGCCCACCGCGAAGAACCTTCAGGAACAGCACATCTACGTCATCCAGTCAGATGACGGACTTGCGAAGATAGATAAAGTCACACCCTGCAGATACAACGCAGGCACATGTCTTCTTGTTGCTTTCGATAAGAACAACGTTTATACATATCCGGGTTCTGCAAGGGAATCAGGTGTTGAAGATGCAACTATCGTCGCAACTCACCTCATGCTCGCAGCGGCAAACGAAGGCGTCGACAGCTGCTGGCTCAACTGCATCGATCTTGAGCAGATCAAATCCGTGTTCAATCTTCCCGACAACGAGGACGTTCTCATGATCCTTGATCTCGGTTATGCATCGGAAGGAACAGGTCCTCTTTCAAATCACGGAAAGAGAAAGCCTTTGTCAGAGACAGTTACTTATCTGTGATATCAGATATTTATAAGTAAGAGTCTGAACAGGAGCTTCTTTAACCTGGTATAACTCTTTGAACATTCAACCATATGCTCCCTACATAATGTATGGAGCATTTTTATTTCTGCTTCAGTCAGCGAATCAGCGGCAAACGCAGCTTTCTCTGCAATCTCAACGGCCCTTCTGGGGATCGTAAATCTTAATGCGCGTCCCATGAAGCAATAGTAGTGGTAATATGCGATGGCCTTTTCGTCGTTCTTGTCGGTATTGAATTTTCCGTACCAGAATGCGTAGTATGCGACCCTCAGGATCATTACGAATACGAGTAGTGAAACTACGACTATCAGCAGGATGAGAAGTATTTTAAGGGTAACCCTCTCAACTTCTTTGGCTTTCTGTTCTGCGGGTGAGACGTATACATCAGCTGCGCCTGTAGGATCAGTGCCGACGTTTTCGATCTCGACTGAAGGAGCAGTACCGCCTTCAGGTGTTGTTGGCGCCGTGATTGGCGTAGGAGTTGCTCCGGCTTCGGTAGTCTCTGATGTCTCTTCCGTCTCTGTCGTATCAGGTGTCGTCTCTTCAGTTTCTTCCGTGCCGGTGTCGGAAGGCTCAGTCTCAGAACTCTGGGCAGGTTCTGTGGGCTCTTCGTTATTTGCGAGATCCGGATTCTCGATTTCAGGATAAGCATTAGTCAGCGCGTCGACACCGTAGTAACTTGCATCGGAAGCGCATCCCGGTGTTGCATCTCCCATTACCCATCCGTATTCGGGGATGAAGAATTCGAACCAGGCATGTGCCTGCGCAGCTGTGACGATGCTCTCGGAATCGTTATAGGAGTTGTTATCGACATAACCTCTGACGTATCTTGTGGGGACGCCGATCATTCTCAAAAGGACCATTGCAGTCGTTGCGTAATGAACGCAGATTCCGCTCTCGGCATCACTTACGAACCATGCAACAAAATCAACGTCTTCAGGCGGATATTCCGTATCCTTGTCGTAAGGGTGAAGATGGCTTACATATTCGGTTACCTTTCTGACTTTCTCGACATCAGACATCTCGGTATATCCGTGATATAAGTCCAGGTACCAGTCGGGAAGATCACCGCTCTCGACAAGAGCGCCCTTGGTGCCGTAAGGAACCCTGAGACACGTTCTGTAAACATAGGTATTCAGATACTGCTCGGAATAAATGTTGCCAGTCTGTACAGGCAGGGGCGAAGCAGCAAAGACGGTCTGGTTCTGGTGCGTGTTGTTGAAAGGATTCACATTGGAATATTCTGTTGAATCTTCTACGTAGAAGTCGTTGTAGTAAGGCACTACGTCGATGGAAGAATATCCTATCGGAGTTATCTCGATCGTGCACGGAGCTTCCTGATAGAAGACCCAATAGTCGTCTTTATAAACGTTGTTCGTTACTCTTGATGACTTAAGCGTATTGTTCTCGTATGTATCGAAAGACTCAACTTTAAGATATATGGTGTGGCCCATGGCAAGCGATCCGTTGTAAGCAAGATTACGCGTTCTGTTTACCTGAAGGACCGGGTCTGAAGTCGGATTGAAAGGTCCGATGCGGTCTAAGTTCGTGCTCGACGAATAAAGAGGGGAGAACATGTCGAATGTCTCTTCGAAATACGGATTCTTAAAACCGTTTATCGCGTTGTCGAGCATCATGCTGAGCTTGCTGCCGCTGCCAAAACTCTTATCAACTTTTTCCTGCATCGAGATGAGGATACGGGTTGCGAACTCATCCTGCTTGTATTTGTCTCCGGGGAAGATCGTGCCAAATAGCACCGAGAAAGTGATCACGGGGATTATAAGTATAAGCAGGGCCCTCTCGGCTACAGCCTGGCTCTTGTTGCGGAAAGCATGCGCGAAAAGAAGAAGTATTATTCCGGTTCCTGCAATAAGGCAGGGAACTACCTTCGGAACCATGATGATGTTTGCTACGGCAATTACAAATAACGGAAGATATGTCAGAAGTCCTAAAGGTATCAGTTTTCGTTTTATCAGGAAATACGATGTGCAGCATACTGCGATCAGATTATATGCGGCAAGGAATGCGAAAATCGCAGTCTTTTCGCCCGCATAATCGTCATAAGTTCCCGGGAACCAATAGAATGCGTAGAGCCTGATGTAGTAGCACAATCCGAGAAGACCGGTTCTTACTTTGAAAAGGTTTGTGATGAGCAAAAGAGCCAGTATCGACGGTGCTGCAATGAAGCCACCCAGGCTGAGTTTCTTTTTGTTCAGATAGAATATGGCCGCAAACGCAACTGAAGTCACGAAAGATATGGCCAGGACCGATACCCAGTCAAATTCAAGTTCGAATGCCGTTCCGATCATCAGCATGAGTCCTGAGCTGATGCCCAAAGTGGTAATGGCAGACGTAATTACCGAGCTAAAGCCGGGAGATTTGTTCTCTTTGACTGATAATATCTTTTCAGTCCTCATGAGACACCTCCTCCGGATTGCTTTCGCCGGATTCGATTAAGTCATCCTTATCATGGGATTCCGCGTTCAGATCGTCAGGTATCCTCATTCGGAGGATCATGGAGATCGCCCTCTGAAGGTCAGTCTCTGATTCGACCTCAAATGCGATCTCTCTTCTGTCGGGAGGTATTACCCTGATCTTGTGGGGAGTCTCGTGCTCGATGAAAAATCTTGAAGTGAACAATATCTGACCGAGATGAAGATCCATAAGATCCCTGTCATGCGTAAGCTTTAAGATGACACGCGAATGACCGCCGTATTCTTCGAGAGGCTCTTTGACGAGAAGCTTGTCTTTCTTGGCAGACATCTTCCAGTGTATAGTCTTGACCGGATCGCCTTTCTGATAGTCTCTTATGTCGTAGATCTCAGTGTTCGGCTGCTTTGCCTTACGGAGGTTTTTAGCCTTGAATCCGAACATGTCGGGCATAACTTCCGGCATTGCGGGAATAGGCATTACGAGTATTTCTTTATCTTTGTTTATCGTCTTGCTGAAATGGAAAAATCCGAAGAGATCGTATACATCGATCTTCGGCATCTTATATGTGAAAGACCCGCAGTGCGAGGTGTCCACGGGTATCCTTGAAGTGCCTTTGTCGTGAATTATCAGCGCGAGCTTTTTGGTCGTGCCTGCCATGTGGTCAGTTACGTCGGCATTGATCCTGCAGAATGCAAAATAGGAAGCATTTCCGTTAACGGTGATCCTTATGTACAAAGGAACTCCGACAGGAGCGTCCGTAGGGCTCTCCACTTCATATGTCATCGTCTGTGATGCAATGACGCATAACAGAAGTGCCAGAAGCGGAACCAGAAGGATTACGATCAGGCAGAACCAGGAGACCCACATCTTGTAGCAGAGGAAAAAGATGAAGGTTGAGATCAATGAGACTGAGTAAATGACCCAGGTCTTCAGCATAACTTATCAGACCTTGGGAACAAAAGCAGATTCGAGGATCTCTTTTGCTATGTCAGAAGTTTTCCTGCCGTTGACTTCAGCTTCAGGCGTGAGAATAAGTCTGTGTGTTATTACGGGGAGGAACACTCTCTGGACGTCCTGGGGGACGACGTAGTTCCTTCCGCTTAAGTATGCGTGTGACTTTGCCATAGCAGTAAGGGCGATCGTGGCACGGGGGCTTGCGCCTCTCATAAGATCGCCGTGTCCTCTTGTCCTGTTGATCAGGGCGATTATGTAGTCTACGACTTTCTCGTGGACGAAGACGTTATTTACTTCCGACTGCATCTGCTGCAGCGTGTTTACGTCACAAATGGAGGCGACGCTTTCCATGGGGTTTACGCCGTTTCTTCTGCGCTCGAGCATTGCCTTCTCGTCTTTTGCGGAAGGATAGCCGATTGAGATCCTGACCATGAATCTGTCGATCTGTGAGTCAGGAAGAAGTGACGTACCTGATGCGCCTGTAGGGTTCTGTGTTGCAAATACGATGAACGGCTTGGGCAGCATATATGTGGTACCGTCTACGGTAACACTGCTCTCTTCCATCGCTTCGAGAAGAGCTGACTGGGTACGTGAAGAAGCACGGTTAAGCTCGTCTGCCAGGAACAGATTGTGGAAGATCGCGCCCGGCTGGTACTTCATGGAATCGGTCTTCTTGTCGTACATCGAGAAGCCCGTGATATCCGAAGGCAGTACGTCCGGAGTAAACTGGACTCTTCCGAAGTTAAGTCCCATCGTTTTCGAGAATGCCAAAGCCATCGTGGTCTTTCCGACACCCGGAACGTCTTCCATCAGGATGTGTCCGCCTGCCAGGATCGCCGTAAGCATCTGCGATATGACATAGTCCTTACCGCAAATGACCTTTTTTACTTCATGGATTATTCCGTCAGATACGTTGCCCATTTTGTATATCCCCCGATATTATTCTTTATGAGTATACAATAATCTTTGCCTGAGTTGACCCAAGAATGAGGGAAATTTGCGAAAACTCACGGGCATGAAGCAGATAATATCCGGCTGACAAATAAAGTAGAAACCCGCTGCAGTTATCAAACAGCGGGTTCCTACCTTGAACAAGAAAGCAAACAATTAAATTGTTTCGCGTCAGATTTAGAGGGGCTTATCAGCCCTGGCCATAGTAAGCATTTGCGCCATGCTTGCGGAGATAATGCTTATCGAGAAGCGTCTGCTGCATTCTGCCTGCAGAAGGATTGAGCGTCATTGCGTGGTAATCCATGAATGCGACTTCTTCCATGACTACTGCGTTGTGTACAGCGTTGAAAGGATCGGTGCCCCATGTGAAAGGTCCGTGAGAGAATACGTTTACTGCAGGGATGGCATCAGGATCCTTGTCCTTGAATGTCTCAACGATAACGTTGCCTGTCTCCTTTTCGTATTCGCCCTTGATCTCCTCATCAGTCATGGGACGTGTGCAGGGAATATCACCGTAGAAATAGTCGCCCTGTGTCGTGCCCATTGCCGGGATCGCCATGCCAGCCTGGGCAAATGTAACTGCCCAGCGTGAGTGTGTGTGGACAACGCCGCCGATGTTGGGGAATGCCTTGTAGAGAACAACGTGTGTAGGAGTGTCGGAAGAAGGCTTCCATTTGCCCTCTACGACCTTGCCGTCGAGATCTACTACAACCATGTCTTCTGCCTTCATGACGTCATACTCGACGCCTGAGGGCTTGATTACTACGAGACCGGATTCTCTATCGATACCTGATACGTTACCCCATGTGAATGTAACGAGACCGTGCTTCGGGAGAAGGAGGTTAGCCTCCAATACTTTTGCTTTAAGTTCTTCTAACATCAGATAACCTCCGTAGCCTTTCTTTCAACGGGGAGAGCAGCCTTGTATTTAGCAAGGAAATCTGCAAATCCCTTAACGTCGGCATCTTCAGCCATTACGCTTACGCTCTTTGCGCTTGCGAATACCTTGTTGTCGAGGAAGTCGGGAAGTGATTCGCCGTCTTCTTTCTGGATCATGTAGGATACGAGGAGAGCCATTCCGTAAGGTCCGCCTTCACCCGCTGTCTCCATAACGGAAACAGGTGCGTTAACTGCGGCGCTGAGCATCTTCTGGCCGACTTCGGGAGTCTTGAAGAAACCGCCGTGGCCATAGAGCTTGTCGATCCTTACGTTCTCGGTGTCCTGAAGGATATCCATGCCGATCTTCAAAGTAGCAAGAGCGGAAAGGAGGTGTGTTCTCATGAAGTTTGCAAGAGTAAATGAGCAGTCGGGGGTTCTTGCAAAGAGCGGACGGCCTTCATCTAAGTCCGTAACGCCTTCACCTGAGAAGTAGTTGTAGGACAAAAGTCCGCCGCAGTCGGGATCGCCCTTTAAGGCAACCTGGAAAAGCTTTGTGTAGAGGTCATTCTTGGAGATATCAACGCCGAATAATTTTGCGAACTCATCGAAAAGATTTACCCATGCGTTGATGTCGGATGTGCAGTTGTTGCAGTGAACCATTGCAACGGGTGCGCCTGCAGGTGTAGTAACCATGTCGATCTCCCTGTGTACGCCGAGATCGTGATCTACGACTACCATAGCGAAGTCGGATGTACCTGCACTTACGTTACCCGTGTAAACGCGTACGGAATTTGTAGCAACCATACCCGTGCCAGCATCACCTTCGCAGGGTGCGATCGGGATGCCTGCCTTGAGGTCGCCGTCGGGATCTAAGAACTTGGCACCTTCTTCTGTGAGTGTGCCTGCGTTCTCGCCTGCAACGAGGACCTTAGGAAGGATGGATAAAAGATCCTTGCCTGTAAGCTCGTTGAATTTTGCAACCATCTTCTGGTCGTAGTCGTTCGTAGAGCTGTCGATGGGGAACATGCCGGATGCTTCGCCTACGCCCATGACCTTAAGGCCTGTAAGACGCCAGTGAATGTATCCTGCAAGTGTTGTCAGATAATCGATGTCGCCGACATGTGACTCGTTGTTTAAGATTGCCTGATAGTAATGTGCAATGCTCCAGCGCTGCGGGATGTTGAATCCGAGTACGCCTGTGAGCTTCTCAGCTGCTTCGCCGGTGATGGTATTACGCCATGTGCGGAATTCAGCGAGCTGCTTTCCGTCCTTGTCGAAAGGAAGGTAGCCGTGCATCATGGCCGAGATTCCGATACCGCCGACTTCTGTGAGAGTTACGCCGAACTTTGCCTGAACGTCAGCCTTAAGTGCCTTGTAGCAGGCCTGGATGCCGTTATGGATCATGTCGGACGAATATGTCCAGATACCGTTTTCGAATTGGTTTTCCCATTCGAAATCACCTTGTGCGATTGGCAGATGATCCTTATCGATCAGGACTGCCTTGATACGTGTGGAACCGAGTTCGATTCCCAATGCTGTTGTCTTAAGATCCACTTTGTGGCCTCCTTAATTTGTGCGCTTGCTTTTTGTTTTGCGCAGTGTTGTTCTAACGTAAAGTATAACACTCTGGATAATAAGGAAGACGCAAAGCATTGCACCGACGGTGATATTTGTCCACCAGGCCTCATCAAGACCCAGGGAAGTTACGATGTTCTTAATTGTTGAGAGCGAGAGAACTCCGAAAAGCGTTCCTACAATGTTTCCGACACCGCCTGAAAGGAGCGTGCCGCCGATGATCGAAGAAGCGATGGCGTTCATCTCGGCGCCCTGTGCGTGCAGGGGAGAGCCTGAGCACGCGTGGAGGAAGAAGAGATATCCGCCGATGCCTGCACAGAGACCGCAGAGAACGTGTGCCAGGAACTTTGTGAGCTTAACGTTGATACCGAGCATGTTTGCGCTCTGGTTGTTACCGCCGACTGCGTAGAAATTACGTCCGAGCTTTGTCCATTTGAGGAAACAGAAGAGAAGGATAACTACTGCAAGTGCAACGACTACGCCTACTTCAACATAAGCAGGAATATATATGCCTTTTTTGTTTACGGAACCGAGGAAAGGAATGGTGACTTCGGTTCTGCACAATTTGACGAAGGGTTCGTAAGTTACGGCGATTCTGTCGCTGCTTACTATGGTGGTCATACCTTTTGCAAAGAACAATCCTGCCAATGTGACTATGAACGGCTGGAATTCGAGATAAGCTACGAGGAATCCCTGTACGATACCGAAGGCAAGGCCGATAGCCAGGGCGATGCACATCGAAGTAAATACATTGCCGGCGATTAGGCCGTCATTTACTTTCTGGAGATAAACGGCGCATGTCATACATACGAGTGATGTTACCTGACCTACAGAGATATCGATTCCGCCGGTGATCATGACGAGTGTCATGCCGCATGACAGTACGAGGAGCGATGCATTCTCGTTAAGAATATTGAAGAACATCTGGGGCTTCAGGAATCCCTGTCTGAGATAGATTACGGCGCTGGTGTACATTACGAAGAATACAGCGATGGTAATTATAAGAAGGAGATTTGAATCTGTTAAGGAAGAACGCTTTTTAAGCTTGTTCTGTCCTAAGGTATTAGAGTTAACTGACATATCAGTTTGCCTCCTTTCCGATTTTCGACTTTCTGGAAGCAAGGTTCTTGTTCCTCACGTCTGCGATCCAATTGCGGATAACAGGAGCAGAGATGAAGATCAGGATGATGACTACGACTGCTTTGTAAGCAGAGATCTCGCTTGAACTTACCTTGAACTTGAAAAGCGTGGTTGTAAGGAACTGGATAACATAAGCGCCGATTACTGATGCCGTAAGATTAAACTTACCGCCGCCTAAGTTGTTGCCGCCCAATGCTACTGCCAAGATCGCATCCATTTCGATGTTGTTTGCGATAACGGAGTAGGTGATCGAAGAAGTACGTGATACCTTAATGAATCCGCATACGGCAACGCATATACCGAGGATAATGAAAGTAAGGAGCTTGATAAGCTTAGGGTTGATACCATTGAGTCTTGAAGATGAAGCGTTGATACCTACGGACTGTGCATAGAGTCTGAGGTTTGTAAACTTCAGGACAAGAGCAATAACTATAAGACAGATAGCTGTGATGAATACCGGAGTCGGAACGGGGATTCCGGGAATGAAGTTACCGAAGTAACCGAATCTTGTGTCATTGATGGAGATGTTGTCGTTGTTGTTGATCCATGCTGCGATAGAACGTCCTGCAGTAAAGAGGATCAGGGTCGCAACCATCGGCTGTATCTTAAAGAAAGCTACCAGTGCTCCGTTAAATGCACCGAACAACGCAGATACGATTACGCACGCAAGGAAAGATAAGATGATGATCGCTGCAAACTTTCCGCCGCTGATATCGGGAGAAACCATTTTTACGAATCTTAAGATCATTGATCCGGCGATGGCAATGGTAGCACCTACGGAAATATCCTGACCGCCTGAAGCGGAAGTAACGAGTGTCATTCCGATAGCGAGAATGGCAAGCTCTGATGCGTTGTCGATGATACTGATCAGGTTGCCTGACAGGATGAGATTACCGGTGCTGCTGGGCTCTAACGAGATCTTAAAGAAAGTGGGATCTGCAAATAGATTTATTGCTACAAGAATCAGGAGAGCCACAAGCGGGATAAACAACTGATTTCTTACGAGCTTACCGAAGAAACCTCTTGCTGATATTTTACTGGATGTCATTGGATTCACCTCCGGCAATCGTTGCCATGATCTTATTCTGGTTGAGATCGTCGCCCTTAAGTTCGCCTACGACCTTGCCGTCACGCAAGACTACAAGACGCGAACATGTACGGATCATCTCGTCGATCTCTGAAGAAATGAACGTTACGCTCTTTCCTTCTGATGCAAGCTTTAATACGAGCTTTTGGATCTCGACTTTTGTTCCTACGTCGATACCTCTTGTAGGCTCATCGAGAATCAGGTACTGGGGGTTTGCAAGAAGCCATCTTGCAAGGATTACCTTCTGCTGGTTACCGCCTGAAAGCGACTTGATCGGAGTATCCTGTGAAGCCGTCTTGATGTTCAGGAGTTCTATATATTCGTCTGCAAACTTCTCGGCTTGTGCACGTGAGAAAGGCTTGAAGAATCCCTTCATTACCTGCAACGCCAGGATGATGTTATCTCTTACTGAAAGGTCACCGACGATACCGTCTCTCTTTCTGTCTTCAGGAAGGTAGCTGATGCCGTGTTTCATTGCATCGAGAGGCTTTCTGATGGTAACGGGCTTGCCGTTGATCATTACCTTACCCCCGGCTACTCTGTCCGCACCGAAGATCGCACGGACGCTCTCTGATCTGCCGGAACCCAGAAGACCGGTAAAGCCGTTAACTTCGCCTTTGTGGATCTCAAAGTTGAACGGCTTTATTCCGGTCGTTCCGGTAAGGTTAATTGCCTGGTAAACGGGGGTACCGTTATAATCCACTTTTTCAGCATCCGAGTCACTCTTGATCTCGGCCATGTCATCGAAATCCTTACCGAGCATCTTTGATACGAGCTGTACTCTGGGAAGGTCTTCGATAATGTATTCGCCGACGAGCATTCCGTCACGGAGAACGGTAATGCGGTCGCATACTTCATATACCTGTTCAAGGAAGTGTGTAACGAAGATAATGCCGACGCCTTTGCTCTTAAGGTCACGCATCAGCTTAAAGAGCTTCTGAACTTCCTGTTCGTCAAGTGAGGATGTAGGCTCATCTAAGATAAGAACTTTACAGTCCATGTCTACCGCACGTGCGATGGCTACCATCTGCTGGACTGCGATCGAGCAGTTTCCGAGCTGGTCTTTTGCCCTTGCGGGAATACCGAGTTCATCAAGAAGATGGTCTGCATCTGCGTTGATCTTTCTCCAGTTTGTGAAAGGTCCTCTTGTACGTCCGATGTACATGTTCTCGGCAACCGTAAGGTTAGGACAGAGTGTGATCTCCTGATAAACCGTAGCGATTCCTATATTCTGTGCATCCTGTGGCGACTTGATATGTACGGGAACGCCGGAAAGAGTGACATAACCCGCATCTTTTGGATATACGCCGGTCAACACTTTAATGAGTGTTGATTTTCCAGCACCGTTCTCGCCCATCAGAGCGTGGATTTCACCTTCTCTTAATGTGAAATCAACCTTCTCAAGAGCGCGTACACCCGGGAAATATTTACATATCCCGCGCATTTCCAAAATTGCGCCTGCTTCCATTTTCTTCTCCTCCTGTTTAAAGAAAGAATGTGCGATGCGATGAGACGCATCGCATCGCACAACTTTCGTGGTTAGCTAAATACTCCGGTTAAAGAGAGTTAGTATCAGATACCGTAGTTAGCAACGTCGTCTGCTGTGATAGTTGTAGCGTCGAAGCCCTTCTCGTCCATGATGACTACCTTTGTTGTAACGCCATTCTTGATGATGTCGTCGATGTAAGCAGCCTGGAAAGGATTGCACTGACCATCGTAGTTCCAGTTGCCTGCGAGGAGCTCTTCAAGTGCCCATGTGTTGCAGTCGAAACCGATAACGATAACGTCCTTGCCTACGCCGTGAGAGATGTTAGCCTTGTCGAGAGCTGCAACAGCACCCTTAGCCATGTTGTCGTTCTCTGCATAGATAACGTTGAATGTCTCGCCTGAGTCGATGACTGCCTGAACGATCTGCTGAGCTGTCTCTTCTGACCACTCTGCTGTCTGCTGTGTAACGATGCTCCAGTTAGCCTCTGCAGCTACCTTATCGTCGAGAGCGCCTGAACGGCCGATCTGAGCGGATGAACCCATAACGCCCTGGATGTGAACGATCTTGTATTCAGAAAGGTTCTGGGAAGCGAGCCAGTCAACTGCCTGCTGACCTTCCTTAGCCATGTCGGAAACGATGGAAGCTTCATAGAGGCTCTCGTCTGCGTCGATTGTTCTGTCGAAGAGGATAACCTTGATGCCTGCCTTCTGAGCCTGCTCAAGAACTCCGTCCCAACCTGATGTACCAGCTGCTGAGATCAAGAGATAATCTACTTCGTCCTGGATGAACTTCTGAGCTGCTGCGATCTGGTCTTCGTTCTTAAGGCTGTAGAAGAAAGAAGCCTCATAGCCGTTCTCTTCTGTAAATGTTTCCTTCATGTCTCTGTCGTTAGCTGTACGGTAACCGGACTCGTTAGGATCGTTGTTGATGATACCAACCTTGATAAGTCCGTCTGCTGCAGGTGCATCAGTAGGTGCCTCAGTTGCTGCTGTTGTTCCGTCAGTAGGAGCAGCTGTAGGTGCCTGTGTAGGTGTTGTCTGTGCGCATGCACTCATACCAAATGCCATAGCACCGATGACTGCGGAAGAAACTAACATCTTTACAAATTTCTTCATAATGATTCTCCTTTTCATTTGAGGTTTTTGCCCGGCCTTAGTTGTGGTCCGGTGTACTCTGCCCCAAATAAACACCCATCGGCAATAACCCGCAACGAATCTCGTATGCCGTATTGAGAATGGTAAATCTGCATAAATACAGATTTGAAATTTTCGTGGTGAAAACAGACAAGTCCTATCTGCCTGTATTGTTTTTGCATGCCTTTGTGGAAAATCTTTTGCGCCTTTGTCGGATATTTTGTGGTGACAACTTAAGGCATCTTTACAAATTCAAATTGTCATTCTGAACAACTGCATTTTTCTTATTCCGAAATCATATAATTCCGTTTTGAAAACAAGATAAAATACTCCACTTTTTCCGCGTCAAAAAACAACACCTCAAAAATTTAGCGTTACTTTGCACATAGGGCGGAATGTATAATTCTGCCAAAGATAAAAGAGGGGTCTTTTAACCATGGCTGAGAAATATAAAGTCATAGTTAATAAGCTTGAGTTGGAACTCAAGAAGATGAGATCGGAAGGCAGGACGAGACTTCCTTCCGAGCAGGATCTCTGTTCTGAATTTTCGTGCAGCAGACAGACGATCCGCGCAGCCCTCGACGTTCTCCTGCAAAAAGGTCTGATAGTAAAACGCCGCGGTGCAGGTTCTTATATTGCAGATAATTCTTTTAATAACAGAACAGTTTTCTTCATGACCGAAGACTGCGACAGATACCAGAGTCCCGCTCTAATTTCTGGCCTTAAAGAACAGTTATTAAATTCCAAATATGAATTGAGATCTTTTTCAGGCAGCGGAAGTGCATCTGAAGAATCGAAAATATTATCTTGCGTTATAAAAGAGCGTCCTGCTGCACTCATAATCGAACCTGCAAAAGACCTGGTTCCCGATCCGAATCTGCGGCTCATTGAAGAAATTGAAAACGCAGGGATCCCTGTTATCTATCTGAATTCTTCTTTGGGAAAAACACATGTCGTTTCCGATAATTACGAAGGCGGAAGGGAACTTACAAAACACGTTCTTGAGACGGGCAAAAAGAAGACTGCGTGCATATTCAGGATAGATGATTCATCCGGACGTGACAGGTATAAAGGATATATCGATGCGCTTCTTGATGCGGATGCAGGTTACGATGAATCAAGATGTTTTCTTATTACACATAAAGAAGAAAAAGAGATTATCTCAGGCGACAGCAAAAAGTTTGCTTCATTTATCGATAACCATCTTTTCGGATGCGATTCAGTAATCTGCCAGAACGGCATGGTCGCGCACCAGCTGGTTTACCTTCTTCGCAAAAGGGGAGTATCAGTGCCGGAAGATATTATGGTGGCTTGTTTTGACAACGATTATTATTCAGATGATTCAGGTGTTATTTATGCCGGATCTGACATCGATTCTTTCTGCAAAACTCTTGCGAGATCATCGGTTGCATTAGCTGAAGGGCGGAGTGCTACAAGCGTTACCGTTCCTATGAAGATCACTAAATAAATTACGACAGTTTTTAGCGATGTACATATTTGGTCAAAAAATGCTGGATAATTGCATAAAAAGCTGTTTTTGTGCAATTTTCGAGCCGAAAATCGCGAAAAATGTACATCACCTGACTATTGTCTGTTTTAGTAAGCGATATTAAGGATAAGGTATCAGTACTCTCTCGAATCAACAAATTCCTGAGTGATGTCCTGCGTTGTATAAGCAGATTCATCAACGTAAACGTGCTTAGGGATCGGCAGTCCGTTCCTGTAGTTTTCAATGAGTTCTTTTACACGGGGACCGAACATCGGATTACATTCAACACAGAGATTTATCTTGCCGTCGTGGCAGTACTGCAATGCTTCTTTTGTGGCGTCGAAAGTAATGATCTTAACCTGGCCGCCGTTGCCGTAAGAGATGCCTGCTTCATCAAGTGCTCTCATCGCTCCGAAGGTCATGTTGTCGTTCTCGCTGTAGAGCACGTCGATGTCACTATTTTCCTTTAAGTAGTCTGTCATGACCTCATATGCTTTTGCCTCGGTGAAGTCGCCGTAGAGCTGGCTTGTGATCTCCCAGTTGGGATGTGTGGCTACTGCATCTTCAAGAGCCTTTGTACGCTGGATCTGAGCGGTCGCACCGATCGTTCCCTGAAGATGAAGTATCTTGATCTCAGTGTCTTCGGGGATCTCATCTTCGAGCCATTCGACCGCGAGATTTCCCTGACGTAAAAAGTCGGAACCGATGTTTGTGAGATAGAGATCCTCGTCATCGACTGCAACGGATCTGTCCATGATGATCACCGGAATCCCTGCATCGTGGACCTCTGTAAGGATCGTCTGCCAACCGTCTTCGACCGTGGGTGCGATGATGATGAAATCCACACCCTCAAGGATATAACGGCGTACAGCGGCAAACTGGTTTTCCTGCTGCTGTCTTGCATTATCCATTACGAGTTCGTAGTCGGGATTATTGGCGAACGTATCGTTCATCGATTTTGTATTCGCGATCCTCCAGTCGGATTCGGAACCGACCTGCGAAAAACCGATGACATAAACATCAGGATCTGATGTTTCCTGTGCAGGGCGGAAAGAGCATCCTGCCATGCCGCAGACAAATGCAAAACTTAAAAATATGCTAAGAGCTTTATCAAAGAATCGTCTCATTATCTATGTCTGCCTTTCCCGGAATCTTTAAACTGATCGATGTTCCTTCCTGAGGTTTGCTCTCGATCTTGAAATCGAATTCATCGCCATAGAGAAGCTTTAATCTCTTATAAGCCGAAGTAAGTCCGAAGCTCGTTGTATCCTCGTTTAAGATCCTTGTCTGTAATGTATCAAGTTCTTCTTCGCTCATACCGAGGCCCGTGTCTGATACCTTGAGTATGATGTCGCCGTTCTCGCGTACACCGGTAACGATTATCTTACCTTTGCCGCGCTTGGGCTTGAGTCCGTGATAGATCGCATTCTCGACGAGAGGCTGTAAAGTCATCTTGGGAAGCTTGGTGTTCTCGATCGAAGGATCGATGTCGATCTCATATTCCATGATGTCCCTGTAACGGACCTGCTGGATCTCAAGGTAACTCTGGATATGCTGTTTTTCTTCGGCAACGGTTACGATGTCGCGGCCGTCACTGAGGAACGAACGGAAGTAGGACGACAGGCTCGTTACCATCTGTTCTGCCTGGTCGTTTTTGCCTATCTCGATGAGCCATACGATCGCATCGAGTGTGTTGTAGAGAAAGTGCGGATTGATCTGTGCCTGGATCAGTGACAGCTCGATATCCCTGAGCTTTATCTGCTCCTGGCGGTTAAGTTCGATCTGCTTATCAAGTCTTGCCGCCATGTCTTCGATTCCGGTACTGAGGGATGCAAGACTCGGGTCATCGGTCGCAACAGGCGTCTGCGGGCTTAAGTCACCGCCGCCGATCTGCTCGACTCGGCCGTTCATTGCAACGATGGGTTCGGTGATGCTTTTCGAGAGCTTTACGGCACGGCTCAAAACGAGAGGGATGACGATGAGCATTACGATCACGACGAAAGCGATCTCGACCGAGAGCCAGAAGTCGATCTGCTTCTGGATGCTCGCCATCTCACCGGCCTCATAGTAGAGGTACGAATACATGTAGTCTTCGATGAGCTGCGTGATACCGTATATGTTCGTCTCGAGCTCCTTCATACGGTCTTCGTAACTTGCGATGGAGTCGATGTTCTCCATATAGGTACTTAAGTTGTCGCAAAGAGATAGGACGTTGTTCATCGCCATACGGCCGTCGGGATTTGAAGTATTCTTCAAAAGATCTTCTGCGAGGGCTCTTGCGGCTTCAACGTCGTCCCACGGCTTCTCGTCGCTGCTTCCTGCGACGTAGAGATACATCTGGAGATCGATGTCGTCTTTGAAGTCCTGGTTGAATCCCGAAGCTTTTACGATGTTGCCCGATACCGATGCGTAGATGATGTTACGCGTTAAGAGCATTACGAAAATACTGACCAGTATGACCGCGATCGGAATAAACATCTGCAGCATAAGACGGTACATTTTTTTCTGTACCGAATTGGCGCTTTGGGATCTGCCTGAAGGAGATTTCATTATTCGGTAACTTCCCCGTTACGGTACTGGCTGGGGGTGCAGCCCTGGTTCTTCTTGAATACGAATGAGAAATATCTGGGATCCCTGTAACCGATCTCGTTTGCGATCTCGCCGGACCTCTTGCTCGTGTTGCGCAGAAGGATCTTTGCCTTTGCCATTCTCTTCTTGGTGATGTATTCGACGAAGGATAATCCGACCTTGTTTGAGAACAGTGCGCTTAGATAGTTTGCACTGATGTTGATCTCTTCTGCAACAGAATCGAGTGAGATGTCTTCATCCGCATAGTGTTCGTTTATGTAATCGACCGCATTGTTGATGATGTCGTTGCCGCGCTTCTGTGCTTCGGCATCGCGCATCTTGATCGCGACTGAAAGTGCTTCGTTGAGATAGGGCTTAACTTCCTCAGCCGTGATGTTCGTGTCGAACGTGGGGAGGCTGTTTGCTATCTGTTCGGAATCTACGTCTGCTTCCTTGAGAGCAAGTTCAACGTTGACCCTGATGCTTACGAGCAGGTAGTAGCGGAACAGGATCGAATTGACGCTCGATTCAAGGCTCTTCAAATAGTCGTCGGCAAATGTCTCGACTTCGCCTGCGGTACCCGTCTGCACGAAATACCTGATGATCATGGGATCGAACTTGCCGGCATCGATCTTATGGAGCTCGCTCTCGTCAGGAACGTACTGCTCAGACTTGATCTGCTCTGACGTGAAGATATGCTGGTTAGGGAAGATGTGTCTGTATGCAAATGCGCGGTTCGCATCCTGATAGCAGGATGAAAGGCCGCTCAGTCTGTTCGTCGCAACGCCGACTGCAACGTGCCAGTCGAGGGTGGCCGAAGCCTGCTCGCAGTGCTGGCCGATCATCTTGACGCACTTTTCCTCCATGCGCTTTAAGCTCTCTTCGTCGCCCTTGATGAGCACGGCATATGAGAACAGATTGCATCTGAAGATGATGTAATCGGGATACTGCAGGAACTGGTTTAAGAGATTTTCCGTTACGCCGGAAGCCTCATCCGAATACGTGGACTGGTCTAAGTCCCTGATCGAGAATATAACAATGTTATATCCGTCGGCCGAGAGGTTTAAGTGGAGTTTGTCAGCCTCTTCGTAGATCTCCTGTACCGACAGGGAGCCTTCTACGAGCTTCTCGAAAAACACCCTGTGCGACAGACGCTCAAACTTCTTGAACTCCTGTTCGTAGAGCTTTACGTAGTCTTTCTGCTCGTTCTCTTCGGTGATCTTCTTGCGGACGCCTTCAAGGGCGTTGATCATGTCTGTCTTGGTGACGGGTTTTAAGAGATACTGCTCGACGCCGATCTCGATTGCTTTTCGGGCGTACTCAAAATCGCTGTAACCTGAGATTACGATGATCTTGATGTTGGGAAGCTCTTTGGTGACGGTCTTGCTTAAGGACAGTCCGTCCATGAAAGGCATTGTGATGTCCGTGATGAGCACGTCGGGCTTTAGCTTGCGGATCATGGGCAGGGCCATCTCGCCGTCGGGAGCATCTCCGACGAACTCGAAGCCGTACTTCTCCCACGGGATCATGTCGCGCAGACCTTCACGCACGATGCTCTCGTCTTCACAAATAAAAACCTTGAACAGATCCATCAAATGTCCTCCACTAAATCAACTTAATTGTATCATAGGAGGAACAGGGCTTTTTTCTTTATTCTGTTTAAAATATTTAGAAGATTTATAACTTTGTCAGGCAGCTTCAGCGGGCTGTTCAGCCTTTTCGAGTTCTTGTATCTTCCTGATCCCGAGCATGACCAGCGCAACGATCACGAGGCAGATTCCCGATCCGATTATCGTAATGGATGAACCTGTTCCGACACCTTCGCCGGTGAGATTTCCTATTGCATCGGCAGCAACTCCGCTTAATCCGTAAGCCACAACATAACCGAGCTGTGAGATGAAGCCCAGGAAGGCCCACGCTCTGCCCTGAAGTTCAGGTGCGATGTTGATCCTGACGAGATAGTCGAGGCAGTTATTTGCAAAAGGCAGTGCTGCGAAAAACACGAATCCGAATGCGCAGATGATGTAGACATTTCTTGTTACCGCAAACAATGCCATGCCGACGCCTGATACAGCAAGGCCGATGCTGAGCACTCTTGCGAAGTTCTTCCTGATTCCCTTGATGCCTAAAACAATGCTTGTAACAAGCATTCCTGATGCTGCCGCCGTCTCAACGATTCCGAGTGTTTTCGAGTCTGCAAAAGAGAGCACGAAGGGCTCACCCAAGACCTGGAACACGCCCATGAAGAGACATATCAGGGAAGATACAATGACGAGAATAAGAAGGCCCTTGTTGCAGGATACTGCCTGCCATCCTTCTTTCATGCTCTTAAAGAACGGTTCGGGATTGGAAGGCTTGCTTGTCTTGATAGAGCTTCTTACGACTGCAGCAGCAACGACTGTAAGGAAGAATGTGCAGATGTCTATTATGAGTATCAGCTTGATGTCGCTTGCCGCAAGAAGAAATCCTGCGATCACGGGTGAGAAGAGATATCTTGCAGAACCTGCCATCGATACAAGACCGTTAGCCTTTGAATACTGCTCCTTTGTGAGAAGGTCAGTGATGGTTGCAGTGTACGATGGTTCAAGGAGAGCGGAGAAGACCGAGCTTATGGTGGTTCCGAGATAGATCTGCCAAAGCGCGGCTTCTCCCGTGAGCATGCAAATGAGAATGAAAAGGACGCCCAGGCCTGAAAGACCGTCGCCGATCATCATAAGAAGACGTCTGTCATAGCGGTCAGCAAGAACGCCTGCGGGGATCTTGAGGACAAGTGCGGGAAGGAAGCCCAGGAGTGTGAGCATTGCCATGTCTGCAGCGCTTCCCGTCTTCTGGAAAATATAAAGACCAAGACCGAAGCTCGTGAGACCTCCGCCTATTGATGAGATCAGTTCGCCTGCCCAGAGCAGAAGAAACTTACCGTAATTATTCTTTGTCTTTTCCATTTTAAGCCAGACCGCCTTTTTGATTTTTCTGACCATACTTTACAGTCTGCAGGGGAGTAAATCTTGAGATAACTCTTACACATTCCTTAAATAATTCTTAAATCGACGCGGGCGCTCTTTAGTCAATAAAAGAATTATTCTGTTATAATACGAACGATATATATTTCCAAAGGAGTATGTTATGGACAAGTTAATTGCTTTCATACTCTATTTCGTGGTTGTCCTTGGCATCGGTATTTTCTTCTTCTTCAAGAGCAAGGGCAGCGACGAGAAAGAGTATTTCCTCGGCGGCCGTCACATGGGTCCTTTCGTTACTGCGATGAGCGCGCAGGCATCGGATATGAGCGGATGGCTGTTGATGGGTTTCCCGGGTTCGCTTTTCGCGTTCGGTATGGGACAGGTTTGGATCGGAATAGGTCTTGCACTTGGTACGGCCGGCAACTGGATCTTCGTTGCCACAAGACTCCGCCGTTTCTCAAAGGCATCAGGTGACTCGATCACTCTCCCTCAGTATCTTACAAACAGATTTGCAAGCCAGAGCCCCGTGCTGAAGGTCGTATGCGCTATCATCTTCCTCATCAGCTTTACGGTTTATGTTGCATCCGGCTTCGTTGCAGGCACAGCAGTTTTCACATCTGTCATTCCGACACTTGCTGACAATCCGCACCTTGCAATGATCATCTTCGCAGTATTGATCCTCATCTATACATTCCTTGGCGGTTACAAGGCTGTATGCTGGACAGACTTTTTCCAGGGCATCATGATGCTCATCGCGCTCCTTGCAGTGCCGATCGTCATGAAGGCTGTCGGCGATTTCGATCCCGTTTACTATAATGCTTTCACAAACGCAGCCGGCGAGGAAGTTGCCGCATTCGGCACAAATCCTTTCGCTGCTCCCTGGCAGGAGATCGTAACAGGTCTCGGCTGGGGCCTTGGCTACTTCGGTATGCCTCACATTCTCGTACGTTTCATGTCTATCGAGAAGCCTTCACAGATCAAGAAGTCAGCTACTGTTGCCATCATCTGGGTAGTTCTTACTCTCGGCGCTGCAGCAGTTATCGCTTATCTCGGAAGAACTTTCATCTTGGGCGACGGATCATCTCTTGCAGAACTTCTCCTTCCTAATGCACGTAAGAACATCTTCATCGAGATCGTAAGCAGGATCTTCCCCGGCTTCATCGCAGGAATCCTTCTTTCCGCGATCATTGCCGCTGCAATGTCCACTGCTGACTCCCAGCTCCTCGTTGCTTCTTCTGCATTTACGAGCGACATCTATAAGCCGCTCCTCCGCAAGAACAGCGCTTCCGACAAGGAGATGCTCTGGGTCGGCCGTATCGTAGTTCTTGTTGTTGCAGTCGTTGCTTTCTTCATCGCACGTCAGGGCCTTGATGACTCACAGTCCTGGGCCGCAGACATCATGAACATGGTTGAGAACGCATGGGGTCTCTTTGGTGCATCCTTCGGACCTGTCGTTATCCTCTCACTGTTCTGGAAGCGCTTTAACTACGCAGGCGCAGTTGCAGGAATCATCGGCGGCGCTGTTGCAGATATCACGTGGCTCCTTCTCTTTACGAGCACGATCAGACCTGCAGCCATCTCCGACACAGGCATTTACGAGATCGTTCCCGGCTTCATTGCAGGCCTCATCATTGCAGTCGTAGTTACGCTCGCAACAAAGGCTCCGGGCAAGGAAGTCGAAGCAATCTATGCCAAGGCTACAGATAAGTCTGTTGACGACTGATCTTTGATCTTTTCGAAAACTTACACAAGAGGATGTCTCAATACAACGAGGCATCCTCTTTGCAATTGTTGATCCAATTTAGGGTAACAATTGCATAAAAAAGACGATATTGTGCAATTGTTGGCTGTTTTTTGGAGTAACAATTGCACACTGGTCATGCTACTTCGCCAGGTTAAGAGATCGTGCTATCCTCCCGATGTGATATCATAAGACAGAATATAAAAAGGGGATATGGATATGAGCACGGTAACATGGATAAAGTGCAAAACAGATAACTGTTATTTAGTTTCAAACGGAAAAGACGCGTTCCTTGTCGATACCGGTAGTGCGGTAAGTTACGACAAGGTTTTGGAAGAATGCAGCAAGTACAACATGAAGTTGATCGTTCTGACACATACGCATTTCGATCACGCCGAAAACGCTGCGAAACTGTCGAAGCATTTTGGCATTCCGGTGGCATGTCATGAGGCAGATGTCGAGCTTTTCGAGAGCTTCGACAAACAGCCGATGGAATCGTACGGCATCGTCGGCAAAGTCGTTCTCGGCACGTCACTTAAGGTGTTGAGACAGACAAAAGTCGAGAAACCCGACAATCTCATTTTCATCAAGGACGGCGACGATCTGTCGGCATATGGATTTGACGCAAAGATAATCGGACTTCCCGGTCACACAAAAGGATCGGTCGGTGTCGATGTCGAAGGAAAATATCTCATCGTCGGCGACGAACTTGATAACTGGATCAGCCCCGCGACGGGACATCTTTATAACGATCTTGATGCGATCAGGAAGAGTGCCGGGAAGATCGACGGGCTCGGTGAGAGAACCATTTACTATGGTCACGGCAAGCCGACAGGGAACAGATTTAAGCGTTTTTAAGACGGACACACCGTGTCTAAACCCCGAAAACACGGCAATTCCCGCTTTGTGTCGTGTTAATTTCAGCAGGATTATCATATCCTGACTCTATCCGGAAGGAGGCCCGAACTTTGGATCAGAAGAAAACAGGACAGTTCCTTAAGTCTTTGCGTAATGAAAAAGGACTTACTCAGGAGCAGCTGGCAAAGCAGTTCAATGTCAGCAACAGATCAGTATCAAGATGGGAGACCGGAACAAATCTTCCGGACATCTCACTGCTGGTCGAGATTGCCGATTTCTACGATGTCGATGTAAGGGAGATCATAGACGGGGAGAGGAAAAGCGAGATGATGGATAAAGAGACACGCGAAGTCGCAGATAAGATGGCAGACTACGCGGGAAATGAAAAGAGCAAACTATTAAGGTTTGTCCAGATAGCAGGAATATCGGGTATCGTGCTGACGATCCTGGCGCTTGTCCTGCAGACAATATCTTATGAACCTGATCTGAGGCGATTTACGGCCATCCTGATCACATTTGTGGTATTTGTGGTCATGAGCATAATTACGCTTTATGTTACAGGCCTTCTGCAGAAGATAACCAAACACAGGAAGCTCGTTAAGGCCATAAAGATCACCACCATAGTCGTCATGGCTCTGGTAACTCATTATGTGCTTATGATCTTCCTGACCTTAGGTTTTTTCTTTGCGTCCTTCTATGGTGCTAAGATCGAGGTCAGCACAGATGCTTCAGAATTCAACAAGTACATTCATAATGAGCAGGATATGGATACCGAATACAGCATGGGCTCAAACCCACTTTTCGATGTCATGCCGGAGAAGATCGAAGCAGATGTAACTGAATACCAGCTGACCTATTACAATCCGTGGGACGGCCAGTATGTTGTGTACATGACGCTTGATTACGGCGATGAATATGATGCTGAGATCGCAAGACTTCAGGCGATCGGCATTGATGACTACGAAGGCATTTTTACGGTTACGGGTGAGCCGGAAGGCTACGATCTGGTCGCAATGGATTCCGACGATTATAGCGGATTCGTATATGCAATGATTCCTGAAGGTCAGGAGGACAACACGAAGATCACCTACTGCGCAATTGTGTTCTGCAACTATTCCCTTGACCTGGATGTGCACGATTACATGAAGGAAGAATATCTGCTTCCGGGTTTTGATGCGTCAGATGAGAACCCCTACAGGAAAGAAATGATGGGCACCTGAAAAAATATACATACGGTTACCTGCATATAAATAATTAGTAAATAATCTCAAATTGTTATTATAATTACGCCTTCCCGATTTTATAATCAAAGCATCTTTTAGAAAAAGCGGGAAGGATCATGTATTACGCCAGTATTGGAATAATATCAATAATCGTCCTTGTCCTCGTTAATTTCGAGGTGCTGGGCAATGGGAAGAGTTTATTTTCAGATGAACTCCGTAATAAGTACCGCCAGTTTTTGTACACCCTTATCGCTTATTTCTCTGTAGATGCAATGTGGGGTATGCTCTATGAACAAAGATGGGTAGTGGCTGCATATATTGATACTATTCTGGTATTTTCCTCGATGGTTTTGTCCGTATTATTCTGGACACAGGCAGTGGTCGTGTTTATCGGACACAAAGGCAGGCTGACTAAATTATTTGTTTTTGCCGGATGGTTCATTTTCGGGTTCGAAATGGTTATCCTTACCATCAATCTGTTTGTGCCGATCGTATATACTTTTACTGCAGAAAAAGAGTATTTGGCACTTCCCGCAAGATACATCGCTCTGCTTATGCAGATGGTAATGTTCCTGGTGACAGCAATCTATGCTTTTGTTGAATCATCAAAAACTGAGGGTATCAGCAGAGCTCATTACAGGACCGTAGGCAGTTCAGGCATAATCATGGCAGTATTCATTGTCCTGCAGACGCTGTTCCCGTTCATGCCCTTATATGCTCTGGGATGCCTTTTCGCGACCTGTGCGATCCACTCATTTATTTACAGGGAAAAAGATATCGTGCACAGACACGAGATGGAAAATGCTTCCCAGAAGGCTTACAAGGATGGTCTTACGGGCGTTAAGAATAAACTTGCTTATCTTGAATCATTAAGAGACCTTGAGCTTCAGGCCAAAGACCACGGCTTTGACGGATACGGGGTCGTAGTATTTGACCTTAACGGGCTTAAGGCGATCAACGATACACTGGGCCACGAAGCAGGCGATGAGTATCTGAAGAATGCCTGCAAGCTTATCTGTGAATACTACAAGCACAGTCCGGTATACAGGATCGGCGGAGATGAATTTGTCGTCATCCTGACAGGAAGCGATTTTGATAACAGGGTCTATCTGCAGACACAGTTTGATAAAAAGATCGATGAAAACATCGGTAAAGACAATCTCATAGTATCCAGCGGAATGGCTGTTTTCGATCCCGAGATCGACGAGAGCTATACAGAAGTATTTATCCGTGCCGACAAGAAGATGTATGAGCGCAAGGTGACGTTAAAATCCCTGAGTGCACATTGATATCAAAAGCTTAATAAAAAGCAAAGATAAGTTGAATATTTCGCCTCGTTGTTGTTGATAAAATAAGAGTGTTTGAATAATACTGACAGCGAGGTGTTTTTATGCTCGATCTCAAGGGAAAATGGGTCCTGGTAACAGGTGCTTCACGAGGCCTCGGAAGGCTTGCCGCAAAGCTCATGGCAGAGCAGGGCTGCAATCTCATCCTGCAATCCAGAAGTGTCGAACACACAGCGTCTCTCGAAGAAGAAGTCAAAGCTCTCGGAGTTAAGTGCGTCTCTTTTGAAGCTGACCTCAATGACATCCCTTCTGTAATGAAGATGCTTGAAGATATCGATGCATTAGGCGTAGATGTCGATGTAGTGCTCAACAACGCAGGTCTTCAGATCGCATACAGACCTGAGTACTGCACGACACCTCCGGAAGATTTCACGGTGAGCTTTAACGTCAACACGATCGCTCCCGCCATGATCTGCTACCACTATCTTCCCAAGATGCTCGAAAAGGGTTTCGGCCGCATCGTAAACACTACTAGCGGCATCGACAAAGAGCCTGAGCAGGCAGGGTATTCCGCAGCAAAGGCAGCACTCGACAAGATAACAAAAGACATGGCTTCAAGACTTTCCGGCACAGGTGTTACAATGAATCTGACAGATCCCGGCTGGTGCAGGACGGACTTAGGCGGTCCCAATGCGCCCAACGCACCCGAGAGCGCAATCCCTGGTGTAGTTGTCGGAGCATTTGTAGATAACGATGTAAACGGTCAGATATTCCGCGCGCAGGAGTTCTCCGGAATGAGTCTCGAAGAAGCGGTCACAAAAGCAAATTCAATTAATTAAGCAAAGGAGATAAGCATGGAAAATTTTACCTTCTATTCACCTACGAAATTCGTATTCGGCAAGGGCACTGAATCCCAGGCAGGCGAGCTTGTTAAGGCTTTCGGAGGATCCAAGGTCCTCATCCATTACGGCGGCGGAAGCGTTGTCCGCTCAGGCCTCTTAGACCGTGTAAAAGCTTCTCTTGATGCAGCAGGCATCGCACATATTGAACTTGGCGGAGTTAAGCCGAATCCCAGAAGCGGACTCGTTTATGAGGGTATTGAGCTTTGCCGCAATGAAGGCGTTGACTTCGTTCTCGCAGTAGGCGGCGGAAGTGCTATCGATTCATCCAAAGCTATTGCTGCAGGTACGATCTACGATGGCGATTTCTGGGATTTCTACTGCGGCAAGCCCGTTCTTAAGGCTCTCCCTGTAGGTACTGTTCTTACTATCGCAGCTGCAGGCAGCGAAGGTTCCGGCGACTCCGTAATCACAAAAGAAGAGGGCATGTTCAAAAGAGGCGCAAGCGGTGAGGGCATCAGACCCAAGTTCAGCATTCTTAATCCTGAGCTTACTCAGACCCTTCCTCCTTACCAGACAGCATGCGGCATCACGGACATCATGGCTCACCTCTATGAGCGTTACCTCACAAACTCCAAGGACGTTGAGGTAACCGACCGTCTTATCGAAGCTCTTCTCATCACAATGAAGAATGAAGGTCCCAAGGTTATCGCTGATCCCAACAACTATGAAGCAAGAGCTAACATCATGTGGGCAGGCACAATGGCTCATACGAATTCTTGCGGCGTAGGCCGTTCACAGGACTGGAACAGCCACAACATCGAGCATGAGTTATCCGCTCTCTACGACTGCGCTCACGGTGCAGGCCTTGCGGTAACAATGCCCGCAGTTTTCAAGTATGTCATGGATCACGATGTTGCACGCTTCACACAGGTTGCAAACCGCGTCTGGGGTGTTGATACGGCAGAAGAGGGAATCGAAGCTTTCAAGCAGTTCCTTATCTCAATCGGCATGCCTTCCACATTGGGCGAGCTCGGCGGAAAAGAAGAGGACATCCCGGTGCTCGTCAAGAACCTCTGCTACGGCGACGGGCGCGACGGCACGATATCAGGCTTTGTCACTCTTAATGAAGATGACTGCACAAACATTTACAAGAACATGATCTGATCAAAGGGGTGCCGCACGGCACCCTTTTTAGTTGATCAGTTTTTTGCCTATGTAAAACGGGTTAAAAACATGGGCAAAAACTGTACAACGGTTTCTTTAAACAATTACAGAACACTTTTAGAGGTTATAATAATAAAAAACGCTAAAGGAGGAACGGTCATGAGCAAAATCGATATTCAAAAGGTAAGCATTATTGAACTTGAAGTAGATGCCATCGTCAATGCAGCAAATACGGCTCTCCAGCACGGCGGCGGAGTATGCGGCGTGATCTTCAACGCGGCAGGCGAGAGAGAACTTCAGGCAGCATGCAATGAGTACGGCCATTGCAATACGGGCAATGCGATTATAACTCCCGGATTTAAGCTCCCTGCCAAGTATGTCATCCATGCGGTCGGCCCCATCTGGCGCGGCGGCTACGATAACGAACCCAAGTTCCTTTACAGCGCATATACGCAGGCACTTACCCTGGCAAAAGAGAACGACCTGCACTCCATAGCTTTCCCGCTGATCTCAGCAGGCATCTACGGTTATCCGAAGGATCAGGCCTGGCGGAAGGCGCTTCAGGCATGCAACGATTTTATCGAAGCGAACAAGGACTATGAGATCGATATCATTTTCGCGGTCATCGACGACGATATTATGGACATAGGTCTCAAGGCGAGGGCTGAACTTAATATCTAAGAACGGCAAGTTTTGGTAAAATATGAGCTGAGCTGATTTTAGCGGAGAGGTGACGTTACATTGTATTTCCTGATTGAAGATTCGTTGAGGGCTGTGTCGCGCGAAGATCTGAAGGGCGCGAAAAGCCAGTTTGTCGCAGTCATGAATTCTGAAGAATGGCAGAAGACCAAGGACAGTTTCGAGATGGGTATCGATATCGATTTCGGTATGGATGATATCTTTCTTACCAAGGCGGAAGTCAACTACGATTCTCTTACAGGTACATTTGCAATTCCTGACAGAAAGAACCCTTCCGGCGATGACCTTAAATTCGCTTTTGCAATGGACGAAAAGGGAATAGTTTTCATTGATGACACAGGCACCGCAGAGAAGATCATCAACGGCGTCCGCCATACCAAGAAGTGGAAGATCCCGAGCCTTGAGAGATTCCTTTATGACTTTCTGGACCAGATAGTCAAAGACGACTTAAGGCTCATGGAAAACTATGAGACCGAGCTTGATTCAATGGAGCAGTCGATCATTGACGGCGACGAGGATCTGCCGTCAGGACGTCTGAATGACATCAGAAACGACATCCGTTATCTACGCATCCACTACGACCAGCTTATGGATCTTGCTGCAGAGCTCCAGGAAAACGAGAACGGATTCTTTGAGGTTGAGAATCTAAGATACTTCAGATTATTCATCGACCGCGCTGCAAGACTTCACGATACGGCTTCTTCATTACGTGATTACACTATGCAGCTTAGAGACCTTTATAAAGCACAGCTCGACATCAAGCAGAACCGCATCATGACGGTGCTTACTGTCGTTACGACAATCTTCATGCCGCTTACTCTCATCGCAGGCTGGTATGGAATGAACTTCCGTGTCATGCCCGAGCTTAACTGGCAATGGAGCTACCCCGTAGTGATCGCAGTCAGTATCGCCATCGTTATCGGAAGTCTCCTGTTCTTCAAAAAGAAGAAGTGGCTCTGAGGTGGCTAATCCGTTTATAGCATTATCAAACAGAATCTCATGCGCGCTCGACAACAAGCGTGACCTTAAGATATGCGGCGAGAAACTCGGCGTATTTGTTCCGTCTCCTTTTGACCAGGAAGTAGGTGCGACAGGCTGCCAGTCGGCGCCCTACAAAGGACTTGATGTCGTTCTCAAAGATCTGAGACTCTCATCAGACGATTCGTTTATCGACATCGGCTGCGGCAAAGGCCGTGTCCTTGCTTATCTTGTCGGCAAAGGCGTTCCGAGCAAGTTAACGGGCATTGAGATAAATCCAGAGGTAGCATCTGTCGCAGACCGCTGGACGAAAAGATACCGCAATATTGAGATCGTGGAAGGTGATGCGTTCGGCCTTGATTACAACGACTACACTGTGCTCTTCATGTACCGCCCGATGGAGAGCGACGTATTCAAAAGCTTTGTTAATCTTCTCGAAATGACGCTTACGCACCCCGTAAAGTTTTACTACTATGCCGACGGCCAGAGCGGCTACTATCTTAATGAAAGACCGGGGTGGGATCTTATGAGACGCGAGGAGTTGCATTCCGCGCGCGGGTTTTATATTCATAAGGTGCCGCAGCGGTTTTCGGTGTGGCAGTACACGCCCTGATCTGAATTCGATCATTAAAAAATCAGGCAAAAGCCGTGCTTTTCGAGCAAATATGCTCGATAGTTCAGTCAAAAGTTCAGTCACTAGACGGAAGTTTTGACGGAACTTTTTGCGTTTAGCCGGATTTTTCAGTCAAAAGTTCAGTCTATAGACGGAACAAAAGACGGAACTTTTGTTATGACTCGTGTCGCAATTGCGCCCCTGGCCAGATTTTTAATTCTAATACGGCAAGTAATATGGCTATAGCCGTATCGACTGCCGTATTTTTATTTGTTTTCTGACTGAAAATACGGCTGCCGGTACGGCAGTCCCCGTACTCTTGCCTGATTCTTATCACAGCAGACAGCATTTTTCGCGCGGCGCTTTATCCCATCACTTTTGTTATAATTATCGTGTCGGCGATGGCTCAGTGATTTGGGGAGAAATATATGCGGCTTCGCAGAAAACTATTTTCGAGCAAGAACCCATACGACTGCACTAAGCAGCAGTTGCTTCTTGATGCGTGCAAGGAAAACTACGATTACCTGATCACGCACTGCGATGACTACAAAAAGATCAGCGAAGGTCTTAACATCCATTCTTCAGAAGACATTAAATCCGTTGAAGACATTCCCTTCATTCCGACAATGCTTATGAAGCAGCATGATTTCAGATCGGGAAGCTACATGATCATGGCGACATCGTCCGGCACGAGCGGAAAGATGAGCCGTATCAGATTTGCTTTCGGAGATCTGTGGTCGGCACTAAAGATGTCCATAAGAGTCACGAGATATCACGGCATCATGACCGCAAAACCCTGCCGCTACATCGTCATGGGATATAAGCCGCACAGGTCGAATAAAACAGCGGTCGCGAAGACTGCATATCTCACTACTTTTCTGGCTCCCGCATTAAGCCGCAAGTTTATCCTGAAGCATACTTCAGACGGATATAAACCTGATTTTGAGAGCATCGTTGAAGCGCTCAAAAAGTACGAGAAGGGCAAGGCTCCGGTGCGCTTCATGGGCTTTCCTTCGTACACGTTTTTCCTGTTCAGACTCTTAGAAGAAAGAGGTCTTTCATTTAAGCTTCCCAAGGGCTCAAAGGTCATGCTCGGAGGCGGATGGAAGCAGTTCTACCAGGAGGCTGCGGACAAGGAAACGTTCTATAAACTTGCAAAGAAAACTCTTGATATCGATGAGGAAAACATCGTGGATTTTTTCGGCGCCGTCGAGCATCCGATACTTTACACTGACTGTTCACACCACCATTTCCACGTGCCCGTTTACAGCAAGATCGTAATCCGCGATCCTGATACGTTAGAGCCCATCGGTATGGAGAAAACAGGACTTGTAAACCTGATTTCGCCTCTTTGCAAAGCGACTCCGATATTGTCCGTAATGACCGATGATCTGGGCATCCTTCACGACGGTTCGAACTGTCCGTGCGGCGTTAAATCGCCTTATCTGGAGATCGTGGGACGCGTTGCTCCCGATGACATCAAGACCTGTGCTGCAGGTGCTGCGGATATTCTACAGGGGGTGAAGGTATGATCCTTTTCGACGGCAAAACTTATGAGAGTTCCGAGCAGGACCGCCTTCTTACTGAACTCGAAAATAAGATCCCAGGGATATTGTCCAAACAGCAGTTATCTCCTGAGGTGGTTATCGATGCGGTAGAGCAGCTCCGCACAGATCTTTTGAAGGGCAGATTCGACGACCTCCTGGAAGCTTTCCCGAAGGATACTGTCGACACATATAAGCTTCAGGCAGAAGCGCTTTTATCCAAAGAACACCTGCACAAAAAACTTGAAACCGAACTTGGAAATACCGAAGAATACGTCACTGATAAGATAGACGGATTTTCGCAGATAAAGGTAAAGAAAATGCCTTTGGGAGTGCTGTTCCACATCTCGGCAGGCAACATGGATTTTCTTCCTGCATATTCTCTTGCAGAAGGTCTCATGACAGGCAACATCAATATCCTAAAGCTTCCGTCGGCTGACAACGGGTTATCCTTGAAACTCATAATGCAGCTCATCGAATACAGGCCTGAACTGAAGGATTATATCTATGTTTTCGATACCGCATCGACAGACATACAGGGCATGCGCAAGATGGCAGAACTCAGCAACGCGATAAGCGTCTGGGGAAGCGACATGGCGATCGAGGCGGTGAGGGGTCTTGCACCCACAGGAGCAAAGATCATCGAGTGGGGACAAAAGCTCGGTTTCTGCTACATCTCAAAGCTTAACGAAGTGAGCGGCGCAGACGAAGAACTTGAAGGTCTTGCAAAGCACATCGCAACGACAAAGCAGCTTCTTTGCAGCAGCTGCCAGATCATCTATATCGATACGAATGACATGAATGAAGTGAAGAGTTTTGCTTCTGAATTTCTGCCTGTTCTTGAGGCTGCCGTAAACAAAAATGCAACGCAGGAAATAGGCATCCGGGCAAGGGATACACTGGTCTCATATACTCAGAGATTAAAGAGTTATCTCGGCGAGGAAGAAAGGCATGAGAACGTGCTTAGAGGCAAAGGCTGCAGCGTGATAATCGCAGAAGACAGCCGTCTCGAATTGTCTCCCATGATGTGCAATGTTCTCGTAAAGCCGCTGCCTAAAGCAGACATCGGAAAGACTCTTTATGCGCACAGATACCATCTCCAGACGGCAGGACTTATCTGCCCTGCGGAAGATCGAAACGATATCGAAGAACTGTTCCTGCAGTGCGGTCTTATCAGGGTAACAAAGCCTGAAAACATGAGCGCATATTTCCCGGGTGAATGTCACGACGGTGAGTATGCGTTAAGCCGTTACATGCGTATCGTAAATATCGAGCGCTGACAGGTTTAAATTCCGAATCCCGTATTGATCTGATTTATCAGCCATTCGAAGAAGAACATCAATATGCGCGATCCGATAAGAGCGCCTGCAATGATTCCAACGATCATGAAGAACTTCTTGAAAGACTTCGGCCATGTGCCTGCGATACTTCCTGTCTGTCCGTTGATGAGGACACGGTAAGCGGTTCCATGGTAATCGAAGGAAGTGATCCAGATGGGCGCGAGAACGTATTTCGCACGGATGTTGGAAGCTTCCGGTTTGAATTCCAGTTTAGTTACGTGATCGGCACCTTCCATTGCCTTGATCTGGCCCTGGATTCTGTTGTAGATCTTGTCCATAGCCGTATTCCAGGCAGCCTGACCGTCTATTGTATAGCTCTCGGACCAGAAACCGGCGAGAAGATTAGGATCGTATCTCTTCATGAAGTTGAGGTCAAAATTTGAGACACCCTTCCAGAATGAATCATTCTCAAGACGGCTTGTAGCGATTATGGTCAGGTTCCTTATAGGGAGCTCGCATACACCGGTAGACTTGTGCCACTTGGTATAACGGTCGTCGCCGCTGCCGTAATCTACACCGAACTTTCCCGAATAGGGGGCATAAGTGTCGCAGTCGAAGATCCAGTAAGGAACGTATACGCCGGTAAGGTCTGTGATCTGCGCATTCTTGGATATATCCATCGGTATCATTTTTCTTTTGGAGATCCATTGTTTGAACATGCCCTGGGCCTGTTCCTTGCTGACCCTGAAGGGAATGACGCCTGTAGGTTCGAGCATTCCGCTGCTGGCAGTCTCGGTGATGGAATTGGATCCGCAATAAGGGCAGAGGCCTGACATTGCGCTCTGGTCAGCAACGAAAGTACCGCCGCATGTGCCGCAAACGATGAGCTTTCTTACCATGCGCAGATAATGCTGGCCTGCCGTATAGTTCAGGTCTTCAAGTGTGTATCCGATTCCGGGTGCTGCGGGCATGGTGTCGATTTCTACCGAAGCTCCGCAGAAGTTACAGACGAGTCTGCCTGATGCAGGATCGAACGCCAGTGTCGCGCCGCATGAAGGGCACTTGTTGTCAGTTGATGTCGAGCTGTTTACGACGGGTGTGGGTGCCGGAGGAATGATGTTTGCCGCACTTCCGACGGGTGTCGCAGGTGCAGCCGGAGCATTTCCGTATTTTAGTGTAAGATACTCCTTTTGTTCTTCCGGAGACATTTTCATGTACGCTTCTCTCTGACGGGCAGCACTCTCGTTCAATATGTTGCTATCCATATCTGTTCCCCCCCTCATTCCGATATAACCTTATTCCATGGTGAAGCCACCATCTGATATTTTATCAGACTTATTCACGCGGGTTAATATCCTGTGGTTTACGATGCCTTCGAAAACAATTTGTAAGGGGGATTTACCGGCATTTGGGGAAGCGCTGATATGACGCCAGTACAACGATCTGATGAGATCAGCGCTTCCTATTTGCCACACGTAGTGTAACACGGCGAGGCAGGTGAATATGTGTGAAGGCTGGGTGAAGGATGAGTGAAAACTGAGTGAATCACGTGACGGACAGATTACATGAGGGTGCTTGACGGGGAATTATGCATGCTGTATTATCTCGGCAGAATTCTTAAAGACGGAGGAACACCAATGAGAAAGACCATCTGCTGAAGTTATATATTACGCCTCGCGGATAAGTCTATTTTTGTGTGTTCATTTATATTTGCATTTTTATTAGCCGCGGCCGGGACTTTGTGTCGCGGCTTTTGATTTATCCGGCAGAGGATTTTCGAAAGGAGAATCATTATGCCAGTGATTAACATTAACAATTTAACATTCGGATACGACGGCTCCGAGAAGACTCTTTTTGACGACGTCACCATTACTCTCGATACTTCATGGAAGCTCGCTCTTGCAGGCCGCAACGGCAGGGGCAAGACCACGTTCTTCAGGCTCCTCCGCGGCGAACTTCCCTTTGGCGGAACGATCACCGGAGTCCCTGAGACGATACTTTTCCCTATGGACGAACTGCCCGAAAATGAGGACTGGAGAGTCAGAAAAGAATTAAACCTCATGGGCGCTGATCCCGACATCATGTGGCGTCCGATGGAGACTTTATCAGGCGGTGAGAGGACCAAGCTGATGCTTGCAAATCTCTTTGCAGCAGACGGTATCTATCCTCTCATAGACGAGCCCACGAACCACCTGGACAGACAGGGAAGAGAAGCGGTTGCCGACTACCTTTCCACGAAGGACGGCTTCATCCTGATCTCGCACGACCGCGCGTTTCTTGACCGCTGTACCGACCATACCCTGGTCATCTCAAAGACCGGTCTTGAGCTTGTCGCAGCGACATATTCCGTGTGGTGGGAAAACAACGAACAGCGCATGGAAAGCGAGCGCGCAAGAAACGACCAGCTCAAAAAAGAGATGGGCGCCATCGATGCCGCAATGAAGAAAAACGCGCAGTGGTCGTCCAAAGCTGAAGGATATAAGAACCGAAGCAAGGCTCCTTCCAAAGTTGCGGAAGATCATTTCAGAAGAGCGTACGAAGGCGCGAAATCAAAAAAACTCATGTCTCTTTCCAAAAACTTAGAGCAGAGGAACGAGCGCAAGCTTGAAGAAAAGCAGAGCCTGCTCAAAGACCTGGAGCGCACTGAGACCTTGAAGATCACGGGAACAGAGCACCATAACAGAACGCCGGTTATCCTGAAGGATATTACCCTGAAGCGTTACGGCGAGATCGTAGCAGAAGGATTCAGCCTCACAGTCGAACGCGGCAACAAGATTTCTCTTCAGGGCAGGAACGGATGCGGCAAGAGCACACTCATAAAGTATCTGGCGGGCTTGGGTGAAGACGAGGGAATAACTGCAGAAGGCGATATCTATATTGCACCCGGTCTCAAGATCTCTTATGTCGGTCAGGACACATCTTCGCTCTCCGGAACGATCTATGACATCGCCGGCGAAAGAGGCTGCGACAAGACGATATTTTCGACGATCCTGATCAAGATGGGATTTACCAAAGAGATGCTCTACAGGGATGTCTCAGCGCTGTCCCTCGGCCAGAAAAAGTTCGTCATGATCGCCCTGTCTTTGTGCGAGCATGCCGACCTCTATCTGTGGGACGAGCCGCTCAATTACATCGACGTTTACATGCGTCAGGAAATTGAGCGTCTGGTGAAGGACAACAACGTCACGATGCTCTTTGTCGAGCACGACCGCACGTTTGCAGAGTCGGTTGCTGATGTCGAAGTTAATATGTGAGGGCCAATCAAAGCCCAATTTAGAGAACTGCCTCACCAAAGAAGCTCTCCGTACGGGGATCACGCTTAACAATCGCGAAAAAGCCTTTGCCGTCATAGACGATTGCGACTTCGGTCTGCGGCTCGAATCTGCTGATATTTACCAGACCGCAGTAACCGAAGAAACTTTCTTCGCCGTCGATTATCCAGTTGCCCTCGGCCTTCTCGTAAACGACGCTTGTAATGAGCGCAGTATTGCATTCAAGTTCAGAAGGAAGCAGCATCTTAAGATAACTGCTGTAATGCGTCTCCCGTGCCTTCTTGTAAGCACGGTCATCTAAAATGAAATAGAGTATCGGAAGAAATCCTGCTGATACGATGAGCAATATGCATCCTGTCGCAGCGAAAAAAGTAGGGTGTGCGTTTATGAAGTCAGGAAACAGGAATCCGAATGCGAAAAAGATCACCGCTGCAATGCCGGGAAGGATAAGCGATTTTCCGAGCGACGCACGGTGTGTCTTCATCGCTTTGTAAGGTTCGAACATTACGAGTTCGGGATTGTTGAGAAGTATCTCCCGCTCTTCAGGCGTGACCTTGCGCTTCATTTCAGATGCCTTTGCAGAAAGTGATTATCTCTTCTTTTCTGGGTTCGACGTCAGCTTTGTTCTCGACTGAAGTAAGGCCGAGATGGTCTGCGCATTCGATTTCGAGATGTCCGTAGAAATGCTCGATGCTGCCGATCAGGCGCTCGCACTCGGGCATGTTGGGACCGGTCCTCAAAGCGATTGCATAACCCTTTTTGCCGGGCTTGATTGTTGCGTGAGGTTCATGCGTGTTGCACCAGGGAGTGACCCTGTCGATGAAGGACTTATACTGTCCGGGAATGTCTGCCCAGTATGAAGGAGCGACGGATACGATGATGTCCGCGTTATCGAATTCGTTCATGATATCGCAGATGACGGATGCATCAGGCATCACGCATTTTGCGGTGGCGTGGCAAGAGCGGCAGCCTTTGCAGAAAGCGAATTTGTAATCGTCTATGCAGATGCTTTTGGTGTCGTAACGTGATGACAGTTCAGTGCATACGGTCTTAACTATCTCAGCCGTGGCACCTGTCCTTACGGGACTGCAGTTGATCACAAGTGCTTTCATTCTGCTCCTCCTTCTTTACGGATATCCATGAAGATATCGATCTTGTTGCGGTGATATTCTTTAAAGCCGCACTGCTGATATACGTGGAATGCGCGTTCGTTTGCGACGAATACAACGAGGCGGATCCTCTCAAGGCCAAGGTCGTTAAAGCCGTAGTCGATCATGCGGCGGAGAGCTTCTGTGCCGTAACCTTTGTTCTGCATTGATCCGGTGATCGCGATCCCCCATTCGGCATCATCGCCTTTGCGGTCGAAGAACTCGGTGTTGCCTATAAACCTGCCTGTGGATTTCTCGATCATGGAATACATGGTCGCACCGCTGTCGAGTTTATCCTGCATGTATGTGGTTTCTTCTTCCAGTGTGTAGGGCTCTCTTCTGTCGCTGATGTGCTTTGCGACATTTTCGATGTCATTGACCATCTCAAGATAGTCAGGCACCAGTTCCATAGTGGCTTTTACGAATGTGATTCTTTCTGATTCAAATACTTTTTCCATAATAGGCAATTATATCAATAATTGTCCTATCAGTATCCGAGAACTTCATTTATTGCAAAATGTTTTAATTCGGGCGCGTTTTCGATGATGTAATCTTTAAGGAGCATCCTGTCAAAAGGTTTTTCGAGAGGTTCCGGAGGTATAAATATGCAGCTTCCGTCGTAGCGGCGGTACTCTTCTATGACGGCGGAGATCAGGACGTTATCCTCCACATAGTAAACATATGCATAACTGTAACCCAGCATATACGGAGTCTGGCCGAGAAACCAGTTCCCGCCCTCTTCCCACACTTCGGAATCCTCATTATTCTTCATGTAATCGTACTGCCATTCGTATTCTTTCATCGCGTCTGACTTGTTATCGAAAACATCGAAAACCAGGTAGTCGGCATAATCCTTTTTCTTTACATCACTGCTATGGGTAATAATGACCCGCGTGATATCCTGCTTCGTATCTTTCCTGACGTTCCAGGCCTCTTCGATCTCAGGGTCAACTTTATTAAGACCGTCGTAGTATCCGCTCGCATATTCCGGTTTGCATGAAGTCAGCATCCCTGCAAAGAGCATTAAAAGAAGAGCGACCGTGACCGTTCTGACAAAAGGAGATACCCGTTTGGCTGCTTTCATTGTGATTCCTCCGCCGGTTTTAGAGAGCATCTTCGAAAACTTTGCTAATACTATCTATACATCCGGAAGGGATTAATTGTTGCAGGATCAGTTCCGGTAAAGAATTTTTTAGGCAAAGCTTTCATAACTAAAGCCATATATTTGTTATTGTTTTAAATCTTTTAATAATGCTGTGATAAGTGATTAATACACGCCCTTTAAAATGTTAATTGGAAAATACTGAAATATGGAGAAATCTGGCAGTGCTTTCGCGTTACGTTTATGTCGCAATATTTGGTGTTTTGATACTCACGCTGTTGGCGTGTGCGATTGATGCCAGGCGATATTATAAGAGCATCGGCAAGGCTGTATCATGGCTCGACATAGCATTAATCCCGCCTATCTTAGGCAATGCGATAATCGTTATTGCATCGCACGAATGGTTAGCTGTCGTCGGATACTATATCTATTATGTCGGAATGGACTTTTTTATTTTCGAGCTGGTCCGTTTCACCGAAATTTATTGCAGAAGAACAAGCAAACCCAGGAAAGCTCCCAGATGGATCTACTGGGTATTGATTGCCAATGCAATACAGTTCCTTTTTAACCCTGTTACGAAGCACGCTTTTGGTGTCCGCTGGGGAATTTATAATGGAGAAGTATTCTATTTCCTTGAGCCTTCTGCAGGTCAGTATATCCACTTGATTATCGCCACCGGATTGTACTTTGCTGTCATTCTCACTTTTGCGATATCCACATTCCGCACTTCACGGATCTACAGGGAAAAATTCTCCGTCATATTCGTAACGCTGGTCGTTGTCGGTTTGTGGGAAACATATTTTGTTTTCTCCAAGAATCCCGTTGACCGTTCCATGATCGGTTTTGGAGCATTCGGAATTCTTGCGTACTATTTCTCGATCCATTACAGACCTTTGAAACTTCTCGACAAGATGTTGTCGGGTATTGTCTCGAACGGTTCAGATGCATGTTTTATTTTCTCGCCAAAGGGCAGATGCGTATGGGTCAACAAGGCTGCATGTAACCTCGTCGGCGTTATGGAAGATGACTGCGAAGGTGCACCAGAAGAGATAGAGTATCTGTTTAATATAAAACTCAGAAGAGGTAACTGGTCTGAACGTCACTCGACGGGTTCCGGAGACAGCATCAAGTATTTCCTTTTCGAGAACCATGAAGTTTTTAACGAGAAGGGCAAGATCACCGGCTACTACCTTAAGATAAGTGATGTTACCAAGGAGCAGCTCAGGATCAGGAGAGAGCTTTTCGAGGCTACGCACGACATGCTTACGGGCCTTTATACCAGCGACCATCTTTACAAGCTCATCAAGCAGACGATCAATGTTCATAAAGACACTGATTACATGATCCTTTATATCAACATCAAGAGCTTTAAGGTCGTAAACGACATCTTCGGCAACGACTTCGGCGATTACGCGATCAAGTGTTTTGCTGAGAGGATGAAGACGTCCTTCTCGAAAAGATGTATCTACGGGCGACTGGGTGGCGCTAACTTCGGCATCCTGATCCCGAAAGATGAATTCAATACTGAAGCACTCGAGCGTCAGCTCGCGCTCATCAAGATCACACAGGATTCCGCGAATTATCCTATCCAGTCCCAGATCGGCGCATATGAAGTTGACCGTGCGGAGAAGGACATCGCGACGATGTTTGCCAATGCCAGACTCGCTCTTATATCGATCGAAAAAGACGATTCCGCACATCTCGCATTCTATGACGACAAGTTAAGAAACGAGATATTGTGGAATCAGGAGATCACTGCACAGCTTGCAGATGCCATCAGGAACCGCGACTTAAGACCATATCTCCAGCCGATTGCAGACACCGACGGAAACATCGTCGGCTGCGAGGCGCTTGTCCGCTGGATCCACAAGGACCACGGTTTCCTTGCGCCTTTCAGATTTATTCCTTCACTTGAGAAGAACGGTCTTATCGTTGAAGTCGATAAATATATGTGGCGCTGCGCATGTGAGATCCTTTCCGAATGGAAGAAGCGCGGATGGAATATGTTCGTCTCCGTCAACATCTCGCCCAAGGATTTCTACTACCTCGACGTTCCGGAATACATAAAGGGTCTTGTTGACGAGTATGGCCTGGATCCGAAGCAGCTCCGTGTTGAGATAACCGAGAGCGTTATGGTTACCGATTCGGACAAGGTCGTTTCCATCATGCAGAAGTTCCGTGATTACGGATTCATCGTTGAGATGGACGACTTCGGAAGCGGATATTCCTCGCTCAACATGCTTAAGTCACTGCCTGTAGACGTACTTAAGATCGACATGAATTTCTTGGGAAAGACTGATGACGAGCAGAAGGCTGATACCATCGTTAAGAACGTGATCAACCTTGCGATGGATCTCGGAATCACATCGCTTACTGAAGGTGTTGAGACACAGGGCCAGTATGGTGTTCTTGCAGACATGGGCTGCAAGCTCTTCCAGGGTTATTACTTCTCAAAGCCTGTCCCGACTGATGAGTTTGAAGAGCTAGTTATCGTAAAGAGAAAATAAGATCAGCCTGATATGCTGTAACCGTTTTCTTTTAAGGCGTTTATTGCTTTCCCGAAATTTTCTTCCTTAACGAAAACATAGTCGGTGTTATATGTCGACACCGCGAAAATGCCGACCTTGTTTTCTGCAAGAATGGCAGATATTTTCGACAGGATCCCGATAAGCGAGAAATCAAGAACGCCTTCTATCCTGAAGCCTTTCCAGCCGTCATCTCTTACGAGTGTATTTTCCGGCACGTCTTCTGTTTTGCAGACGAGAGATATCTCTTCATCGGTTTTTGCAGTGAAACAAAAATCAATGTCTGACGGCAGATCGCCGACAGACATGAGTTTGCAAACAGTAAAGTTGTAGGGCAGGATTTTAAGTTCCATGTTACTCCATATAAAGTTAAGTATTGTCTCCGATTATAACAAACACTCGTGATAAAATAGTATGTGAATCAGGAATTCATGAGGGGGAAAAGGAATATGCGTTCACGCCGCTTTCTTGGCGCACTGCAGATTATCATACCGATCCTGGCGTATCACGCGCTGATCATTTTCGCGTTCTATAAATTCATAGACAGCAACAACAATGACTATATTCCCCAAACTGATTCGATATATGCTTATCAAATACTATACGGATCCCATGCTTATGAGCAGTGGGACATTAAGCGTTCAGAATACCTGGCCGCAAGGGATATTGTTCCTGAAGATATGTCCAAAGAGATCACATTCGATGACATTCCCGACATAAGCACCTGGGACGGAGTGAAGAAGATCTATATCCGTAATGATGTTGCAATCGCAGAGAAAAGCAGACTTAAACGTGAAGGTGAAGTGTTCAACATAGCAGTGCCTGCTGATACCATAGTTCATTACAACAGCAATACGAACATGTTAGAAGAATTCGGCTATCACTCCGGCTACTCCAGAATTCCTGTGCTTGATGTTTACGAGTACGAATATATTGTTTTCAATTGTGATGGACTGAGATACGAGAATGTTTATGCCGAGCCGGATTTATATCTTTACTACGAATACGATCCTTCCACATGGGATCAGTTCCGTACGGATCTGGATGCATATTACGAAGACAAGGCGGATGAGCCGTATCTCCGCATACTCATCGCTGTTGACGGCGATTCAGCTGCACTCCAGCAGAAGCTGGTAAGGGAGTACCCCAATTCATGTTACGTGTCCAAAGAATTCACGTCCACCTGGAAAACTTACCGCAGAAACAAGCTGATCATCACGCTTGTAATAGCGCTTGTTGTGACTGTCGCTGCGGTCATTGCGCTTGAGAAACTCTTCTCAAAACTTAAGAAGCGTATATAATAGTCCAATCAAAAACTTGGAGTTAACATGAAAAAAGTAATAGCAGCAACATTAACCGGAGCGTTGCTTCTTATGGCAGCGTCATGCGGCAACAAGCCCCAGGAGACATCTGAGACTACTGTAGAAACTACTGTGGTTGAGACTGAGACATCAGCAACCGAAGCACCTACAGAGACAACGGCTGAAGAGACGACAGCACCTGTAGAGATACCCGCCTGGGAAGGCGCATGGCAGGCAACTGATACCGAAGAACATTTCGAGATCAGCAGCGTAACAGCTGACGGATTCAAGGTAGTCTTCTGGCACTATGAGGAAGGCCAGATCGAAGAATTCATCTACAAAATGGAATTCGACAACGAAGACAGAACGGTAGCTTCCGAGATAGGCACAGCCCAGGACCACGGCGGCTGGGAATACACATTCAATCTCAATGGCGACAGCATTCTGGTCCAGTCCAAGCTTCCGGACCAGACGTTCCTGAGAACTGAAGCAACTGAGACATAAAAATATATCTCTCCAAACGGGATTTTTCACGCGAAAAGAAGTTGTACGTAATTCGTACAGTATTCATGATGATTTACTGTACGTTTTACGTATTCTTGCTCGAAAATACGTATTTCGTACAGTAATCATGAAGTTTTACTGTACGTTTTACGTACGCATATTCATCAGTCGAGTTCGATCTCGATAAGTTTTCCTATCTTGTCCTTCGGCAGTATGTTGGAGCCTTCGCTGACGATCTCGCCGTCAACACTTATCTTCTTAACAGCAGATGCATCGGAAGTCTTCTTATATACGACCGTGAGAGGTTTGCCGTTGAATTCAAAGCTTACCGAAGCTTTTCCTTCGTCATCAAACTGTGAAGGGAGGAGCTTGGGCTCAAAGCACATGTCACCGTAGGAACCCTTGATTCCAAACATCTCGGTGAGGACTGTGAGCATCAGCCAGCTTGCCGCACCTGTGAGGTAGTGGTAAACGCCTCTGCCCTTAGGGTCGAAGTATTCGGGAACGCCGGGATAGATCTTGCTGTCTGCAAAGTCAGTTGCGTGAGCGTAAAGCGTACCCAATACTTTCCAGCCTTCAGCCTTGAAGCCTCTTGAATAAAGGGCGTTGCCGAACATTACGGTCATGTGTGAGAAGACTGCGCCGTTCTCTTTCTGGCCGTAGGAGAAGCCGAACATACGGCCCATGTCGGTCTTAACTTCACGGAAGTCTGTGTTGAGCTTGTAGCCTCCGATGGAAGCATCGTAGATATATTTATCTGCGGATTTAACGATTTCAGCGATCTGTTCTTCGGATGCGATGCCGGACATGACAGTGAAAACCTGGCTTGTGAGCATCATGGCAGGATTGCCGTGCTTGTCGCCGTTCTTTTCGAGTGCGTTGCCGCTGTTATCGTAGTAACCGTTGTAGCGTGAATAGCCTTCTGTATCGGTGAACCATTCGGTCTCTCTGATGTGAGTGGTGATCCATTCGGACTTCTTCTCGAGGTCATCAGCGAGCGTGTCGATCGCAAATGCTTTCTTGGCACCAGAGAATCCCGTTTTAACACTTCCACAGTACTGATTTAATACAGACTGGAGCTTAGTCTCGTCATAGACGCCTAAGAGTCCTTCGAGTTCTGCTGCAGCATCGATAGTGTCTTTTCCGAATGTCTTCTTGTACTCTCTGAGGATTGCTGCGAGCTTTTTGTAGTTGCCCGCATAAGCTGCAGTGAAGGCTACGCTCTCGCCCTTGTCCTTGCCCATGTCCAGAGCGTCGTTCCAGTCAGCGCCTCTGAGCTTCATGTGGCCGTGGTCGCCGACATCGAAGAATGAGGCGAAGTTCTGCAGAAGGAGATGCTCGATGACAGTACCTTCAGACTTCTTGCTGAGATCAGTATCTTTATCAAGGAGCTCTTCGCCGCGCATTACCTGGCGGTCGATGAAGTAGGGAGCAGTCTCATCAAGGATCTTAAGGTCGCCTGTCTGCTTGATGTAGAGGTCCATCGTCATGAAAGGCCACATTGCGTGATCCATCCAGACTCTTGTGATGCCGTTACGGTCAGCGATGAATTCGCCGCTTCCGCTGCCGATGATGGTAGCGTTCGTGCCGTCCGTTCTGACGCCGCCGAAGTTATCGACGAGCATTCCCCTTACGTCCGACGGATCCATTATTATCAGCGCCAGGCAGTCCTGCCAGAGATCTCTCCAGCCTCTGCCGCCCTTGCCGTAATCGTGGTGCGGCAGGAACGAGCATCCATAGATCCTTCTGAGCATCGGCTGTACGCCGACCCAGTACATCCAGCTGTCGAAAGCCTTATCGCCCGTGTGGAAGCTGACGTTATTTTTCTTATCCCAATATTCTTTATTCTTTTCAAGCTCGCTCTCGAAAACATCGCCCTTCAGATACTTAACAGCCATATCCTCGATAATGCCGGATTCTGCTTTGATATCTTCCTCGTTGTCTGAGGGCTTTAACATGTCATTTATCGCAAGCGCGAAAATATATTCCGCACTTTCTCCCGGTGCAAGAGTCTTCTTTGCAAACTGCGCAGCACCCATGGCCTCAAAGCCGTCAGCACGTGTGCCAGGCAGTGAAGCAGGAGTTCCCGTAACGGGGAATCTCGGGTTATCAAATGCACCGCCTTCGCCGATGAAATCCTCAGCGATGGGGCAGAAGGAGACAGGTTTGGTTCCGTCAGCTTCAGAAGCGAAAAATCCGTAGATCACCTTATTTTTTCTGTGTCCTCTCTCATCGAAAGTGAGAGTAGGATCGTTGGTGATGCCGTATTCGGTAACGCTCATTCTGTTGAGCATTGAAGTAACGTTTCTGTGGTCCCTGATGTTGTCTGCAGAACGTCCGTAGATCGGTGTTGCCGCAGTGGGAGTGAAAGTAATTTCCGAAGATCCGGTGTTGGTGATCTTAACTCTTGTGAGTTCGATATTATCGGAAGTTTCTATGGGTACGAATGTGGTAACTTCAGTCTTTAAATTAGTGCCGTTTATAACGCGTTCAACTTTCTGCCAGAGAAGACCGCCGTAAAGGGTAGCCTTGTCTTTGTTGGTGGTAAATCTTTTCGCATGGGAAGATGCGGAAGCGCCGGTTGCGGAAACGAGCGTGCCGTCCTCAAGGCAGATCCAGAAGTTTCTGGTGGAACGGTTGTTGTGAAGATTATCCGAGGAGACGGGCTCAAGGATAAACGTGTTCTGCGAAGTCTTGAGGTCGCCTCCGAATTCCGGAGTCAGAGATCCCATCATGCCGCTGGCAGCGCCTACGGGGAAATACAGATAGCTGTAAAGATCAGGGTCTTCAAGCTTGAAAGTGCCTTTATTGTCGATGAATTCATAACCTTTCATGAGCAGGGTCTCCTTTAAGTGTCGTCACTTTTCATATTATAAAAAATAAGTCGTGCAATTTTAAGTAGATTTAAAGTTGGGGGAAGATAATGAACTCATCAGAGCTAAAGCTCTTTATACAAAACCCTATTACACCCTCCCCCGAAAGGTCCGGTTCCACAGCCCCCGGACCTTTTATTTTGTTCAAAAGTATAAGTATATTTGGGTATAATCTTTTTATATGAAAAAGCTGTTCCTGAAATTAAGATACCTGCTCCTGGCGATTGTCATGCTTCTCGCCTGCTATATCTATGTCTATATTGCAGGAGACGAATATTTGTGCCCGGTCACAAACTACAGAATGTCAGAAGACGGCGCTGCTCCGGCAGCTGTTATCGATGACGGCGGGCAGGACACACTGGAGGTCTTATATCTCCATATTGAAGGGGATACCGCATATGTAAAAGTCAGGTCCAAAAATCCCGGACGCGCATATCTTACGGTTATCTCAGGCGAAAAGAAATCTTCCACAAGCGTTCTCTATGTTCATGAAAACGGAGTAATTACGCACGACGATTTTTTCGGTGACTATACCGGAAGCTTCATTACCAGGGTCGGCCTTGCAGTCTATCTCGCAATACTCTTGATGGACCTCATAATCATGTACAGAAGGGGCCTTCGAAAGAACCTTTACCTGTCGCGCAACATCCTCACCTGCGGCCTCATCATCTTCATGGCCGGAAGCTTACTGCTGAATCTCATAGAACTGATAACTGTCGAGCGGATGGGCATCCTGGATGTGTTCGGAAACTTCATGAGATACTTGCAGACATTTGCCATCTTCACGATGCCCATTGCCGTGCTTATGGCTATCCTTGCAACGGTAAGCAACATCAGGCTTTTGCAAAGGGAAGGCCGCACGTGGACTAACATGCTCGCGATCTTCCTGAGCATCCTTCTGGTCATAGCAACTATCACACCGGCCACGGTCACATACATTCTCCAGAATTCAACTGTCATCGACGTGCATCAATATACCGGCACCGGCCGTTTCATCGGCATGTTCATCGAGAACACCGCGGGAATAATTGTCGTTTACTTCGAATGCATCCTTGCAGGCTCCATCATCCTCAGCATCAGGGCGGCGCGCCACATTCCTGTTTTTGACAAGGACTACATTCTGATTCTCGGCTGCCAGATGCGAAAAGACGGCACCCCCACAAAACTCCTCCAGTCCAGGATCGACCGTGCAGTCGAGTTTGCAAACATGCAGAAAGACGCAACCGGCAAAGACATCATTTTCGTTCCCACCGGCGGCAAGGGCAAAAGCGAAGTCATCACTGAAGCCGAAGCGATAAAGCGTTACCTCGTAAGTCAGGACATTCCTGAGTCATCGATCATCACTGAAGACAAGGCTACAAACACTTACGAGAACTTCCAGAAATCAGTAGAGCTCATAAAGAAAACTTCCGGTAGGAAAGCTCCGAAGATCGCTTTCTCCACGACAAACTATCACGTCTTCCGCGCCGGCTTCCTCGCTGCAAGACAGCACATAAAAGCCGAAGGCATCGGCAGCAAGACAAAGAGTTATTTCTTCATCAACGCGTTCATCCGTGAGTTCATCGCAACAGTCTACTACAAGATTAAAACGCACTTCCTGGTTTTCGCAGTGCTGATGCTGATCAACGTGGCTGTTACGCTGATGACCTACGTGTCGAATGTAATACTCTCATAGTTAAGCATTTCAACTCTAACTACTGAAATAGTTCCACATATTGAAGCCCACACTGTAAAAGTTCAGTCTTTTGTTCTGTCTATAGACTGAACTTTTGACTGAACTTTTATCAAAAACCCGATAAATTCAGTTTTTTGTTCCGTCTATAGACTGAACAGTTGACGGAACTATCTATGTCTTTCAGTATCAGATCTTATTTTAAGATGATTTATTAACCCATGTAGAACTAAAATATTGGGCTCAAATCCAACTCTGATAAGGCTTTCAGGGTATTAGGCATACCAAGAATTGATTTTTAACCCCCGAAAATTGAGACTTTAGGCTATGGAATGAGACTGGGTTTGGGAAGATAATAGTAGAAAATCAAGAAAACTAATTAGAGGTTCCACTACCCATGAACAGAATTACTTATCCGATGAAAGTTCATGCCGTTAAACTTGAGTATCGAAGACTCTTGCTTAAAGCTATGCCTCATGGTTATTTCAGGATTATAAAAGGGATTAAAAATGTTGTTATTTCATTCGACCCTGAAAATTCCAAATGCACTCCAAATCATCCGAGAACACTACGTGTTTCCTCAAAGCTTGGGAAAAAGTACTCAGAAATAATAATCAATTATCAAAAAATCAAATCCGAGTATGAAGATCTCCTTAACAGCTGGCACTCCACATACAGTTTTGCTCCGCCGAGAGTGAGATTCCCCATTAAGCAGTTCTATGATCCTCACGGCATGAATAATAGTTTCTTTAATAATCAGCCTGCATGTCTCGGCAAATATGTACCTGATAATCCGACTGTCAGTGACCATGGAAAACTGAAGTCAAAGAATGAACAGTTTGGTGCAGATCTTTTAAAGTTAATGGGCATTCCGTTTAAGTATGAGACTGAAGTCTATCTTGCTTCGATCGAGGACACGATCAATCCGGATTATCTCGTGAACTTCTATGAGATAGACAGATGCGCTTATGTTGAGCTTCTTGGTATGAATGACAAAATAGATTGCTCAATCAGAGCAGCAACAAAGATAACCGGCTTTTCAAAAGAAAAATACAGACCCGGCAGGGAAGTTATTTATGTGCATGTATACGACAAGAATAACTTTGATGAGGATTATTTTGTAAGCCAGGTATTGACCGCTTTCAATGACATGATCCCGGATGATGCACTGATCTGGCATCCTGAATCAGAAGCTGTATAACTCCCATTGTTAAATGAGAGTTGGGGCAACCCAACTCTTAAACACCATACGGCACCTGGTCAACCGGCAGTCAAGGGTGACGAAGTCAAGGCACCGCCGTCCCTTGACGGCTAAGTTTGAGCAGGTGCAAAAGGTATTACCCATTCAACGCTTCGCTCAGCGAAAACGGTACGCCCCTAGGGCCCCTGATAGCGAAAATTCCGTACTCGTCACCGAGCACAGAAAAAGTGAATGCATCACGCTCGTAGCACCTCAGAAGTTCGATCTTCATGAGTGCCGTGATGGTCAGATTTTTATCCTGATAATCGTAAGGAATGTCAGTCTCTAAAACCCTGCATTTATAGAGGATCGCAGATACCGGCGCGGCGACGTACATGTAGACCGTGTCGCCCTGGATTATTCCGGCGCCCTGTTTCCATGTGATGATTTTATCTTTTGCAAATGCCGCTTCAACATCGTAAAATTTCGGGTTTGCGGGGATGATCCATTCTTTGGGCTCGCGTGTTTCTCTGACCTTTTTGCGGCGCTTTGAGGCAGTTGCGTTGTAGCTGATGTCGACCAGGTTTTTGACTTTTTCTGCCGGCACCGTGCCGTCCAAAAGAACGGTGATCCAGTGCTGCTTGTTCATGTGATAGGCAGGCATTATTCCGTCTTCTTTTATCAGCATGTCGCGGAGGAACATGTCATCGATCTTGAGGTTGACCACGGATACAATACCCTGACCGGAAAGTCCTAACTTGTCGCGGCCGACGTCCATTATTAGGGCAAACCACTTCTTGTTGTCCTTATGGCGGTAAACTGCGTTGCCGTTGTATTTCGGCCACGGATATTCGGGAGTGATGTCGTATTCTTTTTCGATGTAGTTGTTGATCTTCTTACGCATAAAAGCACCTCAACAAGATTATACAACTACAAAAGATATCAGCAGACTACTTTGTTCTTGCCGGACTTCTTGCCCTTGTAGAGATTCTCGTCAGCGACGTTGACCCACTTGTCGATGGAGTCGCTGCCGGAATAATCGGCGAGGCCTGCAGTGATGGTGACTTTTATATGGTCTTCGCCGAATGCGAAATCTTCTTTCTCGATGGAGGCGCGGAGCTTCTCGATGAGGGCGCCGTTATCGCTGACTGTGCCTGATGTCAGGACGAGGAATTCCTCGCCGCCCCAGCGTGCGACTTTGCTGTCCCTGCAGATGTCTTTCAGGATCCTTGCTACGTTGACGAGCACGTAGTCACCTGCGTTATGGCCGTATCTGTCGTTGATCTTCTTGAAGTCGTCGATGTCGATCATGGCAACGAAATGAGGTCCGTCTTCCTTGACGGCGGACTCAAGTCTGCCGACCATGTAATGACGGTTGTAAAGACCTGTCAGACGGTCGATGAGGGCAGTCTGCTTGAGTTTGTTTTCGTAATCACCGATGAGACTTAGCATCAGTCTTGAATAGATGACGAGGAAGGCGAGAACGATGACGGAATTGAAGATCCAGAAGACGCCGGCGATGGTGCTGTCTACGGTGTAGATCGGTCCGACAAACGCTGAATATCCTGTGGCGAAAAGATAGCAGATGCCGATGATGCCGCTTGCAACGAATGCATTAATTCTCGTTTTGCCGAGCTTGTCAGCCATGTATTCCGTATAGAAGATGATGGGGATCATGGACAGGCAGTAAAGATGCATTCCGATCTCATAACCGAGCGAGACCGTGCAGAGACAGAAATAGATCGTTATCCAGAAATAGACCAGACGGACGTAAATGTCGAGACGGTCCTTGGCGATAAGGGCATAGCCGATGATGTATACGAAAAGGGTCGGTATGCTGAACCATATGAGGATGGGCGCTTTGCAAAGATAAAAGAATCCCGCAAGGCCTATTACCAATAACAGAATTACAGTGTTGATTATGAGAGTAAAACGTCTGATACGGTTACTGTCCAAAAGCGTGACCTCCTCTATAGATTGCCCCTGATAACACATCTTTAGTATACAAGCGCCTGTTCAACATAGTGTGACGGAAACGAAAACAAAATAAGAAGATATAGTAAGCATAAGAAAAATGGAGTGTTTTTAACCGACTAAAGTTTGTTTATAATGGTAACTGTCCGCGGTTTTGTGCGGCAATCAATTTGGGAGGAATATAAACCATGAAGATCGGATGTGTAAAAGAGATCAAGAACAATGAGTTCCGTGTGGGACTTACACCTGACAACGTCAAGGCCTATATTGCCGCCGGCCACCATGTTTACATGGAAAAGGGTGCAGGCGTCGGTTCCGGTTTTACGGACAACGAGTACATCGATGCGGGCGCTTCGCTCATCGACAATGCCGCCGAAGTATGGGCTCTCGTTGACATGATGGTCAAGGTAAAAGAACCCCTGCCGGAAGAATATCCGTTCTTCAAGGAAGGACTTATCCTTTATACATATCTCCACCTCGCTGCAGACAAAGAGCAGACGGATGCCCTTCTCGCAGGCAAGGTGAAGGCAGTTGCTTATGAGACGCTTCAGGAAAAAGACGGATCGCTGCCGTGCCTTGCTCCTATGTCACAGATCGCAGGCCGTCTCTCAATTCAGGAAGGCGCCAAGTATCTCGAAAAGAAGTTCGGCGGCGAAGGCATTCTCCTTGCTGGCGTACCCGGTACGCCCAAGGCAAACGTTGTTATCCTCGGCGGCGGTACGGTCGGCATGAACGCATGTAAGATCGCAGTCGGCATGGGCGCAAACGTAACCATTCTCGATGTAAATCTCAAGAGACTCGAAGAGCTCGACAACAGATTCGGTTCCCATATCCAGACTCTCGTATCCAACGACAGCAATGTTGAAAGAGCAGTCATCAACGCAGACCTCGTTATCGGTTCCGTACTTATTCCCGGCGGTTCTACACCTAAGCTTTTCAAGCGCAAGTATCTGCCTGAGATGAAGAACGGTGCGGTATTCGTAGACGTAGCTATCGACCAGGGCGGATGCGGTGAATCTTCACGTGTCACAACACACGACGATCCTGTTTATGTTGAAGACGGCGTCGTACATTATTGCGTAGGCAACATGCCCGGATCAGTTCCGAGAACATCAACGATCGCCCTTACCAATGCTACTCTCCGTTATGGTCTTGAGATCGCAAAGTCCGGACTTGAGGATGCATGCAAGGCAAATCCCGTAATAGCTACAGGTGTTAACTGCTACGACGGTAAGATCGTAAACAAGAATGTTGCGCTCGCACTTGATTATGAATGCGCAGACCTCAGCGCAATGATCTGAGTATAAGTAAAAACGGGGTTGTCTCTTAAGTGAGGCAACCCTTTTAACTAAACGCGAAAATGGTAAAATCAACAGCGGTATCAGCAGCTGTTAAGCCGGCAATCTGATTATATGGTGCGGTAAAAGGAGATAAGTGTATGTTAGAGATTTTCGGTATCATAAGCCTCTGCAAACTCAACAGGAGGAATGCCATTGCAAGAGGAAGGAAACCCGGCTTATTTATTGCACTCACGATCATCCTTTGGGTTGGCATGGAGCTTCTCGGTTTCTTCGTCGGAAGCTTCCTTGAGATCGAATATGGATCAGTCTTCATTGCATACGGCTTTGCCGGTTTAGGCGCGCTCGGTTCTTTCCTTATCGCGAAATTTGCGCCCAAGGGCAATTATGTTGATCCTAATTCAAATCCTGTTGTAATGAATAATCCGAACGATCCCATGCTCGGCGCATACAATGTTCCGATCGACCAGAATGCTTATGCACCTTATCCGAACGCTCCCGCGCAGGGCACGCCCGTTGACCAGTACGGCATGCCCATTAACACACAGCTTAATGAATTCGGCATGCCGGTAGATGAGAATGGCAACTACAAGCCCGTTCTCAACCAGTACGGCGTACCGATCGATCCTACGGCGATCAATGCGCCCCAGCCCATCTTTCAGGCCCAGCCTTCGGCAGCTGCACCTGCTCCCGCTCAGGAAACGCCCTTCCAGGCAGCACCCATACAGAAGAAATTCTGCGGCAACTGCGGCGCACCCATAGTTGATCCCGGCAGTTCTTTCTGCGATTCCTGCGGTTCAAAACTCTGATTTTTTAACTCTGCAAATGCATTGAACAATGCTTTTTCGGGGTAGTATAATCTTCATATGACACCTGTTATTAATCTGTATTCAGTTTTTGTCGGCGATGGTCTCGGAGTAGCAATTCTGCTGCTCATCCTTGTCACGAGAGGATGGAGCATTCCGGGCCGTAAAGAAGAGAGCCGCATCATGCTCAACATGCTGATCGCTTCCGTGGTCAACTGTGTTGTCGATGCGGTCGTTACATATTGTGACGGACTTCTGGTTCCCGGTTATCACTTCATACTCGTTATCGGAAATGTTTACCTTTACATCTATAACATGATCATCGGCATCTTCCTGATCCGCATGATCATAAAGCACATCGACAAGAAGCTGACCAAGCTGCACACCGGTTTCTTCATCATGCTGTGCGTTTTAGAGACGGCGCTTCTTGTCATCAATTTCTTTAAGCCTGTCGTTTATGTCATCGACAACACGAACCACTACCACAGAGGCGAGCTTTACTTCCTGTTCGTCCTGATCGGACTCGTGCTTGTCCTTTACGGATTCGCTTATTATTTCATCTCGAAAATCAAGAATCCCTCGCTCCGTTATTTCCCTGTTGCGGAGTTCTTAAGTCCTGTCTTAGTCGGAATCGTCATTCAGACGATCATCTACGGAATCTCGCTGATTCCGGCAAGCTTTGCGATCTCACTTGCAGGCATAGTCATCTCTTTGCAGAACGAGTGCATCTACATCGACAAGCTCACCGGTGTCTATAACAGATTCGAACTTGATAAGGAATTAAGAAGACTTCAGAAGGGCCGCAAGGAAAAGATCGTCGCATACATGCTCGACTTAAACGGCTTCAAGTCCATCAATGATGAGTACTCGCACGAAGAAGGTGACCAGGCTCTTATCGCGTTTGCAGGCATACTGAACAGCGTTTTCGGATCCATCGGAACTGTAATCAGATTTGCAGGTGATGAGTTTGTCGTCATCGTCCGCAAGGCAAAAGAATCAGACATTGAGATCTACAAAAAGAAGACCACTGAAGCGGTTGAGAAATATAACGAGACGTCAGGCAAACCCTATAAGCTTTCCGCAGCTGTCGGAGGCAAGGTTTTCGACTTCAGCAGTGATGATACCAAAGATCTCGTAGTCGTCATTGACGAGCTCATGTACAAAGACAAGAACGATTTCTATAAGACAAACGAGCGCAAGAGATAATCAGCTGAGCTTTTTATTGAGCACAAACTCGGCTATGAAGCACGGGATTATTCCAATTAGATAACATATGAGATCGATGGTCGAAAAGCCCGTCCCAATGATTATCCTAAGCAATTCATTGGTGATCCCGAACCTGTCGCAGAACCCCCATAACTGAAGAAATTCAACGATAAACGCAAATGCCAGAATGACGGTCGGGATGATGAACCACTTTATCTTTTTGTTTGGAATTACCGTCCTGACGATCGTGTATAAAAGGATCACCACCAGAACATCGCCAAGATAGATCCTGACCCAGCCCTGTCCGAAAAGGCCTATCAGGACCTCAGTGCCGAGCAGAAGAAGTGATATCAAACCGTATATAAGTCTTCTCAAACCAGTTATCCCCATTACTATTTTGCGGTGTCTGTGCGTACATTATACACGGCGCAGGTTTCGCCTAAATACAAATAAAATATTTTTAATGTATAATAACCACATTAAAACTAACGGGGGATCACATGATCAGAAAAACGGTAGCAGCAATCCTACTTGCCGGCATGACGTTATCTGTCGCTGCATGCACTTCGAATTCCCATGTTCCGAAGGCAACGGCGGTAACATTTGCCCAAGAGTTCGTGGATCCCACAGCAGAGACGACCATTCTGGAAATCGAGACCGGCGAATTCGTTGAGACTGTTACCCTCAAAGGATCAGGAGAAGGCGAGACATATCAGTTCAGCTACGATTCCGATATCATCCAGTACACAGGCCAGGGCGGCAACTTCTATCTTTGCGGCAGCACCGCGACCGAATGTTATCTCCACATCATGGTCCAGAAAGATGACGGCACTTTATACGACTCGACAAAAGAGTCAGTCATGGGATGGATCCTTAAGGAATTCAAGCTCAATTCCGGAAGCCGCGCATTGAGCTACGCCACCAGCGAAGACAACATATTCAACATTCTCATCGAATCCGAAGGCAAGCTCATCAAGGTCCGCGTAGGCGCAGCAGACAAGTGGCCCTACTCAGTCGAGCAGCTTGCCGATGCTATCGAAAGCGGATTCGAGGCTGAGACTTAATGGGAGATGTCATTTGACATCTTCTTTTTTTTCGCAAATACGAAATAATGCGTACCTAAAACGTACAGTAAAATGACCTGAGTGAATGTTTTACTGTACGATTTACGTACGGTGTCAGTAGCCCCGTCGAAAATGATACAATTCCGGAAGAAGGAGATACAAAGCCTATTTATGAAAACAGTACATGTTGTAGCCGCGATAATCAGGAAAGACGATAAGATCCTGGCGACCCAGCGCGGCTATGGTGAATATAAAGACGGGTGGGAATTTCCCGGCGGCAAGATAAACGAAGGGGAGACTCCCGAAGAGGCGATCGTCCGCGAGATAAAAGAAGAACTTGATGCCGATATCACGGTCGGTGATCTTCTCATAACCGTAGAGCACGACTACAAAGATTTTCATCTCTCGATGCAGTGTTTCTGGGCAGAACTTAAAGATGATTCACACATTGAGCTTCTTGAGCACGAAGCTTCTAAGTGGCTTTCCATGAATGAATTGGGAAGCGTTGAGTGGCTGCCTGCAGATGTCAAAGTAGTTGAAGCCATAAAAGGCTGATAGCACTGCCGGAAAAGTTGAAGCCGCAACCCGCATATAGCACATCACAAAAAAGAAACGCCTCATTGCTGAGACGTTCCATTGATTCAAGTAATTGTTCCCTTTGCTTCATTAGCCTTCGATGGCTATGGTGTTATTACCCGGCAGTTCCTTTAATTCCTTCTTCGGAATGCAGAGTTTTAATACGCCGTCTTCGAATTTGGCCTTAACATCTTCGACTTTAACGGAATCACCGACATAGAAGCTTCGCTGCATGCTGCCGGCATATCTTTCCTGACGGATGATCTTGCCGTGGTGGTCTTTCTTCTCGGTGTCGTGATCCTTGGTCGCGCTGATGGTCATGTAGCCGTCTTCAAGCTTGACGTTGATCTGGTCTTTCTTGAAGCCAGGAAGATCAACAACCATCTCATAATCAGTATCGGTCTCGTGGACATCGGTCTTCATGAGGTTTCTCGCGTTCTTTCCGTAAAGGTGCTTGTCGATATTGGCAAGTTCACGCTGTGTAGGTAAGCCCCAAAACTCGTCGAACAAATCTTCTCCAAATAATCCGGACATCAACATAATAATCATCTCCTTTGATCGTTGTTATCCGAGCATTAGAGCGGAGGTCTGATCTATCGATCTTCGTTCCTTTGTTCCAACTGCATTATAGTCCCTCGATTAGCACTGTCAAGGTGAGAGTGCTAATTCAAATCTGAACATTTTCGGGTCCTTTATTTGTGCAGTTTTTAAGCCGCCGCTTTTCCTGAGCGGACCTATAATAGTGGGGGTTTTCAATTTTCGGGGATATATTCATGGTAACTAAGATCAGATACGGAAATACAAATACGTTTTTCATTAAGGGCACGGATGCGGGCCTTCTTGTCGATACCGATTTTGCCGGTACGCTGCCTGCTTTTTATAAAGCAATAAAGGCCGAAGGAATTTCCGTAGACGATATCACTTATCTGCTGTGCACGCATTACCATCCCGATCACTGCGGTCTTGCAAGTGAACTGATGGCCAAGGGGGTGAAGCTGATAGTTATGGAGACCCAACTTGGATCAGTGCATTATTCGGATCAGATTTTCGCGAGAATGCCTGATCTGGAATATGTTCCGGTAGATGAGAGTAAGGCCCTCGTGCTGTCGTCAGCGGATTCCCGTTCTTTTCTCTCGAAAATGGGAATCAGCGGAGAGATCATTTCCACGCCGAGCCACAGTGAAGACAGCATATGCGTCATGCTGGATGAAGGCACATGTCTTGCAGGTGATCTTGAACCATATGAATATCTTGCAGCGTATGCTGATAACGCTGCACTTGCTCTTGACTGGGACAAGGTATTAAGTTACGCGCCAAAGCGCATCTGTTATGCGCACGCAAACGAGAAGGCAATGTGTCCGTAAAGCTGAATTGACGCCTATCAATGCTGAAGATATAATGTTTATAGAAATGAGGTGCTACCCCTCGACGGTCGCCCTCGTTAGTTTTGGAAAAATACCGCCCTAACTGTCCAGGCTGGGCGGTTTATTTATGTCTGGTTTTTATGCATAGCATTATGATTTCAATGCGGCTCCGTCCTTAAACGCATTACCGACCTTATCACCCATTGCAAGATATGCATTGTTGCATGGATCGAATGCGATGGGCTTAAGCTTCTTGGGATCGATCTTGCCGTCGGTAATAACGCTCTCATCTGCTGATACATTTACGATCTCACCGATCAGGATACCGTCTTCAAAACTCTTTACTTTGCACTCAAGTGCCATGGGAAGCTCGTCGATAAGAGGAGCGTTAACGAAGGCGCTCTTTGTGGCGTGAAAGCCCGCTCTTGCGAACTTGTCGGGCACCTTGTCTGCTGATTCGATTCCGACATAATCGCACGCAACGACCTGGTCTTCCGTGCCCATGTTGACAGTAAATGCGCCGGTAATGGCGAAGTTCTTTGTCGTCTTATGCTCGGACATGCTGATGGTTATCTCTTTGAAATCCGTCGTGATTCCCCATGCTGCATTCATAGCATTGGGGATGCCGTTCTCGTCGTAAGTGCCGACGATAAGTACCGGCTGGGGAAGCATAATGGGTTTTGCACCGAAATCAACTCTGCTCATATTAAGTACCTCCGTTCATATACACTAATGATACATTTTGAAAAAGAAAAACGCACATGTTATATTCCTGCTGTAAGAAATTTTTCTGATCCGGAGGTCTCCTTGAAAGTCGTAGTCGCAATGGATTCATTCAAAGGAAGTCTTACTTCTCTTGAGGCAGGGAACGCCGTTAAGCGCGGCATTTTAAGATCTCATCCCGATGCTGAAGTTACCGTCATTCCTCTTGCTGACGGCGGCGAGGGAACCATTGATTCCATTGCTCCATATATAGGCGGCATCGCGAAAACATTAACTGTCACAGGTCCTCTCGGAGCAAAGATAAAAGCAGATTACATATTCGATCCCAAAACAGATACCGCATATATCGAGATGGCAAAAGCTGCGGGCCTGACCTTGATCTCACAGGAAAACCGCAACCCCAATTTAACGACCACATTTGGTGTCGGCGAGCTGATGAAAGATGCTATGGAAAACGGCGCCAAAAGACTGGTTATCTGCATCGGAGGCAGCGCCACAAATGACGGCGGGGCAGGAATGCTCCAGGCACTGGGCGCAAAGCTTACAGATAAAGACGGAAGCGATATAAAACATGGTGCGGCAGGTCTTAAAGATATATGCAATGTTGATACAGCAAATCTCATCGGAAAAGATATCGACATAACGGTTGCAAGTGATGTCACCAATCCTTTGTGCGGACCTGACGGCGCAAGCCATGTTTACGGACCGCAGAAGGGTGCTGATGAGAATGCCTGTTTTGAAATGGATGAGTGGCTTAAAAACTTTGCGAAGATTGCAGGGTTCGATCCGTTTGAAGAGGGCACGGGTGCTGCCGGCGGAATGAGTTTTGCATTAAAGAATTTCTTCGGTGCAGAGCTTAAGTCAGGTGCGGATATCGTGATGGAAATAACCGGTGCGGAAAAGCTTATCTGTGAAGCTGATATCGTCGTAACAGGCGAGGGCAGGATGGACAGCCAGACCGTGAACGGCAAAGCACCGTATAAGGTTCTTTTACTTGCTAAGAAAAAGAACAAGCCCGTGTATGGGATCACGGGCCTGCTTGGGAGTGGTTATGAAGAGTGTCTTAAGGAAGGATTTGAGAGGATAGTTCCTCTCATTGTTCCAACCATGGACACAGAGGAGGCAATTAAATGCGCCGAAGATACGGCGGCAATGCTTTTCGAAGATCTGTGATCATCCGAAAACATAGAGATAAGTGGTGCCTTCGTCAGTTGCGACATAGAAGTTCGTGTTGCGTGTCTTAACCCTGACGCCGGACTGGAACATCACGTAATAACGGATGGGTTCCATCTTCTTCAATTCATGTGCAAATTTGTGGTTATTCAAGCCCGGGAGCTGGTCATTCTCGTATTCTGATCCCTGACCTAATTTCTCCTCAAGATAGTCCTTGAATTCATCTTCTTTGCCGGATTTTACTTCGAATTTGATGTATGCAAATTCATCGGGATCCGAGACGTCGAGGTCCATTTCTGCGTATTCGCAGTAGTCGAAAAGATCCAGGTCAAATGTATCGCTGATATACTCGCAGCATTCATCAGGTCCGTTTGTCTCTTCGTTGCGTGTGCTGTTTCCCTGACGCGCATTGCATGCACAAACAGAAGTGATACATACTGCAGCAAGCATGAGAGCAACAGAACGCTTTATTACTGATTTAAGAGTATTCATTTCCGGATCCTCCGTCCCGCTTGATACCATATATACAAGACTGGAAACGGAAATGTTGCACCTTGATATCAGTACTTTGTGCGGATCCTCTTTTTGAAGAAAAATGAGATGAACATCGAGACCATGCCAAGCGCCAGATAGACGATTGCGTAAGAATAAAACTGCGACAGATCTTTTGACAGATAAAGCCAGATGCCGAGAAGAAAAAGCCCGGCGCATCCCAAAGGAAGATACCAGTAACCCTTGAGATTCTGTCCGGCGCAGGCGCCCATTACGATCACATAAAGGGGATCGATCGCATAGAAAAGAATGAGGTTTACGATCATGCCGCTCATGTTGTCTGAAAAAGTGACTGCGAGCCACGGCAGGCCGAGCATTATGAGCGCAGTAGTAGCGATCCAAAGTAAAACTTTAAAGAAATAACTCTTCATATAAAAACGATTCCCCGATTAATCAGGCATATATTATAAAACTATCGCCCAAAAATCAAAGGAAACGGACTTGAAATATAAATTTGATGTGTATATACTTTGTATAAACATATCAAAGGAGGCACGAATATGACCATTATGATCCAGAAATGGGGAAACAGCCAGGGAATAAGGATCCCCAAGCATTATCTTAATGAGCTCAGCTGGTCTGAAGACGAGATGGTCGATCTTTTCATCGAAGACGGCAAGATAATAATCGAGCGCTCACGTCCGTCACAAAGGAAAAATATCGTGGAACTCTTTGAAGGCTTCAACGGAAAATACGAGCACGTTGATTTTGTATGGGATGATTCTGAGGGTAGAGAAGCATGGTAAAGCAGGGCGACATTATCAAGGTAAGTTTTAATACTGATTCAGAACAGGAACAGCAGGTTTTTTATCCCGCGATAGTTATCAGCAACAATGAGTTTATCAAGCGGACGAAGCTTGCCGTCGTCTGCCCGATTACAAATACCGACAACAAGTTCCCTCTTCATGTTTCTCTTGATTCAAGAACCAAGACAACAGGCGTGATCTTATGCGAACACTTAAGGACGCTGGATCTGAATGCGAGGAAGTGCAAAGTAGTAGAGAAAGTACCTTCTGACATTTTAATGAAGGTAACTGATATCGTCACGGCAGAGATAGAGATAATCTGATCCTGTATCAGAGGTCAAAGATACTTATCTGATTTTTGTTCTCAGGAAACTCCTGCATATATTCAAAGCACTTGTCAGGATCGTAAATGATATCGTTGTCTTTGCAGGTCTTTTTGAAAATCTGCATCAGATGTTTTGAATTGGGACTTGATACCACATAGGAATTTCCATATGTGGCAATGTATTTCAGTTTGAGATAAGGGAAGTGTTTATCGAGTGCGGCGTAGAAATATTCGCGGTCACCTTCTCTTAATGTGACGCCCATGTCAAAGCAGATGATCCCCTTAACACCGACACGCACGCATTCGTCCAGAATGGCCGTGATGTTTTCTTCTGTGTCGTTAATGAAGGGAAGGATCGGGGTGAGCCATACGACCGTGGGGATGCCGCGCTTCTGCATTTCTTCGAGGACTTCAATGCGTCTTTTTGTGTTGCAGACATTAGGTTCTATTATCTTGCAGAGTTCGTCATCGTAAGTGGTGAGCGTCATCTGGACAACGCACTTTGTATCGCGGTTTATTTTATCCAGAAGATCAATGTCTTCGAGTATCAGGTCTGATTTGGTCTGTACGGCAGCGCCGAAGCCGTGTTTATAGATTATCTCAAGACAGCGCCTTGTAAGTCTCAGATCTTTCTCGCAGTGCATGTAAGGGTCAGACATTGATCCTGTCGCGATCATGCACTTATTGCGTTTGGAAGAGAGTGCTTTCTCGAGAAGTTCCGGAGCATTCCGCTTGACTTCTATGTCTTCAAAAGGATGCGTAAACTGATAGCAGAGGCTCCTGCTGTCACAGTATATGCAGCCGTGAGTGCAGCCGCGGTATATGTTCATGCCGATCTCTTTGCCGCTGCCTTTTAATATGCCCTTTGCTTCAGTGAAATGCATGCCTGATAATTCCCCGGTAAATGTTTGAAAATGAAAATGTATAACTATTCTAACATTTAGTTAACAATAAAAAATTTTTAACGTGATACAATCGCATTATGAACCTGGACTATACTTTCTTTTATACAGAGGCCAATTGTGTCTGCATAATCATTTTTATAATGCTGCTCATAAAAGATTTGGGCGGTGTTGGCAGACAGGCCAAACAGATCACGTTCATAAACATAGTCATTTCGCACATACTCTACTTTGTCAGTGATATCTGCTGGGTACTCATACTTGCCCGCATAATCCCTTATACGCTTTTATCAGTCTCGATCGTAAATATCACCAATGCAATATTCTTAAGTGCCATTACATGTTTCTGGTTTATATACGTTGAGCTCTCCCAGGGCGAAAAATACATAGCGTCCAACAAAGCAAGATACATTGCCCTTATCCCTGCCATGTTTGAAGCAGTGCTGATTATCTTCCTTTTCGCTGTAATGCCGGAAGTAGTCATTCAGGAAGACGGCATGCCGACAACGGGCTATTACATTGCGTTTCTGGCGATCCCTCTGATATATGTTGTAGCGAGCACGGCAAGGTCATTCTTAAGAGCATTCAGGAAAGAGAATTTTGCGGTCAGAAAACAGTATCTGGTATGCGCCATCTATCCGATCATCATATCGATTTCGGGTGTGCTTCAGACCATGTGGCTTGCTGCTCCTTTCTTCTGCTTTGGTTCTACGATAATGATGGTTTACGTCTATATCATTTCGCTGAACGACCAGGTATCGATAGACGAGCTTACGCGTCTTAACAACAGAACGCAGCTCAAAAAGTATATTGCAGGCGAATCGTCCAAGCAGAATACTGACAGAGCGACACGTTTTGTCCTCATGATCGACCTTAACAAGTTCAAGCAGATCAATGACCAGTTTGGTCACGTTGAAGGTGACATGGCGCTCAGGAGAGCTGCCGATGCTCTGAAGCTGGCGTGCGGCGACAACGCTCTCAAGACATTCATCGCGCGTTACGGCGGCGACGAATTCATCATCATCACAAAGACAGATAATGAAGAGCTGGTCAAAGAGCTTTGCAGTACGATCAAGGATACTGTCATCCGGTTAAACGATGAAGCCGGTGCAAAATACGAGCTTACGGCAAGCATCGGTTATGCCAGCTACAACGGTGATCTCACTGCCTTCCAGGCGGCGCTGAATGAAGCTGATGAAGCCCTTTACAAGGATAAGGCGGCAAGGCGTTAATTGTGTGGAAATCCCGTTAACCGCTGAGGTCTGCTATTTACATGTTTGGCGGAGCGTTAGTATAATAACGCTATGAGATTATGTGTTTTTATAGGGGATATGTATAGGGATTTTGCCCTGTCCATAATGAAGAATCTTGATTACTATGCCACTGAGAAGGGGCATGTTATTGACGTCTTCGGAACATGTTCCATCCCCACGACCAATCCTCTTCACGTAGTCGGGTTTAAGAGCATATTGGACCTGCCGGAAATACATAATTATGACGGCATCATTCTCTGCTACGATACCCTGATCCATGAAGGCATGGCCAAAGACCTCGTCGAAAATCTTCTGACGGATACGGAAGCTCCGCCGGTCGTCTGCATAAGAGCAAGGATCGAAGGTTTCTATAACGTAATTCCCGATAACAGGAGCGTTATGTACGACATCGCAAAGCATGTCATCTCCAAGTGCAAGACCGGTGACATCGGATTCGTAACGGGTATGGATGATCTCATCGACTCAGCAGAGAGACGAGAAGGCTTCGAGAAGGTTATGAAAGAGTTCGGATATGAAGTGGATGAGAGTAAGATCTTCCACGGAAACTACTGGATCACCCAGGGCCCTGAGATGGCTGACTTCTTCATCAAGGAAGACGGAACTCTCCCTGAGGCCATCATCTGTTCAAACGACTATGAAGCGATCGCGCTTTGCAACGAACTTATCCAGAGAGGTTACGAGATCCCCAAAGATACACTTATCAGCGGTGTCGACAATGCCCTCGAAGCAAGAGAACACATACCGTCGATCACCACTATCGAGATCTCGAATAAAGGACTCGTGGATACTGCAATGAATATCCTTGAGGAGATCGAGAACGGCGGAGAGCCTGAGTATGACACGATCATTCCCGGAACGATAATCCCGCGTGAGACGACTGGCGATGCCGTCGAGCGTAAAAACATATATAAGACCATGACAGATCTTAATGTCGCATCTTCGGTATCAATGGATGACATGAGAGAGTTTGTCGTAATGGACGATCTTTTCGAAGGCGCGCTCTCAAAGGAAGAAGCTATCCAGATCGCTCTCGACCAGTTCAGGACAGTTAAAAGCGTTAAGTCCTGTTATTTCTGCAGATACCGCGAAAACGACAGGGCACTCGTCGGATATTTCAAGAACGGGGGAGAGAGTCAGGTAGGCAACAGGTCGTTTCCGAACGAGAAGCTCCTGCCTGATGACCTTGAGGGTGACGACGGAATGCTTATCTTTTTCGCGCTGTCCAACAAGAATGAAGTTTACGGTTATGCTGCAGTTTCTTTCGATACGAGCATCCATATGTTCATCGATTTCAAGATCGAATATCTGCTCGCGAAGGTCGGCCACACGATCAACAAGCTCGACCTTTATGAGAAGCTTTTCGGTATCTCCGACGTAATGAGACTTTATATCCTGGATCCTCTTACGGGCACGTTCAACAGGCGTGGCTTCGAAAAGAACATCTCCGAGAAGTTCGATGAGGACGGCAAAAAGAAATGTGATCTTGCGATAGCCTCAATCGACATGGATGACCTTAAGCTCATTAACGATACATACGGCCACAACGCAGGCGACGAAGCGATCAAGGAGATCGCGGGATGCCTTGAAGGCGCTCTTAAGGAAGGCGAGTTTGTTGCCAGAATGGGCGGAGATGAATTCGCAGCCGTCCTGATCACTACCGAAGTCGGAAGAGTCGCCAAGTTCAAGCGGACCGTAATGAACAGCATCGATAAGATAAACAAGTCCGGCAAGAATCAGTATAAGCTCGGTGCAAGCATCGGAACAGCTGATCTTACTGACTGGCACAGAGTCGTTGACTGCATGAACAAAGCGGACAAGGCCATGTATCTCGAGAAGAAAGCGAAGAAGGTCGGCAGGTAAGCCCTGGCCCGTTTCTGCGAAAAACCCCTAAATTATTTGGTTTGAAGTCTACTGATTGTAGACATTTTTGGCCGCAAATCTGATTGAAATTAAGCCCTCTGACTGATACAATGCTCGAACTGACTGTTTAGGCATAAAGAAAAATAAGCATATGACAGAATTAAAGAACGACAGATCCTATATTAAGACGCTGCTTAAGATCGCCATCCCGATGATGGTGCAGAACGGCATATCGAACTTCGTAAACCTTCTGGACAATCTCATGATCGGAAGCATTGGTACTAATGCGATATCCGGTGTCGGAATCGCCAACCAGCTTATGTTCGTCTTCTTCCTCGTTATCTTCGGAGCCACTGCCGGAGTCGGTATCTTTACTGCCCAGTACAAAGGCAAGGGCGATACGGAAGGCATACGCTATTCATTCCGTTTTAAGCTCGTATTTAATGCAATACTTTCCGCTATATGCACGCTGTTTTTTGTTCTCTACTCGCGCCAGTTGATCAACCTTTTCCTTTTGGGTGAAGCGGACAATCCTGCTGATGCTGCAGAGGCACTCGAGATCGGTGTCAAATACATACACATAATCCTGATAAGCCTTATCCCTGTAGGACTTACACAGGCTTACGGAGGTACTTTAAGAGATCTCGGAAACACAAAGGTTCCGATGTTTGCATCCGTAGCCGCGATCTTTGTTAACCTTATCGGCAACTGGCTTTTGATCTATGGTCACTTTGGCCTTCCTGCCATGGGAGCGGAAGGTGCGGCAATCGCAACCGTAGCATCCAGATTTGTTGAGCTCGCTATCCTGATCATCTATACAGGTAAGCATCCTGATCTTTTCCCGTTCATAAAGGGAGCTTTCAAGCACTTCCATGTTCCCGGAAGACTTGTCGGCAGGTTCATCTTAAGGGCGCTTCCGCTCATGGCTAATGAGACTTTCTGGTCACTTGGAATGACGACCATCAACCAGTGCTACTCATACAGAAGCTTTGATGCCGTTGCTGCGACCCAGATCGAATCCACCATCTGGAATCTCATGGGCGTAGCGTTCATTGCCATGGGTGAGGCCGTAGGCATCATGATGGGTCACATATTAGGTTCGGGCGAGCTGGAAGATGCCAAAAAGAAGGCCGGCACAATGCGCAGGTTCACGGTGCTGTGCGGACTGGTGTTCGGATTATTATTGGCGGGGATCTCATTCGTCTTCCCGCTTCTGTATAACACTACTGATGAGATCAGAAGCCTTGCGACAGTTTTCATCCTGATAGCTGCTGCCAACATGCCTTTCTGCGCTTACACTCACGCTTCGTACTTCATCATCAGGTCCGGTGGCAATGCGCTTATAACTGTTCTCTTTGACAGCGTATTCACGTGGGTCATAGTTGTGCCTTTGGCAGCCTATATGAGCTATTTTACGGGCATTTCCATCATCTTAATGGTAGCCATTATAAGAGCCACGGAGATCATAAAGTGTTTAATTGCCTTCGCGTTCGTAAGATCGGGCATCTGGGTAAGGAACATCGTAAATAAGTAATCTGAAGATTTATTAAAAGTAGTTTAAAAGGCAGTCCGGATCGATAATTCCGGGCTGCTTTTTCTTGCTTTGTTAACAATATTCTCATTTATTAAGAACTGCTTTGCTTATTATTTACACAGAGAAAACACCAAAGAAATATCATGGGCGTAGTATTAAGACATAAGATTTATTATGCGGGTCTTAATGCCCGGAATGAGGATTATTAAAGTGAATAAGAGATTGGTTTTGGATAAGGAGGACATCATGGTTTTCGATCTTGCGAGATATATTGATGAACCGCTGGTGTATTTTGACAACAATAAGAAGATAGACGATCAGAAGGTATTTTTGCTCGGCGTCAAGATCAGATCGGACATAGTCGATCTTCTTGTCAGTGGTGTTAAGGCAAAGGACATCATGGTCAGGAAACTCGATCCCACTGAGGATGAGAGCTATGCGCTGATCAACATGGTTGCTGACTCAGTATTGTCAGACTGGGGAATCGAACTTGCCGGTCCTTCTGATGCCGGTGAAGACGTTCAGTACGGTGATATAGAGACAGGAGACGTTAAGCTCCTTAAGAAGACGATTACAAACTTTAAGATATCCGACTCCAAGAACAGGGAGGGCGCGGTAATCAGGGCGGTCAAGGAAGATCTGGATACCATCAGCGACCAGCTCAACAACGAGCTCAATGCATTCCCGCAGCCGATGAGAGAGATGATCATGATGACCATCGTAGACAGGCTCCATTCCTGGGAAGAGTCGAACTGGGAAGAGAACAACTGGGATTGAAATAAATTTCCTCCTTTTCATTTTCAGAGTATTTAGCAATAAAGACACCTTCTGAAGTTCCACAGAAGGTGTTTTTATTTTCGGGTATATGGATACTATCACAATAAAAAAGCTGCCTCGTTTGCAGTTGAGACAGCTTTTTCAGTATTATCTTTTCTTTATTAGAGCTGAGGTGTAGCGTTGTGCTGTGTTCTGGGGCTCTTGTTAACATGGATGAACATGTTGTGCAGGAGGTTAACGCTCGTAAGGATAACTTCACCCTGGTTGAGTTTTCTGACGTGCTTGATAGCGTAATCGTCGAGGTGGCTCTCTACGGCATGGATCTCATCGTTGAGCATGAGTCTGTGGATGAGCATCGTACCGACCTGACCGAAGAGGATAGGAGATACGTCCTTCGGGTTCTGTGTTGTCAGGTAAAGGAAGATACCCTTCTTACGTCCTTCTCTTGCGAGGAGTGTGAGACCGCCGTGATATTCCTTCTCGGAGTATCTGGACTTGGCATATCTGTGAACCTCATCGATGAAGAATACGAACGGTGCGATGTTGTCGCGTGACATTACGAATGTACTTACGAGGTCGATTACCATTCCGCCGATACCTTCAGCAGCACCGAGAGCGGATGTATCGATGTAAAGACTTGCTTCAGGGAGATGAACGAACTCTTCGATAACGTCGAGGAGGTTATACATATCCGGATCGTCAGAGAAGAATGAGAGGAATCTCGTATTTGTCATCTGATACTGGATCTTCTGGATGAGAGAAGCGTTCATGTTAGCCTTGAGCGTATCGTAACGGTACTTGAAGTTGTAGTTGTTGTCTCTGTCAGGCTCGCAGATGGACTCAGCCTGAATCTGCTCAGGAAGGAGCTCGATGTTGAACTCTACGTCGTCCTTACCAACGGATGCGATGTTCTCCTGAACTTCCTCGATGTCCTCACCGATCTTGGCATACCATCCGTCGCTGCCGATCTTTCTCATGTAACGGAGAGATGTGATAGCTTCTGAAAGTACGGCACCCTGGCTGCTGTTCTCTGTCTCGAAGAGTTTTTCCCACTGTTCCATGGAAATCTTACCGGGTGAAACTGTAGTATCGACACCGAGTGTCAGCTTTGTGATCTCGTCATCGTTGAATGCGTTCTTATATTCGCCTGTAGGGTCGATGATGAGAGCCTTACGCTTTGTGGATACGACCTTGTCAAGGATAGCGAGAGCTGTTGTTGACTTACCGCTGTTCGTAGCGCCGATGCACATAAGGTGACGGTTGAAAAGCGTGCTGGGCTTCAAAATAACGTCAGCCTCAGATCTGTTAAGGAATGTTGCGAAAGGCGGGAGGGGTTCTTCAACTTCGTTGCCGAATTCGAGAGATTTCAGGAACAACTGATAGATCTCATTTGTTGCAAGATATACTTTATCTGTAATACCAAGAGTCTTAAAACCTGCAAGATCAAACTTATCCCTGTCAGGTGCCATGAGAGCGATGGTATCGATCTGGATCTCCATATAGTCGCTGGACGCTGCATCACCGCCTGCTGTGTCGAAAACGTTCTTTCTTGATGCCTTGTTCTCGAAAACTTCTCCGAGGAACAGTCCGAGGACTGAATCGATGATTACGTAAAAGTTAATTGAGTTGGGCAAATAGGAATTGTTAAATTTGCTTCTGTCAGCCATCAAAGAGAGGTTATCAATCTGGGCGGTACAGTTACTACGGTATACCTGGGTAACCTTTCCAATATAATACTCTTCAAGATTATAACCTTGATACAGCTCTTCAAGTGTCATACTAAAGCCTCCATGGATTTGATAAAGTGTTCCCTTGCCGGGAAAGCGCACATATAAATTATAAATGCTAAACGGATATTTTGGGTGATTTTTGTGTAAAAAATCTAATAATAAAGAAATAGGACAAAATGAACAGAAAAAAGGTCTTAAAATCGACCTAAAACCGAAATTGCCTTAATCCTATTGCATTTTCGGCTTGTTTGGGGGTCACTGGCCGGAAATAAATTGTTTAACATTGTTACAGCTACGAAACATAAGGGATTCGGGCATTTCGCTAAATTATTTTTGACAGTTTCCGGACGCGGAAGATGGACCCCCTATAAAATAAGAATTATAGAAATTATTCATAATCATTTAACCTTAGGCAGTTTCCAAGGACAAATTTTCGCAACTATTCTGTGCCATAATCTGTTTAATTGATAAAAGCAAATCAGACATCTGACAGGAGGATTCCCAATGATAGAAGCCAGATCCCTGACCATGATCTATGGAAACGGCCACCAGGCTACCGATGAAGTCTCATTCACCGTCAAGGCAGGTGAGATAGTCGGCTTCGCCGGACCTAACGGAGCGGGAAAGACCACTGTCATCAAGATGCTCACGGGTATCCTTAAGCCCACATCAGGAACCGCGGTAATAAACGGGTTCGACATAAACAAGGATCCCATAAATGCAAAAAGATCATTTGCCTACATCGCCGATAATCCGGACATCCTCATACAGCTTTCAGGCCTTGAGTATCTGAATTTCATCGCCGATATGTATGAGATACCGGAAGATATAAGGAAAGAAAAGATCGGCACTCTTTCTGAGAGATTCGGCATGAAGGACGTCCTTACGACGCAGATGCGTGAATATTCCCACGGCATGAGACAGAAGCTCATGGTCATATCGGCCCTTATCCACAACCCTCCGGCGTGGATCCTGGATGAGCCCATGACCGGACTTGACCCGACGGCGGCATTCGAACTCAAGCAGATGATGAGGGAACACGCAAATGCCGGAAATGCCGTACTTTTCTCGACCCACGTTCTTGAAGTAGCAGAGCAGCTCTGCGACAGGATCCTGATAATCAACAAGGGAAAGATAATAACGGAGGGCACTTTGGAGTTCTTAAGGCTCAATAATCCCGGAATGACATTAGAAGAGATATTCGTAAAGCTTACTGGCAACCGGGAGAAGCCGCTATGAACAAAACCCTGAGTCTATATAAAGCCTTCAGTTCGAATCTGGAGATGCCAAAACCTACGGGCGAAAAAAAGGTAAAGCTCTATAACCGGTTCGGCATGATCGCTTTCATAGGTATCATGGTGCCGGTATCAATTGTTATCGGCTATGTCACTTATGCGCTCACGAACCTGATGTACGGCTTTGACGGCAATGCCTACGGCCTTTTAACTGAGATCGATCTCATATCGGCTTTTGCTATGGTCTTCGGAATGCCGCTCATGTTCAGTGTCCTGTTTTTTTCATCAGATCTGCAGTTCCTGACTGCTCTGCCGATAACTCCCGGTTCGCTTTATGCAGCGAGATTCTGGCACACGTTCAAGGCAGAAAACGTCATGACGTCGAATGTGCTTTTCGCGATCTACATAGGATATTTCATATCGAGCATTAAAAACGCCGGCATCAGGGAGGCGCTTCATCCGGTTGCGCTGATTGCTTCTGTGGTGGGCTTCTTCGGCTCCTTGCTGGTACCCTTGATCTACTGCTCGATAATCGCTCTGCTCCTGATGCTCGTTCTGAAGAGATTTAACAGGGTCAGCATCTACTACTACACATCGATCGTTGTATTCATCGCTTTTGCCGTCATGTTCCTTTTGTCATTTGAAGGCTACGGCAGGATAAGCGTTATCAACTACCTGAATTCACTTGTCGTCAGCGACAACACATTTACTACGATCTGCAACATCTTATTCCCGACAAACTTTCTGTCGACGATGGCAATAGAAAATCACTCGGTACTGCCTCTCATCGGATCGATGCTCATCATCGCCGCGCTGTACATGCTGTCGGTCCTTGTTGCGCATTTAACATATCGAAAAGGCTTATTCGCGGCAGCCGTCATCTCAAATAAAAAGAGGCACCGCAAATCATCTTTCTCATACAAGAAGCGCGGTGTGTCAGCGTCGCTCCTTAGTAAGGAGATCAAGGTCCTTACAAGGAACATGACCTACCGCATGAACTGCGTTTTCGCAAATCTCATATGGCCCATTGCGGCAGTTATATTCATCATCGAAGCTCCGAAATTCGAATTCTTCAGGCTGTTCAGGGCCAAGCTTGCAGGCAACGAACCTGTAAGCCACATCATATTATTCGGCGCATTCATCGCAATGGCATTTATCGGTTCAGGACTTAATTCGATCGCTTCAACTTCATTTACGCGCGAAGGCGTTCACTTGGACATGCTCAAATATCTGCCGGCAGATCTGGGCAAACAGATCAGGGCAAAGGTCTGGGTCGCAATACTGTTCACATTCATTCCCGTGGCATTTGCGGTTGCAGCGGTAACGGTCTTCTTCGGCGTTTCAGCCTGGCTTCCTTTGTATATCATCACTGCATTTGTCTGCATCCTGACTGCCACCATGATCGGCGTCATTATGGATTCGATCTCGCCGTACACGGTATGGTCTGACGAACTTTCTGCTCTCCGCGGCAATCTGAACTGCTTCTTTAATCTCGCCGCCGAGCTCATTGCCGCGCTCTTTGCAGGCGGAGTTTTGTACGGCACATACCTGCTCACAAAAAACTCAATGATAACCATATCAGTGGTTGCGGCAATCCTTGTTGTTGCAAGCGTGCTGATCGTGATCACCGGTCTGCCGCGTGTGAGGAAGAACATCGAGTCGCTGAAATGATATTTTGTTATTTGCTATAATGCAAAAAGAGATTATTTTTCAGAGGCACATATGACAGACATCCTGATCGTTGAAGATAATGAGGAATTGGGCGCGCTCATAAGGGATTTTCTTGTCCGCGACGGCTTTACGGTCACCTGGAAAACAACGGGTGAAGACGGCCTTTCTGCCCTTAAGGAAGACAAGTACCGCCTGATGCTCTTAGACGTCATGCTTCCGGGTTTTGACGGCTATGAGACACTGCGCATCCTTCGTAAAGACTTAGGCCTTCCGGTCATCATGATGAGTGCCAAAAACGACGACCAGAGCAAGATCCTAGGTCTCGATGTCGGCGCTGACGACTACATCGAAAAGCCATTCTCTTTCCCCGTTCTCTCATCAAAGATCAAGGCGATACTCCGCCGTAATTACGATGCTTCCGAAGAGCGCAAAGAGCTTTCTTATAAAGATATAAAAGTCGATCTCGATGACATGACCGTCCGCAAGGGTGACAAGGTGATCCCTGTAAACGGCAAGGAACTGGACATTCTCATCTACTTTCTTAAAAACCCCGAAAAGGTCATTCACAAGGAAGTTCTGTTCAATGCCGTATGGGGAACCGACTGCATTTCTGAAATGTCGACGCTTACCGTATACATAAGGTGGCTCCGCGAGAAGCTTGAAGACGATCCGAAGAATCCGGAATATATCCACACCGTTTGGAGAGTCGGTTATAAGTTCGGAGGGGAATCTTCCAAATGAGAAAATACATAGGAAAGTATTTTCTTCTTTTCTTTTTCTGCATGGTCCTGGGACTGGCCGTATTTTTCTATCTGACCGGTAAAGACAACGAGACAAAAGGTCAGAGAATGACTCTCATTAACCGTGTAACCAACGAAGTCACTTCTGCCGGCAATGAGAATTACGGTTCAAAGTTGAGCACGCTTATTGCAGATAACAATTGGGAGCAGGAGTACGGCAAAGACAATGTTCCTGCCAAGATCAGATATGTTGAAGGCGGCATTAATGCTGACGGTTCAGTCATTACCGAACAGGATTCAACGGTAGTAAGCATAACGGAAGAAGGTGAGTTCAGAGGCCTCCTGGTGTTTACATTCGAACAGCAAAAACTGTCAGATAATATCCTGTTGTGTGAACTGATAATAGCTGCAGTATTCGTTGTTGCAGCACTGTTCTTTGTTTACATCGACCGTAAGGTCATCCTGCCTTTTAACAGGCTCTCCGAATACCCTGAACGCATCGCCAAAAATGAGAATGCAGCTGCTCTCCCGGAATCCAAAAACAGATATTTCGGCAAGTATATCTGGGGCATGAACATGCTCCGTGACCGCTTGTCAGGCGACACCAGAAGACTCCGCCAGCTCGAGAAGGAACAGCTCACACTTGTATCAACCATCGCCCACGGCATCAAGACACCTGTTGCCAACATAAAGCTTTATTCCGAAGCAATTAAAAGCGGTCTTTACCGTGACAACGGAATTCCTGATAAAAAGGATGCAGAAGTTGCCGGCAAGATCGCAAAGAACGCCGATGACATCACGGATCTCGTAAAAGAACTTCTGGACAGCGCGTCGAAGGGCGTGGTCGTTTTCGAGCCTCACATCGAAGCATTCTATCTGACTGAGATCGGGAAGTTTATCAAGGACGAGTACGGCAACAGGCTTAACGTACTGAGGATCCCGCTCACGGTCGAGATGAACAGCGATGTCATGATCAACAGCGATAAGGACGGCATTACTCGCATCCTTACGCAGTTCATGGAGAATGCTATCAAGTACGGCGACGGCCGCGGCATCACGGTAACCGTCGACAAGAATGAAGACGGCTACATCTTCTCCGTCCGCGATGTCGGAAGCCGCATCCCCGACAGCGAACTTCCTTATGTATTCAACAGCTTCTGGCGTGGTTCCAACGCAGCAGAAGTGGAGGGCAACGGCTTAGGTCTTTATGAGGCTGCATTTATCGCCAGAAAACTCGGAGGCGATATTGCCGCACGCTATCTTGAGGATAGTGAAGAGATGGAGTTTGAAGTATTTTTGCCGTTGTGAATCTATGCCAAATTAAAAACCTGCCAACAAGTTTTTGATCTTTGTCAGCAGGTTTTTGTAATAAACGGAATTTTCTTTCTGCGTTCAGTTCAGATTATCTTCCCCAACTGTCAACTATATTATGAATCATCTCAGGAATTGTATTAAGCTGCCCGTTTATAGATGCAATTATACCTGGAACGAACAAACCGAAGATGAGCATGAAGATACAGATCAGAATGCAAACAATAATTGCAGACGGACGCCAATCCTGGACGTTCCTGGCACCGATAATGATATAGACAATCGTCAGGATAAAGTATACAGCCACGCAGCCGGCGAAAACCAAAAACGGTGATTTGGTAGCCTCCGTAACAACTATGCCATGCGCATTGATATCATTCATTGCGACTTCCAGAAAACTAACCTCCATGTACCAGATCAAGCTCGTAATGACGAGAGATACAATGGCTTGAATAAAGAAAAACGTTCCTCTTCTCATAATAATTCCCTCCGACAATTTAGTTATAAGGTATGTCTGATATGTAAGATCCGCTACCGACCACAGACTAACAGTGATCTGCAGGTGTTTGATGATTTTGTGGTGAATTGACTTTTTTGCGTGGTGAAATGCAATCAAACATCTGAATAAAGGATTTTGGGATTTTTCCGTTCTTTAAGGATTTTTTAATAGTTAAGTTTCAGAATAGTGTGCGAAGACGGAAAAAGGGAGGCAACAGTATGGGTACTGTTATAGAAACAAGAGATCTTTGCAAGACTTATATAGTAAATAAGCAAAGTAATAATGTTCTTCAGAATGTGAATTTCAAGGTTGAGGAAGGCGAGTTCGTATCGGTCATGGGACCTTCGGGCTCAGGCAAGTCGACGCTCCTTTATACCGTGAGCGGCATGGACAATGTTACGGCCGGAAGCGTTTTCTTTGACGGTGATGAGATCTCAAAGATGAAGGAAAAAGATCTCATCAGCTTAAGACTCATAAAGATGGGATTTGTTTTCCAGCAGATGTACATGATGCGAAAACTCAGCATCCTGGACAACATCGTCCTGCCCGGTTTTCAGGCAAAGATAAGACCCAGGGAAGAGGTCAGGCAGTACGCCGAAGAACTGATGAGAAAACTCGGCATCATTGACGAGGCGGACCGCGAGATCACTGAGGTGTCGGGCGGACAGCTTCAGAGGGCATGCCTTTGCAGGGCGCTTATCAATCACCCGAAGGTCATATTTGCAGACGAGCCTACGGGAGCCTTGAATTCAAAGGCTTCCGGCGAAGTCATGGAAAGACTTCTTGAGGCAAACCGCATGGGTACGACGATCCTCATGGTAACTCACAGTGAGAAGGTCGCATCTGTTTCGGACAAGATCATCTATCTGGTCGACGGAAACATCCAGGGCGAGCTCGTTCTCGGCAAGATGAAGGAAGGCGATGACTTAGGTTCAAGAGAGCGCCGGGTAAGAAACTGGCTCGGGGAGATGGGTTGGTAATATGTATTGGAGAATGCTTAAAAAAGACCTTAAGGATAAACCCGGCCTTAATGTCGTAACCTTTATCTTCATGATCGCAGCTGTCGGTTTTACGGTGATCGGAATCACACTTCTTTATTCACTCATTCTGGGTTCGGAGAAGACTTATGAGAGATGCAATTCTTCAGATGTAATCGCGCTCATGGATAAGGATCTTTCCGACGGGGAAGGCCACATAAATGAGACCATCAACAACATTAAGAGTTATGACATCATTGATGAAGTAGAGCACAAGGATGTTGTTACGATCGCATACAGATGCATTGAAGTTGTAGGCAAGAATCCTGACTCAAAATCACATTATTCACGTACTGCAGTTTTGGATGGCGTATCTCATCATTATGATATGCCGATAGACATGAATAATGAGTATTTCGAAGTCAGGGACGGATGCATTGCCGTATCGCAGACTTATGCAAACCAGCTTGGAATCGTTGAAGGTGATAAGATCCGTATCACGACCCAGATGGGTAATGTTTACGAGTTCGAAGTATCTACGATCTATAAGAATCCGCTCGCAAACGTTCTTGTGATCTTCTATCTGTCAGATAACGATAAGGAACTTATTTACTCCGAATCGCCTTACAAGACGGATATGTTTACGGTTACCGTTGTTCCGATAGAGGGTGATTATGCCGGTACCCTGATCGCTTCCGTAACTCCGATGCTCGTTGAATACAAGGATTACAATATCTTCGGCAACGCTACGAGAATCCTTAATTACACAAACGACGGACTGTTTGCACTTATCGTTGCGATCAGCATGATCGTAGTTGCAGTTGCGATAATGGCAGTTGCGATGATCACGATCGATTTCAGCCTTAAGTCTTCGATCAAGAGAGATGAGAGGGAGATCGGCATGATGAAAGCCATCGGCGTGTGGTCGTTCTCATATAAGACACTCTTTATCGTGAAGTATATTGCTTTTGCAATTGTCGGAGGTGTTATCGGAATTCCCATGGGATTTGTAATGTGCAAAGTTCTTTTCGACAAGTTCGTAATGCACGAAGTATTCCCTGAGCCTGTAACTCTTTTTGGAATCGGCATGTTTGCGGGCACACTGACTGTATTGCTCATCGTGTTATTCAGTTTCTTCGCGCTCAGAAGAATGAATAAGATCAGTGTCATCGATGCGATCCACGGCGAGAACAGAGGTGAAAGATTCACGAGTATTCCGGGACTTTTCCTCAACAATAAAAAGCACATCTCAGTTCCTTTCTTCCTCGCACTGAGCGACATCCTGAGAGGCTTCAAGAGATATGTGCTGCTGATAGTCGCATTTGTTCTCGGAATATCAGTCGTGCTGTTTATCGTCCGTCTCGAAAACTCGTTGATGTCGACAAATTATTCAGAGACATATTTCCAGCACGGCAGGGAGAACTTCACCATTGAGCTTGACGATACTTACTACCAGTCACTTTACAGAAGTGCCGGCAGTTATAACGGCGTTATCAATATCGTTAACAAGAATCTGCACGACAACGGAATTCCTGCAACTATCTATACGAGATACGACAGTCCTGCCGAATTGTCTTTCGGAGATTTCACATCGATGTGCAACATCTCGTGGATGGACAGTTCAACATCCGATATCAAATACATTGAGGGAGGCAATGCGCCCAAGCTCAGAAATGAGATCGCAGTAGGTTATTACTTTGCTGACTTAAACGGCCTTAAGATCGGCGACACAGTAAACATCGAATACGACAAGCTGGGCGAAGACATGGTCTCTTCCGAAAAGACAACGGAGAGCTTCATAATCACTGCTTTCTTCGACAGATACGGCCAGCAGACACCGCTGATAATCATGGGCGATGAGTTCGAAGGATCAACAGTACAGAATGAAGACATTTTCTCAAGTGTATTGGATGTTCCTGCTTATCAGTACGATGAATACTTCGCGAAAATGCAGGCTCTCTATCCTGACGGCGAGATCGAATTTGTAAGAGAAGACGAAGTAATGGAGCATTACCTGACCGGATACCAGAGAATGTTCAACCTCATCATCATGGTTGTAGCTTCCGTAGCCGCAATCGTCCTGATGCTCCTAACATCGCTCTACGAGAATATCTTCATCGATGAAGAGACTGCAGACATCGCGCTTCTCAAGAGCATGGGATTCAACAAGTCGGTTATCCGCGCATGGCATTTCTGGAGACTGTTTTTGCTCTCTGCATTCTCTCTGGGACTTACATATGTCTTTATGGCTACCGCGGGAGATTATCTTATGGGCAGGCTGTTCTCGAGCATTATGAGATGTAAGGGATTCTCATTTACGGTCCAGCCCGTACCGAACTTTGTGGTATTGCCTTTGTGCATCATAACTCTGCTTGTTGTTGTCATACTTCTTGTTACAAGACTGGCAGATAAGATCGAGATCTGGAAAGTGAGAAACGAATAATGAAAAAGTTTATAAGCATCGCAGCACTGGCATTAAGCGCATCAATCCTTCTGACAGCCTGTGACACCGGCAGCCACGCTGATATCAAAAAAGGCGGAAGTGCAGCTCGTCTGGTGGATTCTTACTACACCGGCGAGGTTAAAGAATATACCGATGAAGGCATCAGGGAAGAGCCTCTGGATATTATTTCTTCAGCTGACGGACTTTGCGTGATCAAGGTCATGCCCAGCTACTACGACGTCACTCTCGACTACGAAAAAGGTGACAGGGCAAGTGTCGGCAGGGCATACGGAACGCTCATCAGGGAAGAACTTCCCGGCTTTATCGATACGATGGAACCTTATCTTTTTGAGAACATCCGTGTTGCATATAACACCAACTACTCAACCGAGGTAATCGAGAAAAGATCGGCTACACTTCTGGAGTCGATGCGTCCTGAATACCGTGATGAGATCTGCGGTTTTGCAGAGGGAATCTCAAACGGCGCTCACGGAATCGTTGAAGACGGCGTCTTCAGTTACGAAGAGGCAATTCTTATTCAGATGATTCCCGACGCACTCCGTCCGACATGCTGCAGCGCACTGTCTTTATGGGGCAGCAAGACCGTTACAGGCGACAGGATCACGCTCCGTAATCTCGAGTGGAACCTGGGTTCCGGCAACCAGATGGGCATGATCAACGCCGTAACCCACATGAAGAACGGATCAAGAACACTTACGGCAATCTCTATCTTGGGACTTCTGGATATCATCTCCGGCATCAATGACAACGGCGTTTTCGCTGCCATTCTGGATGTAGGTTCCGTGCAGAGTGAAGCTTATATTTATGAAGGCAAGAAGTGCTATACGATGGAACTGCGCTACGCGTTGGAAGAGTTCTCCACGGCGCGTGAACTCGGTGAATTCATGGTAGGCGAGAGCGGCGACTTTACCTGGTGCCATAACCTCATCATCAGTGATAAGGACGATTCCTTCTGCGCTGAAGACTGTGTCAGCCAGGTAGTCGAGAAAGGCCTTGGCAAGTCAGTTCTCCGTGACTGCAACACACCTCTTATTGATGGCATCAGCTGGGACAGCGAAGATTCACTTTGTATCGTTAATTCTTTTGCATCTGAAGGCAACCAGGACGGATTTACGGGGTCTCCCAGCAACGTTGTAAGGTTCTTCAAATACAACAAGTGGGTACAGGAAAAAGATCAGTTCTCCCCCAAGGACGTTAAGGACCTTATCACCCAGGAGGTCGTTGCCCAGTACGATGTGGTGAACTGCCACGGCGGCGGAAGTGCCCAGCTGATCCTGGTTGACTATCACACGGGTTCGGTCCAGGTCGCATTCTCAGGAACCAATGGAGTCACAGATAAACCGGACTTTATAGAAGTTGAAGTAATAGGCGGATAGGCTTTTTCGAGTTTAAAAATCACAGTAATAGTCACAGTCATGCCGATGTACATTTTTCGCTGTTTCCGACTCGAAAATTGCACAAAAACAGCTTTTTATGCAATTTCTCGGCATTTTACGATCAAAAATGTACATCGCTGTGCTATCAGTGAACGACACAGTAGACTATGATGTTACTGTGACTTTTCTGCAACATGATCACCCCTTCATCTGTATTATTAATATAAGCCGCAAATTGAGGGGAGAATGGTATGAAAAAAGGAAAGTCCATCTTGTCAGCAGTTCTTGCATTATGCATTGCACTGGGAGCTGCAGGCTGCAACACGGTTAAAAAAGGCGACAGAACATTCAGTTCAGATCCGTACAAAGCTGAAACTGAGGTTGAAACAGAAGTTGAAACGGAGACGGAAACCGTAGTAGAGACAGAGACTGAAGTTGAGGCTGAACCCACTACTGTGGAAACAGAGGAAATACATCCGGGTTGCGACTACGGCGGGAACAATCCTACAGCTTCGTCTGATGAAGATTATCTGGCAGCAGTTCCTGAGCAGGACCGCTATATGTTCATGAGCGGAACATGCAAGACAACTTTTCCCGAAAACAGCGAGATAAAAAGGATTTCATTTCTCAAACTGAACTATGACATGACATGGAAGAGCGTATACGGATCAGTTGATCTTGAGATCGGAACAGCAACCTATGCATATGTATCAGGCAGTCTTTCTGCGCCTCGTGATTATCAGATTTTCGTTCTCAGCGGTCCGGAAATCGAGAAATGCAGGAATGCTTTTGACAGCAGTCTACTTCATGACGAAGTGCAGCTTGGCAAGGGCTTCTGGCTGGTCGCTGTTGAGTATAAAGACGGCACATGCTATGCATACCAGTTTGATAAGAGCGGTGTTATGAGAAACACTCCCGAAAATATCATGATCAACACATATTTTGATAGAATGAATCTTGACGATAACACCAGATATATCTTTGGCTTATCCGGATACTGATAGAAACAGGGAATCGAAAAATGCTCAGATTAAGACCATATAAACATGAAGATGCGGCAACGATACTCTCATGGAGTAAAGATGAGAGGGCGTACTACAGGTGGTGCGCCGGAGTAATCGGAGAATATCCTGCAACTGAAAAAGAGTTTGAATTTGTTGATGCGCTGATGGCATTTACTGCTTTTGACGAAGACGGAACCGCGGGCTTTTTCACATTCAGAAATCCGGGCGGCGACCTTGATGTTTTGCGCATCGGATTTGTAATCGTGGATCCTGCCAGAAGAGGCAAAGGCCAGGGCAAGGAGATGCTCCGTCTTGCGCTCAAATACGCTTTTGAAGTATATGGCGCAAAGAAAGTAACTCTCGGCGTTTTCGAGAATAACGAAGCCGCATACTACTGCTATAAAGCAGCAGGCTTTAAGGATATCGTTCTTGATGAGACAGAGACATATACCATAATGGACGAGGTATGGGTCTGCAAGGAAATGGAAGCTGAAAATGATACTTAAAAATTTTGATCCCACCAGGGACTTTGAAGCAATTAAAAACTGGATTGAAGACGAGCGCACACATGCCATGTGGAGTGCAAGCCGTTTTGCTTTTCCGCTCGAAAAAGAGAACTTCACGAATGCGTTATCTGACATGAATTCAAAGAGCGGAGACATACCGTTTCTGGTCGTTGCAGACGATGGTGAAGCAGCAGGATTCTTCTGCTATGCATTCAATGAAGAGACCAAAGAAGGCATGCTCAAATTCATTGTTGTAAATCCCGCTTTCCGCGGAAAAGGCATTGTGGGCGAGCTCCTAAAAACAGCGGCAAAATATGCTTTCGGGCATGGGGCAGAGATGGTGCATCTTAATGTGTTTACCGAAAATATCAGGGCGAAGAAGTGCTATCTCAAGGCAGGTTTCACTGAGAGGAACACAACCGAAAATGCATTCCAATATAAAGATGAATATTGGGGCAGATGCAACATGGCTTTATGGAAATAAGCAGCGGAATTTTGCCCCAATCAGTTTGGTTTCTGATGCTATAATCTGTTGCAGTTTAAGGGATAAGGGAGAAATATATGAAAAAGGCAGCAGCGTTATTGCTGACAGCCGCAATTGCGTTTGGTTTATGCGGATGCGGCAGGATCGACAGCAAGAAGGTAGATGACCTGATCGATGAAGGTTACGTGATCGAGCAGGTTGATGACGACAGTATCTGTATTTTCGAAGACGGCATAGAATACCATTACAAGACAGGGCTTATTACGCCTGCTCTGGACAAAGTGGTTTTCACGGTTTCAGCCAACGACGAGCATTCGGACTGGTGTGACCGGACTATCATAATCAGGCATGATGGCAGACTGATAGTCGTTTTAGCAGAAAGACAATACACTTATATAAACCGTGATGGTGAAGAGGTTCAGAGAAGAGACGCTTTTTGTTTCAAGTTTAAGAGAGGCCAGAGCTTTGAAGAAGAGGACCTGTATAACAACCGCGGATTTGCAGACATCGCCGGAGACTACAGGACTTTCATTCAGGTTTATCTGACACCTGATGAACTTCAGGAAATCTACGACAGAGCCATGGAACTTAGGAAGGAAATATAGTCCGGATCTACCCCGGCAAGTTAACACGGACATCCGTTTTAATATAGTAAGAAGTCTAAATGTATCGTATTATTGATAATGTTACGGACAAGCATGGAGATAATAAGGTATATGACAGACATTCTTTACAGGACAGATTCAGCTGACAGGTTCCGCGAATTGCCGGGTGAGACTTTTAAAGATATTGCGCTTAGCGAAGTCATCGGATTCATGGCTTCCGATCAGGAAGACCAGGGCATCCTCAAGGACATCATGACCAAGATCCCTACTGATATTTCCGACATGAAGTACCGTCAGGATATCGTTAAGGACCTCATGGCAAACCAGGATCTCTGCAAGGCAATTAAAGAATCCATCAGTTCTATAAAGGTATTAAGATACTACGGAAGCGGCCAGAAGAGACTGCACGACAGGGATAATTCTTTGTCGTCTCTCCTTGAAGAATTAAGAGAGCTTAAAGTCTGGGTCGAAGTCGTCGAGAAGCTTTATACCGCACTTAGCGGAAGCGACCTTAAATCTGAAGGTCTTACCGGCTTAAGAGACCAGCTTAAAGTTATAAGCGAGGATGAGGAATTCAAGTCCGTTAAGCCTGATATCCAGAAGATCCACGAGGACCTTTCTGCTGCAAAAGGTGCTGTAGTCGGCGTAACTTTCACGGCTGACATGGACATCGAGAGCGTTTCCGCGATCGAGTTTGTCGACTATAAACCAAGATCGACTTATACCATCATGGACATCGCGGTGGGTTCGAAAATCAGGAACCCTTTCAACGACTATAAGTACCAGGATCCCCTCCTGACCGCCATGACGCCTTTCATGAAGAAGCATCTCTGGAAGCATTACGGCGAGATAAGACATCTCATCAGAAAGCATTCCAAGTACGATTCGAGATTACTCACGAACCTCTATAACGGCCTTGTCTTCTACTTAAGCGTTGCCAATATGGGAAGACGCCTGGAATCTTCAGGCTACGTTACATCTTTCCCTGAGATCGAATCCGGCAAGGCACCCGAAGTCAAAGGTCTTTACAATATCCGTCTTGCGATAGCAGGCGAGAAAGAGATAGTCAAAAACGATTTCTCATTCACCGATGACGAGAGGATCTTCATACTGACAGGTCCCAACCGCGGCGGTAAGACGATCCTTGAGCAGGGATTGGGACTTGTATCAGTCATGGCATCTCTGGGCATGTTTGTTACTGCTGATTCGTTCACCGGTCTGCCGTTCGGAAAGATCCTTACGCACTTCCCGATCGATGAGAATCTGACTATCAATTACGGCCGTCTTGGCGAGGAAGCAGTGAGGATCAAGGAGATGGTTAAAGAAGCTGACGATAACACGCTGCTGCTCTTTAACGAGTCATTCTCGACTACTTCTTCTGCTGACGCTTTATATCTTGCAAAAGACCTTATCCACATCCTTAAGGAGAAGGGTTCTTATGTGATCTTCAATACCCACATTCATGAACTTGCAACAGACATCCCTGAGATGAATGAGTGGGAAGGCAAGGGGAATATCGTCAGCATCGTTATGGAGATGAAGGATAACAAGAGCACATTCAGGGTTAAAAGAAGTGAGCCTGACACGAGTTCTTATGCAAGAAATATCGCCGAGAAGTACGGTATTACATACGAGCAGATGAAGGAACTTTGATTTATATATCTGCAGTATTTTCGAGGGGACAACAGGATGAAAAACAATTCAATTTATAAGAAGATTGCCTGCGCGCTTGTGCTGGCAAATATCATTACAATGTTGGGTGTAACAGGATGTGATACAAACGAAGATCCCGTTAACACCGGAACTGCGGGAACGCCTGAATCAACAGAGGCTCCCTTTACTTCAACGGATGAACTTTTCGGAGCCGGGGATAAGGATTATTTTATTCCTTTCCAGAACCCGGAAACAAGTTACTGTTCCATCTCGGACGGCCTGGCAGTTCCCGTAAGACAACAAGGAATGGGCGGCTGCTACTGTTATTCTGCAGTAAGTTCGATGCAGGTCAAGTATTTAAAAGAGCATGGCGAACTGCCCGACCTTAACCCTGATGATATCATCTACCGCATTTACGGAGTTACTGAGACATCCGAAGACGGTGTGCCGCAGTATCCTGAAGAGAAATTCTATATTTCCTCAGGTCTGGAGACAGATCTCGGAGGCGACGTCATGATGGTCGCAGGCGCGCTCTGCGCTGATCCTCTGAACGGATATGTAGTTAAAGAAGCCAATATCTACGGAAGTTATAACTCGGATTATGCGGACTTCGACAAAGTAACTGAAGAGGATATAAAGAATGCAGTCCGCGAAAACGGCGGCGTATGCATGTGCGTTAATTACAAAAAAGACTGCAAGTACATCAACGGATATTACACCCAGAACCATCCTGAAAACTGCGAGGATTCCGATCATGTTGCTTTGGTCGTCGGATGGGATGATGATTTCCCGGCAGACTGTTTTGCCACACCTGCATCAAGAAACGGTGCGTGGCTCGTCCAGAATTCTTTCGGCATATTCTGGGGCAACTGCGGCTACTACTGGGTGTCTTATGACATGCCCGTTCCGAATCTCTATGACTGCAGCGTAACCAATGAATACTCATCTGCAATATCCTTCGGCCGTAATGTATATGGACAGGTATATTCAACCGATATTATCGAAAAGGTGCTTAACGGTGCTGATCCCACGTCCTTTACTCTTGAAGAAGTGCATGCAAGTAATGATGTAGTTACAGCATCCGTATATGACCATAAGGGTGCTGTCGGCGCAATCGGTTTCTGGACGACAGTTCCCGGCCAGCCTTATACCATTGAGATCCGTCAGGGCGAATTCGGCAAGGTCCTTGCAACTAAGAGTGGCACATTTGAATACACGGGTTATCACACTGTCGAATTCGAGAATCCTGTCTCAGTAAAGAAATTCACAGTAGTCGTAAAGACCGCCGGCTCAGCCTTTTTCGAAGGTTCGGCGACTGATGATTTTTCTGCCCGCACTATCTTCCAGAGGATTCCCGGTCACTATGAAGCCAAGTGCCGGCCGGGCAGATCCTTCATCCAGATCGGCGAAGATTGGGTTGACGTAACAGATCCTGAGCTCATGTCACGACTTGGGCTTGATAAGCTTCCTCCTGAACTTCAGGAAGAGGTCTCAATGCCCGGCGATCCGTGCATAACTGTGCTTTTTAAATAAGCGAAAAAATATTTCTCGACATAGCGAATAATTCGCATCGCTCATTCGTTAAGTAAGTAGATGCGGATAGAAAGGAGGCAAAATGATGACCGCAGAAAAACTCGAAAAGATCTATAACGAAGCGTACAAGCCGGTGTATTGGACAGCCATGCAGATGCTGAAAAATCAGGCTGATGCCGAAGATGTCGTACAGGACACTTTCGTTTCTTTCATTGAATCTTACGGAGACATGGAAGATACGGGCAAAGCAGTCGCCCTGCTTAAAAAGATCGCAGCAAACAAGTGTCTTGACCGCATTAAGCTCTCAAGAACGGATGCCGTTGAAGACGAGTTTTTCGAAGATGTGGAAGCAGTTCCTGAAGATTTCCTTCCGGATTCAATCATTGAATCCGAAGATGCGAGAAGGATCGTCATGAACATCATCAGCAATTCTTTGTCTGACGATGTCAGAAGAACACTTGTCATGTTCTACTTTGACGACATGAGTACAAAGGAGATCGCTGACGCTTTGGGCGTACCCCAGGGAACTGTTCTGCGCCGTCTGAATTCTGCCAGAAACAAGATTAAGAAGGAGGTCGAGAAATATGAAGAAGATAACAAGACGAAGTTGTTCGGCATGGCAGCGCCGTTCTTAAGCAAGCTCTTTATGAAAGAAGCTTCGCAGGTGGCGTTCAAGCCCATGCCCGCAAAGCTTATAAACCTGTCCGCATCAACACAGGCTTCCAACGCTGGAGCCGCTACCAAGGTTGCTTCTGCAGCAGCTAAGAAAGGAACAGGTTTAGCAATGAATAAGATTTTAATAGGAACCATTTCCGGTGTGGTAATCACCGGTGCAGCCATAGGCATCGTCCTTGGTGTCATGGCCAAGAAGGCAGATACAAAGCCTACCGTAGAAGATACAACGATTGAAGAAGAGGTCGAAGTCAGCTCAGAAGAAGATGTAACGGAGCCTTCCCAGAGCGATGAGAAGATGCCTTCCGCGAGTGCTGACGGCCCGTTCGATTCTAATGCAATGGTTTTCGAAGAGATGCCAAGCCTTTACGGTAAGCAGGTAACTTTTGCGTGCACTATAGGCGAACTCAGGAACATGGGATTTGATTTTTTCGAGGATGGACAGGTTGAAGATGACGGCTCTGTCTGGATGACATGCGATGACGGATACGCATTTGCGTGCTACCTCATGAATCCCGAACAGCAGACCGGCACTGTCGCTAACGATGCCGTTATTTTAGGAATCGAAGTCTTCATGGTTGAAACAGAATTGGATTTCTATGATATCAGTCTCGACATGAAGGAGAAGGATTTTACGGCAGCTTGCGGCACGCCCGCTTATGTTATCGGCGAGAAGACAGACCGCACGTTCTACTACTATTTCTTCGATAAGACGGGTTACGTTTACGAATTCTGTTTCGTTAATACGACAGGCAATCCTGACGATGCGAAACTTATGACAATCGCATACGGACACAAGGATTACATGTATACAAGAGCTCCTCTGTCAGAAGAGATCTGATTTCCGGACTAATTAATAACCTTTTTTCAGGGCGCAACGGCGCTTATATATTTCATGACTTTAAGGAGAATTCAAAAATGAGAAATATCAGAAAAGTATTTGTTTGTGTTTTGGCAGCAGCTATGGTTTTGGGTTTTGCAGGATGCAAAAAGAAGACAGCAGAGGCAACACCTGAATCAATAAAGAATCACGATACAGAATCAGTGCTCATCGACGAGCTTCAGTCACAAGTCGACAGAACATGGCAAAGGATAAACGGAGTTGAAGACGGCTCTGAGGGACTCGAATATGAAGAGTTGGAAAGGATTGTCGGCGACGGCCCCAACGCTTTACAGGTTAACGGCATCGGAAGCTGCACAGATGTAAATATCATTATCCCCCGTGAGATAGATGGGATGAGAGTCATTCAGATAAATCACAATGCATTTGAGAACAATACAAACATAAAAAGCGTAACTCTTTGCTTTGGTATGATCGGTGAAGGTGCTTTTGCCGGATGTACTTCGCTTGAAGATATCTGCTTTATCGAGCCGGATACCCAGTATTACAGTTTTGGTAAAGGCAGTCTTCCTGCTTACGACCCGTCCAACCCGACCGCCTGGACGATCAATGGTGAAGATCCTCTGAAGTTCATGGCTGAGCACGATATCAGCACCGAAACTTTATCAGGTTATTCCGTATTCGCTGAAGGATAAAGTTTACAGACAGCTAAACTCATGGTAATTCACTGTTGTCACCGGCGATACAATATAACAGATTTGAGAACATCTGCTCGTGTCAGGACTGCGGTTACAGTGTGGATAACAACAAGTAATCAGATTTTAGTCAGAAAAACAGGCGGGGCCTCCGGGTCCCGCTTTATTATTTATTTACATAACGTTAATTGCATGGAAGTTTTTAGGCAAGAGTTTAATAAAACGCCCAAGTTACAATGACAGCATAACATGAGGTATTTTTGCTGTTAAAGGGGTGAGCGTATGAATAAACGTAAATACATTTCTCTTTTACTGGTAACATCAGTCTTTCTGGCATCAACAGGATGCAACAAAGGAGGCGGTGAAACTGAAGCTGTAGTTTCTGTTGAACCCACAACTGTTGAGACGTCTGAAGAATTGAACGAAGAATTCAAGCTGTTCAGCGACGAAGTCTTTACTAAAGAACAGATCCAGGCGCAGATCGACAAAGGCCTGTCAAATAACTGGGAACCATACCAGCTGAATGCTGTTCTTGCAAACATAGACGGACTCCCTGATAACGTCAAAGAATCGATTAAGAATGCTTTCGGCGAATACAAATGGGATAATTACGAGATCCCTGATTTTAACGGCAAATGGGAAAACTATATGAGTTCTTCCGAACCTGAAGTCGAGAAGATTCACGCGGTTATGGATCTTTACGGTGTTTCTCCTGACATGGAGATGCCGGCTGAATCGAGAACTTCGATCGATAAGCGCGTCGAAAACAATCCTGTGATCGATATGTCCCAGTATGCGACTTATGAAGACGGCGATGCATTCATCCCGTTCTATTCTTATTACGGATGTGAGGTCCTGGCGCAGAACGATCACATTAAGATCGAAGGCGTAAGGGACATTACTATCGAGCCTTACGAGAACATAGTAAGAACGGCAAGGATCACGAATATCAGCAGCACTCCTGTTCTTGTGGGCTATGCTCTCGATAAGGACTGTATCCAGAACAGGGATATATTCCGTGAAATGCCTGAATATGAAGAGCAGTACGACAAGATGGATCTCATTGCTAACGATGAGACTGTTTTGAACTTTACGACCAAAGACGTTCTCATGCCGGGTGAGGTCACTTATCTTACTATTGATTATTCTTCATTTAAAGATTTCAATACACATTGGTTTATCACTTCTTATGCTATGACCGATGAAGATGTGGCTGCAATCAACAACGGCAGTTCTGAAGAGGATATCGACAACGTAAAAGCAGGAGTCCGCACCAGACAGGAAGGTCAGGACATTGCGCTAATCATGAAGAACCGTGTAAACGAAAAGGAAGTATGGGACGGTGACTACGCGACCATCAAAGGCGTTCTTTATAACACAGACGGCCAGAGACTTCCTTTTACAGCATTCAGAGTAATCGGATTGACTAAGCAGATGACGGTCGAATTAATGGACAGCTTTACTACAGTCGACGGTTCTTTTACCGTGAAGGTTCCTGTAGCTTTCTATCAGACAGACGAGACATATGCACGTTACATCATTCTGGTTAATGGTGAGAGAACACCTATTGACGGTAAGCAGGTAACAATGGTTGTCGGAGAACTTTACGCATTGGATGGTGAAGTCCAGGAAGGAAAGAATTATTCTGACTTCATCAAGGGCCGCCGCATCTATGGTGAGACTTCAGCATTTGTCCAGCCGACAGAAGCAAAGGAATATGAAGTAATACTGGTTGTTCCGGATATGCTCGATCACCTTGTTTACGATTACGCGAGTGAAGAAGATTACGGAGGACAGGCCAACTACTACGATTACGGCGGAGACATCATTGCAACTGTTAAGTTCCACGATACAGAGCCCGGTGCAGATCAGACAGCGTACTTAAATGTTTTCGATCATGATGGAAATCTTCTGTTAAGAGTTCCCACCGGAGTCCAGACATGCTGCGTATGTGTGAGCCCTGACGGTTCACTGATCGGAACGTGCATTTCGGAATCTCTTACGGAATATGGTGAAGTAGACGGCGATATGCTTCCGGGTAATGTCGGCCGGGCAACGATTTTCGACCGCGACGGAAATGTAGTCTTTGAGAATACAAGCGGAACACGTGCGATGGAGATCTCACACGACAACAAGTATGTTGCCATGGACGTTAACGGTGCGTATTGCGTCGGCATTATGGATATTGAGACCCACGAAGTTTTGTGGCAGGAATACAGAGGCGAGCAGATCCGTTTCCTCATTTTCTCGGAGGACGATTCCGTTCTCTACATGGCGAGCCAGGAATGTATCGTAGCGTATGACGCAAAGACAGGAAAGATGCTCTGGCAGACATTCATCATCAACGGATTCCCAATCGACATGATCATGTCCAGCAAGTATCTTTACGCAACACCTAAGGGCACAGGCGGCAACGACAGTAAGCTCTGCTGTATCGACAGGGAAACAGGCGAGATGGTCTGGACATATCAGACCGGTTCCCGTGGAACAAAGCTCACACTCTCTCCTGATGAGTCTATCCTCTTCTGGGGTAACGATACAGGCGCGAGAGACCACGGAACTTACTTCCTCGATGCCAACACCGGCGCGCCGCTCTGGACGGTAAATTACGGCGGTCAGGCAGCATGGTTTACATCAGATTCCCAGTTTGTTGCGATCAAGTCTTACTCGATCCTTGAGGTCTATACAAGAGACGGAAGAAGAGTTGCCACAACAGCTTGCGGAGCTAACTCCAGAATGAGCTGGTTCGTATACATCAAGGACGACCTGTCCAGGATCCTGAACATCGCAGGCGGCGGTGCAAATGCAATGCAGGGCAACTCCGGCTGGATGTACAACATGACTCTGGCAGACGGTTACAGCAGGGAATTCATTGAGGCGCAGTTAGATAATTGATTGCGCCATACATCTCGAAAACAAGATCCAAGGGTTGATATAAGGAGGTAAAAGCATGAAGAAGATATTAGCGACAGCAATGGCTGCGACTCTTGCCTGTTCGGTACTGCTGACCGGCTGCAAAGGCAAAGAGCCTGACACTTCCGTTCCGGATAACACCGGCGAGACGAATGTGCAGGTAACCGGCGACTATGTTCTGCCTGAATATGACCACTGCGTGGGAATGATGATCGAGACAGATGTTCATACCTATAAGATGTTCTTCCTTTGTGCGGAAGATGATAATGTTGTCGACTGCGGTACAAGTGAATATGTTCCGCGCTACGATAAGGCTGATTATGTCGGCAAGCCGTATGAGCCTGCATTGAAGTTCTTCTTCTATCTGATAGACGGACAGCCGGATCAGAAGATCGTAAATGTAAGTCCCATAATTGCCGAGGACGAAGACGTCTCCAAATACAGCCAGGTCTTCCAGCGGATCAAAGATGAATGCTTCCCTGATATGCCTCTTGATCCGATAATCGAGAGCAGGGACTTCTTTGAGCAGTCTGTAATCGAATCAGATGCAAGTTACAAGGGCATGTGGAAAGAACTGGTAGACGGAGAGAACAACAATAACCCGGGCCAGGGTCCTGATAACAATCCGCCTCCGCCGCAGACTCCCACATACGATACGCCTGCGATGTCCGTTGAAGAGATCATCCAGCGCAAGGCGGAAGGAGCAGGCGATATTGAAGTCGGATGCGATATAACCATCGATCTGAGCAAAGACAATGTCTACGATATGCACCTCTTATGCGATGGACACAAGATAACGATTAAGGGTAGCATTGATGAGAAGAAAATCATTAAGGATCATTTTGATATTCTCGTTATTGAGAACGCTTCAGAAGTAGATATGTCACAGTTTGACGTATCGCCTGATGATTTCACAGATGCTGATTTCATTGGAAGAAATCTGTCTGTTGTTAAGGTGCGTAACACCAGCTATAAGAATGTGACTTTCCCTGCAGGACTTCCTGAATCCCAGGAAGACAAATTTATCTCACCGATGGATGACTTTGTTACTTACCGTATCAGTGATGAAGGTGATGAGTGCATTATCGAATACAGAGGCCCTTCATCGACTTACGAGGAGCGCCATGAGCTCGAAGTCAAAATCGTGACTGCAGTCCTGACGGAAGGCGATGCAGAGAGTGTTATCGATTCGAATAACCCCGGTGATGTTAAGATCTGGACAGAAGTTGAGGTTGATGTAGGAGAGGTCGATCTTCCTGACCAGGATTATCAGGAGATTCAGATCATGCCGGGTGGTAAGCTCACTATCAAGGGTACGATCGGTGTCACAGGCGGCAGACTGGTTTTCACTGTTTACGATACGGATTGTCTTGATATCAGAGAACTGGTTCTTGTTAAAAAGCACCTGACTCCTGACATGGTCAAAATCAGATTTGAAAGGGGTTTAGAAATAAACACAGACCTTCTTCAGGCAACAACTGATGAAGGCGAGATTAAGTTTGATATGGCTGAAGACTCATATAACATTACGATTTGGTAATTCAAACCGGGTGACGCTAAAACAAAGATTAAGAGGCTGTCTCAAAACAAAAGAGATAGCCCCTATCTTATTGCAAAAGAAAACGGGTCCCGAAGGGCCCGTTTATTGTTAGAATAATTGTGTGAAAAACCTTCTAACATTACAGTCTGACTATAGCAAAAACGGGAGCTGTATTCAACTGGCACTTCCAATTTTCACTGAAACTTTAATTCCCGTGGACGATTCGGTAAGACTCATAGATCAGGTTTTAGAGGAGATAGATTACAAAGAATTGTACCTGACCTACTCGTCCGAAGGACGAAATCCTGCAGTCGAACCGAAGACTCTGTTCAAGATAATGGTATATGCATATTCGCAGCATATCTATTCTTCGCGAGAGATAGAAAAAGCCTGTAAGTTAAATCTGGCATTTATGTATCTGCTCAGAGGAGAAAAGGTTCCTGACCACAATACCATAGCAAGATTCCGCCAAAAGCATCTAACGCATTGTGTAGAAGGCCTGCTTATTCAGTTGGTTAATCTGTTGGCTGAAGCAGACGAATCCAATTTGAGAACCTGTTTATCGACGGAACAAAGATAGAAGCCAATGCCAATAAGTATTCCTTTGTATGGCGTGGTTTTATTGAAAAGAGCGAAGCAAAGCTCCAGATAAAGGCAACCAAATATCTCAAAGAGGAATTGGGCATCACCGTTGTTCCTGAATACATCACGGCTCAGCCTTTTTCGAAGGTTCGGCGACTGATGATTTTTCCGCCCGCACTATCTTCCAGAGGATCCCCGGTCACTATGAAGCCAAGTGCCGGCCGGGCAGATCATTCATCCAGATTGGCGAAGATTGGGTTGACGTAACAGATCCTGAACTCATGAACCGCCTCGGGATTGACAGGTTTCCTCCCGAACTCCAGGCACAGGTGACAATGCCCGGTGATCCGTGCATAACGGTGCTTTTTAAATGAGCAGAAAAGATACCGGACCACTCTATGCAGAAGAATAAAAAGTTTACAGACTATTAAAGTCATAGTAATTCACTATTGCTGCCGGCACTATATAATGAACCTATACTGACAGGAGGATAAGACCATGAAAGTATTAGATAACAACGAACTTAACGTTAACCAGCTCGATAAAGTCACCGGCGGCAGTGTCAGCTCGCCTTATTCTCCCATTGATGTAGACAGAAAAAAGGTGCCGGTGAAAAATCCGCTCCTTAATAATATGTCTGATAAAATTCTCAAGCCGAATGCCGGCTGCGCGGAAAAGCCTTTTACAGTTTGTCCTGTCTGCCACTCCACGGCGGTAAGCTATAACAGGGAAGAGAACATTTGCATGTGCCAGGATTGCGGTTACTGTGAGGATGGCAGCAAGTAATAAGCAAACGATTAAGCTGATAATGGGTTGTCTCAAATGAGGCAACCTTTTTGTTGAATGATAAATCGGATTTATCCGGAAAAAGAGCGCGGAATATAAACAATTAAAAAAATTTGTTACATCCGGGTCTGATTTTGTTTTCATTTTCGTAATTCGTGTTTATTTTTCGGGTTATATAATTTTTTTGTAAGCAGTTTTATGGCTGTTTTTTGGCGAGAAAGATTCAAGAATTCATAGGAGTGATCTGTATGGCAGCAAAAGAATTGAAAGATTACAGCATTAATGACATCCCGGCATTGATTCTGGATAATGTTGATTCAGTTATCGTAGTCGATTCAAAGACTGATTCGTATAGGACTTTAAAGAGCAACGGTATTTTCGAGAATTACATCGAAGAGACCGGAACATATCACGATCTTATCATAAAGCTCTGGTTCCATATCGATGAGACAAATGCCGAAGTCATGGAAGATTATCACGTGTTTATTGACAGCACGGGCAAATTCACCGGAAAGTATTCCCGCCGTATCAAGATCCATCTTGAGGACAGTGAGACTCCAAAGTTCGCCCAGATGACGGTTTATCCTATCGAAAACAACGAGCAGTATCTCTTCATTCTCGATGAACTTAATGAGGACGAAGCAGTTCAGGAAGTTGAGACAACCAAGAAGATCAGCACGATCCAGAATACTTATCTTTTCTCAATGTACATCGATCTTGCGCAGGATATGACGAGCAGCATAAACATTACGGAGATCTCCGACAATGTGGTCAATTCACAGCTCAAGTATTCCGAGTGGAGAATGATGATCGTTAATATGTTCATGCCGGAAGACCAGGAGCAGTTCCTCCGCCGCACGGATCCCGAGTATCTCAAGAAGAACTTCGCTCCGGGCAAGACTTCATCCTATGACTGCCTGATGCGTAATCTTGAAGGCAAGTTCATCTGGGTAAAGCTCACATTCAGCCGCGCGCAGACATTTATCGAAGACGATTACAGATTCGTCTTCATGGTCCAGGATATCGATGAGAATTCCAAGGAGACACTCAGTGCTCTAAAGAAGTATGAAGAGCTCGCTATCAAGGATCCACTCACGACAGTCTATAATCACGGCGAGATCGAGACACAGATGCACAATGCCCTGACAGGTCTCCAGAAGAATAACGAGAAGGCTTCCGTCATGATGATCGATCTCGATCTCTTCAAGGACGTAAACGATACATACGGCCACTCCACCGGCGACACAACGCTTAAGCTTTTTGCCGGCTTAATGAAGGAGATGGCAGCACATAACAATTCACTTGCAGGCCGCTGGGGCGGTGAGGAATTCGTTGTAGTCTGCCTCGGCCTGAACGGCAACGAAGTCTTAGAGATTGCTGAGAAGTTCAGAAAAGACGTTGAAGCATATGAATTCCCTGAGATCGGCCACATCACATGCTCCATCGGTGTCACAGAGCTTAAGCCTGAAGATACTTTCGACGAAGCATTCGACCGTCTCGACAAGGCTATGTACAAGTCAAAGCACAATGGCCGCAACCAGGTAACGATCCTATAAAATCCTTTCACATGATATGGGAAGAGGCTGTCTCGGATGAGGCAGCTTTTTTCTTTGTTACTTGCTGAGAATGGATTTCGGGATTTCAGTAAGTAAAGCGATCATTGATAAGGATTGTACGGCTGCTGGGGATTATAGGACTGGTTATAAGTCTGACCATAGGGCTGTGCAACAGGCTGGCCATAAGTCTGCTGGCCCATGCCCATTCCCATGCCCTGATCAGCGGGCTTGGGGCATCCGCACTTACCGCAGAAATTATAAGTTGAGAGTGTCCAGCAGTTGGGGCAGGTCCAGGAGCTGATGACCTGGCGCTGTCTTCCGCACTTTCCGCAGAAGTTGAGGTAATTGACGGAGCCGCATGTGCATGTCCAGACGCCGACAACATTGGGAATATAAACGGTCTGTTCCTTTTTGTCGGGAACTTCGACGATGCAGAAATCGTTTTTTGAAGACTTGACGATGAGGACGATAGAAGATGCGAACATTCCTGCCATGAAGATGAGCCACAAAATGAGAGTAATGCCGACAAGAGAGATCTCATCAGATGAGTTGCCGCCCATAAGGATCGCGTCATAGACACCATGGGCAAGGATGGGGACCAGCATCGTGAGGATCAGATGGAGAGCAAACTTGCCGTTCTTTTTCGTGAGCTTGGCGTACTTGGCCTTGCTGTAGAAGAAACCCATGTAGACGCCGAAGCAGGCGTGACCGGGGATTGAAGTAAACATACGGAGAAGAGCTGTTCCTGCACCGAAAACGACCGTGTAGCCGATATTCTCGATGGCAGCGAATCCGAGTGAAGCGAAGACTGCGTAAACAATGGCATCGTAGCTGTAATTGAAATTCTTGCTCTTCCATGTGATGAGGAAGAGGACCAGGAATTTACTGAGCTCTTCGGCAGGTCCTACGACTATCATCGCGTGAAGGATGCTCTCGACCAAAGAGTCTGTGCCGATCACCTTGCCGCCCAGTTCCTCAAGAATGAATGCCGGGATAACGGATCCGACGCCGGCGAAGAATATGGCAATAAGAAAACCAAACGGTTCTTTCTCTTTTTTATCACAGAAATAGATCATCAAAAGAAGACCTACTACGGGGATCAATGCTAATGAAAATATCACGGTTGCTCTCCTTATTATTAGTTCCTCAATTATAAAAACAAATTTAGGATAACATTTTATAAAAGAAGTGTCACATATATAATCAATTCAGAAATTTCGAAAAAAGTTCAAATTGCCTGTTGACTCTTCCCTTGGGGCACCCTTTAGGATGTGGTCATCAAGCAATAAGGAGGTTCAGAAAATGGACGAAAAAATGACATCAGGAGAGATCGCAAAGAAGGCGGGAGTATCCCAGAAGGCAGTCCGTCTTTACGATGAGAAGGGTCTTTTGAAGCCCACGGAGTATTCCGAAGGCAACTACCGTCTTTACGACAAGGAAGCACTCGAGATCTTAGAAAAGATCGTTGCCCTCAAGCAGATCGGTTTCTCTTTGGAAGAGATCCGCGACAATCTCGTAGCAGGCGATGCAAAGGATATCGAAGAAGCTTTGAGAATGCAGCTTGCGGTCATGGAGGAAAAGCGTTACCGCATCGACATGGTGATCGACGCTATCAACAGGACACTTGCACGCAAGACTGAATCACTTGACTGGGATGACGTTGCAGGAATCGTACAGAGCGTAACGGTCGACCAGAATGCTGACCGCAACCACTGGCTCATGATGCAGCACACTGTGCCTGGCGAAGACTGGTACGTTAAGGTTTTCGGTTCCCTTGAATTTAAGAAGGATGAGAAAGTGCTCGATCTGGGATGCGGTTATTCGAAGCTCTGGAGAAACAACTGGAAGGACATTCCCTGCGGCACCAAAATATTCGCTTACGATATCCGAGGCGGCTGGGCTGATGACTTTGAGAAGTTCCTTGATGAGAACGGCAAAGATCTGCCGGACGGCGTCAATATCGACCTCATTTTCAGTGATCTTGAGAAGGAAGAGACATGGGGTCTTATCGAAAAGGACAAGACATATAGCAAGATCGTTGCCCACTATATCGACGGTGAGCTGAAAGATGCTGAAGCGCTTGTTGCAAGGGCTTCCAAGGTCCTCGACAAAGACGGGTTCTTCTCGATCAACGGACCTGACGTAAACACATGGAATTTCTTTTTCAAGGATGCAATGAAAGAAGCAGGCATTGAAGTTCCTTTCATTGACGGCGTCATCTCTGAACAGGAAAAAGAGTGTGACGGATTCAGGGAAATGGTCGCTAAGTATTTTGCTAAGGTCGACGTCATAGGGCTTCAGAGTTCTTTCAGATATGACAAGGCGGATGACCTTGTTCTCAAGATGAAGGATACATATGAAGGTCAGGATAAGTTCTTCGCAAAGAATGCCGACAAGATCAAGGCTTACTTCGAAGAAAAGATTGAGGAGAAGGGTGAGATCCTTATCACCTGTGACTCGCATTTCTTACATTGTTACATCTGATTCCGAATAAGATTTTTGGAACGGGTATTTAGCACGTGTCAGGCTGTCTCAAACGGGGCAGCCTTTCATGTGTTTTAAGCGTTCAACTGACTGGCGCCGCGATATCTGAGCAGTACCAAATTCGTACAGTAAATCAGCGTGATTACTGTACGAAATAGGTATTTTCGGGAAGAAATACGTAAATCGTACAGTAAACTGACCTCAGTTGCTGTATGAAATACGTACTCACCGTCTGACAGTCCTCTTTATGTTATGACATTGCCATGTTTGCTATAATTTATTTTACGGGATAAAACATTTGGAAATATAAGAATGGAGCTTACCGTGAATATAAAACGCTTTGCTGCACTGGTCATGACCGTATTTATGGTTTTCGCGCTTTGTTCATGCTTTTCGCGCTATTCAAAAGATCCTAAGAAGAATGCACAGGTCATTGTAGCTTCGGTCGAAAAGGAATATCCGGAGAATAATGAGAAGCCTGGCAGATACTGCCTTATGCTTCATGCGAGGATGTTTAACAGCGGTGATTTCAGGGACCTTGATACTGAAGTAAAGATGGAGACGGCAGAAGAAGTTGCAGAGCTGGTGATGGAGAAGTTTCCTGACGTTTTCGAAGATTACGGCTGGAGAAAAGTTCCTTATGGCGATGATTACGATTACGAGCTTCTGATGTTCTACGAAGGCGGCGAATACTATGTTCCCGTATATTCCGTCGTCAACTACGATGAAGATGAGTGGAACGTCTATGAATCTGCCGATATAATATACCTTGAGGATAATGTCGAACATATCGAATACGAAGAGAAATAAGCCTTTTTTACTGATCAGGAGACGCAATCATGAATAGTGAGAACCGCACGGATTCCGTAAAAGAAGTAGTCAAGGATTCATGGAGTGAGATCAAAGCAGTTGAGAAGAATGCTTTCGTAATGAGCAGGGATCTATTTAACCGCTTAGAGCAGATCATTCCGTTTAATGAACCATATGAAGAGCCTACACCTCTGGACATGCCTTCGTTAGACGATCTCGAAAAGGCCGTGACCGAGATGTATAAGTGCCTTGAAGGAGCTGACTGCCACATCTTAATCGGCAACTGCGGCCTGTCTGCAGAAGGCTACGTTCCCTGTGATTACATCTGTCCGACAGCAGACGGAAACGCAAGGTGCAACGTTTTATTCAACGGCATAAGCGAGACGCATTACCGCCGCGACATGAATATCCTTGTAGAAGATCTTACATGGGCATGTTACCGCAAGTACGGCGGGTCCCATTATAAATATGCAAGCAGCCTTATGAAGGCAATTAAATCAGACAGATGGAATAAGGAGGAGTAAGGAATGCCACATTCGGGAGGAGGCGGTTCTCACAGCGGAGGTTCACACAGCAGCAGCAGCCATTCTTCAAGCAGAAGCCATTATTCAAGCAGCAGAGGAGGAAGTTCCGGCAGTTCGAGACGCACATCTTCAACGCCGTTTCCGGGAGCCAAGAGGTTTTTGTATTACAAAGACCGTACTCCGCATTTTATATATGCCAATTACGATATCCGTAAGAGAAATGTTCTCTCCATAGTCATGGGAATAGTAATATCTTCATGTTTCCTGATTCCTGCCTTATTTGCATTGATCTATGGATTAAAACAAAGCATTGATGTTCCTAAAAAGCTGACTTATTTCGAGGACAGGGACAAGCGTCCTGAATATCTGATCGAAGATGATCTGAATGTAATAGAGGACGAGAAAGCCTTGAAGAAATCCATGAAGAATTTCTATGAGACAACGGGAGTCGTTCCTGCCGTTATCACAGTGGAAAACAGCGAGTGGAAAGCTGACTACTCGAACATGGAGCAATATGCATATGATCAGTATGTTAACCGCTTCCATAATGCTGAAGTATATGTGCTGATCGTATATTCTTCAGAGACCAAGGATGACGGTTTTGACGACTGGCATTATGAAATAATGTTAGGTGACGATACGGAGCATATCTTTACTTCCCAAAGGACAAGGGCCTTTAACGAAGCCCTTAATAAGCGTTTTCTTGAGCGCAGCAAATATTCCGTTGATGAGGCAATCGCCAAGACTCTTGATGAATACAGACCTAAGGTAATGAAGACATCATTTGACTTCACTTCAATGGTTATATGGGTGGTTGTCTTTTTCGTTTTCGCTGCCTGCGGTACACCTTTCCTGATAATCGGCTTAAAACCCGAAAAGATACCGCCCGAATACAAGGAAGCCCAGCCATGTAATCTTAATGTGGTCTACCAGGAAGCATGTAATTACTGCGGCGGCGTATACATCATCGGAATGCATACCAGCTGTCCCTATTGCGCAGCTCCCGTAACTCCCCATGATTTTGTCAGGGACGCGAATGGCAATGTGGTGCAGATAATAAAGTGATCCTGCGTGGAGATTCAATTAACAGATGGAATAAAGAAGATACAACTGTTTTCTGATGTTTAACAGAATAGCAAAATAATGATACCAATCGGGTGGGATAATAATATTATCCGAAGAAACCCGGTTGGTATTTTATTGCATGGATTTAGCTGCGGAGGAAACCATGAAAAAGAAGATAGCTGTATTTACAAACGGCTGGAATGACGATTATCTTGATTTCGCCCTGGAAGGCATCAGGAGACGCGCAGCTGAAGACAATATTGACGTGTTTATTTTTCTGGATTACACATCCTATGATAAATCCGAAGAAGAACTGACCGCTGAGCTTAATATTCTGAATCTCCCTGACCTCTCAAGTTTTGACGGCGTACTACTTTTGGGAAACACGTTAAACAATGCAGGTGAGAATGAGATATTGCGGGAGAGGATCCTTGAGGCAAAAGTTCCGGCCGTATGTCTTGAATACGAGCTGGAGGGGATCAACTGCATAAGGACCGAGAACAGGAACGGCATGAAAGAGCTTGTTGAACACATGGTAACTGTTCATGGCGTAAAAGACGTATTCTGGATCAGCGGCCCTGAAGATAACGAAGATAACATTGTCAGATATGAAGTCCTTGTTGAGACATTGAAAGAACACGGGATCACTTTTAATCCGGAAAGAAAGTTCAACGGTTACTGGAGTTATGCGATCGTTGAAGACCAGCTTCCTGAAGTAGTCGAAAAGATGGATAAGCTTCCTGACGTGTTTATGTGTGCCAATGACAACATGGCTCTTGCCACATGCGTGGTTCTTGAGAAAGCAGGATACAGTGTTCCCAAGGATGTAAAAGTTACCGGATACGATAACCTCATGAGCGGAAATTACTATTCACCGATGCTGACCTCCGTTGACCGCGGATGGAATGAGAGAAGCTATCAGGCCATGGACAGTCTGGCAGATCTTATGAACGGCATGCCTGACTTCGGTGATAAGGTTTACGATTCGAAGTTCGATCCGGGTGAGAGCTGCGGATGCTCCATGGGTGAAGAAGGAAAAAGGCTCCAGCAGGAATCAAGAAGAAAAGCTTTTCTTATCCCTGTTGAAAGAACCATTTTCGACTGGCACCTGATCGAGATCGACGATTGTGCAGCACGCGGCAAAACACTTGAGGATATTCACGAAGCATATTCAAAACTCTGGGAGAGAAATCATCCTTATGAGGGCGATGATTTCTATATCTGCGTCGACGGAGATTTTATTGATCTGAATTATGATGTCGGATGCAGGACCACAGGTTACAGTGATGAGGTTTATATTTTATACGGCATGAAAGACGGCGCCACCGTACCGATGCATATGATGCCCACATGTGATCTTGTTCCGGATTACGATGGTGAGAATGAAGAGACGTCTGTGTATCTTTTCGTTCCGCTTCACATCGGCGCTGAAAGCATCGGATATTTAGTAACCAAAAACAATTACAAGATAATCAAGGACTTCTACCTCAACTCATTTTCGAGGCACGTGGCATCAGGCATTGCAAGGGCGCGTCAGAATATCAAGCTTGAGAATCTTAACAAGGTCCTTGCCGAGATCTCAGTAAGGGATGAACTTACGGGTCTTTATAACCGAATGGGATATGAGAAGATCGTGATCCCTTATCTTGATGAGCTCAGGCGCTCGAAAACAAAATCCGTCATCATGGTTGCTGACATCAACAAGATGAAAGAGATCAATGACGTACACGGACATCTTAACGGTGACAGGGCAATAAAGACAGTCGCAAATGTAATCAGGAATACCATCCCGGTTAGCTGGAAAGCCGTAAGGTACGGCGGTGACGAGTATGTGATCATCGGAGATTACGATATGTCGGGCGGTGTTGAGACGATCAGGGATGAGATAATCGGGAAGACCCGTCAGGTATCAGAAGAACTGAATATGCCGTTCAGACTCAGTGTAAGTGTCGGTTATGTTATCATTGATCCGGAGAACACGCTTGAGAATGAAGAGTATTTCCGCATGGCAGATGAAGCTATGTATGAAACTAAGCGTGAAGCCCACAAAAATGAATAATACGGAAGGTCTTCTATGATAATCACTAATGAAGAATTAAAGAAAATATATTTCGGCGCATATGAATTTGAAGAGCGTGACGGGTACCTTAAGGCAAACCAGTACTCAAAACCCCAGATGGAATATTTTAATTCCACATTGGAGATGTGGGCCGAAAGATGTGATGCATCTACTGCAAAGACTTTTGAATTTACGACTGACGCATCAGAAGTGTCATTTGATTATAAGATCATCTGGAAGTGTTCTGAAGACACTGTCGATCTTTATGTTGACGGACTCTGCCACAAGATCTTCTACATTAAGGACATGGGAGAAGAGGGAACACTGAAGTTTTCCCTTCCTGAAGGAACCCACAAAGTCGTTATCTATCTTGCAGTAGATGCGACTATTCTCGTGAAGAACTTTTCGATCGATTCCTCTTATGAGGCACCTGTAAAAAACACCAAAGTTCTCTGGCTCGGAGATTCGATCACACAGGGTTACGGCTCGCTCCGTTCGTCCGAATCTTATGTAAGCATCGCCAACAGATATCTTGATTATGATGTCATCAACCAGGGTATCGGAGGTTATATCTATGACAGCAAATCTCTCATGAAGATGCCGGGTTATACGCCGGATAAGATCATCGTTGCGCAGGGTACCAACCAGTACGGCGACAACGACATGAATGTTGTTAAGGAATACTACGATGTCCTCACAGGCATTTACGGCACTGAGATACCGATCCTCTGCATCACTCCGATTTGGAGGGGAGACCACATTGACGAACTGCCTGTTTTCTACAGCTTCTGCGAAAACATAAAGAAGACCGTATCCTCTTATCCGAACGTTAAGGTAATCGAAGGTTTAACACTTGTTCCGCATCTTGAAGAGTACTATCTCGACAATCTCCATCCGAACGCTCTGGGCACGGAAACATATGCGGCAAATCTCGTTAAGGAAATGAAGAAGATAGATTTCTGATCTTCAGACTACAATCTCTATCAAAGGTTTTATCTGCAGCTTCTGACGGCGTTTTAAGATTTTACGCCGCCAAGTGCTATGCCTTCGACGATGTGTTTTGAGAGGAAAGCATACACGAGTATCGGAGGGAGGAACAGCAGAAGTTCTGTGCCGATCGTATTGTTTGAGACGGGGAGTGTTCTCTTTTTTTCTTCGATAAGGATGATGCTGGGAATAAGCGTGTTGTGCCAGCTTGTTACGAAGCAGAAGATTGCCTGTGTTGCGATCGCAGGCTTTAAGAGGGGGAGGATTATCTGGTTGAAGATCCTGAATTCCCCTGCGCCGTCAAGCCTTGCCGATTCTACGAGAGCCTTTGAGAATGTGGCTTTCAGATATAACCTCATGAACAGCACCGTAAGAGGTGATGCGATCGCAGGGAGAATGAGCATTGAGAGCAGGTTGATAAGATGGAACTTGTAGATCAGTTGATAGAAACCGATCGTTGATATCGTGCCGGGGATCATTACGATTATGAGGATCATCTTGTCGAATGCTTCTCTTAATTTCCATTCGTAAGCAGTGATGCCATATGCGGTCATGGCGGAAACATACATGCAGAATACCGTGCTTAAGACGGATACGATAACCGAATTCATGAAGTTTGTGAATTGGCCTGAATTGAAGACCAAAATAAACTGTTTCCAGAATTTGAGTAAGTCGTGAGCGATAATGTTTTCGACTTCCTCATCGATATAAGGGTCACCGAATTTGCCCATGAGCATGCTGATAAAGGGGACCAGAATGAATAATCCCAATGCGATGGAAATAATATAAGTAACGGCTCTAAGGATGTTATCTTTTTTCCTGACCTCAGAACGGGTCATGTTCACATCGCTCGTACCAATTCACCCCCATACCTGTTATCCCCGAATAAAAGGCACGTTTATAGTATGTTTAGAGTAACATACTGTTCATTACCTATCAATGAAAAATCGATATTGTTCTAATGCACGGTTAAAAGATATAATAGCGTTGTATTTTGATGCGGGGTGTGTCACGCATTCCGCGGGTAATGGGGTTATATGGGAAAAAAGGTTCAGCTTGAGAAGCGCTACTCAAAGTGGGGATATATTTTTGTTCTCCCTTTCTTTGTGTTATTCATGGTATTTCATTTCTGGCCTTTGGCGAGCACCATTTACTATTCATTCTGTTATCTCAAGCATGCGGGCAATACCAATCCGGAATTCCTTCCTTCGATCGGCGAACCCCTGTTCAAGAATTTCATAGAGATCTTCAAAGCAAAATCATTTCACGATGCGTTAAAGAATACATTCCTTTTCTTCCTCGGCGAACTTATCCCGCAGTGGATCCTTGCTTTCTGGCTTGCAGCAGTCATTACTGACAGGAGGCTCCGGATCAAGGGAAGAGGCATATTTAAGACAGCATTCTTTTTCCCTAAGCTCGTTGCGGGTTCAGCCTGGGGCATGGTCCTTTTGAACTACATGATCGCTTTCTTCGGAACCGCTGCGGGAATGACCATCGCGGCTTCCATGATCAACGGCTTCGGCTTTGAGCCTGAGGATTTCGAGTTCTTTACCTCTGTCCAGTTTTTCATAATAATCGTTACCGTTTTCCTGCAGTTCGGCATCACGTTTATCTATGCCATTGCGGGTATTACAGGCATTCCGGTTGAGATCTTCGAAGCGGCGGAAATGGATGGCGCCGGCAGGGTGCAGACGTTCTTCCGCATTACGCTTCCCTGCATGAAGCCGATGCTCTTTTTCATCACGATTGTCTCCATCATCGAAGGTCTCGGCATGGCCGACGTACCGAGAGCATTCGGTTCTTTCGATTCGCTTCGAAAAAACCTTACGCTGATGATGTATCTTGAGAACCAGGCTTTCATGGGTTCTTACGCTTACGACAGGGCTGCTGCCGCAAGTGTCATCCAGCTCGGCATTTATCTCCTGATCGCAGGGATCGTATATTTCATTCTGATCAGGGACAAGGATGAGGCCAAACTCAAGAAGATTGCAAGGCAGCAAAAACGGGAAGCTGCGATCCTTAAGCAGACATGATCAGGGGCAGGAAGTAACAGATGGACAGTACTATTGTTTGGCGAGTTATAGACCGTATCGTATGCTTCCTGTTTGTATGCGTTATTGTTGTCGGCGCGAAAAACAAATTCGGCAAGAAGAACCAGTTCAACGACGATTTCACAAGCCTTGAAGTGATGAAGTCCGTCCGTGGCTTTGCCGCCATGGGCGTAATCCTCCACCATATCTCACAGGAATTTGCATTCCAGGAATCAGGCGTGCTGTCTCCCTTCGTAAATGCCGGCGCATATTTTGTAGCAATATTCTTCTTCTGCTCGGGTTACGGCCTCATCAAGAGCTTCGACAGCAAGAAGGATTACCTCAAAGGCTTTATCAGAAAAAGGATCGTTAAGTCCATCGTAGTTCCTTTCTACGTCGACGCCATTTTATACGGTCTGTTCTATTTCCTCGTTAAGATCCATTTCGAAAAGGTACAGTGGGTAACAAACCTTCTGGGCATCACCATGATGAATGTATATGCGTGGTTCCCGATCGTCCTCTCGCTCCTTTATCTTGTATTCTTCTTAAGCTTCAGATTCGTAAAGAACCGCAAGGTATGTTTCATAATCATCGGTGTCTTCACGGTCTTAATGGGAATCGGAGCCTGCATCAACGGCCACATGGCATGGTGGGCAGGTCCTGCCAACTGGTGGATGGACGATAATTTCTGGGAAACATCATTCAAATGGTGGATGGACGAGAAGATCTTCTGGTTCCATGGCGAATGGTGGGTCAACTCAGCACCTGCATTCCTTGCGGGACTTATTTTCGCGACATACGAGAATAAGATCGTTCCTTTCTTCAAGAACAAATACGGATCCAAGTTCTTTGTCCTGATCCTTATCACGCTTGCTGCTTATGGCCTTAACGCATACGGCCAGACACGCTTTGGTTACTGGACGGAATTTAACATGAGAGGTCCTGAGATCGACAAGAAGATCGTGACATACTTCTGCCAGATCCCTCTGATGTTCATTTTCCCGTTCACGGTATTCATGTTCCTCATGAAGTACCACGTATGCAACCGGGTAAGCAGGTTCTTCGGCAAATATTCACTTCATACTTACCTCATGAACCTCATGGCGCTCACCTCATTGCGCTTCCTGTCTTATAACGTTGAAGAATCGCCGTTCTATTTGGGCGGTGTCTATCCGAACCTTCTGGCTTTTGCCATCGGCGTCATTATCCTGTCCGTTCTGCTTGGCGTTGGCGAGCAGAAACTCACGGAACGCGTTCAGAATCTTTTGTTCGTGAGAAGGCAGAAGCAGAAAGTCGTTTATTCGACCGCTCCCAGGTTCATGGATGACGAAGATCTGAAAAAAATCAGAAGAGAAGAGCAGCTGAAAGAAAAAGAAGCTTCAGAACAAAAATCATTTGAGCCCGAAAAAGACGAAAAAAATTCGTCCGAAAAGGCAAAAAAATCGCCAACTTCCGCAAAATCTGTAAAATTAGCAACATCTGACAAGTCAAAAGCAAAAAAGAAGTAAACAGACCTGAAGTGCAGTAAACAAAGTGGTTTAACACTGTTACACGAGAAATTTGCCGGATTTTGATTTTACAAATAGTGCTATTTTGCTTTCTGCTAAATATCAGGGAAAATTGATAAAAAATCGTTGCTTACATGTGGTCAGACTAAAATAGATTGCATATAATGGAAAAGCAATCTGTGAAGTGAGGAAGCTACCACATATGGCTAACATCGATGCTCTTAGAGATAAGATCCTTAAATTAGGTCAAAAGCAGAAAATTGGCGCAGTACTCAAGTACATTGATAATCCCAACGACGACGTAAGAATGGCTACAGCTATGGCTCTGGGCATGATCCCTACATATGAGTCAGGCATGGGCCTTATTGAGCTTTTGCGTGACCCTTCACCTTTTGTAAGGGCTACAGCTTGCAATTCCGCCGCTGAGATTCATGCAAAGAACTGCGAAGAATACCTGAGAAAGCTTGCATTTGCCGATCCGGATCCGAATGCAAAACAGGCCGCCAAGAGAGCTTTTGAACAGCTTAAGGATAACGTAATTACCTACTGATTTCGGTAATTAACAGCATTTCATGGACCCGGAACAAATCATCCGGGTCTTTTTCTTTTGCCGCAAAACTATTTGCCCGATTGGTATAATCTCATAAGCAGATTAATATTAAGGGGATAATAGAGACATGATCAGAAACATAGTACTCGACATGGGTAATGTCCTTCTGGATTACAATCCGGAATTCGTAATGGACACGTTCTGCTCTTCCGAAGAAGAGAAGGACATCATCCGGAGAGAGCTTTTCGAGAGTCCCGTGTGGGAAATGGCCGACAGCGGCGACATCAAGGACAAGGACAGATTCGATATCGTTAAGGACAGAGTGCCCGAGAAATACCACGAAGCCCTCAAAAACTGCGCTGACAGATGGGACATCTGCATGGATCCGTTAGACGGCGCCGAAGATTTCTGCAGATATGTGAAGGACCACGGATACAAGATCTACGTGCTTTCCAACGCCAGCGACCTGTTCTACACATACTTTCCGAAGTTTCTGCCATTGGAATTTTTCGACGGCGTGTTCGTATCGGCCGATCACCACATGATTAAGCCTGATGTTAGAATTTATAAGGCATTCCTTGAAGAATACGGCCTTAAAGCAGACGAATGCCTGTTCATCGACGACAGGGCAAAGAATATCGAAGGCGCGAAAAAAGCCGGCCTCAACACTTTCCAGTTCATGGGAGACCACAAAGAGGTAATCGATTTTCTGAATTCAATAAGTTGATCAGCCGGAGCTTGACATGAACAATTACACAGTCAAACCTGATTACAAAAAAAGCATAGTAAATCTTCCGAATTCCATCCTGAAATACTTCGGAGCAGAGCCTGCGGGCGATACTTCAGAGCTTCTCGATAATTATCTTAAAGAAGAATACAAGAACGTGATTCTTCTTGTCCTTGACGGCATGGGCAGTTCAGTCCTGGTCTGGAATACCGATCGCAGGGAGTATCTGCCATCGCACAGCGCCGGCTATGTTGACTCCGTTTTTCCGTCGGCAACCGTTGCCGCTACTACATCTCTCATGACCGGCCTTCAGCCCTGCGAGCACGGATGGATCGGCTGGGATGTTTTCTACAAGGACATTGACCAGGTCGTCACGGTATATAAAAACACGATCGTGGGTACAAAGAAGAAGGCTGCAGACTATTCTGTCGCCGGAACTATCACGCCTTATAAGAGCGTTTTCGACAGGCTCACGGAAGCAGGCGTGGCAAATTACTGCCTCTCACCATATGCCGATGAGAAAACTGAGACATTGCAGGATATCCTCGATAAGGCAAAGGAGCTTTGCGCCCGGCCGGAACGCAAGTATATCTACGGATACTGCATTTCACCTGATGATCTTCTCCACAAGTACGGCGGAGCCTGCGATGAACACCCGAAAATAAAGGAATTCCTCGCAGACGTTCAGGACAGGATCGCTGAATTTGCGCGCGGCATGAAGGATACGCTCCTCATAATTACTGCTGACCACGGCCACGTCGATACGGAGATGTCCCAGCTTGAAGATTATCCGGAACTCATGGACTGCATGGAAAGACTGCCCGCGATCGAGCCCAGACTTGCAACTTTCTTCATCAAGAAGGGCAGGAAAAGAGAGTTCAGGACGCTGTTTAACAGGATCTACAAAGGTAAGTTTGATCTCCTGACCAAAAAGGAAGTACTTGAAAGAAAGCTTTTCGGAACGGGAACGGAGCATCCCAAATTCAGGGATATGCTCGGTGACTATATAGCTGTTGCAATTGACGACCTTACCCTCATCCACACCAAAAAGGTTAAGTGGGTTTCCTCACACGGCGGAGTTACCGAGAGGGAAATGCGTGTGCCGGTATTGATCTTCAAGGATTTCTATTTTCTTGGAACAGACGTCGATGCTTATGTTGACGAGGCACTGAAGAGGCTGAAAAAGATGTATCCGTGGGCAAAGAAGTCTTTTTTCAATAAGAGCTACCGCTATGCAATTGAGGACGTGGACGGAAAGAAGAAATTCATCAAGTACTACGACTGGGATGACGGCACGTTCTCGCGTTACGATGATGACTGGGACGGCGAACTCTTTATTCAGGAGATCATTCAGGACCAGATGTCTCAAATTACGGGTGCAAATAAAGTTAAGGATGTCCTTGACGTAAGGCCGGATGCCGGAGTCGAATGCCACGGCTGGTATCTGGAGAGGTTCGAATTCAGGTCGCACGTTCTCGGAGGTTATTCCGCGTTTGTCCAGGCCGGCGACCGGTCCACAGGAGGCTCGCGCGAATTCTTCTTTACGCCTGAACAGATGAGCGGAACGTTCGCGGAGTTTTTGGACAGCAATAGAGAACTTCTCTCCGGACACTTCGGACTCACACGTGACTACATGGAAAAGTTCGAAGGGCTCAAAGAGTTTTTGGGATTCAAAGAATAAGAGAAACACCCGGTAGATTACTTACTGAAAATGAGTTTTTCGATTTCAGTAAGTAAAGTGATCATGAGCGCAATGCAATTACGTACATAAATAAGGTTTTCTTAAAATTGGTACGTAAATTTTCACTCCACGAAAAAAGGATGCATCACACTGACACATCCTTACGTTTTTAACTTGAATTAATTAGCCGCCCTCATGGCTTTTCTTTTCTCGCACTCGGGACACTTGGTCATCGGAGTTAGAGAGAGGACGGATTCTTTTTTGAAACCGCACTTGGAGCAGATATAAACATATTTCGAAAAGACGCTGCCCATTGTTGTGCTTACGAGCCATGTGCCGTCGGAATCATCATATTCTTCAGGCTCTTCGGGTGCTTCGATTGCATTCTCGATTGCTTCGATCAAAGGAGTTTCCTGTTCAGGTTCTTCAACGGGTGTGGGCTCAGCCTGGATCTCAATGGTCTCTTCATCGAACCATGTTCTGGGCTGGGGTTCTCCAAATGTGCACTTGGTAACATAGAAAGGACAATCAGCACAGTCATCCTTATTGATGCATAATCTGTATATGCCTTGTAATAGTTGATCAACCCGTTGATCTCTGTTGTCTATACTCATATTGAACTCCTTAGCAACGTTTATAGTTGGCCGGATTTCCGGCCGGAGTATTATTCAAGTGTAGTTATCTAGGGCATCTCATCCTTTATTCTATCGAGATTATATCACGCTCCAAATGCAAATTGTATTGAGCAGGCTTCCTATAACTGACTATATTAATTTATATCAATGATATAATTGATAAATATCTGATAATTGACAAAAAGTGTGTTAGAAAATACAATCCTCTGTAGAAACGTAAAGTGTATTTGAGACATATTTTTACATCACGAGAAAGAGAAAGGGCAACAACATGAGCACGATTGAGAGAACGATCAGCAGCGGCGAAGTTATCATCAGAGAGGGAGATGCAGGTAATACATTCTTCCAGCTTTTAGAGGGTAAAGTAGGAGTTTATAACAATTACGGTCAGGAAGATCAGGTTCAGATTGCAATTCTCGAACCCGGAACATATTTCGGTGAGATGGCAGTTATCGAGTCATATCCCCGCAGCAGCACAGTTGTTGCTGAAGAAGATTCAAGAGTAGTCGAGATCGCAGCTGAAGAGCTTTATGAATACATCACAGAGAATCCCAGCAAGATCCTTGATATCATCGTAGTTCTCGGCAACAGACTCAAGGCAATGACAGACGATTACAACGAGATCAAGAAGGCTCTTGATAACGTTCGTAAAGAGAATTCAAAGAACAACTATGCAAGCTTCTTCGCTTCAATGACAAAGCAGTCCATCTATCTCTCAGCTAAGAACTTCAGACTTGAGAGGCCCAGCGCTGAAGCTCTCCGTGAAGCAGCTGACGCAGTATCCAAGAAGGGTACAGCAGGTGAGACATATCCTTACGGTACTATCATCTTCAAGCAGGGTGAGCCCGGTAAGTGCATGTACATCGTTCACTCCGGAAGTGTTTGCATCTACAGCAACTACGGCGCAGACAACGAGATCAGACTCTCAGAAGTTAAGCCTGTTGCATGCTTCGGTGAGATGGGCCTCATCACACAGGAAGCACGTACAGCTACAGCAGTTGTAGAGAGCAACGATACACAGGTTGAGATCATCTATCCCGAAGGACTCGAAGACCTCTTCAAGTCCTGCCCTGAGAAGATCGACATGATCCTCAAGAATCTTTCATACCGTTTGAGAGTAATCACATACGAGTACTGCAAGGCTTGCAAGGAGATCTACGACAATACTGAGAGAGAAGAAGAGTATTAATCTCAATCTTAAACGAGTAAAAACAGACGGGGTGTCACGATGAAGTGATGCCCCGTTTTTATTGAATGTTTTATCTGATAATGTTCATGGTATAAAATACGATTAAGAGGCATTAGGTTTGAATTGATCTCCGGCGGAGTTGTCATATGAATAAGCCAAAGAAAAAAATCAGCAAAGCTTCAGTGACAGGTTTTGTAACCGCGTTCCTGTCACCTATGTTTATAGTGCTCATATTATTTCTTATAGCCAATGAGATTATTGGTTTTTACAGACCTTTTGGAGAATGGTTTTATTGGCTGGTCGTAAATGTCCTTGTCGCCTGCACACTGATCTTTAATCGCGCAGGCGCAGTTTTCTCGCTTATCGGACTTATTAATTCTTTCCGAAAGCATACCGGCGGCAAAGGCTTTGCCATAGTCGGAATTATTTTAGCGGAGATGCAGGCAGTTCTGTATTGTCTGGGACTATTGGTCTACTTAATACAAAAATTAATGTGGTCTTATTGATGCAGCCGGCTAATCTGATTTGGGTGTTCCGGCAGGTTCGCTGAATAGCATCGATAGTTTACTTGACCTATAAGACATGAGTTATGCTTTTCTTATAGGTACATTTTTACCCGAATAACGCTAAATTTGGGGTTGCCGTACCTATAGATTTTACGCTTTCGGATTCTTATAGGCACATGGGCTCGAAAACAGACCGTTCTTATAAAAAATGTACCTATAAGATATCTAAAACCGAATTCTTATAGGCACATGAACTCGAAAACAAACCGTTTTTATAAAAACGCACCTATAAGATATCGAAAACTGAATTCTTATAGGTACATGCGATAATCCTGAAAAGTCCGGAACTAAATTATCCTGCAAATGCAGCGCCCTAAATCAGCTTGCTTCTTTTGATTCGAGTTCCAGCACGTCTTTGCGCTTTTTATCGACGACCGTTTTGCCGACCCACTTCTTCTTGTACCAGTAGTACATTACGATGAGGCCGCGGATGCATTCGTCAGTTGCGGTTCCGGCATAGATTCCGGCGACGCCGACACCCATCAGGACGCCTACTGCGTAGCCCGTTGCAAGGCCTAAGCCCCAGTTACAGAGGATGCCCACGATGAGAGGGAAGACGTATGCTCCTGCTGCTTTGAGACTTGATACGAATGTCATGTTGAGACAGCGTCCGACCTCAATGAAAATATCGACGATCATGATCATCTGGCCCAGGGCGATTATGTTCGGGTTATTCGTAAAGAGACTAAGAGTGTATCTGCAGAAGATCGCGTTGATTCCGGCAAGGCCGAACGTTATCGGCAGAGTTGTTCTCAATGTCTTGAATACACGCTTGTATGCTTCTTCGGTCTTTCCTGCGCCTACGAGATGTCCCGTGATTATCTGCGTTGACATTGCGCATGCGTTGGAGAAGATCATTGCAAAAGAGATAAGCAGATCGCAGTATACTTTTGCATTTGCGGAATCTTCGCCCATTATGTTGATAAATGAAAGAAGCGTTGTCTGATAAAGATTGTATGTAAGGTTTTCGCCTGCCGTAGGAAGACCTATCTTGATCATCTTCCAAAGAAGCTTTTTGGGGAAAGGCCTCAGATAACGGAGTGCGATCTTACCGATCTTCATTGCAAAGAAGAAGATAAATATTGCGATGACGGCAATTGTTCTTGATGCTACCGTTGATATGGCAACACCTGCGACGCCCATGTTAAGGTGCTTGAGCGGGCCGTACAGGAAAAGATAGTTTCCGAACATGTTTACGAAGTTTATGCCCAATGTGATCCACATGCCGATCATGGAAAAACCGTTACATCTTAAGATCTGGAGCATTACGTTATAAACAGCCAGGATGAATCCGCCACCGCCTACGATGTAGATATAGATCATGGCGTGGGGACGCATGTTATCCGATATGTGAAGGAAATCCATGATAAGAGGATTTGCCGCACAGAAAGCACCGCTTAAAATCAAGCCGAAGACGAAGTTTACCATGACGGCGAGCGTGTAGATCATGTTCATCTTGTCATAGCGCTTTGCGCCGAGATACTGAGAAACAACGACGCTTGTTGCAGTTGCGATGACATTGAAAAGGATGTTCATCATGAACATGATCCTGTTGGCGTTACCTACTGCACCTACAGCGACTTCGTCATAGTGGCTCAGCATGAAGGTATCGACGTTATTTACCATAACGTTTAAGAAGAGCTCAAGGAACATAGGCCCCGCCAGTAAGATCAGCGGAGTCTTTTCAGTGATAACGATGGTAGTATTCTTTTTTTCTAAAGACTTTCCCATTAGTTCCTCTTTTCGAAGTGTGTTTTCGAAGTGTGGCCGTAATAACGAATACCAATCATACTACACGGATTAAGCATAATATATTAAATCGCCGTTGTTTATTTACTAAATGCCAAATTATAAAAACACTTACCTCCCATACTGTTTGCAGATTGTTAAACCTGCGTTCACGCACATTGAAAATACGCAATATATAATGTAAATGTCGGTAGACGTGCAATCGTAAGGTTGCAGCTTTAGATTTGTGCTGCGAAAACGCCCCGCCAGTAAAGAGGAGAAACTGTTTTGAAAAAGAGGAAAATCTTTGCCATCCTGTTTTCTGTAACGCTTTGCGTTATCATTGCGCTCTTCATTTTGAGCGTGATCGAGACCGACAAGTTTAACAAGATGGTCCACGAGGACAGCTTTACCGGTGAGAATCTTTTCAGGGTTGATGACGACAGGGATAAGGATCTGTCAGTAAGGGCGGAGACCAGGACCAGCACCTGGACCAAGCTTTTCGACATCAATAACGAGGGCCTTACGGAGCATAACTACCAGGCTTACACCTACGATTTCTATATCTCCAACAATACAAAAGATGCGATTTCCGATTATAAGTTCAAGCTGACCTTTGACCGCGAGGCCTTCCTGTTCCTTGCGTGGAACGGCGCTCTGGAGATCCACCAGTTTACGGATGACGGCGAGCTCGTAAATGTCGTTCCCGATCTTCGCGATTTCCATCCGGAAGACCACAATCTTAACCTCTCCACCTTTGACGGGGAAGTCCTGATCCACATGCTTCCCGGTGATTATCTTGTTTATCTTCCGAGCTCGAGCGAAAATGCGATGGAAGTGCCGGTCGAACCCTATGAAGGCGTTGTTCCTGGCATGATCATCTATATCCCCATCAGCGAGAACCTCGACAATTCGGTTCTTACGATCGACTACACATTCCACAGAGCCTTAAAGAGCGAGCCGCTTTTCCAGGCTGCTCTCATCGCATTGGGCGTGTGGTTCTTATCCCTCGTGATCTTCAGCATCACTGAAGCCCAGTACCTGAAGTACAAGAAGCAGCACGATCATGACAACGAGATCATCAAGGAGTCCATCGAGACGTTCACGGGCTTTATCGATGCCAAGGACCCTTATACGAACGGTCACTCCAACCGCGTCGCGCAGTATACGAGTATGATCGCCGAAGAGATGGGCTATGAAGGCGAAGAACTCAACAGGATCTACTATGTCGCGCTCCTTCACGACTGCGGCAAGATCGGCGTTCCCGACAATATTCTCGGCAAGCCCGGACGCCTCACTGATGAAGAGTTCGAGATAATCAAGTCTCACACAACTCACGGCAGCGAGATCTTAAGCCACTTCAAGAGTTTGCCGAACGTTAACGAAGGCGCGCGTTTCCACCACGAGAGATACGACGGCAAAGGTTATCCGGAAGGCCTCAAGGGCGAGGAGATTCCTCTCATTGCGCGCATGATCTGCGTCGCCGATTCTTTCGATGCCATGAATTCAAACAGAGTCTACCGTAAAAAGCTCACGACTGAAGACATCATCAATGAGATTGAGAAGAACAGGGGCACACAGTTCGACCCCAAGATCGCCGATATCTTCCTGAAGATCATCAAGAGCGGCAAGATCGACAAGCGTGATAAAGATGCTGAATAAGGCCTATCATTTCAACATGGACATACCGGATCCCGACGTGATCTTTCACGGCGGGTTCTATTATCTGATCACAACGACAATGCATTTCTTCCCGGGCGGAGAGATCCTGAGATCTGCCGATCTTAAGCACTGGGAGCATTATTCCTATGTGTTCGAAAAGCTCGAGAGCACGCCTTCGCAAAGACTTGAAGACGGCTACATCTACGGCAAAGGAATGTGGGCTCCGGTATTAAGATTCCACGACGGAATCTTCTATGTCGCGTTCTCTTCAAACGACATGAACAAGACTTATCTATACAGATCAGAAGACCTCAAAGGACCGTGGAAAAGAAGTGTTATCAAGGGCTTCTACCACGACCTCTCGATGCTCTTTGATGACGGAAAAGTCTATCTCGTTTACGGCAACACCGACATCCATCTGACTGAATTAAATGACGATCTCACAGGCCCTGCAGAAGGCGGGATCGACCGCGTGATAGTTGATGACAGCGGCAATCCGAGGCTTGGGCTTGAGGGCTCTCACATCTATAAGATTGATGATAAATACCATCTTTTCATGATTCATTCTATCCGTGACAGGTGGAGAAGAGTCGAAGCGATGTATGTCGCCGACAGCCTTGAAGGCGAGTTTAAGGGCGGCGATATCTTTGATAACGATCTCGGCATCAGGGATTCCGGAATCGCACAGGGCGGCATAGTAAAAGGCCCCATGGGCGACCACCTGATAATGTTCCAGGACAGTGGTGCTGTCGGAAGACTTCCGGTTGTCGTACCGTTCGAATGGCAGGACGGAAAGCCTGTCTTTGATGATGACATTACCGTTGAAGAGGCCGAACTTAAAGGCGTTTGCGGCAGTGATGATTTCAAATCCGGACATGAAGATTTCTGGCAGTTTAATCACGAACCTGACATGAGCCTTGTTAAGTTCGATAACGGCTTCCACATAACGACTGATAAAGTCTGCCGCAACCTTTTCTTTGCAAAGAACACGCTGACCCAGAAGACTTTGGGTCCTGTATGCGAGGCCACTGTAATCATTGACGGCAGTGCACTTAATATTGGCGATTTTGCGGGCCTTTCCGCATTCCAGGGCGACTATGCTTTTGTGGGAATCGCGAAGGATGAAGAAGGTTTTGCAGCAGTCATGCTCAGCAACACGAGCAAGGGCGGAGTATGGGATCTTACTTTAGAAGAGGGAGAGGTCGAAGAGCTTGTAAGAATTAGCGGCACCACTCTTACGGTCAAAGTCGTATGTGATTTCACTAAGGACCAGGCTGCGTGCTTCATTGAGACTTCTGAAGGATTCAAACAGATCGGAACGCCGCATGACCTGCGCTTCAGGCTCGATCACTTTACCGGTGCAAGATTCGGTTTGTCATGCTTTTCGACGGTAAGACCGGGCGGAACAGCCGTGTTTAAGAACTTCAGGATCTGACGGACACCCTGCGTTTAAGATCTGCAAATCAGATAGACACCACGCGGTTAAGAACTTCAAAATCTGACGAACACGCCACCTTCAATCCTGATATAATAGGCACCATGAATATTAAGAAAATTACAACTTGTGCGCTCATAGCATCCATGACCGCGCTTATGTTTTCGGGATGCAAAAAAGAAGAACCGGTAGAAACCGTTCCCACGACGGAGGCTACCGTGGCAACGACCACCGAGACAACGGCAGCCACTACAGAGACTTCGTTTGTGACCTACTCTGCCGAAGAGTACAGAAATGCGGGCGTAAACGAGCTCAATTCCGTCCCGATCCTGATGTACCACAGAGTCTACGGCATGAAGAATTCCGAGACAGAGTACACGGGCGGCAATGTCGATAAGGACGGCTACAACAGGACGTCTGAGGCTTTTGAAGCTGACCTTCGCAGCTACTACGAGATGGGTTACCGCATGATGCGCCTGACTGATTACGTCGACGGATACATCGATGTTCCGTTCGGCTACAGCCCGGTCATCCTCACATTTGATGACGGCATCAGAGACGTTGTGCTGGAAGGATGGAATGCTGACGGCAGTCCGATCTTCGATCCCACATGCGCGATCGGAATTCTTGAACAGATCAAGGCAGAATACCCGGATTACAACGTAACGGCAACGTTTTTCGTGAACTCTGGACTCTTCGGCAACGGTGAAGAGGATGACCGGAAGGTCATGAAGTGGATGGTCGACAACGGATACGATATCGGCAACCACACATGGGACCACGTTAAGCTCGGCGACTGCACTGCTGACGAGATCGAGAAGCAGGTCGGCAAGATGTACCAGAAGCTCGACGAGATAATTCCCGGACAGTATGTAAACATCGTAGCATTGCCTTTTGGCTCGCCCGAAAATGTCAGCTCGGACAATCCGCAGTACAGCACGATCTTCTCCGGAACTTACGACGGATTCTCCTACACGACGAAAGCATCGCTGTTATGCGCATGGACCAGATCTTATTCGCCGTTTGTAAGGGAATATAACGCCAACGCGATAAGAAGGATCCGCGGTTACGACCACAACGGCACTGAATGCGATATCGAGATGAACTTCAAAGAACTCAATGACGGCAGACGTTACATCTCCGACGGTGACCCGAACACGATCGTATTCCCGTCTTCCGACAACAGCAGCGGCGACTGGCTTAAAACCACGTATGGTCACCAGGTAATTACATACGATTAACCGTTTTACAACAGACTGGAAATAGTTTAGTAATAATTAACCGCAAGTTTAGTTAAATTAAGATATTCTGTCTGATTACGGGCATTTCTGTTTGTCAATTTTGTATATCCTGCAATTATTTACAAGCATCTTTGACATTTCTAAAATGGGGTCAAATCTTTTAAGGGAGGATTTTTAGAAATGAAGAAGATGAAGAGTGTTGTTGCTTTGCTTTTGTGCTCAGCCATGGCAATGTCTGTTTTCGGATGTGCCAAGACAACCAAGAAAACAGGCTCTAACGGCGAAGAGTGGGACGAAGAAGTCGAATCCGCAGTAAGTGAAGCGTTGAAGGATACTTCTGAAGAGACAGAAGAAGATGCATCTGCAGAAGAGACAGTTGCTGACAAGGAACCCGACACAGTAATCACTTTCGGTGACGAAGGCAAGTACAGATACACCGTCACCATTTACGGAGTAGACGGCGTAGTCACAAAGTACGAAGGCAAGACAGATCTTAAGGAGTGGGAAGACCTTATTGATGAGATGATCGAAGCAGGAATTTTCACTTACGAAATACATCCTATAATGGACGAAAAAGGTGAAATGTATATGGGTTCACGCGGACCCTATTCCGTTAACGGACAGGATGCCGGCGCAGGCTACTATGCATGCTATGTTAATGGCGTTTTCGAAGACGATTTCGGATCCACAATGGACATTATCGGCGCAGGCGATAACGATCTTGTCATCAGATATACAGAGACCAACTGGCTTCCTTCAGATACCATCTACATGCCGGATCCTTCTGTAATATTTAACATGTATATCGTCAGCGAAAAAGAAACATGGTCATATGATTATGCAGGTACGGCATATAAGAAAGTAAATGGCGATTACAACTACGGATTCAGACATGTTCTTACCGCTGATCAGAGCAAGACTGAGGGAACATTCACAGATGCATACTGGGAAGAACTGCTCGGTATAATTGAGGATCTCCCTGACCTTGAAGTATTGGGAAAGATCTCAGGAACTGAGTTAAAGGAAGGCCAGATTGCGATTTTCTTAAACTATAATGTATGTATCTCTACTTACGATCCTGAAGGAAAACTCGTTGCTTTCCTTAACAGCTATCAGACAAATCCTGAAATCACACTGAAATAACTGATTTATTTATCTAAATTTATCCCGGGTCGGACTGATCCGGGATATTTATTTGCGGATCTTCCGGCATTTGATAACATATGGACATACCGATGTATGGAGGGTATGTTTATGGGAAATCTGGCAAGCGAGAATTCAGTCTGGCTCAAAGAGTACGTCAAGAGGGTCTCAGGCGCTAAAGCCAAGAGCGACAAGAGCAAGGGACCTGTCATCCTTATCGTAATTCCGCTCCTTTTGGCTGCCGGTATCGGCTTCGCGATCTACAACGGCGGTCTCAACGATCCCCAGACACTAAACACGATCAAGATATTAAGCTGCATTGCGGGCGGTATTCTTGTCCTTGGTATAATCCTTATCGCAGTAGGCAAAAAGAAGAACGTCACCACAAGAACAGAGACCAATCTCAACGAGCTTTTAAGAAGCGTTGACGAGGTAAAGGCCTTTGACGAGCAGATGGCCGCAGAACCGGTTTTCGTAGTTGGTAACGATAAGAATAACTACTTCGCGGCTACCAAGGACTTTCTCTACAAGAGGTTCCCTGACCTGGGCAACGAGACATATACCTTTGTAAGGCTCAAGGATATTGCTTCTTTGCATTTCCAGCTCACCAGAGGCGCAACCGACAAGGATTACCTGCTCGACTTCAGGGATGCTAACGGCCAGGTCCTTCTTAGCGGCTATGTAAGCGGCAGGGACAAGCTCGACCAGCTCGCACAAGGAATGAGCTACGTGCTCGCGGGCGTTAAGATGGTGGAGGACGAGGTGCAGGGCTGAGTTTTATTTGAAAAGTTGATTATGGGAGGATGTCGCGAGGCATCCTCTTTTTTATGTTAAAAAGAGAAATCTGTAATTGTTGATCATTTTTTAGGGCAACAATTACAGAAAAACGCGAATTTCTGTAACTGTTGGGCTTTTTTAGGGGCAACAATTACAGAGAGGGGCGGGCTTTTCGAGGAAGCAAAGCATAAAAACAGGGCACCTCGCAATGAGATGCCCTATTAGATAACCCGTATTCAGAAAAATCAGAATTACTTCTTGGACTTCTTAGCCTTTGAGTTAACCTGATCCTTGAGAGCCTTACCAGCCTTGAACTTAGGAGCTGTGCAAGCTGCGATCTTTGTAGCAGCGCCTGTCTGAGGGTTACGGCCTGTTCTTGCAGCTCTCTTTGTTGTCTCGAATGTACCGAAGCCTACGAGCTGAACCTTACCGCCGTTCTGGAGCTCATCACCAACTGTCTCGATGAAAGCCTTAACTGCTGCGTCTGCTGCAGCCTTAGAAATGCCAGCCTTTGCTGCCATTGCGTCAACTAATTCCTGTCTATTCATGATAGATCCTCCAAAATAGTGAATTACTGTGCCGTTATGCCATTTACATAGGCACTGCGTTATTGTAAGGAACTTTTGCGATTTAGACAAGAGTTGAAATTAGGCGAAATTTGGTGTATTTGAAAGAAAAAGCCGATTTTTCGTTGATTTTTGGGGATTTGTAACATTGTTTCACCTTATAATAGGGCCTGTTTAGAGGCCTTCAGAGCATGCCGGGTGGTATAATACAACCCGTGAGGGAGAACAACAAACACGGGAGATAGGTAATGCAGACGGTGATTTTCCTCTTTAGACTATATATCCTGCTGGCGTTGCTCATTGTGACGGCGATCATTTTGGCGGTACCACTGATCGTTCTGGCAATTAAGAAAAAGAAGACTGCAAGAAATATCTTTGCTGCCCTGGTGGGAGTAATTGTTCTTATGGCCGGCTGTTTGGGCCTATGGCTTGCCTCGCACACATGCCATCCCAGAATCAACGACTGGAATTATCTCGGGAAAAATATAGAAGACATAGAGCAGAAGTACGGGGAGTTTTCGAAGATTTTCGTTTCTCAAAACGGTGCCGGCTATGCTGAATACCAGACGGAAGACATTATAGGCCGTAACGTCGAGAACGAATACGAGGTTTTCCGTATGGATTTTGATTCTACGGGGAAAGTAACGAACGTTGATTGCCACGGCCCCATCGGAGGGTGACATGAATCTTATTGAGATCAAAGACATTAACGCTCCTGAGATGGATATTTTCGCTAGGGTCACTGAGCGCGAACTCCGCACGATGAATGAGCCGGAACCGGGCATTTTTCTTGCAGAGAGTGCGTATATCATTTTGCGTGCGCTCGAAAACGGATACGAGCCGCTGTCGATGCTCGTTGAAGAGGGAAGGCTGGAAGTTGAGGCGGGCCCTGTTTTCGAGGCGATCGAAAAGCACTGCGGCAAAGACATAAAAGAAAACATTCCCGTTTATATTGCGACCAAAGACGTGGTGGTCAACCTGACCGGGCACACGCTGGTGCGCGGGCTGTGGGTGGTGCTCAAGCGCAAGCCTGACGTGGCTGTAGAAGAGTTCTTCAAAGATAAAAAGCGCATCGCGGTTTTGGTTGACGTCGCAAATCCGGCAAATGTCGGCGCGATATTCAGGTCGGCGGCAGCGCTCGGAATGGACGGAGTGCTTCTTACGCACGCATCGGTCGATCCGCTTACAAGGCGTACCGCGAGGACGAGCATGGGCACAGTATTTCAGATACCGTGGGCTCAGTTATCGCTTGAAGATTCTGACAATTCTTCACTGATGAGGATCCTTAATTCGCACGGATTTAAGACTGTTGCGATGGCACTTACTGAGGATTCCACTAGTGTTGATAATGATGACATAAGAGCGAATGAGAAGGTAGCAATCCTCTTGGGAACTGAGGGGACAGGCCTTCCAAAAGACGTCATTGCAGCGTGCGATTACCGTGTCATGATCCCCATGTATCACGGCGTTGATTCGCTCAATGTCGCTGCCGCAAGCGCGATAAGCTTTTGGGAACTGATGAAGTGACCGGCGGCCGTTTTCGAAATAAGATGAAATGATCAGCGCCCGTTTTCGCAATAAGAAGAAATAACCGGCGGCCGTTTTCACAATAAGATGAAGTGACCCAAACCCTTGTTTTCCCTAGAAATTGTTGTCGTTTTGATGCCGTTATGAAGTTGATTTGAAATTCCCGGGTTCTAACCTATACACAGCAAAGGAGGTTAGAACTATGTGTGACGAGACATACGAAGATCAGATCAACACCAACAGTTGTTTTGATATCAATGCCACATTGGTCATCAAGCAGGATGCCATTGTTAACAACGTAAAATACATAAGTGAATCTACCGGAGCTAAAGTAATCGCGGTAGTAAAAGAAAACGGTTACGGATTGGGCGTTGCCAACCTGTATAACATCATCAAGGACCAGGATATCTTCATGTATGCCGTTACGGCTACGTGTGAGGCGCTCGCTTTGAGGCAAGAAGGATGTGAGACAGACATCCTCATGCTGACTCCGGTATCGGATTTCGCAGAGCTCCTGTCACTGGTGTCCAACAATGTCGTTATCGCACTGGGCGACAGCAGACAGATCCCTGAACTTGTTTATATTTACGAGCTTACGGGAAAGAGGCCGAGAGTTCACATCCAGATCGATTCAGGGCTTGGCAGATACGGCTTTAATCTTGATGACATTCCGAACGTTAAGCGTTATAAGGAATACATTTCGATCGAGGGTTGTTTCACGCATCTTGCGGGAAGCACAGGCAACTATAAAAGAAGCGTCGAAAAGCAGGTCTGTGTTTTCGAGGTCGCATTGGAAAGAATAAGAGCTGCAGGCGTTGATACGGGAATCACGCACGTCGCAAATTCAATGGCAGCATGCGAGTTCGGTTCTCTTGGATTTGATGCGGTAAGAGTCGGAAGCGCAATCCTCGGAAAGACGCCCGCAAAGTGCGGACTTGAGGAAGCGGTGTGGCTCGAATCGAAGGTCTTCTCCGTATACAACAGACTCGAAGGCGAGCATATCGGATACAGCGGCGAGGCATATCTTAAAAGGGACAGTTCGCTTGCCGTGGTAAGGATCGGAACCGGCTGCGGAGTAGGCCTGATACAGAAAGGCGCGCAGGATTATACATTAGGTAATTTCGTAAAAGGCGTCTTCAAAAAGATTGCGGATGTTCCGGAGCTGAGCGTCTGGATAAACGGGAAGGAAAGCCCGGTAATAGGAAGGATCGGTGTATCGCACATGACCGTCGATGTCACCGAAAACGGCGTCAGGGAAGGCGACACGGTAAGAGTCAAAGTCAACCCGCTGTTTGTGCACCCCTACGTCGAGAGAATGGTCATATGAATAAATGAAAGGATAATGGGAAAATGAAAAAGTCTGAGAAAAACAATAAACCCAAACTGATCGAGAAGATTCCTGAGTTCTTTTGTTTAGGAATCCTCATGGAAACAGACATGCAGCAGTTCGCGCCGCAGCCGGCATTATTCGACTGCGTTACGGGAGATCTTTCTGAAGAAGCTGACAGTGAAAGGTATGCAAGCTAAGCAAGTCAGGACGTCTGCGACTGCCTGTGATACCTGAATTCCGGGAAGCCCGAAAATAATGCTTGCCAGAAGCAATACGGGAATGAAGCAAAGTCCGTTTCGAAGTGATGACAGGAAAGTCGCGTTGAATTTATAACCGATGCTCTGGAACATCATGTTGCTGCATACCTGGAAGGGCACGAAAAATAATCCGATACACTGCGCGTGAAGAGTGGGGATTCCAATCCTGATTACTTCAGGATCATCTCTGAAGATCTGGATGCAGAAGCCGGCATTAAAATAAACCGCAACTGATGCGATGCCGAGAAGCAACGATCCGAAGAACAGAGTAAAGAAGAATCCCTGACGCACGCGCTTATATAATTTCGCACCGAAGTTGAATCCTGCGACGGGCTGGAAGCCCTGGCCGATTCCGAGTGCAGCGCTGAAGATGAACATGCTGACTTTGTTAGCGATTCCCATTGCGGCGATGGCAGCGTCACCATATGCGCCTGCAGCGTTGTTGAGGACCATCGTCGATATGCTCGCAAGTCCCTGTCTTGCAAGGCTCGGAAGGCCCGTGGTTATTATGTTCCCGATTGTTGCTTTGTTGAACTTCGTATATTTGAATTTAAGCGAAGTCTGCGTCTTTTTCTTAAGGAACATCGTAAGCAGTATGAACCATGAAATGTACTGTGATATGGCTGTTGCAAGGCCCGCGCCCAAGATTCCCATATTCAGTTTCTTCATGAAGAGAGCATCTAAAAAGATGTTTAAGATGCCGCCTGAAGTAAGGCCGATCATGGCGAAGAACGCGCGGCCTTCGTATCTTAAGATGTTGTTCATTACGCAGCTTGATACCAGAGCGGGAGCGGCGCAGAGAATGCATATTGCATATGTTTTCGCATAAGGGAGAATGGTGTCGGTACTGCCAAGAAGGCGCATGAGCGGTGTGAGAAAAATGCTGCCCAAGATCATCATGGCAATGCCCGAGAACAGTGCAAGATAAAAACCCGTTGCAGAGTAATTTTTCGCGCTGTCGATATCTTTCTCGCCGAGCTTTCTGCTAATGATGCTTCCGCTGCCGTGACCGAACATGAATCCCAGCGCCTGAAGTATCGCCATGAGGCCCATTACAACGCTGGTGGCGCCGCTTGCGGACGTGTTTATCTGTCCGACAAAGTAGGAGTCGGCCATGTTGTAGATGGTGGTGACGAACATGCTGACCATGGTCGGAAGGCCGAGAAATATGATAAGTAGCGGCACCGGCCACTTTGTCATCCTCTCATATTGTGCTTCATTCGACTTCATTATCACAAAACAGCTTTCATTCTCTTGATTGCTTCTTTAAGCACGCTCCTGGGGCATGCGACGTTTATTCTTATGAAGTTTTCGCCGCCCTCTCCGAAAAAGCTTCCTTCGGAAACTCTTACATGCGCATCTTTAAGCAGCTTTACTGCAAAGTTCTTGTGCGAAGAACAGTCGATCCAGACAAGGTATGTTCCTTCGGGTTCCATCATTACGAGGTCCGAATTTTTAAGTTCTTCACGCAGAAGATCGACATTTCCTTCGATGTATTTCAGAAGTTCAGTAAGCCACGGCGCACCGTATGTGTAAGCGGCTTTTGTGGCAGCGATACCCATCTTGTTTAGGCCGAAAGCACCTGTGGTTACGGCTTCCCGGTCGATCTTTTTGAGCACTTCCTTGTTGGAAGATATTATGTTTGCGGCCTGGATGCCGGCAATGTTGAAAGTCTTGGTGGGAGCGGTGAGGACGACGCAGTTATCGCCTGCGATCTTAGCCATCGGGATATGTCTGTTGCCGTAAAGCGTAAGGTCTGAATGGATCTCGTCGCTTACGATGAATACGCCGTGCTTTTTGCAGATATCGGAAACTGCACGGAGCTCTTCTGCGGTCCAGACCCTGCCGCCGGGATTATGGGGCGAACACCAGATGAGGAGTTTGACGTCATCTTGGGCGATCTTTTTCTCCATCTCTTCCAGGTCAACTTCGAAGTGACCGTTAACTGTCTTAAGCTTTTCCACCGTGAGTATTCTTCCGTTGCCTTTTACGCAGCGTCTGAAGGGACCGTAAACAGGCTCGAAGATCATGACGTGGTCATTTTCCTTTGTTAGCACGCGGACGGCGTAGGAGATCGCCAGGACGACTCCCGGCAGCTTTACGATCTGAGATGCTTCGACATCCCAGTCAAATCTGTTCTTAAACCAGCCTGTAACGGCGTCATCGTAGGACTTGTCCGCTTCCGAATAACCGTAGATCCCGTTTGATGCGACGCGCATGAGTTCGTCAATGACTTCCGGCGGACTTCTGAAGTCCATATCCGCAACCCATAAAGGGATGAGGTCATCTATTCCGTTGATCTTCCCGTATTTGATATCGTCAGGCGTGTTCCTGTCAGTTATAGCGTCAAAATCATACATATTCATATTCTCCCGGGCTCTATTATACCAATCGGCGTCATAACGATAGAGATAATCTTTGAAATAAAATGTATAATATAAATGCTGACCGGTGATATGGCACGGGAAAGCATCGTTTACGTTTGGACTGAATTGATAAAGGTATAGATGTTATGGCGAAAACTGTGAAAAAAGGCGACATTGTCACTATCTATTTCGGTGACAGCATGCGCAAGCTCCTTCGTAAGAATCTCCGCAAAAAGAATACGTTTTTTGTTGATTACGTAGTCATGTCCGTCGACGGCGACATGCTTACGGTCGTTCCGAATGCAAAGGCGGAAAGCGAAGAACTGCCTTATGAGTTTTCGGGCATCTGCATCGAAAAGAACGACAGACACCTGCTTTTCGAAGGTGAGCTCGACAGTCTCCGTGAATCAAGCAAGAGCGAGCTTTATCTTTTCGCAGAAGAACACAAATATAATCCCAAAGAATTCAAGGAAGCCATTAAGCCGTTCCGCAAAGGCGGCAAGAAGGACGATTGATACATTTTACTCTTCGGAGGGACGATGATATGAAGAAAAAGATCGCTGTATTCACGACTGGATGGGCTTCGGAGATCCTCAGTCAGTTCCTTACGGGCATGAAGAATGAACTCAAAGACGAGCAGACAGACGTCTTTTTATTCCTCTGCTATCCTGCATATATTGATAACGACGCCAAGAAAACAGGTGAGATGAATATCTTCAATCTCCCTGATCTTCACGACTTTGACGGCACGGTCATTTTCGCGAGCGCGCTGGATTACCAGGACAGGATCGACGACATCATCGAGAGAAGCAATGAGGCCGGAATCCCCGTAATCATCCAGGGCAACAGAAGAGAAGGCGTAAGCTACGTCGGTTCCGACAACAACCAGGCAATAAGGGATCTCTGCGCTCACGTAAGAGATGAGCACGGCGCGAAAACAATATCATTCATCGCCGGCACAAAGGATTCGCACGATTCGGAATTGAGAGTCGAAGCCGTACGCAATTATCTCAAAGAGAACAACTGTGAAGACGATCTCGTTGAAGTATTCTATACGGACTGGGAGAATGCGGCTGTCACAAGGCACATTAATGAACTTTGCAAATCAGGTGACAAGCTCCCTGATGTCTTTATCTGCGCAAACGACGGACTTGCGATGGAGACATGCATCTCTTTGAGCAACAACGGATACGAAGTGCCGAAGGATGTTCTCGTTACAGGCTTCGATTATATCGACAACAGTAAGATTTTCGACCCTTCGATCGCGTCAGTTGACCAGTGCTTCGACGAGATGGGAGCTGCTACCGTAAGACTCTGGAGAGAAATGATAAACGGCGCCGAGCGCGATATAAACGAGATAATCCAGTGTAAGTTCATCCCGGGTGAGAGCTGCAACTGCTATGAATTCAGGAACAGCGATCAGATCAGAAGACGCATGGGCCGCGAGAATTTTTCGAAGCGCGCCATGACCACATATTTCGAGCGCAAACTCAACATCATCGACTCGACCATTCTGCCTTGCCTCACACACCTTGAGTTCAAGGAAAATCTTTACAGCCTCCTCGTCGAAAACCACGACTACGAAGGCGATTCGTTCCATGTTCTTTTGGAGCCCAACTTCGGCCTGTCTATCTACGATGCCGACGTCAAGCTCAACACCGACAGATACAGCAAGAATATGGAAGTTATCTATTCGACCGAAGACGGCGTTCCGTTCAGGGAAGAGCTGTTCAAGTCCAGAGATCTCATCCCGGGTTACGACCCTGAAGGCCCCAACCATCTTTATGTTTTCCTGCCGCTTCACGAGGCGGATCTCGCATATGGTTACATCATTTTCAGGGACTGCATCGACAAGGTCGAAAACCACTTCCTGCTTACATATGCAAACCGCATGGGTCTTGCATTCGAGAAGTTCCGTCACGCGCTTACATTAGACCACATCAACAAGAGACTTGTTGACCTGATGGGAAGAGATCCTCTGACGAACGTCAATAACCGTATGGCTTATGAGGACAAGGAAAACCTCTTGCAGTCGCAGATCAATACAGAACCTGATCTCGAATTCGCGATCGCGATGTTTGACGTCAATAATCTCAAGATGATCAACGACTCCCAGGGCCACGAAGCAGGCGATGCATATCTGATAAGAGCCTGCCGCCTCATCTGCGATGTGTTCAAGCACAGCCCTGTTTACAGGATCGGCGGTGACGAGTTCGTTGCGGTTATGACTGGTGAAGACTACAAAAAGCGCGACAAGAACGTTAAGGCTCTGAACAAAAAGATGAGCAAATATTCAGACACGCTTCCTTTGCCAGAAGATTACGTCTCGGTCGCGTGCGGCGTAGCCGTCTTTGATGCTGAGAACGATGTGTCTGTTGCCGATGTCATCAAGCGCGCAGATGAAGAAATGTACAAGGACAAGGCTGCCAAGAAAGCAAAGCCGGAGGCGTAAGCATAACCAGCTGACGGCGGTTTAAACGCAGCAAATCCAGTCACATCCGGAGGATCCATAAATGAAGTTTACTGACGGCGCATGGTTGACGGCAGAAGGTTTTGACATACATCAGGCCAAGGAAGTCAGGTTCGTAAAAAAGAGCAGCGGTAAGATAACTCTTACCCTGCCTTCTTTCCATATCTACAACAGAGGCATGACCTTGAGCGGTCCTTACATTACGATGGAGATCTCGTCTCCTTGCGAAAACGTTTTCCACATCAGGACATATCACTTCAAGGGCGATAAGTCGCTCGCGCTTTCTTACTTCAGACTTTCTGATACAAGTGCTGATATTGATGTTGAGGAAGATGAGAAGACCGTCGTTGTAAAGAGCGGTGAGAGCTGCCTTGTTATCGACAAAGAAAACTATGGTTATAAGCTTATGCGCGGGGGCAGCGCGATTACTTCTTCATGCGAAGGCGCGCTTGCATTTATCGATGGTGATAACGGCTCCTTCATGAGAGAGCAGCTGAGCCTTGGCGTAGGCGAGCATGTCTATGGTCTTGGCGAGCGCTTCGGCAGCTTCATAAGAAACGGCCAGAGCATCGACATCATAAACAAAGACGGCGGCACATTCTCCGAGCAGTCTTACAAGAACATTCCGTTCTACATTACCGATAACAATCTCGGTGTATTTGTAAATCACACTGAAGAAGTAAACTTCGAAGTCGCTTCCGAGAACGTATCCAAAGTCCAGTTCTCCGTGCGCGGCGAGTGCCTTGATTACTATATCTTCGCAGGCACTTCCATGAAGGATGTCATCACGCTCTACACGGGCCTCACGGGCCGTGTCCCGAAGATTCCGGACTGGTCTTTCGGGCTGTGGCTTTCAACGTCATTTACGACCGATTACGACGAGCAGACTGTGCTCTCGTTCGTCGACGGAATGCGCGATAGGGGAATCGATCTTTCCGTATTCCACTTCGACTGTTTCTGGATGAAAGATTCGCACTGGTGCAACTTCCTCTGGGACAGCGACATGTTCCCTGATCCTGCAGGCCTCATCGCAAAGCTTCACGCAAGAGGCCTTCACGTCTGCGTCTGGATAAATCCTTATATCGCGCAGCAGTCCGAGATCTTCGACGAGGCGGCAGCAAACGGCTATCTCATCAAAAAGACCGACGGCAGTGTCTGGCAGACGGATCTCTGGCAGGCCGGAATGGGCATCGTTGACTTCACCAATGCGGATGCGAAAAAGTGGTATCAGGATAAGCTTAAAGCTCTTCTCGACATGGGTGTCGACTGCTTCAAGACAGACTTCGGCGAGAGGATCCCGACTGAAGACGTCGCTTATGCAGACGGTTCCAATCCTCTGAGAATGCATAATTTCTACGCATATCTTTATAACGAAGCTGTTTTCGAACTGCTCGAAAAAGAGAAGGGCAAAGGCGAAGCCGTTCTCTTCGCAAGAAGCGCCACGGCAGGCTGCCAGAAATTCCCGCTGCACTGGGGCGGCGACTGCCACTCCGACTATCCTTCGATGGAGCAGACGATCAGGGGCGGCCTCTCGCTCATGCTGTCAGGCTTCTCTTACTGGAGCCACGACATCGGCGGATTCGAAGACAAGTCAACGGCCGACGTCTACAAGCGCTGGTCTGCATTCGGCCTTCTGAGCTCGCACAGCAGACTCCACGGAAGCAGTTCATACCGCGTGCCGTGGAACTACGACGATGAATCCGTAGACGTTTTGAGACACTATGTTGAACTCAAAAAATCGCTCATGCCGTACATCAACGAAGCGCGTTCGGAGGCTGAAGAATCAGGCCTTCCCGTCATGCGCCCGATGGTCCTCGAATTCCAGGACGACCCTGTCTGTGCATTCCTCGACAGGCAGTACATGCTTGGCGGCAAGATACTTGTGGCCCCTGTTTTTGATCCTGACGGAGAAGCCCAATTCTATCTGCCCGAAGGCACGTGGGTTTCTGTTGACGGCAGCGACAGGCGCGTCGTTACGACAGGCAGATTTTTCAAGGAAAAACGCGGCTATCTTGAGATGCCGGTGTTTATAAAAGAATGATCATTACGCAACTAACCTAATAAAGATTGTTAGTTTGGCAACACTTTGTTTCCACATTGTTTATTGTATGCACTACTGCTTGATGGTTAAATAAAATCATCAAAGGCAGGCAGCCTAAAGCCAAAATCTTATGAAAGAAGGTAACTTAATATGACAGAGCTTAATGTTAATGATCTGAATAACGTAACCGGTGGTGCAGATACAAACAACGGTGAAATCCCTGCAACTTATACAGTAGTACCCGGAGACAACCTTTCCAAGATCGCAGCAAGATTCAAGACAACTTGGAAGAAACTCTACGAACTGAACAAGGATATGATCGACAGAGACGCAAAGGCTCACGGCGTCAAGTCCAACTTCCAGGATTACATTTATCCGGGCCAGGTATTGAAGCTCAGATAAGTTTTCAGACCGGAAAACATGTCAACACGATGAGGATGTCTTGCAGAAAGGCATCCTCTTTAATTTGTGTACCTGCTAAATCGCGAAAAGCAGATCTTGCAGGTAAGTTTTTCTTATTGTTGTATAATATTCATCGTGGTGGTACGGAATACCGTCCGCATTTGGGATAGGCAGTCGTTTTTGAATCAAGGGGATAAGGATGTTTTACAACAAGGATAACCCTCAGTGGCATTTTAATCAGGAACAGTTTTTAAGCGAGGAAGAGTATGATCTGATCGTGGGCGAGAACGTAGATCTCGTGAAGACCATGCTCACTTCGGATGTGCGTGATTTCGGAGAGAAGATCTACGGAGTAAAGGAACTCGGCACGGTTGAGGAGCAGGAAGCTAAGAGAAAGAAGAGCATGTTGGGGATCATTGGCGGAGCGGTTGTTTTCGCGGGCCTGGTCTTGGCGTTGATCTTCAAGCAGATCTTGATCTTCGGCTTTATTGCATGTGCGGTCTTTTTTGCAGCCGGAATCTCGATGATCGTTACCGGCAAAGGCGATATCGTTGAATCTTCGAGCAGGGCGCGTCTGAACAGGGTGATCGGCGGGGGCATGGCGCTGGCATCGCTTTTACTGGTGCTGCTCATGATATTCAGAAATCATTTCTCACAGGCTGAATTCTTTATCCTGATGGCCGTTCTGGTGTTCGGCATCGCGGGCCTTGCTCTGACTATAGTGAGCATACTTAAGGCGTTTTCGGGCAAGACCGTTTATACGCAGGAGGTCAGCGCGACCTGCACGGGCTATGTGCGTTCCGTCAGCAGGGATGAGACTCAGAGTCACAGGACGGTGACGTTCATCAACACTTCACCTTTGTTCAGCTATTACTATGACGGCGTCCGGTACGAGGCGGTATGGGATGAATTCGTTGTCAAAAAGGATTCGGACATTGCTTTGAACCAGACTGTTACGATCAAGATCGATCCAAGGCATCCCGAGAGCATCCTCTCACCCGTGACGACACATCCGGGCGGAATTGCTTTCCAGATCATAATGGGACTTCTGTTTGTCGGCGTTGCGGCCGGACTTGGAATCTATACAGCATCGGGAGCAGCAGAGGGTCTGACGGTTGAGACCTCATGGAACCCTGCCATCGAAGAGATCAACGGCGAGACCGAGCCATCTGCTTTGCAGATAACCGATGAGATGATCGAGCAGTACTATTCGGCTGATATCAAGAACAAGGAATGGTACTTCGATACCGTGACCGTTGCAGCTAAGAATTATACGAGTGACGGACAGAAGATCACATTTACCGATGACACGTTCATCTCGCTGCTCAGCCCGGACGGTAAGGCACCTGAGCCCGGCACGGAACTTATGGTGTTCTACACGATCGATGAGGATTACCTCGAAAGCGGCTACAAGTATAAGAGGATCTTCACGACAGGCAAACCCGGTGAGATCGAATACGTGGGCTCGCACACTTCTTACGAAGGCTGATAAACAGAGCAGAATACGTAGGCTCTCACACTTCTTACAAAGGCTGATAAATAGAGTTCATATTTCTTACAAAGCCAACTGAATAACTCGTTGACATAAGTTTTATTCTGAGGTTTAATTTCTTCCGTTGCTTAAATTTATGGGTAATTGGAGGATATATATGGCAGCAGATGTTAAGTTTGCGGTAAAAGACGCCGTCAGCAAAGAGTGTCTTACTCCCGTAACGGTGAGTGAGGAACTTCAGCAGGAATTCATCAAGAAATCCAGGAGCGCTTCATGGAAGCTTCTTCCTGTCTCGATCATTGTAAGTGCTATTGTAACTGTAATCCTGATCCTGCTCATTTATTTCTTGAGATTTTTCGTTATCAGCTTTCTCGGAATAATGTGTATCGCTTTCCCGATCTTTGCGGTCTATAACATTTTCGCGACGGCAAAGGCGATCAAGAATCAGGACTATGAGTTCCTGTCAGGCGAGGTCGTAGGCAAGACCGACAGCGGAAATTACAAAGTCCGCGGTCTTGAAGAGCAGAACATCGCGGTGCTCATCGGCAAGAAGGACTACAATCCCGGCGAGAGAGTCATCGTTGCAAGACTTAATGACGAGCTCAACATTATCGCAGAGAACTGATCCTTACAACTCAGAGATTTTTTATGGGGCTATCTCGAAAAAGACGAGATGGCCCCTTTTAGATTGCTCATCTTTTTGCTCATGTATTTTGCCTCGAAAAACTGTTCGAAAACCTTGTTTCTTGCAAAAATCAGGTTTTCGCTCATGTTTTTAGAGCGTTTTACATAGGCAAAAACCTGTGCATGAAAACCTGCTGACAAAAGGGGCGCGAAAAAGGCCGCGATTAAAAGCCTCGTCATATTGTGTTAACACCTTATTGGTTGAATAAGCCACCGCCACCCCGTATAATTTCATAAATATTATTTATATTTTGGCTCAAGAGGAACTTATGGTAGTTACCGAGTATGTAGTAGACAACTGGGCATTGATACTCGTACTTCTGGGATTTGCGACATCCCTTATTTCGACTGTGTTCCTCGAAAAGAAGACCGTCATGCGAATGTATGCCCTGATCGCAGAGGTCATGATACTCTCGATCGTTGTGTTTATCGAGTTCTATCTCGTCGACAAGCCCGAATACCGCATGTTGAGGACGATCCTGATCGCCGTAAGATACAGTGCCACGCCGTTCCTCGTTGCGCAGATCATCTTTACGATCGTCAAGAGACAGAGATGGTATGTATTCGTTCCGGCGATCATACTCGCGATAGTTGACCTCGTATCTATCCCTACCGGCATCGTATTCAGGATTGACGAGACTGATACAATGGTGCGCGGCCCGCTCGGCCTTTTTCCTTATATCGTTGTCGGAATTTACTGCGGACTCCTTTTGGCCCTCATGATCCTTGACAGTTCAAAGCAGAAGATAGAGAGAATACCGATAATTTATTTCTGCTTCGCTTTTTTCGCAGGCATCGTAATGCCGTTCATTATCGGCAAAGAGTATGCCCAGCTTTTCTGCACGACGATTGCTATCTCCGTATTCGTATACTACGTTTTCATGATCCTTCAGGTTACCAAGAAAGACCCGCTCACGGGACTTCTCAACCGTCAGGCATTTTATGCTGACATATCGGAAAACCCGCAGGATATTTCAGCGCTCATTTCTATCGACATGAACGGACTTAAGAAGATCAACGATATTGAGGGACATGCTGCAGGAGACCTCGCGATCACGACCATAGCAGACTGTTTTATCCGCGCGGTAAAGCGCAAGCACTTTGTTTACAGAGTCGGAGGCGACGAGTTCGTAGTCGTTTGCCGCAAGGTTTCTGAAGACGACGTCATCGAGCTCACCAAGCGTGTACATGAGCAGGTCGGTGCCACCAAGTACAGCTGTTCTGTCGGCTACAGTTATTCTGCTGACGGCAAGAAGCCTATAGACCAGCTTTTGAGCGAATCCGATGCGAAAATGTATAATGAGAAGCAGCAATTCTATAAAGAGAATAAGAAGGAAGCAAGATAAATCTCTTGTCCATATCTTATTCGGGAAATGGGGATAATCTCACATGGGCGTTAAACAGGAGATCTGGGATCTTTATGACCGCGACGGCAACAGGACAGGCGAGACTTTCGTAAGGGCATTTGGCAATTACAAGACGATACCCTTAGGCAGATATCATCTTACGGTCGACCTCCTCGTGCTCCACGAAGACGGCACTTATCTTCTTACAAAAAGAAGCGAGGACAAAGACATCTATCCCGGATATTGGGAAGCCAGCGCAGGCGGCGCCGCTTTAAGCGGAGAGGAGCCTTTGGAAGCTGCCGAAAGAGAGCTTTTCGAAGAGACAGGATTAAAGGCTGACTCGCTTGAATTAGTCGGCGTAATCTTCAAAGATGAAGGCAGATCGATGTACTATTCATACATTGCGAAGGTGAGCTGTGACAAGGACAGCATCGTCCTGCAGGAAGGCGAGACCACTGATTACAAGTGGGTCGATAAAGAAGGACTTCTTGCATACGTGAATTCAGAGCACACCATGACTAATCACAACAAGAGGTATGAGAAGTACTTAAGCACGCTGGCGTGACTTAACTTGGCGTGACTTAGTTTAGCGCATTTTTATTTGGTGTGATCTTATTTGGAATATTCCTTCATGGCGCCGTGAGAACCGAAGATCTTCCAGTTGCCGGGTTCAAGATCTTGCATAATGAAGTTTCTTTCGGCCGTGCAGAGCGCAGGGTCGGTATCGACTGACGTCATGAGCACAGGCGCATATCTGTTGTACTCTGCCTGTTCGCGTGTCATGCCGGAAATGTTGACGTAGATGTCGCCTGTGAAAGCGATCTTGTGTTCATGGTCGATGAGCACGGTCTCACCGGGAAGGTGGCCGCCCTTACCCTGATAAACTTCAAAATCCAGTTCGCCGGTTTTAAGTGTCGCGATCTTTTCCAAAAGAGCGTCCTGTTCGTCATCGGTGCCGCCGAGAATATTTAATTTGCCGGGTTCCGGCGGTTTATAGAAGGTCAGCGTTTTGCAGATGCTTACATACGGCTTGTGAAGGGGATTTTGCTCCCTGTAGCCGTTCTCGCCGCGTGCTTCGAGTTCAAAACAGTGAGCGGTTTTGCGGCTTGCCAGTATCTCATCAAAAATATGCAGAAGACCGGTGTGGTCCACGTCAGCGTGCGTAACGAAGATGCGTTTTCTCATGGCATCGTAATCCGGAAGAATGCTGCGGAAAAGCTTTATCATTTCCTTCTCGTAGAGTGCATATCCGCAGTCGACGAAAAGGACCTCATCAAGACTCTGGATGATCATCGTGCTGCTTCCACAGGGAGGCTCTATCGTAGTGATCTTCGTGTTATCCGTTATGGCATATTCAGTAACTCTCGGGCTGAAGTCGGAACCTCTGCTTAACGATAAGAGTTCAGCGAATCTGCTGATGCTCTCAAACGTCTTGAACGGCGACAATCCCTGTTCATCCAGTATCTGCATGACGAGATTCGAATTAACAAGAAGCTTGTCGTGTGCCTGCGCCGGAAGGCCTATCTGATGCATGAGGCCTGTGACAAATGACTCATAGAAAATGCTGTTGTCGAAAACTCTTTTCGAGTGGTTATAGTCCATCACTCTCACAGGGCAGAGCTCCTGCGCGCGGCTTAAGAATTCTTTCATCTTCTCTTCGTCATCGACGAACAGGCCCATCTTGAATGCCTGCTGGTCAGAGCCGTTCTCCTGCGAGCTGATATATGAGATGTTAAGCTCGTAACTGTTTATGAGCTTTAAGACTTCCGTAACGCTCCCGGGCACGTCCCTGAGCATGAATTCCACCAGCACGATGCTGTTCTCATTCTTGTCGGTGGGAAGATAACCGATTTCTGCAAGCTCGGCGTCAGCCTTTTTGAGCTGTGCCTCATCGCCTTCAGCATCGATGAAAAGCGTGTGCGAATCAACGGCTTTGTTGTAGCTTACGCGCGTGATGTTTATGCCGAGAGACGCGAAAAGTTCGCTCGCCTTAAGGAAAGCGCCAATGTGATTCGGCATTGTAGTAATATACGTTTTCTTCATAACCCACCTTCTGTATGGGTTGAATTTTATAATGCCGGACCATAATTAGCAATGGGAAAACAGGCTGTCAGGGAAGTAAATTTTGATTGAGTCTTTTTCTGTAGAACATAAATAAGCCCATTTATTTCTGCATGAGTCTTATCTGCAGCACCAGAATAAGCCCGTTTATTTCTGCACGAGTTTTATCTGCAAAACCTGAATAGGGCCGCTTATTTCTGCACGAGCTTAATCTGCAAAACCTGAATAGGGCCGATGTCCATGACCTTGTAATCATTGAGGCCTTTGCCCTGCTTCCAGATGAAGTGGGGTATGTTTATCGGTTCAACTTTTCTTCTGCTTATGTCAGCGCAGTCCAAAAGCCCGATGAGTTCGGAATAACTCCTCTGGATGTCAGAGATAGAATCGTACATCAGTGTAGCCTTCTCGATGCTCACTCTGAGCTGATACGGATCGTCGTTATTCGCGCCAAGCGAAAACTGTCTCATGAAGTCGCGGTATGTGAAGAAATTGAATTTGTTCGACTCAACGAGGTTGCCGTATTCGGAGGCGCCAAAAAAGAGAAGAGGTTCGCTTAGGTCTTCGCTCTCGGAGGCGCACAGATTTATCAGTCCGCCTCTTGTAGGTGCTGCAATGCGGAGCTTGTCGAGCTGCTTTTCCGTCCAGTCTTCAGGCCAGTCAAAGTTTAAGTCCTTGCAGTTCATGAAAACGGTCTCATCGACCTTCGCTCTCGACGAAGGCATCTTCACAACGCAGAGCGAGAAGCATCCGCTGAATGCGTAAGGACCGATCTCTTCCAGGTTTTTGGGAAGTACAATGGCCCTGATTTTTGAGCATTCGGAGAACGCATATTTGCCGATCTTTTTCACGGATGCCGCAAGAAAGACTTCGCGGAGATTCTCGCAGCCGATGAAGGCATTGTCTTCAATCACGGTCACGGAGTCAGGTATGTGCAGTTCGGTTAATTCTTTTCTGTCTTCAAAAGCGCCTTCTCCGATCGTTGTAATATCGTCCGGAATGGTGACTGATCTGGACGTGCCGTTGTATCTTTTGAGAACGCCGTCTTCGGTCTCGAATTCTTCGATCGCGAGGATCCCGCTGTCGCCGTTTTCGTGCGCGGTGACGATCTTAATGTAGTTTTGAACGATCGCATCTTTAATAACGAAAGGCTTGCCGCAGCTGCCGCAGATCGCAGCGCTTTCCTCCGGGTCGATCCTCAGCCCGGTTCCGCATGAAGGACATTCTAAAGGAATAACCGACATAAACCCTCTCAAACATTTTTCTATTATTTTACTTAAAATCTCCGCGAGAATAAATCTCTGTGTTTGATGAGCTCGAAAACTCGGGCTTCCTTTGCAAGTGATGCCGCTGTGCAATTGTTCGCTTAAAAAAGGGGCAAGAATTGCACAAATCGGCCTTTTTGTGCAACTGTTGCAGTTAAAAATGACCAACAATTGCACACGGGCTGTTTTCGCTGCCATTACTGCGTTCTCTAAACCAGTTGCTAACTAAGAAAATATCCTTGATAATTACCCTATAACCACATAGGGAAATACATATGAAGAGAAACAGCGTGCCGACAATAATCCTTCTGATCGCAAGCTATCTTACGGTCGGTGTTTTGCTGGGCAGTGTGATCGACGTACTCTTGAATCTGCCGAGGTTTAGCGTTTTCACCATATTCATGGCGGAAATCGTATTACTCTTCTTCCCAAACATCAGTAATCTGATTATGTTCCCGGTCGCGAAAAAAACGATGATGAAGGGCATCAAGGAAAACAACTTCGGAAAGACGACCACATTTATTTCCAAAGGCGGCTATAGGATTAAATCGATGATCTGCATTGATGAGGATACGGGCAGGGTGGCATACACATCTTCGCTGAGTCCTTTTAAGTTCCAGATGGTCGAAGCGAAGGAACTGTCCAAGGCCAGATCGGCATATGAGAAAGCCCCGCTGGGCGGAACGAGATATGTATTTTTTGAGTTCTATCATGGTAACAACAGGATGCGCATCCCGACGTTTTACACATCGAGAATAGTCTACGCTGTTGGGAGCAGAGAGGTGCAGGAGGCGCTTGCAACGGGCGAGAACATCTGCAAGCTGATTGAGAAGTTTAATCCCCTGGTGCGCCTCACGGCAGATAAGATTACCAACAGGGAAATGCCGTTTATAAAGATCGGAGTCCCGTCGGCTATTTGCGGGGGCTTGTCGATATACGTGGCGGTTATGGGCATATTCACCGAGATTTACGTTTCATCTTTTGAAGGGTGGAAGGACGATTTTCTCAACAGCGCCATGCCTGCTTTTGTGGTGGTGTCTATTGCGCTCGCGCTGGCTGTCGCGGGGCTGGTTTTCGGAATCATGGGCTTACGACGGGCTGCAGCTGAAGCGCCTGTCAGAGGGCTTGGATTATCGAAGGCGGGGACGGTAATGTCAGCGATAGTGATAGTGGTTTTGCTGCTGATAACTGCGTTGTTTATTTTCATATAAGGGAGGGCTTAAGATGGAATTCGACGGAACACAGCAGTTGCTCAAAAAGGGCGAGCATTATGAGACCTATCTTTACCACGGGTTCGAGTACAAGGTCTTCAAAGATTACTATCCGCTGATGGCTATTTATGAAGAGTTTTCCACACAAAAGTCGATCTATGTGGCGGGCTTAAGTCCCGTCCAGTTTTATGAGACCGACGATAAGTTTGTCTTAAAGATGGACCATGTCGAAGGTGAGCCTTTGTCGGAGCTCGCGAAAAGAGATGCCCCGAAAGCGTTTGATATCATGGCGCAGGTCTTCAGGAAATTTCATCAGGTGATTCACTGGCAGCGCCCGCTTTATCATCTGGAACCTAAAGTTATGTATGATGACCTGAAGTTTGTAAGAAGCGCATTATCCAGAAACAGAAATCAATACAAAGATTGCTTCTGCCATCTTAACCTGGATCTCTCGAGCGTCCTGGTTACTCCTGATGGTGATGATTTTATAGTTATCAACTGCGAAAAATCGAGGCTGGGGGATCTCTTCGTTGACTACGTCCGCACCTATATGCTCCTTGAGCAGTCTTCTAAAGAATATCTTGAGATATATATGGAACGTGTTCTCCCGGATATGTGGGAGCTCGGCATTACTGAGGAACAATTTGAAAATGCGAAAAAGGCTTTTCAGATTATCGATGACTACAAAGAAAAGTACGACTATATAAATTTCGGTTATAAGGTAAAACTGTACCCGGCAATTGAGCAGCTGGGATTCGAAATAACACCCGGATTTTATAACAGGGACCAGTTAAAGGTCTTTTACGACGGGCAGCCTTCCAAAGAAATAATAAAGGAACTGTTGTTGCTTCTTACCTATGAACAGGAGCTTTCATTTTGGGACGAAGATTACGGAAATAACATACATGATCCCGGCCGCTATATTGATGTATTTAACATGGGAAGTCAGGTCATATACACTTTCGGCAATCACGGATGGTCTTCCGGATACGAGAAAATGTCGCTCGATGACATGGCTGACCTGATAGCCAAAAACTGGACCAGGGCAGATGGATATGGCGATTACAACTACGACAGATTCGTGCTGATTAAAGCAAATCTGAACGCAGATTACGACAAGAAGGCCTGGTTCGATAAGCTCTGAGGTTCCTGCTGTAAAATGGATCAGCTAACAGGTTTCTAATATTCTGGACAGAGGGTGCCTCATGTTTTGAGACACCCTCATTAATTGGTCAAAAATTGGATAAATTGCAGTTCACAACGTGCGCTGCTTAATTATCGTAGTTCACTACGTACGCATCCTCAAAAGAATCCATGAACTCACCCTCATAAGGTGCGTATGAATATTCGTAATCTTCGTAGTCGACGTAAGGACTATTTGGACCGTAGCCGCCATAAGGCTCATCGTAGACTGCGTATGAATCATCCCAATAGTACGAATCTTCATAGCAGTCGTTGTAAGGATCGTAGTAAGAATCTTCGACATAAGAATCGTAATAGGAATCCTCATAGTACACGTCATAAGAATCATCCCAGTAGTCGTCGCCCTCATAATAGCTTGCGCGCTCAGGGTAGAGCGAATGATCGAATGAGTGATGGCCGTCGTCGATCTCATCATCGGTCAGCAGGAAGTACATGCCCGGGTGATCTCTGAACACCGTCGCGTCGCAGTGGTACCAGAGGCCGTCGATCTGGACGAGGTTCCAGTAGTGGCTGTTTGTCTCGACCGGGTATCTCTCGACCATGAGGTTAGGGATGCCGGCAATGTCGAGAAGCATTTTCGAGCACGCGAAATAAACGTAGCAGTCGCCGCTTCTTTTCGTGAATCCGTCGAAAGCCGCTTCCTCAAAAGACTCGTAAGACGTCAGCGTCTGGTAGCTGATGTTCGAGTGCACCCAGTTGAAGATCTCGTACGCGGTGCCGAGATCGTCTTCGCGCCAGAGGTCAGCCATGATGTCTTCGGCGATCGAGTACGCGGGCGAAGACTTGTCATAAGAAGTGCATTCTTCGGTGATCTCGAAAGCCTCCTCGACGGGCTTCTTGCCCTTACTTACTGCAGTCTCTTTCGAATCGGCGCCGGAGAAATATTCATCAATGATGTTCTCCGTGCATGCCTGGACAACGCCTTCTTTTACAAGGAAAGTTCCGGCTACGACTGCGACTGCCGCAGCGGCCACGCCGAAGATAACCTTGCCGGCGGTGCCTTTCTTCTTGCCCTTAACAGCTTTCTTTGCGGCTTTGGCAGCCATCTTCTCAGCCTTAGCGGCTCTCTTTTTGGCATTCTTATCGGCGTTTCTCACGCGCTTTTTCTTGACCGGCGTGCCCGTGCGGATCTCAGTCAGATCCGTATAAGTGCCATTCGTGAAATCAGCATAGCCGGTGCCGAAGTCAACAAAATTTCTGTTGTTGGAGTCCGCGTAGTTTCCGTTGCTAAACTCGGTGTAACTCACCTCGGTGGGCTGCGCGTAGTTCATGTTGTTAGCTTCCGCGTAACTCCTGTTGTTGAACTCCGTATAAGTGCCGTTCGTAAAATCCGTGTAGCTGTCGACCTGATTGCCGTCAAAACTGTACCAACCGTTATTACTCATTTTCATTTCCCCACATAGATTTGTTTGAAACATCTGTTTACGGCTACAAGGTTAGTCTTGCGTTTTTTCAAATAATCTTCGTTTTTGCATCAAAACGTCATCAATAATGAGTGAAATGCTCGGCATGCGTTATAATCTTTTTATCCTATTATCGAAAACATGGAGGCCTGCAAATGGTACGCGAGATAAGAGAAGACGAACTGGATGCACTGCTTGAGCTGTATCTTTATCTTCACGAAGACGGCATTCCCGAAAAGAACGACCACCTCGCAAACACCTGGAAACAGATCACCGAAGATCCCAACCACCACATCATCGTAAACGAGATCGACGGCAAGATCGTCTCCTCCTGCGTGTGCGTAATAATCCCCAACCTCACACGAGGCATCAGGCCTTATGCCTTCGTCGAAAACGTCGTCACCCACGCTGACTACCGCAAAAAAGGTTACGCCGGCGAGTGCCTTGCCTACGCAAAGAAGATCGCTTCCGAAAACAACTGCTACAAGATGATGCTCCTCACCGGATCCAAGCGCCCCGAGACGCTTAATTTCTACGCCGGCGCCGGCTACAACAGCAACGACAAGACTGCGTTTATTCAGTGGTTGTAAGGCGGATTAATGCGCGTGACTTAAGGGGTGCCTTCATCACTTGGATGTAAGGCGGTCTTCATCCCATAGCTGTAAAGTCAGCATTTTCGAGCACTCCACACCCTTAAGAAATAATTAAAAGTTATATAAGTCTTATCTAATTCATTCTCTCCTCAGGCCGATTAGAATTTGGTCATAACAAAGAACGCCAAACGAAACGCAAGGAGAAATGTTATGAGCAAAAAGTCATTAAGAAAATTCGGTTCCGGCAAAGACATCGGCATGTCACTTCTGTGGTACTGGATCAGCTACGTCGTAGTCACCTGGATCGGAATCGGCCACACGATATTCAACATCTTGGTCCTCCACATGGGTTCCATGGCCCAAGGTCCCGGCTTAGGCGAGGGCTACGAAATGACCAAGCCGTGGCACCCCCTCTACAACATTATCCTCTTCACGATCTTCGGCCTGCTCTACCTTCGCAAAGTCGAGGGCCCCACCCTAAAGAAAGCAATGGCAACCGGAGCCCTCTGGTCCGGCATCAGCATCGTCATAGACCTCTTCGGCTGGGTCATCATCCAGCACCCGTGGAGCCTCACTTTCAAGCAGTTCTACGTCGAATACCAGCCCTGGATCACCCTCGTTTACCTCGCAATGTTCATCGCGCCGGTTTTGAGCTACCTCATCCTGTCCGCCAAGAACAAGAAAAAGGCTGTTGTGATGGCAGCTTAAACATAACCCCTCCTGGTTTTAATACCACGTACCGTCCCAAATGTGCTTTTGCCGTTTGGGGCGGTGTTGATTTGGTGGTTGATTGGGGGTGTCATGCGAGCGGCATGCCGTCCCATTTGCGATTTCCCGATGCTTTTCCTAAATTGAAGTTTAAAGGAAAAGGTTTAGGAAAAAACGGGCTGTTTTTCCTAAATCATTTCCTGTTTTAACAAAAACAGGAAAAATATCTGGTAAAAGTTTTCGAAGCCGTGACAAGCTGATCAGACAAGCTGATCATGCATGCCATATCGCGAAAACAAGAAATAGCAGGTATTGCCCCCTCATAACCCCAAGGATGATATAATCGTATAGGGATCATCAAAAAAAGATGACAGGAATCGCAGAGCAGTTTTTAAGACACGCAGATCAGGGGAATAGATATGGGGAAGAAGTTAGTTTGTTTAGCGGTAATTTTCGCTTTGTTCGTAACGGTGGCAGGCTGTCATAAAAAGGCGGACATCTCGGCAGAAGATGAGGCATACATCAGGGAACTGACCACCGACGGTGTATACGCTGAAGTCTATCAGAAGTACGGGCTTGAGCCCGGGGTGACGACAGACAAGATCACGGCATATGGTGAGAGAACTTCGACCGGGACGTTGACTTTTAATACAGAAGGTTCGTATTCGGTCATGGCAGAGTCAGGTGAGATCTATACAGGAACTTTCAAGGTAACAGGACACATTATGGCTCATGGTATGGGAACGGACAGCGTCGAGATAACAGCACCGAAGAATGGTTTGGACGTGCTGCCCGAGCAAAGCAAAGCTCCGGAAGAAACGGCTCAAAGCGAGGAGCCAACGCAAAGCGCTGAGCCTACAGAAACAACGCTCTATCAGCCGCTTTCTGAATATATTAGTGAAAACATTCGAAGTTCCGCGGTGAGCCTTGTTACACCCCCTCTTGAGTGTGATATCAACGGTGACGGTCATGCTGAACTTTGTGTTACCGTTATCATTGGCATTACCCAGGGCCGCGGTATTGACGCGTCGCTGGTCGCCGTATATGACGTTTACAATGACTGCGGATATATGTTATATGAACCTGATGTTTACGATTACGCGATTATGGGAGCATCTGAAGATGTCTGTGTTGTAAGTAGATCAAAGCATCAGAAAAACGCAGAAGTATATGGTGTGCTTGCCATTCAGGATGGTGAGCTGGTCTTTATCGAAGAGGATGAATACAATGCAACTTTGCCTTTATCAACCTGACATTATGCGGGAAGATATGAGAGGTAGGGGAGGATAGTGATGGCTGAGCTAAAGAGTTATTCGTGTCCTAAGTGCGGAAGTTTTCTGGATGTGGACAGAGACCGGGATACGTTCGCCTGTCCTTTTTGCGGGACATCATTTAATGTCCTTGATTTTCACAGGGAAGAACTCATTGACGAAGCCAGGAAGCAGGCTTACGACGGCCGCAAGGCACAGGCGCTCGAAAAGTACGAATACCTGCTGTCCAAGAAGCCGGATGATTTCAATCTCCTCTACGAATACGCGTGCGCCGTTGACGGCGTGGACGCCCTGAAAAAACTTAAGATCGACACGAATAATCCGAAGAACGATCACAAGCAGCTGCGGGGGCTTTTGAGGAACGACCAGAAGTTCATGCAGGGCACATGGTCAGAATATTTCACGAAGCTATACGAAGTCGTAACGTTCTCGAACAAGTACCATGAGCTCGTGGCGCAGCGTGAAGAGATCGATGTCAAAGCAAAGAGGCTCGCAAACAATATTGAGAGCAAGGGTGCCACCTGGACCGGAGCAGTTATTTTCGGAATCCTGGGATTCATCAGCGCATTCAATATCACTTCCAGAAACAACAAATACTATCCGAGTTCGGATATCCGCACCATGTGGCCGATGCTGGTTTATTTCGTGCTGCTGGCAGGAGTAATCATCGCGACTGTTTTCGCCAACAAGAAAAAACAGCAAAAGTACGAAGAAGAAAAAGCGCGAAGAGACAGTGAGTACAAAGCGGTCAAGGACCAGTCCGATTCTTTCTACAGGAACGAGGTCGAGCCGGCTTACAAGAAGTACAAGCAGGCGTTGAGTGAGTTAGATGCCCTTAAGCCATCTGATGCTGATATCGCGGCAGCGAAAACCAGAACCGTTCCCAGGAAAACCGCAAAACCTGCACCTGCAATCAAGAACCCTGTCTGCGTAAAGTGCGGCGCAGAACTTACGCTCGATAACGAGAAAAAACTTTATGTCTGCAGTCACTGCGGCGTCTCATACGACTATGAGAATTTCGTCGGCTCATCTGTCTCGAAAGGCAGAAAAGAACTGATGAGCGGCGAGTTCGAACTTGCAGAGAAATGGTTTGAGCAGACACTTGAAGAAGACCCCGGTGATTTTGAAGCCAACCGCGGCATGATCCTTTGCGCAGGCAAATGGAGAGATTTTCCGGACATCCGTCTGAATGAAAAACTGAAATTTGCCGAGTGGCCGAAGATCGAAGAAAGACTCAAGGCTGCAAAAGAGAATTCGAACTATAACAACCTTGAATATTTTGAAGAATTCCAAAAGCTGTTAGAGTCCGTGAAAACTTACCATGAGCTTGAAGGAAAAGAAGACCAGGAGAGTCTTTTTGCGAGGTTGACGGCGCAGAAAAGTTTCAAGCTCCGCTACAAAGTATTCGTGAACATGGACCGCAAATACCGCACGACTTATCTGAATAAGCCGCTCCTTGCTTTGTCCGAGAAAGAGAAGCGGGAGAATCTGCGCACAGCGCTCGGGTGTGGTGATTTCGTTGCTGCCGACAGGGAATATGTGCAGCTCCTGATGAACCATCCTAACGATGCGGAAGCATTGCGTGCAAGGGTCCTCTGCGCGGGCAGGTGGAAGACGCTTGATGACATAAGTCTTGACCAAAAGATGTCTGACGGACTCCTGAATCAGATATCCGGAAGGATCAAGATCGCGAAGGATAATTCATCGTGGGATTACTATATGTACTATGAACTGTTCGGCGATGTCGCAGATATCTTAAGAGAGAATTTCAAGGCCTTGCAGCAGAAGGAATCTTACGAAGCTAAAAGAAAAAAATTTGAAGAGCAATTACAGGAAGTAATGCTTAGACTCATCGAAAAAGACAAGGAATTATTCGATTTTGAGAAGGAATAAGCAGCGACTGATGGAAATGCTTTAATGGAATTTTCGCGAAGAATTTTAAAGGGGGAAACGGGAATGAAAAAAGCAGTCGGTACAATTTTGAAAGTGCTTGCGGTGCTGGCTATTTTCGCAGCCATTGCAGCGATAGTAATTTACGATACTCCCGGCTTCGATGAGATTATTAAGGGCAGAATCGTGAAGCAGTTGAAGACGTCCTACGGGCAGTCATTCAGATGTTATGAACTCAGCGTGAGGAACCCGATTGTCCCGAATTTTGCAGAGGAACTTAATTTCAGTTGCATCGCCGAAGACGGAACATATATGGCAGGTACATGCGACTGGAAGGGAACGATCCAGTACGAGAATTTCGTCCACTACTATTATTCAGATGCCATGGACAAAGAGATCGAGGACATTATCGACGGATGCTTCGACGAATTTTTAGTCATCGAAGATATCGGCACACTAAACGAAAAACTTTCGCTTGAAAAATTTCCGATGAGATATGGTTCAGTCACAAATGCTGACGAATACCTTGACGACGTCACCAGATTCAACACGTCATTCAGGGTGTATGTGAGAGCCGGCGTTAAAAACAGTGAGCTTCAGGGAGCTCTAGATAAACTTAGTGCCAGCCGCTACAAGGGAAATGTTTATTTCGTTGAAGTGAAAGATACATGGTTCGATGCTTTGAAGGAATCCGGGATAACCTGCAACGCGAAGCATACTGATGCCGTCATTACTCTGAACGGCGTTTCCGGCAACGAACAGATGGATTTCAATGACATGCTCGAGTCTCCTTCCCGGTACTTCAGAGGAGAATACCTGCCCGGCAGCGGCACCGCATGGGTCACCGGATATCCGAAAGATTCACCGGATTTCTGATGCTGTTTTTCGATGCGGATTTTCGAAAATTCTTCACAGTAAAAAACAAGCAAATCGAGTAACACATTCCTGACCATTTTTGATGCGGTAATCTCATTAGCAAATTCAAATGTTATACTTCATATGTAAGTTTTACTTATGGAGGATAATAGTATGGCGATGATGGAGAGACCTGCAGTCAGAGACTGCGATGGCGGCAGATGCTGGGAGCATGAATTCCAGACATTTTTAATGAAGGTTTTCGTTCCCGATAACGACCTTGACGGACAGACGAATAACTATGGTTTCAGGGCTCCGCTCCTGCTCGTTTTCGAAGAGGAAAAACAGGATTTGGAAAGCGCTGTTCTCTTTGCAAAAGAGACAGGTCTTGCAAAGATCGCAGCGCGATACGATTCGAGCGTTTTGTTCATCTATCCGACAGCTGAAGGCGGCTGGGATAAAGCTGACAGCACGCTTTATGCAGACGTGATAAAAGAGATAAAAATGATCACCGTTTATAAAGACGGCATCGTCGAAGATTTCAATTTCTTCACCCAGACTTTTGAAGGTTATTTTGCACGCGGCGCGAAATTCCGCACCGACATTTACAGCTACGGCAAGTCCGCAGATTACGTCGCAAATAATCTTTTGCAGACCCTTGAAGGCGAATATCTTTGGGGCCCCGGCGAGATCACTCCCGCGATGTGTTCGATGGAAAACTTGAGCGTTGTTCCTGCCGTTAAGCGCAAGGACATTGCGATCTTAAGTGTCGGCAACAGCGACGAATTGAACCTTGCTTTCAGCGGCTGCGAGAACATTCTTTTCAAGGAGAAAGCTGACTACGTAAACGACTACGATTCCTTCGTCAAGAAGTTCAAGATGTGGTGCGGCCACATCGAACTGGAGCCCGACTTTGAAGCTCTCGGCATGACCGAAGATGCAGGCTTTGTCACCGTAAAAACTTCACCCGACAACGAGTTCCTTCCCGTGAAGGCAGACGAGCACAAGGTCGGATATTTTGCATACTACAACAACGGCCTTTTGGATAACGGCCCCGTCCCGCTCGTCATCGGTTTCCACGGCGGCGGTGACTCATCAATGTATCTCACATACGTTGCCGGCTGGTGGGACGTCTGCAGGAAAAACAACTTCCTCTACGTTGCCATCGAAAACCACCAGTTCGTCACCGCGACTGAAGCAAAAGACATTATCGAAGTCTTAAAGACCCGTTATCCCATCGACGACAAGCGCATCTACGCGACAGGTTTCTCAATGGGCAGCGGCAAGACATGGGACCTCTATCAGGAGTATCCTGAAATCCTTGCGGGCATCATGCCGTGCAGCGCTTTGTTCCCGGTCTACACGACATTCTTCGGCAAGCCCGTTACCGACAGGCTCAACAAGACCGTCGCAGTTCCGGTGTTCTACTCCGGCGGCTACAAGTCCCATCTTCCCGAGCTCCCCTTCCAAGGCGAATCCTGTGTCGAGCGCATCAAGTATGTGGCAGGTGTTAACAAGCTCAAGAAGTCTTTTGATGACATCACTTTCGAAAACAAGGACTCATGGCAAGACCCCGTCTGGGGAGTATCAGGTGACCGCACCGAAGACGTTTACGATCCCACAAGAGACGCAACACTTACGATCCATTACTTCGACAGCGAAGACGGCGTCTGCAGGACTGCATTTGCAAGCGTAAGCAACCAGATCCACGAGTGCAGACAACACAGTATCGAGAACGCCTGGAAGTTTATCTCGCAGTTTAAGAAGGACTGATCTGCGTGCGGACCTGACAGGCAGACACAAACAAAGGACTGATCACATGGCACAGAAAATAATACTTGAGACAGAACGACTCTTCCTCCGCGAGATGAGCATGGACGATTTCGATGCTCTTTATAAGGTATTGGCAGATCAGGAGATCATGTGCCACTATCCTTATGTTTTCGACGAGGAGAGAGTCAGATCCTGGATCGAAAGAAACATGAAGCGCTATGCCGACAACGGCTTCGGCCTGTGGGCAGTATGCCTTAAAGAAACAGGCGAGATGATCGGCGACTGCGGCCTTACTTTGCAAAACATCGAAGGCGAGATGCTTCCTGAGATCGGCTATCACATAAGGGCCGACCGGCAGCATAAAGGTTACGCGAAAGAAGCCGCTGCCGCAGTCCGCGACTGGGCATTCTCGAACACCCGATATCCTGCGCTTTATTCGTACTGCAAATATACAAACGTCGGCTCCTTCAAGACCGCCGAAGCGATCGGCATGCATTTCGAGAAGGAATATCCCGATCCCGACAACGAGATCACGCATGTGTCCGTGATCTACAAGGACGAAGTGTAAGGTAAGTAAGGGCCAGTGAATCGGCCGTACGGCGCGCATAATCCCGCGCTTTACCAATATTTTTTCTATTTTTGTTAAAACAGGAAATGATTTAGGAAAAACTGTCCGTTTTTTCCTAAACCTTTTCCTGAATTTGCGTATTTAGGAAAGATTTCCGTAATTCCAAAAATGCTTCTAAAATTGAGCTGACTTGGAATTGATTATGGAATTATAGGGCTTAAATTCCAAAATCAGTTCCGTTTTTTCAAGTATATAGGAAGCGAAATTGGAATTTTTTGCAAAACCATATCGGTAATCTCTCCCCAAAAGAAAAGGAATGCCCCAAACTTGAGACATTCCCTTCCTTTTCACATCTATCGGAGTGGTAATTATTTCAGTGCAATGAAAGCGTCGTAGCCTTCCTGGACTTTGCCGATCGTGTACGGCGGTTCCAATTCCTGAGGGTCGGTGCCGTAGTGGAATTCGTCGTCGTTGCAGAGCGCGCCGCATGCTATCAGGACGAACTGGCCGTTGACGAAGGCGTGCTTCTTGGTGAAGGAATCCTCGCCTCGGGATATGATCAACTCACCCTTCTCGCAAGCGTTCTTGTACTGTTCGGACTCCATGTCGAGCTCGTAGACTTCGAAAACAATATAGATGGTGTTGTAGCCGTCGATCATGTCATCGCCTTCAAGGCGGCCGATGTAACCGCATGTTTTGTAGTCAACGATGCCATCGGAGTGGCTGATGGTTGCCTGCCACATATCAGCGTCGTCAGTATAGACGAAATACTCATCGCCGGTTGCATTGAGGATCACCTGAATGACGTCATCAACAGTCTTGTCGAGCCTGACAGGCGCAGCGGCAACTTCTTCAGTTACTTCAGCAGCTTCAGTTGTCTCAGAGGCCAAAACAGTGGTCTCAGCAACAGTCGTAGCCGGAGTTTCTGTTTCAGCTAAAGTGGTTGGAGTTGTGGCGTCAGGTTTGCTGCTGCATGCACTAAAAAGCATAGCGGACAGCAGTATTGCTGCAATTGCCTTTCTCTTCATAAATCTTCTCCCTTAATTCAAAACGATATCTGTTTTCCGGACAGATAAGCCAATTATACATTATTTTTGACAATTCGCGCAATTAAATATCTGCTTTGTAGTAGATCAGGCTATATTCGCCCGACTGGTTTATACGCACTGTGGCTGAGCCATTTGTAACAATGTTAATCGTGCTGTCGGCAGCCGCTTCTTCAGGTGAGAGCCTGTAGCAGTCATAAAGATCTGCATCAGGACCTGCCTCATAAACGGTGAAGCCCAATGTCACTGTTCCGTCTTCATTAACCGTGTAGGAATCGACCAGTGCGAACCTGTTGCCGGCTTCTGTGTCGTATGCCTCGTACCAGAATCTGCCGTCTTCGAAATACGGTCCTGCGGGCTGGTCGCCGTGGGCCTCAGGCGGTGCCTCCAGTCCGGAACCGAAAACATCAGAAGTAAAAAACCCGAAGAAAACCTTTATCACTTCGTGTGCCGATGCCAGCGTGAACGTCTCGAAAAGCATCTCGCCTTTGGGCTCGTAACTGATAAGGTCCGTCGCATGGTTCTTCAAATAGATGCGGACAAAATCCAGGTACTCTTCGATAGTAAGGTTTTCTGTATCCATCTCAGAAATGTTCTGTTCAGCAAAAGCAGATACAAATGCGTTTGCATATATCTGTCCGGCGACATTCGGATCGATGTTGTCGTCATCAGCGGGAGCAGAGTCATTTTCAGTAGCAGTAGTATCAGTAGCCGAAGGAGCGTCAGAGTCGTCAACGGGAGTCACGGGACTGCCACTGGTAAGAGCATCAGCATCGTCATAAACGACTTCGGAAATCTCAGAAGCAACGCCTTCAGATACATTTGTCCTGAAATTCCCGTTAATATTGGCAACCGTGCCGTCAGACTTTGCCGGACTTGCAGAAGACTGGCTGCATCCGACGAAAGCGCCCAGTGCCAGACATGTGCTTAATAACACCGCGCTGATCTTAAATCTCTTCATGTATCTATACTCCAAGTTGAACTGTTTTTTAAGTGACGTTATCGCTGAAATGGAAGTCGATGTCTTCAAAGTATGTCCAGTAATCCTGGTTATTGATCTCATAATCTTTATGCGCATCGTAGTAAGGGAAATCATCGGTGATACCGGAGACGTCCATTTGGACAAAGTGGTCATAGGCTTTGGAATGTGTTTTGCGATCGTAATTGGTCATGTCGCATATATGATTAATGACGTTGGGCCTGCTATTCCGGAATCCGATATGAATCATTATTTTCTTGCCGGAATATTCATCTTGAGACAGTAGCTCGTTTGCGGCATCATAGACTTCCTTGATCTCGGCTCCAAGCTCTAAATCGTTAGCAGGATCTACCAGGAAATAGTATATGTTTTCGTCATAACTTGTATATGAATTTTCCTCATAAGTGAGGACTTCCAGGTTGGTCTCTTCAACGATGGCTTTGCCAAAGTCAGCTTTATTGAATGTAATTTTGCAGCCCTGCAGGAACATCGCCGTAAAAACAACGCCAACCATTATCAGACTTGATACTTTACGCATATGAGCATCTCCTTTTTGCGCTTGGATACTATTAATACAGATATAATATCGAAAATGTTGCACCCGCGAAAACAACCCCAAAAAAGTGCCGCAAAATACCTGTGATATAATTCGGGTAATTGGTAATGTCTATGCATAAAACGGGATGCGTTATCAACAAAGGGGATAACATGAAAAACAAGAGATTAATTAACTTCACGACAGTTGCACTGGGCGCACTGCTTCTGACTTCGTGCTCAATAGGAGATCTTGATATTGAGATTCAGACACAGACGGAATCTGAGACGGAGACAAAGGTAACAACCACTGCTACGACGACTGAAGAAACTAAGGTCCAGACATATGAGGACATTGATTCACAGCTGACGTTTATAGCTAGCAAGTACGCTGACCTGTACGATTATTACGTTTATGACGAGTTCGTCGGGTACAATGCGTTCTGTGCCATTACCGACCTTAACCATAACGGAAGGCTTGAAGTGCTCCTTACATGCTGTGTTGGCAGTGCTGCCCAATCTTACACAGTGATTTATGAGATCTCTGAAGATTATACGGATCTGGTAAATCTTAAATTCTCTGGCGACTCACCAAATGATCCCGCGGATGCCGGTGATTTCTGTGACTGGCAGGCTGACGAGATCAACATTGAGGTATACGACTGTTACATGAAGAACGGCAAGTACTACTACCTGGTTGATGACTATGCCACTTTAGGATGGTCTGATAAATACATCGGATTCTACTCTTATATCTTTGACAAAACGGTCAGAAAAGACATTATAGGAAACGTGTCAGTACACATTCCCGAAGGCGAATTTACGATACTGACGCACCTTGGTAATTCCCGTGGCAGATTTAACGAAGACGAATACTTTGAAACCGTGAATTCATACTGGGACGGATATGAGAAGCAGAAGTCTGTTGAAGTTAAATGGTTCATCTTCTCAGATGAGGCAGGCTTTGCCGATAACGTAAAGGATTCATGGAAAGCATTTAATCCCGAATCCGATAAGTCGTCTGACGTTGAATTCGATTACGAGGTTTTCTTCAGAAGTTTCTACGGTCCCGAATACGAATTCGAGGTTCAGGCAGAACTTTAAAAGGGGCACAGCATGATCATTATCTTCGATTATTTTGAGACGCTCCTTAACAGCAAGAGTATTGATTTTAACCGCGGCCTTTTTGAATTCTGGAAAAGCTTTTACAGTGACAAGTGTCCGTTTGAGGACATGAAGGCATATGGTGAGGAATTATTCGAAGAGCTCCTTCTAAAGCATAAAGAAGGGGAGGAGTTTCCTTTCGTAAAGGCCGAACTGCCGCTTTTCGCACAGAGATTTAACGGCGATAAGACATTGATGAGCGCAGATGAAGAAGCGGATTTCCTGATGAGGTGCAACGAGTTTGAGCTTGACCCTGTAATCGGAAAATTTCTTGCAGATTGCGAAAAGAAACACATCCCGATGTATGTCCTCTCAAACAGCGGTTTTACGGCAGCTGCGCTTATGGAGATCCTTAACAGATTCGGCATAGGAAAGTACTTTAGAAGGCTTTGGTCCAGTGCTGATTACGGACGGATAAAGCCTGATAAAGGATTTTTTGAACTGGCAATCGATACGGCGCTTAAAGACAATCCGGGCGAAGACAGAGATGACATTATCTTCGTAGGCGACATATACGATACTGATGTCATCGGCGCGCACGATGCGGGAATCAAGTCCGCATGGCTCAATAAAAAGAGTGAGTGTGATATAAAAGGAATAGCAACGTACAACTGTACGTCTACAGAGCACCTATCAGGGATAATCAAGGAAGGGGGGTTAATATGATCTTAAGCATCGTTTCAATAGTCTTAAACGCACTTTTCTTCGTTGTTTTAAATCTGGAACTTTATACTGACCGCATGCCTTTGCCTGATGGAAGTTACAGGAATTGGCATATGACCCCGCTCGAAAGGTTAGAGGCTGCCGATAACCGATTCCTGTTCTATCTGCAGATCTTATTCGCGGCTGTCAGCGTCATCAGTGCCATCTTGTTCATGGTGGGTCTTAAGAACAATGTTGTTAAGATGATAAGGCTCATATCCCTGATCGCATCCGCGGTAATGTTCGTCATCATAATGCTTGTCTCGGGCAACACATTTGCTAAATACTGATACACATAGGGGAGAAGGAATCAACATGTCTAAAATACTGTTTCTGGCAGACCTGCACGGCAACATGCCTGCTACGCTTGCTCTGGAAAAAGAGATCGAAAAGATACGCCCTGACCTTATCTGGTTTTTAGGCGACGCAGTAGGAAAGGGCCCTGAGAGTGACAAGACTTTCGACTGGGTCCGTGCTCACTGCGATAAGTTCATAGCAGGAAACTGGGACCTCTTCATTGGAGAGTTATCGAGGAACTGCCCGCCTGAATGGGAAGGCATGTCTTTCTTCTGGGAGCAGCTAGGGCAAGAGAGAATGGACTGGCTCGAGTCCCTTCCTCTTGAAGATGAGATCCTCATAAGCGGCATTAATTTCAGGCTCTTCCACGGAAGACCGGTCGACAATAACTATCACACATATCTTTCGATTGATGAGTTCCGTCCTGCCTTTACCGATACCAACGGCAAGGTGCACGGCGGCTTTATTTCCGCTGACTGCCATACTCCTTATCTGCGCACATTCGATATGGGATATGCGATAAATACCGGAAGCGTCGGCAATTCATTAGGCGTTACAAGATGCCACGCGCTCCTTATCGAAGGCGAACTTGATTCAGAAAAAGAAGCACCTATTAACTTCTCTTTCTTAAGCATCCCGTACGACAAGGACCTCGCCATCAGGACAGCTGAAGAATGCGACGGACTGCCGAATAAAGAAGCATACATTAATGAGCTTATAACGGGCGTTTACAGCAGATAACAGTCCACCCCAAGTTCAATCAAAAAGGAATATTTGCATATGAGTAAAAGTGACAGAAAAACCAGTAAATTAGCCGTACTCGGCATGTTATTAGCAGTCGCGGTGCCGGTCCTGTTTTTCATATGCATCCTTGTGATTGCTGGCTTTTATGAGAAACTCAACGATGCATTGATAATCTTTATGCTCCTGTTGCTGTTACTTCCGTTTTTGGCACTTCCGCTCTCGGTTGCGGGAATGGTCATCTCGAGAAAGAAGAATATGAAAGGCATAGCAGCGGGCACTATCGGATTGATCCTTTCTGTCCTTGAGATAATATTTGTTGTCGTCACCTTCTCGGCATATTTGCTCTATGAAAAAAGACCCGGGCATTCGCTCGACATAGTGCAGCCGCATTTCGGATATTCTTCAGTTACTGAGACGTCAGAATCAGAACAGGACACCCCGCCTGTTTTCACCACCGGCACAAAGCAACTTACCCTTGATGACGTTATCAGGCTGTCTTCAAAAGGCGAAGACCTTGTATGGGAAGATCTCTCTGATTTCAAAGGAGTTGAGACCGGTTCGGGCCTTTACATCGTGACATATAAGATCGATGAAAATTACGAGCTGATGGTAGGTGGCACGGGCGCTGTCGGAAAACCCATGTATGCACATTTGATCTATGTTGACGATAAGTATGTCGACATCATGACTGACGATGCCGAAGCCTTTATCTCTGAGCATTCGTAACAGCGGTCAGAAGAAATCTTACCTGTGGAACCAGCCTGATCTTCCGGTTATGACTTTCAAGTTGCAACTATAACAATAGTAATCGTGTGACGGCAGTTTGTTCTCATAGTAGGTGTAAAGCATCAACCCTTCTTTGTCGGGATCGGCTTTTTGGGCGAGAGCTTCCACATCACTTTTTGAGGCTATGTGCACTTCTACGTTGAAGCTGTAATCTCCGAAAACCTCTTCAATCGCTTTCTCGATGGCCTTATGGTCATTAACGTCGTCAACTGCAAGAACGCAGTAATAATTCAGTTCCCACTCGTCCAGTGCATCATCGAAATCGAATTCTTCCAATTCAGATTCGCCATGACCCCAGGCAACACATAAATAAGGTGCATATACTCCACCCGGAAATTTCTTCTCGAGCTCGGCCGTGAAGTACTCTTCCAATTCAGGACGGAACAAATCGTAATTGAGGGTTGTCTGGTAACCTCCGTCCTTGGTCGTAACCACTATGTCTTCACCTTTGAACTGGTCCCATTTATAGTGATACTCGTAATGAGACACGACAGGCGACTGTATGAAATAGATGCCGGGACGGTAGGCCACAGTGTCCGTCAGTGTAAAACGTCCGCCGTAAGTATCTTCCAGCATCTCCTCGATCTCCTTGCCCTGGCCCGCACCCTTGCTCTTGCCTCCGCATGAAGTCAGGAGCATTGATGAGCACATAGCCAGTACTAAAGCCGCCGCCGTTATCTTTTTGAATTTCATGATCTACCCTCGAATCTGATTGGTTGTGCTTCATTATATCATTTGTTATTTGACGTCAATCGTGAACACGGATCGCCATTTGATATAATAGTCAGCGGATCACAAATAAGGAAAAGGGAAATAAAATGGAATTCGAACAACTTATCAAGCGCATCAACGAATTGAGCAGGAAGTCCAAGACAGAAGGCCTTACTCCTGAAGAGAAGGAAGAACAGACAAAGCTCCGCAACGAATACAGGGCCAAGGTCGTCGGCAATCTGTCTTCACAGCTCGAAGGCTTGAAGATAAAGCAGCCCGACGGCACGATCACGGACGTTAAGAAAAAGCAGTAATAAGGGACAGATCTTGGGGATAAGGAGAAGAGAATGAGATTTGAGGACGGACGCATCGATCAGTTCGTCAGCGACAAGAAGTTAATTTCCACAGCTGAAAGAGACGAACTGTTCACACAGTTTAGGAGAAGGGGCCGCGATTTTATTCCGGTGGCCATACAGCAGGTCAAGAACAGCTATTCAGGTTCTGATACAGGCTTTGAAGACTTAACGGAAGAGCAGGCTGCATTTATCAAGCGAGCCGGAGATGTTGCGGAGAACGGCTATCAGGACGATCCGGAAGAGCCAGCAAAAAGAAATATTTCATGGTTTCCTCTGATCGTAGTAATCGCCACATTCGCGGTCGTTATCGTCGGTTCGTTCTTCGGAGGCATGGCTTATGCCTTTGGCGGTTTCTTTTTAGGCGTTGCCCTTCTTGGGTTTTATGCTGCGAAATCAGGTAATGCCAGAGGATATACGTTCTACGGCGGTACCAATTCCGGATCAGCGAAAACAGCAGGAATAGTGATCGGCATCATCGGCATTGCCGGTGCCATCCCGATGTTCTTTTCAAGCTTTTTGGGCTTAAACGGCACGCTCCTCGTGATGGGCGCGATCCTGTTTGCGGCGATCACAGTTATGATGCTGGCCGGCTTTATCAAGAGCTTATCCGCAAAGAAGAAATACAGTGAAGAAATATCCGCAAACTGCGTAGGTTATGTAAGAACCGTAGACAGCCATTCAAGCGGTTCGGGCAGAAGACACGGACATAGAGGGCGCGGCTACATCATGCGCACTTCACCAATCTTTGAATACACATACCAGGGCAAGGACTATAAGGGAATCTACGACCGCATGATCGACGGAATCGATGCAGACGTTAACATGGGCGTAGCATCAATAGCGATCGACCCCAAGCACCCTGAAGACATTTACCACAAGTCGACAGGCGTTCAGGTAAAGGGCCTTATCGTATCCATTATCTGCTTTGCATTGTGCGGTGTATTTGCCATGGCTTTCTTAAACGGCGGATTTTTATCCGGAAATGGTTCGTCAGTTCCCGGAATGAACGGTTTTACGATCTTCAAGATCATGACCGGTTCAGACGAAGAGCGGGAGAACATCTTCGAATCTATGGGTGACGACATAATGAAAAACTTCGGCTATCAGATCCCTTATGAGATCGAAGATGACCTGGTCGAAAAGCGCCAGGCCGAATTCGCATATATTAAAGGCCAGACATGGTATTACGAACTTGCGACCATCGAGAGGATCGACGAATTTGACAACGGTGAATACAGCATCGTCTTTGAGGACAGATCTCTGCCCCAGCTCGGAAAACACGGCGATCACGATGACATCGGCGACACGCGTATCGTCTTCTACGTAGCAAACGAGTACGAATCTAACGGTGAGACAAAGATCGAAAAAGAAGTCTTCTGGGATCTTTCACCCGCAGAACATACCTACGTCGGAACCCACGGCGCTTACGAAGGATAAGTAAAACTTCAGACAAATAGCACCTGAAGGCTTCGCCGTCAATGGACGTAAACTTGCCTTTGGCACCATTGACTGCTTGCCTTTGCAGGTGCTTTTTAGTGTTTAAGGGGCCGGTCCCCGACCCCGCATAAAATGCCGGGCTTTAAAGACATGGCCGGTTGCGACAGGTATCAATCTGTGTCTAATTTCTTGTAGGTTTCTTGTCGGATTTTCAGAGGTTTTTGGCCTCAAAACCGGCGAGTTTTGTTGTTATCGAACATTCTTTGAGGGTGGTTGTATTGAAAGCTTGCAGGAAATCTTGTCGGTTCTTTGTAGGGCTTTGTCGGATGCGTGCCAAATTTCTTGCTGCCGACAAAACCTGACAAGCATTCCGTTCAAATTAGGAGAAAAATCTCTGAAAACCGACATGACCTTACGTCATATCTTGCAAAGCTTACAAGAATTCAGAGAAAAACCTTTGAAAAACCCTGAATAAACCGACAAGAAATTAGGAAAAAAGGGCGTCTCTGATTTGAAACGCCCCGAATCAGAATTACATCTCTCTAATATATTTTGTTGCCCTGTCATTCAGGTATTTGATTGCGTCATCTAATGACCTGTCGCCCGCGTAGTATGGCGCAAGTTCTTCCAAAATGAACTGCATGATCGTGTAGTCTTATTATCCCGATTACATAATACAACCGCGGCGGCTGTTTTTTGATACTTAACAAAAACATAAATATATTTTTATATTATGCAACTGTGAGGTTACATTTCAGATGTTATAATTTAACCAGCTAAAGGCACCCCCTTTGGCATTTTCATTCTATAGAGGAACAACACTGGGGTCGGAACATGCAGAAACGAAAGGTGTTTTTTTCAACCATAAGCAAAAGGCTGATGCTGGTTGTTGCCATCGGTGCTATTGTTCTGGCCGCAACACTTGTCTCGGTTGCCATAGCTCTTTCCAGCAAGATACTTACAAAGGGCGCTTGTGCGCAGATGAACCTTTTCTGCAAAGAGCGTGCTGACGATATCAATCTTGAGATGGTAAGGATCGAAGACGCCGTCGGTTCTCTTTCCAGATGGACAAGAAGCAAGATCCCGGATGTCGAGACTCTTAAAGCAGACGGCGAACTCAGAGATGCCATAGTCGATGATGCGGATGATCTTATCCTCTTCATGACCGAGCATAATGATTTCATTGAAGGCGCATATATCCATTACACTTTGGATGTTACCGGCGTCACAGACCGTGATGAGGGTGTTTACTACACCAGGAACGATGACGGATATTTCAAGACGATCCCCTTTACCCAGGAAGAGATTGTTAATGACCCCGTTGCGGAAGACTGGTATTACGGACCTATCAGGCTCGGTGAAGCAGCCTGGACAAAGCCTTATTACGATTACAGTGTTGAAGAATACCTTATCTCATACATCGAGCCGATATTTATTGACGGTACTCCTGTTGCCCTGATCGGAATCGACATCAGTTTTACAAGGCTCATTGACTGGGTCGATACGTTCTCTTATAAGGAGTCCGGCTACATGTTCCTCAAAGAAGCTGACGGATCGGTCCACTACCACTACGACGATCTCGTAAATGACCATATGCACGGAGACGAGATCGACCGGGTACAGGAGAACGAAGAACTGATGCATGAGCCTGATACAGGCGAGAAACTTGTCAGATACTTCTACGAAGACAGTGACCGCGCGATGGCCTTTGTTACGCTCAGGAACGGCATGAAGCTCGTTCTTTGCGACGACTATGCCAATATCTTCAATGAAAGAGACAACGCGATCATCCTCATGATCTGCCTGGCCATAATCATTACCGTACTTCTTGCCATCGTTGCAGTCGAAAGGGTCAACCGTATCACCGATCCTTTGCGTAAGATCACCGAAGCTGTCCGTGCGGTAAGCGAGAACAATTTTGACGTTGAACTTCCTCCTGAAAGTGATGATGAGATCGGTGAGCTCTCAAAGATGGCAAGGCTCGCGATCGAGAATGCGAAGTCCAGAGCGGAGAAGATCTCGTCAAAGGTAAGGGAACAGGAGCGAAAGATCGAGAAGAGCGAAAAGGCATTGAAGCAGCAGGGCGAAGACCTTGTTGCCATGAAGAACATTGCGTATGTGGATTCTCTTACAAATGTTAAGAATAAGCACGCTTACGATGACACTGTCGAATATCTCAACGAGATGATCAAGAACGGTACTGCGGAATTTGCCGTTATCATGTGCGACTTGAACTACTTAAAGCACATCAACGACAACCTAGGCCACACGGCAGGTGATGAAGCCATCCAGAAGACCGCAGGGATACTTTGCAAGGCATTCCCCTTAAGTACCGTATTCAGGATCGGCGGAGACGAATTTGCCGTTATCCCCACAGGACTTGATTACTCAAGGATCGATGAAAAACTTGATGCATTGAATGAGATGTTGGAAAGCCAGAGAAAGATGTCCGACAACTATCTTGAGCGCATCTCCATAGCTTTTGGCTGCGCATTCTTCGACAGTGCGAAAGATACTTCTTACCAGGAAGTCTTTGTTCGTGCCGACAAGATGATGTACGAAGAAAAGAAGAAGATCCACAAACAGGACGGCATCTGCACAGACAGGTAAGGGTAAACGGGCGCCAAAAAAAACACATTCTTAGATTAGGTTCGCATAAAAATACATGTTAAGGAATTTTACTATGGGGATTGGAACTTCTAATGCAAAAAGAATCCAGGCAGCGTTATTAGCAGCAATAATGCTGTTGCCGGTTACAGCCTGCAACAAGCAGAACGATACAACCGTTGATACATCTACAGAAACAACTGCTGAGAGCACGGCTGTAACTTATACATTCGGATTCATAGATGAACCCGAAGAGAATACATCCGAATATACAGTAGATGACGAAGATAAAGCGCAAAAGGTGATCACCTGCTCTCACAGAAACCTGTTCGGCATTGAAAAGGTCGTCCTATTTGAAGACAGAGCGGTCGCAGTATTCGATAAGAATACCTGCGATAAATGCGGCTGCTTCATCGGGCAGGGAAACGATGCAATACATCACATCTGGTTAAGTTTTAATAACTTAAGCGGAATAGAGGCGCAGTTTAATATAACTGAAGATCAGGGCAAATACATATTGGATGCGGCATGCCAATATGAAGAATCTGACCTGATCGATCCAAATCGCGAAGTAAAGATCACAGGCTTCGGGATAAAAGGCATGAAAGAATACATGACCGTAGACATCCTCGCGGGTGATCTTGAGATAAACTTTTCCGAAGAGAACCACGACACCCACACGATGTATTACGATGCATCAGAGAAGACATGGTCTGATGTCACAACGGAAATATACGAATCGGGTAATGAATCAGATATAGACGGCTTTGATGTCACCTGGTCGCTGGACCTGATATACGATCAGGAACAGCAGGTGTATGAATATGACGGCGTCACGTATCAGGTACAATCCTATAACCGCGAATTATGTATCTTGATATATAACAAAAGCGATGAGACCAAGACTATCGGCGGAACACGTTACTTACAGCGTGTTAATGGTGATGACCTGATAGATCTAAGTAGAAACGACCGTGAAATAAACTACGCCGGTGTAATTGTCAAAGACATGCCTGTTGCCAAGGTGTGGAGTCTGGAACACTCTGATCAGAATTCACCGTGGGACCGTACACCTGATCCGCAGTTTACTTTATACGAGAACGAGACGTTTGAGATCGGACCCGGTGAAAGCATGTATGCCGAGATACTGGTCATGGACTTTGACATGTATAAAGATGGTATCTACAGACTGACATTCGGCGATGCGATAATCGACTTTGAGCTTCAGTGGAAAATGATCTGGTAATCCTTTACCCCACAAAGTAGGTCTGCATGCTGCCCTTGCCTTTGATATCCATCGTGACTTCTTCGATGCTATCAAATGAATCCTTTATTCTCTCGTAGGTGCTCTCGGAAACATGTATCCTCATCGGAGATCCTGAGCTCTCCATACGGCTTGCGACATTTACTGTATCACCCCAGACATCGTAGATGAACTTGGTTTTTCCGATTACGCCTGCGACGATCTCGCCCGTATTGATGCCTATTCGTATCCTGAACTTTACAGGAGCTGTCTTGTTGAATTCCTCAATGTCTTCGATAAGGCCTCTTGCATACTTTATCATCTTTACTGCGCCGTCGTTATCGGGATCTTCGGTAAGGCCTGTTACCGCCATATAAGCATCACCTATTGTCTTGATCTTCTCTATGCCTTCCCTCTTTGCACGGTCATCGAACATGGTCATCATCTTGTTGAGCAGACGGACAATGTCTTCCGCACTCATGGAATCGCTGATCTTCGTAAAGCCCTCTATGTCAGTAAACAGGACAGTCGCACTCGGATAGCGGTTGGAAATAGTCTTGTCAGGATGCTCGGTCAGCTCTTTGGCGATGTTTTCAGGAAGGATGTTCAGGAGGAGGTGTTCTACCTTCTCGTTTGCGTCTTTTAGTTCAGATGTTCTTAATGCAACAGTCTCTTCAAGCTCTTTCTGGTACCTGGCCATCATCTCGATCTCAAGCCTGTGGGCACGCTCGACCTTCTTGTTCATGTCAATGACCGTAAACAGATAAAGTACGATGTCCATTCCGGCCGTCGAAAGGGCAGCGAAAGCAATTCCCTTGGTGGTCAGCTGCAATACGGACATAAATACCGGTATGACAATGAACAGGATCAAAGGTATACGCATTCCCTTTGTAAGATGTTTACCATACTTAATCACGCAGAACAGGCAGATGAAAAGCGGCGGTACTGCAAAGAAATAATGCAGGAAGAACAGCTTCGAGTGCGTATAGACGTTATTGGAATCCCAATAGTAATAGAGGTTCGTGAACCTGGAAATTATCAGCATTACCGCGCCGGCATAAGTAAAGGCATCGCTTATATAAAGCATCATGGGCGGTTTCTTAAGTCCTGCCTCATGAACGAAAAGGTCCTTGAGGTACAGATCAAAACTCCACAGCGTTGCCAAAGCTAGGAAGTAATCCATGAACTTGCCAATACGTACCAAAGGCCAGTATGCCGTATCGGAAACATCCTTATAGACATAGTAGTATCTTGCCGCAACAAGATAGACTGCCGCCGTGATCTCAAGAAGTATGACCGCTGCTCTTCTCTTTGGCGTCAGCGTCGTGTTAAACGCCATCAGGAAAGCAAGCACCAGACACACGCCCTCCAAAAAGAGCATGAAATCCGTCTGATACATCCGCATAAAATCGAGCATGGTTAGTGAGCCTTTTACTGTAACAAGTGGTAGTCTAATAAAATAATTATACTATGGTGATCAGAATTACTACCATAATGAATATCGCTTGGAAGGTGATGAGGTCGTAAAGTACAGCTGCAACCGTCACAAGGTGTTCGATGGTCAGGAGAGCAGCTGGCAGGAATGCGAAAAGCGGATGAAAGCGTGGAAGTTGGATGATCCTGATATGCCGGAGTGGTTAAAGAAAGCTATTTAATAAAGGTTTCCCTTGATATCTCATATACATTCGAAGTATCCATGTCAGATACGAAGTAGAGTTTGAAGTTATCCAGGTCGTATACGATGGACCATTGTGTCTTTATGACTTCGTAATCCTGGCTGACATCCATAAGTAGTGTCATGGCTTCATCTTCTGTGAGGACTCCGTTCTTATCACTTAAGCGCTGTACTAATGTGTCGTAACGGTCACACTGGCCGGGGGTTTCAGAAGACATATAGAAGTTTGTTACCTGGTCTGCTTCTACGATCTTAAGTTCACCGTCTACCCATTCTGCGACGACGGATCTTCCGGTCTTATCCGTAATGAAGATATGGAAAGACATGCCGACCATGGTCTTGATGTCATAAGACTTAAGCAGTTCTATTGCTTCATCAACTGAAGCGCACTTATCGAGTATTGCTCTTTCTGCGACAGGTAGGTAAAGACCGGTCTTTCCGCTATTCTGGCTCATGTCGGTATAGTCAAGGCTCAAACAGGATACGCCTACACCTGCTTCGTTTATTCCGTCGGAGGTGAGCAGGGGTGCAGCCCTCAAAAAAGCTCTGCCATAAAGGGAATAGGGTTCTCTTAACTTGTTGTCTCCTCCCATGCTTACGATTGCTAGATCAGTTGTTGCAATCGAAGCATATCCGTCTTTAGGCTCTGAATACATAATGAGTGTATAGTTAGATAACGCTATTTCTATGTGAAATAAAGATGTTTTCTATAGACGAAGAATATATTCTATTTTCGAACAACAAAAGCTGCTTGGATAGTTCGCTTGTTGTCTGCAATATAGCGGCTAACAAATTGTATGTCGTCCTCCCATTTTGCTTTTGCCTTTTCGTTCCCAATCTTGCTTCCGTTATACCTAACTTTAAATTGCAAATCTTTAATGATCTCACTCTTGGACAGTAAACCGGTGTCAATAATCCACTTTAGAATAGATTGCCTTTCTTGTCTTGTTAATGTTCCTTCGGCTACACGGTAACCGTATAGCATTAGTTTAGAAGCTTCATTCAAAGCGCCGCTTATATCATTTGACAGTTTGTATGGCAACGCGGGATAAACACCTTTAGAAATATACTTCTGCAAAGCCTCGTATCCTAGCAATGCCGATTGATTTTTTATCTGCTATGTGGCCACCATTATAGAATTAATATGATGAATGTTACATCTTATGGAGAGTAATATGAAAGTCGCAGTCATTACAGGCGGAGCACAAGGAATAGGGAAGGCAATCGTTGATGCTTTTCGTTCGCAGGATGTCGTTGTGTATGTGATCGACAAACAGCCGGGTGACTGGTTTGTGGGAGACGTGTCTGACAAATCGGCTCTTGAGGAGTTTGCATCTTTTGTTGTGTCTAAGTCAGGCCATGTTGATTATCTGGTTAATAATGCGCTGCCGGTCATGAGAGGCATAAATGAGTGCAGCTATGAAGAATTCCAGTATGCGCTTGCAGTGGGTGTAACGGCGCCTTTCTATCTGACTAAGCTGCTGATGCCTTATTTTGCTGCGGGTGCGTCTGTGGTGAATATCTCATCTTCGCGTGACCGTATGAGTCAGCCGCAGACTGAGAGCTATTCAGCGGCAAAGGGAGGCATCGCGGCACTTACTCATGCTATGGCTGTGAGCCTGGCAGGGAAAGCCAGGGTGAACAGCATCTCGCCCGGATGGATCGATACTACAGGTTCTGATATAAGTGGTCCTGATGCTACACAGCAATTGGTTGGCCGTGTCGGTAAGCCTGAAGATATTGCTTCAATGGTCATGTATCTGTGTTCTGATAAAGCCGGATTCATTACCGGTGAGAATATCTGCATAGACGGTGGCATGACCAGGCAGATGATCTACCACGGCGAACACGGCTGGACGTTTGAAGGCTAACTTATTTCGCTTCTTGTGTTTTTCCGTACAGGAACGGCTTTGCAAGTTTGTTGGCAAAGAAATCCACAAGCGGTCCCATGAAGAATGCCGTGATTATGGTGCCTGCTCCTATTACTGCACCGATACCGTCAATGGTGGCGCCGGAGAGGAAGTAGAGTCCGACTCCGAGGATAACGCAGATAACGTCAGTGAGTATTCTTACATACTTGAATTTGCCCTTTTTCCAGGTGTTGGAGATTATGAGGGCGACTGCGTCGTATGTTGATACGCCGATGTCTGCGGTCATGTAAAAAGATGAGGCTACACAGATTATAAGGATGCCGATTATGAGGCATATTGCTCTTCCGATAAGTCCTAAGTCGGGGAAGAAGTTTTCTAAAGTCTTTAATGAGAACTCTGCTATATAACCTATCAGGAATAAGTTGATGAAGGTTGCAAGTCCTATGTAGTGCCTGTCAAATATGAGGCTGAACAGGAGCATTATCACGTTTACTATGACATAAAGGGTGCCGAAGCTTATCGGGATAACTGTATCTAGGCCTGCCATAAGTGACTGGAAGGGATCGACACCGAACATCGCGCGCTTGAAAAAGCCTACTGCGATGCCGCAGATGAGCACGCCGAAGATGCTCATGAGTATGCGTTTGACCATGTGGTCTTTCTTGAAGATGTTCTTTAATTTATTCATGGGGCAATCATAGAACAAATGGCTGAATACAACAATTCAGGTACATTGTTTTTATATCAATTAAATGACGTCATTTCCCGATGATGCTGATATCCTTCGGGAAAGAAGTGATCTCCATCATGATGTCTGCCATTTCTTCGGGGCTTTTGCGGGGCTGTTCCTGGCACCATAATTCTGTTACGTGCCAGAATCCTGCGGTCCTGTATGCGAAGTGATATTTGTATTTTGAGTTTTCTTTTTGCTTTGCTTTTGCTTTAGGATCAGTCTGTGAAGACATCATCAATACGAGCGACTCGAATTCACTTGCAAAACGGTACATTATGCCTGATTTGTTAAGGATCGAGAGCATGTTCATGTTCTCATTCCAGAATGAGAAATATACGATGCAGAATTCACGGAAATCTTTGGGCGCGCGGGCTGCTATGTAATTGGAAAACTGGGTTGCGCACCCCTTGAAGCAGTGATGAAGTATCTCATCTTTTGTCTTGAAATGGCGGTATAAGGTCCTTCTGGTGACGCTGCAGGAATCGGCGATCTCCTGGATGGTTATCACATCGTACTGTTCTGTCTCAAGAAGTGAGCAGAGAGCATTTGCGATCTCGTCTTTTGTCTTTTGTATCCTCTTGGAAGTGTCGCGCATGGGGGAAGCTCCTTAAATGGCACATTATCGCGAATGTGAGACATATACGCAAAAACGATTGAATTCTCTTACTTGCAGAATTATAATCCGTGCATGTAGATGTCGCAAGTGTGACATTTAAGAGAACGCACTGATGCAAACAGTTTCTGAAAAGGAGATGTCAGTACATGGATATAAGGGATGAGAGGATCGATGAAGGCAAGGCATTTGACTGGGGAAAGACTTCAGAAGCATATGCCAAGTACAGGGATATTTATCCTGAGGAATTCTACAGAAAAGTTGCTGACAGGGGTTTGTGCGTTAAGGGCCAGAGAGTTCTGGACCTTGGAACAGGTACGGGTGTACTGCCGCGCAACATGTATAAGTTCGGAGCAGAGTGGGTTGGTACGGATATCTCGCCTGAGCAGATCGAGCAGGCAAAGCTGTTGTCTGAAGAAGCCGGAATGAATATCGAATACCGCGCTGTTTCTGCCGAGAAGATCGATTACCCTTCCGAATCTTTTGACGTGATAACGGCATGCCAGTGCTTCTTTTATTTTGACCACAACAAGGTGGCTCCTGAATTCCATCGCGTGCTTAAGAAGGATGGAAAGCTCGTTATCTTGTTTATGGCGTGGCTGCCTTTTGAAGATGAGATTGCAGGAAAGAGTGAAGACCTTGTGCGCAAATACAATCCTGCCTGGTCCGGCGGAGGCGAGACAAAACACCCTGTTTACATACCTGATGTGATGCTTGATTATTTCGAGCTGGAAGATCACGAAGAATACGATCTAATGGTGCCTTTTACAAAAGAGTCCTGGCACGGAAGGATGTTTGCCTGCAGAGGTGTCGGCGCGTCTTTGTCTCCTGATGAACTTGCCAAGTGGGATGCTGAGCACAGGGAATTACTTAAAGATTATCCGGACAGCTTTGAAGTAAAGCATTATGCTGCGATAGCGGTGCTGAAGAAGAAATAATCTGCCGTTCATATATCTGGAACGACCGTTCATGTGTTTTTTGTTTTAAGCAATCCAACCTCCTGATAATATCGCCTCAAACAAAGGCGAAAGGAGATTGGAATATGGGATATGCAATCAAAACAGAAAACCTGGTAAAGAGGTACAAGGACAAGACTGCAGTAGCAGGTCTTACGTTTGAAGTTAAAGAGGGCGAGCTTATTGCGCTTTTAGGCGTAAACGGCGCCGGCAAGACCACTACCGTAAAGATGCTCACATGTCTCACTAAGCCCACAGAAGGCAGGGCAGAGATCATGGGATGCGATGTAGTAAAAGATTCCTCTGATGTTAAAAGACTTGTAGGCGTCTCACCGCAGGATACGTCTGTCGCTGAGAACCTGACCGTTAAAGAGAACCTTGAGTTCATGGCAGATCTTTATCTTCCCAAGGAGAAGGCCAGATCTTCTGTAGAAAGAACGATAAAGGCATTCGGGCTTGAGGAGTTCTCAGTCAAAAAGGCAAAGCTCTTATCAGGCGGATATAAGCGCAAGTTATCGATCGCCATGGCGATAATTGGTGAGCCGAAGGTACTCTTTTTGGATGAGCCGACTTTAGGGCTCGATGTCCTTGCCAGAAGGCAGCTGTGGCGCGAGATCGAAGCGCTCAAAGAGAACATGACGATCGTTCTCACCACTCACTACATGGAAGAAGCGCAGGCCCTGGCAGACAGGATAGTCATAATGACCGAAGGCAATGTTAAGGCCGTAGGTACACTCTCTGAACTTGAGAACATGACGGGAAAGAAAGGTCTTGAGGATGTCTTCGTAAGCATTGCGGAAAGAATGGAATAAGGAGATCAGGACAATGAAAAGAACAATGGTATTTGCTAAAAGAAATCTTATAGAAGTCTACAGAGATCCGTTAAGCTGGATCTTCTGCATCGCATTCCCGATCGTAATGCTGATCATAATGTCCATCGTAAATTCAGCAATTCCTAAAGAAGCCGGCAACACACTCTTCAGGATCGATAACCTGGCAGGCGGTATCGCCATCTTCGGACAGATGTTCATCATGCTCTTTACGGCTATCGCTGTTGCAAAGGACAGGAACGGCGCTTTCCTAACAAGGCTTTATTCTTCACCCATGAAGAGCGGAGACTTCGTATGGGGATATATCCTCCCGATGCTTCTTACGGCAGTGATCCAGGTATGTGTCTCGCTCGTAGCTGCTATCGTAGTGTCAATTGTTGTAGGTTATTCTCTGAACATTGCAGGACTGGCATTGGCCGTTGCATCAGTAATCCCTTCTGCACTGATGTTCTCTGCTATAGGATTCCTTTTTGGCGCACTCTTTAACGAGAAGGCAGCTCCCGGAATCTGCTCGATCATCATCTCTTTAGGTGCCATGGTAGGAGGCATCTGGTTTGACGTGGAGGGCGTAGGCGGATTCATGTATAAGCTTGGAAGATGCCTTCCGTTCTTATATGCGACAAAGCTTGCACGCTCTGCGATATCACTTGAGTTTGGAGTCAAAGAGTTCCTGGTACCGCTCGCAGTGGTTGTTTTTGCTGCCATCGTATTAATGGTACTTGCAAGCATCGTTTTCAACAGCAGGATGCGCGCTGACCAGAGGTAAATGATATACTCAAGGCATGAAGATCCTTACAGAAACCGACAACAAATATAAGGAGATTGAACTCCACGTTTGCAACAACGCCCTGACGGACGAGGTCAGGGCTATTGTCGGTGAACTGCACGAGATATACGACTACAACATCCCCGGAACAGACGAGATCGGCAACAAGCGCATGATAAGAAGAGCAGAGATCTTATCTGCATATTCTGAAGGGCAGCGCGTGATCGTGCTGACAGGTGACGGACGTTATGTGGTGCAGAAGAAATTATATGAATTAGAGACTGAACTGGGCGAAGCTAACTTCATCAGGATATCCAAATCCGAGATAGTAAACATACATAAGATCAAATCACTCGACTTAAGCATCACGGGCACCATCAGGCTCGTCATGAAGACCGGCTACGAGACATATGTCTCACGAAGAAACGTCTCTAAGATCAAAGAGAAACTTACGAGAGAAAGACTGGAGGGCAGGGCATGAAAGAGGTTCTGAAAAGAGGCTTTACGAGCTTTGCGCTCTCATCTTTTGCCGGGCTCATAGTAAATCTCATAATAGACATCGTCATGAGCTCTGTTCTTAAGACGGGCTTTATTTCAATGTCGCCCGATTATGTGGCGCTTTTCCCGTCGGTAACGATAGCGGCATACGTTAACATCCTGCTCTATGGTGTAATAGGCGCGACATTTTCTCTGGCTTCATATATCTATGAGGTCGAGAAGATAGGCTTTATCATCCAGAGCATCATATACTTCGTCATAACCTCATCAGTATGCGTCGGCATAACGATACTCTTGTGGCAGCTCCACAAGTACCCTGCAGCATTTATTTCCACGCTGGCAGGATATCTTGCAACACACATAATAATGATGGTAATCGAATACAGAAGGCTCAAGGCCGACATCAAGGTTATCAATGAGTTGTCTTCTGAAGAATAAAATATATATCTGAAGAACTTTTTAGGGCGGGGATATAAAGAGGAGAAATACCATGGCTAAACTTGGTATAATGAACCTGTAGTTAAGGCAACACGTTCGTTTTGGGGGATAGATAGATGAATAGTGTAAAGAAATGTATTGCCTCTGTTCTTGCTTTGTATTTTGTAATGTCGGCACTCACAGGGTGCGCTCCGTATGGTACGCGTATCTATACTAAAGAAGACATAGTGGAGATCTGCGGCTTCGATGAAGTTTATGAAAGAAATACAACATTCGGCGATGTGAAATGCGTATGGCTGACGCACAACAAAACCGGTTCGCAGGATGATTATTATGACTACATGACATTCTATATCTTTGATACCTTGGAAGATGCTGAAGCAGCATATAAGGATACGGAAGACTGGTTTAAGGATAAGGACTTCAAATCAGGCCGGGATTACAGGTGCGGATGGCTATGGGGTTCCTACGATGCGGATATATACGAGTGCATATACATTTCCGGGAACCTGATCATATCAGCATACCTGAAATACTCGAACAATTATTACGAGGAAGGCGATGAGACCAGGGTCACTTCTGCAACACGCCATATCGACAAGAATGATTACATTGAGTCCGTCAGAAATGACTTCCCGTCCAGGTAAACAGACTGGAGTGACAATATTGAGGGACACAAAAAAATCGGGTGATTAAGATGGATATTAAATACGTCAGCAAAGAGAATAAGGAATTCTGGTATCAGCTTGATAAACACCTGCCTGAGGCCGAGTTTGAAAAGAAGATACGTGATAAGCAGGGTTATGTTCTTTATGAAGACGGGAAACCTGTCGGGATATTGAGATATAACCTGTTTTGGGATAACACGCCTTTTTGTACCATGCTGTATGTTGAAAGCTCCGATCAGAAAAAAGGTTATGGCAGGGCATTAATGCAATTCTGGGAAGAAGACATGAAGAACCGGGGATATGGAATGGTCATGACTTCAACCCGGGTTGATGAGCAAGCGCAGCATTTCTACAGGAAACTGGGGTATAAGGAATGCGGCGGATTTACTTTGGATATTCCCGGATTCGAGCAGCCCATGGAAATGATTTTGACCAAGGAATTGTAAATAAGATTCCTTGTAGTCCTCACAGGGGTATGCGGACTTTTTACTTTAAAACCTGCTATCCCCAACGTCTAATTTCTTGTAGGTTCTTTGTCGGTTTTTCAGAGGTAATTCAGAGCTTTTTCTCCGAAATCTGACAAGGTTTAGCCGTTCTTATACAAACTTTGCGGGCGTTTGTTTGAAATAATATCTGAAATCCTTGTCGGCTTTTGTCGGTACCATCGATACCGGTCGCAACCTGCCTGAACACCCAAAACAGATCAGCCGGCTGCAGTCAAGGCCTTTAGCATTCGTCAGAATGTGCCTTAAGGCAGCCTTGACGGCTAAAAGGCTGATCTGTAAAAAGACTCTGGCAGGTTGCGATGGATCAATCACTCAAATATACAAATACTTTAAGTGCTATAATGGCAACGGATTTCAACTGCTTTATAAAGATCTGCAGGGGGTAGTTATGAAGACTTTTTGTGATTATTGCGGAAGCGTTATAGATGACACTATAGAGAAGTGTCCTAACTGCGGCGCGGTCAATGTACATATTCAGAGGAGCGGCAACCAGGTTCCTAAGTCGATAGAAGAGCTTCAGGCTTTCGCCCAGGCGCAGGGTATTCCGCTTGAGAAGATGAGGTTCTTCATCGGCATTGATTACAAAGAACCACGCGCATTCGGTATCTACAAAGAACCTACTACAGGCAACTGCGTTGTATACAAGAACAAGGCAGACGGTTCGCGCGCGATAAGGTATCAGGGTACCGATGAGGCATATGCGGTCAACGAGATCTATCAGAAGATGAAGGCCGAACTCTTGGAGCGCAAGCAGGCAGATCTGAATAAGGGCAAGACCACCAACAGTTACAGTCCGAAGCCGGTCAAGCGCAGCAGGCGTAAGGGTCCCTTTGGCATAATGATGATCGTTTTCCTCATCACCTTAGCGATATGGATATTCTCCTTCATCGTTATGGCCATAAACAGTTCCAAGACACCTAACAGAGGCTACTACGATTATAAAGGAACACCTTACTACTATGCGGCCGGCGTCTGGTATACCCCTGATGATGACGGCGAGTGGGAACGGACTTACGATGCTCCCGACACCCTGACAGAGAATTATAAAGATTACTATGAGGCCAGGGATTATTCTGACCTTGACGCTGATTATGCTGACGATATCGAAGAATATCCGACCGAGGAATATTCCTACGACTACGATAACGACGACGACAGCTGGAATGACAGCAACTGGGACGACGATGACTGGGATTACGACTGGGACGATTACGATTCGTATGACTCAGACTGGGATTCGGACTGGTGATCCTTAAGATAACGAATTAATAACTGATTCAAATAAAAGTGCCCCGGGAATGAAGATCAACCCGGGGCGCATTACTTTATAAATTTCTTATCAGTATCAGTTTGTCTTGTATTCGACCTGTACGTCTCTTGCGATCGAGAGACTGCCGAAGCTGTATTCGTATACGAGGTTGTTTGAAGCATCAGCCTTGGATTCAAAATCGAGATCTACGCTGTACTTGTGCGTTTCCTTGGTTGCGGAAGCAAATGTTGATGCGCCCGTGCTGAGCTCATCGTAATCTTTGGCGCTGAAGGGGAAAGACTTTTCTTTTAAGAAAGATATCCACTGATCCAAAGACACCGTATTCATGTCCACGCCGTCTACAAGGACCGTAACGCCGTCATCCTGGAACTTAGGCGAATACTTGATCTCAAATACAGAACATTCAGTAAGGCTCTGACTGCCGGTTGAGAAGTTTGCGGGAGTGATCTGCACTCCGCTGCACTTAGCTGAATATGCGCTTGATGACACACCGAGATAAAAAGTAGTGTAGCTGATCTCTTTTGCATCCAATGTGTAACCTGATGGATCAATGATCTTGCCGGTTACATCGCAAAGCACGAAGCCTTCATCGAGGAAAGCTTGAATGGTGCTGTCAGTGCCGATCACCTTGTCATCGATCCTGATCTCGTGCTTGGGAGCTAAAAGGAAATTCGTTACAAGATAGTAGCCGCCGCCAAGTAATGCGAGAACTACGATGATGGTAAAGAAAACTCCACCACCTGATTTCTTCTTGCCCTTTGCTGCAGGTGCAGCAGTTGTGTTTGTTGACATGTTTGTCACCCTCCTTATTTCTATCACTATGCTATCTGTAATGTATTCAAGATGATTGATATTATATAACATGTCTGATAATTATTATTTACGCAAAAGCGATTAGTATCGAAGAAGCGTATTTTTAAAGGGGAATTAGGATGAAACAGGTGCAATTGATCAACGATGACTATTTGGGACATGTAAACCATCTCCGTCATGCGAGCAGGGGAATACTTGTTATAGACGGAAAAGTTCTTTTAAGTTATGAGGCAGCAAACGGCAAGTACATGATCCCCGGCGGCGGTCAGGACGAAGGCGAGACATATGCGGAATGCTGCGAACGCGAGATGCTCGAAGAGACCGGCATGAAGGTTAAGGCAACGGAAGAATATCTTGCGATCGAAGAGCTCTTCCTGGACTGGAGACACATCAATCACTATTTCGTATGTGAGCTGATCGAAGATACCGGAGTCCAGCACCTGACGGAAGGCGAGAAGATGGCAGATTACAAGGCTGTCTGGGTGCCTGTTGCAGAAGCTCTGGAGATGTTCGGAGACTACGAGAAGTTTCATGAGACGGCAATCGAAGATTACGGACTTTATAAACGCGAACACCTGGCTTTGGCTGAATATGAGGAGAATCACGCATGAAAAACATCCGTCTTGGTAAGACAGAGATCACGGTTCCGCAGAACGCATTCGGCGCGCTGCCCATCCAGCGTGACAGCACTGAGGAAGCGGTAAGCCTTTTAAGGAACGCGTACGACGGCGGCATGAGGTTCTTTGATACCGCGAGAGCGTATTCCGACAGCGAGGAAAAGATCGGCAAGGCCTTTGAGGGCATGCGTGACAAGGTCTATATCTCATCGAAGACCATGGCGACGACCAAAGAGAAATTCGAAGAAGACCTGAACACCACTCTCACGAATCTCAAGACTGACTATCTCGATCTTTATCAGCTTCACTGCGCGGCAAAATGCTATACCGAAGAAGACGAGATCTACAATTGTCTTGTTGAGGCTAAAAGACAGGGCAGGGTAAGGCACATAGGAATCACAGCCCACAAGATCGGTGTCGCAGAAGACATCGTAAAAAGCGGCCTTTATGAGACACTGCAGTTTCCGTTCTCTTATCTTGCAAGCGACCGCGACATCGCACTCGTAAATCTCTGCAAGGAACACGACATGGGATTTATCGCCATGAAGGGCTTATCCGGCGGACTTCTTACGGATTCACGCGCATGCATGGCTTTTATGAGCCAGTTCGATGCGCTTCCCATCTGGGGCATCCAGAGGCAGTCTGAACTTGATGAATGGCTCTCATATTTTGATAACGAAGTATCTATGACTGATGAGATCAGGGCCTTTATCGACAAAGACAGGAATGAACTCTTAGGCGAATTCTGCAGAGGCTGCGGATACTGCATGCCCTGCACGGTGGACATCACGATCAACCAGTGCGCGAGGATGAGCCAGATGATAAGACGTGCTCCGTCACAGAACTGGCTTACGGATCACTGGCAGCAGGAGATGATGAAGATCGATTCTTGTGTCGACTGCGGACTTTGCAAGACCAGGTGTCCTTATGAATTAGACATCCCGAATCTTTTGAAGAAGAACCTTAAAGATTACAAGGAGATCCTGGCAGGCAAACCTGTCTGAATCAATATCAATAAGGAAACCAAACCGTGATCACACTGCACATATACAGAAAGAGGATCGTAAAGCCTAATTACTACGCGGATCCGAGTCCTGCGACCGTATATGTGGACGATTATAAAATCTGCGATATGAAGCCGGGAGATCAAACGGCTGTATATGTAACTCCCGGAACGCATAAGATCACCATAAGATTACCGCTGATATCAGTACATACCCTCACACAGGAATTTACTGCTGATGCAAACACCACGGATGTTTATGTCGCTTTCAGAGGAAAAATGGGCAAGTATATCTATCCTCAGATGTTTAATCCTGTTCAGTATAACCTCGCAGACTTTACACGCGCGCCTGGCGGTATGGCGAAGATAACCATGCATTGTGAAGACATAGCCATAAAGAGTTATATCTGGTATGGGGTAAGCATAGACGATCAGCCGGTCGGGACCATGGACGGAAAGAATCCTGAAATGGCATTTAATGTTCCCAAGGGAAGGCACAGAGTGGCCTTTGAATCGTATTTTGAATTCGCATATGCATGCGTATACGTAAACGAAGATAACATGTACATGATTGTTAATGACTGCAGGATAGTCGGCGTTCACATACCGCAGATCAATACTGTGAACTCAACCAGGCAGATAAAATGCGTTCTGACAAGGACGAGCCTTGTCCGGGGATGTGCCTGTGCGACCAAGATAAGGATAGATTCAAATATCGACATTAATTTAAGGAACGGCCAGACCCAGTCCGTGTTCATTACTGAAGGCAGACATACGATAATGTTAAAGGCCAATAAGATAACTGTCAGGGATTTCATCATTCCCGACAACTGCAGTGAGATCGATATCCTGATAGATAATCTGGATGAGATCAGTTCAATAACAGCAAAATAAAGGTTCTTTTTTTTGTGGGATTGACCCACCGCACCCCTTGCGGTGCGAGGGGATATATTTTCCCTGAAATTAAGATTTACACATTGTCAATTAGAAGTGCAAATATTGCACTCCTAATTGACAACATGGTGCAAATGTTGCATTATGCTATTAATTGGAGGTGCAAAATGAGCGCAATTAAGACATTGAGAACAGAAAAGAAGCTGACCCAGCAACAGGCGGCCGAGATTCTCGGAATATCTTTGAGATCCTTCAAGTCTTATGAGAACGATGCTGATAAGGTTGGTTCATTAAAATACAACTATATTATCGAAAGGCTTAATGCCATAAATCCGATAGACGAAGAACATGGGATTCTGGATTTGAAAACTATAGAAGAAAAATGCAAGGAGGTTCTTTCGGAATACCCGGTTCATTACTGCATTTTGTTTGGTTCTTATTCTAAAGGCAAAGCCGTGGAAACCAGTGATGTTGACCTGCTTATTTCTTCAGAAGTAAAAGGACTAAAGTTTTATGGCATGGTTGAAAAACTAAGGACAGCGCTTCATAAGAAAGTTGATGTTTTAAGCCTGGAGCAGCTCAAGGATAATCTGGAATTGACTGACGAGATTTTAAAGAATGGAATAAGAATATATGGATAATACAAAAAACGATTCTTATTATCTGAACAAGATTAAAACGGATATTGCTTTCATAGTCGCACATATGCAGGACGTGGATGCACAGGAATTAAACGATAATGAGATTTTACTTGACTCCATGCTCTTCAGGATGATTCAGATTTCTGAGAATGCAAAGAAACTTTCTGAGGAATATAGAGAAAGCACAAGCGAATTGCCATGGAATGAATTAATTGGTCTTAGAAATCGTATTGTGCATGATTACGGCAGTGTGGATTTGAATATTTTGTTTGAAACATTGAAGTATGATATCCCGGAACTTCTGGAGAATTTAAACAATGACGGGGGTAACGTGCAATGAGTAACTGGTATACGGCTGACTCGCACTTCGGTTCTGACTCTGTAACAGTGTTACAACGCGACAACCGTCTGTTTAAAAACAATGCGGAGTACGCGGCCGAGCAGGTCAGGATATGGAATGAGCAGGCTTCATCAGATGACACGATCTATGTCATCGGCGATTTCTGCAATTACAATTCGACTGAGAAAGACTACATCAGCGGCCTTGCCGTATCTAAGCAGATCAATGCACACGTGATCCTTATCACCGGCAATTCGGAAGACCGCGTCATCAGGGATGTTTTCGGCGGCGATTACGAGAAGTTCAGGGAGTACTGCCTGACTGATCCCAATTTCATGTTTGAAGATGTCATCAGGAATACTTATGTTGATATCAACGGCGAGAAGTTCTTCCTTACACATAAGCCCACTGACCACGATAAGGAGTGTCAGACTTTATTCGGCCACACGCACAGATACGGCGGCCTTTGGAAGCCGTTCGGATTTAATGTCGGCGTTGACTTAAATCATTACAGATTATTCGGCGATGACGACATAATGTTCATGCTCAGCAAAAAGAAGATCTACTGGGACGAGGACATGGCGGTCAACGACTGGTAACATATTCCGGTTATAAAGGAAATTATAATTTGCATGCAGCGTGTTATAATGTCCCGCGTAGTTTTAATGTGGGGATGAACCGGATGAATAACGAACAGATAATAATCGTCGAAGACGACAATGAACTTAACCGCGGATTATGCACGGCCTTCAGATCCGAAGGCAGGAACGTGATCTACGGCAACGTAAGAGGCACTAGCATAGTAGACGACCTCAGGACAAACGAATAATGAACGGGGCCATCGCAAACCGCAGCGGTGGCCCCAATTTACGAAATCGAAACATATTATCAAAGAATGTTTACAATCAGTCAATCTCCGCTATATTATTAGCATATAAACTATTCCTATATCGATGGGAGGTATATGCTTATGGATTTTCAGAACTACGTGGATGGCTTTGGTGCTATGACATGCATCGTGTCCGTAGAGAATCTCGGAAACGGAAAGCGCGGTAAGTTCCGCATTGTCACGGGTAATAAGACTTATATCGATTCCATAGAACATCCTGCACCGGGTGCGGAATTGCTGATCCAGAAATTTACCCCCAATCAGGAATATACAAACTACTTTACAAGAGACCTCAATTTTGAAGAGTACTGCTACAAAGCAGCGGTTGAAAAGAAATGCCTTAATTCGTATGCCTCGGCTGACAGGATCCAGGGCGTCTGGTTCAACATGACATTCCTCCCCGTAGCATATGAAGAAGGCAATCTCTGTTTCTGCACGTACACCATGGAGATAAACTTTGAGGCTAATCTGGACAGGATGTCATCACTTCCTGCTGATGTCACCTCGAATGTAATCAAGATTTGCCTGGAGCTCAGAAGCGCAAAAGATTTCGGCGACATGATGAATGACGTCATACTTGATATCAGGAACATGTTCGATGCCGAGCACTGCTGTATCCTGCTTATGGATTCATTCGAGAGGAAATGCTCTGTTCTTTGCGAAGCGCTCTCGGAAAACACTATCCTGACTTCAATGAACGATTATAACGATGCCGGATTCTATGACATAGCTGACAGCTGGAAAGACCTGATCGCAGGCAGCAACTGTCTGGTCGTAAAAGATGAGCACGATATGGAAGTCGTTAAGGAGAGGAACCCTTTGTGGTATGAGTCTTTCACTTCTGCCCATGGTAAGAACATCGTTTTGTTCCCTCTGAAGTTCCAGGAAAAACTCTTAGGCTACATCTGGGCGATGAACTACGATGAATCAAAGGCTACCAGCATCAAAGAGACCTTTGAGACCACAGCATCAATCCTTGCTTCCGCAATAAGCAACTATCTCCTTATGGACCGTCTGAAGGTCTTAAGTTCAAAGGACATCCTGACAGGTGTCATGAACAGAAACGAGATGAACAATTTTGTCGATAAGTTAAGCGCGGACAGCAATGCGGCACGCAATTCAGTAGGAGTTATTTTCGCTGACATTAACGGATTAAAACGTGTAAATGATGAATATGGCCATAACACGGGCGATACGCTCCTCAAGAATGCCGCCAAAGCTCTTGAAGAAGTATTTGATACTGATGATATCTACAGGGCAGGCGGAGATGAGTTCACCATCATAATTATCGGCATAACTGAAGAAGAACTTAAAAAGCGTGCCGAAGCCATAAGGGAAGTGTCGAAGAAATACGAACATGTCTGCTTTGCGATCGGCCAGTGCTACGACGATGACAAGGCAAATGTAAGACACGCTTTGAGGATCGCAGATGAGCGGATGTATGAGGATAAGAGAAAATTCTACGAAGCACATCCGGAGCTGAAGAGATAGGAGACAAGAGATGATCAATTTTGACCATTTGCCATTACATACAGATATCTTGCAGGCTCTCAGGGAATTGTCGATCAATTATGTCTTCCAGCCCATATTCCGCCCCGACGGCAAAACCGTTTATGCCTGGGAAGCCCTGATGCGCCCTACTGAAATGACGGTAACAGAACTTATTGCAGACTACACCAAGAAAGATAAGCTGCACGTTCTTGAAGTGGCTACATTCTTTGGAGCGATGCAGGCTTATTTCCAGCGAGGATATGAGGAGAAGGTTGCAATCAATTCCTTCCCTTCTGATTGCATGAAGCAGGAAGAAGCAGATGTGTTCCTGGATTATTTCGGAGAGAGGATCCGCGGAAGAATGATCATCGAGAATCTGGAGTATCCTTATTTCTCGCGTGAACACTGGATCGAAAAGAGCAGATCCGTCAGATTCATGGATAATCTCCTGGCAGCCGATGATTTCGGGACCGGGCTCAACAATATGGAACTGATGGAATTCATGTCTCCGGATATCGTAAAACTCGACAGAGAAGTGATCTCGGGAATCGACCACATAATCGAAAAGCAGGAGAATGTTAAAAAACTGATAGAACATTTCCATTCGAAAAACATTCTGGTCGTTGCCGAAGGCGTTGAAGAGAAGGAAGAGTTTGAATACCTCCAGGGTCTTGGCGTCGATCTTTTTCAGGGATATTACCTGGCGCGTCCGGCATGACGAATTGCTAAAATATTAATGATATAATTAGACTGCCTGGGGAGATTAAAATCCTCAGGCAGTAACTTTTTCAGGCTATGTGGACGTTTCCGTTTATTTGAATTACAGGGGCAGTGGGAATATGAAGAAGATTATCGCTTTGAGCATGAGCCTTGTTCTGATGACAGGCATCTTTACGGGATGCAGTAGGGAGCCGGGCAAAAAAGAAACCCTCAGAAGACTGGAAGATGTATGCGGCGGTGAGAATATTGAGATCGTCTACGACGGCCGCGCACGTTCTCTCGACAGAGACCTTGAATTCACCTACAGGTATGATTGGGAAGGAACGCCGATCTGGCCTGATATAAATATAAATATGGGCGGCAAATATCATCTTGATACAGAATATTCCAACGCTGTACATAATTATTGGAATGATGAATACAGAAGATGCATCGAAAAGTACAATTTTGCTGATGTTGATTATGGTGAGGATGGCGATGACGAAGATAAATGCTGTCCGAGTCTGGTTTACATCTTCATCGAAGACGGTGCATCCGAAGAAGATCTTAAAAAAGTCGATTCACTGCTTCTCGATCTGAGAGAAATATGCAGAGAGGAAGACGAATTTCACAGTTGGGATTATTATAATGAATTCTCCTATCTCGTATACGTTTGGTATATCGACAGTGATGCAGGAGTATATCAAAAAGCTAATGGCATCGTGATCGAGAAAGATACAGAAGACCAACGTCTGCAGCTCGATAATGTAAGAATAGCGCACACAGATAGTTCTGATCCACGCGTTGAAGAATATGGCTTCGGCAGAGCCAAGATATATGTTAATTAACACTTGCAGACAAGTGTATAGAAAATATGGGGATTATAAAAATGAAGAAACTTATTGCAGCATTTTTGGCTCTTGCAATGCTTGTTCCGCTTGCATCCTGCAGTCAGGGATCCAAGTATTCGCTGGACAACATCAAGCTTAGCGAGAATGAGAATTCCTGGTCGGTTCCGGATGAGAGATACAAGTCTCTTCTTGAATCGTACGGCGGTGGCAAGTGCGCGGGCACCATGGTGGTCGCAACTGATGAGGATGTTGTTTACCTCTATTGTGAGGACGGTGTCGAAAAGGACGGCGTGACACCAATCTCACAGGATACGGTTTTTGATATCGCATCGTGCAGCAAGACATTTACTGCGGTATGCATCCTGCAGCTTGCGGAAAAAGGAAAGCTCGACATAAACGACACTTTGGACAAGTATTTCCCTGAATATGAGGTGGGAAAGAACATCACGATCAGTAACCTCCTTCACATGAGTTCAGGCATTCCCGATTACCTCAACAATCCCGACCCGTTCTGGAATATCTCCGGCGAAGATGCTGCTAATCAGAAGATAAGCGATATCCTTCAGGACAGGATAACTGATGAGGATCTCCTTAATGCGATGTATCAGGCACCGCTGGCATTTGAACCCGGCACGCAGTATGAATACAGCAACACTAATTACCGCCTTCTTGCCTTCATTATCGAAAACGTAACGGGCATGAAGTACTGCGACTATGTGAAGAAGAATATCTTCGACAAGTGCGGCATGAAGAATACGACTTCGATGGCGACGGGCGACCTGACTTATGTTCCGCAGGACTTTGAAGAGCAGGTAAAATACGGCTTCTCTGACAAGGACGGTTATCCCGCGTGCCCCAATAATTCCAGGGGAGACGGCGGAATTCATTCGAACCTCACCGACATGGTCGCATTCGACAGGGCGCTCTTTACAGGCAAGCTCCTGAATCAGGATTCCATGAAGATACTCTTCACTGAAGAGAACGGTTATTGCTGCGGTCTTGTCAAAGGACAGGACAGTTATTCGCACACCGGCTCGTCGATCTCATGCAGCGCGTACAACAAGGCAGTTGAGTCAGAGGAATTCGGACACATCTACATCATCAGGCTTGAGCATTCAGGCATGGTTGATCAGTCGGATGCTGAAAACCCGATGGCAGGCACTAACTATACAAAAGGTGTTTTCGAGAACGGCGTATACACAAATGAATATGCTGAGCTTAAAGTAAATATTCCCGAAGAGATGGAGCCTATTCCGGATGAGGACCTGGTAAATAGCCAGAACGAGTTCATCATGGAAATTACCGATACGAGAGACAAAGCACGAGAGGCTGCTACAGTCAGTGATGCAACCTTCTGGTCAAACGGGACCTCGATCAATTTCTATTTCCTGAATTCAAAGCTGGGCGTCACTGACGACCCTGACTACACGGCAGAAGAATACATGGAAGATTATATGGATTTCAATGTATCTATCAATGCGGAAAATGGTGTTACAGTAACGGTTTCCGATCCTGAGACGGTGATCGTCGGAGGAAAAGAATATATCAGGACCAGATCAGTATATGAATATACTGGAGCGCAAGTGGGTGAAATCTATACATACATCAGAAAACTTGACGATGACCTGCTCCTGGAATTCGATATCGGCGGCACACTGAGTATGCCTATCGAAGAATACGAGAAGTTATTCGGGTGAGGATATCAAAGCTATTTGGAAATGCAAGCCGGATCATTTAAAAGAAAGGATAAATTAATCAGGTGACAGGTATGAATCTGGAAAAATTTGTTTGGACAAGAGAGCCGGAAAAATATGAGATCGACGGAGATGTTTTAAAAGTTACCACAAAGCCCAATACAGATCTGTGGCAGAGAACATACTATGGTTTCCAAAACGATAATGCTCCGGTGTTTCAAATGGAGACAGAAGATAAGTATTTCAGTTTTATCGTTAAGACATCGTTTGAAGACAGCCACCACAGATTCGACCAGTGCGGCATCGTCATTTACTTAGACAGCGATAACTGGTTAAAGGGATCTATCGAGTTCGAGAACGATGAGTTCCAGCATCTTGGAAGCGTTGTGACAAATCACGGATATTCCGACTGGGCCACGACCGAGATACCTTCAGATGTCAAAAGTATGTGGTACCGCTTAAGCCGCAGAGAAGACGATTACTGCATAGAGTGCTCGGACGACGGAGCCAGATGGAAACAGATGCGCGTGTGTCACCTGCATGAGGGCGCAGGGAAGATCAAGTTCGGAGTATATGCCTGCTCTCCGGAAGATTCATCGTTTACCGCCGTGTTCAGCAACATCAAGCTTACGGAATGCGCATGGAAAGCTCATGAATGAATCGGGAATTGACTTATCGGAATTTGAGTAATAACATATCTTTCAAACAAGGAGACGGAATCAATGTTTAATTACATGACAACAATGCATATGCATGAATTAACTTATGACATGAAGTCATATGGCATTGTTGTTGCTCTAAAATAATCCGTTATTTAAATCAGTTTCACCAAGGCCATTTATCACGAGATAAGTGGCCTTTATTATTTTCCAAGGAGGACCACGAAAATGGAGATCAGAAGATTCAAAGACGAAGATGCCAAGGCAGTATCAGAGGTTATCAGAACTACTATCAGGATATCCAATACAAAAGATTATCCTGTGGAACTTATGGATGAACTTATCGCATCTGAGACACCTGAAGCGGTTTTGGGAAGAGCTTCGTGGACCCATTTCTATGTCGCCTTGGATGAAGGAAATATTATAGGATGTGGAGCCATCGGACCATACTGGGGCAAAGAAGATGAGAGCAGTCTTTTTACGATCTTCGTCCTTCCTGAATATCAGGGAAAAGGTGTCGGACGGTCGATCATCGACACTCTCGAAAAGGATGAATATTTCATTCGTGCAAAACGCATTGAGATACCGGCATCCATAACAGGCGTGCCATTCTATCTGAAGATGGGTTACCATTATAAAAACGGCATAACCACACCTGATGAAGAGCATCTGATAAGACTTGAGAAATATAGAGAAATAAGGTGATGAACATGATAAGAGAGATTAAAGACAACGAGATAAAACAATGCGTAAGCGTTATTAGGCAGAGCTTTAAGACGGTGGCAGACGAGTTCGGATTCACGGAAGAGAACGCACCGCTTTTCACGGCTTTTGCAACGGATGAGGCCAAAGTGCTGGCGTGGAAGAACGAGCAGCACCGCCCGATGTTCGGATATTTCGAAAATGACGATCTCGTGGGTTATTACAACCTGGCGTTTGCTTCGGAGGGTGAATGCGAGTTGGGAAGCCTGTGCGTACTTCCCGGCAAACGACATTCGGGTATAGGCGATGCGCTTTTGGAAGATGCCATATCAAGAGTCAGGGCCCTTGGTTTTGGTAAACTGAATCTTAGTATAGTCGAAGAGAACAAAGTGCTCCGCAAATGGTACGAAGATCACGGCTTTGTTCATGTGGGAACGAAGAAGTTCGACTTCTTTCCCTTTACATGCGGATATCTTGAGAGATCCATATAGGTATTGTGTGATGGCAAAAAAGAAGAGAGAACACGTAGTTTTCGATCAGATGTTAAAGGAGAAGAAGAGTATTCCTTTCTCGAAAACAGCAAATGACGGTCAGCAAAAGCAGAAAAACAAAGTGAAAGATCAGACCAGGAGGATTATATGAAATATTTCAGAGTACACATGAAAGACTGCGCATACATCACCAAGCAGCCCAGGGGCATCTTTACGGCTGTAGGCAAGCTCGTGGACAGCAAGACATTAACGGAAGAAGAGGAGAAGGAATACTGGCGCAACAGAGAGTATTTCGAGGAAGTCTTGCCCGTCCCGCCTTTTTATGAGCAGAATAACCCTGACGGTGCCATCACATGGTTCAAGGACAGCGCGGAAGCAAAGGACATCTGGGATCAGATGACTTTCTACCGTGAGATGTGCAATAAGTACGGAGTAAAGCTCTATGTTTCCGAATGCGATGAGGTCCCGGGCGAGATAATTTACGAGGATCAGTTCCAGATAGCCGTTAAAAATCAGCCTGAAGATGCTGCGATAAACACTAGGGAACTTTAAGATCAGAAGGTATGAACGGATGAATCAGCTGAGCGGATCTGATCCGTTCTTAAGCGGTATTGCCTTAAAATCCGCTATTTCGGAAGTCTAATTTCTTGCAGGTTCTTTGTAGGTTTTTCAGAGGTTTTTCTTTCAAATCTGACAAGGTTTAGCCGTTCTCATACAATCTTTACGGGTGCCTGTTTGAAATAATCTCTGAAATCCCTGTCGGTTTTTGTCGGTTCATGTCGGAACAGAACCCGGCACCCCTGTTACCGACAAGTCATAACAAAAAGGCCCGCAAAAAAGCCGACAAGAAATCTCTGAAAAACCTGCAAAGCCTACTAAAGACCTGAAAAAACCTACAAGCATTCAGCGAAAAAGCTCTGAAAAACCCTGAACAAACCGACAAGAAATCAGACTTTTCCGGTAGCACCTGAAGGCTTCGCCGTCAATGGACGTAAACTTGCCTCCGGCACCATTGACTGCTAAGCCTATACAGGTGCTTTAAAAGTATCCAAGAGGTCGGAAGCCCGACCTTGCATCTTAAGATGCCGGTCTTTAAAACCATCGATACTATTCGCAACCTGCCTGAACACCCAAAACAGATCAGCCGGCTGCAGTCAAGGCCGTTAGCATTCGTAAGAATGTGCCGAAGGCAGCCTTGACGGCTAAAAGGCTGAGCTGTACAAAGACTCTGGCAGGTTGCGATGGGCCGGTCCAAGTGAAAATCAGATGGGTCCTAAAAATCTGTTTTTTCAATTACAAAAGCGGAGTTTATCAGTCTAATATTCGGCTTTTTGCCATTAACCATATTTTTTTATTCCTCTATAATTACGATAGGATTAAACCCTTTATCAACAGATTAGGAGGATTTCTATGCAAGAAAATCAGAATACATGTGTTGAGAAGCAACCCTTGACCGAGGAATATCTGCGTAAGATGGACGCCTACTGGCGTGCAGCAAATTATCTTTCGGCAGGACAGTTATACCTTCTCGACAACCCCCTTTTGAAAGAACCCTTAACACTCGACAGCGTTAAGAAGAAGATCGTCGGACACTGGGGTACGGTTCCGGGACAGAACTTCGTATATGTTCATCTGAACCGTGCTATTAAGAAGTATGATCTCGATCTGATCCTTCTTTCCGGTCCCGGACACGGAGGAAACTTCTATGTAGCCAATACATATCTTGAGGGTACTTACTCTGAGGTATACCCCAACATCAGCGAAGATGAAGACGGCATGGCCAAGCTCTTCAAGCAGTTCTCATTCCCGGGCGGAATCCCCAGCCACTGCGCTCCTGAGACTCCCGGCTCAATCAATGAGGGTGGTGAGCTCGGTTACGGCATCGCTCATGCTTTCGGTGCGGTTTTCGACAATCCTAAGCTCATCGCAGCAGTTACCGTAGGTGACGGCGAAGCAGAGACAGGCCCTCTTGCTACTTCATGGCAGTGTAATAAATTCCTTAATCCTATCGGAGATGGTGCGGTACTTCCCATCCTTCATCTGAACGGATATAAGATCGCTAACCCTACGCTCTTTGCAAGAATGAGCCACGAAGAGATCGTTTCATTCTTTAACGGATGCGGCTGGAAGCCTTACTTTGTCGAAGGTTCCGACCCCATGACGATGCATAAGCTCATGGCAGAGACAATGGACAAGGTTATCGAGGAGATCCGCGCTATCCAGGAACATGCAAGATCCACAGGCGATGCTACAAGACCCGTATGGCCCATGATCGTTCTCCGTACACCCAAGGGTTGGACAGGCCCCAAGGTCGTTGACGGAAAGAAGATCGAGGACAACTTCCTCGCTCACCAGGTTCCGATCAGCATGGAAAAGGGCGAGGAGCACTTAAAGATCCTCGTTGACTGGCTCAAGAGCTACCATGCAGAAGAACTTTTCGACGAGAACGGCAAGCTTATCCCTGAATTAAAGGCACTTGCTCCTACAGGTGACAGAAGGATCGGCGCTAACCCTCACGGCAACGGCGGTAAGCTCTTAAGAGACCTCCGTATGCCTGACTTCCGCAAATATGCAGTCGAGGTAGAAGCTCACGGCGCAAAGGACGGTCAGGACATGACCGAGCTCGGCAAGTTCGTAAGAGATATCTTCAAGCTTAATGCAGAGAGCAAGAACTTCAGGATCTTCGGACCTGACGAGACAAACTCCAACCGTTTGAATTCCGTTTTCGAAGTCGAGAACAGAAGCTGGAACGCTGAGCACTGGACAGATGACGACCACCTCGCAATCGACGGTCGTGTAATGGATTCCATGCTCTCCGAGCATATGTGCGAAGGCTGGCTTGAAGGATACCTCCTCACAGGCCGTCACGGATTCTTCGCAACATATGAGTCTTTCGCAAGGATCATCGACTCCATGGCTGCGCAGCACGCTAAGTGGCTCAAGGTCTGCAACCAGCTCCCCTGGAGAGAAGAGATCGCATCTCTCAATCTCATCATGGCTTCTACAGTATGGCAGCAGGACCACAACGGATTCACACACCAGGATCCGGGCTTTATGGATCACATCGCAAATAAGAAGGCAGACGTTGTAAGACTCTACCTTCCTCCGGATTCCAACTGCCTGCTCTCCGTTTTCGATCACTGCATCAGAAGCCGCAACTACGTAAACGTTATCGTTGCAAGTAAGCATCCCCGTCCGCAGTGGCTCACGATGGATGAGGCTGTTAAGCACTGCACACAGGGTATCGGCATCTGGGACTGGGCAAGTAACGACCAGGGTCAGGATCCTGACATCGTATTTGCCTGCGCAGGTGAGACTCCTACTCTTGAGGCATTGGCAGCAGTATCCATCCTCAGAAAAGAGCTTCCTGAAGTTAAGATCCGTTTCATCAACGTAGTCGACCTCTTTAAGCTCCAGCCTGCTTCAGAGCACCCGCACGGACTTACAGATGCTGAATACGATATCCTTTTCACTAAGGATAAGCCGGTACTTTTCAACTTCCACGGATATGCATCACTCATTCACGAGCTTACTTACAGACGTCACAACAACCGTTGGATGCACGTAAGAGGTTACCGTGAGGAAGGTACTATCACGACACCTTTCGATGTCCGTGTACAGAACGACGTAGACCGTTTCCACCTCGTTATGGAAGCGATCAAGTTCCTGCCCCAGCTCGGCAACCGCGGCGCATATCTCTATCAGAAGATGAGCGACAAGCTTGTTGAGCACAAGCAGTACATCCACGAAGTCGGCCTCGACCTCCCTGAGGTAGCCAACTGGAAGTGGGAAGACTGATATAGTCTTTTAAGTTATAAGTGATTTATCGGGGGCTGTCGCTGCATTGCGATGGCCCCTGATTATATGAGATGAAAAAGTGCGATGGTCCCTGATTATTTGTAGTGCAGTTGTTACCGGATGCGAGTTTTCCCAAGTGTTTTCCTAAAAATGCAAATTCAGGAAAAGGTTTAGGAAAAAACGGGCTGTTTTTCCTAAATCATTTCCTGTTTTAGCCAAAATAGAAAACAATACCGGAAAAGGTCGGGATTATGTGAAGCCGTCCCGCATTCGTTTTCGAGATATGCACGGCAAGAGACAATTATAAGATAAACGCTTTCCATGGTTTAACCGATGTTATAATGGTCATGTAAGAGAAGTTTTGGGAAGGGATAGTTATAGGTGCAGCTATGTTTAGAGAAATGAGACGAATCAAGCAGCAGATCCCAAATGAGGAATGCATAGAGATCTTGAAGACCGAACCAAGGGGAGTTTTGTCTGTCCTGGGTGATGACGGATATCCTTATGGCATTCCGATGGATCACTGGTATTCTGAAGCTGACGGCAAGTTGTATTTTCATGGGGCAAAAGAAGGGCATAAGATCGATGCCATAAAAGCGTACGATAAAGTCAGTTACTGCGTTATGGATAAGGGATTCCGCAAAGAGAATGACTGGGCACTTAATATCCGCAGCGTGGTTGTTTTCGGGCGCATGAAGATCGTTACTGATGAAGAAAAGAGGATAGAGATCGGAACCAACATCTGCCGTAAGTTTACAGATGACGAAGCATATCTTCAAAGGGAGCTCGAAAACGCTTTGCCGAGGGCTTTGTTTCTGGAACTTACACCGGAACACATGACAGGAAAACTGGTAAATGAGTCATAAGGATTAAGGGATTAGGGGTAGATTCATATGTCATTACTTAAAAGCTATACGTGTTCCAAATGCGCAGGCGTCCTGATGTTCGATTCCGAACAGGAGTTTTTCGACTGTCCTTTTTGCGGGACAAAGTTTGATGCCATCGATTTTCACCAGGATGAGATCGTGTCGCAGGCCGAAGAAAGCCTTAAGGAAGAGGCATATTCTTCTGCAAAAGAGAAATACTATTCGCTGCTCGAAAAAGATCCGTCTGACTTCGAGGCGCTTAAAGGCCTGATTCTGTGTGAGATCAAGACCACATCTTTGGAGAGTCTGGAATCGCCCGGCATATTTGATACCGTAGATATTGTTTCGCTGAAAAACTATATCATCAGGCTGAAGAAACATATATCGGTTAACGATGCCCCGTTTTTTAACCAGCTTATGCAGCTGATCGATCTCAGCGACAAACTGAAAACATACCAGAACAGTATCAACGCCCTGAATTCAGATACCACGAGAGAGAAAGTAAATCAGAGTTTTGTCGACAAAGAGGCAAGAAAGGTTGAGTCGGAACACTTTAACTCGTTTTTGCCTATCGCCTTTACCGTCCTCGTTGTTTTAGCTTTCGGGCTTGCCGCTATAACCAGGTTTAAATTCATAATCCCCGTTATATTAGGGGCCGTTGTCATTGGCGGTATTATTTTATTTATTTATATTGAAGATAATCATTCCCAACATGTTACATATGAGAGTAATCCGATTCACGATGCCGGGGAAATGAAAGATTATCTCGATAAGCAATATGCCCATTATGAGAAAACTTACGTCAAGGAATATGAGAAATTAATTGAGATGGACCGTGCTGCCAAGGGAAGAATGCCTGAGCCCGCCGTGCCGGAAGAAACTAAAGAAGAAGGCAGTAACATCCAGACAGATCATCCGGAGACGGTCATCTGTTCCAAGTGCGCCGGACATCTGTTCCTTGATAAGGACAAGCGTGTTTACGAATGCAGCTCGTGTGGTGTGGCATATGGTATTTCCCTGTTTTTCGGAATGCCTATGGAAAAGGCCCTGAACGCCATGAACACGGGACTTTACATTGAAGCGCATAAGCGATTCGAGAATGTCCTTATGGTCGAACCTTCAAACTTTGACGCTCTCCTCGGCCAGATCCTTTGCGTGGGCGGGTGGTCCAGGATAAGCGACATCGATCCTTCCGACGTAATTGATGAAGAGGACTGGAAAAAGATCAAGGCGCTTTTCGATGATGCCAAACTGCGTGTCAAAGAATCTGACATGGAGTTCTTTAATAAGCTCGAAAAGCTGATATTCATGCTTGGAAAGATTTGCTACAACAACGGTCTTCTTGATGCCATGAACAGAAGAGTGGAAACACTTGATTCGATCGGTCACGTGTATTATCTGGCTGAGCAGTTAACGACCGAATTCGGCGGCGTATCCAGGAGCAGAAAAGAGATCTTAAGTGATATCGATAGCCTCGAGAAAGATAACCGCCGGCTGTCTTATGATCTGCTCGCATCCAAGAGGGATCTTATCCAGATGAAGAATGACTGTATTCTCGTAAAATAAGGTTAGTGAGATTAGTGTTTCTGGGGTTTTTAAGTGATAAATCATGACGAAAGGATATAATTACTTTATCAGGAATAAGGAGAACATAAAAATGAAAAGTTTTAGTGGTGAGATCAAGTCAGTCAAGTTGGATCTTAGGGCATGTGCCGTAAGCATTATTGCCGAAGAAGGCACCGGCCTTAAGGGCATTGAATACACGGGCGACAAGAAGCTTGAGCCTGATGCGGTATTTGCAGACGGCGCACTTACTGTTACGCAGAAGCCGGTGGGTATTTTCGGAGGCGGCATAATGGCGGTCAATAAGCCCAGGCTCACTGTCACGCTCGGCAAAGATACTGTCCTCAATTACTTCGATATCATTCTCAGGGCCGGTGATGTCAGCGTGGACGGCATTACGGCAGACTGGTTCTCGGAGGTTATCGATGCGGGAAATGTCACCATCAGCGGCTGCACTTTCCTTAAGGCCGAGATCAATACCAAGGCAGGCAATACAAATATCAGCAAAACGAATCTCAATCAGACGGTGATAAATGCAAACGCCGGAAACGTTCAGCTGGACGCCATAGAGGACTTAGGCCGCTACAATATCGAATGCAAGGTGAAGACAGGCACCATCAAGATCGCAGATGAATGTTCTTCGGGACAAAATGTCTCGATCGTAAGAGGCGATGAATATCCGGATTTTATAAGGATCAATGTCAAGCAGGGAAACGTATCGGTCAATTAATATTTTCAGGAGAGAATTAAAAGCATAATGGACATGTATTACCTTGAGGAACTGCTTGCTTATGTGTTGGGAACAGTGTTTTCCGTAACCTTTTTCGCACTGCTTATAATTACGGGTGTCATGTTTGCCCGTCAAAAGAATACTACGTCAAAACCCAACGAGTATCTTGCTGACCGTCTTGTCTTTTACTCTTGCGGATACACAAAGAAACTGAAGGTAATAGCCATGATCACCTTCTCGGGATACCTGGTTATATTACCGACTGCAATAGCTTATGGAGTTGGCCGGGCTTACCTTGGAGACAGAGCCTGGATAGCCGCGCTTATCGCATTCGGCATCGGTCTTTTGATAATGTTCCTGATCGGCAGACAGCCGTTCTGTTTCAAGGAATCATGCCTGATCATTGATGAACAGAAAGTCACGGTTAAATACAAGGATGGCGAGAAGGAAGATAAGATCTGCTATATTTCCCAATATGATCACTACAGCAGGGAGACAAGGAATTTACCGCCAAAGCTTATTTTCGCCGGCTATGAAGGAGAAGAGATATTATCGCTTCATTTTCTCAGGAGTAATGATGCAGTCACCGCCGGTAAGATGGTTGAGTTTATAAAGAAGACCGGCAGAGTGCCTGTAGTCCAGCAGGTTGCGTCTAAGCAGGAAGCTCAGCAGAAGATCGCGGAGCGGTACCAAAAGGACGTCGAAGCGTTTGCTAAGGAGCAGCAGGAACTTGTCAATGACGCACCGAGATATAAGTCATATCTCGAAAAAGTGCTTGATAAGATCCCTGATGCCGAGAGAGAAAAGATCGCTGAACTCGTAAGGCAGGGCAGGAAGATCGAGGCCATAAAGGAAGCACGTGAGTATACCGGCGAGGGCCTCCGCATAGCTAAGGATCTTGTGGATAGATATTTCTGAACAGAAGCACGATACCGAAGAATGGTACAACCTCAAGTTATACCGGTAAAAAATCAGGAAAAAGTCACAGTAGCCCCTGACGGTTACTGTGATTTTTTGCAATATGAGATAAAACAACCGGATCCGGAAATACAAATAAAGTTTGCCGTCTGTTGTGATAGCAGGTTATATCAGGAAAAATATCTACTAGTGAGTCTTGATCCGATTGCAGCTATAATATTTCATAGCAAGTAAGATTAACGGAGGAACAGATGAGCCGAGGTGCCGTGTTTTATAGAATTCTAGGCCAGTTTTGGATCGTGGTGCCATGTACGATCTTTGTGATCTCATATGGGATATACAACAGAGAGTTCCCCGGCCTTGACCCGGCAAATGCAACCATTTACTTAGTGGCAGGATTATTGATCATTCCGAGCTATATACAGGCTCCCAGAACGTATGCACTGTCGGAACTCCGCCGTTACGGCGCATCCGAAATGCCTGTATTCAGCAGAAAGTATACCTATAAAAGAGACGGCAGCAATTTTACATGGGCCGGTACCGACGAGAAGAGTTACCGCATAGCATTTTCTGCTTCGGAACAGGGTACGAAAAACGGACAGGAAGTCTTAAAGGTCATGAAGAGCAAGCCGTGGATCATATGGCTTCAACCGGGCGTATGGCTTGCAATATATACAGCTATTCTCGTACTGAATATCTTTTTGGATAATGCCGTATCTTCGTTTTTCGCCGGCATGGGTACCGGTGCGGAAATTACCACGTTAAGAGAAATAGTATTTTATACACCGTGTGTTTTGGCTTTGGCATGTCCGATCTTAAGTTTTATCTTCGTCATTGTCAGGGATAACATTCTCTATGAATGCGCCGTAGAATTGGCAAATGAGATCGAGGCAGATCTGACTGCAAAAGCAGGCTCTTCCATGAAGTGTTATCGAAAAGTCTGCCCTAACTGCGGTGCCGTCTCAACATCATCACTTAAGCACTGCAACAGCTGCGGAACATCTCTTGAAGTCCTGGACAGCACCATGGGCCTGGGCACATTAAAATTTTATAGAGACGACGATCTTTAGATTACTTAAGCACAACTTAACTGTTATACTTGCATGTGGATTTCATATGAATGGGGGATAAGTGGAGTGAATCACAAAAGAATCACGGCTCTTTTAATGAGCCTTGTAATGCTGTTTCCGCTGTCAGGATGCCAGATCGTGGATAATGTTACCAAGAGCATAAAAGATGACCCGAAGAACGGCGAGAAAGAATATGCGGAACAGGTTTTCGAGTATCTGAAGAATGAGGACATCGACAGTCTGTGTGAACTGTTCGCTCCGGAAGTAAGTGTTGAACACAGTCTCGAAAGCGAGTGGAAGTACTTTTTCGATCATGTGGACGGAAAGGTCGTCTCTTACAAAAGTCTGAAATATCCGGGCGAAGGAATTGGAAAGGATAAGGACGGCGAGGTCTATGACTCGCATATTTCGGTCAATTATTCCGAAGTCAAAACAGATAACGGGACTGTATATGAGGAGTTCGGATACTATCACGTGAAGGTCAACAGGGATGATCCTGATTCTGTGGGACTGATCGTATTTACCATGCAGGATCCTGAAACAGGTAAATGGTATACAGTCGGCGGCGAGTGATCTTTTTGTTGGCACACTACATGCAGTAATATATCCATACATTTACATTTATCGATATGTATGTTACTATCCTTTTGTTCATGGGAGGTGACTGCATATGAGTTATAGAGACGATGCGCGTAAGTTCAAAGCATTGGCAGATGAGAACCGCTTGGCGATCTTAATGTCGCTTCAGCAGAAGGAGAAGTGTGCCTGCTATCTTTTGGAAGAACTCAATATCTCTCAATCCACGCTATCTCATCACATGAAGCTCCTTTGCGACAGCGGACTTGTCGATTACCGCAAAGAAGGAAAATGGATGCACTATTCTCTTTCAAAAGAAGGCGTAAAAGCATTTCGCAAGATGATAGACGGATATATCCGTACTGCCAAGTGAGTTAAGGAGATATGCGTATGAATTTTGAAGATAAAGTGTTTATCGTAACCGGTGCGAGTTCCGGTATGGGAAAGAGCTGTTCAGAGCTACTGCTCGAAAATGATGCTGTTGTAATAGGCATCGATAGAAATGACAGCGCGATAGAACATGACCGTTACTCACACTGTAAGGCGGATGTTCTTGCAGAAGAGCAGATCCAAAAATGCATATCAGAAGTTGATTCCCAATACGGCCATATAGACGGACTGGTCAATGCTGCCGGTATCTTTGGCAATAACAAGCCTTTCTATGAATTAACAAGCGAAGAATGGAACAAAGTAATATCGGTAAATACTACCGGAACTTTCATCGTATCCAAAGCTGCTGCTCCCATAATGATAAGGGAAAAGCATGGCAAGATAGTTAATATAAGCTGCATAAGATCCACCATATTTAAGAACAATATGGCAGACTATGCTGCTTCGAAGGGCGCGGTAGCATCGATGACATCTGCGATGGCCTTAGACCTTGCTCCGTATAATGTTCAGGTAAACAGCGTTGCTCCGGGATTCATATACACCGGAATGACAGCGGCTTCATTTGATATTCCCGAAGTGAAAGAAAAGTCAGAAGCGCTGATACCAAACGGAAGACTTGGTATGCCCAAAGACATTGCATCAGTAGTACTGTTCCTACTGTCTGACATGTCGGATTATGTGACAGGAACCATGCTGTTTGCTGATGGCGGGTATCACATACAAAAGTGATCAGACGAAATTCATTTCGAGATAAGGGTAATAATCTTATGGCATTTAAAGTTAATGAGTGTTCAGATATTGAAGGTATAAAAGCGTTATTTACTGAGTATTCGCATATCAAGGGAGCGGAAAGCTGTTTCGTCTCTTTTGATAAGGAATTGAATGATCTTGAAGGCTTCTATGCCGGCGGCGCAATATTGGTCGGTTATGAAGATGATGAGCCTGTGGCATGTGTAGCTTTTCGAAAGATAAATGATGAGACTTGTGAGGGTAAACGTCTATTCATCAAGCCCGAACACAGGGGAAAAGGGTATGCCAGGATAATGATCAAGGCAATGACGGATAAAGCATCTGAACTCGGATTTAAAGAAGTTGTCTTTACGACCAAACCGGAAGTCATGAGCGTGGGTTATGGCCTTTATAAGAGAATGGGTTTTGAAGAGTTATCAGAAGATAACGGAATTGTCTCAATGAGGATAGACCTTTGCGGCAATAAGTGAAAAAATAGTACTATTAACAACATATGGGGATAGAGAAAATGTTGATAGAAAGAATACTTAATACACCTTACGGTGACGTCCATTATTGGATCTCCGATAATATGACCGATGACCGGATCACACTGTTTTTCCTGCACGGTCTTACAGCAAGTCATGATCTTTTTAAAGGCCAGCTGGAATACTTCTCGGACAGATATAACATTCTTACCTGGGATGCACCTGCTCACGGTGCGTCACGGCCTTATGAAGATTTCACTTATGAGAAAGCGGCTCTTGCAGCGAAAAAGGTCCTGGATGATAACGGTATCAGCGAAGCGGTATTTATCGGCCAGTCCATGGGCGGTTTCATCACGCAGTCAGTGATCAAAAGATTCCCTGATGTCGTGCAGGGCTTTGTCTCAATAGACAGCACTCCTTTCGGAGAAAAGTACTATTCGCGTTCAGACAGATGGTGGCTGCGCCAGATCGAGTGGATGTCAGGATTATATCCGGATAAGACCATCCGCAAAGCGATTGCAAAACAATGCACAACAACTGATCGTGCGCGTGAGAACATGATGGGGATGCTTAGCATATACGGCAAGAAAGAACTCTGTCATCTGATGGGCATTGGTTTCGCCGGATTTCTGGAAGATAACTGTGATCTTAAGATCAGCTGTCCCGTTCTGCTGATCGTAGGCAGGAAGGACAAGACAGGAAAAGTGATAAGTTATAACAGGCACTGGTCCGAAGATCTTGGGGTTCCGATAACGTGGATAGAAAATGCCGCTCATAATTCCAATGATGACGATCCGGAGACGGTTAACAGGGAAATTGAAACGTTTTTAAACGGTTTATCGAGGTAAGGAATATAAATGGATAACAATCAAATAGAGAGTTTTATCAGAAAACAAAATGTGGCTTTTATATGCTCTGTTGATGAGACAGGATATCCCAATGTAAAAGCGATGCTTAAGCCGAGAAAGATCGACGGGTTACGTCAGTTTTACTTTTCGACAAACACATCTTCGATGAGAGTAAAACAGTATATGAATGAACCGAAGGCATGTATTTATTTCTATCATAAGGGCTTGATCAAATACACCGGTGTTATGCTGAAGGGCACGATGGAAGTATTGACTGACCAGAAGACTAAAGACATGATCTGGCGCAAAGGTGACACGATGTTTTATAAGGGTGGCGTCACAGACCCTGATTACTGTGTTTTGAGATTTACTGCAGAATGCGGACGATACTACTGTGATCTTAAGACGGAGAGCTTTATAATAAGTGACAGCAGGGTCAATTGACAGTCAGATGGAAGATTCCCTTATTTTTGTTGTTATTCCCTAAGTATGTTGAAAAGGCAGACCGGAGCGTATGTTTCAAGAAAAAGCTTTAAATGGAAAAGGAACCGGCATCGTTTGGCTGATATGACATCTCCTCAATGTGTTGCTCTTTCCCCCAAATGAAGATATAATTTGGGAGAAACGCGAAAGGTTGGGAGAAAGGAGCTCTATCTTATGAGGGAATATGATTATTCTAATTTGGCTGACAGAACATGGGATAACGAGATAATATCCTATATTTCGCAAATTCATGAATTTAAAGGAAAGCAGGAGCTTTTTCTCCGTCAGAGACCTGTTGAACTTGACCGTCTTATAGAGATAGCCAAGGTGCAAAGCACTGAAGCATCAAACCGTATAGAAGGCATTATTACCACAAATTCAAGACTTAAACAGCTGGTAGCTGATAAAACAACTCCTAAAAACCGCGATGAGGAAGAAATCCTTGGTTATCGTAATGTGCTTAATCTGATCCATGAGAGTTATGATGCAATTCCGGTAAGAAAGAATTATATCCTTCAGTTGCACAAAGAGCTTTTGAAATATACAGATCAGTCATATGGTGGTCAGTTTAAGACTACGCCTAACGAGATCGACATGGTTACTGCAACGGGAGAAAAAATAGTCCTTTTTAGACCGGTTGAACCGTATGAGACACCGGATGCAATTGAACGGATCTGTGAGAGTCTAAAGAGAGAATTGGATAAGAAGTCAGTTGATGAGCTGATATTGATCCCGTGCTTTCTTCTTGATTTTCTGTGTATTCATCCGTTTAATGACGGAAACGGAAGAATGAGCCGTTTGCTGACGCTACTCTTGCTTAACAGATGCGGTTATCTAGTTGGTCAATATATAAGTATAGAGAAAGCCATTGCTGACACCAAGGAAGCGTACTACGATGCTTTGCAGCGAGCAGATCAGAACTGGCACGAGGGGAAGAATGATCCTAAACCATTTATTAAATATATGTTGGGGATAATCCTTGCGTGTTATCGCGATTTCGAGAACAGAGTCTATACTGTTCATGGCGCCGGCATGAAAAGCACTTCTTACGACATCGTTAAGGCGTGTATAAAAGAAAGGATCGGAAAGTTTTCCAAGCAGGAGATTTTGGTTTTATGTCCGAATTTGGGAAGTTCATCCGTAGAATCAGCATTAAAAAAACTGGTTGATGAAGGTTATATTGTTCGTATCGGATCGGGACGCAACACTCTGTATGTAAGAGCTGATGCATTTGGTTAATTCATCCCTTATGTTTTTGCAAAATAAAGTATTCAGTTCGAAATGTGATCCTTCGCATTCTCTAAGAAATCCAGGATCCTCGCATTGACATCGTCTATCTGTTCACCGACGAAATGCGGACGGTGACCGCCGCCCATGACTTTATAGACACTGGCTGAAGGCACTTTTTCCTGAAGTTCCTCAACAGTTCCAAACGGATCGTTTTCTCCATTGATAAAAAAGGCAGGGCACTTTATTTTCTGCCATTCGTCATCAGTAAGAGCGGGATGCTGCTGCCAGTCAGCAACAGTGTTCCTTAAATAGGTCTGCCAGTCGCCCCTGTGAGCCTCATAATGCCTGACCTTCATGTCTTCAATGAAATCCGTAGCACCTGCCTTAATGAGATTTTCAGGCAGCATGTCAGAGGCGCCCTCAGGCCTTGCGTGAGCAGCGCCGCCGATCGTTACGAGACTCTTTACCTTATCAGGGTATTTCGAAGCCATATAGCACGCTACATAGGCACCACAGCTATATCCAATTAAGTGCGCATTTTCGATGCCAAGTTTGTCCAGGAAAAGAGCCATGTCATCTGCGACCATACGGCTGTTCCACGTGAGGTCATCGCATACCGTTCTTCCGTGACCTCTGAAATCAGGGAACAGGCAGCTGTAACGTCCTGAAAAAGGGAGGATCTGACCAGAGAAGGCCAGCAATCCTCTGCTGAAATGGCTGTGAAGAAATAACACTGTATCGCCTCTGCCAAATTCTTCGTAGTATAGTTTCAGTCCGTTTAATTCTGCGTATGGCATAAGTTCTCCGCCTTTTCTGATTAACGAATCATAAGCTCTTCATCGGCTCGCCCCATGATCCCAGATCACGGCCGTCCGTACTTACATAATGCTGTTCGCCGCCGGCAAGAACCTGCTTTACAGACTTAAATCTCTCGATAAAAGGAACGTCCTTATTTGTCAGGTCTTCTCTCATTGTCTCGCCCATGATCTTACACAGGTAAACATCGCATTTGTTGTCGAAGCTGATCTCCTTAAAGACCTTGAGTTCCATGCTTACGGGACTCTCGGCAATCGTAGGGACATCAAGGACTGCGCCTTTCTCGATCGTGGGACTGAAGCGCAATTTGTCTTTGTGCTCTCTGCCGCCGATTATTCCGTAGTAATCAGCCAGAGGAAGCAGCTCTTCAGTTACGAGATTAGCGGAAAAGATGCCGTTCTTACGGATAAGATCTTTTGTAAGCTTCTCACCGCCGATGCATGCCATTACGCCCATTCCGTCACCTTCGCCGTTTAAGTCAGGAGCATTAATGTAACTGAACCAGCAGAACAGACCGAAATTAGGAGTGCCGTCCTCTCTGTATGTGCCGTATAAATACAGCTGCTGCGGGCAAAAATCGTTCCAGTTTTTGACTTGTACTTTTTTCATGTTATTCTTCCTTTCACTTACGGGGACTTCTTCCTGACTGTTCAAGATTTAAAAGGATACGGTCAAGATAGTTATCTATTTCCAATACTTCTTTTTCCGTAAAACCTTCGTAGAAGATACCATTCATCTTCTGTGATACTTCGTCATACTTTCCCTGAAGTTCACGTGCTCTATCAGTCAGGACTATCAGGGATTGTCTTTTGTCTGATTCGGCTGCTTTCCGGCAGATCAGGCCGGATTCTTCCATACGGGCGAGCATTACAGTAAGCGTATTTTTGGCAAGTCCCGTCTTCTGCGAGAGTTCTACGATCGGCACTTCATCCTTCTGCCACAGAACGTAAAGGATCCGTCCCTGAGGACCGTTGAATTCCTCTACGCCGCTATCCTGCAGAAGACGCTGGAAAATGCGTGACTGCACCTGCTTGATCTGAGATATAAGAAAGCCTGTTCTTGATTCCATATATCCTCCGGAGAATATTAGAATTAAGCAAATAGTACTATATAGAACTATCTCGGTCAAGGTTCTATATAGAACTTTTTTAGGGCCGAATCGGAACAGGACTGATACATCTTCCAACCTCGCAGATACTTCCGAGGGCAAAAGAATTGAAGGTCTCACTGACAAGTTATCTGGGAGCACTCTGGATGCTTGCCATCCGTGACGAGATGCCTTTAGCCTGGGCTATCTGCCTGATGGTCAGCGTTATTCTTTTCGCAGGTGCCGTCATATTCAAGGGAAGAGCCTTAGCGGACGAGTTCCAAAGGAGATTTCATTTGTAAGTATGACTGATCGCCTGCTGACAGGGATGCTATAATGATCTGGTTAAAGTAACGTTAAGGGATTATATTTTTAGCGCTAAGGGATGATGTTTATGAGAAATAATATAGCCGGAATCAAGATCTGCACCGTCATGCTTATGGCATTGGCTGTTGTTATGGCAGGCGGATGTTCGATATTGGATAAATCTTTAAACAGATGGAAGTTTGACCGCGAAGAAGTGGCCGGACTGATAGTGGATAAGGATGCCGATGGCCTCTATGAACTCCTGGCTCCTAATATGCTGGAAGAGACCGATCTGACCGAAGATGATCTGCAGGAGTTTCTTGATAAGTGTGATATCGGGAATACTTCGTCCAAAGACATGGAAAGATATACTGAATATAAATTCCTGGGTGATCCGCTCGATCCTGAAGGAAATCATTACAGGCCGGACGGAAACGAATTTGATTACACGATGTACTACGTAAACGATGACGGTGCACGTATTTTTATGACAGGTATTCTCTACGATTCCAAAGACAAAGATAATGTCGGTATCTACTACATAGAGTATTTGGAAAAGAATCCTGAAACCGGCAAATATAAGACTGTGGAAGAATTTGGGGAGAGAGCCGACTGACGCTTAATAATGTCAGAGAACCTGTCCGTGATATAATACCTTGAACTAATTGCCCGGGAATATTCCACGGGACTTTGAACGGAGAATCGAAGAATGCTTGATCAGTTTTCCAGAACGCGGTTATTGCTTGGTCATGAAGGCATGGATAAGCTTAAGAATGCGCGTGTTGCCGTGTTCGGCATCGGAGGTGTCGGAGGATATGCCGTGGAGGCTTTGGCCAGGAGCGGCGTAGGTGCTCTGGACCTGATAGACGATGACAAAGTGTGTCTTACAAATATTAACCGTCAGATAATAGCAACCAGAAAGAGCATCGGAAAATACAAGGTCGACGTCGCGGAAGAAAGGGTCCACGATATTAATCCTGACTGCACCGTGCGCACTTACAAGACGTTCTACATGCCTGATACCGCAGATCAGTTCAACTTCGCTGAATACGATTATGTGATCGATGCCATCGACACCGTTACGGGAAAACTCGAGCTCGTTATGCAGGCCGACAAAACGGGTACACCCATAATCAGCAGCATGGGAGCAGGCAACAAACTTGATCCTACTGCTTTTGAAGTAGCTGATATCTACAAGACTTCGATATGTCCTTTGGCAAAGGTTATGCGCCGCGAATGCAGGAAGAGAGGCATCAAATCCCTTAAGGTCGTTTACTCAAAGGAAGAGCCTACGCGCCCCATTGAAGACATGTCGATAAGCTGCAGGACGAACTGTATCTGTCCGCCCGGCGCCCAGCGAAAATGCACTGAGAGAAGGGATATCCCCGGTTCAACTGCATTTGTTCCGTCCGTTGTAGGACTCATAATCGCAGGCGAGGTCATAAAGGATCTGACAGGATTCGGTTATGGTTTTAAGATCCAAAAAGAATGACAACGTATATCACATATTAAGTGATAAGATCGTTGTTCAGTCAGGTTCAGATAAAAAGGAAATCCCGTTGCCGGCCGATCCGGCAACTTTTATGTATTATCTCGAGTTTTTGTATGCGTTCTATGAAGGGGATAAACTTTTCGTGGTGGTTGCAACAAGAGGTTCTTATGATGCAAGATTCGAGCTGGATGAATACAATCTGGAACTGAAGGGAGATCCTATTCCGTCATGCTGAATAGAGAGCAGAAAGATTTATATGAAAAGTCAGGTGCGAAGAACGACTGGGTCGTCGGACTTGTTTTTATTATCATTTTCCTTGCCATCGTAGGGATCAATATACTTTGCCGTTTTAGCGACAACCGCAAGCTCGAGAAAATGGACCATGCCCGGGGCGTTGTAACTTCAAGACAAACTACTGAGAGCTGGATCGGCAACAGAAGACTTGTCAGTGATTCGATCACTGTCGAATACACTCCCGAAGGATCTGATACGACGTGTTATTTCAGGGATTCTGACGGACCTTATGAGTTTATCCACGAAGGAGACACGTTAGTTGTCTACTATGAGAAAAGTCATCCTGATAAAGCTGTAATCTCGAAAACCGACTGGCTCACCGGCAAGAACGTCAAGGCGGAAGTAAATTACGAAGCAGCATTAATAGTATCTGTTTTTCCTTTTGGTATCGGATTGTTTTTCTTTGCCGAAGAACTGGCAGTCAGGAAGAATATCAGGAAAGGCAAGTTTAAGCTTAAGAAAAGTGACGGGCTTTATCCTGACGAGAATCTGCATGAACTCGCACGCATGAGCAACTACAAAAGATCTTGGGCCGGAGCCTGGGTCGGCATGTCGCTGCTTTATGTGCTCTTCATGATTATTGGTATTGCCGCGATATCCGCTTATTTAACTTCAACGGAGAGTGGAAATGAAGCAGCTCTTCCTGTAGGGATATTTTTTATCATCATGGCGCAGGGAGCTCCTTTTACGATCTTCTTTACTGCGAGCTTTGTTCTTGGCAAGAAAAGGAACTTTATAAAGGGTTTTATGGCAGACGATTCCACGCGCATTTATATAGACCGCCAAAAGGCTGCAAATGTCTTATGGAAACATGTAAAACACTTTATGGAGGCGGAGACCATAGGGAGCAGATATAAGTACGATTATTCCAGGCTCTGGCTCGAAAAGTATGAAGACAAACTCGAGAAGTTCAAAGAAGATGCATAGTGTATTATTGTATTGAGGATTCTTTTTAAGGCGGACTATGGAAATGACAGAACACAGCAGCGCTTATTCGAAGCTCATCGGTTTTATAAATGCTAATGGACAGTCGGTGATAAACGAGATCTTATAATCAACCGTAATATCGAGAACATGAGAACTCAAACAAGTGATAATGTAAAGATCGGCAATATCAGATATTTCACTGAGCTTAAAGGCGATGCGCCTATCTCGGTTTATGTTATCTCCGGCGAAAAAGGTGACATACTCATCGATACCGGGTTTTCTACAACAACCAAAGCGTTAGTCAGGTGGATCAGCGAAAAAGGTTACAACATCACCGACATATTTATAACTCACGCTCACCCGGATCACGATTGGAATGCGGCAAGATTCAAGCAGCTCTTTAATGCCAGAATCTGGCTTGGCAAAGAAGACCTGTCCCTGATACGCAACTTTGCCGATCAGCCCCAAACGCCGACGCACAGCAGGTTTGTCAGCAGGGTAAAGTGGATATCTTTCTGGACTAAGACTCCATTATTTAAGAGCAAGCACTATGTCCCTGACATACTGATCGATGAAAATGCAAATGAAGTTGCAAAGCAGTACGGTTACGATATCGAGTTCGTACATCTTCCCGGCCATACAAAAGGTTCCTACGGAATACTAAAGGATGGTGTCCTGTATGCAGGTGATTCATATGCTGTTTTAAACGGAACTCCTATGGAGCCTCCGCATGCTTATTCCATTGAAGAGATGAAAGATTCGATCAGAAAGATATCTGAATTATCACCTGAATACCTGGCCTGCGGGCACGGCGTGCCGTTCCTTTTCGCCGATCACAAGATGTGACTAAAATCATGGGCACTGTTATGTGATCAGTGAGATCAGAGGCTTGTTATCATGTCATAGAATCCGGGAATCGCTGATGTTGCCAGGATCTGCCCGGCTGTCAGCAAATCGATGACCGCATGGCCGATCATAATAGGCAATGGGTTCCTGTTTTTCCTGTAGATGATGCAAAGTAATATCGTCAGAGGAAGGAATGACAGGAAGCGGTAGATCATATACCTTACGTCAGGCAGTGTCGGAATAAAGCTGTGCTGAACTGCAAAAAAGAAAGCCGGAAGGATCACTGATGAATATCTGTTCTTGATCGTGTTAACTCCGCAGCCGAGATAGATGCTGTTCTCTGCAAGCGCCGTGCTAACGGGAAGCAAAATGAGATTGATTACTGCAAGCGGAATGGCTATCGGGGCTATCATCATCGGCGGCGCATAAGGTATTATTCCATAGCACAGAAAACCTGCCAGATACATTCCTCCCATACCGAGACATATTATGAGTACGCTCATGCCGACAACCTGTTTAGGTGTTGTTTTTCCCTTCTCATAGTTGATCAGTTTTTTAAATCCGCCGTCATTTTTAGTCAGTAAGATCAAGGCGGCGACCGTGATGATATTTACTGCGCTTGCAACGACTGACCATGTGTTACTGATATCAGACAGGCCCTTTCCCGCGATCATTGATATTACGATAAACACGGCAATAAATATGATGCTTCTAAGCGGCATGAGAGCGGGGAGAAATTTCTTGTTCATACGATCTCACCCATGAGCATATTGACCGTGTCTTCGATAAAAGAATCGCGTCCCTTTTTGGTGTTTAGATCATAGCCCGTAATCTTCTTTGACTCATCTGCCGCGAGGAAAGCAGTCTGCATCGAAGATGCAAGGCTGAAGGCTATCAGGCGCTTTTTCTTTTCCGGGATGTCACCCCTCATAGCCATCTGAAAGCCTTTCTGTGTAAGAGCAGAATTGGAGTCGGCTCTGTAAGAATTGAAGTCTGAGAGGATAGACATCTTAACTATCGCGCGGTTTGCGAAAAGATATTCGAACGTCTGCTTCGCGTAACCGGTCAGGCGCTCACGATCGGAAAGACCGTCGTCTCCTGACTTCATGAGACCCGGCTTCATGCCGCTCAAAAGGTCATTGATGATCTTGTTGGAACATTCTGCCAGCAGATTGTCCTTGCTGCCGAAATGGTAATTGATAAGGCCGAGCGCCACGCCGCTCCTCTGGGCTATGGCCCTGGCCGTAATGTTTTCCGGTTTGCCGTCAGATTCCTTTATAAGGGCAATTGTCTGATCTATAAGAAGTTCTTTTATGTCGCTCATATTAATCTCCTTGAACGATGTTCAAAGTGATTATATTGAACGGCGTTCAAAGTGTCAACCGGTTTTTTTGTTCAGCGTTTTATAAATGAATCTGCCGGTCAAAAGATAACAAGAGAACTTTGCCGGGATGATATAATTACCTTGTTTAAGGGAATGATTCCTTGGTGCAGATAATGAACAGCAAAAGGAACTATCAGGCAGCTGAGTTTGGTTGAACGATGCACCAGTTTTGGAGTATCATTCAGGTTAAAATCGCTTTAGGCAAGAGTGCTTTTCATCTATCACAAAACCATTGTTTCTGTAGATATTCAAGGTGCTTTCCTTATTGGAGCCTGTCTCCAGGGACACCTTGTAACAGCCTCTTTCCCTTGCGATTTCCGAGGCTCGTTCCAAAAGCGCCGAAGCATAGCCCCTGTTCCTGTATTCTGCATGCGTCACGACATTCTCTATGATGGCAAACGGCCGGACGTTATGCGTCAAGCTTTCAATGATTGCCATTTGTACGGAAGAAACCGCTTTCCCATCCTCGACAGCTACAAGCAAATGCATATTGTCATCCTTTTCAAATTTATCCAGCAGGTTCTGCCATTTCTGCATGTTTTGCTCTTCCTTGGGCGGATACTGTGTCAAAAACTCAAAATACAGCGTCTTCAAATCATCGGCATCTGTACCGGTTGCTTTTCTAATGATCATCTGCGTGCTCCTTTGTTTTTGCGATTTCTTTTTGAAAATGTCTCTATACATTTATTTAGTGCTATATCTTAGATCGTTTCCTAGAAATCCACCATATGATATCTTAAAAGTATTAAAGATTCCAAGACTGCTATAACTATATGAGTATATTTGCATTGTTTATTTTCGTATAATATAGACGTAACGATTACGGGGCATTTCTTCTAAAGCGGGATCATATGGGGATTAAATGATATTTGACGGTTCACAAATAAATATAGGATATGGTGCGCAAGCTGAAGTGCTTTTGTATAAAGGCTATGCGTATAAGGTTTATAAATCATCTTATCCGGTTGAGTGGATAGAATTTGAAAAGAAACAGCAGAAAGCGGTAAATGTAGCAGAGCTCTGTAACGTAAAGTATTATGATACGGCCGATCCTCATATTGTAAAAATGGATTACATCGACGGAGATACGCTTGAAAAACGGGCTCGATCCGGTGATATCAGTTGTTTTTATACGCTTTCAGATGCGTTCCGGTTGGTACATGGTAAGAATGCGTCAAATATAAACATTCCTCATTTCTCGGATACTGCCGGAATGGGTTTAAATGATAATGACAAGACTGAAGTTCTTTCGATAATATCGCGATTATCAGATAAGATGGAATCTTGCGTATGCCACCTGGATATGCATTTCCTAAATATTTTGCTTCCAAAAGACAGCCATGATTTCATAATAATTGATTGGATGAATGCCAGATTGGCACCTTTGGTTTTTGATTATGCCCGGACTTATATTATTTTCGAGGAATTCTCAAAGGAAGGATTGGACGCATACAAACAAATAGTGTTGCCTAAACTTTGGGATTACGGCGTGGATGAGAATGATTTCTGTGATGCTAAACGGGTATGTTCAATAATAAGGAATCGAGAAAAGAGATTAGAACTGTCAATAAATAAGTAATAACGTCTGAGTTGGGGATAGGCTATTTGTTCATATGAAAAAATAACTTAGGGATGACGAAGGGCTCCTTCGTCGAGATAATCAGCAGGATAATAGACTAAGACAAATCGGAATCTGTGGAGGTTGCGATGAAGAATTATACACAGGTATATGTAAAAAATAGTTTTGAAGCAGCAGAAACATACTGCAAAGCTTTTGGAGCAGAAATAACCCGGGAGTTTAAAAACGAAGATAACACTGCTTATGAGCACTGTGAGTTATCTGTAAACGGGGAAGGGTTTTTGGCATTGGCAGAAGCGAAAAATCCCTGTGATATAGATGTAGTACACAAAAACAAGTGGGAAACTATGACTTTTAACGTTTTTGAAATGGGAACAGAAGAAGCTGTTTATAATGCTTTTCAGGTTTTGAGCGATGGTGGTGTAATTATCGAACCTATCGGAGAACTTCCATGGAGTAAATGTTGTGCCACCATTATTGATAAATATGGTGTGTGCTGGTGGATATCAATTTAACAAATTCGAGTTTAGGTTGATGAGACCTGAGATTGTGGTAGTACGAAAAATCAACAGTAAAACTGATGCAACATTTATTCACTATTGTCTGTATATAGAGAAATTATCCCAAACAAAATCTCTTGGGGTCAATGCAGGTTCGGCAGATGTTTCGGGGGGCAGTGGATAAGTGTTATTTGAATGGGAGGATAGGAATTATGAATAAAATAAATGGTTTGAAAACAGCGGTAATAGCAATACTGGCAACCGGAATGTTGTGTGCGTGCGCGAATAAGGCGCAGCCGGTGAACGGCACAACAGAGCCGTTGTCCGCACCGGAAACGAGTACGGAGACTGAAATAGAATCCAATACCGGGAATATCGTGACACAGGATGTGGAGAGTGTTTCTGTTCGCTATTATGTCGGATATAATGTCGCAAGCGGTGATGCGATCAGTGACACGATTCCCTGCCATACTATTGAGATCAGCGGTGAAGATCTGGCTAAACTGGCTGAGTTGCTGCCGGAACTTTCTAAGGACACGACTGATCCCAATTCGGAAGATTACGGACATCTCATTTATGATCACATCATGGATTACTATGAGCTGATTATTAATGGTGACCTTGTGCTTCATATTGGTAACGAGTATGGTGTGGTTGCGTCCTCGGATGAAGTGTTTGCGGTACCTGCTGAATTGTATGATACCGTGGACAGAATTGCCGAAGAGTATAATGAGAAAAATGTCTACAGTACTCTTGATGTGGAGCAGGTCACTGTTACCAATAAGAGCGGAGAGGTGCTGGAAATCACTGATCCGGAACAATTGGAAATGCTCAGAACTTTTAAATACTATGCGATCAATGCTGATGATAAGTTCTTTGAAGGCGAAACGAATGCGTATGTTATGGATCTGCACAATGGAGACATACTGGAGATACACTTTGCCAGTGTGATCGGGAAGCTTTGTCATGCGGACGGCAGCAGCGAGTATGTGTATATTCAGGGGATGGAAGATTACCTGGACAGTGTTTTTGCAAAATAAAATCGGCTGTGACTAATATATCCCGGACAGTTTTATCTTGAATATAGACAACTAATGAGGTTTGATAAAAATGTTGGATAGAACGATTCCGTTTTACAATACAATCCTGAGGTGTGATTGTTACCAGACAAAGGATGCAGTTCTTCCCGAAGGTTATTCTGTGGTCACATATCAGCCCGGTTGCGAAAGGGCATGGGCAGAGCTGGAATGCTCTGTCGGGGATTTTGATTCTACAGGTGAAGCTGAAGAATATTTTGTTTCTACATATCTGAAAGATAAGGATAAAACAGACAGAATTCTTTTTCTTGAAGATGCAGAAGAGAAGATAATCGGATCATGTATCGCGTGGCAGGATGACCGCAATGGCGCACTAGTGTCTTCGTTGCATTGGTTGATAGTGGATAAAGAGCATCAGGGGATGGGGCTGGGTAAAGCCTTGTGCTGCGCTGTCATGAATATTTATGCCGGGCGAAATGCTTTCCCGGTATATATCCATACACAGCCGTGGAGCTGGAAGGCTATCCTGCTTTATGTTTCTCTTGGATTTAAACTTCAGAAAAACGACACTTTCAGTCATTATGTTAATCAATATGACGATGCAATGAGAACGCTTAAAGAACATATCTCTGATGAACAATTTAAAATGCTGGAGAAGAATTCCGTCTGACTTGAGTGTAAAGATGGTTTAACCTCAAGTTGTTCCGGTAAGAAATTAATGCACATAAAGAATCACACTAAAAGTCACAGTAACAGTTGCGAATTGTTCCGCTGCCCTGTTTGATTCTGTGCAAGATAAATCGAAGTTTGCCGGGATGGTATAATTATCTTGTCTGAACGTAATTGTTAACCGCAGGGAACATTGTAACTAAGATGCACAATAAGGGGGATACTATCTGTGAAATGCAGCAACTGTGGCGGAACATTAAGATACGATATTGCCAGTTATGGTCTGGTATGTGATCTCTGTGGAACGGTAAAACGTCTTCACAGACCTGAAGAAAGTGCTGCAATAGGCGAATTCGACTTTGCGACCGCATTAAGAGGCAACGGCACAAATTGGGGCGCATCGAAAAGACTTGTAACTTGTAAGAGCTGCGGAGCCGCGCTGCTTAGTGATCCGGACCAGATGTCAGGTATGTGCCCGTACTGCGGTTCGGCAGTAGTATTGTCGGCAGAAGATGCCGATTGCGGAGTTGCACCCAGCGCGATAATTCCTTTCACTCTTACTAAGGAGCAGGTTGCCGAGAAGTTTTACAGATGGAATAAATTTGCATTCTGGTCTCCGGAGAAATTCAGAAGAGGCAAGATCTTGTCGGATCTTGTTCCACTCTATATTCCATATTGGTCGTTTGAAGCAGATGCGGTAACGACATACTCCGGCAAGTTCGGATACACTGTGGGCAGTGGTGACAGCGCGAAAACTAATGTGTATCTGAAGACCGGAATAGCCGAAAAGCATATCAGCGAATTCAATGTCTGCGGAAGCAGAAAGTTCTTTAATGACAAGATGCTGAATAATGTGGTCTCATTCAAGAGCCGCGAGTGCCTGCCATACACACCCGAGACGTTATCAGGCATGGCAGCGGAAATCTATACGATAGGCATCGATGAGGCATGGAATTATGCCAAGACAACAGGTCTCAAGAAAGATATCCTGGAATCCACCCGTGAACATGAGAATGCAGATTCCTATTCGGATGTGGTTTGTTCGACGGAGTACTATAACGTCAAATTCAAATACGTTCTGGTCCCTGTCTATCTCGCCGGCTGCAAGTATGGTGGCAAGATATACAATGTGGTCGCAAGCGGCACTAACGGCAGAGGCAATTGCAGCAGGCCCATCTCCATAGCGAAATTTATTATCACGCCATTACTATTCCTGGCATACTTCCTGATAGGTTCCATTCTGAATTTGGGTTTCTGGTATTTTCAGATAGGAATTGCACTGCCATTTATAGGCATCGCTATATTTGTGGTCATGTTCATGATCGCTTTCGGGAAGCAGCGTGAGCAGGAAGCCAAGGAGCGAGAACAATATTATTCCGGGAAATAAGGAATCTTTATACCCAGTTGAGCCGGCCTTCGAAGACTATTTTGGAATCGCCAGACCCTATCGTTCCTATCTCGTAACAATCATATGTTTTACTGATGTGATTCATGACATATGATTTGTCTTTTTGAGAAGTAACGATTATGAATCCTACACCGCAGTTGAATGTCCTCAGCATCTCATCATCGCTGATGTTGCCGTTGTCTCTTATAAATCTGAAAAGCTCCGGTATCCTGATCTTTGAGAGCTCTATCATTGCGCTTGAACCATCAGGTATCACGCGGCACAGATTGCCCTCTATGCCACCTCCCGTGATGTGCGCCATTCCGTGTATGGACGTGCCTTCGAAAAGATCTTTAACGGCTTTGTAATAGGGCGTGTGAGGTCTCATAATCTGCTCGATAAAGGTCATACCGCCGACTTTATCCATCTTGATCTGAGGTTTCTTATCCATTAGAAGCCTTACTAATGAATATCCGTTTGTGTGAAGTCCGCTGGATTCTACAGCGAGAATCGCATCGCCCTCTTCTATAGCGGAACCGTCGATGATTTTATTCCTTTCAACGATGCCGGCAATGCTTGAAGACAGAACATAAACCCCGTGGTCTACTACAAGAGGCTGTATGGAGGTCTCACCGCCGACCAGAGAGCATTCATTTTCGCGGCATGCCTCGGACACACCTTTTACAAGAGTTTTGATAGTATCTTTTTCGGCGCTCCCGCAGACAATACAATCCAATACTGCTAAAGGTTTTGCGCCCATTACGATTATGTCGTTAACCAGATGATTGATCATGTCATGGCAAATGGATTCTGTATATCCGTACTCCATGGCAAGCTTCTGTTTGGAACCGGGTTCCTCTGTCTTTAATACAAGGACCGGGTCTTTGATCTCAGGAAAATTGATGTCATAAAGAGAAGCGAAGGGGCCGAGACCGTTCAGTACGCGCCTGTCGTTAGTCTCAAGGCTTTTCTCCATCTCCTTTTTGATCGAATCGGTATAAGCTATATCCACTCCAGCTTTGCTGTAGGAAAGACCGTTTTCTTCTTTTTCGCTTCCGGTAAGTATTTCATCCACAGTTACTTCAAGCACTGCTGCAAGATCTTTAATGATCTCAATGTTTGGAAATGTTACCCCGTTTTCCCACTTGGATATCGCCTGAAAGGAGACATTGAGTTTCTCTGACAGTTGTGTTTGTGTAAGACCAAGAGCTTTTCGTTTATCCATGATAAAACGGCCCATCTTCCTGCTGTCGATCATGCTTCACCTCCGGTTTTTCTTTATGATATCCTCTCGGATGAAATGTAAACAATAACTGGCAAATTGAGTTTATCACAATCATTCAACCAATGGTTGAATACAAGTGATGGCGGTGCAACTTATTCAAATAAATGGCCACCTTATTCCTGTTTTGTTGTAATCTATTCTTCAGAAAATAATAATGCTCCTTGAAGGAGGCAGAAATGAAATTGTTTTTACGGGAGATCCCGACGATTCCTGAAACGGAAGTTGAAATCAGGTTCCGCGAAAGAGATTCGGAAGTCGACAATCTCGTCAGGGCGATAAGCTCATCAGACGATGCATTGATAGGGATCAATGACAAGGGCGACACGGAAATTGTCTACATCTCACAGATACTATATATCGAGGCTGTGGACAGAGATGTTTTCGCGTATAAGGCATCCGGTGTGTACAAGATCAGGAAAACTCTTTATGAGCTCGAAGATGACCTGAAGGACAAACTCTTCGTGAGGATATCCAAAAGCACCATCGTAAACATCAAGGCCATTAAGACCATCTCACCCGAAGACTTCAGGAGGGTCAAGCTTCTCCTCAAAAACGGAGAATACCTGATCGTGTCCCGCAGTTACGCAAACAATTTCAAATCGGCTATCGGAATGAAGGGAGGAAGTGAGAGATGAGACGTTCACGTGTAAAGACCTCACTTATCGGATCCTTATTGATAACCGGTGCCGCCTTCATGTTGAGCATGGTTCTGTTTTCGGTCGGATCTATTTATGACGGCGCGCTTATCGATCCTGTGAACATACTGAAGATCTTTCTTATGTTCATGCTGATAACTGCAGTCAATTTCTTCAGATTCTATATCGATGACAGCAAGTGGGCGAAGAGTAAACCGAGTTTTGTTAAGAATTTTATCTTCTCACCCGTGTATCTGACCTTTGCACTGGTAACTGCGGTGTGGATAACGGGCTTAACGAATATTAAATTCATTCTTCTGATGGGAGCGGTCTTCCTGACCGTTTTCATGACGGGACAGCTGATAGTCTATTTTGTTGCAAAGCGTAAGACCGATAAGATGAACGATGCTCTTAAGATCTTTCTTAAGGAGCATGAGGTAAATGAAGAATAAAGTTATAACTGTTGCAAGAGTTGCAACCGGACTTATTTGCTGGTTTCTGATCTATAAGCTTTACGGCGCATTTGTTGATCCGTTGTTGGAAGGAGTACTTCCTGAGATCGCACGCATGGTGCTTATGGCCATGGTGGTTCCGTACACGCTCGGTCTGGGGGCATTTTTGCTCGTGACTATTGGAATGCCGCGTTCGGACTATGCGGTGAATGCTTCTCTGAAGCCGGGCATCGGCACCATAGCAAAATATTTCGTCATTCAGACAGGATTGTCTTTTCCTGTCATGGTGGCACTTAATGCTGCGCTCACGATCGCAGGTGTTGAGTCGCGTGCAACGTCGCCGGAACAGATAATGGCACATCCGGTGTTCTTTTTCGTGTTGCTGATAATATTCAATCCCATATTCGAAGAACTGTTATTCCGTAAGTTTGTGCTGGAACGTATTGGTGTTCTTGGCACAAAAGGTGCGATCATCTGCTCGGCGGTTTTCTTTGCTTTGCCGCATGTGTATTCGCAGGGGATTCCGCAGATGTTCTTCACCTTTACCATTGGTCTCGTGTATGCATATCTTACCTTAAAGACCGGAAAACTCTGGCCGGCAGTCATACTGCATGCGTTATCAAATATCTATTGTGCATATATCCCGATGGGAACTGCACTTATACATCCGGCGCTGAGTGTAGTATTCATACTCGTAACGCTGTCAGTAATGATCCCTTTGACGATAATCTTTATCAAGAAGGAAGTAAGATCGAATATGATGCCATCCAATAATTTACGAGAGGAAAAATAGTCATGCTAAGATCAGACTATATCCGCTGAAATAGTCCGGTTGTCGTATCAGGCCGGTTGTAAGTGCCTCTTACCCTGATGGCAGGATTACCTTGTTTCTGTATTCTTTATGTTAGAATGTCCCTAAATAAATTGCGGGGGATAAATATGAAAAAGGCAAAGAAGTTACTGTTGCAGGCCGCTTCACTGATAATGGCAGCAGTCATGTTTACAGGCTGCTATTATCCGTTAACGAGTAAGCAGAAAGGCTGGATCAGCCAGATCGAGAAGTACTATCCTGACGATACATTCACATACGTGGGACACAGCACGGTATCCATGGGAGTCACAAGCCCTTCCTGCATAAGCCTTGAATCAGAAAACTTCCCTCATGTTGATGTTCAGATCTATGAGGTCGACGGAAAACTTTACAGCAATTATCCCCTTTACTATCATAAGGAAGCTGTCACGGAATACTTCTCTGATCTGATAATTTCATGTTTCAGATGCGATTATGTAGAGCTCGAGATGACCGACACGGCTGATAAGCCCCTAAAATATGTGAGCGACGAAAAGTACATTGAAAAATATGCCATCCATCATTATATTGCATACGTGTACTATGAAGACGGTCACGCTTATCCCGATGAAGATGAGATCGAGGAGATGGCGCTTGATTATTTCCAGCATATAACCACAGATAATGACGGACAAGGAAATGAGTTCAGACTGTGTTTCGTCCGCCCGGGCGGCTCAAAAAAACATAATGATCTGGACATGAATTATATGTTCGGGTTGCACGATGGTGTTGCATCTCTTTACAACGAAAAAGAGAAATCTTATGTATTCAAAGGACCGATGAAAGACCTTATATAAAGTCGTATTCTTTTTCACCCTGTTCCCAGCAGGCATGTTCCGGTTTGAGAAAAGATTATGATTCCAATTAGATAAGAGGTGATCAGATCAAAATGAAAGTTTTAATTGTTTATTGTCATCCGAGTAAAAACAGTTTCACATACGAAGTGAAAGAGACTTTTATCAAAGGACTGGAGAGTGCAGGGCATACATATGTAATTTCTGATCTGTATGCAGATGGCTTCAATCCCGTGATGTCGGAAAACGAGTATATAAGAGAAGGATTTTACAATATGGACAGTCCCGTAGCGGAGGACGTTCTTCTTGAGCAGAAAAAGATAAATGAAGCAGATGCGATAGCTTTTATTTACCCTGATTTCTGGACTTCGTCTCCAGCTATGTTAGAGGGATGGTTTCAACGGGTATGGACTTACGGATTTGCGTATGGAGATGATCCGTCTATGAAGTGTCTTAAAAAAGTTTTGTTTTTGATTACCATGGGCGGTTCATTAAAAGATGAGATAAGAAGAGATCAGTTAGAAGCAATGAAGACGGTTATGGTTGGTGACCGGATCAGAAATAGAGCAACAACATGCGAAGTATATGCTTTTGATGAGATGACCAGAGGCCATGGTAATAATGCTAACAGGGATGAAAACGTTGGTAAGCATCTAAGAAAAGTATTTGAAATTGCAGAAAAAATATAAAAGGGAAAGAACTTCTGTAAAGAGGATGAGGATAATAAATGATAAGATACGATGATCATATTTCTCCTGAAGAATACTTGGAATTACGTAAATTGGTCGGATGGAGGCTTTTCCCGCTTGATGAAGCATAAAAATGTGTAGAGAACGCTTATATGGTTCTTTGCGTCAGAGATGATGACAGAGCAATAGGTGTTGTAAGACTGTCTTGGGATGGCGGATATGTAGCTTTCCTGTCAGACGTAATCGTTATTCCTGAGTATCAGGGACAGGGAATAGGTAAAAAACTGGTTGAGGCCGTCATCAAAAGGATAAAGGACGATATGAGTGGTTATTTCCTGACAATGGCAGTTATGTTTTCTGTGATGCAGATTGGAAAAGGAACGAAATATGGCACTGATAAGTATTGATTTTAAGTCTGAAGCATTTGAGAGAATGTAAGAGATACTTCAAGAAAAACCCGGGCAGAAGCGTTACGTTGAAAAGCATGGATATTAACAATCCGTTAAAGAAATCTTGAACAATTTAGAGTAAAATATTGTTACTTAAGGGATTAAGGAGGATGGATCCATGGCATTCAAAAGAGCACTTTGGCACAGCGGACTTACCTACAAGCTGACATGCAATAAGTGTCAGACTGTTATCCAGTACACAGATGATAAACTGGATTTCAGACCCTGGTATGCAGACGGCTTTGTGTACTGTCCCAAGTGCCGCACACCGCTTCGTCACAATGAGTCTTTCGCAATCGATGCGGACGGCAACTACATCAACACAGCACCTGCAGCTGCACCTGCGCCCGCGCCCGTGCCGGCTGCCGCAGCAGCGCCCGTGGCAGCAGCACCTATTGCAGAAGGAGTCACAGCTTACTGCAAGAACTGCGGTCGTCCGTACACTGTAGGAGATTCGCATTTCTGTAATGGCTGCGGCGCAAAGCTCGACTGACGGTAAGCAGATCTTAGACGGATCACAGACCCGGAATGCATCGCATTTCGGGTTTTTGTTATAATGGAAGCCACTATATAAGATTTGCTTTGCGAGTTGCAAGGGCATTTTTCGTGTTTTTTTCGAGGGTGAAAAAGTACGATTTGAGGTTTTGCTCTTAGCCGTAATAATCAGCATTAATCAGCAGCAAGTTGAATCATACAGACTAATTTACAATGGTAAGAGAGACGGAGGATGATCATGGATAAGCTATACATCACGCACTACTTTTATCCTGGGACAGACCCGTGGAAGAATATAATGCTCCTTCCTGAAGAGGAAGCTTTTCGCAAGGCTAAAGAGCTTGCGGACGCACATCCGGATACTACCAGTTTCGGCCGTTTCGCAGACTTTGAGAACTATTATCCGGCGCGAAAGAAAGCAGATGCTTTTGTGCGTGAGAGGTTTATTAAGTTAGACGGAAAACCGAAGCTGCGGAATCCCTATTCGTTTACGCTTCTGGAATGCGAATATCTCAGAGACTGGTTTGACAGCAGCGATAAGATCATTATCGATCTGGATGATGTTCCCGACGATCAGGTCAGCTTCACACTCGGAGACAGCTGTGCTCTGATGATTCACGGAAATGAACCTGTTGTTCTGACTAAGAAAATGCTGTATGAGCGTATCGAGGCATGTAATGGCTCAGTTGACGTTTTCCTTAAAGAATCTCTCGGCAATTACGCATATGTTGAAGTTCAATTGTGGGATAAAATACAGATGTATTCCCAGGTGACACAGATCAATTAATAGACAGATTTTCGAAAACAATAAGTGATAGTCCGCAAAAACAGAAAACAAAACCTTTGAAGTCAAAAAAATAATAAGTAAAACTAATTGAGAAGCAGGTGTGGAAATGAACGCATTGATAATTAATTGCAGTCCTGTCAGGACAGGAGCAACAGCTGAGATAGTAAAGATAGTGGAAGGTGAGCTTAAGTCCCGCTATGATACCAGGTGCATTTGTATAGATGATTATAAATTTGCGTTTTGCAGAGGCTGCAGAGCGTGTCATAAGACGGCTCAGTGTGTCATGAGCGATGCTCAGGTGATACGGGACATAATGAATGAGTTCGATAATGCTGAGATTATCGTATCGGTTGCGCCTTCATACTGGGCTGATATTCCCGGACAGTTCAAATCATTTATAGACAGGGTAACGCCGTGGTGTAATACCCATGAACCACATGCGACCATAAAGCAGGGCAAAAGAGGTTATGCCATCGCTCTCAGGACCGGTCCTAATATGCCTGAATGTGAGAGACTTATCGGCAGCATAGAACATTTCTACGGACATCTCGAGATTGAGTGCGAAGGACATCTGGGTCTGACATCGCTCGAATACATGGAACAAGTTGAATCCAGGAAACAGGAGATCCTGGACTTTTGTAAGAGCATTTGAGGCTTAAGGTATTAGTAAGAATAATAATCAGTATAAATACAGAAATGAAAGTAAAACGGTTTTATAAACATACCAAAAGAAAGACACACGAAAAAGGAAAGCGGTTTTTGAATGCTGCTCTGATTATGCTGATGGCCGTGTGGTATGTTGCTGCCTTTGTTCTCTGGATAAATGGCTCTGACCATGATGATATGACCGTTATGTTTGCCGGAATCGGCATGTTTCCTTTAGGAGGTCTTATCATATCACCTAATGCGGTGATGTACGCATTAAAGGACCTCAAGGGGTGGAGAAGGATCTTCACCAAGCAGAGGCTGCCCAAAAATGATGATTTTTATGAGATGAAAGACCCTTCTGATCTGCTCAAGCCGCTCTCCCGTGCAGTTCTTAAGGAGCAGCTTCTGAACTCAGCCGTAATGATCGCAGCTCCCGTCGTACTTCTGGTATTCAGCGGATACGCTGCCTTACACGCCCGGTATTACAGAACGCAGGGTTGGGGCGCATTCATATTCTTTGCAGTTCTGGTATTCGGGCTGCCGCTTTTCTCATATTCGCTGACGAACTTCGTTTACAGGCTGATGGTCGTAAAGCGCAAGGAATACATTGCATATCATGCGATTGTCAACGGCATGCACAACAGCAGACTTACGATCATTCACAATTCAAAATATATAGTCTACAAGTATTCCAATTGCGTCGGAATGAACTCGAAAGATGTCTGCAATACGCCCGGAATAATAATATATGTACCCGATGAAGTTTACTTTTTCCCGGATGACGGGTATCAGGAAAAAGCTGATATAAAGTCTGAGTAAGCAGTTCACCGGCCCGGAATATTATCAGTATATCCAACTTAAGTAACAGCACACTTCTATTCCCCAAAAATGCAAAATTGTTGATTTTGGGGAATAGAAGTGATATGGTTTTGTAGGAGGTATAGTTTTATGAAACTGATATTACGCGATACCTATCTTAATGAGTTGTCAGAGTTGATCAATACACCTGATATTAAGATCATTACCGGAATCAGAAGATCCGGAAAATCCAAGTTATTGGAAGCTTTGAAGGAACTTATAACAGCATCTGATCCATCAGCTAATATTATTCATATCAACTATAATCTTACGGAATTCGAGGAGTTGCTCGAATACCATATGCTTGAATCATATGTGGAAGACAAGTATTCAGCCGAAGATAATAACTATGTTCTGATCGATGAAATACAGATGTGTGAACATTTCGAGAAAGCCGTAAACAGTCTGCATGCCAAAGAGAAGTACGATATTTATATAACCGGATCTAATGCATTTCTTCAAAGCAGCGATCTTGCTACTCTGTTTGTAGGAAGAACATACGAAGTTCATATTCTTCCATTCTCATTTAAAGAATATCTGACGTATTTTCCTTCAGAGAATGTTAATGCCAGCCTGACAAAATACATTACTGAAGGCGGAATGGCCGGTTCCTATCTATATAAAGATACTGATAAGAAGTACCGGTACATCAATACAGAAGTACTCAATGCATTAGTAATAAGAGATATAGTAAACAAGTACAAGATACGCAACGAACCGCTGCTTCACATGCTGATCGATTTTATGATGGACAACATTGGAAGTGAGATCTCTGTCCGATCGATCACAGATTCTCTTGCCGGAAGTAAAACAGCAGCCGATCATAAAACGATCGGTAAATATATTGAGTATCTGTGCAATGCATTTGCATTCTACCGGGTCAGAAGATACGACATTAAAGGAAAGAAATACCTCCGCTCAGAAGATAAGTATTACCTGTCTGATCACAGTTTTAAGTATGCCAGATTGGGAACAAAGGATATGGACTACGGTCATGTTCTTGAGAATATAGTTGCAATGGAATTGATTAGAAGGGGTTATGAGATATATGTCGGCGTAGCAGGCGGGAAAGAAGTTGACTTTGTAGCAATGAAACAAGGCGATAGGACATACATACAGGTTTCATACGACATAACAGAGCCGAAAACTTTTGAAAGAGAAATCGCTCCCTTACTAAAGATTGCTGACGGATACAAGAAAATGATAATAGCGAGGACTTATCAGCCCGCTTACCATCACGAAGGAATAAAGATAATCGATGCTGCAGAATGGCTTTTGGGAGATAGCTGATAATGTCAGACAGACCGGAATTAACAATTAAATTGAAGAGAAAAGAGTTCCTTGAATATTACTATCTCAAGGAAGAATTGGTTAGTTTCTGCCGTGAAAACAGATTGCCGACATCCGGCGGAAAAGCGGAACTGACTGAGCGGATCGCATATTATCTTGATACAGGAAAGATCAAAGCCATAAAAACGGTGCGGACTCAAAAGCCTAAGATAACGGCAATAACAAGAGACAGCATCATTGAATCTGATCTGGTATGTTCGGAAATCCACAGAGCTTTTTTTAAGTGCGAGATAGGCGAGAGTTTTTCTTTCAATGTTGCTTTTCAAAAATGGCTTAGATCCAACAGTGGAAAGACATATGCAGATGCGATAGCTGCATATAAAGAAATAAAGAGCACAAAGAAACCCGGAAAAAAGGACATAGATAAGCAATTTGAATATAATACTTATGTACGGGATTTCTTCGACGACAATAAAGGAGCTTCTCTGGCTGATGCCATAAAGTGCTGGAAATACAAAAAGAGCATTAAAGGCCATAACAAATATGAGAGGTCTGACCTGAGGGCATTAGAACAGTAAATTATCAGCAAAAAATACTAAGAGTAAAATATGATAATAAAGCGGGGAAGTAATATGGAAGATATAGTTGTTAGGGAAGCAGTAGTTGATGACGCTGAGGAAATGATCTCCTATTTGAATATCGTTGGCGGAGAATCCGATAATCTCATGCACGGATCAAATGGTTTTAATGTGCCGGTCGAAGCCGTAAGGCACCGGATTCAGGCTTCTCATGACTCAGATAACAGTGTGATCCTGATTGCCTTGGCAGGGGAGAAGATCATTGCCCGCTCAGAGCTGGCCGGCTACCCCGGACCAAGATTACACCATAATGCCAAGTTCTCAATCGCAGTCAGAAAAGACTATTGGAATAAGAAGATAGGCACAATGCTTGTGACGGAAATCGTTGAACGTGCAAGAGAAATGAATCTTCTGAATATCGAGCTGGAAGTTGTTGCTGATAATAAGGCTGCCATAGCGCTTTACCATAAAATGGGATTTTCTGATGTTGGGGTATACAAAAAGTACTGGTTTGCAAACAATGCTTATCATGATGCGATCGTTATGCAGAAATGCTTGGATGACTAAACTATAGTGTTAAGAGTAGTACAGCAAATAAACAGGAAAGGAATCAGAGTAGTGAAATGATTACGGATTCATTTGATAACAAGACTGAAGAAATATTAAAGCCTTGGAAAAAGGAAGATGCCAAAAAGGTTGATGCCTGTATCCTGACTTTTTCCAATGAGATCCTTCAGTATGTTCTGGAAGCTTACGATTGCACAAAGATCGGAGATATTTATTCTTCGAACGGAGCAAAACCGATATACGGCTTTACTTATAAAGATAAAGAATTTGCCATATACATGTCTTTTGTCGGTGCTCCGGGCTGCGTAGGCGATATAGAAGATTCAATGTCTGTTATTAAGACTGACAAGTATATAGAGTTCGGCGGCTGCGGCTGTCTGAATAAAGAAATAGCCAGAGGAAAAGTAATGGTCCCTACAGAAGCTTACCGTGATGAGGGAACGTCATATCACTATGCTCCTGCATCTGATTACATTCCTGTGAAAAACAGCGAAAAAGTTGCTGAGTTTATGGAATTGGCAGGTCTTCCTTATGTGAAGGGGAAAACATGGACTACAGATGCTGTATACCGTGAGACCAGAGGAAACTTCGATAAAAGAAAGAATGACGGCTGCATTTCGGTGGAAATGGAATGTGCTGCGATTCAGGCATTGTGTGATTTCAGAGGATTGGCTGCTTATTTCTTCTTTACCAGCGGCGATCTTCTTGATGCTCCGAAGTGGGATTCACGGATGGAAAAGAACCAGAAGAAAAACACGCAGCATGATCCGGGACATTTCGAAATAGCGCTTGAACTTGCATGTTATGTTACTGACTGATCTTTGGAGAGTATTTTATGGATACATTTGTAGATGAAAGAGACTTTAAACTTTTAAGCCGGGACAAATATACATTCTCAGTAATGTCGAGGATCATAAAAGAAGAATGCGCATTGCGCTTATCAGATCACGAGAGGCTTATTATTTGCTTTACAGGACAACCGTATCCTGTGTGGATATGGACTCCTGATAATGCTCCTGAAGATGAGATGGAGCGGGCATATAAGATTGCAAAAGACAATTCATTTATGGACGGAGATCACCGTTTTAACATTAAGTATGAACTGGCAGAATACTTTATTGTCAGAGCAAAAAAGGACGGTTTAGATCTTAAGATCTCTACGAACCTCTTTGCGTACGACTGTCCTTCTCCGATAGCTCCTTCAACGGTTGTGGACGGAGAGCTGCACCAATGCACAGAAGATGATGTTAAAGTCCTAGTCGACTTTTTCGATATGTTTCATATAGCTGTCGGAATAGATCAGGAGAGCCGCGAACAATACAAGACTTATGCAGAAAACGATATAAAGGCAGGCACGGCATATTTCTGGAAAACAGGTGATGGTGAATATGCCTCCAGCTGCAACTGGCATCCTGTAGGGGATATGGCTTCGATTGGCCTGGTATATACACGTGATGAATTCAGGCGCAGACACTATGCGGAGCACCTTGTCTATCAGGTAACAAGGATTGCCCAGACTGCCGGGTTCCTGCCCATGCTCTACACTGATGCGGATTATGCTGCTTCAAATGCCTGCTATGAAAAGATAGGCTATGTGTTAAGAGGAAAGCTCTGCACCATCAGCTGACCTGTAAAGAAAGCTCTTCGAGCTTTGTTATATAATTGGATCAGAATATAACCAGGATAATATCGTAATCTATCAAACACGGGGATTACAGGGGAATGAAGGATAATTAATATGTCAAATGTAAGAGATCGCGGAGTTATAGACATAACATTGGAAGAAGACGGCAGATACGTCCTGGTGATCCTTGATGATATGAAATGGGAGCCTGCGACACGTCAGGATCATGGCCGTATTCTCCAGGATAAGATCAATGATTATCTTAATTACATCGCGAGTGGACAGGCCGAAGAGGCAAAGCCCGGACTCCGTCCCGTGATCCGCATCATTGCACAATATTCATACAGTAAGTTTTGCATTGATTTTCTTGAACGCGTGCGTGCTTTCATTAAGGGAAAAGATGATATCTGTGATATCGAATGGACGCATTCATCTGAAGACGGTCCGTTTGAAGACGGATTCAGCGATGACTTTGTTTTCGACGAGACGAAAATATATCCAAGAATAAAGAAGAACTGGGCCAAAGATCCGCAAAACCATGTATCATTGATGCCCCCGGATGCATCTGCTCCGGATTATCCGGATCAGATGGTAATGATCCGCGTAATGGACAGTTTTATCGGCATGCTTGTTCAAGATATGGGCAGTGTTCTAACCTATATAACTTACGACAAACTGCCTGACGGGGCTGATGTCATGGAACTGTGGAACAAGGCCTTCGATAATCTCTGTAGAGATATTAACTACAGATGGAGTGAATCCAAAGAGCCCGGCGTTTATGGCATCCTGGCAGGCGGGGATTTCGAAGCGGAAAGCTTATGTCTTGACTATGTCTGGAAAAATCTCTCGGATGACCTGAACGACGATCTGATCGTGTGCGCCCCGACGAAGGACATCGTTTTATACACGAAATCAAGCGATAAGAAGCTTGTGAAAAAGATTCTGAAGATGGCTTCAGACATGTTTGAAAGCAACCGGAAAGAAACACCGTATCTCTTGTTTTGCAAAGATGTTTTTGTTTTCGACCGGAAAAGCGGGCATCTGGAGATCAGTACGAAATACAGTTTTTGATCCGAAGGGATTAGATAATATAATCATCAGTATAACTTATTGAGGATGGAAAAGAGGAAAGAATGGAAAACAAGTATTGTAAAGCTTCAGTGACAGGTTTTTCTCTTACAATGATGTCAGTGCTTATAGGGCATTTCTTCATATTTAATGATGTAATGATCCATGTGTTAGGCAGGGAAGTTTTTGATGCCGTATACAACCCATTATTAATTTCCCTTTTCCTGCTTCCTGTTGCCGGATTCGTTTTAGCAATCATCGGGCTTAAAAAATGCATACGGGAAAAGTTAAAAGGCAAGGGTTTATCAATAACCGCAATAGTTATTTCCGTGGTGGTGTTGACTGTAACTATTCTATGTTTCGGCTTGGTACTTTTGATAGCTTTAGGGGAAGGAAGTTATCATAAATAATAAATATATCGCTCATGAAGACTGAGTCATAAGCGAAAATGTTATTATGATTTTATCCGGTTGTTTTGGAGCAGAAAATCATGAATCTATCTTACTAGGAGTAGAACAATGAAGAACATAAAGAGTTTCATATACATCGGATTAATCATATTTTTAATTTCATTCTCATGTGGATGCGGAAATGATGAACCGGTACGGGTTAATCTTTCTGTTTGCGAAACACAATGGAGTGAACTTGGTTCATCAACAGATGATCCGATCGTTTACACTCAGCTGAAACGTGGAGATATAGTTTACGATTCGCATGAAACTAAGATTGTTGTGAAAACCGTTACGGAGAACAGACTGGTTCTTGAAATAGATGGCTATATGGTTGAACCCAACGATGACGGCTCTGTTAACTTGAATGCTGAACCTGTAAAGACAATAGAACTTACAAAGGGTCAATCCGTAGAATTAGATTCACAAAGTATGAGTTCCGGATTTAATTTGCTGATAACGTATGAATAATAAACAGTTTATAGTGATAGGAAAGAAGAACTTGAAGGACAGGAAAAGGATGCTTCTTCCATACTCGAGTTCAGATAAATATACGGGATCGATGAAGTGGAACGATAAATAGACAGTATTAACGACTATGAATGACTTAGAAACTATCAAGAATAAATTTCCCGGAATAAGCTGCGCATACAGAGACGCGGCAGGAATAGTCACGACGAAGTGCTTTGGCTTTGCAGACAAAGAAGAGAATGTTCCAGTGGATGAGAACACCGCTTTTCCTGCATGTTCAATCTCAAAATTCATTACTGCTATTTGCATAATGAAGGAATATGAGCAGGGCCTAATTGATATCAACAAGCCCGCTAATCTCTGCCTTCGCAAGTGGAAGCTTCTTACTCCGTCGGGAGTTGAGAGCGATGCCCCCATAAGATCGCTTATGAATCACACCTCCGGAATCATTGACGGAGAAGATGGTTTTTACGGTCTTCGAAGAAGTGACAAACCCGTAAGTTTGCAGGATGTACTTGATGGCAAGACTTCTTATAACAAGCGTCCGGCGCGCGAAAATAATCCTCATGGTACAGAGTTCGAGTACTCGGATGCCGGATTCTGCGTTTTGCAGATGCTGTTAGAAGAGCTTGAGCAAAAGCCGTTTGAGATTATTGCCGATGAGTTTGTTTTCGCGCCGTTGAAACTGAAAAAATCATTTTTTGCTTCTCTCACTAACCTGTCTGTTCTTGAGCAAAATATCGTCATGGCTACAGGTTATGATGATAGCGGAACGACTATTCCGGGCAAGTATCCGCAAGTGCCTGATCTCGCGGCATCGGGTCTGTGGTCAACGCCGAACGAGCTCATTGTGATCGCAGAAGAATTCACAAAAGCATGTAATGGAGAAAGTGCTTTGCTGCAGGCAAGATCTGCGCTGGAAATGGCTACACCTTCCGACAGATTCCCGTGGGCCGGTCTTGGCATTTTTATGGATGGAGAGAACAAACTCAGTATAAGCGGCTGGGGCGAGAACGGACAATCCAGACTGAAGTTCAATTACCGCACCGGTGAGGCCGCAGCCGTCATGGTCAATCAGAATCCCGGTGTTGAGCAGTCAGAATCCGGTGTCGAATGGCTTATCAATAACGGGTCTACAGTTGAGTGATTCTTTAGTACAGAAAATAAACAGGATAACGAACTGAATATATTGATTTGAGAGGAAGAATATGGCTATAACAACAAAACAGTTTCAGTTATTGACTGACATAAATCTTGTGTGGGATTTTCTGGTCGACATTTATGACAGAGAAAATGGCAGCGGTATGCCGGCTCCGTTTTTCGAGCATGCGATCCGCGCATCGTGGATGGATGCGTCTTATTCACATTTGGACAGACTATGGTTTGACGGTGATAAAGTCGTTGCCTTTGTATATTATGAGGCGCCGGTGACTGATATTTATTTCGCAGTTCGAAAAGGCTACGAGCATCTTGCTGATGAATTGTTAGATTATGCGGTCACGACCATGCCAAGTTTTGATGGCAATCAGCAATTTGTGCTTTTCAACGGACAGGAATTCTTAAAAGAGGCTGCAGCAAAGCGCGGATATGGCATGGTGTTTGAATACGAGAGCCGCGTGTTTGACTTTGAGAACGAATTGAATTACGAACTTCCGGAAGGATATCATTTTGTCGACGCTGCGGATGTAGATGTCCTCAAATTATCCAAGTTATGCTGGTACGGATTTGATCACGGCGAGGATCTGGCATTCACAGACTGGGATAAGTATGATGACAGTAATGACTGGACCCCTGCGAAATCCCACAAAGACTGTGTATCGGAATTTATGGCACCGTCACCTCATTCCACACATGAATATGACGTTGTTATCGCAGATGAGAATGGTGAGTATGTGTGCTTTGCAGGAATGTGGTGGATTCCTCAAAACAAGCTTGCTTACATGGAACCTCTTTGCACTTCCCCTGAACACCGCAGAAAGGGACTTGCCGCTGCTGCGCTTACACGGCACTACCGCAGAATGAAAGCTCTTGGTGCTACGCACATGAGCGGCGGGGAAGATCCGTTTTATGAGAAGATAGGATACGGTAATGGATACCATTTCTCGTTCTGGAAAAAGGCTGATAAGAACTCTGTTTGAGCTGACAAAAATGCTGACGCAGAAACGAAAATAAAGAAGATATTAGAAGACAGAAAGTAGTTCAATTAATACACAGGAAAACAGACTGGATAATATGAATGAAATAACGATAAAAGCCTTATCACCGGATCTGGAGAAAGATTACTTTGACTTTTTTGATAACCGTGCATTCTCGGACGGTTCACCTTACTATCCCTGTTATTGCAATGCATT
>JAZROA010000022.1:0-128429 GCA_045648465.1 Saccharofermentans sp.
TGAACTTAAACCATATTCCTTAGAAAGCGTGTCAGCTCCATAGCCTTCACAGTGCTTCTCGTAGATTTCTTTCTTTATTTCAAAACTGTATTTCATATAAAGACCCCCGAAGTTTGTCCAACTTCGGGGGTTCACTTCAAAGTGATCAGCGCTTATTTGTTATAAAACTCTTCTTACCGTACCGATTTTCCACTTGGCCGATGAATAACAGGATTCAACGACGCCTGTGGCTGAGGACTGGGCATGCACGTATGTATCGTTTCCTACGTAGATACCGGAGTGTTCCATGATACCGTCGCCTTCTTTATCGAAGCAGATAATGTCGCCGACCTGGATCTCATCGGGATCTACCCAATCACCGCAGTAAGACTGGCTTGTAGCACCATGAGGCAGATAGATTCCATAGTATGTCTCAAAACAATACATAACAAATCCGGAACAATCGAATCCATCAGGTGAAGCACCGCCATAAACATATCTGCATCCGATATAGCCTCTTACGTATGAAGCAAATGATGACCAGTCACTGTCATAATAATCGTCATCATCGTCGTCATCATCATCGTAATAAACCGGCTCAGGAATATAAGGCTCATCTTCCTGAGTAAAGCTTGCCTTTACATAATAACCGTCAGCTGATTTATACCAGCCGTTATCAGTCTCCGCAACGACTTCGATCTCTGTACCTGTAGACAATGTGGAGAGCAAAGTATAAGAGATACCAGGGCCTGTTCTGGTATTAAGGGCTGTGCTCGCATATACGGTGTAATCAACATCCCACTCTTCCCAATCAGGTCCAGAACTTGTCTCCGGCTCCGGATCAGGTTCGGGTTCAGAATAAGGTTCCGGATCCGGTTCACTGTATGATGTTGATGTGCCTTCATCATCGTCATCATCATTATCGTAAGAAACTTCTTCAGGTTCATCAGATGTCTCAGGTTCTTCAACGATCTCTTCAGCTGAAAGATGAGAATTCATTATGTAACCTTCTCTTCCGTCAGGAAGTCTTACAAGTGACCAGTCTTTAATATAAGCGATTCTGGTAACAGTATCGTTAAGCTTGAGGCTGATTACATCATCCTGATTTTGATCTTCATCATCTTCTGTTTCTTCGGAATCTTCACTGTCTTCTTCGCCTTCTGCATTCTCAGCCTTAGGAGCAACAAGAACGGCATCACCGTTGATCCAGAACATAGAACCGTCATAAGTAATAGGATCTAAAGGATCTGTACCAAATTCAGCAGCTATATCTGAATAAGATTTAACGGCAACGATCGTATAATCATCAATATTAAACTTAGCGTTCTTTAAGCTCATCGGAACATAAGCAGTATTCTCGGCTTCTTCATATGCAGGCGAACAAAAGTCATCAAAAGTGACAGCATTAGGACCGATCAGAGACGGGCTCTGAAGATCGATCTCTTTAGAAGATCCGCAGTTATGTGTAGTAACAGATCCGACAGAAACACTTGCCGCAACAACAGCTGAAACTATCTTTACCGCTTTCTTATTAACCACTGCATTTCCTTTCTGCTCTTAGCGCATAATATTGATGATATTTTAACATTCAACTTGTAAGGAATAACAAATAAATCAAGCAAAACTCGGGCATTAGCACAAAATGTCACCGCTTTGTAATCTAAAACACAAGAAAGATTGAGCTTTAGAAATATATTTAGAAATTAAAATACCCTGCCGTACCGATAACTGCAGGGTGCTTATATTTTATTTGGTGGCTCACTGGAGGTTCGAACTCCAGACCCCTTGATTAAAAGTCAAGTGCTCTACCGGCTGAGCTAGTGAACCATTTGGCTGGGGTGGCAGGATTTGAACCTACGAATGCGGGAGTCAAAGACCCGTGCCTTACCCCTTGGCTACACCCCAGTGTTTCGAGGCAAAAAGTTGGGGTGGGATATGGGATTCGAACCCATGATATCTAGTGCCACAAACTAGCGCTCTAACCAACTGAACTAATCCCACCATTTCAGCCAATTGCCTTGAAATTATAAAGAAAAGGACTTTTTAAGTCAAGCGTTAATTATTTTAAAGTGCTTTATTGCGTGTATATGCTTTGTTGTACTATAATTCGACAGTAATAAACATAAGAGGTTACTTATTATGGAAGAGGAATTATCTGTATCTTATATAACAATGCCTAAGGGCTTTAAAGCTAACGGCGTTTCTGCCGGTATGAAATGTTCTGATCCTGCAAACATCAATGAAAGCGTACCCAAGTATGCGGTTCTTGATATGGGAATGGTTTATTCTGATACACTTTGCAACGTTGCCGGTGTTTATACATCCAACCTCGTTAAAGGTCATTCACTCGTAAGATCAATCGATATTATCGAGAATAAAGGAAAAGCTAAGGGCATCATCATTAACAGTAAAGTTGCCAACGCAGGAGTTGGTCATGTCGGTGTTGAAGATGCTGCCAAGGTTGCTGAGACCGCATCTTCCCTTCTCGGCTGTGATCCTTCAGAGATACTTACAGCTTCAACAGGCGTAATCGGTTCAAGACTTCCATTAGATAAGATGACGGCTGCCATTCCTTCACTCGTAAATGGTCTTTCTTCTGATGAGGAAGCTGCTCACAACGCTGAATATGCAATGATGACTACTGATACTGTTCCGAAGGAAGTATCCGCTCAGATCGAACTCACTGACGGAAAGACAGTAACTATCTCTGGTATGGCTAAGGGTTCAGGCATGATCCACCCTAACCTTGCAACCATGATCTGCGTTTTCACAACAGACTGCGGCATTGAATCTGCTTCATTAAAGAAAATGCTCCAGAAAGCTGTTAAGTATACATTTAACAGAGTCAGTGTCGACGGCGACACTTCCGTATGCGACATGGTTACTGTATTTGCCAATGGAGCATCCGGTGTTTCAGTTGAAGAAGGCACAGAGGATTATGCTTTGGTCGAGTCAGCTCTCTGCAAACTCTCTGAAGACATCGCAAGAATGCTCGCTTCTGACGGCGAAGGTGCAACAAAATTCGTTGAGATTGAAGTTCACGGCGCTAAAGATGAGAAAGATGCAAAACTTATCGTTACTTCAGTCGCAAGATCTCCTCTTTGCAAGACTGCATTCTTCGGTGAAGATGCGAATATCGGCCGTATCCTTACAGCTGTCGGTTATTCCGGTGCTTCATTTGATCCTGAGAAGGTCGATATCAGACTTTCCGGTCTTCTTATGTATAAGGACGGTGCAGCAGTTAACTTTGACGAGGAAGAAGCATCCAGGCTTTTGGCCGAGCACGATCTTAAGGTTGATATCACTCTCTACGAAGGTGATGCTTACGACAGGATGTTCACTTGTGACTTCTCATACGATTACGTTAAGATCAACGGAAGCTACAGGACATAATCCGGTGCTGTTATAACAATCTATGCTCCCTTGATACCCGGAATAAGTTTTCCGGGTATTTTTAAATATATCTCCTTACAACTTGCGCATCAGAGTATATATCTATATTCACCGTGTCTACTACATCATTTTGCTTATTATCGTAAACAACTATATTAATGCCGGGTTTATTGGTGGAATAATCGAGTCTGTCAATTATTATGCAGCCATCAACACCCTCTTGCTGTATTTTATATTCATGACCAAAGTCAAAAGAGCCTGTTCTTTCTATTCGCTGTTCACTGCCGGTCTCTTCAACCACAGAACCATTATTCAATATCGAGATGTAATTATAGTAACCTGTCCCGGAATACGAGTCATAATCTACGCCAAGATTACGCAGTGATGTCTCTAATTCCGGACTCAGGTCAACAGGACCGTCTGATTTAATAGATATAAATACTGTATAGTCCTGATTACAAAGTGAATCTATATAATCAGCACCATTCACCAAGACAGGCACCAACATTCCTGAAGCAGTGTCGACTCTGTAAATCTGTCTTTCACGGATTTCTTCAACAAAGTAATCAGAATAGGTATCAGTAAACCATTTATTATTCTTATAAACAATCAGATATGAGTACTCATCAAACAGATCATCAATCCATGCATCAGGCTCTACCACTTTTGTATAGATATCATCTGCGTAATACGGAGCCTCTCCTATTGACCACTGCCAGCCTGCATATGTTGTAAGAGGCCTTATAAGGTATTTTATCTTCTCGTAGTCTGCTCCGTTATCTTCCTGGGACAGAATATAAACTTTACCTCCATCTGCCGGAATGTTATCAACCGATGCTGTCACGCTTATGTACTGACGGCGGTACTGTCTGGACTCTACAACGAGTTTTCTGCTAAAGAGTCTGGATAAATAATTCCAAGGAGAGAATATCAGAATTACACAAAAGACTGCCACTGATTTCTTATAGTCGGTTTTTGAAAGAGAATTCATCAGCATTACCGTAAGTAAGTAACCAAGTCCTAAGAACAGGATATTCATATATCTGTTGTATGAAGCAAGTTGAACCGCTTCATATTGACTAAACTTAAACATGTACATAACACATATACCAAACAGGTATATGGCAGATATTACTATCATTGCAGCTATTCCGATAACACGGCTGTGCTTTTCAGATTTAATAACAGAAACTTGTCGCTTACTGAAATAGAATAACCCCATCATAAGCGCTAATAACAACACAAAATATGTGACTCTGATGCCATTATTCCCTACTCCGTTGCTGAAGAATTCAATTACATAGTTATGTAATACTTCTCTTTTGTAAGACGTATCCCGCCTTAAAAGCACATTTAGTAAAACAACGAAGTCCACCTTACCAGGGAAACTCTTTACTGCATGATTTGATTCTATACTGTAATTCCATAAAACCTTAGGCAAAACAACAGAACCTAAAATAGCTAAACCCGGAACAAGATGCTTAATAGACTTAACGTTCTTATTTTTCTTAATATCTTTATTTTGTTTTTTGATCTTGCTCAGATATACCAAAACCAGAGCAGCTAAACCTATAAACACAGAAAATAAAAGACCCGCATCTTTTGTAATCGGCAGGATCGAACAAACACATGCAATATGCGGCACGAACAGTTTGTCATCAACTTTATAAGTAAAAAGCAGATACAGACCAATAAACAATAAAATGCCGAGTGCCGGGTCTATATATAAGCATGAATAGAAATTAACATAAAAGATCAGAGGAAACAAAAACAGACTAAGGGAAAACAACAGGCTCCTTAGATTAAATTTATCAAAATATCGGAAGCACGGCAGTATAAACGAAGCAACAAATACGAAATAAGACGGATATGTTATCCACTCCACAAACTGTGCCCCTGTTAATGTTGAATTAAACTTTTCTGTACAGTATTGCAGTATCGCCATAGCCGGCGGATAAGACTGGAACTGGGATTGAGATAGCGGGCTTGTACTGAAATCATTAATGGTCACCATTGCCTTAACGACATCACCCCAATGTGAGAACTCATCCCACTCTTCAAAATACCTGCCGGATAACAATATGCTCAGCAATATTGTCGTGAAAGCAAGAAATGCAAAACCCGGAGTAAAGAAGCAATGACTAAAAGACTTGAATTCCTTCTTCTTTATCAAATAGATCAGTGATGCCAAATAGCACAAAGCACAGATTATGCACTCTATAATCAAACCGGCCTTGAGTTGTTTAAATATGCCGAATACAAATAGTAACAGGACAATAGCGGAAACAGATATAATTGCCGTCTCTTCGTATCTTTTCTTAAAGAAAACACTTCCGACAACTCCACCAGTCGAGACAAAAGCGAGCAAAAAGAACACAGACAACATATTTCCACCCAAACGCTCAAATATCAGGATTTGTTTTTAGAGCTGAACACAAATCTTTGCTGAACAGCATAACTTATCAGGAATAAGATCATGTCTACGATCATCTTGACCAGTGTTTCCCAACTGTTAGGCAGCATAAATACTATAAGACTGACGATACCTGCACTTAAAAGCATCTGAACAATTGCCAGAAGCGCATACTTGGTAAGCGAAGTTGTTTTAGACGCTTTGCTTTTAAATACAAACTTGTAATTAATCAGATAGTTATAGACAGCAGAAATAACTCTGGCACCGATAGTCGCAAATGTAATATAGAATGCCCCAAAGACATCCTTAAAGAGCAGGACAAACAAGTAAAAAAGCAGGATATCGACAATAAAAGAAGAGACCGAAGCAAATACGAACTTGAAAAACTTCTTTCCTAACACTCTATAGATAATGACCGAGTCCTGAAAAGGTCTGAAATGAGTCTGATGATTCTCTTTGGAATCGTAGATCGTAGCTATCGGTATCTCAGTAAGATCGTATCTTCCGGCACATTCCAAAAGCATCTGCATCTCATACTCGAATCGTTCACCTTTTGTATCAATAAGCTCACTCATGAACTTAAAAGGTATGCCGCGAAGACCTGACTGGGTATCGCTGACACGCATGCCTGCCACATATGAAAAGACACCGATGGTTATTGTATTACCAAAATAACTTTTCCACGGTATCTCTTTCTTATCAAATTTACGTACACCAAGAACAAGATTATCCGGTTTGGCAATAAGTGTATCGATTATCTTACTTATACATTCCGGTGTGTGCTGTCCGTCAGAATCAGCAGTAACGCAGCCTATAGAATCAGGCATATTATCTTTAATATATGAAAATGCAGTCTTTAATGCACGTCCTTTACCACGATTGGGACGGTAAGAGATGTATTTACCGCCACGTTTAGTGATTATAGATTCCGCCTCTGCAAAGATCTTATCGTATTCTTCAGAACTTCCGTCATTAACAATGATTACCGGACCCATAGCTTTGTCATCAAAATCATGCAACAAGGATATAAGCCTGTCATCAGGCTCATAAGAAGGAATTACTATCGGTACAAGCAAATTGATATTATTAGACATAAGCACTTTATAATATATCACAAATTGTATTTACAAATTAAAAGGATGCCTCATAAATGAGACATCCTAAAAGCTAAATTATTTAACTATTACTCTTCAGTCTTCTCTTCTTCCTTAGCTTCTTCAGCGGGCTTGGGCTCAACCTTTACAGCCTTGGATGCGAGATACTCAACTGTCTTTCTGGCCTTGATGGAATCCTTGATGAATGCGGAATCATCACCGATTGACTTCTTAACTTCCTCAAGATCCATCTTGTAGGAGTTAGCGATTGTTGAGAGCTCTTCGTTGTACTCTTCGTCAGTAACCTCAGGATCGATCTTCTCTGTGATCTTCTCGATAACGAGTGAAGACTTAACTCTTACTCTTGCCATAGGCTCAAGGGACTTCTTGAAGTCATCCATTGTCTGGCCTACATACTGGAGATACATATCAAGGCCGATACCCTGGCTGGACATACGTGCTGCCTGATCCTGAGCCATCTGCTCAACTTCGTTCTGGATCATTGATTCAGGAATGTCGATCTCACAGTTGTCGCATACGGCACGAACTGTCTCGTTCTCGAAGCCTGCCTTGTTGTCCTTGTCAGCTCTCTCCTGCTGCTTTGCTCTTACGTCAGCCTTAAGCTCGTCGAGAGTATCGAACTCGGAAACGTCCTTAGCGAACTCATCATCAAGTTCAGGAACGATCTCTGTCTTGATAGCGTGGATCTTTACGTTGAATGTAGCGTCAGCGCCCTTGAGGTCTTCTGCGTGATAGTCTTCAGGGAACTTAACTTCGATAGTGAACTCTTCGTCAACGTTGTGACCAGCAACCTGCTCCTCGAATCCGGGGATGAAAGACTTGGAACCGAGCTTGAGGTTATAACCCTCGCCCTTGCCGCCTTCAAAAGCAACACCGTCCTTGAAGCCTTCGTAATCGATAGTAACTGTATCGCCTTCCTGTGCAGGACGGTCAGAAACTTCCTCAAGAGAAGCATTTCTCTTTCTCATACGCTCGATCTCAGCATCAACGTCCTCGTCTGTAACAACCTGATCCTTGAAAGGAACTTCAACGCCCTCATACTGACCAAGCTCGAACTCAGGCTTAACGTAAACAGAGATTGTGTACTTGATGCCCTCGTCGTTGATGTCCTGTACGTCCATCTCAGGTCTGGAGACAACCTTGAGGTCATGCTCCTTAACTGCTTCAGGATACTGCTCGTTAGCGATCTCGTTCATAGCGTCCTCAAAAAGTACGCCCTCACCGTAGTACTGGCAAACGAGCTGATAAGGAACCTTACCCTTACGGAAGCCGGGAACCTGGAAACGGTTCTTGTTCTTGTTGTAAGACTTCTTTAAAGCTCCGTTCCACTCTTCCTTGTTAGCCTGAAGGCTGATTACTACCTGAGAGTGTTCTTTCTTCTCAATTGTGGATGCCATGTTATATCCTCCAAATAAATAATATATAGATTAATAGCCGAGTATGAATTTTATCACAGCGTGGTTAAGAAATGCAATATAAAAGAATAAATAATCATCCATGTATTTGCAACCATTTTTAGTTGCTTGTTGAATATAATTGAGTTATACTACAGCGAAGATATTGCTTCACAAGCCGCACCCGAGAAAAGAATTATTGGAATATCAGATTAAACAGTTAATTGAGGTTTTAGAGCAGGAGAATTTAATATGAATAATACTATTGAATACAAAGGATATATTGGGAGCGTAGAGTTTTCTGAAGCGGATGGCATTTTCTTTGGTAAAGTTCAAGGAATTCGTTCTTTAATTTCTTACGAAGGATTAAATGCCAAAGAACTAATTTCTGACTTTCATGGCGCCGTTGACGATTATCTCAAATTGTGCGAAGAAGAAGGATCTGAACCGGAAACCGCGTATAAAGGAAGTCTTAATGTGAGATTCAGGAACAAGGAAACTCATAGAAGAGCTGCTCTTTATGCAATAGCTCACCAACAGAGCATTAACAGCTTCATAGAAGAAGCCGTCGAAGAAAAACTGGCTCGCTTAGGATAACAAAGCGTGGTTTCTTAGTAAATTATTATCTAACAGTAACTTGTATTCCCTTTAAGACATCAAGTGTCGCCTGATGAAGCTTGGGGTCAAAAGAAGCCGTAAGTTTAGAGTCTACAATGACTTCTGCTTCAGGCACTGCAGCCTTTGCGATTACGGCATTTGACACAACACAAATGTTTGAGACAAGACCGCAGACTTCGATGCTGCTGATATCTTCAGCATTCTCTTTTAAGTATTCTGCAAGCTCGATACTTCCGAATGTGAGCTTTTCGAAGCACTTCTTGCCTTCAAGCAAAGGCTTTAATTCATCACAAAGGCCGTGACCGTCTGTGCCTTTGATGCAGTGAGGTACCGGAAGGTTCTTTCCTTCCTGGGTCTGCATATAGTTCTCGAAGTGGGTATCGAGCGTGTATACGATCTTATTGCCTGCTTCTTCGAATTCTTTTATCTTGGCAGCAATACCTGGAATGATCTTCTCTGCCCCGTCAAAACCGAGAGCACCATCAATGAAGTCTTTCTGCATGTCAACCACAACGAGTACCTTATACATGTATTACCTCCTGCAGATATTAAAAAAGCTGCCGCTAACGCAACAGCTTTGTGTATGGCGCGCCTAGCAGAGCTCGAATCCACAACCTTCTGATCCGTAGTCAGACGCTCTATCCAGTTGAGCTATAGGCGCGTATAAAGCATTGGTTTCCCAATAGCCTAATAAGTTTATTACTTGAAGCCTTGAATGTCAATCACGATTTCGTTAGAATAACTCCTATCGTATAAATGGGAGATTATTTATGGGAACTTATAATCCTGATTCACAGCTGGTAAAAGACCTTGCACTTATAAATTGCAGAGAGTTGGGCGGTATGCCTTTGGCCGGCGGAAAGACATTCAGATCAGGGTTATTCTTGCGCTCCGGTTCTCCCGAATGGCTTAAGCCTGACCAGATCGATGCAGTTAAGGCTTACGGAGTTAAGTCGGTAATCGACCTTCGCGCCACCGATGAACTTAAAGGCACAGGCAATCCTTTTGCCGAAGATCCTGATGTTGATTTCTACAACGTCCCCTTATTTAACGGTGACCCCAACGGTGACGACGACAAGACAATGGAGTTCATAATCAACAACACGTTGGGAGATTACTATGTGATCATCGCCGAAGAAATGGGCAACCGTCTGGTTGAGATTATGCGTATCTTACTTGGCTGTTCAGGTCTTGCGCTGTTCCACTGCGCACACGGCAAGGACAGAACAGGCGTTGTAGCGGCAATCCTCTATCTTCTTGCAGGTGCATCAAGAGAAAACATCGTCAAAAATTACTCCATCTCATATGAATATCTTAAAGATTTCCTTGCTCCGTCCATAGCAAAGCTTCCCGACAACATGAAGCACATTCTTAAATCGGATGCACATAACATGGAGACTTTCCTCGATTATATAGACAGCAAATGGAATGGAGATGCAGCAAATCTCCTTATAGCCAATGGTCTTACAGAATCTGAAATAGCAGCTCTTAAGACAAAGATAATCGCTGGTTAACTTACGAATTCACCAAGCTTGATGGTGGAAACGTTGCCGTACTCATCAAACTCAAAAGACAGCGTGAATTCACCGTCACCATTTTTAAATGAACCCGTATATCCGCATTCATCGAACATCGGATAGACCAGAAGAAGCTCTGAAATGTTCATTCCGATATAAAGGTCCTCGGATAACGAGAAAACAGATTGTTTCCTGAATACTACTGAAGAAAGCCTTCCTGATGTCCACTGCCCGTCTTCAAACTCGGCATCAAGGCGGATGGTCATGCCCGAATAAGCAAGAATAACCTGATCCTCAGTATGTGTTGCGACAATGGGATTTCCCAAAAGATAACGGATCTCACTTGATGTATAAGTCGAACCCATTCTGAGTCTTGCTGAACCATCTCTTGAGAAACGGAGTTCTTTTATTGATGCTGGGATATCATCTTCCACAAGGAATTTACCGTCTGACTTAAGTCTCAATTCGACTGTCTTTGACACGATCTTTGTACCGTCGGAAGAAAAAACTTCAGGAATGACATAAGTAATATGAGTCGGAGAAAAAAGCTTGATCTCATAATCTGATGTGACAGTTTTAACCTTGAGCCTGTAGTAATCAGCTATGTATTCTGCCTTAGCATGAATAACTGAGTTAAGATAGATATCCGAGTTATAAGTAGACTTGATGACTGCCTCAAGACCATCGACGTTACCGTCATCGATCATCTCAAAGTAGTGGTTAATATAAGAATACGCAAGCATCGAATCAACAATAAAGTCTCCCGGGAGAGAATAAACATTGTCATTCTTTGAGAGCATAAACATTACAGGCGGAGCGCTCGGAGCCTTATCTTTTGAATAACAGAGCTCAACTACATCCAGGTCTCCATATGTGTAGACAGACGTAAAGCCTTCCATATCTCCGCTGTCGATAGATGCAAAATATGCCTGCTTATCCTCTTCATTCAAGATCCTGAAAGAGTCCGGTGTACCGTGTTCAGATGAATTCTTTCTTAAGATAGAACAGTACTCTGAGAACATTGAATAAGAAAGACCGTCAAGCTGTGTTTTAGGAAGTTTGGCATAACAGTCAGCGACGTTGGAATCACTTATAACAGCATTGGTTACAAGCCTTGCAAGCTCGGCTTCAGATAATGCCTTCTGTGTAACACCATGCGTAAGATCATCGATAAAGTTACATCCGGTAAGTCCTAAAACTCCGAATACTACGGAAATACACATGATAACAGCAAGGACCCTTGTAAGAGCTCCTTTAAATGTCTTTCTGCTGTTATCTTCTTTGTGCACTTTTATTCCTCTCTGTTTCTCTTAGCCTGTGCTTCAAAGAGAACTACTCCTGCTGCAACAGCGGCATTAAGGCTGTTAACGTGACCTGACATCGGAATAGATACCGTGAAGTCACAGCATTTTCTGACGCCGTCCCTCATGCCGTCACCTTCACTGCCGATAACCACTACGAGATTACCCGAATAATCCGCATTATGGTATTCGTAGTCGGCATTCATGTCAGTACCGCAGACCCAGAAGTTCTCTTTCTCCTTAAGTCTTGTAAGCGTCTGCGCAAGGTTGGTAACCCTTGCGACCGGTACATACTCGATGGCACCCGCCGAAGCCTTGGCCACCATTGAATCCAATGCAACAGAACGTCTCTCAGGGATTATGACGCCGTCAACACCGCAGCAATCAGAGATCCTCAGGATAGAACCCAGATTATAGGCATCTTTGATCTCGTCCAATGCTACGAGAAGTGCCGGTCTTCCTTCTTCCCTGCACTTCGCTATTATCTCATCAAGATCGGCATAACTATGAGGCGCAACTGAGGCAATAACACCCTGATGGTTATGAGTGGCACTCATCTTATCGAGGATCTGTCTTGTAGCTCTTGTTACAACGATTCCGCGCTTGTTTGCTTCATCTAAGATCCTGATAAGGCCGTGATCTAAAGGCTTGTCTCCTTCAGGCTTTAAGATCCAGATCTTGTTGAAGTCCCTTCCTGCTGCCAAAGCCTCAGTTACGGCATTTCTGCCTTCGAGCTTATCTGTCGCCCCCTCATTAGTGAAAGCATCGTCCTGACGCGGACGTCTTTCCTGGGGTCTTGCACCTTCAGGTCTTCTCTGTCTCTTATCCTGGTTAAAACGTCTCTTGCCTTTATCCATTTTTATGTCTCTGTTTCCTTGGTTATCACGCCGTCACATATATCAAAGCTCTTATAGATCAGGTATTCCATCCTCGATTCCTCGTTATTGAGGAAAAGATAACCGATAAGTGCTTCAAATCCTGTCGCATACATGTAATCAGCATGGTTTGCATTCTTGGATACGGCATGAGGATTTGAGTTCTTGCCGCGTCTGAAATAATCCGATTCTGTCTCTGTCAGTTCATCTGCCAGGGCCCTGATGCTTGCAGCCTGGGCTTCTGCCGATACATAACGCACCGTGTTGTTATGCATCTTGTTGTTGCTGCCGGCTCCGAGAGTCGCCGACTTGCATCTGGCATAGAGTTCATAGATCGAATCACCAATGTATGCAAGTACTAACGGCGAGACTTCTCTTAGGTCCTGTGCAATGAACGGCTTTATCATCAGTTACGCCTTCTCGATCTTAAAACCGCCGGGCACGTCTTTTACGGTGTAGCCCTTAGCCTGGATCTCATCTCTGATCCTGTCAGCCTCAGCATAGTCCTTGGCCTTCTTTGCTTCTGCTCTCTTATTTGCAAGTTCTGTGATCTCTTCAGGGATCTCGTCTTCAAGATCCAAAAGGATTCCAAGAACACCGGTAAGCTCAACGATCTTATCCCGTGCAGCCTGAAGCGCTTCCTTGGATACCTTTGCTTCCTGTGCGCTTGTGTTTGTCTGACGGACAAGGTTGAAGATATCAGTAATCGCATCAGCGCTGTTGAGGTCATCATCCATGTGAGCCTTGAAACTGTCGGTAGCTGCTGCTACGGCATCATTAAGAACCTTATCAGCTTCCGGCTCACCTGCAAGATTACCGCTGTTAAGTACGAAGTCTGCATTTCTTACACAATTGGAGATTCTTCCGAGGCTCGTCTGGGCTGCTGCAAGAAGCTCATCAGAGAAATTAATGGGGCTTCTGTAATGACCCAAGAGAATGAAGAATCTAACGACATTGTACGGATACTTCTTAACGATATCCCTGATCGTGAAGAAATTACCCAAAGACTTACTCATCTTCTCGCCGTCAATGTTGACGAATGCGTTATGAACCCAGTAGTTGCAGAATGTGCAGCCGTTTGCAGCTTCACTCTGTGCGATCTCGTTCTCGTGGTGCGGGAAGATAAGATCCTGTCCGCCGCCGTGGATATCGATGGTATCACCCAGATACTGCTTGATCATGGCAGAGCACTCGATATGCCAGCCCGGTCTTCCCTCACCCCAGGGTGAACCCCATGAAGGCTCGCCTTCCTTCTTGAACTTCCAGACTGCGAAGTCTCCGGGATTCTTCTTGCCTTCGTAAGAAGCCTTGCGCTCACCGCCGCCTGCTGCGAGTTCATCGAGGTTATAATGGGAAAGCTTACCGTAATCAGCCTTCTTGGTTACGTCGTAATAAACGCCGTCACCTTCGATAATGTATGTGAAGCCCTTCTCTTCCATTGCTTTGATAAGACCGATAATGGCCTTCATGGAATGAGTTGCTCTGGGCTGGTATGTCTGTCTCTTGATATTGAGGCCGTCAGCATCAACGTAATATTCCTTGATGAATCTGTCAGCAAGTTCTTCAACGGTGATGCCTTCTTCGTTGGCACGCTTGATCATCTTATCGTCGATATCCGTGAAGTTCTGTACGAAAGTTACATCATAACCGGAATACTCAAGATATCTGGCAAGCGTATCAAAAGTAACAAACGGTCTGGCATTGCCGAGATGGAAATAGTTATAGACCGTTGGGCCGCAAGCATACATCTTTACTTTGCCGGGCTCTATTGTCTTGAATTCTTCTTTTGTTCTTGTGAGTGTATTGTAAAGTTTCATAGTTGATCTCCTGTCATATTGAATTAGTTGGTTAGATAAAAGCCAATATCAACATCGACAGGATCTGCTATTAATGAGCAAAAAAACAACGTCTGCCACAATATGGGCAGCCGAGTCAAAAGCATTCGATTTGTTTTCTTCAACAAGAAGTTCCATTACTTCTAACCTTCCGATAACCCCCGAAACAAAGTGGACTCTGATTGACACCCGGAAATCCAGGGCGGTGCTCAGGTGTCAGATCTCAATAGTCCAACTTACAAGGCTTTACATCAAAAAGACAGGCCCAAGCTCCTTATTACGTCATGTAGGTCCAATTTAGAGGCCACCATGCTCGAGTTAACTATATTTTAATATAAAAAGCGGGATATGCCAAACTCTTCGTTTAGGATATCCCGCTAATAAAATAATGATTATTGTCGTTATTGATTTGAATAGACTGTCATAATCAAAACGCTCATGCCGGCTTCTTCCAGTTTATGTCCGGCTTGATTCCTTTTTTCACGCAGTCATCCAAATACATGTCTATCAGATTCTGGTATGGAATTCCAGTCTCCTCGGCCAGTTTTTTGAAGTAATCAACGGTAGTAGTTCTGAGATTAATAGTAACCTGTCGCTTAAGCATTTCTGCATAAGGATTCTTTCTCGGGTTCAATTTTTCTATATCATAGTTATCTCTCATATTTAACACCATTCAAAGGTCATGAATGCCTCCTTATTCATAATTATATGATAATTATATTTTATTATCAAATGTTCATCGCATATCAAAAAGGCCTTGCATCAGCTGTAACTGACACAAGGCCTAATAAATTATCTGTTCGATATATGGTTGTTATACTTTGAGTTCTACTTCACTTACCGCAAGATCATCCTTATGAGCTTCGATCAAAGGTCTGACACACTCTGTGAGGAATGCATCGACCTGCTCGGGACAGCGTCCGATATAAAGCTTGGGATCTCTGAGCTTGATAAGTTCATCCATTGTCATGCCGAACTTGGGATCAGCTGCGATCCTCTCAAGAAGATCGTTGGGCTTGCCTTCGTTCTTTACAACGGAACCTGCCTGCATTGAGAGCTGGCGGATCTCTTCGTGGAGCTCCTGACGGTTGCCGCCCTTTTTTGTAGCTTCCATCATGATATTCTCTGTCATCATGAACGGGAGTTCGTCAAGGATGTGTTTCTCGATCATCTTGGGATAAACAACAAGACCTGAAACGACGTTTGTATAGATACCGAGGATGGCATCAACTGCAAGGAATGCCTCAGGAACTGAGATTCTCTTGTTTGCAGAGTCATCAAGTGTTCTCTCGAACCACTGCTCTGAAGATGTCATTGCAGGGTTAAGAACATCAGCGATCACATATCTTGAGAGAGATGCGATTCTCTCGGATCTCATCGGGTTTCTCTTATAAGCCATGGCGGAAGATCCAATCTGGTTCTTCTCAAAAGGCTCTTCGATCTCCTTCAAGTGCTGAAGAAGCCTGATATCGTTGGAGAACTTGTGAGCGCTCTGAGCGATTGCAGCAAGAGCGGAAAGAACTGTGTAGTCGATCTTTCTGGAATATGTCTGACCTGATACATAGTAGGACTGCTCGAAGCCCATCTTCTGGCAGATCTTCTTGTCGAGCTCTACACACTTTGCGTGATCACCGTCAAAGAGATCGTAGAAGGAAGCCTGTGTACCTGTAGTACCCTTGCATCCGAGGAGCTTTAATGAAGCGATGGCATTCTCGACTGTCTCAAGGTCAAATACGAGATCCTGGAGCCAGAGTGTTGCCCTCTTACCAACTGTTACGAGCTGAGCCGGCTGGAAATGTGTGAATCCCAATGTCGGCATAGCCTTATATTCATCAGCAAAATCAGCGAGCTTTGCGATAACGACTACAAGTCTCTTCTTAATGAGCTCCAAAGCTTCTCTCATGATGATGATGTCAGTATTGTCGCCAACGTAGCAGGATGTTGCACCGAGGTGGATGATGGCATCAGCACCGGAACCTTTAACCTGCTTACCGTATGAATGAACATGAGCCATTACGTCATGACGGCGGATCTTCTCTTCCGCAGCTGCATCTTCATAATCGATATCATCCTTGTGAGCCTTAAGATCTGCGATCTGCTCATCTGTGATGTTAAGACCTAATTCCTTCTCAGCCTCTGCAAGTGCGATCCAAAGAAGTCTCCATGTACGGAACTTCTTGTCAGGCGAGAAGATGTACTGCATCTCCTTACTGGCGTAACGGGAGTTTAAAGGGCTCTCATATGTATCTTTGCTCATTATTAAAGATCCTCCAACAATTTATCCACTGCTGTGATTTTAGCACAGATCGTAAGGATTCTGACGGCTTTCTCGATATCTTCGATCACAGGGAACGAAGGAGCAAGTCTGATGTTTGAATCCTGGGGATCCTTGCCGTAAGGATAACTTGCACCTGCAGGAGTAAGAGCAACGCCTGCCTCCTTGCACATGGTAACGATCTTTGTAGCCGTTCCGGGCATTGCATAGAAGCTTACGAAGTAACCGCCCTTGGGGTTTGTCCAGTGCCAGAGATCGTCAAAGCCAAGCTCTTCATTAAGAACTTTCTGGCATTCTTCGAACTTCGGACGAAGGATAGCGGCATGCTTCATCATGTGCTGGTATACAGCCTCAGCATTGGGAAGATATCTTGCGTGGGCGAGCTGGTTTACCTTATTGGTGCAGATCGTCTGAGCATTGAGATACTTCTTTGCATATGTCATGTTGTCCTTGTTGCATGCGAAGCATGAAATACCCCCGCCTGCAAAAGTGATCTTCGAAGATGATGCAAACTCATAAACTCTGTTTGCGTGGCCGTAAGACTCACAGAGTGAGAGCATGTCAGGAAGCTTGCCCCATTCGTTTCTGTCTTCAGAAAGATGGTGAACCACATAAGCGTTGTCCCAGAAGATCCTGAAATCAGAAGCCGCTGTCTCCATCCTGGCAAGTCTGTCGCATGTCTCTTCGGAATATACGATTCCGTCAGGATTGCTGTAGCAAGGAACGCACCAGATACCCTTTACCTTATCATCTTTAACAAGTTCTTCAACGATGTCCATGTCAGGACCGTCTTCAGTGATCGGAACGGGAATGAGTTCAAAACCTAATGTCTCTGTAACTCTGAAGTGTCTGTCGTAACCGGGTGTCGGGCAAAGCCACTTTCTGCCTTCTACCTGAGCCCAGGGCTTAGGTGAATCAACTTCTCCGAATACCATTGCACGCATGATAGCATCGTACATCTGGTTAAGAGATGAAGAATTGCCCATGAAGACATTGTCTTTATCGGTACCAAGGATCTCGCCGAACACAGCCCTGATCTCTTCGATACCTTCAGCAATACCGTAGTTTCTTGTATCCTGACCCTTAGCGGTCTTGAAATCACCGTTAAGTACGTCATATATATCGTTGGAAAGGTCCAGCTGAAGCGGAGACGGCTTTCCGCGTGTCATGTCGAGAGTGAGATTAAGTGCCTTATAATTCTCATAGCGTTCGTTAAGTTCTTGTCTTTGCGCCAAGAGTTCTTCTCTTGTCATGTCGCGGTAACCCTTCATGCTCGGCCAACCTTCCTTAAAATGAATTTTTGCAAATTGAATCTTGCATTTTTGACATAGTGGTTCTGTCCCAAAACCTCACCAATTATAGTCTATTGCTTAATTAAAGCAATAAACAAAACTTGTCAAAATGGCATTTCTAATCATCAAAAATGCATTTTGCATTAAATTCGGCACTTTGCACATCAAAATGGCACAAAATCAATCCTGAGTATATTACCTTGTGCATCGTGGGTGACCCTTATCACCTCGAATACGATGTTCCTGTCGAACAGTTCGTTCTCATTAACGAACCTCTCTGCTGTCCTCATTACCCTGTTCCGTTTTTTATGCATTACAGATTCTGCAGAGTCAGGGAAACTTCCGAGATTGCGTCTGGTTCTGACTTCAAATATGTGTATATCACTGTCTTTTTCAGCGATTATATCTATCTCGCCCACGTTATGTACCGAATAATTGCGTCTTAAAATGTTATATCCTTTATCCCTAAGGAGTCCTGCCGCGGCATCCTCTCCTTTCGTTCCGACATATTGTTTGAATCTTTTATCTTTGTTATTCATTTGTTTTTCCTTATATTTTTTTGATAATTCTATTTTTTGTTGTAATGAGCGTTTTAGTAGAATAAAATCTAAACATTAAACGATAAGGGATAATCTATGATCGCCGGCACGCCAGACATTAAGACATTTTTCGAGACGCTCGATGAATGCGTTGATTGCAAATTCAACGAGAAGTTTTCAAAATATGCTGATTATCTTTCGATAGCTAAGATCGAAGATACGCAGTACGTCGGCGGCAAACCCACCAACAAGAATGTCGATTACCTTGCCGATAACGTCGGTCAGGAATATTTCGAAGTTACATTAGGCAACGCTGATTCCGTTATCACGATAGTAAGATTCACTTATACACTGTTTCCTCCCCAGTTCACCGTCGAGCAGGAAGAATTCAAGTGTATCTTCAAAGACAGCGTAGCAAACAAGATCGCCGTAAACCGTCTAAGCACACAATATTCATTCATCTACAACAATGATATTGAGTTCGGCATGTATAACGAGAATTATCTCTTCAACAGATTTGATGAGATGTTTGCCACAGGCGTTGCAACAAAATATTCCGTTGCATTCATCAATATCAAACACGTTAACCAGATCAACAGATATTTCGGTTCCGACATCGCAGGTTCTGCAATAAAGCTGTTCGGCGCAAAACTCAATTCTTTCCCCGATTACGACAGAGGAGAATTTGCAGTTCATCTTGGCGGTGATAACTTCGTTGTAGTCCTCTATACTTCTAGACTCACCGAGCTTGAGAGATTCATCGCATCCGTTCCCGTCTCCCTTACATACGGCGGCGACAGGTTCGAGCACATCTTCAGCTGCAGGGCCGGCATTACGACTATCCGCCCCAGCCACCGCTTCGGCAACCACGTTATGGGTGAATGCTCACAGGCATTCAGCTATTCAAAGAAAAACAATGTCGATATCGTCTACTATTCAGAAGCGATCAACGAATCAAACCATAACAATACAGAGACACTTACCAGGGCATTAAATGAGAATAAGTTCCTCATTTACTACCAGCCTGTTATAAGCTTCGAAGACAAGCCCTGCCTCCATGCTGCTGAAGCATTGGCAAGATGGCCTCTTGACGGCAAGATCATGTCTCCGCAGGAATTCATCACACTCGCTACTGACTCAGGCATCGTTACCAAGATCGACTTCTATGTTCTTGAGAATGTATGCAAGAACATTAAGTCCTGGCAGGAACAGGGAATCCCGGCCGTGCCTATCACGGTCAATTTCTCCGGCCGTCATCTCTTCAATTCAGCTATCGCAGACAACATTCTTGATGTCGTTGACAGACACGGCGTTGACCACAAGCTCATCGGCATCGAGTTCTCCGAGCCTGACTTCACACAGAGAATGCCGGTCTTAAAGGACGTAAGCCACACTTTGAGCGAAGCAGGAATCCTCGTTACACTCGATAAGTTCAGCACGGGACAGTCTACCCTTACGTTACTCCACGACATGGATGCAAGTTACGTTAAGATCGGCGCCGACAGATTTGACCCTGAAGATCAGAAGGGCCGAATCATTACAAATGACATGATCAATCTTGCCAACATCCTTGGCTATAAAGTAATCTGCGAAGGCGTCGAGTCTCAGAAGCAGGCTGACGATCTCATGATGTGCGGCTGCAACCTCTTCCAGTCCTTCTACTACGACAAGCCTTTGTCTGAGCGATTCTTCGTTAACAGACTGCAGAATCCGTATTACGACATTGAGATTACCAGGAAGGAACCCGAAGAGATCTGATCTCTTATTCTTCTTTCACTCTTATCTGATATTTGTGCTATATTTATTCCTATAATTTTTGAATTAGAGGTACTGCTATGATTTCCAAAAAAATGCTCGAATCCCTCAAGGGCGGTTCTGAGATCCGCAAGATGTTCGAAGAAGGCGGAAGACTTAAGGCCATCTACGGAGCTGAAAACGTATACGACTTCTCTATCGGCAACCCTGACTTGGAGCCCCCGAAGGAAGTATTTGACGCTCTTAAGGATCTTGCCAATAATCCCACTCCCGGTATGCACGGCTACATGCCCAACGCAGGCTATCCTTCCACAAGACAGATCGTTGCTGAGAAGCGCAGCAAGGAATCAGGACTTGAGATAGGTGCTGACGCTGTCTGCATGACTGTAGGTGCCGCTTGCGCAATGAACGACGTCCTCCACTCACTCTTAGATCCTGAGGATGAGGTCATCCTTCTTGCCCCCTACTTCATGGAATACAACGGCTATGTTGCAAACCACGGCGGCAAGGTAGTCATCGTTCAGACAGACGACAAGTTCATGCCCGTTATCGCTGATATCGAGAAGGCCATCACGGCCAGGACAAAGGCGATCATCGTTAACTCGCCTAACAACCCTTCAGGAGTTGTATATCCCGCTGAGCTTCTTACAGAACTCAACGACATGCTCAAGAAACAGGATCACACGATCTATGTGATCAGCGACGAACCTTATATCGATCTCGCATACGACGGAGCTGCAGTTCCCTGCGCACTCAAGTATATCGACAATCTCATCATCTGTTTCTCATGGAGTAAGTCACTCTCACTCCCCGGTGAGAGAATCGGTTATACACTCGTATCACCCAAGTGTGCTGACTACGCCGAGCTCACAGGCGCCATCGTCCTTTCCAACAGAACACTCGGAAGCGTTAACGCTCCCGCCATCTGGCAGAAGGTAATCGAGAAGGCGATCTACGCCAAGGTTGACGTAGCAAACTACGAGAACAGAAGAAACCTTCTTTATTCAAACATCGTAGATGCAGGCTTTGATGCAGTTAAGCCTAACGGCGCTCTCTACATCTTCATGAATACACCTAAGGGACTTGAAGACGGTGAGTTCGCAGCAATCTGCGCTAAACACAATCTCCTTCTCGTTAAGGGTTCAAGCTTTGCACGTCCCGGTTACTGCCGTCTTGCTTTCTGCGTTTCTGAAGTATCCATCAGAAACTCAAGAAAAGCATTCTATGCTGTCGCAGAAGAACTCGGTATCAGCCACAGGAAAGAGCAGTAATCTCTTATTCAGTTACTTATCAGGGGTGAACGGCACATGCCGCTCACCCCTATTTAATTAATTCTTATATATCCTATTCTTCTTTACCTCTATTGCTATTACCAGTGACACTGCGCCAATGACCACAAAAGATACTCCAAAGCTGATCAAAAGCTCATCTTCCGGAACATCGCCTAGTGCAGGAATATCAGGCGTATCTTTACCCGGTGTATCCTGCAAGGGAGGAATCACCGGAACTTCAGGTGTATTCTGCATTGGCGGAACAACTGTAATTTCAGGAGTATTTGTTATCTTAGGTTGTGAAGTAACATTAAGACTCTGCTCCAGATTGTTTAGATCTTCATGAGCCAAAATATGGATGTCTTCTGTCTGCACGCCTGCTTCGATCTCTTCAGCAGTTGACTTATCGTAGATATTCTCGATAACCACAACCCGTTCACCCTCTTTAAGTGTGACAGGATCAAACACGATCGGCACTTCGACTATACCTGTATCAGAATCAGGCACGAATTCCTGAACTGCAATTACTTCGGTGCCTTTACTGATCACAGCATCTCCTGATGAGGTAAACAACGAAGCCTTTGCATAGTAAGTCTGACCCGCTTCAAGATTCTCATAACTTACGTGGTCAACTACGGTTACTACTTCATCGTTTGTAAATGACTTTGCACCTCTTAATGTGGTCGCATAAGTAACGCATGAAGGTCTTCTTACAGTCTGCTGCTCATCGTTCAAATCTGCATGTGAGACTATAAGAGCACCCGTCAATGCTTCATGCAGTTCTTCAAAGACAACGATCGAAGTTTTAGTTAGCGGAACCATTACATCCCTGAATGTTATTGTCTCCTCACCGTCTTCATCTGTTGCAACAAAATTCTCAGTTACCGTATACGTCTTTCCTTCAGCATCTTTATAGATCTCACCTGTATCAGCATCGTATAAGACTCCTGTCAGATAATATTCTTCACCGGGATTAAGATTCGTGTAAGTAACGATATCGTTTATGGATACATATTCTTCATAGACAAAGATATGGGTTCCTGAATTGCTGTCAGTTGCAGTTGTCTTTATCTCAGGTACCCGTCTTATAACTGTCTGATCAGCATCGCTGATATCTTCATGAAATGCGATACGCACATTATTCTGTTCTTCATACAGGCTCTCAAATACAACTATAGTTATCTCTTCGTAAGGAACAAGAACATCTTCAAATCTTACAGTTACACTTCCTGATGCTGTACCGTTTGCAATGACAGAATTAGATGCATCAGGAGTAAACTTTACTGACTTGGTATATGTATTACCTTCAGGATCTGTGTAGATCTCTCCCGTCGTTGAGTTATATAAGATTCCGGTAAGTGTGTATTCTTCATCAGGGATCAGGTCTTTATAAGAAACTTCATCTTCGATCGTTACCTTATCTTTATAAGACATATAGTGGTTACCTGTATCTGCATCAGTCGCAGTTGTCCTGATCTGTGGATTATACGGCTGGTCTTCAAAATTCATGCCGTATGAGTTTTCCGAAGTAACAGTAAACTCATAAATAGCACCGTCAACAAAGAACCATCTTCCACTTTTAATTTCCTTTGCATAGTAATCTCCTTCAACAAGTTCTATTCCCTTATCACCTGTCTTCCATACCTTATCCGGTTTAACCATTGAATTGTATTCAACTTCAGATAATTCTCCTTTAGAATCGAACGTGATTGTACAAACGAGAATATCGTTAGACTTATAATAGATTCCATATTTTGTCCCGTTAAGGGAATGAACCCCGTCTATTAAAGCCGAATTTGCTGTTGCAGATTTCTGCGGAGTATAAAACCCTGTCTTCGCCTGTTCATTCAATACGATCTCTGAATTGGATCTAATCTTATATACCGAACTGTCGTAAACATATCCCATTAATGCATTGCCGCCACCGTCAGCAACATACATAACCAAAGGCTTATCAGATCTCAGATAACCGTCCGGCGCAGAAACTTCAGTTACTTTATAAGTTCCTAACGGAAGAGCGTTAAGCTTACTTAAATACCCGTTCTTATCTGCGGCTTTAAGCGTATTTATATTGATGGTGACAGCGCCGTTAGTATTGGTCACAAGATTTACAGATGCTTTAGGCGAAGCTGAATTCAACGCCGAAATATCGGACGTGCTCCTTATGTCAGTCCTGTCGTAGTATTCGATACGGAAGACCGCCCCTGCAAGGGATTTACCTGTTACTAAAACCCAGCCGTCGGAATCCTGCTTAATCAGTGATAAGGAACCTGACGAAGAGACAGCCGTATCCTTAACATTAAGCGTAACCACATTATTCACGGATGAACTTAAGTTTACCGTATACTTAGCAGTATCAAGCTTATATCCCGTTCCGGGAACTATCTCCTTAATATAGAGATTTGAACCGTCAGCTAAAGGATTCAAAGTATAATTAGTTGAAGTTCCGTCCGGGTTGATCTCGAATGTATAAATCAATGAATCATCGGATGCTTTATATAGACCATATTTTGCACCGGCAAGGCTGTAACATGAATTACCGCTAACTAAAGCAGGGTCAGAAGATGCCTTCATGACCGTGATCTGTACAGGAGTCGCCGTGACATCTCCATGTGCCATATCCTGAAACGAACCATTCCATGTTGATTCATAGATCTCGCACCACCAATTGGTAAGTGTCAGTCCGGGAATAGTTATAGTACCGGTTCGCACACCGTAGATATAATCCATATACTCGAACATGAGGTCACCGAATCCCTGATTGCCGGGCCATTCGGTTGTCTGATCTGAATAATACCAGTCCATTGCATAGTGCGTAACGATATACATCGAGCTTGCATCCTTAACAAGCAGTATCTGATCATATGGGTCGTGGGATTTCCACCATGCAAGGCCGTATTCATATAAGGATCCGCCAGGGCCAAAGGCTCCTGCAGCCTGGATCATCTGATATTTTCTGCTGTCTGAATCTATTCCTGACAGATATGAATATGCCTGATACTCCACGTTATCAGGAGACGGTCTTGAATCCTGAATGCAATAAAGCGCCTTGTTGTAATAAGACTGCTGGTACTTATCTCCTTCAGGTTCATCGTCAGCATAGTAAAAGCTCCTGGACCAGTAGCCGGCATTGGCGATCATGTTGACAGTATCGATGTGATCGTCCTTGTGGTAAACATAGATATTTTCTCCGGCAATAGATGAATCCGTGCCAAACATCACTTCATCACCTTCTGCTCTGAATACAAGATGAAACTTATTTTCCGGCTCAGGTTCGACATAACCTGTTGCAAGTTCTGCTTCCCTGCCTGAAATAAGCATGCCCAACGCTTTAGCTGCAGCTTCAGAAGTCGATTCTGCAACTGCATAGAAATCTACTGCGTCTCCATAGTTTGAATTCCCGTTTAAGATTCCGTCTTCATTTACCGCGCCGACAGTTATTACCCCGTTTATTCCTGCAGGCAGATAATTCGCTGCATATGTTCCGTTATTGCCCGCGGATGCAACTACAGTACTGTTTGTGCTCTCAATAAGTGTTCTGAACAGCTCGTAATTACCGCAGTCCCTGACCGATATGGCCATAAGGATATAATCGGCATTCATCTCTTCAGCCATCTGTACGGCAGCATAGACATCTGTCATATATCCCTGTCCGTTATCACCAATGGCCTTGATGGAAATGATGTAAGCATCATCCGTCTCATCAAGAATATAAGAAGATACGGCCGTACCATGTCCGTTATAGTCATTGGGATCTTCGCCGATAACAGAATACTTCTCATTAGCAATATCAGATCCTGTATCTATAACTGCTACTCTGACTGAAGCTTCCGGATTGATTTCCGCATGCTTTATTGGCAGATCCCAACGGCTGCAAATTCCGAATGTACCGTCAACATCGTACTCATATCCTTCATCGCACAGTGACTCAACAGCATCAGACAAACTGTCCTGTGAATCAAAACAAAGGATGTAAGTTCCATCGTAATAAACACCTGACGAAGCATTTACGCCTTCCAAATCGTCTGCAGTATCTACGATTATTCGCTCAGACTCCGGAAGCTCTGATACAGTTCTATAGTACTCATCAGAATCTTCAGCAAAGACTATATTTGTTGATGTTTCTTCAATTACACTAACTCCGGTCTCTTCCGGCTCATTGTTCATGCACGGTTCATCTTCGGTAATCACTGCCTGTTCATCTGAAGGCGGTTCAGTTTCAGGAGTAAACTCATCTGCCAGGACCATTAACGATCCGTGCATAGAGCTTACAGTTAAGACCGATGCAACCATACATGCAATCAATTGCTTTTTTCTTACCATCTTTTTACCTCTCTTTTCTCCGTAATAAGGCAATAAAAAAGCAGCCCTTTCGGGCTGCTTTAAGTGAAATAAAAAAGATCTCCATTCGGAGATCCTTAATCGATCATCTGATCAAGCTGTCTTTTCTCGCGCGAGCTCTCTGACTTTTTCAATCGGAAGACCAGAATATTCAGAGATCTCCTCCAAAGTTAGTTTTCCGCTGCTGATCATTTTCAAAGCAATTTCACAGGTATTTTCGTTTCTTGCTTCTTCTCTTATCTCATCAAATACTGAACCCATACTCTCAACTCCTTTCGCCGATTCCTTATATTTCTTTACTCTGCTTGACAGTTCTTCATAACACATATCATCAGCTTCAGTACAATAAAAATCATTCATCAATCTGCCAAGCGCTGTATCTTTGGTTTTTATCGATCCATTCACATATATTATATGCTCTCCGTCATTAAAATCCACTTTACCCGGCTTATGAGGCATCCTCCACAGGATCAGTAACACGGTCGATAGAACCGTCAACGATGCTGTAACGGTATACGCTGTCAGACAACCTGTCCGATACCCTCACATGTTCCTGGTTGGTCTCCCTGACAAGTTTCACGAGCTTTCCGCTCTCTTTGAAGGTATCGGTCGACAACACGACCAGGTCATGCACCGAAGAAGGAAGTATATAACAATCCGTACCAATCTTCTTTACTATCTTTCCGATAACGTCAGAATAGATAAGTGCGTTGGCGCCGAAGAACTCATACTCATTGCTGACTACATACACTCTGTCTTTTGCAGGTACTGCATCCATGTCAGGGAATGATTCTTCGATGTCCTTGTCGCACGCTCCCCATTTGCGCATCATGCGGCCCATTGTCTCTTCGATCCTCTCACTCTTAAACGGGAACAGTTTCTTGGTGTTCTTCTTTGCAAGACTGAAGAGAAGCTTCTCTGAAAGTTCTTCTATATCGGCAATATCATGAGTGATAAGGAAACCGGATACACCACTCTCATCGATGCTTACAATGACTCTGTAAACGATAGTAAGATCCATGAACTCCCTGTGAGGACAAAGGTCGATCATTTCCTGGTTTTCTTTTGTGTTGACGACCTGAAACACGATCTTGTCTTTTAGCGCGGCCAGATCAAGCTTAAGCACGTCTTCAGGCAGATACTTCATGGATTCCTCAAGGTAGATGGCCTGGTTTGCCATGACTTTCTCGAAAGAATCGCACTGCTTGTACTGGTCGTACATTCTTTCCATGTAGAATGTCGGACTGCAGTAAGAACCCTTGTGTCCTCTGGGCTTGATGACAACGCCTGTGAGGACTGTGTTGACCTTGGGAACTTTGCGAAGTTCGATCTCACAGCTTGCATACCTCTCAGGCATGTAATCCAAAAACTCTTTCAAAACTCTCTTTTTGAAACTCTCGTAACTCAACATGTTCTGATCCTCCGTAAAAAAAATAGGCATAAAAAAAACGCACCCCGGAGGATGCGTTTGTTTGCAATATAAGTGTATATGGAAAACCTGTCTCATTCAATAGTCCAAAGTCTCAATTTTGGCACCCTAATTTGCAAATGTTACGATGACCAACAGCACTCCGCCCTTTATTTCTATGGCTATCCGGCCATTTTCATAAGTAGGATGGTTGGAAAAAGAAAATGATGACCCGGCATTAAGTTCCGCGTTCTCAAGCGGATAGTAAAGACCTTTGGTTGTTACACCGGTAACCGGTCTTGAAAAATCCCACGGAACAAGCGATACAGACAATGGCTTTTGCATACTGCTAATATCTATATCGATTGAATCTTCACCGGAAAGCGGATAGCAGTAAGTGATGCCGTCAGTGATGGTGATCTTCTTGCCTTCTGATTTAAACTTTAAAGCGAGCTGGAGATTTGCAATGACGTGATCTAACCTTCCTGAATCAGGAGTTAACAGGATGACCTCTTCATCTCCGGTCTTGCCTAAGGCAATCTCGGAATCAGTCCAGTCTTTCTCGACAGGGTATTTCTCGATGAAAACATTATGGTTGTTAATGAAATCAAGACCCTCTTCAGATATCGAATCCATGTCTCCTACAACCAGATCAGGTACGATGTTGTTGCGCGCGAGGATATCACAGCCGCCGTCACAGGCAATAAGGACCGTATCTTCATCAGAAGCTGATAATTCTTTAATAAGCTTTGCCGATTCCTGAGGCAAAGGGCCGCCTGTTACGATGATGTACCGCATCTTTTAAGCTCGTCAATGGCTTTGGCAGGATCTTCTGCGCGGAATACACTGCTGCCTGCTACAAAGAGTCTTGCACCGCAGTCGTATACATGTCCAATGTTTTCTTTGGTAATGCCGCCGTCTACGGAGATAATGGTGTCAGCGCCCTTTTCATCAATGGCTTTTCTGAGCTTTCTGAGTCTCTCGTCAGAAGATTCGAGATAGCCCTGTCCGCCGAAGCCGGGACAAACGGTCATGACGAGGATTATGTCGACCTTGCCGATGTAAGGGAAAACCTTTTCGATAGGCGTATCGGGATGAATGGAAACACCTGCGCTCTTTCCCAAAGCCTTAATGGAATCGATAACGCTGTCAGGATCTTCAGAGCATTCAATGTGGAACGTGATGTTATCAGAACCTGCATCTGCAAAATCCTTGATGTATTTTTCCGGATTGGTGATCATGAGGTGCGTATAGAACTTCATGTCAGTATATTTGCGGATAGACTGGATAACCGGAATGCCGAATGAGATGTTATTAACGTAATGTCCGTCCATGACATCGATATGGAGATATTCGGCTTTGCTTTCGATCGCCTTTATATCTCTCATAAGGTAGCCGAAATCAGCGGCCAGAATGGAAGGTGCAATTCCGATATCGTTCATTGTTTTCTCCTGTGCTTGTAGTTATTCCTATTATCATAAAGCTCCGTATAAAAGCTTGTATATCTCTCATAACGTCCCTGGTCCAGTAGGCCTTCGGCGAGCGCGTTTCTTACAACACAGCCGTCTTCTTTGCGGTGTGAGCAGTCGTCGAACCTGCATCCTGTCGCAATCGCTGTTATCTCAGGATATCCGTAAAGCACATCCCTGTAATCGACGCCCTGGTCTTCCAAAGAAAGCGATGTAAATCCGGGTGTATCGCAAATGAACCCGTCAAAGAACTCGTGCAGTTCAACGTGTCTTGTCGTATGTCTGCCACGCTTTATCTTTGCGCTGACTTCACCCGTCTCCATAAGGTCAAAACCCAGAAGTGAGTTGCAAAGAGTACTCTTGCCTACTCCGGAAGGTCCTGCGAAAGCCGCAATTCCCTCACCTATTATATCCTTCAGATCACTTTTGGTAAGAGGCTTTTGAGGTGCAGAAACGAGAACTTCATAGCCCGCCTTAGTATATACTGAACAAAGCCTCTCAGAGTCATCTTCATTAAGATCGCTCTTTGTGAAAATGATCACAGGCTTTATGTCTCTTAACGAGCAGACCAGAAGCATCTTATCAAGAAGCGTAAGGTCAGGAGCAGGTTCCGTAACTGAGAATGTAAGAAGCATTACCGAGAGGTTTGCTACAGGAGGTCTTGCTATGAAGCTCGTCCTGTTTTCGATGTCTGTAATGACATATTCAACATCAGGGTCTCCTGATGGCATGATAGTAACCCTGTCACCTATAGCAGGCTTAATTCCTTTTAATCTGAACTGACCTCTTGCGGCACACTGCGCATAAGAAAGTATGCCTTCATTAGAGAAGCGGACGGTGTATATTCCGCCCACTCCTTTAGTGATTACTCCTTTAAATGTATCTGTTCCTGCCATCTGTTGGTGCCGTTATACCGGAGGATTAGGATTGTTAGGATCCGTGTTCTCGGGTCCGGGCACGGGCTGAGTCGGTTCAGGTGTAGGAACCGGGGTATCCGTCGGCGGAGGCGGCTCCGGTGTGGGAGTTGCCGTAGGTACCGGCGTATTTGTCGGCATTGGCGAGAATACCGCCGTAAATGTCGTTGATTCCTTGACTACGAATGTGTATGTCGTTGATACGGCAAGTGTATTACCATACTGATCCTGCCAGCAGTCGAACTTGAAGCCCGTTGCAGGTGTGGCTGTAAGCGTTACCTGTGTATTGAGCTCGTACTGGCCGCCGCCTGTAACTGTTCCGCCTGTTCCGTTTCCGCTGATAAGGACTTTAACTTCGGCCTGCGGAGGAGTGGGCGTAGGTGTACCGCCGTTTATGTAGTCTTCATGCGTTCCGACATAAAGCTTAACTGTGGACTTTCTCGCAACAGTAGTGCCTGACACAGGGTTTGTGAGGATTACATACTGGTCTTCTTCAGCAAGTGCAAGTACTTCAGGTGAACCTTCAACAACATAGTTGAGGCTGTTTTCCGACAGCAATACAATTGCTTCCTCAACGCTCTTACCTACAACGTCAGGAACGACGCTTGATGTAGGTTCCGTAGCATAGATGATGATGATCGTATCGCCTCTTAATACCTGTGTATTTGCTTCAGGCTCGGTCCTTATTACCATACCCGGCTCAACCGAATCAGAAGGCTCAGGTCTTAACGAGAACTTGAGACCTAAATTCTGAAGCGACTTATAGCAGTTCTCATAGTTTGTATTCGAGTAATCCTGCAATACGATCGACTCATCTACAGAAGATACAGTGATTACGAGATTGCTGAGCTTGTTGGTAGTTGAGATTGTCACGCCTTCCTGGATGCTCTGCGCAATAACGATGCCGGGTTCGTAAGCATCAGTAACTTTGTACTCAACAGTATAGAAAACCTGGGCATTGTCGAGTTTTCTTATAACTTCGTCTGCCGTAAGTCCGACATAGTTCTCGACTGTATAGTCCGTGTTTTCCTCGATCTGCGTAGCGTTGCCGACAGCCCTTACGACAAGGATGCCGATACCTATCAGTACGCCTATGATTACTACAACTATGAGCGCGAGAAGCACGTTATCCCTGAATCTTGAGATACGTCTTGATTCGGCACTCTTCTCGATCTCAGAGATCTTCTCGTACTCAGGATCCTGTCTGAAAGAGATGTTTGTATCAGTATTTGTCGTCTTTTCGGGAACATTCTGAATAACACCGTAAACGCCGTTAGGATCGACGAGCAAAGAGTCGAGCTCCGTTACGAGCTGACGCATCGTCTGGTAACGTCTCTCAGGGCTCTTCTGCATGCATTTTGCGATGATGGAATCAAGACCCTTCGGAATGCCCTGCATGAGAGATGAAGGTACCGGAGGTGTCTCCTGAAGGTGCTTAACAGCAATGGCTACGTTGGAATCACCGTCAAAAGGAAGTCTTCCCGTTACCATCTCGAAAAGAGATACACCCAGAGAATAAACGTCAGACTGGGGCCCTACGTTACCGCCTCTTGCCTGCTCGGGCGAAAAATAGTGAACGGAGCCCATCTGAACGCCTGTCATTGTAATTGTCGTTGTGGATGCTGCACGTGCGATACCGAAGTCTGTGATCTTTGCAACACGGTCACGTGAGATAAGGATGTTCTGAGGCTTGATGTCTCTGTGAACGATACCGTTCTGGTGAGCATAGTCCAAAGCAAGACCGATCTGGATAACGATCGGGACTGCATTACGCCAGTCAAGGTGACCGTTCTGGTTGATGAGATCTTTTACGGTGATGCCTTCGATGTATTCCTGAACGATATATCTGAAATTACCTTCGTGGCCTACGCCGTAAACTTTAACGATATTAGCGTGATTAAGAGATGCTACGGACTTTGCCTCAGCATCGAATCTTCTAATGAACTCCTCATCGGACGAGAACTCGGGCTTTAAGATCTTTATGGCGACATTAACGCCTGTGTTCATGTCGATTCCGAGATATACATTAGCCATACCGCCTGAGCCTATAAGCTTGACGATCCTGTACTTGTTCGCAAATATCATGCCCTCCGGGCCGTGAACCTGATTTGCCATGTCTCCCCCTATAATTCAGCTATGGGCACTGCCCTGCCTACTGTTACCGTAATATTATCACTGCTCTTGCCATCAAGAGCCTGGTTTATCAACTTGCCGCAAATTCCTTCAAGGTTATTGCGTTCCTGGGCGCAGGCCTTGAACTGTTCGTTGCTCATGAACGAATAAAGACCGTCTGAGCATAAAAAGACCAAATCGCCGTAACTTATATTATAACTGTAAATATCAGGATTAAGATACTGATTCTCTCCGAGCACCTTGAACAGTCTGGATCTTCCCGGATGACGTTTTGCCTGATCTTCTGTCAGAAGTCCCTGCTTTACGAGCTTTCCGGCTTCATTGTGATCCTCGGTGAGCTTAATGAGCTCGGAGCCGTGAAGCATATAGCCTCTCGTATCTCCGATATGTGCGATAGTAAGTTCGGTGCCTTTAAGAAGCGCCACGGTAAGTGTCGTACACATACCCATGCGTTCCCTGTGCTCCAGGCAGTCGTGAAGGATCTTTATGTTGGCTTTATTAAATGCCGTTTTAAGATAAGCAGGCAGCGCTTCCCTGTCCTTTACGAACGGAAGGCTCTCCTTGAACTCCTCCATAACGGCATCAACAGCAATACGGCTTGCGATCTCGCCGCACGCCTCACCGCCTACGCCGTCAGCTACAGCCATGCAAAGACAGTTGCCTACCATCTCATAAGCAAAACTGTCTTCGTTCATGTCCCTGACGGGACCCTTGTCTGACAATCCGTAAGCGTTCATCTTGTTCCCTCAATGGTTCCTCTTCGAAGCTGTCCGCAGGCAGCCATAATGTCAGAACCCATCTCGCGTCTTATAGTTGCATTTATGCCGCCTGATTCAAGGATATCCCTGAACTGCTTTACCTTTGCGGGAGATGCCGACTGAAAAATGGTTCCTGGCACCTTATTCATTGCAATGAGATTTACGTGATAAAGACCGCCCTTTAAGAGCTTTACAAGTTCTGATGCGCACTGAGGCGTATCGTTGACTCCGGCCAAAAGACTGTATTCAAAAGTTATCCTTCTGTTCGTTGCCTTTGTGTATTCTTTGCAAGCCGTCATGAGCTGCTCAATCGAATATGCCTTTGCAACAGGCATGAGTTTCTTTCTAAGCTCGTCGTTAGGAGCATGCAGTGACACGGCAAGGTTTACCTGAAGGCCTTCTTTTGTAAACTCTTCTATCTTCGGCACGAGTCCGCATGTCGAGAGCGTGATATGTCTTGCGCCCAAATTAAGGCCGTCGGGATCGTTTGCAAGCTTAATGAAGCGCATTACGTTCTCATAGTTATCGAATGGCTCGCCGATTCCCATTATTACTACACTGTGGACTCTCTCACCCAGTTCCTTCTGTGTAACGGAAACCTGTGCAAGAAGCTCTCCTGCTGAGAGATTTCTGCCGAAATCTATCTTTGCAGATGCGCAGAAAGCACAACCCATCCGGCATCCCGCCTGTGAAGAAATGCAAACTGAAATACCTGTCTTATATCTCATTGCAACTGTCTCAATGATGTTGCCGTCGTAGAGCTTATATACGAACTTCTCGGTGCCGTCGAGTTTGGATACAAGGTGCTCCATCATCTCGAACCCACCGAAAATAAAATCTTCTTCGAGCATCGCCCTTACATTCTTGGGGACATTGGTCATCTCATCAGTTGATACGCTTCCTGAAGAGAGCCATCCGTAAATCTGGGATGCCCTGTACTTGGGTACTTCTCTTTTCGCGCACCACTCGGTAAGATCGTTAAGATTTAAATCAAGACAGAACTTTTCTTTCAATGTCAATCTTCCTTTCTGTCTCTTTCCATGCGGCAGATGAAGAATCCTTCGCAACCATCGAGGTGCGGAAGAAGCGTGATCATGCCGTTTGCAGCAGACTCTTCCCTTGCTTCATCCATGTAGATATCCTCCGGCAGATACTTATTTACCGGTACCGTGTGGAACCTCTTATGTTCGGAAAGAAATCTCTCAACCTGATTCTGATTCTCATCGGAATTCAGGGTACATGTGCAATATACAAGCGTTCCGCCCGGACGGACCATCTTTGATGCATGCTCAAGTATCGAATACTGCAATGGAAGAAGCTCATTAAGCTCATCGTATGTGAACTTCTCTCTTATGTCAGGCTTTCTTCCCAAAAGACCCAAGCCGCTGCACGGAACATCGCACAGGACAATGTCGTATGTCTTCTTGGATGCCTTATCATTTTTATTAATGCTGGAAGCATCAGCACAAAGCGTCTCGATCGAAGTAAGGCCCAATCTCTTGCAGTTATCTCTTACGAGCTGAAGTCTTGTCTCATTGACGTCAACAGAAAGAATGCTTACTTTATCGCTGCACATCTGCGCCATGTGGGTAGACTTGCCGCCCGGAGCAGCACAACAGTCAAGGATCTTGTCAGCGTTTTCCGGATGAGCGATATGTGATGCGAGCATCGCACCCTGACCCTGGACGAACATGCCGTACCTGTTAAAGCACTCGGTATTCTCAAGGCCGTTAAGGCCTCCTGTTATCTCAACGCAGTCAGGGATAAAACTTCCCTTGATTGCGGTGATTCCTTCTTTATTGAGTTCCTTGATAAGAGTATCCTGATCGACTTTATGGGCATCGAATCTTACAGTGATGTGGGCAGGTTCCAAAAGTGCCTTGCCGATCTCTAATGCTGTCTGCTTGCCGAAATCCTTTTTATAGATACCGTAGATCTCAGGCTTTAAAGCGACCCTGATCCCCGGCTTGAACTGCTCAAGATCTCTCATCTCCGCAGGGCAGTCTGCAAACTTTCTAAGAACGGCATTAACATAGCCTGAAGCCTTGTGATTGTATTTCTTGGTAATCTCAACTGCTGAATCCACAGCCGCATAAGCAGGAATGTTATTTCCGAACTGGATCTGCCATACAGCCATTCTTATAACAGTTCTGGAAACGGGATCCATGTCCACGACTTCTTCTTTTGTAAGATGTCTGATGAGGAAGTCTATCGTGAAAGAATATGTGAGCGTGCCGTAAAGCATAGCTCTTGCAAAGTCGATCTTCTTGCCTTCTTCTGATGCGATCTTATCTGCTTTCTTGATTACGAGATTTGAGTAAGCCTCTTCCTCATATACCAGGTAGAGCATGAGAAAACAAAGTTCCCTCTCATTATCGTCAGCAATCAGCTTTTGCAGCTCTTTCTTCTTGTACTTGATCTCGTCAGACATGAAGCTGCTCCTAAATGATCGGGTTTCCTACCGTAAAGTTGTGGGCGCAGTCGATGGCGCGGAGTCTCTTGCCGCCCGGCTGCTGGAGTTCTTTGACCTTGAGGAAACCGTTGCCGCACTTAACGATGAGATTCTCGCCCTTTGCCTTAACAACAGTACCGGGCTTAGAATCCTTCAGTTCGTCAGGAACTGCTGCTTCATCTGCAACTTCAGAATCAAGGACCTTAAGCTTCTTATCTTCCTTAAGTACGAAAGCACCCGGCCACGCACTTAATGCTCTTACTCTGTTATGAATATCCGTTGCATCCTGAGACCAGTCGAACTCGCCCTCTTCAGGTCTTATCGGCGGACATGCCGTTGCCAATGATTCATCCTGCTTTGTTGTATTGAGCTCTCCTGCAACCCATCTGTCGATGATGTCAGGAAGCTTATCGGCACTTGCCTCAGCAAGTCTGTTCATGAGGCTCTCCGTGTGCTCATTGGGATCGATCTCGACTTCAACCTTGTCGATGATGTCACCCGTATCCATGCCGACATCCATCTTCATGAATGTAACTCCCGTTACCTTATCGCCTTCAAGTATCGAACGCTGCACGGGTGATGCACCTCTTCTTGCAGGAAGAAGGCTTCCGTGGCAATTTATGCAGCCGTACTTCGGAAGGTCAAGAATGCCAGATGGAAGGATCTTGCCATATGCTGCCGTAACAATAAGGTCAGGCTCATAAGAAGAAAGCTTTGCGAGCGCTTCTTCATTGCGGAGCGTATCAGGCTGATATACTTCGATATTGTTCTCCTGCGCCATAACCTTTACAGGAGGAGCCGTAAGGATATGCTTACGTCCTACGGGCTTATCGGGCTGGCATAAAACCAGACGGACATCAAAGCCTGCGTCAATAAGAGCTTTTAGATTGGTGCCTGCAAACTCAGGCGTACCCATGAATATTACTTTAAGATCACGCCTGTCCAACACTTAATCCTCGCTGTCGCCAACATTATAGACCTTGCCGTCTACTGACTTATCGATAAAGAGAATGCCGTTAAGATGGTCGTTCTCATGGCAGATGCATCTTGCAAGAAGGCCGTCTGCCTCAAGCTCGAATTCTTCGCCGTTTCTGTTAAGAGCCTTGATCTTAACATGTTCAGGTCTTTCAACCTCGCATGTCTTGCCGGGAACTGAAAGACAGCCTTCGTTGTCTGTCTGTGAACCTGATGTCTCAATGATCTCAGGATTGATGAATTCGATAAGGCCGTGCTCATCTCCTACGTCAATGACAAAGATCCTTCTCAATACGCCGACCTGGGGAGCGGCAATACCGATGCCCCTTCCCTCAAAATACATAGTGTCAGCCATATCATCCAGGAGTTTGATGATCCTGGGTGTGATCTCATCTACCGGTCTGCTCGTCTTACGAAGAAGCGGATCGCCTTCTATAACAAGATTTCTTAAAGCCATATATATTGTCTCCAATCCGTAATTTTCCGCATATATTATAATTTTATATATATAAATAAACAAGTTTGGGCAGTTTGGACTTAGTGCTCAAAATACTACTATTCAGTCATATCGGGATTGGGTAGGTATTACTTTCATTGATATTGATGTTTTCGCAAGGCTGATTTACCTACTAAATCTCAAAACGAGGATTTAGTAGGCATTTTATAACGTGTTTCCGAGTCTTATTTTCGAGATAGATACCTACTAAAATAAGGAAACTGACTTTTAGTAGGTATTTAGGCGTGAAAACCCCGGATTATAAAGCAAAAATAATACCTACTAAACCATTAAATCGAAGTTTAGTAGGTATCAAGTGTTTCAATTGTTTAATGGATCACAGATCCCAGGAACTGATGTACTTCTCCTGTTCAGCCGTGAGCTTGTCGATTGAGATGCCCTTGGTGTTAAGAAGAATCTCGGCGACTCTGTTGTCGATGACTTCGGGAGTCTGGTATACGTCAACGGGGAGTCTTTCGGGGTTGTTGGCGATATACATCGCTGACTGTGCCTGTAAAGCAAAGCTCATGTCCATGATCTCAACCGGGTGGCCGTCGCCTGAAGCGAGGTTAACGAGTCTGCCTTCAGCGATTACGCAGACAGTCTTGCCGTTCTTAAGCTTGTAGCCGATGATGTTGTTACGGAGTTCAGAACTCTCAACACACAGCTGCTTTAATTCAGCAACACTTACTTCGCAGTCGAAGTGACCTGCGTTGCAGCATACCGCGCCATCCTTCATGGCTTCGAAATGTCTTCCTACGATGACATCCTTACAGCCTGTAACCGTTACGAAGAAGTCGCCCAACGGAGCAGCTTCATCCATTGTCATTACCTGGTAGCCTTCCATAATGGCTTCGCATGCCTTAACGGGATCGATCTCGGTAACGATGACTTTAGCGCCAAGGCCTTTTGCTCTCATAGCAACGCCTCTGCCGCACATGCCGTAGCCTGCAACGACAACTGTCTTACCAGCTACTACGAGGTTTGTAGTGGCCATAATCGCCGTCCATACGGATTGGCCCGTACCGAATCTGTTATCGAAAAGATGCTTACATCTTGCATCGTTAACTGCCACAACGGGATAAAGAAGCTTATTCTCGCCCTTAAGGATCTCAAGTCTGTGAACGCCTGTCGTTGTCTCTTCGCATCCGCCCTTAAGACTTGCTGCAAGATCCTGCATCTCGGAGTGAAGGAGCAGAGCAAAGTCGCCGCCGTCATCGATTACGATGTCAGGCTTAAAAGACAATGCACTTCTTAATCTGTTCCAATAATGCTCTTCATCGTCTCCGTGAACAGCATAGACATTCATGATATCAAGTGAAGCCAGGCCTGCTGCCACGTCATCTTGTGTGGACAACGGGTTGCATCCTGTAAGAGCTACCTCTGCCCCGCCTCTTGCGAGCGCTCTTGCAAGGCATGCTGTTTTCGCTTCAACGTGAACGGAAACAGAGATCTTAAGTCCTGCAAACGGCTGTTTCTCAATAAGCTCAGCCTCGATGGCTCTTAATACGGGCATGTTGCGGTAAGCCCATTCGATCTTTTCCAAACCGGATTTAGCAAGATTTATATCTCTTACTTCGTAATTAAACTTTCCCATTCATGCCTCCTTAAAGGTTTATACGTCTTATGAATTCTTTAACTACTGCACAGCTGTTCTCGGACGCCAGTGCCGCATTATCTAAAACTTCCTGCTCAGAAAGAGCCTGACCGGTGATGCCTGCTGCCATATTGGTAATGCAGGACATTGCGGCAACTCTAATGCCCATATGGGATGCGGCAATTGCCTCAGGTACAGTAGACATGCCTACGCAGTCGGCACCCAGTATCCGCCATGCCCTGATCTCTGCAGGAGTCTCATACTGGGGACCCTTGGAATATGCATAAACGCCGCGGCTTATCCTTATCTCAAGGTCATGAGCACAATTGACCAGAGTATCAGTAAGCTCAGGATCGTAAACATGGCACTGGTCAGGGAATCTCGTACCGAATTCAGCGATGTTGGGGCCTCTTAATACAGGCTCCGCATGGAAAGAAAGGTGGTCTGTGATCGCTACGAGCTCAGGTACTTTCATGTCTAGATTAATGCCGCCTGAGGCGTTGGTCAGAAGAAGAGCCTTAACGCCCAGTCTTCCCATTACCCTGACATAGAAAGTAACGGTCTCGATCGGATAACCTTCGTAGTAGTGGAATCTGCCGTTCATCATGAAAACGGGCTTTCCGGAAAGCGTTCCGATCAAAAGAGAACCCTTATGGCCCGGTGCAGTTGATACCGGGAATCCGGGAATGTCCTTATAAGGGATTTCAACGGCATCTTCAGCCATTGATGACAAAGGACCAAGACCGGAACCCAGAACTATGCAAACAGAAGGGATCTCTTTGTCTGCCAAGACACCTCTGATATATTCAGCGGCGCCGTCTACGGTTTTGATAAATACAGAAATATCGGTAATCATGGAAATATTATATATTATTCTTCTGGATTTTACCGAGTAAAAAACGGGGTATCTTTCATTCCGAAAAATACCCCGCACAGTTTTTAAATCGACTTGTTATTATTTGGCCTTGCCGCAGCAATCCTTGTATTTCTTGCCTGAACCGCAAGGACACGGATCGTTTCTTCCTACCTTGGAAGAATCACGCTTTACAGGAGCCTGAGGCTGGTTGTTACCTGTTGTACCCTGGATAGGCTTTGAAGCAGACTGGGGAGTTACAGCAGAAGCGCTTGCGTGGTTCTCCTTGATATCCTTAACCTGGGATTTAGCCTCAATATGAGTTTCAGGCGTGAATTTTGCTCTCATAATGAACTTAACAGCATCATTCTGGATGTTCTCGTTCATCTCTTCGAACATAGCTGAACCTTCAAGCTTATATTCAACAACAGGATCGTGCTGACCGATACTTCTCATTCTGATAGAGTTGGAGAGCTGATCCAATGCATCGATGTGATCCATCCACTTGAGGTCAACTGTTCTTAAGAGGATCTGACGCTCAGCCTCACGGAATACCTCTGAGGTGATCTCATTCTCCTTTTGGACCATAAGATCCTTAGCCTCTTCAGCGATCTGTGCAGCGAGCTCATCGCATTCAGGGATATCCTTTTTATCATCCTGAACAAGGAGAACTGAGGGAAGCTGGCCGAAGATCTCTTCAAGGAGCTTGCCCAATGAATATCTCTCTGTTGAAGTAATAACACCGTCGAGAGCGAACTGGTTGCAGATTCTTGAAGCTACACGCTCGATCATCTGCAGATAGATACCATGCACGTCTTCACCGAAGATAACCTGTCTTCTCTGCTCATATGTGATAGTTCTCTGTACGTTGTTAACATCGTCGTATTCGAGGACGGACTTACGTGCTGAGAAGTGCATAGCTTCGAGCTTCTTCTGTGAGCTGTCGATAACCTTTGTAAGAGACTTAACCTGAAGTTCCATATCGTCTTCGATACCGAGACCCTCATAGATCATGGAGACTCTGTCGCCGCCGAAGATTCTTAAGAGGTCATCTTCAAGTGAAAGGAAGAACTTGGATCTTCCGGGGTCACCCTGACGTCCTGCACGTCCCTTTAACTGGTTATCGATACGTCTTGATTCGTGACGCTCTGTACCTACGATGTAAAGACCGCCGAGCTTTCTTACCTCTTCAGCCTCAGGAGCGAGCTCTGCTTTATACTTGCCCTCAAGATCTGAGAATCTCTTTCTTGCTTCGATGATAAGCTCGTCATCTGTCTCATTGTGAGCTGTGGATGCAGCGATAAGGTCTTCTGTATAACCTAATCTTCTCATCTCCTGGAGAGCCATAAACTCAGCGTTACCGCCGAGGATGATATCGGTACCACGGCCTGCCATGTTGGTTGCGATCGTAACTGCACCCTTACGGCCTGCCTGGGCAACGATCTCAGCTTCTCTCATATGGTTCTTAGCGTTCAATACGTTGTGCTTGATACCGTACTTTGTGAAGATACGTGAAAGGAGCTCGGACTTATCAACGTTAACTGTACCGACGAGTACAGGCTGGCCCTTACTGTTTGCTTCCTTAACTGTCTTAAGAATTGCTGCATACTTACCGTTCTCTGTCTTGAATACAGCATCGTACTCATCAATTCTTGCAATGGGTCTGTTTGTAGGGATCTGGATAACGTCAAGGTTATAGATCTGTCTGAACTCTGCTTCCTCTGTATAAGCCGTACCGGTCATTCCTGAGAGCTTGTTGTACATACGGAAGAAGTTCTGGAATGTAATGGTAGCAAGTGTTTTATTCTCGTTTGCAACCTTTACGTGCTCTTTTGCTTCGATAGCCTGGTGAACACCGTCGCTGAAACGTCTTCCCGGCATAAGTCTTCCGGTAAAGTCGTCTACGATTACGACTTCACCGTCCTGGACGATGTACTGCTGGTCTTTCTTGAAGTTACCGTTAGCCTTCAAAGCATTGTTGATATAGTGCTGAAGGTCGAAGTTATCGGGATCTGAGAGGTTCTCGATATTGAAGTACTTCTCGGCCTTTGTGATACCGTTTGCTGTAAGGACTGATGTCTTAGCCTTCTCGTCCGTAACGTAATCTGCATCACCTACGAGCTCATCCATGTCGACCTTGTCGTCAGTCTCAACTACTGTGTACTGCTTCAATGTCTTAACGAATGCATCTGCCTTCTGGTAAAGGTCTGAAGACTCTGTGCCACGGCCTGAAATGATGAGAGGTGTTCTTGCCTCATCGATGAGGATCGAGTCGACCTCGTCGACGATAGCGTAGTTAAGTTCTCTCTGCGCGATCTGCTCTTTGTTTACGACCATGTTGTCACGGAGATAATCGAAACCGAACTCGTTATTTGTTCCGTATACGATATCGCATGCATACATGCTCTTACGCTCTTTGTTCGGAATATCATGGATGATGAGACCTACGCTCATGTTAAGGAACTTATAAACCTTACCCATCCACTCGGAGTCACGCTTTGCGAGGTAATCGTTAACCGTTACGACGTGAACGCCCTTGCCGGTAATTGCATTGAGGTAAACAGGCATCGTAGCAACGAGTGTCTTACCTTCACCCGTCTTCATCTCGGCGATACGGCCCTGATGGAGGATGATTCCGCCGATAACCTGAACTCTGTAAGGCTTCATGCCGAGAACTCTCCAGGCAGCCTCTCTGACAGTAGCAAATGCTTCAGGGAGAAGCGCATCCAAAGATTCGCCTTCCTCATATCTCTTTCTGAACTCGTCAGTCTTGCCGGCCAGATCGTGATCTGAGAGCTTGGCATACTCTTCTTCGTATGAGAAGACCTTGTCTACGAGAGGATTGATCCTCTTAAGTTCGTGATCGCTGTGTGTTCCAAAAATACTTTCAAATAAACCCATTTTGTACCTTCATCAATTCTCTTCTTTATTTTGTTCGGCAGCTTCCTTGAGCCTGTTTAATGCCGTTCTGTATCCTCCGTCGGGATTCACATAGCAGTTCTTGACTCTCGAGATCGTCGTGGAGCTTACCTTGGTCGATGACCTGGCTTTGCCACGCGCTCTGCCTGTTGATTTCTTGCCGGAGTCCGCTTGCGTATTTGTCTCTACTTCAGCGGGCGAGATCTCTTTAATGATCTCCTCATAGCTCTTACCCTGTTCGATCCTTCTTACGATCTGCCAACGGTGAAGAAACGAGTGCAATTCGTTTATCGAGCAAAGATCCTTAAAGAACTTATGCATCTCTGCGCTGTCCCTCATTGTCAGCATAGCGTTATAAAGGTCGGTCAGTTCCTCAATTTCGCTCTCAGTAAAATGAGCGTCTTTAATGTCATCCATCTTGATACCCTTTACCTGAAATCACGCTACAACTCTCATGATGTAATCCCAAACGATCTTGCCATAGCCCATATAGATCGCGATAAAGACCGCAGTAATGGCGAGCACAGCAAGAATGCCCAGGAATAATCTGGTAAATATGAGATTGGTCTTGGCTTTTCTCAGAGAATCCCCAATAGAAAGCGAAGCCGTCTTGTCTGTAGTAATCTTTGAATTAGCAAGACTCGGGCGTCTAACGCTGTTATCATGTTTCAATGTTCATACCTCCAAACATACTCATACATAATAACGCATTCTTTATTTTAATACAATAAAGGGATGACCAGACCTAAACATACTTCTCAGAGGTCCCGTATTCGCATATATCAAGTATAACACCGTGTACAAAGGCATATCCCTTTAGTTCTTCCACGGCTTCCCGCCCTGCCTGGCCGGAGTTTTCAGGTATTACCACAGTAAGATGTCTGGAATCCACATGATCGACAGTATAAGTCGTACCGTTTATCACGGCTGACTGGGGTTCAAACCTGCTTATCGAATTGATATCTTCCCTGATCTTCTTTTGGATATTGGATGTGTCCTGATAGTAAGGAGAAGTGAGATCTATGCTCCTTATGGCCGTAATATCCCCTCCGTCAACCGAATCTATCACCGGAAAGGTTTTCGGAAGATTGGCTCCATACTGCTCCCTGAAGGCATCTCCCCTGTCAAAATTGCTCAAAGACCAGATATCGTTCTTGTTTGCCTCACCCTCCTGCTGCTTATGTTCTTCATCCTGAAGCATAAGGACAGGCTCGCCATACAGCGGAATAACAGAATAAATGCTCCTTTGTTTTCGCCCGGCCAGCGTAACGACGGAGTATTCCGTAGTGACTTCGATTATGTGGTGCTTGTCATTTATCGCGAAAAAGACCTCTATGTCATCAGGCACGAAGAAATCAGAACCGCCGTTTCTTTCTATGCACCCCTGCCTTATCTGTTCTTCCATCGTATGCGAGAACACTCCCTGCAAAATGAGTTCTTTGAGAGTGTGACCGGTCACATCGTCTATACCCAGACCGACCGATGCCACCTTTGATATCACTGCCGCTCCCTTCGTATCACCTATTCCAAGATCAGGAAAAGCATTGACCGCAGCCGACATAAGATCTGCAGCGGGAACAGACACAGGATAAAGAAGAGACATCTTCTCGCAAGTCTGTTCAACGGATCTTCTCATTAGTATATCCGTGCGGTAATAGTCTATCGAACTGATAACGGATGCGAGAAATACCAGGGTTATCGTAAATGCTATGGCCGCTTCAATAGTTACCTGTCCTTTTTTGCTTCTTGATCGTCTCATGACCATTCTCCTTATTTCTCATAAAGCTGATAACTCTTCGTAACCGAATATGCATCTCCCCTGAAATCAGCCTCAAGCGTTATTCCCTTATAAAGCTCACCGTAATCTCTCTCAAGAACCGCGTGGCTTCTCTCGAGAAGTTCTTCCACAGGGGTACAAAGCGCGAACAGATAAAGAAAATCCCTGTAACTGAAAGTGACCATCTTTTCACCTTCGTATTCGAAGATAACGGCTCTCTGTCCTTTTATCACCTGATAAAAGTCCTTTATGGACTGGAATGACGCGCAAATGTATATAAGTCCTGCAGCTATTATCCTGTAATCGATATTGACTGTTCCTTCGCTTACTGCAGATATGATCGTTGAGATTATCTGCCCCAGAACTTCCATGGTGTTCCTGAACTCTTCATTTGCATAGTCTTTGAGCATATTGGAAACGATAAGGACCTGTACCATAAGGTATTCGACCTTAAAGATTGCCGGGTAATCTTCAAGTCCGGTGATTATGCATTCGGCATCTACCTGCTTGTCTCCGTGAATCGATGAAAACTCCGTACCCGTGATCGATGCATCACCGTCAGGTGCAAAGCAGCAGTCAAAATTATAAGCACAATAATGAGATACATTCATCTTGGTCATAACGGGATCGGACATATCCGTTAGGTTATCCATAGTGCTCTCAAGGAAAGACAACGTATCAAGCAGCGCTTCCCAGTCGTCAATGTCTATGTCGATATCAAGTTCAATGTCTTTTACCGTGTCTTTGTAATTATCCCTTATGTCATCAAGATCAGCCGCTTGTTCCAGTATCTCATCAAGATTTAGCGCCTCCCCTGCTTTTCCTATCCACTGGGATGCATCTTCAGACCCCTTGATCATGTCCGATACATAACCGGCTGCAGGGCTTTGCATATACTCACCGACCTGGTTTAAGATCCCTTTCTCATCAGTTCTCCTTATCATCTCGGCATATCCTTCAACCAGGCCTTTGAGACTTATGCCTGATCCCCTGTACCAGTAGTATGAATTGATCGCTGTCTTAAGATCTTCTGTGGTGAACTCATCCGCGGCAGTAACAACAAGCGTTGACTGTGATGTCAGCCCGTTCATTTCCAAAGCCTTGCAGAAGCATTCATCATCAACCTCATCCAAAGTGAAAGCATAGATTCCGTAGACATCAAATAACTGTCTGTTGTAATCGCAAAGGATAGTATCAACCTGTGTCTTAAGCGCCTCATTAACGCTCAATGCATAATCAAGATTCCAGACAAAAGCAACGAAAGTACATTCCACAAGTATCAGGGCCGACATTATCATAGCAAGGAACAAAGACGATGCGCCTCTTTTGGTTCTTCTGTTCTTATCAGTTCTCTTCATCTGCTGCCTCCTGTGAAAGTTCGTAAACGGATCCGTATATAAGCCTGAAGTTATCTGATATACCGGACAGATACGTACAGAGTTTTTCGGGCGACGTGTCGTAACAGTCCACACCGCTTACTACGACCTTATCCGCGATATCCTTGTCCCGTTCCATGAAAAACAATTCGTTTCCACCGTCTTTGGCACATTCAAAAGAATCCAGTGCAATCGACTCAGGACCAGTGATCATAAAGGCAAGCATTACGAGTATCAGCGAAAATGTAATTGCAGCTTCAAGCGTGGACATAAGGCACCTCCGGATCTGTGACCTGCTATATGCAGATATGGTTTGAGTAATCTTACAATCAAAAGAGGGCTGAAAAATCATACAAATACCGACAATTACCGACAAAAACCGACAAAGAAAAACGCCCGGTCGCCCGGGCGTTAAACATGCTTCAAAGCATTGATTTTATTGTGTTTCAGGCTCTTTTCGAGCTCATGTCCGTCTTTATAATCTTATTAAACGATTATGCACGGAGTGTTGCGCCGTACTTCTCCTTAAGGTTATTAAGGATCGTATCAACGAATCCGTCGATGACTTCGGGCTTGAACTCCTCTTCCTTAGGTGTGAAGACTACGCTGAAAGCAAGGCTCTTCTTGTTAAGGCCGAGCTGGATTCCTTCGTAGATGTCGAAGAGCTCGATCTTGGTGATGTACTCACATGAAGCTTTAATCTCCTTTTCGATCTGTGCACAGGTAACATCCTTGTCCATAACGAAGCAGAAGTCACGCTTCTCTTCAAGGAACTTCGGAAGCGGAATGAACTTTCTGTCCTTGCCGTAGTACTTGGAAAGCGTTCTCAGATCGATCTCTGCAACGTATGCAGGAACTCTCATATCGAGTTCATCACAGATCTCATAGAGGACCTGGCCAAGGTAACCTACTTCCTCACCGTTACAGATAACCTTTGCGGTTCTTCCCGGGTGGAGGAATGTCTTAGTATCCTTCTCGTAATCGAATTCAACGTCCAGAGATGCTGCGATCACGTCAACAAGACCCTTCAATGAATAGAAATCTTCGTCCTCACCGAAAACACCGATGCAGATCGTCTCACGCTCATCAGGATATTCAGTAAGAGGCAGATTCTTGGGAATGAACTTGTTGCCCATCTCATAGATGCGGCCTGTAAGGATTCCGTTCTTCTGGTTTCTTGCCATAGCCTTGATCATCTGGGGCGCAAGAGTCGTGCGCATCAAAGAAAGATCAATGTTGATAGGATTCATGATCTTGATCGCGAATCTCTCGGGAGCATCCTCAGGAAGCTTTAAGAGGTCGAAATCCGAGGGCGAGAAGAATGAATAATGTACGCCTTCATTAGCGCCTGCTGCACAGAGATCTCTCTTGATCTTGAGCTCTGAACGCTGCTTCAGATTATAACCGCCTGAAGTAACCTTTGCTGTCGGAATGAATGTCGGCGTAATGTGATCGTAGCCGTACATACGGATAACTTCTTCAGCAACATCCTGGTAAGACTCCATGTCTACACGGTATCCGGGAATAGCGATCGTCAGTTCGTCGCCGCTTAATTCAGGTGCGAAGTTGAGGTTTGTAAGGATCCTTACGATGTCCTCATCAGGAACCGTGATTCCCAATACGCCGTTAACCTGCTTAACGCTGACAGTGAGCTTTCTGGGCTCAATTGAGTTGCCTGTATTAACATCGAAAGAAGTCTTTGAGACCTTACCGCAGCCAAGCTCTTCGATGAGATGCAGAGCTCTCTTCATGGCCATTACAGTCGTGTACTCATCAACACCCTTGGAGAATCTCATTGAAGAATCAGATACCTGACCCAAAGCCTTTGAGCTCTTGCGGATATTGTCGTGAGCGAACTTTGCTGCCTCGAACATTACTGCATTTGTTGAATCAAGTATCTCAGAATTGAGACCGCCCATGATTCCTGCCAGAGCAACAGGCTTCTTGCCGTCGCAGATGACGAGGTTATCAGATGTAAGAGCGAACTCCTTCTCATCCAAAGTAACGATCTTCTCTCCGTTTTCTGCTCGGCGGACGTGGATCTCACCGCCTTCAAGATAGTTGAAATCGAAAGCGTGCATCGGCTGGCCGAGCTCGTAGAGAACGTAGTTTGTGATATCAACAACGTTGGAGATCGCAGAGCATCCTACGAGAGCAAGACGGCGCTTCATCCACAGAGGCGACTCACCGATAGTAACGTCAGAAACATAGTGTCCGATATATCTCGGGCAAAGATCAGGTGCTGAAACCCTGATGTTGAAATCGATCGCAACATCGCTCTCAGTGTAATCAAGAGCAGGCTCCTTGATCTCTTTGCCGAGTACTGCAGCTACTTCTCTTGCGATACCGTAGATGGACTGGCAGTCAGGTCTGTTTGCAGTGATGGAAACGTCGAAAATATAATCATCAAGACCAAGAATGGGCTTAACGTCTGCACCCGGAACTGCATCTTCAGGAAGGACCAGAAGTCCGTCGTAACCTGCGCCGGGGAACATGTCCTCAGTAACGCCAATCTCAACGCCTGAACAGAGCATTCCGTAAGAATCATAACCTCTGAGCTTGCCCTGGCCGATTGTCATGAGACCTTCTACTGTCTTATGGTCTTTTGCAGTTGCATAAACCTGAGCGCCGATCAGGGCCAGAGGATACTTGCCGCCTGCAGCAACGTTATCTGCGCCGCAGCAGATCTGGAGAACGCCGTTCTCGCCTGCATCTACTGTGCAAAGGTGAAGATGTGTGCCTTCAATAGCTTCACATGTCTTAACTTCACCGACAACGACCTTTGAAATGTCCTTGCCTACTTCGTACTTTTCTTCTACTTCGAAGCCGCAGCTGAAGAGCTTGTTTTCGAGCTCATCAGGTGTGACATCAATATCTACGTAATCTTTAAGCCAACTTAATGGTACTAACATTGTTCTTGCCTCCTTTAACCTTAGTCATCGATCTGTTCAAGTACGCGGAGATCAGACTCAAACAGGAGCTTGATGTTGTTGATGCCGTACTTGAGCATGGCAATACGATCGATTCCGATACCGAAAGCCAGACCGCTGTATTTGTCGCTGTCGATTCCGCAGCCTTCAAGAACCTTCTTATTGACTACGCCTGCGCCGAGGACTTCGATCCAGCCAGTTCCCTTGCAGAGCTTGCATCCCTTGCCGCCGCACTGGAAGCAGGAAACGTCAACCTCAACTGAAGGCTCCGTGAACGGGAAGTAAGAAGGTCTCAGACGTGTTCTTGTCTCTTCGCCGAAGATCTTCTTAACGAATACGTCGAGCATACCCTGAAGGTCGCAGAGTGTGATGCCTTCATCTACAACGAGTCCTTCCATCTGGGAGAACATCGGTGAGTGTGTGGCATCGTCGTCAGATCTGAAAACCTTACCGGGTGAGATGATCTTTATAGGCGGCTGCTGTGATTCCATTACGTGAACCTGACCTGCAGAAGTCTGTGTTCTCAAAAGGAACTCAGGGCTTAAATAGAATGTATCCTGCATGTCACGTGAAGGATGGTCCTTAGGGATGTTAAGAGCCGTGAAGTTATAGTGATCTGTCTCGATCTCATTACCCTCATATACTGAGAAACCCATGGATCCGAAGATGTCCACAATCTGGTTTCTTACCTGTGTATTGGGATGGAGATAACCCTTCTTGAGTTTCTTTGAAGGCAGAGTAACATCGATAGTCTCAGATTCATATCTTGCCTTCTGCTCAGCTTCCTTGAACTGTGCATCGAGGGCATCGAACTTCTCTGTTGCCCAGTTACGGATCTCATTGACCATCTTACCGTAGTCGGCCTTGAGTTCCTTCGGGATCTTACCCATCTCCTTCATGAGAGATCCGATCTTACCTTCCTTTGAATCCATGACGCTCTTTCTATACTCGAAAACGCCTTTGGAACTCTTGATCTCGGTAAGGTCTGATTCGATCTTTGCTTTGATCTCTGATAACTTTGCGCTTAATTCACCAAGTTCAGCCATGTTTTCCTCCTAATTCTTTCCGCCTTTGCTTTTACAAATAAAAAGCCCGCGGCAATTATCCATTGCCACGGGACGAATTCGCATTAATCTTGCACCTTCGCGGTACCACCCATGTTCGGGAAACCACTATAGTAACCCGCTCTTGTTTATGCGCTGTGATGCCACGCCATGCATCCGCTTAATCAGCCAACCCAGCCGTTTTCGCAGGAACGCTCCGGTGTTGAAATTCATCTTTATGCCCTTCGGATCGTGCTTTCAGCCCAAGACACAACTCTCTGTTCCGGTCAACAATAAGACTACTTACGCACCTTCATTGCGTTTGCTTATTCTACATATACATCCTTAGAAAAGTCAAGCAAACCCTTATAAATCAAAGAACGGATTGTATTTTGCCTCGTCTTCGACCGTCGAACCCGGACCGTGTCCCGGATAGATTATAAGACCGGGATCAAAAGCACTGACGCGCTTTAAGGTCTCTGTCATCAGCTTCATCGATCCGCCAGGCATGTCAGTACGTCCGATCGAACCGCGGAAAACGGTATCTCCGGTAAAGAGAACATCTCCGCTCACCTGTTCAAAGAGATAGCAAACGCTTCCCATCGTGTGTCCGGACGTCTCGAAAACCTTGATCTTAATACTGTCATCCTTATAAATGTACATGCCGTCAAGGCCGGACATGTTCTCATATTTGAAATCGTAAGTGATCTGCTGACCGTCCATATAAGAACAATTCATATAAGCATTGCCCAAAAGTTCTGCGTCTTTTTTGCTGAAGAACACCTGGGCATCGGGATAAAGCGCCATCCATTCGTTAATGAACTTAATATGATCGTAATGACCGTGCGTCAGAAGAAGGCCCTTAACTTTACACTCACCTTTGGAAAGACCGGGAAGTTTGCAGTATTCTTCAGTTCTCTCCGGAGAAACGGAAGTATCAATGATAAAAACACCGGACGGGCCGGTGATTACGTACATGTTGGATTGGAGAGGTCCGTAAGGGACAGTTATCAGCCTGCGTTCCATTCGCGATAGTCGAGTGCACCGCTGTCGACAGCAGTAATGAGGATCTCCGCTGAAGCTATGTTGGTAGCATAAGGGATCGTATTCTGATCGCAAACATCCAGGAGCTCGAAAGGATTGGACTCACCTACCTGGCGTCCGTCTCTCAAATAGATGACACAGTCAATGCCGTTGTATTCTGCTCTGGAAGCAAGCTGTTCAAAACCGCTGGAATAGTCAACGGAAAGACCGGACACGTCAAGATCTGCAGCTGATTTAAGGAGCTTGGCAGTATTGTAAACTGAGATAAGCTGATGTTTCTCAAGCAAAGGCTTGTAAGCAATGCAGAAATTGACCAATAATTCAGTCTTTCTGTTGTCAGCCATCAAAACGATCTTCATCCGAAATCTCCCATTAAAAACTAATAAACAGATTGTACAGTAAAATGTTTATTCAAGCAACTGGTCTTTGTTAGAAATAAACAATAAATTAACAAATATCAACCGGCAGTAGCATCAATATATGGCAAATAGTCGCCGTATACAGGGTTGGGCGAATACAAATGCTCAGATGAATCGAACTGCGCATTGAAGTATGCAGCCATGATTTTTTTCGCGATGACCACTGAAGTCGATCCCCATTTACCCTTCTCAACCACGAGAGCAAGCGCAACTTCAGGATTGTCCTTAGGCGCATAGCATATGAACAGACCGTTTGAATACTCTTTACGTGTATCCTCGAATCCGGTCTCCGCCGTACCTGTCTTACATACCATATCGACCGGGAAGTCATCAAACTGGTTACCGGCACTGGACTCCCACTTGAGATGGCCGTTCGGATAAAAAGTACCGGTAGAAACATGATGCATCGCTTCCCTTACGGCATTGATGCTGGGATCTGAAATGCCGATATCCACAGATTCAGTCTGACCCTGATAAAGAATTGAACCGTCACTTGCCACTACCCTGTCTACTACATAAGGGGTACAGAGTTTATTTGTAGCGATACCGCATGTGTATCTGCAGAGCTGAAGGATCGTGAAGCAGTTATCGAACTGACCAATGGAAGCCTGTGCCGTATTTGACGGGAACCAGGTCTTATCGTAAACGGACTGTCTTGTAAGTCTCTTGTTTTCTCTTGAAGACATGACACCAGAGATCTCACCCGGGAGGTCAACGCCTGACTTAACGCCAAGTCCGAATCTGTTTGCCATCGCAGAAATGTTGTCGATACCTGTCTGGATGCCTAAGATCATGAAATAGATGTTGCAGGACTGGGTCATCGCATCGTCAAGCGTAAGATCGCCGTGACCGTTATCAGGATACTCGAGACATCTGAAGATCCATCCGTCAACGTCTAACGGACCGGGGCACCTGATGGTGTTCTCTTCAGGTGTGATGTCGCCGTTTTCGAGAGCTGCCAAAGCCGTACAGGGCTTGAATGTGGAACCCGGAGCGTACATAGACATTATTGCACGGTTCCACAAAGGAAGGTCTCCTGCAGTGATTTCCTGATATTCATCGATACCGAGATAGTACTTAACCTGCTCCTGGGCCTGTTCGTCGCCGTAGTTTGCAAGGATAAAGTCATTCGGATCGTAGTTCGGGTATGAACCCATGGCGATGATTGCGCCCGTGTTGACGTTCATCATAACGAAAGCACCGGCGGACGCCGATTTATAACCCGTCTGGTTTACTTCGTCGTACTCCCTCTGCTCAAGGATGTACTGCTTAAGAGCCTGGGTTCCTACTTCCTGGATATGCGTATCTATTGTAAGGTATACGGTCGCGCCTTCTTCAGGTTCAATGCCGTAACTGTTGGGAACAAACAGTCCTTCCTCACCGTTCATCGTCCAGATACTGTAAGGCGTGACACCGCTCTTGCCGTGCAGATAACGTTCCATCTGTGACTCGATACCGGATTTTCCTACAACGTCGTCACTCGTGTACCCGAATGGCGCAAGATCCTGATACGTAACGCTGGAGATCTTACCTACGTAACCGACAACGTGGCTGGAATAAAGGGCTTCCGAGGAATAGGTCCTCACATATTCCTTACCCGCGACAAGTCCCATGTAATGGTAATTCTGCTCTTCGATCTTCCTGATGAGCTCATCCGGAACGTCAGTCGCGATCTTAACGGGCGTACCCTTAATGAATGCCCAGTTATCTGTAAATATCTGATACCTTATCCTGATGATCCTGTACGCTTCTTCGATCGTATAATTGTTGTCGATGTTGAATTTCCGGCGCAGATAAAGGAAGAAAACGTTCGGATCGGTCTTAACGTAATCATCAGAAAACGTAACGATAACGCCCGATGAATAGTCCTTCAGATTGAAAAGATTGGAGTCCGTCTGCCAAAGCCTTATCTTGTCTTCGGACTTAACGAATCTGGCCTTAGGATCAAGGATGAAATACTGGTCGAGATCTGCAACATCTATGCAGTGATACTCATCGAAAAGATAGCTGAGCTCAAGGCAGAGCGCGTTAAGCTGGGCATCGTCAAGATAAGCATTCGCTATCATGAGGCTGTTATATTCGATACTTGAAGCAAGGAGCACTCCCCTGCTGTCATATATGTCGCCTCTCGGAGCCGGCTGTGAATACTGTCTTACAACACCCGATGAACTCTGTGACAACGTGTTCTGATAGTTGGAGAACTGAAGTCTCATCGTCATTACAAGGATCGCAACACCGAATGCCAGGAAGATAACGGCGAGAACCAGATATCTGTTGGTCAGGAACTGGATGACACGTCTGAAGAGCGAGCCGGCATCAGTTTTGCCGCCACGTTCCGCGTTATTGTCAAATGCACCGTAATCGTCTATCAGATTCCCAGCCATGTGCCTTCACCCTGCTTCTCAATGATCTGATCCTTCTTGGATTTACCTCTGAAGGATACAGGACCCAGAAATCTCAAAAGGAATATCAAAGGTATCGCCGCCAGAGTATTCAAAAGGAGCTGCGGGAGGAACGAATAGACCAAAGCCGTCAAAGGCTCGTAAATTGTAGAAGTTGTTCCCGCCATTGAACTCCATCCGAATATTATGAGATATCCGCCAACCTTATAACAGAACGTTGTGAAGATAACCGCAACGATCGAAAAAGGAATATTTCTTCTCATTCTTCTTGTAAAGAAAGAAGCTCCGATGATGCCTGCCGAAAAGAGCGTAAAAACACCGATAAATGCCGTAACCCTAACTTCTCCGTCAAGTCCCAATACAGCCGGCGGTGAGAAAACATCTCTTATCATTCCGCAGATAAAACCGACTATCGCACCATCCCAGAAACCGTTGAAATATCCTGCCAGAACAACGAAAACAAATGTAATATCGGCAGTCTGTCCCAAAGCGGTAAACGCTTCCGGGAACGATACCTGCAAGGACGTCAGCAAAATGATATAGACCGCATAAACGACTATCTTTCTGATCCTGGCATTTGTAGTGTCACTGACGATACGCATTGATATTCACCTGAAAGATCAACCATCGGGTACAGTTACATCAGTCTCCTCTGTCTCCTCGACATAAGGGATCATGATGAATACGTCTTCAAGCTTGCCGATCTGTGAATACGGCCTGATAGTAGCTGTAACTTCCAAAGGATTTGAATAATCCACTGATTCGATAACACCGATCGGGATACCTTCAGGGAACAAACCGCCGTCTCCTGAAGTAACGATCTCCATTCCCGGTTCAAGATGAACATCAGGATCGATGTCTTTAGCAAGGCAGAGACCCTGTCTCTTAAGTTCAGCGTCTCCTACTACCATAAACGTGACACCGTTTACTTCGTTAACCTTGCCTGCTACGGCAAAACCTTCATGGAGCAGCGGAAGAACTCTGGATTCGGTCTCGGATGACTCGATTACTCGTCCGACAAGATTCATCTCAACATCGAGCACAGGATATGAATTACCCTCTGAAAGAGCGATTCCGTCATTAGCACCGGCATTGAGTCTTATCGTTGAGAACCATTCGTCAGATTCTCTGGACAGGATCGAAGCACCGTAGATTACGTAGTTGCTGAATGTATCCTTGATATGAAGAGCATCTTTAAGTTCTTCGTAACGGAGAGCCGCCTCTTCACTCTGGGTAAGCTGGTATCTTAAATCAGCGATCTGCTCTTTTAAAGCCTTGTTCTCTTCTCTGATAGCAATACCGTCAGTGATGGCTGACCAGAAGTCAGTCAGCGTATCGCCGGCGCTCTTTACGAGAGACTGCGCAGGCGTCGTTATGAGCTGTACCGGCTTAAGAAGATTCTTTATAGGGCTTCCCGGAAGCATGCTCAATATAGCAAATGCCGCCAACACAAGCAGAACGATAAGTGCTATGAACCATTTGGACTTTAAAAGCTTTTTCAAGAATAGTCTCCTGACGTGTTAGGGATCAACCCTTCTTACCGCAGCAGTTCTTATACTTCTTGCCTGAACCGCAAGGGCACGGATCATTACGTCCGATCTTGTCGGAATGAGCCATATTAGCCTCACGGTATTCACGTGTAATGGCATTAATCTGCTCTTCTGTGAGAATGTCCTTCCAAGCTTTTATGGTAAAAAGCCAGTCAGCCTTTGCATCACGCATGTTGAAGTAAAGCTTCTCATAATCGATAACGAGCTTGAGCTCATAATTGTCGTCAATTGCATCAAGATCAATGTCATCGCCGTTTGTAAGGCTGGACTTAATGCCATCGATGAAACCTACGAAAACATCCATTGCATCCTTAGGGAATTCCAGCTTCTTGGCAAGCTCTGCTGCTGTGCCGTTCAGGAACTCCTCATTGTTCGGATAAGCTCCAAGGATCTTCTCGTATGCTACCTTTTCAAGAGCATAGTAGCGGTTGATATATTCGATGTATTCCTGTCTGTTGGATGCGTCCTCTGACTTATCCATCCATGTTTTGTAATAACTCATTTTGTAATCCTCCAAAATCAATATTAGAGCTTTGCAGCTATAGCCTTGAGGAAATCCTCAGTATTTACGACCGTCTTGTCTTCTCTGTCGAGGAGGCTGTTGAGATCGCCCGTGATGATGCCTTCTTCAATAGTCTGGATAGAAGCCTTTTCGAGCTTGTCGGCAAATGCTTCGAGTTCAGGAAGCTTGTCGAGCTGTGCTCTCTTGCGGAGCGCGCCGGACCATGCGAAAAGCGTAGCCATCGGGTTTGTGGAAGTCTGCTCACCCTTGAGGTGTCTGTAATAATGACGTGTAACTGTGCCGTGAGCTGCCTCATACTCATAAACACCCTTGGGTGAAACGAGAACTGAAGTCATCATTGCGAGTGAACCGCATGCAGATGCGAGCATGTCGCTCATAACGTCGCCGTCGTAGTTCTTGAGCGCCCATACGAATCCGCCTGAAGAACGCATAACTCTTGCAACAGCATCATCGATAAGCGTATAGAAATATGTGATTCCTGCTGCTTCGAACTTTTCCTTGTAGTCTCTGTCATACATTTCCTGGAAAATGTCCTTGAAGCGGTGGTCATAAGTCTTGGAAATCGTGTCCTTTGTAGCAAACCAGAGATCCTGCTTTGTATCCAGAGCGTACTGGAAGCAAGAACTTGCGAAAGCCTCAATGGACTTGTCTGTATTGTAGAGTCCCTCTACGATACCGTCACCTGTGAACTCAAAGATCGTCTGGCTCTCAGTTCTTCCGTCGGGATATGTGATAACAAGATTTGCTCTTGCAGGTCCCTCAACACGGTATTCCGTATCTCTGTAAACATCGCCGTAAGCATGTCTTGCGATAGTGATAGGCTTTTCCCAGCAGGATACGAACGGCTTTATGCCCTTAACAAGGATAGGTGCTCTGAATACGGTACCATCAAGGATAGCTCTGATCGTACCGTTAGGGCTCTTCCACATTGTGTGGAGGTTGTACTCGGTCATTCTCTGCGCATTAGGTGTGATCGTAGCGCACTTAACTGCAACGCCGAGTTCATTAGTCCTGTTAGCAGCATCGATCGTGACCTGGTCACCTGTCTCATCTCTGTGCTTGAGTCCGAGATCGAAATATTCGGTCTTCAGATCAACGAAAGGAAAAATAACGATGTCCTTAATCTGCTTCCAGATTATTCTTGTCATCTCATCCCCGTCCATCTCTACAAGCGGGGTCTTCATCTGAATCTTAGCCATAAGATCTCCATTCTTATAAATAATACTAGAAGATTTTAAGACATAAGACCCATAAAATCAAATCTGATATTGAGGAAAAACCAAATGAAAACGCACCTTATCAGGAGGCCGATTTTGCACTGGCCTTCACCAAAATGATCTCGAGCGAATATCTCTCGTCAATAAGGCCGTGCTTAAACTCGCTGTCAGAGTCGGAAGCCGTCAGGTAAAGGCTGATAAGATCCTTCATACTGAAATTGTGTGATTGCATCACGAGCTTTTTTGCCCTGTAATCGTTCATTCCTGTACGCTCGACAAGAACTCCGGCATTTCCGGCCTCTTTGGCCATAATGAGCGCCTTGATGTGATTTACTATAGATACCCTGATCCTGGCCAAAGGTTCTTTGTTTGCAATGAGCTTATCCAAAGTTCCGAGCGCCGTCCTGGCATTTCCGCTTCCGCACGCATCCATGATATCGAAGATCTTACCGCTTAAGTCAGGCGGACAGCAGAGCTCTACGATATCCGGCGTGACCTCCGAATAGCCCTTGCCCTGACAATAAAGCGAGAGCTTATTGACCTCGTTTACAAGCTCCATCATGTTGCCTGCACACCTTGAAGCCATTGAATTTGCAGCTTCAAACCCGATCTTCAGGTTCTCTTTTGCAAATCTGCTGCTGATCCACCCCGTGAGCTCATCTTCTTCAAATCCGCTCATCGAAGCTACCGTGCCGTACTGCAGGAACACCTTAAAAGCCTTCTTACGGCTGTCTACAGTCTCCTCAAAGAAGACAACAACCGTAGAAGACGGAATATCTTTAAGTATAGCTTCGTCCTTCTCGGACAATTCCCTGTTCGGGAGCCCTGACTGCTTGATAACAACCAGTCTCTTAGGTGACATCCACGGCGGCATGGAAATAAGCTCTTCCAGCTTACCCATGTCAAATTTATCGCCTGTCCTGGTATCTATTACGGCATAGTCCATATCTTCGGCACCTTCTCCGAGGCAAACCTTCTTTAACATGGACACAGCACCGTCGATCATGTAGTTTTCGGTGCCGTACAAAAGCACAAGACCCAAAGAATCAGACTCTTTACTGATCTTTGAAAGCATCTGACGGGAATTCAAAACTCCCTTGGGAAGCGCCTTTGTCTTTGCCACTTTAAGTTATGTTCCTCCGAACAACTCCGGATATCTGCTCTTGAACAGGATATCCGTATCAACGTCTTCGTCGCAGCCGTCGATCCTTCCGATCGAACCTGTCTGCCACATTGTATAGTCGCCCTCATAAGAGGTCTCTTTTACATAGTGTGCTAGCCATACATCATAACCTGCCGGTTCCCAGATTATCTCCAGGTAATACTTGCTGGAATAAAGGATAGTGCTGTATCCATTCTCTTCCATAATACCCGCAAATTCGTAGAACAGGTTATTGATATCGATTATGCTCATCTGATATTTCTGGAAATGAGCCCAGCTCTCCCAGTCGAAAGCAACCGGAAGGTCAAGCTCTTTGCCGTCAAGAACTGCGAGCAGTTCATCGCAATGTTCATGGAGCATCTCAATCGTGCTGTCAGTAGAATAGTAATAAACGCCGATCAAAAGGCCCGCAGCCTTTGCATCTGCATAATATTCTTCAAACTTTCTGTCCTCGCCAAGTTCGCCGTTGTTATAGATCATGGCTCTGAGCATAACGAAATCGCATCCTGCCGCCTTAACAGCTTCGAAATCGATATCACCCTGATATCTTGATACATCAATACCATGTGCGATGTCAGCTGCCGGATATCTGTCGATAAAATCGCTGTATGCAAGCGTTGTATGCTCGGAAGAGCCGCCTCCGCCGCCACCGCCGCCGCTGCTGCTTGGTGTGTATACATTAACAGTCATGCTGCCTGTCTTCGAATTGCCTGCATCATCAGTAATAGTAAGCGAAAGCGCATAACTGCCGTCTTCAGACGTATCAACTTCTCCGTCGATCTGAAGGTCTACATTACTGTCGCAGTCATCGATATAGCCGATATGTCTGTTGATGTCAAACTCACTGCCATTCTCAATACTTACGCTTTCAGGAAGAGTAAGGAAGAACGGTGCCGTTGTATCTACATCTGGCATATCCATATGAGGAATTGCCGGCGTAGGACTCGGGGTGGGTGTCGGCGTATTAGTCGGAGTCGGTGTAGCCTCAGGCTCCGTCTCCTCTGTTGTCTCAGTCGTCTCAAACGTATTGATGTCGTTGCCGTCACGCATACCTTCCGTATACTCTGTCTGCCCAGTTGTACATCCCGTAAAAGATGCAACCGCAACAGATGCCACAAGCACGGCACCCGTCAGCGACCTTACTAACTTATTAACTTTACTATGCATAGTCTCCTATCTCCGGCTCCCCGCCGGACCTTTCCTATTTTTCCCATATATGTCCCATATACTCACCCGATTATAACAAACAAAGTCCGAAATCTAATGCACATATAGGGACAAAATTGGGCAAAGCTGTATTGGTAACTGCCTTGCATGTTTGGGCAGTTATTCCAAGAGATAATGGTTTATAAGTTCGTCAACAAGCTTTACGTCGAGTGGGAGCGTGCTGGTTTCCCAAGTTGTAATCAGGTTTTCGCCGTGGAATATTCCATTCTTCTCGTATGTATTAATCCTGAATACATTCTTTCTCGCATAATCAGGATCATCCAGCTTACCTAAATGCTCCCAATAATAGATTTTTCGCCTTTTAACATTCAGAGCCGTAAAATCCGGATGTATTTTCCCCATTCCCTTTAGAACTATCGGACATTCATATTTGTATGGAACATTGTGCTTTCCTAAAGCGTTTGCTATAAGGATTTCCGATTTCGATCTTACTCTCTCATTCTTATCCGTATAGAACTTTAAATCTTCTTCCTCAAATCCTTTGCCAATATATGGCTTTGACAGCCATGAATTAACAAACTGCTCATCGGTATGCCAGATTGGGTCGATTAATTTTCGCCTTCCTTTACTAAGCGATTCATAGTAGTCTTCCGGCAATTGCTTTGCACCTGTCTTTAGCAGCCAGTTAACATGTTTTAATTCAGCATCAATCCTCTTAACGATTCCTTTAAGATAATCATATGAAGCAATATCAGCAGCAACCTGACGTTTACTGGATTTCAGATACTGCTCCTCATTATTTCCAGGCACTCTTATATATATTTGGTCCTTATCCGAATACACTCTTATATGATATCGGGGCTGGCCTTTGTATTTAAGATTTCCAAGACGTTCGAGAGATTTTTGTTTAAGCTTTACCAACAGTTCTTTCCTGCTCTGTAACAATTGAATATATTCATTCATAGTATTCTCCTTCCGTAATACCTACTAAAATCAACAATCTCGATTTAGTAGGTACAAAACAGCATTTATTTGACCTTAAAAACGTCGATGAACACCTACTAAACACCGAAAACGGATTTTAGTAGGTATCGAGATAGCGAAAACGAGTTGAAAATCAACAAGGAATTACCTACTAAAAATCAAAAACGGGTTTTAGTAGGTACTATTTGGGATTTTCGAGTACCATAAACACGAAAAACATACCTACTAAAATGCAAAATTATAATTTAGTAGGTATTCTCCTTCAAAACTCCATTACCACCGCCCCCTCTTCATCTGTTCTGAACACTTCGCAGCCGTAGGAATTGAGGCGGTCCAGGGTGTCGGGGGCCGGGTGGCCGTAGAAGTTGTGAGCGCCGACGGAGATTACGGCGGCGTCGGGCGAGCAGGCTTCGATGAATTCCATGGAGGACGAGTATTTCGAGCCGTGATGGGCGACTTTAAGGATGTCGCAGTCAGGATCGATACCGGATTCGAGCAGTTCAGTCTCGGTAGACATTCCGATATCGCCCGTAAACAATATGGTTGTTTCTTCTGAGCCCGTTATATGAAGCTTCAGGACTAGGCTGTTTTCGTTGCCGCCGCCAAGATTTGATGACGGATAGAGAACATCGAAATAAACACTTTCGGACAAATACACTCTGTCACCTGCATAAATGCCTTGAAGCTGCGACAATAAAATTGAATTATCGGACCCACTCAAAGCTGTAGACAGCACGAATTCCTGGACATCCTTGTCAGTATCATTCGGCGAAGGAACATAGGAAGTCAGTATGGTCTTTGTTCTACCCTGGTCGCAAAGGGCTGCTATTCCGCCCGCGTGATCGACATCCCAGTGGCTCATGACACAGAGATCGACCTTGTAAATGCCGTAATAATCGAGCAGATCGCTTACTGTCGTGCTGCCTTCATCGTAGGTGCCGGCATCGATCAGACAGGTTTTGTCAGGAGTGATTATCAGGCAGCAGTCTCCCTGCCCGACATCTGCGAATACAACACGGCAGGAAGGCTTATTTATCAGCGAAAACGCGTTAATACCAACAGCTACTGCCAAAACAAGAGCAGCCGGCCTCAGGAATAATCGGCGCAAAGTACAAGGAGAAAGCATAAACAAGAACACCGTTAACCCCAAAAGCAGCAAAACATAAGAGTTGATATGTACCGGACTTCCTCCCTGTTCACTTAAAGAACTGCCGGTATTTACAAGGCGCAAAAGAAGTTCAAGGCAGAGTTTCAAAGGCATCGAGAGGTACCGGCTCCAAAAAGGCAGCATATAACAGAAAAGAACGCATGGGATAAAGAACGTACAGGCCGCACCGGCAATGAAAGAACCGACGATTTGAATTATCAGATGCTCAAAGTCGGGACGCATTGATATGTCTGACCAGAAAGGGATCATGCCCAGCGTTGCAGCAACAGGAACACTTAAGACTGATGCAATCCGCTCGCCAAAATGCAGTTTGATCAGCAATTCAGAGATCTTTCCGGAATAAACCTTTATGGCGATAACAGCACAAAAGCTCATCTGAAAGCCTGATGACAACGGACAAAAAGGATCAGCAAGGATCATGACGATCGAAGCAAGGCTTAAGGCCGAGAGCCATTCCCTGTCGGCAAAAAGGCAGATGCTCATTATTGCTGCCCTTGTAACCGAATCGCTCCAGCCTGTAAGACATCCGATCAAAAGGCAGAACAAAGTCTGTACTAAAATCGCGTTTTTGCGCTTAACTTTAAACACATTGAGAATCATCGGAATGCATGCCATAAAGCCGGCAAAATGAGTGCCGGACACTGCCAATAAATGCGAACAGCAAGACATCTTGAAATCACGTTTTACATCAGCAGATATAAGAGACTTGTCACCCAGGCAGACAGCTGCGGCAAGGGACTTGTCAGTATCATCGAAAAATGAAGTCACCGCTTCAAAAGACTGGCGCCTCAGTTCATAGAAAAACCGCTGGACAGCACCGGTAACATTAAGTGGAAAACCTGCCTTTTCAACAACTTCATAACGCTCACAGGAAATAACATATAAAATGCCTTGTTTTCTCAAATATTCACTGTAATCGAACTCGCCGGGATTACCTGCTGAAGAAGGCATTTTTAATTTTCCATATATAACTAAAACATCGCCCGGATAGAAAGATTCGTGATCGCAATAAAAGTTAGCATGTGCTAACACTTCGTGATCTAACTTCACAGTTAGATCCATATCACCCGATATATCGTAAGAGGCTTCTGTTACCGTACAGATATACCGTTCCCGGGTATCGCTCGATGCATTAAGACGGGACCCGATAAATAAACCGATATATACAAGCACTGCGCAAAACATTAGTGCCACGGACAAAAGCGTCGCTTTATTATCAGACACATGTTTCAACCAAAGCAAACACAAACCAATAACAGCACAAGCCAAAACAACAGCAGGAATAAAGGACGAAGAATAATAGCAGCTAAAACTGCACACCAGCATTAATACAGCCGGCAGAACAAGCGGTCTCTTCTTAACAACACCAAACAGATTACGGGCATCAGAACCATACGAACTAAGGCGTCCGCGCAATGAGGATCGGACACTCAGATACCCTTTATTTCCGTAAGTTTTGCCATAGTAGTCCTTCATGTTAAAATTCTAATGCGGACCCTTGTCGGTTTTCGTCTCAATATTTGGCCAAAACCGACAAAAAAGCCGACAAAACCGACAAGTTGAACAGTTTGAACAGAGTTATAAACATGGCTATCAATTACGGAAAGATCAAATACTTCAAAACATGCGCCAATATCAAGGATCTCCCTGATGAGAAACTGCCGGAGATCGTTCTGGCCGGAAGATCCAACGTCGGCAAGTCTTCGCTGGTAAATGCTTTGGGCAATAACGGCAAGCTTGCAAGGGTTTCACAGACACCCGGTAAGACGCAGCAGATCATATATTTCGACATGGACGGACAGGCTATACTTGCAGACCTTCCGGGATACGGCTATTCAAAGGCATCAAAGGATAAATCAAGAGGTTTCTCGGAGCTTTGCGATAACTATTTCAGGGTCAGGAAAGGCATCGATCTTGTTCTTTTACTCATTGATATAAGACATGAGCCGTCTAAGGATGATATCGGAATGCTGAACTTTCTTAACAGTGCGAATCTTCCCTATTTTCTGGTTTTTACCAAGTGCGATAAGCTCTCTGCGCAGCAGGTCAGAAAGCAGCTGCAAATGATGTCAAAAAGCCTTGATTTTGCTGAAGATGCAAGGGTTTTCGCGGTTTCATCGAGCGAAACAAATCCTCAAAAATCAGGAATAAATGATTTAAAGCAGGCTCTCTCTGATGAGGTATGCAAAGATTGAACAATCTTTCACTAACTTTTCGTGCATTTTTCTATCGTTCCGCACTTTGAATTGTATTCCGACTTGGATATTATTTTAATAGAAAAATTAGAGGGGGATTACGTCTGCCATGAGTGACTTATACGTCAATACAGGCTATAAGGAAACACAGTTGGCACCTTTCGGTCCCATTGGAATCATTGCTCATACTTCCAACAAAGAATTCGTAAAACAGGTATCTGAGGTACTTTCTCAAAAGAGAAAGCTCCATGCACAGAGACCCGGAAACATTTATGCCAATAATCCCGGATATGCCAGAGAAGATTACATAATCGACACACAGCTCACCAGATTCCAAACCGGTGAGGGTAAATTCGGCATTGCTGAGAGCGTCAGAGGACACGATATCTTCGTAATCACAGACGTTTTGGCTAGAAGTATTGAATATGATCTTCTTGAAGGTTCACACGTCATCTCCCCTGATGACCAGTATATGGACCTTTTGAGAATCATTTCCGTTCTTAAGGGCAAGGCTAAGAGAATCAATGTCATCATGCCTTTCGTTTACGAAGGCAGGCGCGAAAAGCTGGATTCACACAGAGAATCCTACGATTGCGCAGATATGCTCAAGAAGCTTTATAAGCTCGGAGTATCTAACCTCATCATTTTCGATCCCCACGATGCGAGAATCGAGAATGCGGTTCCTCTTATGTCAATCGAGTTCCCCCGTTGTCAGTTCAAGATAACATCATCTCTTTTGAACCGCTTCGGAACGATAAAGATGGACAAGGACCATACGCTCGTAGTTAGCCCGGATGAGACCGGAATATCACGGGCTATTTTTTACTCTTCGCACCTTAACCTTCCTCTTGGAGTTTTCTACCGTCACCGCGACTACACTATCAAGGTCAACGGCGAACATCCTATCAGAGAGTTTAAGTTCCTCGGTGAAGACGTTGAGGGCAAAGACATCCTCCTCATCGACGACATGATCAATTCAGGCAACACGATGCTCAGAACAGCCAAAGAGCTTAAGACCAGAGGCGCTAAGGATATTTACTGCCTCGCACCTTTCGGACTGTTTACTGACGGACTTGAGGTTTTCGATAAGGCATTTGAAGAAGGAATAATTAAGTGCGTCTGCACTACAAACCTTATCTATGCACCCGACGAACTCAAGTCACGCGATTGGTATCTTGAGGCCAACATGGTCCCTTATGTTGCCAGAATCATTGACGCACTTAATTCAGACGAATCCGTCTACGACCTTATCAACTCTACTGCAAGACTGAGAGATCTTGCGAGCCAGATAAGGATCGAGGAAGTTTTCGATGAATTTGATATACCAGAAAACCAATAAAGGCATGAAAGGCAGGCTGCAATTATGACATCAGCATCTGACGAGAAAGCTTATTCCCGCTACGACCAATACGGCGACAACCCCATGGCGCCGGTAGGACCCATCGGTCTCATTGCGTTACGAGGAAGTGAAGACTTTACCGAGAAGGTAAACTTCTATCTCAACAAGAGGCGTTCCGAATACCAGAAGGAACAGATCGTCAATACTTACCCGGGATTCTTCAGAGAGGACTACACGATCCCCGTTGAGAACGCAAGATTCTCATCAGGCGAAGGTAAAGCCGTAGTAAAGAATACCGTAAGAGGCCATGACCTCTACCTCATCAGCGACATCATGAACTGCTCCTGCACATATAAGATGTTCGGAACAGACAACCGCATGAGCCCTGACGATCACTATCAGGATCTTAAGCGTGTTATTCTCGCATGCTCCGGTAAATCAAGAAGAATCAATGTCATAATGCCTTTCCTTTACGAGAGCCGTCAGCACAAGAGAAATGCAAGAGAGTCTTTGGACTGTGCTTTCGCACTTGAAGAACTCTACGATCTCGGCGTTGCAAACATCATCACTTTCGATGCTCACGACGAGAGAGTTGCTAACGCCATTCCTCTTGCAGGCTTCGAGAGCCTCCCTACCACATATCAGATCATCAAGGAAATGTACCGTCAGGTGCCTGACCTCTCATTCTCTTCCGGTAAGTTCATGATCATCTCACCTGATGAAGGCGGTATCGGCAGAGCTATGTACTACGCTTCCATCCTGGGTGTCCCGCTCGGAACATTCTATAAGAGAAGAGATTATACAACTGTTGTTAACGGCAGAAATCCGATCGTTGCACACGAGTTCCTTGGTGATTCCGTTGAAGGCATGGATATCCTCATCGTTGACGACATGATCTCATCAGGCGATTCCATGATCGACATCGCACGCGAGATGAAGGACCGTGGCGCACGCAAAGTATTCTGCGCCGTTACTTTCGGTCTCTTCACAGAAGGCATCGACAACTTCAACAAGGCATACGAGGAAGGCATCATCAACAAGGTATTTGCTACAAACCTCATCTACAGAAGACCTGAACTCCTTCAGGCACCCTGGTTTGCAGACGTTAACCTCTGCAAGTTCGTCGCACTTCTCATCGATGCCATCAACCACGATGCTTCACTCTCAAGCCTTATCAATCCTACTGAGAAGATCAAGCGTCTCCTCAAGGAAAAGGAAGGTATCGGCTGATAATGGCAAATACCGGCAGAACACGTTCATCTGGTTCATCAAGGAGCTCGAAAAGCAGCACCTCTAAAAAGTCTACCCGTTCTTCCGGTTCACGCAGCACTTCAAGGAAGACAACCGCACCTGTTCAATCTGAATCAGGTGCTTCTTCCATTTTCTCTAAATTCGCATCTTCAAAAGCGGCAATGCCCGTTATCTTCATTGCCGCGTCACTTCTTATCGTTGGGATCGACCTTCTCATCAGCTGGAACAGCTATGAGACTTTCTTTAAGATCTTAGGTGTCGAAGTCCTGCTCGCAGTTGTCGTTTGGGTAATCCTGACACTGGTTTATTCAGGCAAGAATAAAAAAGGCGCAGACAGCATTTCCTCTGAAGACGAGGTATAAGCCGTGACTCTTGACGGCATCACTTGTCAGCTTCTCGCAAACGAACTCAATAAAGAGCTCGAAGGAAAGCGTGTAGATAAGATCTACATGCCTGATAAGCATACTGTTATTCTCCACATAAGATTTACAGGCGGCTACCAGAAACTCCTGATATCAATAGATCCGGGTGCGCCGAGGATCTGCTTTGCGGAAAACACGTTAGACAACCCTTCCATCCCGCCTTCATTCTGCATGCTGCTCCGCAAATACCTTGCGGGATCCAGGATCGAGAGCGTTACCAATCCCGGCTACGAGAGAATTATCGAGATCACCGTAAGCAAATACGATGAGTTGAAGGACAGAAAGACATATACCCTTATCGTTGAATTAATGGGACGTTTTTCAAATCTTGTCCTCATAAACGAGAACGGCAGGATCCTTGATTCAGCTATCCACGTTGATTTCTCGGTATCAAGAGTAAGAGAAGTCATGCCTGCACGCGTTTACGAATATCCGCCGTCACAGGATAAGTTAAAGCCTGAAAAAGCATTGGAGATTGCCAGATCAGGCGAGATTCCATTCATGGAATCCGAGTTACAGCGCCCGGTCGCCAAGGCTCTCGTAGGTTCAATATTAGGCCTGTCTCCTGTTCTTGCCGCATATATCACCGATAAGTCCGACATCGACGACCGGAAGACTCTTCAGATGTTAAGTGACGGCGAAAAGATGCGACTTATCAATGCAATAAAAGATTTCCTTATATCCATAACGGAAGGAACATATACCCCTTACCTGTTCTATGGTGAAGACGGTGAGCCTGAAGATGCATCCATTGTTGAACTCAAGGGTTATGCGAAAGCAAAGCCCGTCTCTTCAATATCAGAAGCGATCGACATGTGTTATCTTGCAAGAGATTCAAAGCTCGTGCTCGATAAAGGCCGTGACAGATTAAGCCAGATAATAGGAAGCGCTCTTGCGAGAGTAATAAAGAAGCGCGAGATCCACGAGCAGGACCTTGAGGAAGGCCAAAAAGCTGATGCTCTCAAGCACTCAGGCGACCTCATCCTCACCTACAAATACATGGTCAAACAGGGTTCTTCAAGTGTTACCCTCATTGATTATGCAAGTGAATCACAAAGCGAGATCACGATCCCGCTTAATCCGACTCTCGATGCATCAGGCAACGCACAGGAATACTACAAAAGATTCCACAAGGCGAAGCGTAAGATGGAACTTGCAGAAACCTATCTTAAAGAAGACGAACTTGCAGCACAGTACCTCCGCTCATTAAGTGCGGCCGTTACTGCCGCTTCAAGTGTCGAAGATCTTGATGCGATAAACGAAGAGATACGTGCCGAGATCTCCGGTGATTCAGGTTTTCGAAAAGGCTCAGCTTCAGCAAAGAACAGCAACACCAACAAGGGCGATCCGAATAAGATGGTCGGAGTTTCTAAGTCCGGAAAAGCTTCTTCGCGCGCTTTAAGAGAAGCCGCAAAGAGAGCCAACATGAACAAGGGCAGCAAGGATAAGAGCAAGGAAAGAGCTCTTCCCTGCAGAAGATACATGACTTCCGACGGTTATGAGATCCTCGCAGGAAGAAACAACATCCAGAACGAGCAACTCACATTCCACACCGCTTCAAGACGTGACTGGTGGTTCCATGTAAAAGGACTTCCGGGAACCCACGTTATCCTTAAGACAAAACCCAACGAGGAAATGCCTTCAGATAATGCCGTACTTGAGGCCGCAAGTCTTGCCGCATTCTTCTCAAAGGCGATAATCCTTGAAGAACATATGACATCTGAAGATTCAAAGCCCGGCCAGCTCAAGGCAGAAGTCGACTACTGCCCTGTCTCACATGTAAAAAAGATTCCGGGAGCTAAGCCCGGAATGGTAATCTACGAAGGTTATTATTCGGTTTTGGTCGAAGCTAAGGAACCGTCTTCAAAAGATTTATAAATCTTATCCCTGAACTTGGATTCCTCTAATGAAAATATGCATCCGCAGAATTTCTGTCTGTAAAGACCGATCTCTCTTGCCATGTCCTGACCCTGTCTGAAGCCCGGACGGAAATCAATATACTCGAAATCAATGCCGTATTTGGAAGCCTTCTCCTCACTGATCTGAGCTATTTTATCGTGCTGCTGGTAAGGGCTTACAAGAAGCGTCGTACAGAAAGACTCATATCCGTTTTCAGAAGCAAACTTTGCGACGTGGTCCATTCTTATGTCATAGCACATCTCGCATCTTGAAGAGAATTCATTTAAATATTCTTTGGAAAGCCAGTAGTCCTGCATACACTCAGTTCCTTCGGAAATGAGCTTGATCTTAAAGTGCTCACAAGCCTTCTCAAGATTTACGTGGCGGCGGTCAAATTCAAACTGCGGCTGGATATTGGGGTTATACCAATAACAGTCGAGATTGCGTCCGCCGGAAGTAAGAAGATCCAACGGATACATGGCGCAGGGGCCGCAGCAGGCATGGAGAAGCATTCTTCCCATCAGCCGTTCTCACCGTCCTTGTTAGAATTCTGCCAATCTGCTATTGAGATATTCTCATAGCGCGGAGGCGCAACTTCAGTACTCTTCATGCCGGCAATAAAAGACGGCGGAGGCGTAAGTCCCAAATGCTCGAAAGCTCTTAAAGTAAGCATTCTTCCTCTGGGTGTCTTATGAAGGAATCCGTTCTGCAAAAGGAACGGCTCGTAAACATCTTCAATGGTAACGGGATCTTCACCTGTGCAGGCAGCAAGTGTCTCAAGACCTACCGGGCCACCCTTAAAGATATCAGCGATTGAAGTAAGGAGTCTTCTGTCTACAGCATCAAGACCGATACCGTCGATATCAAGCGCATTAAGACCGTAATCAGAAACTTCCTTATCAATGATGTCCTTATCAAGATACGAAGCAAAGTCTCTCATGCGCTTCAAAAGTCTGATGGCGATTCTCGGCGTGCCTCTTGATCTGGATGCAATGTTGCGTAAGCCTTCCTCATTGATGGCGATGCCGAGAAGTCCGGCATCACGCTCAAGGATCTGCATGAGATCTTCCGTCTCATATAATTCGAGGCGGTGGATCATGCCGAATCTGTCTCTTAAAGGTGCAGAGAGCATACCGGCTCTCGTAGTGGCACCAACCAAAGTAAAGTGCGGAAGATCAAGTCTGACAGATCTTGCGGCAGGACCTTTGCCGATCATGAGATCCAAACAGTAATCTTCCATCGCAGGATAAAGAACTTCTTCAACGCTCTTATTGAGTCTGTGGATCTCGTCGATGAAAAGAACTTCATTCTCATTGAGATTGGTAAGGAGAGCAGCAAGATCACCAGCCTTCTCGATGGAAGGGCCTGTGGTGATGTGCATCGCAACGCCCATCTCGGATGCGATGATGCCTGCAAGAGTAGTCTTACCTAATCCCGGAGGACCATATAAAAGAACATGGTCGAGTGCTTCACCGCGCTTCTTGGCTGCATCGATAAAGATCTTGAGATTGTTCTTTACCTTTGTCTGACCGGAATACTCATCGAATGTAACAGGCCTTAACGCCTTCTCTTCCGTATCACCCGGCTGTCTGAGCCTGCCTAATACGCGCTCTTCCTCGTTTTCCTGTTCGTTAAAATTCATCATGTATGTTTATTCCCTTATGAGAACTTTTTACCTGCAGCAACCTTCAAAGACTTGCGGATAAGGTCTTCGAGTCCGATGCCGTCTTCGTATGCGGATGCAACTGCATCGGCTGCTTCCTGGTCTTTATATCCTAACACAAGGAGAGCTCCGACAGCATCCTGCATAACGCCCGAATCGCCCTTTACAGAAGCGCTTGCGGCAGCAGGTACAACTGTTGCAGTAGAAGCAGCTCCGAGCTGGGATTTAAGCTTGTCCTTAAGTTCGACGATGATCTTCTCTGCACTCTTCTTGCCAAGTCCTTTAACGCTTGTAAGGAGAGCAACATTGCCGCTCATTACTGCTGCAGCGATCTGCTCGGCAGATAATGAAGCGCATATTGTGTGTGCAACCTTGGGACCGACACCGCTTACTGTGATAAGCTTTAAGAACATCTCCTTCTGGTCTCTTGATATGAAGCCGTAAAGTGAGATGTCATCTTCTTTTACGCTCTGATAAAGCCATACGGTAACCTCATCACCGATGCCTCCGATCTCTGCCGAGATGCCGAGAGGGCAGTTAACGAGATATCCAATTCCGTTATTCTCAATTACTATCTGCTGGTCGTTGCGGTCAGCGATAATGCCTTTGATATATGCGTACATTCAAGTGTCTCCTTAAACTCAATAAGAGTATTCTATCAATAAATCAGACAAATCCTTCGTTGCGCTTCTGATATCCGTATCTGCCGTACTGGTAACCGGATACTGCCTTACCTGCGAAAGCAAGTCCCGTATTGGCAAGAGTTATCGCCAGACCCAGTCCATCTGCAGCATCGTCAGGCTTCGGGATCTCCTTAAGGCCAAGAATGGACTTGGTCATTAACTGGACCTGTTTCTTCTCAGCCTTACCGTAGCCGGTAATAGCAAGCTTTACCTGTCCGGGCGTAAACTCATAAACTTCAAGACCGGCACGGGCACCTTCGGCAACAACCACACCACGCGCCTGGGCAGTACCGATAACCGTCGTATGGTTATGCCCCATAAACACCTCTTCTACTGCCATATAATCGGGTTTATACTGCTCTAAGATAAATCTCATCTTATCGCTTATGGCAAGAAGCCTTAAGGGGAAATCAGTCTTAGCCTTAGTCTCGATAACACCGTAATCTACTACCGTCAATTTATTCCCGCACTTATCGATAATGCCGTAACCCGTGATCGCATAACCCGGATCGACTCCGATTATTCTTTTTACAACGGGTTCTGTAGCCATAGTAATCCTACCTTAATAAACATTTGTTCGTATTATACCGCAACAGCGGATCAAATCAAGTGATTACACCTAATATGGCAGGCTTCTTCTCAGGCGGATTGGGGCCTATCTCATAAGCATCAAGGATAAGTTCCATGGCATCGTAAAGTTTATCTTCAGGAAGCTCACTGTCTTCACCTGTATACAGAGCACAGAGTGAATCGCCTCTTTCGACTCTGTCACCGACCTTTACAAAAAATCCTATTCCGGCACCGTAATCGATCTTATCTGTTTTCGCGAGGCGTCCTGCTCCCAAAAGAACGGATGCCTGTCCGATAAGATCTGTCTTAATTCTCTGGACATAGCCGGCATCAGGTGAATTTACGTGCATACAGTCGAAAGGCTTTGAAACATATACGGGAGCACCAGCCTCATTAAGTTTGCCGCCCTGTGATTCGATAAGCTGCTTATATTTCTCATAGCATGTTCCGTCAGAAAGCCTTGCTCGGATCTCGCTTTTAAGGACGTCTTCGCTCATGCCGGCATCTTTTTGGGCTATCTTTATGAGATGGTAAGCAAGCTCGGTGACTACTTCGATAACGTCAGCTTCGCCCTTACCGGTCACTGTATTGAAAACTTCCTGCATCTCAAGGACATTTCCGCAGAATCTTCCCAAAGGCTCATCCATATTGGTAATTACCGCAACCACCTGGCGTCCTGCCAGCTTGCCGATCTTGATCATCGCATCAGCAAGTTCTCTGGCCATGTCCAAGTCCTTCATGAAAGCACCGGATCCGCAGGTGACATCTAAGACGATTCCCTGTGCACCTGCCGCGATCTTCTTACTCATAATGCTGGATGCGATAAGAGGAATCGAATCAACCGTTCCCGTAACGTCACGCAATGCATAAAGTATCTTATCTGCAGGCGCGAGATCAGGCGTCTGGCCTGAAATGACCATACCCGTCTTGATAACGTACATATGGAAATCTTTTGTATCTACTTCGACATTAAATCCTTCAATGGATTCGAACTTATCGACCGTTCCGCCCGTAAAGCCCAGCCCTCTGCCGCTGAGCTTAACTACTTCGACGCCGAAAGATGCTATTAAAGGCAAAAGAATAGGCGTTATCTTATCGCCTACACCGCCTGTACTGTGCTTGTCTACGGATACTCCTTCAATATAAGGAAGTGTCATCTGTTTGCCTGATGCAGCCATCTCAAGCGTCAGTGTCGTCATCTCGCGCTCATCCATGCCATTTAAGACGATTGCCATAAGAAGCGCTGACGTCTGATAATCCGGAATGCTTCCGTCCGTAATGCCCTGAACGAAGAACTTAATCTGTTCATCAGTCAGGCTTTGCTTGTCTCTCTTAGCAATTATGATATCCCGCATATTCATGGAAGATCACCTCCGGTAAAGGTCCTCAATAAAGATATTATAATCTAATAAGTGCAAAATACTCTTTTGTGCTAAACTAATTCAAGCAAAAACCTGATATGGAGGCTGTAAATGGCCGATAATACGAACACAACATCAACATCTTCAACACTTTCCGTTGTCCTCATCGGATGCGGAAGAGTCGCAGAAAAGCATTTAAAGGCCATTTCCAAGCTTAAGGGCTTAGAGCTCAAAGCCGTAGTGGATGTTAATCCCGACTCCGCGAAAAGACTTCTTGGTTCCGTAAAAGGTTTTGCGAACGTTAAGACATTTACCGACTACAAGGCTGCGATCGATGAGATCAAGCCTTCGATCGTATCAGTTACGGTTCCTTCCGGTCTTCACTTCCAGATTGCCAAATACGCAATGGAACACGGATCGAACCTCCTTCTCGAAAAGCCCATGACAATGTCTGTCTCTGAAGCCCGTGAGATTTTCGAGCTCTCCAAAAAGACAGGTCTTAAGATTGCCATGGGACACATCTACCGTTATCTCCCAATCGTCGGCCTCGTAAGACAGGATATCGCCGAGGGCAAATATGGCAAGGTAACACACGGCAGCATCTATGTACGCTGGGGTCACGGTGAAGATTACTATTCAAGCGCTGCATGGCGCGGGACATGGAAGAGTGACGGCGGTGCCCTGATGAACCAGACGATCCACGCGATCGATCTTCTCGTATGGCTCATGGGTTCCGAACCCGAAGAAGCTTCTGCCATGATCGCACAGCGCATCAGAAACATAGAAGCTGAAGATCTCGGCATGGCCGTTCTTAGACTAGAAAACGGCGCGCTTGCACAGATTGAAGGCACAACGGCTACAATTCCTTCAAAGCACTCGGCTGAATTTACAGTCTTCTGTGAGAACGGACAGCTCTCAATGGGCCTTGAATCAGGCAAGCCTCATCTTAACCTCGTTACCGTTAAGCCCGACGGAAAGATAAAGAAACTTAACGGCTACTATATCCGCAAGCAGTTCAAGGAAGGCGGAATGTTCTCATATAAGTGCGCATTAAACCCGCACCTCGGCATTTATAATGACCTTTATGAATCCATTACGACCGGCAAGGATCCTATAGCTGACGCATACTCAGGATTCTCATCCGTCGATACCCTCCTTGGAATTTACAAGTCCGCTAAGGAAGGAAAGCCAGTAGCTCTTCCCCTGTCAGACGACTTCAACTCTGTCGACATGACGGGCTTCTTTAAGTAATAAGAAAAATTTTTTCGATTTCAAGTAAAACACGTGAAAATAAGTGTTGACTTGTAAATACCTAATGGCTATAATAACTCACGTTGCTTAACGCACCTCTAGCTCAGATGGTAGAGCAACTGACTCTTAATCAGTGGGCCCAGGGTTCGAGTCCCTGGAGGTGCACCAACAAAAAGAAGGATGTCCTAAGTGACATCCTTTTTTGTTTTTAATACTTTAAACTATTTCATTATTCTTAGACCGCAGCATTTTATAAGTGCACAAATCATAAAATCTGTGTCATCCCGATAAGGTATTTCCTGAATCATTACTTGTTTTCGAAGATATAGGAAACAGAACAGGAAAAAACGCGCTGTTTTGCCTAAATGCTTTCCTGTTTTCTCGAATTCAGGTAACTACTTAGGAAAACTACCCCTAAACAAACAAAATTAATACGGAGTGCCTCATCTGAGACACCCCGTCACTTATACTCTGTAATTAAATATTACTCGTCCAGGAATTCCTTGAATTCGTCATAGGTCTCAGAAGCGGATAAAACTTTAGCCGTTTTCTTATCGACCGGAACCTCATCGGGTGCAGCAGGTCTCTGTTCAGGTTTCTGAGCTTCATCAGGCTTCTTCTCTTCTGCCTTGGGAGCCTCTTCAACCTTAGACGGCTCTTCTTTCTTATCAGCCTCTGCCTTAGGCGCCTCTGCTTTAGGAGCATCTTCAGTCTTAGCTTCTTCTATCTTTTCAGAAGTCTCTTCAACGGGCTGCATAAGCTTGGCAGCCATTTCTTCAGCAGCTTTCCTGATCTCCTCTTCTTCCTTTGCTGCAGCTTCCTGGGCAGCCTTTTCCTGGGCTTCCTTCTCTTTAGCAGCCTTTTCCTTTGATTCCTCGAGAAGTCTCTGCTGGAGCTGGCGACGCTCTTCACGTGCCTTGTTCTTTGCATCCTCTTCGGCCTTCTGCGCTTCAGCTTCCTTCATCTCTTCTTCAAGCTGCTTCTTACGCTTTTCATCGTTAAGCTGTGCAATATGTGAAGCCTTAAGGTCACCGATAGACTCAGGTGCCTGTACAGCCTTATTCATGATCGCATCCATCTTAGCGCGGCTGGCAGCCTTAGAACGCTCTTCGTCCTCGGCAACCTTAACACCGAGAGACTGAAGATTCGAGAGTTCTTCAGCTGATACACCTGGAGCTGCAGCCTCAATAACAGGCTGAAGTGTGACCGTCCTGAGTTCAACATCGCCAACTTCAGATATGCTGAAGTCAGAAGCTGCTTCCTGAATCTTCTTGATATCAGGAATTTCTACACCCGGTAGAATCTCGTACTTTTTTTCTTCTCTCATAATACCCCTCATCCTTTAAGTGATAACACTAGTTCAATTGCTCCTATAATGCAAAGCACAATGCCTATAGCAAGCATGATAATCGAGATCTTGCTGATCTTTGAAGGTTCTTTAAACTGAACCTCCGGTTCCTTCTTATCAGCATCAACAGTCTCAGGCGCTTTTTCAGGTTCCGGTTCAGGCTGCGTTACGGCAGGCTCCTCGCCGGCACACTTTGAAATGATCTCATGCGCCTTAATAATCTCAGGCTTGATAGCCAGAGATAAATCTTTAAACGTCTCAGAAGATGAAGCAAACTTGGATGCTTCACTCTCAAGCGTAGCCGGATCGGGTGCTTTGGTCCCCTCAAAATACATAACTCCAAAGCTTGCATCGTCACTGGCATTGCTTGAACCGACGATATATTTCTGTACAGTCTCAAGAACTGATTTCTCGCCTTCTTCCCTGCCTTCTGCAAATGTCTCAGCCATTTTTGCAACAACAGGTTTTACAAGACCAGCGTCCTCGTTGTAAACGCTGTCCTGGACGCCGTCAGTCATTAACGCGATCGCATGAACATCATCAACAGTTGTCTTAAGAAGACGCATATAGTTATCGGCATGAGCGGCAGTAACAAAATATGTCTTGCCGTCTTTGTCGTTCTGCGGCATTGAAATAGGGCTTACACCGGAAGGAGATACTCTTACGATGAGACCATCACCAATGTGTCCGATCATCATTCTTCTGTCCTTTACAGCAACGAAAAGCAGTGTGCAGGACAGTCTGTCGATTACATCGATCGTGCGCTCATCCATGATGTCAGCGAATGCTACACGAAGTTTTGCCATGAGATAACCTCTTACGGCAGCCTCCCTGTTCTCGCTGTATAACGCATCGAAATGATCGCACAAGGTATCCGTGATTACGTGTACGGCACAATCAGAGCCGAATCTCGCATCCGTATACTGCTTACCGCCGGCGCCGTCAGCAATGCAGACGACAGAAACACCATTCCTGGCAACAGCATAAGACGCGTCCTCACAAGGAGTGCCGCGGTTAACATGTTTGTTGCCGATCGTCGTGATTGCTCCGACAGTAATACCCTTATACATTATTCATCCTCATTAATGAACTTCATGAAATCATCTAATTCAACAGCCTTACCCTGAGGCTCAGTATTAATGTTGTAAAGCGCATCATCTTTCATACCGGAAGATACGATCGATGAAGATGAAGAGCCAAGGAATTCGAAAAGCTTACCGAAGTCAGCTGAATTAACTGATATAGGCTCTGAACGCTTGCAGGAAAGTCTCTTTAAAATATCGAAGTCAACTCCGTTACCGACACCGATATTGAATACAACAAGCTTATCGTCACGCTCAAGTTCGTTGCATGCTTCAATGGCACGTTCCATATTCTGCATGGCATTAGGCCCCTGAGGTGCGCCGTCAGTAATGACTACAAGCCAAGGCTGGAAATACTTGATTCCCATCTCCTTGTAACCTTCCTTACGTGCATTGAGAAGTTCTAATGCAGTAAGAACGCCTTCGCCGATAGGTGTAAGTGTTGTGGATGCCGTAATCTCAGGAAGTCCCTTTTCCTTTGAGATCTTACCGAAAGGCATTACGATGTCTACCTTGGAACCAAAAGTGATGATTGCGATATCAGTAGAATTTCTTGTATCATCATTGTTCTTGATTGATGCAACAAAATTTTGAAGACCAATGTTGAGCTGTCTGATAGGATTACCCATCATGGATCCTGAAGTATCAAGTGCAAAACAAATTGGAAGTCTTCTTCTCGTACTTGTTCCAAAATCCGAACTAGAAAAATTATCCGCCATAAATTTCCTCCGAGTTTTCGAGAGTATAGATATCTATAAAATTATAACAAACATTACTACAACTTGTATAATGCCGTTGCAATGTATAAGTTATATTGAGCTCGCGCGAATAATCAGAAAAGTCCGAAAAACTTTTTCTTCTTTGCAGGTTCTTCCTGACTTACGGAAGGCGCCGGAGTGCTATTGGTCGGAGCAGCAGCAAAAGATGCACTTGGAGCCGCGGTTTCCTCATCGTCAAATCTCACCGGTCTGTAGCTGTCGCTGCCACCGACATTAGATGAGACATATCTGCCTGAAGGAACATTTCCAAAAGATTTCTTCTCAACTTGAGCTTTGGCTGCGATATTATCTTCTCTAGCCTTCTTAGCATCGAGCTTCGCCTGGAGCTGAGCTCTTACTTCTTCTACATTGACAGTCGCCTGCTTATAATTTTCGCAAGGGAAAAGCTTATAAGCTTCAGGATCATCGTAAACGAAGTTCTCAAGATTATTCATGTATTCCTGAACGGCTGCGCGCCAGCATACTGCTTCATATGACTTTCCTTCACGGAATGTCTTATAGAGCATGACACGGAGATTCTCAGGGAGATATTCCCAGATATGATCGTAACCGCCGAGCGGGATATGTTCTTTATCAGAATTGTCGAGCGTATAAGGGAAGTTATGATTAAGGATCTCTTCTCTTAATGTCTCAGCGCCCTTTCTGGTCGCATAAGGATGAAGTCCGCAGAAAAGGATCGAGAATACAAGCATTGCGATTGAATAGTCTTCATCTTCCAATGTTCTTACGAATCCGGAAAAGTCTTTGCCCCAGAGCTTGGGATCAGTGAAATCTTCCGTACCTACAGGGCAAGGAAGGTTGCCAACCTGAACACTGTCCATATCGATGAGATATTGTGTGGACGAAGTATAGATCAAAGCATTCTTAAGCTGTATGTCGCCGGCAACGATATCATGCATATGAAGATAGAGATACTTGCCGATAAGTGACAGGAGCGTCTCTACTACATCAAGTCTTGTCCAGTCAGGATACTGTTCAAGGATCGCATCAGGACCGTCGAAAACATTGCTGAGCGTTGTACCCTTACCAACGAACATCGTATAACCGATCGGTACACCGCGGAAATAAAGCAGATGTTGAGGAGTACAGAAACTTGAAGAAGTAATGCCGAGTTCCGTAAGCTTCTTAAGCTTAGCCCATCTCAAAGGAGTGATGACACCCTTATGATAGATCTTGGCAACATACTTGGGGTTGTTCGTTGTAAATACCATACCTTCAGCGCCGCCGCTCAGCCTCTTTTCAAGAATGAACTTGTCACCTTCGGTGGAAATAACCATATCATCGATACTTGCTCTTCCGTCACAGTCAATGAAAGTATTATTCTTTGCAAGACCGCTGATCTCAGGAAGCGGGAATTCCTTGATCATCTCTGCAACAGAATGGAAGATCTTAATACCTGTAGGAGTGATTATAGCGATGTCACCGTTAAAGTCCGGAGCCTTCTCATAAAGTCTTTTGGTGAAAATGCCTTTTCTTGTAGTAAGAATGCAGCACATACGGAGATCTTTGACCTGCTCCAAGAAATACTCTGTATTACATGTATGAACAACATGAAGCGTATTCGTAGCCATAAGGCTCTGAATAAGCGAACGCATTGAACTCTGAACGTAGATGTCTTTGGGATCCTGCTGCTGTACAACACACTTGTGAAGGATCTTGAAAGTATCATCAATATAACAATCGATACCCTTATCTTCAAAGAGGTTTGTGAGTTCATCAAACCAAACTCCGTTGGAGTACTCCAAAACAACGGAGTAATCAAGCACAATAGACAGATAATTGCCTAATTCTTCGAACATATAACCCTCTTCAAACTTTCTCTCCAATAAGATTTTATACATTAAAAATCTAGAATGCAAGAAAAGGAAACAACATATTTAACATTTATATAGGGAATTCAACATAAACCTAAAATATTGTCCATAATAACAAACGCTTAGCCTATTCCAACCAGCTTCATTAGATATTTAGCATTAGATTGCCTGCTTATACCCGATGTAAGCCTGTAATCGAAAGTGATTCCGGTATCTGTATAAGTCTCAGAAAAATGATAGTATCTGATGTTTTTAAACTCTTCCGTGGTCTTGTCGATCATTGCATAGTCATGAGTCGTCATAAGACCGCAAATGTAAGGCATTGAAAGCTTTTTCAAAACAGTCAATGCGCCCTCTGTCCTGTCATCTGAATTTGTGCCTCTGAATATCTCATCGATAAGGAACAGCAACGGCTTGTTCTCCCCTGCTGCCTTTACGATACCTGAAATCCTTATGAGCTCAGCCTTGAACGTACTCATATTCTCTTCGATGCTGTCGACGATCCTCATGGAACTCATTACTCTCATTCTTCCAAGTTTCAAAGCAGATGCAGGTACAAGGCCGCCTGTCATCGCAAGTATCGTGCATACGCCTACTGTTCTTATCATGGTTGTCTTGCCGGACATATTGGAACCGGTAATGATCGCAATATCCTTATCGATCGTAACAGAATTACTGACAACTGATTCATGTGAAAGAAGCGGATGAGCAAGCTCCGAACCTTCGAAAAAAGCATTGTCTTCGGCTTTGTCTGATTCAACGAATTCAGGGAAAGAACTCAAAGGTAATACAAGTCCTGTCTGAGCCGCACACATAAGCGCTTCAAGGTCAGCTAACTTATCGATATAACCGGGAAGTTCTTTACCGTACTTAACTGCCCAGTTACCCATCCGGTTAGAGATAATGTAATCCAAAGGAAAGACCGCATTAAGAATAAGTGCAAACAAAGGCTGGCTTCTTAAACCGGCAAGTCTCAAAACGGAATTAAGTTCCTTCAACGAATCGTATGCACCTTTTGATTTATCGTCACCCTTAACCAGGGACTTGTTGAGTTCGTTTTCAAAGCCTGCATTTTCGAGGATCGAATATAACTTCAGCATCGTTCTCACCTGATTAGGCATGCCTTCACAGGCTTTGATGTATGTCTCGTTAAATGCGCGTCCGATCAGCCAGATAATGAAGTTCAGAATGAGGCATGATATTACCATTGCAGCTGCATAATCAGGAAAGGCAATCAGTGCAACAGGGACACTGATCCACAGAGCAAAACCGATGATTATAAGCACATTTGCAGCTGCTTTTGTTTTTGTACCTTCCGAAGCAAAATCCAGTAGGACTTTGGGATCTTTTGTCATCTTACCGACTCTTGCCGTAGCCTGATAATCCATGAGCATCTCAGGCTTGGAACAAAGCTCTTCTACAGCCTTCTGCCTGGCTTTCAACTCACCGGTCGTAATGTCTGATATGTGATTATTAAGGAGACTATCGGCAAATCTTTTTCTGCCGAAAGAAGTCTCGGATACATTTAATAAAGAGAATAAAGACTTCTTGCCGAACAGATCGAGATCTGCGCAGTAGTCATGATCAGCAACTTCAAAATCCTTGCCGTAAAGCCTGTTCTTGGCAGAGCCGATATCCTCAGCGCGCTTAAGACCTTTAACGGCAATATTTCTAAGCTCGTTGAAATCGCCCTTTATCCTGGCGATATAAGAAGCATTTACTTTGGACAATTCATTGAGGTAATTAACCTTCTCGATGATTCCGCCGTGAACGATGCAAAGTACAACAAACAAAATAAAAACAGCACCGCCGGCAAAATAAAATACAGGAAGATTAGCTGCATATCCGCCGATAAAAAGACCAGTTGCGCCTAAGAAAGTAATCAATCTCAAAAATGACAAAATGCCGCTCTGCCTTCCATACCTGGCAAGATCGGCAATTATCATCTGGTCTTTATCTTCGTAGAATTTAAGATTAGCATTCATCCTTCTTCGCCTTAGAAGATGCCGGCTTCTTTGAAGCGGCGGCAGAAGGTTTCTTTGCCGGTGCCTTCTTCGAAGCAGTCTTGGGCTCCGCCTTGGCAGTACCCGTCTTTGCTGTTGTTGTCTTAGAAGCCGTCTTCTTAGCGGTTGTCTTCTTTGCTGTAGTCTTCGAAGTATTCGTCTTTCTTGATACTCTCTTCGGAACGCACTTATCAAGAACATCACCGACATTATCGTGGATCGTGAGAAGCGCCTTAAGATCCATATAAGTGGAACTCTTATTTATAATAACGATCCTGTCGTGCTTTAAGAACTGAGCAAACGTAGCAGCGGGATAAACAGTAAGTGATGTTCCCGCAATGATCATGAGATCGCACTTCTTAACAGCCTTGATCGCATTATCAACATTTTCGTGCTCAAGATTTTCTTCGTAAAGAACGATGTCAGGTCTTACGATGCCGCCGCATCTGTCACAGTGCGGAACGCCTTCCTGAGCCGCAATATATTCGATATTGAACTTCTTTCCGCAATCCATGCAGTAGTTTCTGAATACAGAACCGTGAAGCTCGATAACGCACTTGCTTCCTGCCTCCTGGTGGAGATTGTCAATGTTCTGTGTGATTATCGCCTTAAGCTTGCCCTGTCTCTCAAGTCTTACAAGAGCCTTGTGTGCCTTGTTAGGTCTTGCATCAGGATAGATAAGCTTACGCTTGTAAAAATCGAAAAAGTCTTCAGGATGCTCCATGAAGAAATCGTGAGCGATGATGTCAATCGGTCTGTACTTAGTACCGCTTTCAGTATTGTAGATACCGGCACCGCTTCTGAAGTCGGGAATGCCGCTCTCTGTGGATACACCTGCTCCGCCAAGGAAAACAATATTTTTGGATTCTGCGATCAGCTTCTTGAGCTGATTGATCTTGTCTTCGCGGACGCTGCCGAATCTGTCAATTCTCGTTTCCAAAACAATACCTCAATCAATGAACATCTGCTATACCGTCGCCGTCAAGGTCAACACCTTCAAGATCACCGTGATCATGGAACATTCCGGCTGCGCCGAACATTTCCTTACCGGTAACACGCTTCTCATCGCGTCTCATCTCGACAAGTGTGCTTAATGCTTTTCTTACTCTGTCAGGAGTCTTAATGTTCTTGATCTCAAGAACAGGAGTAGACTTATCGGCAGTCGTAAGGATTACCGAACCGACACCGAATATCTTCTGCCAGAGATTCTGCTTAAAAGTCAGATCCAAAACCCTGTACAAAAGGATTTCTTCAGAACTGATGTTGAAGATACCCTTTTTAAGATAGAACTTGTTGTTGCTGAAACTGTAGACCGTAAAGGAAATAGGCAGTCCAAGATATCTCTTTTTGTCTTGCCAGAGGATCTCTTCGTTCTCGGTGAGATTTGTAAGTCTGTCAATTCTGCCCATATTCAAGCTCCCTTCGGGAAGGCGACAATAGCTCTTCACAATCTACATTATAATAAAAAACAAATTTATTGTACAAATTTATCAAAATGAAACGCAATTGAAATATAACGTTTCATCAGGTTTCTTCAGGTTCGCCCCTCTTAGGATCGATGATGTCGTGATAATCGAACAGTTCCTCATAAACCTTCCGCTTCAAAGTAACATAACTCATCATGGCACGGTCAAGATAGAGGTAATTGTCTCCGTATGTATAATACGGGCTTGCTCCGCCGCCAAAGAAGATCCTGAATCCGTGATTCTTGTAGTACACTGCCCTGTCGTCCGTGCCCGGAATGTAGTTTCCGTTCGGATATACCAGCATATGTACCTCTCCGAAAAGACTTCCTACCTGCTCAAGCCACTTCTCAGTGTCATCGATCAGAACCTGTTTCTCGGTATTGGTGCAGTCCTGGATATAATCGTATGTGCAGTTGGCAAACTTCCAGCCGTTATCGGAAAGAATATTAGCGATCTCCGTAACTCTGTCCCTGTTATACTGGATCTCTTCAGGTGTCGGGTTGATCTGCTGCATGTTTGCAGCACTTAATGCGGCATTACGGTCATCTACCTCATCCTCACTGATTACATATCCGAACACTGACTCGTGACCGCTTACGGAGATAATGCCCTTAGCACCGTCATAGGTAAAATCAGGATGTTTTTCAACGAATATGTCGAGGATGCCGATTGCTTCCGCATTCCTGCCGACAACGGTCTCTCCAGCGTAATTAATGTATTCACCGCAAACCTGGCTCTCATCGTTGAGGACCAGTCTTCTGCACGTTCCGTAGCTGTATGCGGATGCGTTGTACTGAAGATTCTCAATGACGACTATGAGAGGTTTCTTACCCTTCGGCACACGGAGATTACGCTCAAGAAGGAATGTCGGATCGCTTGCATCAATGAGGTCCTCGGGATCTACAAGAACATAATCTCTCTCGTAAAGATTTTCGAGGATCTTCTCAAACTCATATGTCGTAAGGTAAAGGCCCGTCTCACTTGAGCGGATACGGCTTGAGAAAGCAATATCAGCATCCGCGATAAGTGATCTTACGCAGATAACTTCGATGGGGCCTCTGTATTCCTTAACTTCGCTCGTATATGAAGTCGCGGTAAGAAGGTTACTCTTTATCATCTCGTCTTCAGGGAAGATTACCGCAAGATCAGAGAATAGCTGCTCTGCAGAATAGAACTTTGATGTCTGGAGCATATGCTCACCTTCAGCCATCATAGGCTCATACATCAGATCCTTGATCGTCGTGATCCTCGTATAGCAGTAATCGCCTACAAAACCATCGTAACTCTGGTCTACCTGTGTATATTTCTTAACAGCAGCAATGTAATCACCTTCGTTATAAGCCGCCTCAGCTGTCTGGACATCACCTGTCGCAGTCTCCATAAAGTCCAGCTCTCTGAGCAAAGGATTTGCGGTAGCAGAGAAATTACCGATAGGAGACAACTGGTCAAAGAAATACATAACTACCGGCTTCTCGATGTTGCCCAAAAGGAAGTCTTCACAGATGCTGTACATTCTCTCGGAAACGACAGAACTCGTAAGTTCCTTCATCGAATTAAGAAAATTGATGTCACTCGCGGTAAGAACATATCTGTTGGAAATGATCCTGTCGCAGAGTGAGTCAACGCGGATCCTGACGATATTCTGCATATCATCGAGCATCTGAAGCTTAGTTGCATTTGCCTCCTGATTTTCAGGGGATGCTTTTAAGACCTCGTCCTGAATGCCTCTGTAGATCTCAAGCGCTTCGGAATAATTGCCTTCGTCTATCGCCGCCTCGAAGCTCGGAACGGTGTCTTTTTCATATGCGTTTTTTCTTCCGATAAAAAACGTCGTTACGCCCAATATTATGAGCATAATGGCACAGACGACAGCGGCGGTATAGTAATCCTTACCGCCCTTGCGATCGTCCTCTCCGACGTGATACTCGGAAGAAAATACCGTCACTTCAGATCATCAAAGCTAACCTGCTTTGCCTCCAATGAATTCTCTCTAATGTAGTAACCGATGGCAGGAACTTTACGTATCCTGTAGTATTCGGGATCCTGTACCTCTACTTCTGCAAGACGTGCGAGAGTCTTTAATACGGAACCTTTCTTCGATACAAGAAGTTGGACACCCTGTGTCGTTCTCGTTGTCTTGAGCGGGATCAGCGATGCCTTGAATACGGCAGCCTTGTCGAGGCTGTTTGTAACGATAAGATCAGGATCTTCGTCTTCAGCCAGGAGTATGAATCCGATCGCTTTGCTTCCGTCAAAATACGCATTTACGAGTTTCTTTCTGTTCTGCTTTGTCTCGTAAGATGCAATCGGGAATCTTGCTGCCTTGCCGTTCTCGAAAGCAATGAAAAGAATGCCCTTGTAATCCGTTGTGGAGATCATGAACATGGGCTTCTCGCCGTCTTCCATACCGAGCTCGCTGTTTAAGTAGTGACCCAGATCACCCGGCTTGGTGTCTGAGAAATCGTAAACGTGAGTCTTATAAAGATTGCACTTGTCAGTGAAAATAAGAAGGTCTGACTTATTCTCACACTCAAAGCCCATGAAGATCTCATCGTCATCTTTGGTCTTGAGTTCACCGGCATTCTGCAAAGACTTCATCGTATGCTTCTTAAGATAGCCGTGACGGGTAAGCATGAGGTGAAGTCTGTAATCAGGAATAACAGCCGTCTCTTCGAAAGTCTCTGTCTCTTCCATTCCGACGAGTTCGGACTTTCTGGGCTGGCCGTACTTCTCTGCTACTTCCCTTAATGTCTTAGCGATAAGGTTGTTGATCCTTCGAGGACTCCCCAAAAGATCTTCGGTATCAGCGATGTCAGCCTTGAGCTTATCCCTGTCTGAAATCCTGTTTAGGATGTACTGCTTGTTGATGTTACGGAGCTTGATCTCTGCGACAAATTCAGCCTGCTCTTCATCAATGCCGAAACCTGTCATGAGGTTAGGGATAACGTCAGCTTCAAGCTCTGTCTCCCTGATGATCTTGATGGCTTTATCGATATCAAGAAGGATAACTGCAAGACCGTCCAAAAGGTGCAGTCTCTTCTTCATTTTCGCAAGGTTGAAACTGAGTTCCCTGCATACGCAGGTTCTTCTCCACTTGAGCCATTCATCAAGTATCTGGGCAATTCCCATTACTCTCGGAGAACCGTCAATGAGAATGTTGAAGTTGCATGAGAAAGTATCTTCAAGCTTTGTGAATCTGAAGAGCTTTGTCATGAGCTGCTCGTGGTCGGTACCTCTCTTGCAGTCTATCGTGATCTTGAGACCGTCAAGGTCTGTCTCATCTCGGATATCTGCGATCTCGCTTGCTTTCTTGCTCTTAACGAGATCCGCGATGTTATCGATGATAGCCTCAACGCTAGTGGAATAAGGGATCTCCGTAATCTCGATGAGGTTCTTGGCTTTATCAACGTTATACTTTGCTCTTACAGAAAATGTTCCCTTACCTGTATCGTAAATCGCTTTCATCTGATCTTTGTTATAAAGGATCTTTCCGCCTCCCGAAAAGTCCGGCGCGGGCATGATCTCCAAAAGATCGGTATTGGGATCTCTCATGTATGCTTCAGTTGCAGCGCATACTTCTGCAAGATTGAATGAGCAGATATTGGATGCCATACCTACGGCGATACCCTGGTTGGCATTTACGAGTACTGCAGGGAAAGTCGTAGGAAGGAGCGTGGGTTCCTTGAGAGTGCCGTCGTAGTTATCGATCATGTCTACGGCATCTCTGTCGATACCCTTGAATATCTCTTCACAGATCTTCTCAAGCCTTACTTCCGTATAACGTGGCGCAGCACACTGCATGTCTCTGGAATACTGCTTACCGAAGTTACCCTTTGAATCAACAAAAGGATGAAGCAAAGAACCGTTGCCTCTGGTAAGTCTTACCATAGTGTCGTAGATGGCCTGGTCGCCGTGAGGATTGAGCTTCATGGTCTGACCGACTACGTTAGCGGACTTAGTCCTGTTACCGCCTAAAAGACCCATCTTATACATCGTATAAAGGAGCTTACGGTGTGAGGGTTTGAAGCCGTCGATCTCAGGAATCGCACGTGATACGATGACGCTCATCGCATACGGCATATAGTTGATCTCAAGCATCTCTGTTATCGGCTGGTCGATAGCCGGCATATCCTTGGCATTGCTGTCAGTAAGCTTTGCCTTAAGTGAATCTGAATTGATGTCTTCTTTTTTCTTACGTGCCATTTATATCACCCTAAATCAAGCATATCGAGGTACTTCTTACCGTCCATCTCGATATGAAGTTTTCTTCCTGCAAGATTGTCTCCGAGCAAAAGATCGAAGATCTCAGCGGTCTTCATTGCATCTTCAGGACAAGCCTTGATAAGTCTTCGAGACTTCGGATTCATGGTTGTCTTCCACATCATCTCAGGCTCGTTCTCACCCAAACCTTTTGATCTCTGGATCGTGCAGAGCTTGGGATCGACTTTGGATAAGATCTCTGCCTTTTCCTTCTCGTTAAATGCAAAGAAAGTCTCTTCCTGCGCATTCTTTCCCTTGGGTCTGTAAGTGATCTCAAACAAAGGCGATTCGGCTACATAGACATAACCTTTCTCGATGAGCGTAGGTGTAAGTCTGTAGAGCATCGCAAGGATAAGTGTTCTGATCTGGAAGCCGTCGACATCGGCATCGGTACAGATTATGATCTTGTTCCATCTTAAGTCATCAAGATTGAACGCACTCATATCTTTGGTGTGCTTGTTCTTTATCTCAACACCGCATCCCAGGACCTTGAGAAGATCAGTGATGATCTCGCTCTTAAAGATCGTTGCGTAATCAGCCTTGAGGCAGTTTAAGATCTTACCTCTTACAGGCATTACGGCCTGGAATTCGGCATCACGGCCGAGCTTAACGGAACCCAAAGCGGAGTCACCCTCTACGATGTAAAGCTCACGCTTTGCGACATCCTTTGTTCTGCAGTCGACGAACTTCTTGATCCTGTTGTTGATGTCGACCTTGCCCATGAGGGTCTTCTTAATGTTGACCTTGGTCTTCTCGGCATTCTCACGCGCACGCTTGTTGATGAGGATCTGATCTATGGTCTTAGCCGCAAAATCCTTATTCTCGATAAACCAGATCTCAAGATTATCCCTGATGAGCTGTGTCATGAAGTCCTGGATAAACTTGTTGTTGATAGCCTTCTTGGTCTGGTTCTCATAAGAAGTCTGTGTTGAGAATGTATTGGTAACAAGGATCAATGAATCAGCGATATCCTGGAAGATGATCCTTGATTCATTTGCCTTGTACTTGTCGCGCTGCTTGATCTGCTTGTCGATCTCTGCAACAAAAGCATTCCTTACGGCCTTATCAGGAGATCCGCCGTGCTCAAGGAAACTGGAGTTGTGGAAGTATTCCAAAGCGTTGACTTCGTTATTGAAGCAGAAAGCAACCTCTGCCCTAACCTTATACTCGTCACGGTCTTCCTTGTCTCTGCCCTTTCCTTCACCTGAGAATGTATATGTCTCGGTAAAGCCCTTCATGCCGTTAAGTTCATCGACATATCCCTTGATACCTTCGGGATAGATGAAAGAGAACTCCTCGCCTGTCTCGGCATCCTTAAGGATGAACTCGATTCCGCTGTTGATAACGGACTGGCGCTTGATGATCTCCTTGAATGTATCAAGAGGAATAAGGATCTCCGTGAATACCTCAGTATCAGGCTTCCAGCGCTGGATAGTACCTGTCCTGTTGAATCTGTATGGAGACTGGATGAGCTCGGTTACAGGCTCACCCTTCTTAAAGGACATCTCATACTTTGTATGGTCTCTGAAAACTGTTACCTCAAAGAACTCTGAAGCATACTGCGTTGCGCACGCACCAAGTCCGTTAAGACCCAATGAGAACTCATAGTCGCCTGATGAGTTATTGTTGTACTTGCCGCCCGCATAAAGTTCACAGTAAACGAGTTCCCAGTTGTATCTTCCCTCTTTGGCATTGTAATCCATCGGGATACCACGGCCGAAGTCCTCGACTTCAATGGAACCGTCTGCATATCTTGTAATGATGATCTTATCGCCGTGACCTTCCCTGGCCTCGTCGATAGAGTTTGACAGGATCTCGAAAAAGGAATGAATGCATCCTTCAAGATTGTCAGAACCGAAAATAACAGCCGGACGGAGTCTTACTCTGTCCGCACCCTTGAGCATCGAAATACTCTCGTTGCCGTAATCTTTCTTACCCGGCATAACTAACCCAACTCCTTAAAATAAATAATATATATGTATTTGACTTTTCGATTATAACACAAAGATTTCCATATCCTTCAAGCCAAAACAGGTGCAAAAACAAGGTTGTCCCCAAAACGGACAACCTTGTCAAAAAAGCTTAATTATTTGATGAGATCAGATATCAGGAATCTCTTCAGGATTGCACTGCTTAAGTTCAAGTCCGTAAGGGCCCATGTACCTGTATACGACGCTGACCTTGAATGCCAGGTTGTTTGTCTGGGGTCCTACGGTAATCTGGAACTGGTTGCTCTGCATTCTGTTGATCCTGGTGCCGGGCCTTGCACCCATGCCGATGACATGAGTTCCGGAACTCAGCATGATCCTCAAAGACTCACGGTTGGCGATCTCGCCATAGAAAACATTATCAATGTAGATAGCTACAGGAACAATTGCAGCAGAAGGAAGTCCGTTACCCATCCTGTAAAGGAGAAGCTGACCGCCGTAAGCATATGCTTTACCGCACTTTGTGCATGCAAATCCGTATGTCTCATCTCTCTTAAGATTGTCAACTACAGTCTGACAATCGGGACAAACGACTCTGTACTTTCTTCCGAAAGGTATGGTGACATTCGTGCCGTCAGTAATAGGCGGCGTATAAGGCATCGTCTGCGGCTGTGGCTGAGGCTGTGCCTGTGCTACAGTCTGGGGATTAATCTCAACGGGAGCTACCGGAGCAGTCTCCTGAACCACAGGACCCGGAGCGGGCGCATTACCAGCTGCAGGCGCCTGAGGAGCCGCATCAACAGGTGTTCCACAGATCATGCAGAATCTGTTGCCATCAACAATGGGATTACCACACTTAACACAATTCATATAATCTACCCCCTCTTAATCAAGATATACAAATGCATTATATCAGAAAAAATTTATAGAATTAATGTTAAGGGATATAAAAACCAAAAGCGCTCCGATTACTCGAAGCGCTTTTTGATGGTGAGCCATGGGGGACTCGAACCTCCGGCCCACAGCTTAGAAGGCTGTTGCTCTATCCAGCTGAGCTAATGACCCTGGAGCGAGTGATGGGAATCGAACCCACGTGGTCAGCTTGGAAGGCTGAAGTTCTACCATTGAACTACACTCGCATATGGCACTTTCAATTAAGTGCCTATGTATATTACACTAAGGTTTAAAAATAATCAACTAAGAATTTTAGTTAGGCATTGTACCTGTAAGATAAGTCTCAGAAACGTAGAATCCGTCCTGTGTCTTATACCAGCCGCCGCTTGCCTTGGCAACAACTGTAACAGCCTGACCTCTCGTAAGAGTACCTACCTTCTCATAGCCCGTGCCGGGACCCTTTCTAACATTAAGGAACTCGCCCTTTGTAACGTTAGCATAGTAAGTCGCAGGTGACTCAAGTTGTGTCTCGGTCCATGTAATTTCTTCGCTATTTGTAAGAGGACCTGAATATTCCGGAAGTGTTGTTGTCGGGATAGTAGTAGTGGTGGTGGTGGTCTGTTCAGAAGATTCAAGTGTTGATTCCGTAGGCTTTGTCTTCTTGCAGGCAGCAAGTCCCATAGCCATAACGGCAACCATCATTCCAGCAATAAGTGCGGTTGTAAATCTCTTTCTGTTCACAATTATCACCTCCGCATAATCGTATATCTTATTATTACATACTTTGCAAATAAATATATGGAAATTTTGTTACAAGTTAAGACAAATTTATTTTCACCAAGTCTTACATATCATCTTCAAGCATATAAAACGCTTCGTGATCCCGGTATCTGCCGTTGATATGCATGTAAGATATTCTCTTCCCTTCATAGTGAAAGCCGACTCTTTTCACCAGGTTCAGCGAAGGCTCGTTCTCTGGAACGATAAAAGCCTCGATCCTGTGCATCTTATACTCGTCGAAAACAAAAGCCATCGCGCTCTTCAGTGCCTCAGTCATGTATCCCTTTCCGGTATGTTCCTTATCAAGATGGTATCCGCACGCACAAGACATCATGCCACCATACGCAAAATTGAAAAAAGATACACGGCCTATGATCTTATTGTCGTCCTTAAGAGTGATCCACAAAGGCACAAGACTGCCTTCTAGAAATGAATTGCAGTCATATGCCAGATATTTCTTTTGTGTTGAAACGGTAAAGTAATCGTCAGTGTGAGTCTGCGAAAACTGCTTGTGAAAATCCCTGTTATTCTGAAGATATTCAGCAATTCTTGCAGCTTCACTTTTACGCAGTACCGCAAGCCTTAAGTTATCAGTATCAAGGGCGAGCATTTCACATCTCGCCCTGTTAGAAGATACACTGTAACCCGGTCTGGACATCAGCACCTTATTAAACCTGCTGTCTTATTCTTCGTCATCGTCGTCTTCGCCGTCTTCTGCATAAGAATCTTCAGTAGATTCGGTCTCTTCATCCGCAGGTTCTGTCGTCTCAGTATCGATCTGGGCTGAAGGTTCCGATAAAAGAAGTTCTCTTGCATAAAGTCCGGCATCCGAAAGAAGTCCGTCAGGCCAGTGTCCGCCGTATTTCTGGGCATCAGTATAGTTCTCTGCATTTAAGAGCAACGCATTTGTATCGTTATCAATATCACTTCCGATACCGACGCTGCACCAGGAGATACCGTTTGCCTCAAGGAACAGAGACCACTTTTCGCTCTCATTTCTGAATATTCCGCCTTTAAGGTACTCGGTGCAGAAACTCCATTCTGTTATGAAAACGCAAGCTTCTTCATCAAGCAAAAGGCTGATATTGTCTCTCATTTCCTGCTTATTGGAACCTGAGAAAACACGGCATCCGTAGATGATGTTTTCGAATTCGAGCCAAGATTCGGATACGGCATTTACATCAAGACCGTTATTCGGAACACCGACAATTACGATGCAGTCAGGATTGTTCTCTCTTACGGCATTGATAACATCCGTAGCGAAAGGCTTGATCATGTCTTCCCACTCATTCGGAACTTCATCGGTATCTTCATCCGGTTCCTCATAGAAAAGCGGATAATTATTTACCTCATAAATGAGGTTGGGAGAATCAGAATAAATGGCGGAAAGTCTCGTAAAGAAATCAACACAAGCCTCCTTAGTTTCCTCGGCATCCTCATAGTAAGCTACATTCCAGTCAACGATAACGTAGATACCCTGATCGATGCAAAGATCACATATCTTGCAGACCATGTCGAAATACTTGTCAGGGTCCTTCAGATATCCTTCGATATCCTTATCGCCTGTAAGCGCAATCCTAAGGACATCACAACCCCAGTCTTCAGCAAGTGTCTTAACAACTTCTTCCGTGAAAAATCCTTCGCAGTTCTGAATGCCAAAAGTGCTCATTCCCTTAAGAACAACTTCCTCGCCTTCACTGTTTACGATCTTTGTACCGCTTACACTTAATGTGCCTTCATTCTCAACAATGCTGTCAGTTACAACGGCAACACTTGAAGGTTCTGTTGCTTCAGGAGGAAGCGTCGGTTCTGTTTCTGTAGGTTCTGTTTCTATAGTAGTCTCTGTTGCGGTTGTAATGGACGGTAAAGTTTCGGGGCCCAGATTGGTCGTACAGGAACAGAGTAAAACAGCTCCCGTAAGCCCTAAAACAGTTATTCCGCGCAAAAGTTTATTCATCTCGATATTCCTCACAAATTTAGTCAAACAAGTAAAAAAACGAATCGTTTTTAAATACTTTGACTATATAATCAGAAGTATTATAGAGCAAAGCAAACAAAAATCTAACAGCACTTTATAATAATTTGTTAAGAGTGATGTTTTTTTGATACTTTTACTCTATAATATTGTTAAGAATAAACGATATCGGGAGTCGTAGAGTTATGGGACGCACAGATGCTATCAAAGACAAAATCCTTAAACTCGGTTCGAAGCAGAAACTTGGTGCTTTGCTCAAGTATGCTGACAACGCAGAAGACGATGTCCGTATGACTGTAGCAATGGCTATGGGCATGATCCCGAATTACGAATCAGGAATGGCTCTCATTCCCCTTCTCCGTGACTCTTCTCCTATGGTCAGAGCCGCTGCCGCAACTGCTGCTGCAGACATCCACGCTAAGCATTGCGAAGAGTACGTAAAAAAACTCGCTTTCGCTGATTCAGATCCTAACGTAAGAATGGTTGCAAAACAGGCTTTCGATAAGCTCAAGGACAGCGTAGTCTGATAAGAAAATTAATTGAATCTTTAAGGGTTGTCTCCGGTGAGGCAACCTTTTTTTAATATCTTCATTCCCTGCATTCTTTTCCCAAAAGAATCTTTTCCAAGCATGTGGGGAAAACACACAACTTATCTAATCAAAAAGGATGCCTCACAAATGTAAGACATCCTTTGAAAAAACTGGTGTTTAATAAAATTATTCCTCGATCGGAACGATGTGATCTGCATCCTTGAAGATGTGCTTTTCAGGGATGACTCCTCTTACTCTTGAGAGAGGATATACTCTTGAACCTCTTCCGATAACCGTACCGGGGTTAAGAACGCTCTGGCAGCCTACTTCAACGTTGTCGCCAACGATAGCTGCAAACTTCTTAAGGCCTGTCTCGATTACTTCGTCACCGTTCTTAACACAAACGAGTGTCTTGTCAGACTTAACGTTTGATGTAATCGCTCCGGCACCGAGATGTGACTTGAATCCGAGGATGGAGTCACCTACATAGTTATAGTGAGGAACCTGAACGTTATCACTGATGATTACGTTCTTGAGCTCTGTTGAGTTACCGATAACGCACTTGCTGCCGATAAGAGCGCTTCCTCTGATGAATGCGCACTGACGGACTTCTGTCTCTGGTCCGATGATGCAGGGGCCTGCAATGTATGCCGAATCAAATACCTTGGCACTCTTTGCGATCCAGATGCCTTCACCCTTGTTCTCATAAACTTCAGGATCAAGTGTGGGACCTAAAGCGAGGATAAAATCCTTGATGAGAGGAAGTGCTTCCCAGGGATACTTCTTATCTTCAAGAATCGGAGCTGCAAGTGTGTGTGTCAAATCGATAAGATCTTTTGTTTCTAACATGTTTTATATCCTTTCTGTCCTATATTGATTGGACAATAGAATCCGTTAGTTGGAAGAATATACCGTTACTGATATAGTCTCCGGAAGCTGACGCTCAACACGGAAATAGATGTTTCCGTCAGCGCTCGATACATTGATCGGAAGTTCTACGACACCCAAGTCGCCATCTGAGATCTCAGAGTAATCGACAGATACGACGATATCGTCAACTGTAAGCTTGTTAATGGTTCCGGCACGTCCTACGATCTCAAGATCAACTGACTTGATCGGGTAAGAAACTTCGGCATTGTCAGGAAGATTCTGGTACTGGCTGATCGGAACCGTTATATTTCTTGTAACAACAGGGTTGTTGATAACCTGAATATAGATCCACAAAAAGAGCGACATAAAAAACGAGAGGACTATGAATATGATCTTGGTTGGCGTTCCGACTCTTTGGGAGTTGGATGTCTGATCAGCATCTCTTGTTCTGATAGTGATGGGAACAGAGCTCTCACCTGCTACCTCAACCTGGGTTGTGGGAACTGACGTAGCTGAAGCGGCTGCAGCGGTCTTTGTTTTCGAAGCCTTGCCGACATCTTCCTGGCTTAATACTTCCGAGTCAGTATCATTCTTCTTGCCGCGGAACTTGTCGATGATCTTATCGATAAATGTCTTCTGCTCACCACCGTATTCTTTAAGGCCAAGGAGATATGAGAGGTTTGCCTCGAGTTCTCTTGTAGATCTCATCTCGAAAAGTCTGCCGTTAACTGCAATGGAGGTCTTGCCTCTTTCCTCAGATACGACAACCGCAACAGTATCACCCATCTCGCTTGCGCCGACTGCGGCTCTGTGACGTGTTCCAGCACGCTCAAGCGAATGCATAGTAACTGAGAGCGGAACATGGCATCTTGCAGCAATTATCCTGCCGTCTCTGATAAGAAGTCCACCGTCATGCATGGGGGAACCCTTATAGAAAATGCTCTGCAACACAGAGTTAGTAACTTCGGAATCAAATGTGACTACGTTCTCCTGTGAAAGGAGTTCATCAAGTCTTGTATGTCTCTCAATAAGGATGAGTGCGCCGGTATATGTTCTGGACATCTCTTTGCATGCAGCACTTATCTCCTTGATAAAGGAATTGAGCTCATCCTTTGTCATAATAGACTCGCTGTGCCTGAAAGGATTGGCTGCATTGGATGTACGAAGACCCACAGTCTCCAAAGCTCTTCTGAGTTCAGGCTGGAAGAGAACCACGAACAGGATCGCAACGATATAAAGAAGTCTGTTAAACAGGAATCCGACCATGTCGAGTCCGACAACGCCGCAGAAAGCAACAAACAGAAGGATAAGAACGATACCCTTGATGAGCTGCCAGGCTCTGGTCTGTCTGATGAACATCAGGAGCGTATAGAAAAGGAAAGTTACGAGCGCGATATCGATTGCGTAACGGATAAAATCCCAAACGCTTCCAAAGAAGAGCGTGCCTTTATCGAGGCTGTTAAAAAGCTCTCCCAAGAATTCAAATATCTGAGTAATGATTGATGTGTTGGACATCGACCGGTCCTTCTTCCCTAACGCTTATCTTATTTAGTATAACATAAGGGACAAAAATCAATGTCGGTAAATTTGTATTACCGGCATTAAGTTCCTGAAGTTTCTGTAGTCTCAGTATAGTAGGTCTGTCTTGTCTGCTCGGCTCTAAACGCATCGTATTCTGAAGGTGTCATACCCTTGTCGGAACCCTTAAGAAGAGCTTCGCAAATAATGAAAGCCACGCAGTTGATCCTTATCTGGAGTCTGTCGCCGCTGCAGTCGATCTCACCGTCGCCGTCACGGTCGTAGTCCTCTTCAACGAGAACGGAATCCAAGAAAGCCGTACTGTCGGCAGGTGTTCTTCTGATGTTTCCGCCGTAATCCTGAAGACTCAGGTTCTTGGTCTCTTTCATCTGATCATAATTCGCGAAGTTATATTCATAACTCTCAAAATATACAACAGGTATCATTCGGTCATCGAAAACCTTGAAATCCGAGACTGTCTTCGGCATTTCCTTGAAGATATCGTTGACGCCGTCTTCGTCAACATCAACCTTGATGCCGGACTCGTTGTAATAGAGGTCGAATCCGTAATTCGTATAAAGAGTATTGGAGAAACAGACATCATAAGCCTGATAGAGCTTTCTTCTCATCTCATATCGTCTTGTGGAAATAAGTGACTTATAACCGGAAGATGCATATACTTTGTCGCCTGCGTAAAGACTGTCGACATCGTACATAACGTCAATGCTGTGCTGCTCTTCGTATGAAAGGGACTGATAGAAAGCCTCTGCTCCACTGAAATTATCGGTGCCTGCGCCGAAGAAAACGAACCAGACGTCGAATCCGACGTCCTTGTAATCCTTATAAGCCTTAAGTGCTGTCAGGACACATGCCGTACCGGAAGCGTTATCGGAGATGCCGTCATATCTGAATTCGGGTTCTGTCTCCTCCGTCTCGTCCTCATCGTCGTAATCTTCGTCATCGTAATCTTCGTCGTAATCCTCATCGTCATACTCTTCTTCATTTTCTTCGTCAGGTCTGTATTCGGAATAAAGATCTGCGTCATAATGAGTACCGATGATCGCTACTCTGTGTTCAAGCGTGAACGAACCGTCGTCCTGGGCACAGTAAAATCCGGTACCCTCGACTCTGACAATGTAGTTTGCGGATGTGCCGCCTGAACCCTGGAAGCTCTGGACTTCGGGTGTATATCCGAGTTCCTTTATCTTTTCCTCAATATATGCACCGGTCTGTGACTCTCCGGCAGAATAAGCGCGTCTGTCGGGAAATTTAGAAGCAATCTCCCTGGCGATGTCAGAACCGTATGTGCCGTAATCTGCAGGCTTTCCGTCACCTTTGTTCTTGCTCTTGCAAGAAGTCAGGAGCAAAGGCTGTGCCATTAATGTGACACAGGTAGCTGCGGCTATTACTTTTTTGATCAAATCACTTTTCATAACTTGCGTATTATACCCTAAACTTCCTCTTCATTTGAGGCAATCGGTGAAGAGACGGCCGTAATCTTCTTAAGTCTGTCTTCAAGGATCGTCAAAGCCTCGTCTGTTGAGGGATTTTTAATGGCCCAACTTCCCTTGCCGTCCTTTTCCTCATAGCAGACCAGGGACCTGTCAGTGCCTGAGCCTTTTCGATATGAATCCTTAAGTGAATTCATGATGGCGTTAAAGCTTACTCCCTTAAGTTCCGTGGGGAGCCCGAGCTTGATATAGATTGCGGAAAGGGCCGTTCTGGCTTTGTCCGGCACGGTCGCGAAAAGACTTAATGCCAGAGCCTCGCCCTCCGAATAGTTCATGAACCTGAAATAGCCCTCGACAGCCTCCGACAGTTCGCTTCCGAGTGTCAGGAGCACGGGATTCTTCCTGTCTATAGCTGCCCTTGCGGCATATACGCGGTTGAGGAAAACCCTTATGTCTGAAAGGCTTGAACCTGACAATTCGATAAGATCGGTCAGAAGTCCGAAATCAGCCAGAAGCGCATATCTTATGATCTGCGCATAACCATTGGGGACATACTTTTTGGGAACCGTCGAAAGATACTTGGGATCGATAAAGACAGCCGTCTGTGAGATATCAATTGATGCAGTATTTTTGCGGCTTCCCGAGTTAAGGTAAGCTTTGTCCGAGCAGCTCGTCTCAGCCATGGATGAAAGCGTCGTCGGTACCGCGATGAATCTGGACTTACCGGTATAAAGAGCCGATGCAAAAGCTGCGATGTCGATTACGGCACCGCCTCCGAAAGCAATGATCCAGTCATTGCTGTTAAGGCCGAAGTCTGCAAGTTCTTTAATGACATAATTAACCTGCGAAAGATTCTTGTTCTGTTCGCCCTCATCGACAGTAATGAGGCAGGGCTTGATGTCCCTTATAACGAACTGCTTCTCAAAAGCGTTGTAATAGTAACCGCTTACCTGTCTGTCGGATATTATCGCGACCTTGATCTCCTGACCTGTGAGATCTTTGTTGTCGTACTGCTCAAGGATAAATCCGGCTACGAACTCTTCGGCAATACCGCTTCCGGTAAAGCAGTCATAGCTGCGGTTGCAATCAAGTCTGTCCAAGCTTTTAAGGCTCCTTTCGCTTGCAAAATCAATTTGTATATTATCACAAAAGTGATAAAATAAACGCTCAGGTAATTTATTTAATAGAGGTTGTATATGAAAATAAGAACGAGATTCGCACCCAGCCCTACGGGTTTTATGCATGTCGGTAATCTTCGCACCGCACTTTATGAATACCTTACGGCCAAGCATGAAAACGGCACTTTTGTCCTTAGAATTGAAGACACAGACCGTGAGCGTTATGTTGAGGGAGCAACTCAGGTTATATATGACACAATGAAGCTTGCAGGACTTGAGCACGACGAAGGTCCTGATATCGGCGGCGAATACGGCCCTTATGTACAGAGCGAGAGACTCTCGATGTACAAACCTTACGCCGAGCAGCTCGTTGAGCAGGGCAAGGCATACAGATGTTTCTGCACCAAAGAGCGCCTTGAAGCTCTTAAGGAGAATGCTCCCGAGGGCACAGGCTACGACCGTCACTGCAGAGACCTCTCAGCTGAAGAGATCCAGAAGAATCTTGATGCAGGCATGCCCTATGTCATCAGACAAAAGATGCCTCTGACGGGTTCCACCTCCTATCACGACCTCGTATACGGCGACATTACGTTCCCCAACGAGGATCTCGATGACCAGGTACTTATCAAGACAGACGGCTTCCCTACTTATAACTTCGCAAACGTAATAGACGACCACACAATGGGAATCACTCACGTTGTAAGAGGAAGCGAGTATCTTTCATCCACACCCAAATATAACCTCCTCTACGAGGCATTCGGATGGGAGATCCCCACATACATCCACCTGCCGCTCATCATGGGTAAGTCAGTTGACGAAGAAGGCAACGAGGTTATCTCTAAGCTTTCAAAGCGTCACGGATCTACAGGTTTTATGGACCTTATCAATGAAGGATACCTGCCTGAGGCGATCATCAACTACATCGCACTCCTCGGCTGGGCTCCCAAGGATACAAGAGAGATCTTCTCACTTAAGGAACTTATCGAAGCATTCGACATCAACGGCATCTCCAAGTCACCTGCTGTTTTCGACTACGATAAGCTCTCGTGGGTAAACCAGGAACACATCAAGGCAATGTCCGACGAGGAATTCCTTGAGCACGCAAAGCCTTTCTATGATGAGGCCGGAGTCGACGCTTCCTGCTATGAACTTCTTGCCGAGCTTTTAAAGCCCCGTATCGCAAAGTTCACCGAGATTACTGAGAAGCTTTCGTTCATTAAGGAATACGGAGATTTCGATCTTGCTCTCTTCGAACACAAGAAGAGCAAGTCCACTCTCGAATCTTCCAAGCAGATGCTCGAAAAGGCAATCCCCGTACTTGAGAAGCTCGACTGGGACAGAGACTTGATCACTGAAGCAATGAAGACTCTCGCAGAGGGCCTCGAAGTTAAGAACTCCGTGGTTATGTGGCCCGTTCGTATCGCTGCGGCAGGCGTTGCAGTAACGCCCGGCGGATGTGCTGAGGTTATGCTCCTTCTCGGTAAGGAAGAGTCACTCAGACGAATCAAATATGTTTATTCTAGACTTTAATCCGGGAGAATATTGATATGGCTGACAGCAAGAATTTTATTGAGCAGATAATTGACGAGGAGCTCAAGGAAGGCGGCCGCGTATACGGCAAGAAGATCCACACGAGATTCCCGCCTGAACCGAACGGTTACCTTCATATCGGACACGCAAAAGCATTGGAGATCGACTTCGGTACTGCAGAAGAATATAACGGTCTCTGCAACCTCAGAATGGATGACACCAACCCCACCAAAGAGGATGAGGAATTCGTTGAGGCCATCAAGGAAGATATCCACTGGTTAGGCCACGACTGGGATGACAGATTCTTCTATGCATCCGAATACTTCGAGAAGATGTATGAATTCGCAATCGAACTCATCAACAAGGGCCTTGCATATGTATGCGAACTCACACCCGACCAGATGCGTGACATGAGAGGCGACACAAAGACTCCCGCAGTCTCCCCTTACCGCGACAGACCTATCGAGGAAAGCCTCGATCTGTTTAAGAGAATGAGAGCCGGAGAATTCGAAGACGGAAAGATGACACTCCGTGCAAAGATCGACCTCGCATCAGGTAACTTCAACATGAGAGACCCCGTTATCTACAGGATCAATCACCTGCCTCACCACAGAACAGGCACAGAGTGGTGCATCTATCCTATGTACGACTTCGCTCATCCGATCGAAGATGCACTCGAAGGAATCACACACTCCCTCTGCTCTCTCGAGTTCGAGTCACACAGACCTCTTTACGACTGGGTAGTTAATAACATTTCAGTTGAGACAAAACCCCGTCAGATCGAGTTCGCAAGACTCGGAATCACGCACACAGTACTTTCAAAGAGAAAGCTCCGTGCCATGATCGAAGCAGGAATCGTTACGGGCTGGGATGACCCCAGAATGCCTACGCTTTGCGGTCTCAGAAGACGTGGCTACACACCTGCTTCCATTCACAACTTCAGTGCAAGAAACGGCGTTGCAAAGGTTAACTCCGTTGTTGACTTCGCATTCCTTGAATACTGCTTAAGAGAAGATCTTAACGAACATGCCCAGAGAGCAATGGCCGTATTAAAGCCCATCAAGCTCATCATCGACAACTATCCGGAAGGCACTTCCGAGGAGTTCGACGTCGAGAACAATCCTAAGGATGAGAACACAGGAATGCGTAAGGTTACTTTCTCCAGAGAGCTCTGGATCGAATCCGACGACTTCATGGAAGTACCTGCACCCAAGTATTTCAGACTCTTCCCCGGCAACGAGGTTCGTCTCAAGTCTGCATATGTCGTTAAGTGCGTTTCATGCGATCACGATGCAGACGGCAACGTTACTGCAGTTCACTGCACATACGATCCTGATTCAAGAGGCGGCAACACTTTGGACGGAAGAAAGATCAAATCAACCATCCACTGGGTTGATGCAAACAACTGCGTTGACGGCGAGATCAGACTTTACGACAGACTCTTCACCACAGAACAGCCCGACCTTGCAGACTGCAACTATCTCGACTTCATCAATCCTGATTCTCTTGAAGTCATCAAGGGTGCAAAGCTTGAGAAGTTCCTTGAGAATACACAGCCTGAAGACAGATTCCAGTTCTTGAGAACAGGTTACTTCTGTGCTGATTCAAAAGATTCTTCTCCCGAGCACCTCGTCTTCAACAGAGCCGTATCTTTGAAGGACAGCTACAAGCCCGAGTAATACCTGCTGCCCAAAATGCTTATTAACAATACCGCCTCATTCACTTTATGAATGGGGCGGTTTATTTATTCCAAACTATCTATAGATCAGCATGTTTTGCAGGACATCTTCACTTTGCGTTCTTTTCATATGTAGGCTGTTCATGAAGCGTTTTGCCAAGCAAGGTTACAGCCTGTTTCGGACAAAAGTCCACACACCTGTAACACATGGTGCATTGATTTGATGATAAAGCCTTTCCGTCTTCGATCCTGATATTCTGAGTCGGGCAGTTCTTTGCGCAGATTCCGCACCCGATGCATTTTGAAGGATCGATCTTAAGCTTATCGGTATAGCCGGTCGTCTTGTTATAAAACCACAGCCTCTGGCCGAACAATCCGGCAAGATGAGATGCAAACGACAGACCTTCCTTAGGATACTTCCCTGCCCGCATCTGACTTGCTGCTTCTATAATTCTTTTATCTGCTTTTTCTATGACAGCCTTATTTTGTTCATGGGTCTTTTTAAGCGCTTTACAGTCACCTATGGAATCAGGCATAACGATCTGGAGTCCGCCTGTTATAACGGCTCCGTACTTTTTCAGGAGCCTTGCAGCGCACCCTGTGCCGTCACCTGCAAAAAGTCCCATCGTCGTTATAAGGAATATCTTCTTGCCCTGCCATATGTCCGCATGCTTGTTTATGAAACCCCTTACAAGATACGGAATGTTCGAAAACTGTGTCGGATAAGCTAATATCAGCTCATCGTCTTCCAGCGCTTTATCGACACCTGAAGATTCAATTGGCACCAGCGTTCCATTTGCTCCGATCTTCTTGAAAAGCAATTCAGTTACATGCTTAGTATTACCGGTACCGCTTAAGTAAACTGCGTTCATTTAACACCCTCCAAAAGCAGCTCGAATGCCTTTTTCAGATAATCTTCCTTACTCATGTTGAATCTCAGTTTGAGATACTCTTCTTTATCGATGGCCATTGAGATTATTCCTGATATTGAAGACCACATCATGATGACCGCAGGATAGATATCGATATCTTTTCTGACAACGCCTTCCTTAATGCCGCTTCTGATGAAATCAGCGATTGCTTCATTTGTCGCCTCACCGACTTCGTAGATCTTCTTATAGATCTCATTTTCCATATCCACGGAGATCTTTCCCAATGTTCCCCTATAGATAACCGGATGTTCTTCAAACTTTGAAGCGAGGTCAAAGCAAAGTTTGTAATAGCGCTGCTCAAAAGAGCCTTCGCCTTCTGCCGCCTTCCTGGCATCCTCAAGCATGAACCCCATGTACCGGCACATAAGCGAATCCCAGATCTCTTCTTTACTTCTGTAATACGCATAAAGCGTCGCCTTGCTGATACCAGTGTTGAAAGCGATCTCATCGACCGATGTTGCATCATATCCCTTGCTCTCGAAAAGTTTCTCTGCAGCATCCATTACCGATTCTTTATAAATAATTATCCTTGTCTTTTTTGACATATTCTGTCTCCAATCCAGTTTTGAAAGTGCTATTTTCATTGTCTAATTTCATACTGGCAGTTTAATATCTAGACTGTTAGTTCAATTATTGTACTATCAGTCTGAAATTAGGTCAAGAATGTACGATATCAAAAACGATTAAATCGATTTTTGAAACAGATATAAATGCACTTGAGTTTTATACGGGTTTGACAATCGCAACAAGCCAGAAATCCGGTAAAGATCGGCATCTTCAGATGCGAGGTCGGGTATCCGACCTCTTGAACACTGATTTATGCACCTGTAAAGGTGAGCAGTCAATGGTGCCGAAGGCAAGTTTACGTCCATTGACGGCGAAGACTTCAGGTGCTATTGCCTCACATCAACGTGTAGTTGTTTTGTCTCTATTGCTAAATAAATTAATAACCGGCTAGGAATGCCTTTGTTCTCTCCTGCTTAGGGTTTGTTACGAGTTCGTATGCAGGACCTTCCTCAACGATAACGCCGCCATCCATAAAACTGATGCGGTCGGCTACGTCTCTGGCAAAGCTCATCTCATGGGTAACGATAACCATCGTCATCTTCTCTTTAGCGAGTTCCTTGATGACATTCAAAACACCTTTGGTGAGCTCAGGATCCAATGCGGATGTAGGCTCGTCAAAAAAGATGATCTCGGGGTTAGTGGCAAGAGCTCGCGCGATGGAAACTCTCTGCTGCTGGCCGCCTGAAAGATTACAGGGATAAGCATCGGCTTTCTCCGTAAGATCCATCTTTGCAAGAAGCTGACTGCAGATTATCTCTGCCTCTTCCTTGCTCTTCTTGTGGACATGGATAAGAGCTTCCGTGATATTACGTCTTACTGAGAAATGCGGGAAGAGATTGAAGTTCTGGAAAACGAGTCCGAACTTTGAGCGGATCTGCTTTTCGAGCTTCTTGTCACAGTATTGGCCGTCTTCGCAGAGAACATCGCCGCCGATGACGATCTTGCCGGCGTCGACCTTTTCGAGAGTGGTGGCGCATCTTAAGAGGGTTGACTTACCACCGCCAGAAGGACCAATGACGGCAACGACTTCGCCGCGCTTTACCTCCATGGTAATGCCCTTAAGGACCTCCAGATCGTCGAAGGACTTATAGACTTTATTTATTTCAAGAACAACGTCGCTTTTTGTTTCCGGCATTTGGCTTACCCCGTTAAGAATAGTAAGACATGGATTTTTCCACGCGGTTTAATATCTGTTCGATTATCAGGTTCGTCACATAGTAGAAAGCGCCGGCAACTATAAAAGGAATTACCGATACCTGTGCCGAAGCGGCCGCGGATGCCTTGGTAAACATCTCTGTTACCGAGAGGACCTGTGCAAGTGACGTATCTTTTACGAGCGTGATTATCTCATTGGAAACTGAAGGCAGCACGCGCTTTACGACCTGAGGCAGGATGATCTTGAAGTAGGTCTGCATTTTCGAGAAGCCCAAAACTGTCGCTGCTTCATACTGACCTTTGGACATGGACTGGATGCCGCCTCTGAAGATCTCGGCAAAATATGCCGCATAATTCAAAGAGAACGCAACGATGGTTGCGATGAACCTGTAGTTGAACGGTCCAAGCTGGATGCTTCCGAGATTGACCCCGAAAATATAATAAGGTCCGAAATATACCAGCAGGAGCTGAAGCATGAGAGGCGTGCCCCTTAAGATAGAGATGTAGAGCTGGAAAATAAGCGATACGATCTTTATCTTGGACATTCTGCCCTTGGATACAAGCAGACCCAAAGGGATCGAGAAGATCAACGTGAAGAAGAAGATCCCGAACGTAAACTTGAAGCCCTGAAGCAATTGAATCAATGTCGACTGTAATGAACCCATAACGAAGAGATTATAACAAATATATGGAAAACTTGCTTTACCATAATAAAAAGCTGCTCCGGAAATACCCGGAACAGCTTTTGAAAGTCATTTAAGCACTGATATTACTTGCCGATGATAGTAACGTCAGAACCGAACCACTTCTCTGAGATCTGCTTCATTGTTCCGTCAGCAGCCATATCTTCGAGAGTCTTCTGAACTTCGTCACGGAGTGCTGTATTTCCGAGAAGGAAACCGACGCCGTATTCTTCGGAAGCTACAGCCTCATCAAGGATTGCAAAAGGCTTTCCTGATGTCTGGATCTCATAACGGGCAACGATCTCATCCATAACGATTGCATCTACACTGCCCATCTCAAGTTCCATCATTGCCTGGAGATATGAATCGATCTCAACGAGCTCACCGAAAGTATCTGTGAGAGCCGGATTGTCATTCAGTGCAGCAAGACCTGATGAATCCTTCTGAACTGCAACCTTAAGGCCTGCAAGATCAGCAAGTGATGTGATACCTGAATCATTCTTAACGACTACTACCTGATCGTTGACCATGTAAGGCTCAGACCATGTGTATCCGTCTTCTCTGCCGCTGATGGTAAATCCGTTCCAGATGCAGTCAATGTTGCCTGACTTAAGTTCCTGGTCCTTTGAATCCCAAGCGATAGGCTGTGCTACGAATTCACGTCCCATACGCTTTGCACACTCCTGAGCAAGATCAAGATCGAAGCCTACATAAGAACCGTCATCGGCAACGAATCCCATAGGCGGGAATTCCTGGTCGAAACCAACGACGAACTTCTTATCATCCTTCTTGCCGCATCCTGCGATAGCAAGTGCCAATGTAGCAACTGCCATAACAGATGCCAATACCTTCTTCATAACCATAAAACACTTTCCTCCAATTGTTTCCGGTTTATTTATTTGGTGCCGAAAATACGGTCACCCGCATCTCCCAAACCAGGGAGAATATACGCATTTTCGTTGAGTTCCCTGTCAACGTTGCCGACATAGATATCAACATCGGGATGAGCCTTTGCAAGTCTCTCGATACCTACGGGAGCTGCAATGATGCACATGAACTTGATGTTCTTTCCGCCGTGAGCCTTGATCGAATTGATGGCATCAACAGCTGAACCGCCTGTAGCAAGCATAGGGTCAACAACAAGGATGAGACGCTGATCGATGGGATCAGGAAGCTTGCAGTAGTAATCGTGAGGTTCATGTGTCTCAGGGTCTCTGTAAAGACCGATGTGTCCGACCTTTGCAAGAGGAACAAGAGCCTCTACGCCGGGTACCATTCCGAGGCCTGCACGAAGGATCGGAACGATGGCAAGTTTCTTACCGTCGATCATGGGTGTCATTGTCGTCTCGAGAGGAGTCTGGATCTCTACATCCTTGAGAGGAAGATCCCTTAATGCCTCATAACCTTCGAGTGTTGCGATCTCTTCAACGAGCTGTCTGAACTCATGGGTTCCTGTGCTTACGTCTCTTAAGAGTGAGATCTTGTGCTTGATGAGCGGATGCTCCATTACCTGAACGTTCTTAAAATCCTTGTACTGCATATTCGTCTCCTTTTTCACTTAGAAAATTGGGTTAGAACAATCTCTTGTTTATTTTAGTAGAATGATTTTTTTAGTCAATAAACATAAACCGGCCAAGCCGGTCATTATTACAGACAAATGTCAAAATGATTGCTTGAATTTTACACAAGAGTGCTATTATTAATTAAATTCCAAATACAACGGAGGGCTTGTTATGAGTAAATCCAGTCTTCAGGATGGAGCTGTCTACGACGCGAAATCACTGGGTGCCGGCCGTGTTATCGTGCTTGGTTTCCAACACATGTTCGCTATGTTCGGCTCAACCGTCCTCGTCCCTATCCTCACCGGTCTGTCAGTTTCAGCCACACTTCTTTTCGCAGGATTGGGAACAATTCTTTTCCATCTTCTTTCTAAGAGAAAGGTTCCTGCATTCTTAGGTTCATCTTTCGCTTTCCTTGCAGGTTATTTTGCTATCGCTCCCCACGGCGAAAAAGAACTCCTGCCCTATGCATGCTTCGGTGTTGCTCTGGCAGGTCTTGTTTATCTCATCCTTGCGGGACTTATCAAGGCTTTTGGCGTTAACCGCGTAATGAAATTCTTCCCGCCTATCGTAACCGGACCTATCATCATCGCAATCGGTCTCTGCCTTTCAGCTACAGCTATCAACAGCTGCTCAACAAACTGGATCGTAGCTGTCGTTGCTATCCTTATCATCGTAATCTGCAATATCTGGGGCAAGGGCATGATCAAGATCATCCCTATCCTCTTAGGTGTTGTCGGAGCATGCGTACTCTGCATCATCCTTACACTTGCAACAGGTCAGGTTTCCGGTGAATACTACACCATTGCAGGCAATTCCAACTTCCAGCTCTTCTCTGTTGCAAGCATCGAGAACATCAAGAATGCTGCTTGGATCGGATTGCCTTTCAAGTATGAGGATACCGTATTTAATATCTTTACAAGCGGTAACCTCAATACAAGTCTTCTCATCACAGCTATCATCACCATCGTTCCTATCTCTCTTGCTACTATCGTTGAGCATATCGGCGACATCTCCGCTATCTCTTCAACTGTTGGCGAGAACTTCATCAAGGATCCCGGACTTCACAGAACACTCATGGGTGATGGTCTTGCAACAACAATGGCATCACTTTTCGGCGCTCCTGCGAATACAACATACGGCGAGAACACAGGCGTTCTTACTCTTTCAAAAGTTTACGATCCTTTCGTAGTAAGACTTGCAGCAGTATTTGCTATCTGCTTCTCGATCTCACCTAAGCTCGCAGCATGCATCTCTGCTATCCCTACACCTGTTGTAGGCGGCATCTCCCTTGTACTCTACGGCATGATCTCTGCAGTCGGTGTAAGAAACGTAGTTGAGAACAAGATCGACTTCGGCAAGGCAAGAAACGTCATCATCGCAGCCATCATCCTTGTACTCTCAATCGGTATCCAGTACAGTGCTTCCCAGGCTATCAAGATCCCTGTCGGCACAAAGGAAGTTCAGCAGGTTGTTGAATACTATGAAGTTGACGGCAACAAATACTATGTTGAAGACGACGGAAGCGTAAATATTCTTCCAGAGTTAATGGCTAATATAGGTGAACCCGTTACGGAAACAGTCACAACCACAGAGCCTATTGTCGTTATCTCCCTGTCAGGTCTTGCCGTAGGTTCTCTCGTTGGTATCATCCTTAACGCAGTCCTCCCCGGTAAAGACTACGTTTTCGAGAGCAATCAGAAAGCTGCTCAGGCTAAGGACTCAACAATAACAGACGAGCCGGCAAAGTCTGAAAAGAAAAAGAAGAAATAACACCGGATAAACGGTAATAACAAAGGGATGTCTCATAAGTGAAATCGATCACTTCAGAGACATCCCTTTTTTTGTCTTATAAACAGACAATCAATTGATCAACGCACGCCTTTCGAAAAGGATTACTTCTCCTCTTCACGTCTCTTTGTCCTGACAACATATTTTATGCATCCGAGGCTTGCTGCTACAAGAAGCAATGCAATACTAATATTCGTGGTGTTCATTTCTTCACCTGTTGCCGGAATACTCGCACCTGAAGTATCCTTTGCCTCTATCGTGAACTTCATCGAGACAGAGCCGTCAGTGAAGTTTACGAGCAATACGTGCTCACCTGCGCTCAATGTATCAAGGTATGAACTGAACAGCGTAACGATCGTACTTCCCTGCTTCAGGGAATACTCTTTTCCCAGTGTCAGTTGCGTTCCGTCAACTGCTACCCAAAGCACACGGTCAATGCTGTTAGGATCGTCGATCGTACACTTGACAGTCTCAACAAGACCTTCTCCACTTCCCTGGACATAAACACTCGGACTGCCTTCAACAAAGTTATATACCTGCTTTATTGGCGTAGCTTTGTATGTTGCTTTGTATGTTGCATCAGCAGTAGCTTTCGTGACCGCAGGTGTCCATCCGGTAAACTCATAACTGTAATCTTTATCAGCTTTCTTTACAGGATCTGTGCCCATCGTGTATTCAGGCATATCGCCCTGCGCTACCTTGACTGTCTGAAGAACGGTACCATCGTCGTTTACGAACTTGATAGTATAGACTGTTGCCGTCTTCTCGATCGCATTGTATGTTGCAGTATAAACGACATCTTCAGTTACCTTTGAGATCTGTGCATCCCAGCCGGCAAAAGAATAGATATAATCTTCGTCTTCTTCCTTTTCAGGTGTTGAACCTTTATAGGAAGGCATCTCGCCATATTCAAGAGTCTGCGATTGCAGTATGGTACCGTCTTCATTCTCGAAAGTAACTGTATACTTATTTGTCGTACTGTAATATGTCGCTTTATATGTTGCTGCACCTTCGACAGCTTCAATAGACGGAGTCCAGCTGAGAAATGTATATGAATACTGCTCGTCACCCGGCTTTACCGGTGTATCGCCTGTGTAGGAAGGCATCGTTCCATAAGGCACTTCGACATACTGGAGCAAGGAGTCATCGTAGTTAACGAATCTGATATCGAAATTCTTCGGAACAGCTTTAAACTGTGCCATATATACTGCCTCGCCTGTTACTTCAACTATATCTTTATCCCATCCGTCGAATTCATAAGTGTAATATTCATCGGATACTTTAAGCGGTGTAATCGTTTCATCGAAAACAGGAGTTTCACCATACTCAACATCTATAGACTGAAGCAATGTTCCGTCTTCATTAATAAACAGGATAGTGTAAGTTCTCTTGGTTCCTGCAAATGTTGCAGTATATTCTTTATCTTCAGTAACTACATCTATTCCCGGTGTCCATCCGTCAAACGAATATGTGTACTCAGCATCAGCTTCTTTAGTTGGAGTACCCTGAGGATAAACGGGTGTGGTTCCTTCTTCGAACTTACCGCTCCAAAGCTCATTTCCGTCGTCATCTACAAACGTTATCTCATATGCGGTTGCATCTATACCGATCTCGTTAAACGTTGCCTTATAGACAGCATTGGCATTTGCCGGGACTATCTCTTTGTCCCATCCTGCAAAAACATATTCGTAGGAGGCATCGCCAGGTTTACTTGGAGCAGCGCCACTATATTCAGGGAGCTGTCCTTCCGTTACCTTGATTTCAGACAGCAGTTCGTCGTTATAGTTTACGAATCTGATCGTGTATTCATTTAGTGTCCTGTATTGGGCAGTTATTGTGGTTTCACCATTGATCGTAATAATGTCACCGGCTGTCTTTTCTAATGTGGATGTTCCTGACTTAACTGTCCACTTTTCGAAGACTTTACCGGAAGGCGCAGTAAAACTGCATTCCGGGAGTGTATACTCATCACCGATAGTCTCCCAAGTGATGACAGAGGTTCCCGTACCATCACCGGCTGCTACAGTTACCTTAACAATGCTGTCATCAACATATCCGCACACCGTACATGTGTTACCCTGCATTTTATGATTCTCTTCGACAAACTCATTACAGTACTTGCAATTTCCGCTATGAGTTGAAGATGAATCAGAAGTAAATTTATCAACTGTATGATTGTTGCAGGGCTCTATAATAATAGTTGCTCCTGAATAATAAGACCGGGAAGCGTTTTCTCTATCAGAATATGAAACAGGATAATCGGTTTCCCGTGCAACACACATACCGTCACCGATAATTACTGTTCCATAATCCGAACCGCAATCAACTCCACGACCTATTGTCTCGGGTAGGCGAGCAGCATTCCCCAACTTATTGGTATTAGCCCACAGTTTAAGATCACCACCGGAGATTGTGACCGTACCTAAGAAAGCACCGGCATTTTTGTTTTTTTCATCCCTATACAATCTGCTTCCTGCTCCGATAGCTGCTCCACCATAGTCAGATTTTGAATAAACACTTCCTCCGCTAATAGTGATTTGGGCATTCTGGCCACCACCGCCACTGGCCCCGGCCCCTATTCCGGCACCACAAGAAAACTTATAAAAAACCTCATTAACATATTTTTCCACCTTCAATTCGCCATAAGCATTCGCCTTAACTTCCCCTCCTGAGATTGTAATGGTTCCAAGAAGATCTCCCTCGCTTCCGGATCCTATTCCGGCTCCATTCAGTTCACAATAAGCATCGACTTCTCCGCCGGAAATAATTATTGTACCGGCAAAATCTGAATTAATTCCGCTGCCGATTCCGGCGCCATAATATCCGCCTTTGGCATTTATATCTCCTCCGGAAATAATTATATCTCCGTTATTTACATCCTCATAAGGGCCACCACCAATACCTGCAGCCGCACGCCCTCCGGTTGCTCTAATTGTTCCACCTTTGATCTCAATATGGCCTGCTCCGGCGTGATCTCCGCCACCTATTCCGGCTCCGCCGATTGTGTTGGAAGGATTATCGCCCCTGGCGACTATATAACCTCCATAAATATAGATATTTGCGCCCTTGCTTTCATTTCCGCCACCAATACCTGCTCCTTCTTTACCGCCTTGGGCAGTAATATTTCCGCCGAAGATCTGAATATCGCCTAAAGACTTTCCTCCGGGTTCATCGCCCGATCCGATACCTGCACCATAATCTTTTCCGGTGGCCTCTATTGTGCCGCCATAGATATTGATCTGTCCGTGGCCTCTCTCATCGTTTCCACCGATACCGGCCTGATATTTAAGCTCAGCTGTTGCTATCAATTTCCCGGTATTTCCCTCTTGTCCGTAAATATTTAGTATTGTGTTTTCAGGAACGAATATTCCTCCGCATTTGAGCTCCGCACCATCAGCCAGGATAATGTTGACAGTCGTGTTATTTGAAAGGGTAATACGGCCTATATCTTTCTTGCCATATACGTAATACCATCCGCCACCAACACTTGTTCCAATGTTGTAAACGGTCTCAGTATAAACTTCATTTGTTGATTTGACAGATTGTGTTTCATCATCCCATGCCCTGCTGACATATGGGGCACCACCAACATATACTTCATTGGAAGATACTTTCGCTATCATACCGTTATCCAAATGAATGATATCAGCAGTGACACCGGCATTTGCATTCCATCCGTCAGTTACCGGTTGTGCCAGATTCTCAAGAGAGATTCCTATGTAAGACTCAGGGTCCAACGCACCTTTTATGGTAATAAGCTGTCCCGCTTTCACAAAGATGTTGTCAGCTCCGGTACCGCTTGAATTCTCTTTGACTGTTACTTTTCCCTGAATAAACAAACCACTGTTATTCCAGATTCCGGCACCGTTACTTGCTGCTTTATTGCCTGTTATAGAACAGTCATTGATATTTACATTACCGTAATTGGTGATACCGCCGCCACCATGACTTTTTGATTCGTTACCGGAAATCTCAACGTTAGTTAATGTAATTTCCGCATCCTTAAAATTGTATATTCCGCCGCCGTCATTTGAGGTGTTGCCGGTGATCTCACAATTTTCCATAGTAATAGTTCCGGCATTATATATTCCGCCGCCTTCATTTGAGGTGTTGCCGGTGATCACACAATTTTCCATAGTAATAGTTCCGGCATTATATATTCCGCCGCCTCTATCTGCAAAACCGCCTGTGATAACACCGTCATTAAGAGTGAGTGATCCGCCCTTGGCAATGTAAATAACATGACCATCGGCATCTGCAGAAGAGATGTCCCTTGTAAGCGTGTGACCGTTCAGATCGATCGTTATACTCTTGTTTACAGAGATCATCACCTGAGTAGTAATGTCGGCATCAATAGTGATCTCGTCTCCGTCTGCTGCGTTGCTGACAGCCTGATTCAAGCTGTCCCAATCATTAACAGTTATTGTCGCTGCATTTACTTTATTTGACAGCCCGAAAAAAGAATAACTGCCCAAAATGAAAAGAGCCGAGAAAGCAGCTGTGAGGATTTTACTGATCTTCATATTGTTCCCTCCTATACCGGAACCAACAGGGACGTAAACATACTTCTGATAAATATCATAGTAACATGGTCGGAATATAGATGTGTTGCAAATATGTAAATAAGTTTTGAGTTTTAAATAAATAATATGAAAAAACTTCAGATGATCGCCAATATCGCGATTCCGGCAGTCTCCAGAACGATTACGACAGCCAACAGCAAAGCATACATCTTGAGCTTAGCCAGGTTATCAACAGCCAAAGCCGTTGCTTTAGTCTCAGTCTTTTCGGCTTCATCAACACCGCTCATTGCATCAGCGATGTAATCAGTCGAAGCGGCAGCGTCTTCTTCAGCAATATACAGAGGTTGCTCCGGCTCATCGAAAACGGGAGTCCTGACCTTGCGTCTTACATCACTGACATCCGTCTCAGGAACGAATATCTTGCTCTCGACCTTGGGAGCATTTTTCCTTATACCGACAACCTTAGGCTTAACGTCACCTTTAAGCAATGCCGAATCTTCAAACGGATCCATTGCATTTACGGACTGCTCCGTAAACTCAGGCGAATCGGAATCCCTGACGAACGTCTTCTGGGATTCATCGTAATGAACGTTAACATCAACCCTGGATTGTCTGGTGATAGGAACATTACGATCGGGATCTAATCTACCCGGTCGCTCATATAACGGCTTATCGTCACCATTCAAAAAGAATAAATTGTTGTTGTCTTCGCTCATCGTTGTGAATTATACCATTTTAACGAAACCGTCGTCATCCATCTCCAAAAGGCCCTGCCTGATGCAGTAATCAACAGCCCTCTTTCCGAGCCTGTAGTTATCCGAATCCTCAGGTGCCCTTGTAAAGCCCAGCGCCTTGCAGGTCTCAGTTATCAGGCTCGCATAAGGCATTCCGTACTGTGATACGGCAAGGAAGTTTGCAGCACATGCTGCTTCCTGGACGGGAATGTCATAAGCCTTTCTCGGCTTCTCACCTTCGGCAGGAACTCTGTAGAAGTCCATGACCTTACCCATCTCTGTTCCGTCTTTCCAAAGGAATATAACTTCGGAATCGTCATCTTCGGATGCCAGATCAAGTTTCTGTGTCGTGTAATGAAGATTAACGTTCTTCTCAATGCTTCTTACAAGATATGAGCAGCGCTCACGAAGTTTAGGAGTCATCTTTGAGATTCCGGCAAGCGTGATCAGTTCCTTTGCAAGAACTTCAGCACTGATCGGTGATTCCTGATCTACTATCTTAATTACGCATTCCTGCAGATACTTGGTATTAAGAGCATCACAGAATTCAGCCGCAGTCATTTTCTTCGGCGTAAGATCGGATGCTTTATATACCCTCTCAGGATTTCCGTCAGAAGATCCGCCCTCTAATTCAGTCGTTTTTTTTTGCGTCTGATCTTCAGATGCTTCGGGTTCTTCTGATGCTGTTTCGTCAGCTTCCGTTTCCTGACCGTATATTATGACTTCAGGTCCGCCCTCTTCCTCAGGAGCGGCTTCTGAAGTTCCCGTTGATTCAGAAGGAACATCTTCAACAGGTGTTTCCTCTGCGGGTGCATCTTCCTTCTGCGAATCATTTATCAGCTGAATGAGCTTCTCGAAAACCTTATCGGGATTCTCCCACCATTCAAGAGACCATATCCTGACAATGTTCCAGCCGAAGCCCTTTAGCATCGAGAGCTGTGATACTTCTCTTGATGTAGTCGTACCGGATGCAGCATAAACAGGACCGTCGAGCAGGATACCGAGACAGTATGTACCTTCCTTATCAGGAGATACGACACCGATGTCGATCTTGAATCCGGACTTGCCGACGCCCTTGTCAGTGTCATAACCTGCTGCCTTGAATCTGGCACAGATGTCATCTGCAATACCCGTGAATGCGGCGTTCCTGTCGATAAGAGGCGTACCAGCATTATCAGAAGAACTTCCTGTGGAAGTGATGTCCTGATCCCAGACAGTGCTTCCGCCAGCATACTGAAGGAATCTCTTAAATGCTTTGACGCCTTCTGATGCAGTCTCATTGATACGGATCTCTTCAGGAGAGATCGAAGAGAAAACCTTCATCTCAATTCTTGATCTCGTAACTGCTACGTTAAGTCTTCTCCAGCCGCCGTCTCTGTTGAGAGGACCGAAGTTCATTATCAGCTTGCCTGTCTCGTCCTTACCATAGCCGACGGAGAACAGGATAACGTCACGCTCGTCACCCTGAACGTTTTCGAGGTTCTTAACGAAGATCGGCTCTTCACTTCCGAACGCCCATTTCTCGAGTTCAGGATCCTTGCTTGCAGCCTCGTCCAAAAGGTCTTCGATAAGTGACTGCTGCTGGATATTGAAAGTAACGACACCGACACTGTACTTCGAAAGTTCCGGATCGTGTGCGCGCTTAACTATCTCATCGATAACTGCCTGAGCCTCAACCTTGTTAGTTCTTGTCTTACCAGAATCAAAAGTACCGCCGCAATCGATCATGGTTACCTTGGACTGCCTGTCATCAGGTGACGGGAACGTGTAAAGTCTTCCATCGTAGAATGACTTGTTCGAGAATGTGATAAGACTCTCGTGGCGGCTTCTGTAATGCCATGCGAGGAACATCTGAGGCACGCTGATCGCAAGGCAGTCGTCGAGAATGCTCTCAAGATCTTCGGTCTCATAATCATCCTCATCACCGACCTGTTCGGTGAAGAAAGATGTAGGAGGCATCTGCTTGGGATCGCCTACGATTACGGCTTCACGGCCTCTTGCGATAACACCGATTGCCTTGCATGTAGGCAGCTGGCTCGCCTCATCGAAAACAACGATATCAAACATTCCGCAATTATCAGGATCTAAGAACTGCGCACATGACAGAGGGCTCATAAGAACGCAGGGACAGAGCTTTAAGATAAGATCTCCAATCTGTGAGAACAGTGTTCTGATTGATACTCCCCTTCCGCCCGACTTGATCGCATGCTGAAGGATTCCAAGAGCAGAAGATACATTCGCATCCTTGCTGAGGTCAGGAAGATTTTTAGCAATGCGCAGATAGATCTCCTGACGTGTAAGCTTTTCGAATTCATCGGTGATCCTGGCAAGCTCATCGATCTTCTTCTCAAATACAAGACCGCTGAAAGACCTTAATACTTCTGAATCATCGATCAGCATCGAGATGAGCATGGAGCTGTAGCCCTTGCGGAATGCACTTATTATTCCGTTACCGTCAACCAGACCTGAATCGTATGCCTTAACAAGATTTGAAACCTTATAGTCGACGCACTTTGAAGCCATGAGATTGAACTGCATTCTGTCTCTTAAATATTCGCTGTCATTTAAGAGATCCTGAGCCATCTGCTTCTTGGATTCAAGAAGATCAGCAGAAGGCTCAAATGCGCCATACTCGAATCCGTATGTATTCTTAAGATTCGTGTAAGCAGCGCTGTAAGAAGCTGTCTTTTCATTAAACGAATTTACCGCATCACTTAAGAATGCATCGCCGTTACCGACAAGCTTTCTCACATTGCCTGTAGGATCAAAAGCAGTGAACTCCGTAAGTGTAGCATGAGCATTCTCGTTAAGTGATTCAACATAGCTGATATCAAAGCCCGGGAAAGCTGCTCCGGGATTATAAAGATCACCGAGAAATCCTCTTACGGAAGTTATGTAATTCGTAGCATTCTGAACGGAATTCTTATACTCGGTAAGAAGCTTAAATGCCTGTTCAAGAGTCTCTTTGTGATTGCCCTTGTCGTATGCCTTAACCTTCTTATAAACATTGTTTTCGGCCATGCCGCGCATAAGAGCATTCTTTGCCTTGGCCGTCATGAGTTCGCTAAGAAGCGCCGCACCGTCGAGATCTAAGAAACCGTCCTGCCAGTCATTGCACAAAGCAGTTCTCTTTGCCAGAGAATCCTTGCATGCATAAACGGCATCCCTTAATGAAAGATAAGCGCTCTCCGGATCGTCGCAGCAGATAAGACCCTTAGGAAGATTAAGAGACTTAAGCTTTGCAATAGCCGTGCCTGCATAATTAAGACCTGCAATTCTTCCGATGGTGCCGGGCTCTCCCGCGATCCTGCAGGTGTTATCCGTAAGAAGCTTGTCAAAGCCTTCAACGCTTGCAGCAAACTCATCGTATGCTTTAATGAATTCTTCAACCAATGAAGGAAGTTTACTCTTTGCATCCTGTGAATACGAAGATGCTTTTACAAACGGCAGCTTGCCGCCCAGATTGCCTGAAGAAGCTACGAGTTCTCCCAACGAAGATTCGATATCCCTGAATCTCTGTTCATTAAGATCGCTTATGAAACCTTCGTCAAACTTACCGCAGTCAGGAGCGGACTGGTTAGAAGCATATACGTTAATGAGCTCATAAAGAGTCATTCCGCAGGACTGCGGTGCATGCAGTTCATCAACATATTTATCGAGCTCTTTTCTCTTTGCGACAATGTCTTCCAGTGACTTGTCGTAATCGCCGTCCACCTGTGACTTAAGCCTTACTTCGCTTGCAGTCTTAAGCTGATCGAGAACATAACTCTTACGGATCTTATTTGAATGAAGTTCAAGACAGAACGGAGCAATGCCGATCTTCTCGAGTCTTTTATAAACGACATCAAGAGCAGCTTTTTTCTCTGCTGCGAAAAGAACTTTCTTGCCATTTGCAAGACAGTTTGCGATTATCGACGTGATCGTCTGTGACTTACCTGTTCCCGGAGGACCGTGGAGAACAAAACTTGCGCCCTCACCTGCACGCTTGATTGCTGCCAGCTGTGATGCATCTGCAACGATCGGAAGGAACACGTCTTCCTCAGGAACTTTGCCTGTAGCCGTCATGTCTTCGTATTCCCACTCAAGGCCGCCGTTGATAAGACTTTTAACGATCTTATTCTTTGCGATGGAGTCTCTGTGACTGTGCATGTCATTCCACATTACGAACTGTGAGAATGAGAATAAGCCGAGAACACAGGATTCAATGATCTCCCATCCCTTAAGCGAGCTTACGGCTTCTTTTACCTTTGCAAATACAGCATTAACATCAACGCCGTGTTCATCTGAGGGAAGGTCCTTGCTGAATGAATCAAACTCGATCTTGAAGTCCTGTCTTAATTTCTCGGAGACGGTAACGTTAAACTGAACGTCCTCATCTCTTCTTCTCATCGTGTACTTGATACCGAACTTCTTAACGAGTTCAACAGGGATCAAAAGTATAGGCGCATAGCACGGTTCTTTTCTGTCCTTCTCGTACCACTTCAAAAATCCGCATGCGAGGAACAAAGTGTTGGCGCCGTTCTCTTCCATCGAAGTCTTGGCGCCTCTGTAAAGCGTCTTTATGTTCTTATCAAGCACCGCATTCGTAAGAGAAGAAACAATGGTGCCCTTCTCGTATTTCTTCTCGATAAATTCCTTGAATTCAGTAATGTCGGCAAGATCTTCAATGGAATAATCTTTTGCAGGAATACCCTTTATCTTTTTGCTTTCTTTGACGGGTTCTCTTGCTGGTTCAGTATCAGGTACGGTTTCAGTTACTGCTTCAGGAGTTGCTTCAGGAGCGGCTTCCATAACCGGCTTATCATCAACTTCCTGAGCCGGTTCAGCTACCACTTCAGCAGGTGCCGCAGCTTCAGGAGCAACCTTATTTTCAACATCTGCGGGAGCGGTTTCATTCTCTTCAGATGAGGTTTCCTCTTCAGGTTCGTCATCTTCGCCGCGTGAGATTATGGTGAAATTCTTATCCTGTGCTATCAGGTCTTCAATGTTTGCGCAGCCCGGCACAAACAAAGGAATCGAAGAACCTTTTATCCTCAGATTAAGAAGTGAATTACGTGTACTTAAATCAAGGAGTTTTCGCTCCCATAAGTCGAATTTGACTTTGCTTCTCTCAAGATTGAGTTCACCCATAAGTGATTCCTCCTGATAAGGCTTTTATCAAATTATTATAATATATTCAGGACTTCTTTTGACACTTATTTGTTTGAATTAAGTCTCTTTCTTAACACTTTATAATCAGGGATGATCTCTCCCACAACTGCCCAGAAACGGCTTGAATGGTTGGGTTCAATGAAATGTGCGAACTCGTGGACGACCACATATCTTATGAGTTCCCTGTCCTTCTCGAAAAGCCTGTAGCTGAACTTGAGCTCGCCCCTTTTTGCAAAACACTCACCCCAGAATGACTTGTAGTCACCCAATGTTATCTTTTTCGGCACGGGAACACCGCGCTTCTCGAACCAGGGATACATCTCGTTACACAGATCAACGATAAGGCTCCTGATGCAGCGCCTTCTCCACTTCTCGTATGTCATGTATTTTGTACGGTAATCTCCGGTATCGGTAACTTCAAGCGTTATTATGCCGTCTTCTGCATGACAGGAGTTTTTAGGGGCCTGAACAACCTTCAAAACATAAGGCGCTCCAAGCACCATAAAAGTCTCACCGTCAACATACTGACGCGAGAGGCTCTTGGTCTTCTCTTCATTAACGGCGTTATCGATGGCATTAAGGAGATAGTCCTGTTTGGAGATAATGAAAGCAACTGCCTCATCAGTCTTGGCATAGTATGGCAAAGAGCAATATAAAGTACCGTCGCGCCTAACGCGGACGTTGATGTTCCTGACTCTTTTGCGTTCGAATTCGATGCCGACTTCCCGGTTACCGAGAATCAATTTGCGGAACGACATAAAGTTCCTTTATCAGTTAGCCTTGATCAACTTATCGAAGTTCTTGCCATTAACGTCATACATTGTGTGACCGAGCTCGGCAAGGCGGCTCTCGATATGTTCCTGCTCCTTGGGACGCTTGATCTTAAGCGTCGTTGTCTTGATCATGTCTTCTTCGGAGAAGACGTAATTACGTACTATCTTGTACTGAGGCATCTTATGGTTAGCCTCATGCATCTTATCGTTGAGATATGTCTCGATCTGGCTGTCGTCAGCTTCTGTGGCAAGGCCGAGCTCGGCACCTATTACCTTACGGTTAATAAGGAGTTTAGCGCAGATGTCGATCGCTTCACGCTCATTCTTGTTACCCCAGACGAATGCCTCTGATACACCCTTGATCTCTGTAATAACTGCCTCGATCTCTTCAGGGAAAGCCTTCTTACCGTTTGTAAGAACGATCATGGACTTAACACGGCCCGTAATGTGGATGGACCCGGTCTTGTCGATATAACCCATGTCGCCTGTATGGAACCAGCCCTCTTCATCAATGGCTTCCTTGGTAGCCTCATCATTCTCGTAGTAACCGAGCATGACACAGTCAGACTTTGTGAGGATCTCACCTACTGCCTTAGGGCCTGTGCCTTCAGCATCAATTGCTACCGTAATTCCGGCCATAGGACGTCCTACTGAACCGTGAACGTCGCAAACCTCAGTATTAACGGAGATAACCGGTGATGTCTCGGTAAGTCCGTATCCCATATAGAACTGGAGGCCGAAATCTGTGAATGCATCGATATACTTCTTGTCGATTCCGGCACCGCCGATGACGATCATACGGAAGTTGCCGCCGAGCTTGTCAAGGATATCCTTGAATACGTTGCGTCTTACATCGATACCGCACTTCTTAAGGAATCTTGTAACGGGTCTTGCGATGGCAATGATCCTCTCCTTGCCTGAAGCCTTGATACCGTCTTCGATCTTCTCGTAGATGTTCTCGAAAAGAAGCGGAACCGAAATACATACATCCGGCTTCCACTCTTCCATGTTCTTAACGATGTATCTCAAGCCGTCGCACATGCAGATGCACGCACCGCAGGAGAGGATAAAGAAGTCGCATGTATTTTCGAAAGTATGATGCAAAGGCAGGATGGAGAACGCTCTGTCTCCCCTTCTTACATCAAGTGTCTGTGAGATCGAATATACATTCGAGACAATATTCTTATGAGAGAGCAAAACGCCCTTACTCATTGAAGTAGTTCCTGAAGTAAAGAGAATGATCTTAGCCGCTTCGGTATCGATCGGAGTATCCATGAACTTGGTATCGCCGGCCTCAACAAAGTCATTACCCTGCTTAATAAGGTCATAGATATCAACGAAACGTTCATCATCCTCAGGCCATGTATCGTCCTTTGTCTTGCCCGAGAGGCCGTCCTTATAGAAAATAACAAACTTATCGAGCGGAATATCGAGCTCGCCCGACTTGATCTTCGCAGCAATGGAAAGCATCATCTTGTGATGTCTGTGATGGTAGAAGATAAGGCGTGACTTGGATCTTACAAGTAGCTGGATGAGCTCGTCTTCAGGAAGCGCTCTGTCCAAAGGTACACCAACGGCACCGGAAGACAGGATCGCATTATAAGAAACAAACCACTCGTAAGCATTCTCACCTACTACGGCAAGACGCTCACCTGCATATTCACTGTTAAGGATATAAGTAGCAAGGCCCTTGATATCGTTCCCGTACTCGAAAAAGCTTCTGTGAACCTCCGAGAGCTTCGGGGAACGTCTAAAGATAAAAGCATCAAGTTCAGAGTACTTTGCACATGTTTGAACAACTAAATCTCTTAAGTCATTGAACTTTTCAGCTTTAAAGACAGGCGTACCCTGTACAGGATCCATACTATTACCTCCACCGTCCATGCTCTCCACTTTTCGTGAACGCATGAATAACTAAAAAAATATATCATACTTGATAACAAAAACGCAATAATTCGCTAAAATCCCATTTATGAGTATAATATGTGCGTATTTTAAGACAGATGAAATTCAGGAGATTATATGTCTGAAGAAAACATTAAGACCGAAGATACTGTAAAACAGGCCTCAGAGCCTGCCATGTCAAAAGCAGATCACCATAAGCACCTGGACGAGAAGTATCCTACAAAAAGAGGTTTTTGGGACGTAGTAGCCAAAAACGGATTTCTCTTCCTGACTCACCTTCTCTGCGACATGAAATGTATCGGCAGAGAGAATTTCCCCAAAAACAATCCCTACGTTGTCGCATCCAACCACCAGAGTTATCCCGACGGCGTTCTTATCATCGACTATCTCCCTAAGGGACATTTCAAATATATGTGCTGCCTTGCAGCTTCCGACCTTGAGACAAATCACGGCAAACTCGGCCGTCTCATCATGAGAGTCGGCAGAGGCATCGCAGTCGACCGCTACGGCAACCCCGTCAGAGGTCTCATCAAGGCTAAGAAGGAAGTCGAGAAAGGCAACATCTGCTTCGTCTTCCCCGAAGGCACACGTTCCCACACCGGAAAACTCGCCGAGATGAAGGACGGCGCCGCTTATCTCGCCATCAAGGCCGGCGTTCCCATGGTTCCCGTCTATATCGCAGGTGCTTACCAGATCTGGCCCAGAACATCCAAGAAGCCTCACCCGCTCAACGGTCTCCACCGCCGCAAGATCAGGATCTACGTCGGCGAGCCTCTCCACGGCGAAGATTTCGACAACGACGCCCACAAGATGACCGAGGCCCTCTCCACTTGGATGCACCAGCAGGAAGACCTCCACTGGGATCCCGAGACAAACTACGAAGCGAAATAAATCAATTTGTTTTATATACCGGCTGAAGTTATCGTACTTCGGCCGTTTTTTTCGATACCCACTAATTCTTTTTTTTAGTAGGTATGTAAATGGAAATCAGCACCTCAATCTATAGTCGTTTATACCTACTAGAATGCGTTTTTCTAATTTAGTAGGTATCAGAAGCCTCAAATCCGCACCGAAATTCCGAAAACATTACCTACTTTTTTGCGTTTTCAAAGTTTAGTAGGTATTATCATCAGTTTTTACACTCTGGAAATAGAGAAAACATACCTACTAATTGTTGATTTTTGGTTTTAGTAGGTCAACTTACCGTCCCAAACGGCAAAATTCCATTTGGGACGGTACAGTCAAAACATAAATTACTATCAGCTGTATAACCCACCCAGATATTCCGTCGCGAACTGGATCTTTGTCGGGTTGAACACATCTTTGCTCTCTTCGGTCGGATAGATGAAGAATGTGTCATCGTAAGTGGACAAGGTGACGCACGGTCCGAACTTGCCGCGGTAATCGTATTCGGTGTGAAGCGATACCATCGACTTGGCCGGGAATTTCAGGATCTCATGCTTCTCGGTCCTGTAGTTGTCGAACTCCAAAGAGAAGCCGTCGTTATCCTGGATGAATCTTCCGATACCGCAGTCTACGAAATTAACGGAATTAGGCAGTGCCTCTACCCTGACCGGAATGTCGAGCTTGTAACGGCCTTCACGGATCTCTTCGTGAACAAAGCCTCTCTGCCACTCATACCAGTCGGGAATGTGGATAACTTCGCCTGAGGAAGAATGAAGCTGGCCAAGTTCATCCATTTCATATGAATCGCCGCAGAATTTGCAGGTGATCTTGCTGCCGGATGAAGTCATGGCGAAGTCCTTGCCGCACTTTCTGCACTTATAGAGCGGGTAATGAAGGCCTTCTGCTCTCCACTCGTCGTTGATGACGATCTTGTTATCAAGCTGGTACTTATATTCGTCGTAAGTAAGTTCTTTGGAGATGCGGCCTAATATCTCATCAACAGAGAGCTTAGTTACCTCTTCAGCAGTTACAACACACTTAAGGTCGGCGTGAAGTCTTGCACCTTTGCGTTCCTTAAGATTCCAGATGGGCTGCTGCAGATAGTTGCCCTGCATGTTGAGAGTTACGACGGGCACCTTGAGCATCTTGGCAAGCTTGGCGATGGACGGCGTAAGGTGTGAATTGGTTCCGACGTTCGCGTATCTTGCTTCAGGATAGATGACCATGATGTCGCCGCGCTTGATTACCCTGGCGATGTTGCGGATCAGGGACTGGTCGTTGATGAACTTGCGGGTTCCGAGGCACCCTGCCTGGCGGTAGATCCATTCGCCGAAGTTTTCGAAGCCTTCAAGCTCGGAAATATAGTTTGCGCGATAAGGCTTTAAGGCCAGAGGTGTTACATAGAAATCCATGAAGGAGTTATGTGATCCGTAGACCAGGAACGGCGGCTTGATGCCTTCCATGTTGTGCTTATCAATCTTGAGCTTATAGGGAGATACGGCCATCTTGCAAAGGAGCCACATCAAAGGCAGGAAAAAGAGGTTCTGCCTGGGCGGTACCTTTGCCCTGTCAAAAGGTCTTTTGTCAGGACTCGCATATGTATCTCTTCTGATATAACGGCGGATGCCGGGGATCTTGCTAAGGAGCAGATAAAGGACTCCGGTAAATATAAATGATGCTAGAGTAGGTGTCAGCATGAACAGTATCTTGTTGTGGATTATTCCCTGGATGGGATCGTAAACTACAAGTGTAAATCCGAATCCGAGAGCCAGGCAGATGATGCCGACGATATTAAAGCCCTTGGAATACCAGTAAGCATTATGACCGGGCAGCTCATATGCACTCTTCAGATCTATTTTCTGCTTTCTGATAAGGAAAAAATCTACAAACAACAGTGCTGCGAGTGGAGCATAAACGCATGCGCCGATCGTTAAGAAGCTGCCGAAGTATTCTGTGATCTTGCCCCATACGCAAAGGAGAGCCACATATACACCCAACACCAGAACAAGAGTCTTATATGAGATCTTCTTAAATGTGGATTTGAGCATTACGCCGTAGATGTAAGACCCGACAGCCTGCGTTCCGATGTTCGCGAAAGCAACGAGAAGCAGCGAAGACAGACCCAGGATAGGAGCAGACAAGGTAGCCATCATAAGCGTAGGATCGTCTACCATCTGGCCTGTTACATACTGCATTGCAATCGCCATGACTGCGCCGACTACTACAAAAAAAGAGCCTGCTGCACCCTGTCCCAGAACGCCTGCATAGTAACCTGACTTCTCGGACTTACAGAGACGCGGAACTTCAGCCATGCCTCCGACAAGCGTGATAACGAATGCAAAGTTTGCTTCGATGTTAAGGACATAATTGACTGTCTTATCGGCATCGCCGGCAAGTTGAGGCTGGTAGTTCCAGATGACATCCATAGGTACGGATGTGAAGCCTACTACGACAACAGCCACACCGACTAAAAGCAGGAGCGGTACGAGAATGCGGGTAGTCCATGTGATCGTGCCGACACCGCGAAGAGCGATGATGGTTCCGACGACAACACACGATAAACTAAGTACAAGATGCGCCCCGTTAAAGAGTTGAATTCCGAACAGTCCCAGAAGGTTTTCCATCGAATCTGCGAACAGTTCGCAACACACTGCATACCAGGGGAAGTTTACGAGAATTATTATTATCGTAACTATCTTATTGCCTTTAGGTCCGAACACGCTTCGAAGCCATATCCAGATATCGATACCGTATCTCACCGACATGATTACCGGGAGCTGGTATACCATCAGCATGAAGATTGCCGCAAGGAATGCGCCGATCAGGAGCTGCTTAAATCCTACGAGAGTTGCAAGGTATGAACCCTGGGTGTAACTCCAAGTTGCGATGCAGTATCCTGAGAGTACCAGGAGCGCATCCATGAATCCGTATTTTCTTTCTTTGGGCAGAACGGGTAATGTTCCGCAATAAACTTCATTTTCGATCTCTTTGTTTACGTCATGCTTACGGCTCATAAGAAGAATCCTCCTATGATTCCCAAAAGGGATATTGCCGTAATGATGGCTGCGATAATGTAATCGCGTTTTGTCATGCGGTGGAGCTTGTTCTCCTTCTCTGCAATGAGGATCTCGTCTATCCTCGATTCGAGTTCTTTGTCAGTTTCCATTTCTTTTCTCCGTTTCCGGCGATATTACCCCCTGAACCTATCACCGTTTTCTTCTATTGACGGGAAATAATCTTTCATTACATCCCAAAACTCACAGTTAGTTACATAAACGAATCTGTGTTTGATATCATCTGACTTCGGATCGTCTATAGGTCTGTCCACAAGTTCCAACATGGTACCGTCGTAAGTCAGATATGTTCCGTCTTCCAGAGCCATCTCAACTCCAAAACTCCCACCCCAAAAATAATCTCTGGCGCCACCTGTATCGATCTCCATGGAATTGAGTTCATCTACGAATTCATCGAGTCTGTCTTCATCCAGTTCTTCGAATCTGTAGCCTTCAGATTCATGGTAATAGTATCTGACAGATACTATCTCACTGTCAGTAAACATAGTCGGTATCTTCTCACTTGAGCTGTGAGACTCAAGGAGAAAACAGCCGCATAAAGACAAAGCCAAAATGGAAGTGAATATCAAAGACAATAATCGTTTCATCGTGGTACCCTCCTAACAAATCCTCATGTATTTTTAAGATAACACAAGAGGTCATTACCACAATGCCAATTATTGGAATTTAAATTGTTGAGGCTACCTTATCACATCAAGACAGCCTCAAATCCATCCCTATCCCAAAAACTTACTGATAAATATTTAATTAAGTTCCAAGGTCCTGGACCTGTTCCGTAACTTGGCCAAAAGTGCCTTTCCAGTCATATTCCATAGCTTTTCCGCCAAGCTTAACAGCGAACAGAACAATCGTAATAATACCCAGAAAGCAAGCCAGAAAAAGGGCAATTCCACCTGTGATCAATAATTTAATATCTTTCTTTTCCATTGTTTAGTCCTCCCCTAAGCCGTAATTCCATACGTTCTTGTTCCATCTGATGTAGGACTTCAAGCCCTTTGCATAGTACTTGATACCGAGGATCAGCAATATGACAAGGAAGACTGCAACACAGATCATTGTAAGGATCAGGAAGATGAAAGGTACCAGGAATTCCGTTAATACGCCGGTGATCAGTCCTGCAAAGATAAGTCCGATAAATGCGAGATCAGCTGCGAGACAGCAGAATGCCGCAATGATCGCGAAAAGAAGAATGAGCCAGCACTCGATGCCTACGAAAGCGTTGAATATGATTACGAAGATCCTGCCTCTTCCGTCAGGTCCCTTGAAGTTATCGGACATCTTGCGCTTTTTCATGATCTGCTTGAACTTAACGCCGTCCTTGAATTCTGCTGCGAGCTCCTTGGGATCACCAAGGCTTGCAGCGATCTCTTCTTCGCTTCTGCCTTCACTTATACCTTCTTCAAAATGCTCTTCAATAGATTGGATGATGTCTTTTACATCACCATAGGGCATGTGCCCCAATTCATTGGTGAGCTTTGTAACATATTCCGTTTTATTCATCGGCTTTTCCTCCAGTCTCCTTGCTGAGAATATCATTCACTTCCCCGCAGAACTTAATCCACTCATCACGTTCAGCATTTAATTTGTTACGTCCTGCTTCGGTGAGATGGTAGTATTTGCGCGGCGGCCCGTTCTGAGATTCCTGCAGGTAAGTTGATACCACACCTTCAGAAGCAAGCTTTCGCAGTATCGGATACACAGTGCCGTCTGCTACTTCGACTTTACGTGCAAGATTGCCTGCGAGGTCGTAACCGTAACTGTCACCCTTCTCAAGCAAAGCCAGCACGCACAAATCGAGAATGCCCTTCTTGATTTGGCTGTTCATTGGCAATACCCCTTTCATTCCGATTTGACGGGCTATGGGGCGCCCCCTATTCCTTAGCGCCCCGCCGTCACTACCATTTATAGCACACTACTGTTTATTGTTCAATACTAAATCTTAAATAATTCCATTTGCCGTAAAATTCACTCATTTCAATATGTTTTGTCTATTAAATAAAGAATGTTATTATCTTCACTGACGGAGGAACATATGAGTCAGCAGGACGAACTTTCCAAATTCAAAAAGATCATTTCCAAGCTTCCGGAAGAAAAGCGGAAGTTTCTTTATAAGCGTCTTCAGTCCTTACCGCCTGATGAGCGCGAAAACTATATCGCAGAATTTAATAAGAAATATTTTGTAGAAGAAAAGAAAGAAAAAGAACCCAAGAACGGCGTACAGAGTATCTTCCTGGGATTACTCATTGCGCTTTTCGTTGCAGGTGTTTGTTATTTCATTTATGCATTCAATAAGCAGACAATAGATAACAAATTTAACGAGATGTTCGGCATGCCCCCTCCGGAGACTTTTGACACTACACCTGACGGCAGCATCATCATGGGAGATGACCCGATGCACTTCCCTACCGACACACCCACGCCAGTCCCTGCAACACCAACACCTTCTCCGACACCGGTTCCGCTCGCAGAAGACCATCCTGATCTTACGGGACTGGTAATCGTAATCGACCCCGGACACCAGCAGGAAGCAGATACCGAGCTTGAGGAATCCATACCCGGAACAACCGCTGAAAAGGAACGCGCCACATCCGGTGCAGTCGGCATTAACAGTGGTGTTAAAGAATACGAACTGACACTCGAATATGCGAATGTTCTTAAGGAATATCTTGAAGGATGCGGCGCAGAAGTAATCCTTACAAGGACCGAAAATGATGTCGACATCTCAAATATCGAGAGAGCGCAGATTGCGATAGACAATAATGCGGATTATTTCATCAGGATCCATGCAGACAGCGCACCTGATAGTGAGATAAGCGGTGTCAAAGTTTATGTTCCTTCAACGGGGAGTTATTCTTCGAGCATTGCTTCGACCGGAGAAGATCTTGCAGATGCTGTTGCTGAAGCCATCGGTCTTCCCTCTCTCGGATCCGTTCAGTCCAACATGTACACAGGACTTAATCATGCTGATTCTGTTAAGTCTTATCAGCTCGTAGTCGGTTATCTTTCAAACAGCGATGATGATTCTGTTCTGAACCTGGATGACACTCCTTATAAGGTCGCTGTAGCCGTTTCAGAATTCCTGGGAGAGTAATTGTTAACATTACCGTTTTCGAGATTGAAAATACAAAAAGTTTGATATATTAGTTTTATCGAGGCAAACAATATTTTCGAGGAGGTAAGTTATTATGACGGACTTTGATTCCTTCAACATGAAGGATATGGCTAAGCTCAAGAATGTCAACGAGGCAGATGCTCTTCTTAATGACATGAAGGGCGGCAATGACGGCGAGATCAAGAACGAATACCAGGCTCTCAAGGAAGTTGAAGAACTCAAGAAAATGGTTGAAAAACAGTCTTGTCTCCTTCACGCATTATGGCTCATGTTAAAAGAAAAGGGCGCTACAAATGAAGAGTTCGACAAAGCATTAACTGAGGCATCTCTTCTCGCTAACAGAAAAGATTATAAAAACGTCAAGATATGCCCTAATTGCGGCAAGGGTCTCCAGAAGATGGAGAATAAGCTCTTTACTTCAAAGTGCTACTACTGCGGACTCGAGGTAATAAACAATCCTTACAAGAAATACGACGATCTTGATCCTTACAAGACAAGTTATGCGGTTACCGAAGAAGCGCCTGCTCCCTACATTTCCGATGATGAGGCAGATGCTCAGGAACTTAAAGAAAGTCAGGATATCATCAGCCAGAGCTTTGAGCCCTATGATGTATCAAAGGATTTGAACTTCGACGAAGAGACTTGATTTTAACTGCACAGTCTGTATAATCACGCGTAAGCTTTATTGCTTCGGTCACATGTTGTCGTGACCGGAGCAATTTATTTCAGATCTGGGGATGCACTGGTTTCGACGGGGCTTCTGAGGTCGGGAAAGCGGGTAGAGGATCCTCGTTGGCCTCTTTAATAAACGAGGAATTGCAAGTAATTGCAGACAACACAGAGCTCGTAGCAGCCTAAGGCTACCGTCCTTCCGCCTATCTTCTCGCGGGAGTGTACGTACACCGAAGACCTCGCCTGAGAGAGGTTAAGCAGGCAGTCCTGCCGGTTAAGCTTTGCGCCGGATAGTGACTTTAATCTTTATGAAGCTACAGGAACCGCAATCTGTCAGCAGATGACGCGGGAATTGGAATAATCCAACTACTGACTGCACCCGGAGATTGTCCCGAAGGAAGAGGTTTCGGACAGGAGTTCGATTCTCCTCATCTCCACCAAAACAAATGAAGTTACCCCCGTAAGTTGGACAGTGATGTTACAATTTACGGGGGTGCTCTTATGTTTATAACAAGAGAAACTAAACTGGCAATCGTAAAAAAGCACTTGGAAGACGGTGTAACCTTAAGGGAACTATCCGAGGAA
>JAZROA010000023.1:0-36850 GCA_045648465.1 Saccharofermentans sp.
CTCCGAAGCATATGGTATCAAGGCCGCTACGCTCGCTTCATACGAGGAACTCGATAACTACAAGGAGTGGATCGAAGATGACGAGCCTTGTCTTTTCGATATCTCATTGCCTGAGGCATCTTTCCTTACGCCGAAGATCAAATTTGAGACCGGCAAGATGAGACCTGAGATTGATTCTGCGTTAACAAATAAAGTTATAGAAATATTACGTGCTTAATTTTTGAAAATACAATGAGAATTTTTGTTACAGGTATTTGCGGTCAGCTTGGTCATGATGTTGTAAATGATGCAATTTCAAGAGGCCATGATGTATTTGGTTCTGATATTCAGCCAGTTTATTCTGGGGTAGCGGATGGAAGTGCAGCTGCTTATGTTCCTTATGTGCAATTGGATATTACTGATAGAGATGCTGTTATGGCAGTTATCGAAAAGATCAGGCCGGATGCGATAATACATTGTGCTGCTTGGACTGCTGTCGATGCTGCTGAAGATGACGAAAATATAGAAAAGGTAGATCAGATCAATCATCTTGGCACACAGTATATTGCTGAAGCAGCTAAATCAATTGATTGTAAGATGCTTTATCTGTCAACTGATTATATTTTTGATGGACAGGGTAATCGTCCTTGGAAACCTGATGATAATTGCTATTCTCCCTTAAATATATATGGACAAAGCAAATTAGATGGTGAATTAGCAGTTTCATCTATTCTTGATAAGTACTACATTGTCCGTATTGCGTGGGTGTTTGGTTTAAATGGCAAGAATTTTATTAAGACTATGATTAATGTAGGGAAGACTCACGATACTGTCAGAGTTGTTAATGATCAGATAGGCACACCTACTTATACATTGGACCTTGCTCGTCTGTTGGTTGATATGATTGAGACTGATAAATATGGTTATTATCATGCAACGAATGAGGGCGGATATATTTCGTGGTATGATTTCTGTATTGAGTTCTATAAGCAATACGGACTTAATACAAAGGTTATACCTGTTTCTACTGAGGAATATGGTCTTTCAAAAGCTGCAAGACCACATAACAGCAGATTAGATAAGAGCAAACTTGTTGATGCAGGTTTTACTCCTTTACCTGATTGGAAAGATGCAGTCAGAAGATATCTTGAGGAGGCCAATCTTTAATGGCATTTACTTTTGAAAATACTAAGTTACCTGGCGTTGTCGTAATCCAGCCACAGATATTTGGTGATAAACGCGGCTATTTTATGGAAACTTACAAAAAAAGTGATTTTGAAGCAGCCGGTATAACTAAAGAGTTTGTTCAGGATAATGAGTCGTCTTCCACCAAAGGTGTACTTCGTGGTCTGCATTTCCAGAAAGAACATACACAAGGCAAATTGGTTAGAGTTACCCGTGGTGAAGTGTTTGATGTGGCTGTAGATGTAAGACCAGGCTCTGAAACATATGGTGAGTGGGTAGGAGAGATTTTAAGTTCTGAAAAGAAGAATATGCTTTATATTCCTGAAGGATTTGCTCACGGTTTCCTAGTACTGTCCGACACGGCCGAGTTCGTATATAAGTGTACTGATATTTATGATCCTTCAAGTGAAGGCGGAATTCCTTGGAACGATCCTTCTATAGCTGTAGATTGGCCTAAATTGGATTGCGAATATAAGACAAGTGAGAAGGATGAAAAGCATGAAGGTTTTACTGCTCAGGATTTCTCATGGGCAGCCAAATGGTTATAAGGAGTAGTTTTCTATGAAAGGCATTGTTTTAGCAGGTGGTTCTGGAACAAGACTATATCCATTAACAAAGGTTACTTCTAAACAGTTATTACCTGTTTATGATAAACCGATGATTTACTATCCTTTATCAACGCTTATGTTAGCTGGTATAAGAGATATTCTTATTATTTCTACTCCCGAAGATACTCCTAGATTTGAAGCTCTTCTTGGTGATGGAAGTCAGTTCGGTATTTCGCTTACTTATAAAGTTCAACCAAGTCCGGACGGACTTGCTCAGGCATTTATACTTGGTGAGGAGTTCCTTAATGGTGAAGCCGGTGCAATGGTTCTCGGGGATAACATTTTCTATGGAATGGGATTCAGATCTATTTTGAAATCAGCACTTAAGAATGCTGAGGAAAATGGCAGAGCGACTGTTTTTGGTTACTATGTACCTGATCCTGAGCGTTTCGGTGTAGTTGAATTTGATGAGTTTGGTAAAGCATTAAGTATCGAAGAGAAGCCTGCTGTACCCAAGTCTAACTATGCTGTTACGGGATTGTATTTCTATCCGGCAGGTGTAAGTGAGCGAGCTAAGCAGATCAAACCTTCTGCTCGTGGAGAGTTGGAGATTACAACGCTTAATGATATGTATCTAAATGATGGTTTGCTTGATGTTCAATTGTTAAGTCGCGGTTTTGCCTGGCTTGATACCGGAACTATGCAGAGTTTGCTTCAGGCAGCTGAGTTCATTGAGATGGTACAGAGCAGGCAGGGCATTACGATCAGTGCTCCTGAGGAGATTGCATATATCAACGGTTTCATTGATAAAGATAAGCTTATGGAATCGGCTAAAGTTTATGGTAAAAGTCCATATGGTGAGCACTTAAAAGCTGTTGCAGAAGGAAAGGTGAGGTATTAACCTCGCCTTTTTTTACGCTTTGAGTAAATATGATTTCGAGCTCTGCTTCAGTGCGGTAACATCGAAGAATGCAAAAAATCACGCAAGCAAAGTGTTTTTGATAAACCTATTATTTCTATTTGTATTTTTCCTTTGATAATTATATAATATTCTTGTCATTTAGGTAGATTTGAAAGGAGACCCATTATGAAGAGAATAATGAGCAAAGTTTTCGGGGCGTTTATTGCCGGTTCTATGGTTTTAAGTGCTATGCCGACTGTTGTATCAGCTGCTGAAGCAGATATTCAGCCTATTGATTATGAGACTGAATATGAAGATGGTACTTTGATCGATTTTGGCGAGGGCGCACGAGTATGCGGTTATGGTGAAGAAGAAAACCTTCAGCTTGTATCTGGTGTGTTAAGAATCGTTAGCGGTGAATTCACTGAGATTGAAGATGAATCAGATGAAGAGGATGAAGAGGGTGGATTTTATTTAGATGGTGTTTTAGAAGTTAAATTTTATAATGCTGAAGATGTAAATGTAGTAAACATTTATATTCATTATCTGAATGCTGATGTTATGGAAGACGATATAGTTTTCTCTACATGGGTAGAAGGATTCCGCAATGTTGGAGATGGTGATTATATTTTCGATGTATCTGAGTATAAGTATGACGTTGAAATTGGTGAAGAAGATATAACTGACGATGACGATACTGATGAAGATACTGATGACGATACAATTGTTGATGACACAACTGCTGATGACACAACTGATGTTGTTGATCCCGTTAAAGCTGTAATCGATATGATCACGGCTCTTCCTGATCCTGATAAGGTAACATTAGATGATAATTATGCTATTTATGAGGCATATGATGCTTACTATAATCTGGATGAAGATCAGAAGAAAGAAGTCGATCCAGATTTAGTAGAAAAGCTCGATGCTGATATGATTGCTATTACCCGTGCATTTATTGATTTCTATACTGAACTTGCTAATGAATTATTGGCAGATTACGGTGATATAATCTCAGATGACGCTAAGACAGGACTCGAATCAAATCTCGAATATTCTAAAAAGGTATATGATGACGAATCATCATCTTTATTTACACTCGAGGAAGCACTCGATAATCTGTATTATGCATGCAAGACAGCTGATAAGGAACTCGATGATATTTATGAGTTCGTAGAAGGTGCAGAAGCTTCCTGGAAAAAGGGCGGCAAAGATCCTTATAAAGTACGTGCATCCCAGAAGGGTTTGTCTGATGACGCATATGATAGCTTTATTGCAGCAGGCAGCGTGGTTATCGTTGACGAGACTCAGTTGACCGGTGATCAATTTACAGCTTCTGAGGGTAGTGTAATTATTGAAATTATTCCTGAATTCCTTGAAACATTATCTGTTGGTGAGCACACATTGACAATCAAGTTTGAGAACAATGTTTCTATGACAACTAAGTTCACGATCGAAGCAGCTGCTGACGTTCCTGCTTCAGGTGAATCAGTAAGCCCTGCAGTATATGTTGGTGTTGCAATGGTTCTTCTTGCAGGTGCTGCTTTTGTTCTCAGAAAGCGCATTTTGAGTGAAGAGAAGTAATTCTTAGATAATAATCTGATTTCTGACAGAGTCCGCCTCATTGAGGCGGGCTCTTTATTTGATGCGGATGATTCATGATGAGTAAAGAAAGACTGAATATCCTGTGTGTGAATGTTACAAATATATGGTTTTTTATATATTCTTTGTCTTAAGTTGAATTTATTGATATTATATTTTTGGAGTAAGGTTATTTTGTTGTGGAAAATTATGGTTTGATTATGAACACAGAAACGGATTGCAAAATATCTGTATTGATTACTTTTTACAATCAAAAACAATATATCTCAGATTGTCTGACATCTGTATTAAGTCAAAAGACCGAATTCGGATTTGAGATATTGTGTGGAGATGATCATTCTGAAGACGGTACATATGATGAACTGTTAAGATGGGAACATCAATACCCTGATGTTATAAGTGTTTATCGATCTGATAGTAGCTCTTCTCATGTTATCGAACCGATTATCAGAGCATCAAATAACAGATATAACCTTTTAAGTCATGCTAAAGGAAGGTATTTATGCTTCCTTGATGGTGATGATTATTATACTGATGATCTTAAACTTCAAAAGCAATTCGATATATTGGAAAGCCATCCTGAAGTTTCAGGCTGTTTTCATCCTATTTTGCTGAAGTGGGATAATGATCAACCGGATGATATATGGGGATGTTATTCTGACGAGCGGTTAATAATGTCCTATAAACTCTACTGGGGATGCTTATGGGGCGCTGCAGAGACATTTATGTTCAGGAACACAGATCCCCAATTGATCAAATCAATTAATAAAGATTTCTTTGATGATAATCTGATTACCGCATATTTCATCAAGCAAGGAAAAATCATATATATTCCTGAAGCGATGATCGTATACAGACAGAGAGATATCAGTTCCTGGAACAAGAGAACTGAATTTGAGAAAGCATATATAAATCTTCTTGTGTATCAGGAATTAAAAAGGATCATTCCTAAGTTAAAATCACAGGTTTTTACTAAATGTTACGACGCAGTACGGTTTGTATATGATAACAGGAAATCTGATTGGAATATTAATACAATGACAGGTTTAAAATTGAGCGAATCAATTTATGTTGATACGATTAATTTTTATAGATATTCAAGTTCATATAAGATACTTTATGAACTTAAATGGATATTTCCGATATACTTGGGTAAGGTGTTAAAGGTTCTACGGAATAGGCTTAAAACACTTAAATGGAAAAAAATTTAAGCAGTGTTATTTAGGGATAGATTGATGAGTAAGATTACTGCTATTGTTATTTCTTATAATGAGAAAGATTATATTAAACGTGCCGTTGAATCCGTTGTTTCTCAAATTACGGATAATATTGAGATTGAGATCTTAATTGGCGATGATGGTTCTTCAGATGGTTCCCTGGAAGTGATCGATCAGATCGTAAACGAATATCCTACGGATAAGATCTCCATTGAACACTTTATTATGCCCAGAGATAAAGACACGGATAGGGATATTCCCAGTATCAGAGTATCAAATCTGATAAAAAAGGGTCTGTCGATTGCAACCGGTGATTATTGCGTGATCATAAGCGCCGATGATGCTTTTTGTGATGATACAAAGTTTATTACGGCAGTAAATTTTCTGGATGATCATAGTGACTATTTTTCATATGTATCCGGATTCAGATTCAATGATCAGGAAAAAATACCCGATTCATATTCTTCGTTTATGTTTTGGGCTCATTTGGACTATTTCCATATTTCCTGTTTTGTGTTCCGTAAAATAGATCCTTCGTTGTTGCTTGACAGGTATTGTGATGATACGGGAATGGTTTATTCGATCCTCAAGCAGGGAAAGTGCAAGTCCGATAATAAGATTACTTTTGAATACTGTTACCGCGATGACAGTATTTCCAATTCATCTTCCAGATGTGAGTTATTGATCAACGAAGTGATGATCATTCAGGATATACTTAATGACCATTCCCGTGTATTTGGCTTCAGATTTGCTTCCAAATCCAGAGAATTCTGGGCAGTTAAGGAACTTTATGCCTTCCGTAATTTACTGAAGGATGAACGTTATTCACATTATCTTTTGAACTGTAGCGAATATAAAAATGATTTAGTCGGACGAATAGCTGACTATTCCTCTATAAAAAACAGATTGTGGTTTATTTTGTTTTATATAAATATTATTTTTGATCATTACTTTATCTCTGTACTATGGAGAATAATCAGATTATTCAGGAAAAACAGATGAGTCGGAAAAGCATTTTACATAATTGGGTTAAGCCATTATTCAAGAAACTCTTTATTCTTGTGCTCGTTATAATGTTTTCTTTCGCTGCAGGCTGTTATAAGCCTGATACCGATTTTGCGTATTCTGGTCCCGAAGAAGCTCTAATACTTGAGCCGGTTATATCTGAAGCATATGAAAATGCTGATGCTATCGTTACCATTATTTCAGACGACGGGTTCTATATGTCCGGTCTTTATCTTAATGAATTAATGAAACGCTTTGAATTGCACGCAAGTGTAGCGGGTGTAGTTGATTATATTGATCCTTATCTGGATGAGTGGAAAGAAATCGTCAATGAAGGTCATGTTGAAGTTATAAATCATTCTTATAGTCATAAAACTATGAAGGAAGGATCTTTGATCTCATATAATTACTTCTCGTTAAGACATCAGATAGTTGATTCTGATAAGTACTATGAGAAGAACTTTGGTGAAGAACAGATAGTATTTATTTTTCCCGGAAATGCTATATGCAGTCAGGGCTATACCATTCTTCAGGATAACGGCTTTTGGGCATCCCGGAGCGATACCAGAGGTTTTAACAGCTTATCTCCTGAAGACGGGAATCAAGACGGCCAATGGTATCAGCTTTGCATGTTTGGAATAAAAGATGACGGGGTAGATACCGAGGTCAGAAATGGCTGGATAGACCAGGCCATAACGGAAAATCTATGGGTCATTGAGATGTGGCATGAAGTTCTGGCAGAAGATGATGGACTGTTTCAGACGATTACCATAGGGGAATCTGCTGAACATCTGTATTATCTTTCCCAAAAGGTTGATTCAGGTGAAGTATGGAATCCTACTTTTACTGATGCTGTTAAATATATACGTGAAAAACAGAATTCAAATGTCTATGCATATATTCTCGATGGTAAGCTATACCTATATGTTGAACTGACTGATCCTGATATGTCTTATGACACTTTCAACCATCCGCTCACGGTAGGTGTCTGTTTGCCAAACGATACTGAAATAACTTACTATAATGTTATTCCCGGTGAGGAATTAATAATAGAACTGGATGGGTAGTATCCGATGGCTGAGCCTAAAGTCAGTGTTTTAGTTACTTTTTTTAATCAGGAGAAATATGTGAATATAGCTCTTGAGAGTATCCTTTCCCAGAAAACTGACTTCGGGATCAAAGTCCTTGTCGGTGATGACGGTTCTACAGATAATACTGTTGCAATAGTTAAAGAATGGATTACCAGATATCCCGGTATTATTGAGCTTTATAAAATGGAACGTGATGCAGGTCCTGATGTATCTCTTTTCAGAGCTTCCAGAAACAGGCTTAATCTGCTTGATCGTGTTGATACTGATTATTTTATTTTTTTGGACGGAGATGACTTTTATTGTTCTGACCGGAAATTGCAGACACAGTTTGAGATACTTGAAAAAGAAGAGAATAATGATTGTATCGCATGCGGTCATAACATGTATATGCAGTATAGTGACGGAAGCCGTAAACCAGCCATGGGCACCGATCTTAAGGAATGTAAGGTTGAGGCTAAAAAGTATTGGAGAGATCTATACGTTCATACAGATACTCTGCTTATCCGAAGTTCTGTAATCACTCAGATTAATAAAGAACTGCTTGAAAACTGTTTTGATGATGTTGTAATTACTTTTTCTGTAATTCAGCATGGGAAAATATATTATCTGCCTGATCTTTGGGTAGTATATGCTTTTACAGGTGATGGTATTTGCACCGGCGGTAATGAGATTGAAAATGCCATTAACAGCATTATGATGTTTGATCTGTGTCAGATAATAAATCCCGCTTTCAATACGCAGTCGAAGGTAAAGTTCTCTCAAATATGGAAAAGCCTTATAAAGAACAGGAAAGATATAAAGCCGGAGGCATTTAGACAATATTCAGACGATGCACAAAAGAAAAATCTGAAATACACTTATAAATGGATACATTATTCTGAATTAAGGGCTGCAGATAAGATGAAGCTGCATTTTGCATATTATTCAGTCAGAGTTCATAAGTTTTTGGCTAACTGCTTTAAGTAATGAGGTATTGTCTTGGAGTTTATTAAGGTATCGGTAATCGTTCCTGTATATAACGTCAAATCCTATTTGAATGAATGCCTGGACAGTCTTCACAGCCAGACCCTTGATGGCATTGAGATCATTATGGTTAACGACGGTTCAACTGACGGATCGGAATCAGTTGCTGCCGAATATGCAGACAGGTATTCCAATTTCAGATTGATCAACCGGGAGAACGGTGGCCTTAGTGCCGCCCGCAATACCGGTCTTGATATGGCTAAAGGAAAGTACGTCTATTTCCTGGATAGCGATGATTTTATAGCCGCTAATACCTTGGAAATACTATATAACAAGGCTGAAAGCAATGACCTTGATCAGGTAAGGTTTTCCGCTTATTTCTTTGAGGATGGTACTAAAGATTATAAATGGACCAGAGATACGGACCGTGTAGGCTATAAACTTGTCGGTTCATATCCCGAAGTAATGACAGGCCCTGAATATTATCAGCTGGCGATTGATAACAATGATTACAATCCTAATTTCGGCATGATATTCACGAGAAGAAGCGTGATCGAGGACAATCATCTAAGGTTTTATGAAGGAATACTTCATGAAGATGAACTTTATAATTTTCAGTTGACCGAATTATGTAAAAGAGTAACAGTCATTAAAAGTCCGCTGCATTACAGACGTTATAGAGCGGATTCTATCATTACCGGTGAGAACTATCTGTTGAAATACAAATCAATATACATCTGTGCAGAGGAATCCGAACGGTTTATAGATCTGCATCCTGAAATAAGCAGGAATACAGCTAAATGGCTCAACTGGTACTTTGCCTGGGTCATGATGTTTTATTGGGAGAAAATGACAAAAGAGGAACAAAAATCTGCTGAAGTTAAAGATTACTTCAGAAAAATGATGCTTCTGCTTAAAAAGAATGACAATCTCAGGAAGTCAGCAAGGCTTTTTAATCTTAATAAATCCCTATACCACTTTTATAAAATCTTGAGCAGAAAGCTATTTGATAATGATGCTAAAGTCAGCAAGTTGATTGATAAGATCAATTCTATTAAAAGTGACTCTCATACGATCTTTTGGATCCTTACACCTGTTCACGGTAATATCGGCGATCAGGCCATAGCTATATCAGAGCGGAAAATGTTAGACCAGTTAAGAGTTAAGTATTTTGAGATTACCAGTGAATCATTATATGAATTGAAGAAAAGAGGCATGCTCGGCATATTAAACGGCAATCCGGTTTTATTCCACGGCGGCGGATATCTGGGTACGCTTTGGTTTTATAACGAAGAGATGGTTAGGGATATCATTTCCGTAAACCCGGATTCTTCTATGCTATTTTTCCCAAACACATTATATTTTGATGATGATGAAAATGGTATTACAGAATATAAAAATTCCGCAGAAGCCTATAGGTCAAATAAAAAACTGAAGATTTATGCACGTGAAAAGAAGAGTTATGATACTTTATCAAAGATGGGGGTTAATGCCGGAATTGCTCCTGATATGGTAATGATGCTTAAAGAGGATTCATCAAAAACCGGACGTTCCGGGTGTTTAATGCTCCTTAGAAGCGATTGCGAGAAGACCAGGTCTGCTGAAACAGATAAGATCCTGAATAATGAGATCAGCAAAGAGTTTGGTAATAATATTACTTATAGTGATACAGTTCTTCCGGATGGAATCACGGCAAAAAGAAGGGGAGAAGAAGTATATAAATTCATTAATTCAGTAAGAGGTTTTGAACTTGTCATTACTGACAGGCTTCATGGAATGATCTTATCTGCCATTACCGGAACACCTTGCATTGTAATTAACAGTAAGAGTCACAAGCTGGAAGGTTGTTATGAGTGGATCAAGGATCTTGGATTTATTAGGTTTTGTAATGAGCCGGACAGATTAATGGAGATTTATTCTGAAATGCCTCACGGTGCGCAGATTTATGAAAATGATAAGTTATTAGAACGTTATAGTGAGCTTAAAGAAGATATTTTGCGGTTAACAAAATGACTGAGAAATCAAGAAGCCAGAATGCCAAGAGAAATATAGTGTTTGGGTACATTGCCCAGATAGGTATATTCATACTTTCATTTATCGGCCGTAAGATCTTTCTTTTATATCTGTCAGCGGATTATTTAGGCATTAACGGTCTTTATACTAATATTCTGACTGTATTGTCTCTTGCTGAGATGGGAATTGATTCAGCGTTTGTCTTTTCTCTTTACAGACCGGTAGCTGAACGTAATTATGACCTTGTAAATTCAATATTGTCTTTCTTCAGGAAATTATACTTCCTTATTGCGACATGCCTTTTTGTGATCGGGCTGGCAGTAATTCCATTCTTGAAATATCTGATCGATTCTGATATTTCACAAGGAGACCTTATCTTTTACTATGTTGTATTCCTGTTTAACATGGTAGTTACGTATTTTGTAGCGCATAAGATCGCGCTTTTTGCGGCTTTTCAGGAACAGCGTTTTCATAAAATGTTTATGCTGCTGTCCAATTTCATTCTTCAAATCCTTCAGATCATTATTTTGATAGTATTCGGTGATTACCGTTTTTATGTACTTAGTTCAACTTTGATTGCTGTCATACATAACATAGTAATAAGCATCGCAGCTGAACGGATGTATCCTGAAGTCTTTAATGCCAGGAATGATGTGCTAATCAATAAGCAGGAAATCTTTAAAAGGATACGTGCAACATTTCTTTATAAACTTGGTGCCGTACTGATTAACAGCACCGACAATATCCTCATCTCAGCTTTAGCCGGAATTACTGTTGTCGGTCTGTATTCAAATTATCTCTCGGTTATTTCCACTTTTACAAGTTTGATCGCGATCATCAATACTGCACTTATAAGCGGTATAGGTAATCTGGCTGTTAAAGCGGGTAAAGATAACCAGGAATCGCTGTTTAATATGATGATATTGATCTATCATCTGATAGCAGCTTTGGGACTTATCGGATTCTCGTTATTGTTTAATGATCTTATTACCGTGTGGCTTGGTGCTAAGTATCTTCTGGATTATGGCACTGTCTTCATTATCGCTTTGAATTTCTATTTGACGTATGCGATTGCTCCCATATGGATCTTCAGAGAAGCGAACGGTCTGTTTGGTGAAGTCAAATACATTCTTTTGATAAGGGCTGCGATCAATATAGTCATATCAATTATCCTCGGAAAGATATTCGGTATTTTCGGTGTTCTTTTAGCTACAACAATAAGTCATATTCTTACTAACATTTGGTATGAACCGTTAGTACTGTCAAAAAAGGTATTGCATGGCATTACTAAAAGCTATTGGAAGAAACAGATCCGTTTCTTCCTGCTTACTGTTATGTGCTATATGCTGTGTTTCTTTGTAACGTCTTTCCTTGGCTCAGGTGTGGTTAATCTGATCTTAGAGGCTTTGGTTGTATGCTCAATAACGATTTTTGTCTTCTATATCACTAACTTCAAGACACCCGAATATATTAAGTTAAGACAGTATTTCATAAAGAAATAATTTTGTTTGGCTCTTTTAAATTCCGCAGTTGACAAACATTCGTTCTAGCACTATTATATGCATAGAACGTTTGTTTGTTTTTGAAGGGAGCCGGTACGATGTCAGAGTTGAAAGGAGTCTTTGCTGCATATAAGAAATTATCCTTCACTGACCGTATCGTGTTCTACACAACTCTTTCCAATACCGTAAATGTACACGAGGATAACATTCAGGATTTCCTTATCGAAACACGTATTTGCGATGGTAATACATGTATCTTTTGCGAAGGTTCTGGAGCATTACATCATCTGGAATAACCTGATAGCAAACAACAAAAGAAGCAAGACGGAAAACATAAGCCTGATGTTCGTACAGATAATGAGCAGAAGGCTGACAGTACATAACAGCGATATATCGGCAAGACCGCCGCTTTCATTCGTCACATAGAGATAAGGGGCATGTAACATGATACTCTCGGAAGAACACAGGATTAAAAGACATAACAATAAGAAGTTTCTTCACGAGATAGACGGTTACTGCTATAAAGTGAAGAACCTTTCCAACAGTGTCAACTACCTGATAAAGCAGTGCTACCGCATCCATACGAAGATAAAGAACGGTAAAGCACTTGAGGATTGGGAAGATGAACTCATCAGAGCGATAAACAGCGGCATCACGGAATACAATGCATCACGCTCTGAGAATAAGAGATTACGCTATATCGATGCCGACAACGGATATATAGCCGATGCATATTTTCTCAGCTGGTATCTGAAAGGAACGGAAGTATATAAAGACGTTCCGTATGCGACATGCAGTCAGATATGCATACAGGAGAAATGCAGAGAGTGGAAGTCGTTCTACAGGGCGACAGCAGAATACGGGAAAGATCCGAAGAAGTTCAATGAGCATCCACATGTACCGGGATATCTGGACCCGAAAACAGGAAGAGGTTCTCTTGTGATAACCAGTCAGAACTTCAAAGTGGATGAGGATGGTAATGTAACCATGCCTAAATTCCTCAGTGGTATACACATACGTGCAAGACACAGTTCAGTCAGACAGATAAGGATAAAGACGTTCAAGGATTCTGTCCTTATCAGTCTGATGTATGAGAAAGAGGAAAAGGCTGCAAGAGGGACAAAGGTCATGGGAATAGACCTGGGAGTAAACAATCTCATAGCAGCCGCATGGGATTCCGAAGACAGGCCTGTGCTAATCAACGGGAAACCGCTGAAATCGATAAACCAGTACTACAACAAGGCAAGAGCGCATACGCAGAAGGAGGCAAAAGTATATAACGGAAAGAACAGGACCAAAAGACTGAATAAGCTTACGGCAAAAAGGAACCGCAAGGTAAAAGACTACATGCACAAGGCCAGCAGGAAGATAGTTAACATGGCCGTCTCTTCAGGTGTCGGACTCATAGTGATAGGATCCAATCACGGATGGAAACAGAAAGTGCACATGGGAAACATAACAAACCAGAACTTTGTATCCATACCGTATAAGACACTTACGGACATGATCACATACAAAGCACGACTTGAAGGCATAGAGGTAAAAACCGTACGCGAGAGTTACACAAGCGGAACGAGTTATCTTGACGGAGAAAAGCCAACCAGAACTTACTATGACAAGACACGAAGGATAGAACGAGGATTATTTAAGAGCAACAGCGGGATCTTCATTAACGCAGACGTAAATGCTGCATATCAGATGATGAAGCTGGGTGACACAAGAGCAATTCCCATCAAGACAGGAGAACAGATAATCAAGATAAAAGCAGCCTGAATTATATCAGGTAGAGGCATAAGGCTAGTGCCCTTAAAGAGCCGATATGATATATTCATTTCGGAGATTTATAAATATCAGTCACAAGCTGGTAAATAGCCATTTTGTTTTATACTGATATCAGAGGTGATTGCCTATGACAGATTCTTATGACATCATCATAATCGGCGCCGGAGTCACGGGGTGTGCAATAGCCCGTGAGCTTTCCAGGTTTGACTGCAAGGTTCTTGTGCTTGAGAAAGATGAAGATGTCTGCTGCGGTACTTCTAAAGCCAACAGCGGCATAGTTCACGCAGGTTACGATGCCAAGCCGGGTTCTCTAAAAGCAAAGATGAATGTCAGAGGCAATGAGATGATGAGATCTCTTGTCAGTGAACTTGATATTCCGTTTAAGCAGATAGGTTCTCTTGTAGTTTGTACTGATGAATCACTTCGTGACGGAATCGAAGAACTCTATAACCGTGGAATAGCTAATGGCGTCACTGGTCTTAAGATTCTGGAAGCTTCTGAGATCCGTGAGCTTGAACCTAATATTTCAGATGATGTTGTTTGTGCATTATATGCTTCAACAGCAGGAGTCATATGTCCTTTCAGACTTAATATCGCACTCGCTGAATGCGCAAATCAGAATGGGGTGGAGTTTAAGTTTGATTTTCCGGTTACAGGTATAGAAGCAATTGACTCCGGATTCAAGGTGACTTCTTCCGGTGGCGAATATTGTGCTTCTGTAATCGTAAATGCAGCCGGGTGTCACTCTGATGAGATACATAATCTTGTATCATCAAAGAAATATCACATCACGCCAAGACGCGGTGATTATATGCTTCTCGACCGTTCCTGTGAGGGACTGGTAAATTATGTTATATTCCCTCAGCCTACCTCGTTAGGTAAAGGCATATTGGTTACTCCGACGGCTCATGGCAATATCCTAATAGGTCCTACGGCGATTGATACGGACAATAAAGATGAAGCACCCGTTACATCTGAAGGTCTTGCCAAGGTAATCGAAGGTTCTGCAAAAAATATTAAAGGCGTACCCGTAAAACAAGTAATTACAGGCTTTTCAGGACTCCGTGCCCATGAAGACGGCGGTGAGTTCATTCTGGAAGAAGCATCTGACTGTCCGGGTTTCTTTGACTGCGTGGGAATCGAATCTCCCGGTCTTACTGCCTGTCCTGCTGTTGGCGAATATATGGCTTCATTGGTTGCGGATAAGCTTTCTCTTTCGCTTAAGAGTTCATGGAACGGTATCTGTCATGATGTTAAGAAGCCGTTTGAATTATCTGAAAAGGAACGCACGGAGCTGATCGCTTTTGAACCTGCTTACGGAAAGATAATATGCAGATGCGAGACAATAACTGAAGGCGAGATCATCGATTCGATCAGGCGTCCGTTGGGTGCCCGTTCATTGGATGGCGTAAAACGCCGGACCCGTGCGGGTATGGGAAGATGCCAGGGCGGATTCTGTTCCCCTCGTGTCATGGAGATATTAAGCCGTGAATTAAATGTTCCGCTTGATTCGATAACCAAGAACGGCGGTGCTTCAAAACTGCTATATGGGAGGACTAAAGATGAAAGCTGATATCGTTTTCATCGGCGGCGGTCCTGCCGGTCTTGCAGCTGCAATTGCGGCGGCAAATGAAGATAATTCTCTTAATGTTCTTATCCTTGAGAGAGACAGTGAACTTGGCGGTATCTTAAACCAGTGCATTCATAACGGCTTTGGCCTTCATACATTTAATGAAGAACTGACAGGTCCAGAATATGCTTACCGGTTTGAAGAGCAGCTTGAAGGGCTTGGTATTAACTATATGCTTAATACTATGGTGCTTGATGTGTCTTCAGGTTCGGTTACTGCAGTTAACAGTAAAGATGGTGTATTTACAGTTGAGTGCGGTGCGATCGTACTTTGCATGGGATGCAGGGAACGGCCCCGTGGAGCACTTAATATACCCGGACTTCGTCCTGCCGGTGTATTTACTGCAGGTACAGCACAGCGTCTTGTAAACATCGAAGGCTATATGCCCGGTAAAGAAGTAGTTATCCTGGGTTCCGGTGATATAGGCCTCATCATGGCACGACGCATGACTTTGGAAGGCGCTCATGTAAAGGCTGTATGTGAACTGATGCCATATTCAGGCGGCTTAAAGCGTAATATCGTCCAGTGCCTTGATGACTTTGATATTCCGCTCCTTTTGTCCCATACGGTTATAGATATCAAGGGCAAGGAGAGACTTACTTCCGTTGTCATTGCCGAAGTTGATGAACATTCAAAGCCAATACCCGGAACGGAGCAGGAGATACCTTGCGATACATTGCTTCTGTCATGCGGTCTTATTCCTGAGAACGAATTGTCACGCGCTGCTGATATTAGGATCAATCCTGCAACTAACGGACCTGTTGTAAACGAATCTTTTGAGACTTCGGTTCCCGGTATTTTTGCCTGCGGAAATGTTTTGCATGTTCACGATCTCGTCGATTATGTATCCGAAGAATCGGCAAGGGCAGGGCGGAGCGCTGCAAGATATGTTAAGACATCTTCTTCCGGATCAGGCCCGGTTATTCAGATAACTAACGGAAATGGTGTCAGATATACCGTTCCTTCGTTTGTAAGAGTTGGTGAACTGGATTCTGATCTTGTTATCAGGTTCAGATCTGTTGGAGTATATAAGGATTCATATATCGATGTAAGTATTGATGGTGTCAGGTCGATACACAGAAGAAATCAAATAATCACTCCGGGTGAGATGGAGCAGGTTATCCTTAAGAAAGATGATCTTTTGAACGTTGCTGACAATATAAACATTGCGATTACGGAGAGCTGATATGGAGACCAGAGAACTTACATGCATTAATTGTCCTATGGGTTGCCGTATTACCGTAACCATGGAAGGCACTGAGGTTTTAAGTGTAACGGGGAATACCTGTAAGCGCGGTGAAATCTATGCGCGTAGTGAAGTTGTTGCTCCTGTAAGAACAGTTACGACTACGATCAAAGTTACAGGTGGTGCTGTTGACAGAGTAAGCTGTAAGACTAAGTCGCCCGTTCCGAAAGATAAGATTTTCGACGTTATGGAAGAGATAGGATCTGCCAGCTGTAAGACACCTGTCCGGATAGGCGATGTGCTGATACCGGATTGTGCGGGAACCGGCATTCCGGTTGTTGCGACTAAAAATGTATTTTGATTTTTAACAATGACTTGAGAAGATTATTCTTCTCAAGTTTTGGGACAGCACATAAATCTATGTTGGGAACTAGATTAAATATTTAGATCCTTTGCATATTTAAATAAGATTACTTTATTTGGATTAGTATTCTTATAAGCGGTTTCTTTATGCATAGTCTGAACTATTTCTTCTCTAGATACTTTTCCAAATGTTTGAATAATTTTTTCAAGTATTTCTTTGTCTTCGTTTGTTAAGTATTTGTATTTTTTGATTTTATTTGGTTTGAATTTATATCCTGTTCCATCTCCAAATTCGATTTCTTCATAACTTATATCAGATAGATCTATTATTGATTCGTATGCAATAGGAACAGCTCCCATTGGAAGAGAACGATATATTAGACCTGATATTGAATGTCCGTATTCTTTATAAGATAAAGCATCGGCATACCAAAGCATCTTCATAAGTTTAACCAAGAATAAGTTAGTTACTTTAGTAGAGTTCCCAAAATAACTGATCATATCTATTACAGCATCTATTGAAAGCTTTTTGTTTCCATGCGCATCTGAATTGTTAATATATCTTGCATATTTTGAAAGTATAACTCTGCGTAAATATATATCATGATCTTTTTCAAATAGAACTGATGCAGAATTTAGATACTTTATATATGAAGCTTCAGATAATTTGGATTTTGAATTGTTCAATAATTCTATGAACCATTCAGGATCACTGTCCAGTTTGCGAAGAATAGTATCATGGGCATTATCTTGAACCTGATGACTTTCATAGCGTGTTATTGTTTTTTGTCCCCATCCAAGAAGAAGACATAAATCGCTCTGACTTATGGAGTATTTACTTCTAATCTTGGAAATTTGATTGGAATTAAGAAGACCAATCATTTCTCTATATGCATTCTTCATGGAAATATCATTTTTAATTAATTGTGATTCATCAGCATATGTTTCATCTGAATTTTCGCAATAATGGTATTCAGCTTCATATTCAACCATAACATCTTTAAACAGATTAGTTTCTTTAACTCTAATAATCCTGGATTCATGCTCTTCCATACAGCACGGACAGATGTTCATTCTCATAATGATCAACCTTTCTTAAAATATGGAAAATCAGATACAGTAAATGGTCTCTCTGCATAATGAAAAGACATTATGAATACTGTATTCTCTTTTTAAAGCGATATTTGGATTTTCATTAGGAAAAAGATCTGCAACAGTAAATTTATTAGTATATTTTAAATCTCTTTTGTCATCGACAACTCTGTTGCTTTGAAAATTGATTAATGCACCGTGATCTAAAGCATAATTAAGGTTTTGCAAGTAAGATTGGATGTCGAGTTCACTTTCGATTCTGATTTTAGTATCAGTCAAAGTGAAAACCTCCCGAACAATGGTATCAACTGATACCATAATATGCTTTCATTTTTTATAAGTCAAGAAATAAAAAAGGTCTGTCACATTATGGTGACAGACCTGAATATTAAACTTGTATCAGTTATCAGGAGTACTCTGCGATAGCAGCAATGACTGCAAGGAAGATGTAGAGAACTACATAAGCTGTAACACAAGAACCAGCGATAAGTCCGCCTAATGAAAGGAACTTACCAACCTTAGCCTTACCGAAGAGCTGTCCGCATTCTTCTGTAAACTTCTTTGCCTTATTAAGACCGATGATACCGAAGATGATTCCGAGGAAACCGAACCATACTGTGCATGCTGTAGCAACAGCAACGATACCCATTACAAGGATGTTTGTTGCAAGACCGGGATCTGAAGGACCCATAACGCCACCCATAGGAGCAACAGGTGTAGGCTGAGCATATACAGGTGTAACGGGCTGAACAGGCTGTACGGGAACTGCCTGGGGCTGAGGTGCAGGTGCCGGAGCAGGTGCGGGTGCGGGTTCAACAGGTGCAGCAGCTACGGGAGCAGCCTCTACAGGAGTAGCTTCAACAGGAGCAGCGGCAACAGCTGCAGCAGCAACGGGTGCAGCTTCGACAGGAGCAGCAGCTACGGGAGCTGCCTCAACGGGTGCTGCAGCAACAGGTGCTGTCTCTACGGGCTGAGCTACAGATTCAACTTTAGTGCCGCAGTTAGGGCAGAAAGCATTACCATCTTCAAACTGTGTTCCACAATTGGTACAGAACATTTCTCTATCCTCCAATATTCATTTAATGAGATAAAGAGATATTAACATTATTAGTATTTGGGTGCAAATATATAATAATGCACAAAAACCGATGGATTATCAGTTATTGGCGGGTATGACCTGTCTGACACACTCTCTATATTTTATTTAATAAATATAGTAAAATATCTTGTTGAATTTTGCTTGGACCTGTTTTGTGCTTTACGGTTTAAGAGGAAGGTGTTAGGAATAGCCGTTAATGAAGACAGCTGTATTATTGCCTGTTTATAATCCGGACGAGAAGTTCCTTCGCCTTTGTGAAGAGCTGCACAAGCGTGGTTTTAAGGTAGTTGCCGTTAATGACGGCAGCCGCGAGCGCTGTGACGAGTTTTTCAGAAGAGCAGCTGTTTATGCTGATGTCATCGGTTACAAAGAGAATAAGGGTAAGGGCTTTGCTCTTAAGCGCGGTTTTGAATATATCGGCAATAACTTAAGCGAAGAAGTCGATTACATAGTAACCGCTGATTCAGACGGACAGCATGCCATTGAAGATATAGAGCGTGTAGCAAAGCTTACCAGAAAGACAGATACCATCGTTCTCGGCATGAGAGACTTATCTGAGAAGATCCCGATAAAGTCCAGGATCGGTAACGATATGTCCAAGATAGTATATACGATCGTTACCGGTGTTTATCTTCGTGATAACCAGTCAGGTTTAAGAGGATTCCCTGCGCGTCTTTGCATGTGGCTTCAGGATATTCCCGGCAATAAATATGAGTATGAGCTCAATGTCCTTGCAACTGCGCATAAAGAGGGCATGAAGGTCACAGGCATCGACATTAAGACCATTTATGAGAATAACAATAAAAATACTCATTTCAGGCCGATTAAGGATACCATTAGGATCCAGAGATCTTTGTGGGCTTACGGTCTTATCTCAGCCTTGCTTTATACGCTTTATATGCTGACACTTTCGATCCTTGTGTGGTTTGATATTCCTCATTTCTTCTATTGGACGATTGGCATCTATGTCTGGGTTACTGCCATGCATGCTGTATTGAATGTGTTCTCAGCGGGTATCAGACACAGACAGAAGATAAGCGTTATCTATTACATCACATGTTCTATCAAGTACTGCATTGCAACTCTGATAATGATGCTGTTCTACTATCAGGAATGGTTCATGCTGCTAGGCGCAGCTATCTCGCTTTTGGTCATATTAGTGTTAAGCTATGTATTTGGCAGATCAGGAATATTGGGAAAGGTTTAATTTATGGATAAGTGTGATTTTGCGTTAGTTGAGAAGATACTTAATTCGGGTGAGACCGTAGATACGGGTGCACAGAAGATCGTTGTTAAAAACGTACCGGATGAGGGCGATTTTGCAGGGAAGATGGATCCAAGAGAGTTCTTCATAAGAAGTGCTATCTATGCTTTTCAGAAATCAATGCCTGCGCAGTTTTCCGTAGCAGGAATGCGTCAGACAACAAAGACTTACTGCCAGAATATGTGCAAGGAAGAGATTACTGAAGATGTTGTAGATCTTACTTGCGGCGGCAGATCATTCAAGCTTTTTTCATATGTGCCTTCTGACAGGGCAGATGAAGTGCTTCCGGTAATGGTATATATTCACGGCGGATCATTTATGGCATCCAAAGCTGAGTTTTATAAAGAGCCGTGCCGTTATGTGGCAGAGAACTTAGGATGCAGAGTATTCAATGTTGATTACAGCCTTGCTCCTGAGAATATTTATCCTGCAGCTATCGAAGATATTCTTGCCGCTGTTGAGTACATTTATAACAACGCTGCTTCATTGAAGGTTGATGCTTCGAAGATCGGACTTTTCGGTGACAGCGCAGGCGCAAACCTTGCTCTTGCTGCGATCATCGATAACAAGACAGAGGTTAAGTTCAGCTATGCCGGACTTTTCTACCCCTGTGTTGATCTTTATTCACGTGATAATCTCTACGACTGGAAGCTTGATATGTATGACGTTGGCGATGAGCAGAAAGAGATCATCAGTTCAAGACTTCAGCTCGGCCGTGCAGACGGTCTTGGCAACAACGATCTCATGGCCGCCATTCTTACGGCTTATTCGGGTGGCAGATATGAAGAAGTTAAGCGTAATCCTGACGTCAGCATGATCTATGCTGATCTAAGCAATATGCCTGCAACAGGCGTTTTTACTGCAGAATATGACGGACTCCGCATCCAGGCTGAATACTATTCAAGGCTTCTGGATAAGGCCGGAGTTCCTAATACACACATCAGATACAAAGGCGTATCGCATGCATTCCTTGATTACTTCGGAATCCTGCCTCAGGCTCAGGCTGCGCTTCTTGAGATGTGCGAACAAATAAAGAAGGTTTGGGGATAAAGAGGAAAAATGGTTTCGAGTATTGTAACTGAGAATATTGCTGCGCTAAAAAAAGCTCCGCAGACATTCGAATCGATCTACACGATAATCAAGAACAGATTTACCAGCGAGACATTCGGCGAATGGCTCGAAGATGGCAACATCTGCAAAATGTCCTATTATGAGCTATATGAGAGGGTAGATGAGTTTTCCAAGGCTGCTACCGTTTACGGCGCAGGCGGCTCAACAGAATTCGTAGGTATCTTCCTTGAGAATTCCGCTGACTGGGTTGCTCTGTTCTGGGGACTTCTTCAGGCAGGTTTTAAGCCCATATTGCTCAATACAAGACACAACATCAGTATCACTAACGAGATCATCAAAGATATGGATCCTGTTTTCGTTGTATCTGAAGATGTACGCGTTGACAAGGCAGTATCCGTTAAAGATCTTTTGGCAGCAGGCAAGGGCACAAAGTTCGACAAATCCATGATCAAGTGGGCTGACGAGATCATCCTCATTACATCCGGATCAACATCCAAACCTAAGATCATCTCACACAGCGGCAAGACTATCTGCCTTCAGGTCGAGATGAGCGAAGATATCGTAAGGAAAAACCAGTCTATCCAGTACAATGCAAAGCTCGATATCCATAATCTTGCATTCCTGCCGTTCTATCACATCTTCGGTCTTATCGCGACACTGATGTGGTTCATGTTCTTTGGAAGAGGATTCGTTTTCCTTCCAAAGTACGATGCGCAGAGCATCCAGTTTGTATGCAAAAGAGTCGGCGTAACACATTTCTTTGCTATTCCTTTGGTATGGAATAAGACAGTTGCTACACTTGAGCGTGAAGTCGCAAAGCAGGGACAGACGGAGAAGTTTAATAAGGCTATTAAGTTTTCCAATAAACTTCAGAATGCTTTGCCTTTGCTCGGACCCATTATCGTAAGAAAGATCATCTTTAAAAAGGTACGCCGTCAGCTTTTGGGTGAGAAGCCTACGTTCCTAATCTCAGGCGGCGGATTTATTTCACCCAGAACATTGGAAGTGCTTAATGGTTTGGGTTATTCGATTTATTCAGGTTATGGTCTTACTGAGTGCGGTGTTCTTTGTGTCGAACTTTCAAGAAAGGCTCAGTTCAGATGCGGCACCAGCACAGGTAAGATCTTCAGCAATGTTGCTTATAAGATTAGCGATTCAGGCGAACTCCTTATTCCAAAGGAACACTCCATGAACGGTATTTACGTTGACGGTAAGTTCACTGAATTTAAAGAAGATTACTATCCGACAAATGACAAGGTAAATATTGATGAGACAGGTCGTCTTCATATCATCGGCCGTCTTGATGACGTCATCATCGGACCTAACGGCGAGAACATCTCACCTGAAGAAATAGAATCAAGGATCGATAAGGGTGCTTTTACTCAGGAAGCCATGATCAATTGCCAGCTTCCGGGTTCATCTGAAAAGCAGATGGTACTTGTTCTTTCAGAAGACGGTTCAATGGGCGCATTTGAAAAGGCTTCTTCGTTGAAGGGCGTCTTTGCATCAATGGACCTGCTTACGATGTCTGAAAGACCTCTTAAGGTACTTAACCTTATCGGCTCTATGCCCGAGAACTTCAAGGGCATCGACCGTAAGGAACTTGCATCTAAACTTGAGAAGGGTGAACTCTTTGCAACAGAATGCACCAGACCTACTGATGAAGAGGTTACCCGTACAAGAAGTGCTGAATATACGGAGATCATCGGCAAGGTATGTGATGTTTTCGCTGAGATCTTAAACAAGGACCGTTCAGAGATAACAGAGACATCCAACTTCGTTTCACTTGGCGGTGATTCAATGCAGTATGTAGAGCTTTTGTCCAAGGTGTCTGAGGTTACAGAAAGACCTATCACAATGACGGAAACGCCCTTGATCACACCTATGGCGATTGCCGATTACCTTATTGAACAGAAGAAGGAGTCCGATTCCTGATGTTTTTTATTAGATGGCTCCTTTACATTAACAGCATTATCCCTGCGCTGATTCTTTTCCCGATAAAGAAGATCTATCTTCGTAAGGAAAAGAAGGAGAAGTATAAGGGACCTGTTGTCATTGCAATGAATCACACGGCTTTCCTTGACTATGTTGAGGCTTTGTTGGCATTCCCGGGCAGAAGGAAATACGTTCTCGTCGGAGCGCAGTTCTATGCTTATAATCCCGTGCTTACTTTCTTCCTGAAGGCTATGGGCGTCATCAAGGTTGATGCCGTAACGGGTAATATGGATGCCGTAAATAAGGCAGTTGAGCAGATCAACAAAGGTCATTCAATCCTGGTTTTTCCTGAAGGACACATTGAGACTGAAGGAAAGCTCCTTGAATATAAGCAGGCAGCAGCACTTATCTCATTAAGTTCAGGCGTTCCCATCGTTCCTGTATTCCATAACGGAAGGATCGGCCCCGGCAAGCGTGACCTGATGTTCATCGGAAGCTATATGTATCCTGATACGTACCTGACTCGTGACGGACTTGATACACTTCAGGAAAGGGCAGCTGCATTTACTGCTGATCTTCAGAACAGGACTGAGGAATACAGACAGTTCTATCTGCGTAATTTCCTTATTGCTGACGGAAAGAAGCTTAAGAGACCGAAGTATGCGGGATTCCTTTATAACTTCATGAAGACAACTGCATGGCCCGGCATCAAGAACCTCATGAGGACAAAGATAAGCTACAACGGCGACCTTGCACGCGGAACAAGGTTCATGGATAAGGGAATGGTTATCGTAGCAAATCACTCTTGGTGGATAGACTCTGCTTTGCTCTATTATGTATTCCGCAGAGTTTACTGCAGAAGCCTTGCAGCAAAAGACGTTGCAGAAGTTAACAAGTCATGGGGGTTCTTTGAGAAAGCCATGGGCTGCGTACTGCTCGACCGTACAGGTTTTGACTGGGAATCTCTGAAGACCATGATGAACGGACTTAAGAATAACGAACCGTTCATTATCTTCCCGGAAGGACACATGAATTACGACGATGAATTTCTCGATTTCATGAAGGGTCCTGCGATGTTATCTATCTATACGAAGAGACCCGTCGTACCCGTTTATATACACACTTCATATAAGTTGTTTAAGCCCACGCGCTTTGTCATTGGAGACCCCATAGAATTTGACAAAGAAGGGCTTGTAACAGATAATGAATCGTACGATAAAGCCAATGAAATAATGCGTGAGAGGCTCTATGAACTCAAGCGTCAGGCGATATCGGAGACCAGGCCCGAGATGAACAGCTACATCAAGAAGATCAGAGCCGAGATGAAGGCTAATCTTGCCAAGATCAGCAGTGAGATCGAAGAGGCCCGGAACGCAAAGGCTGGTGGGAAATAGGATTATGGATATGATTCCGGAATTGTATTCCATTTTCTGTGATACTTACAAGACGATGAACAGGACGTTTGACGTCCCGCTCGACATGATCACCGTCGATTCTGAGCTCGAAGATCTCGGGATAGACGATTCTTCTTTCGACGTCATCTTAATGAATATCGAATCCCGTATGAACGTAGCATTGCCGGTTGATGAAGACTATGAATTCAAAAAAGTCGGCGATGTTATAACAATGATTAAGTCTTCAAATAATTAACATATATTAAGGAGAGTAAAGAACATGGCTGATTATGTAATTCTCACAGACAGCTCAACAGATCTTACAAAGGATCTCAGAGAAAGATTCGGAATTGACGATTATCTTCCGGGTAATATCAACTTCCCGGACGGACACACCGAAGATTCCACACTGGACTGGGAGAATATCTCACCCCAGGACTTCTACACATCAATGTCCAAGGATTCAATGTATTCCACATCTATCAAGGGTCTGGAAGTACAGGAGGCATTCTTTGAGAAGTATCTTAAGCAGGGTAAGGACATCCTCAACATTTCCTTGTCCCACGCTCTTTCAAATACATATGACTGCTGCCGTAAGGCTGCTTCAAACCTTCAGGAGAAGTATCCTGACAGAAAGATCATCTGCGTTGACTCACTCCGTTATTCAGGCGGCGACGGACTTCTCTGCTCCATTGCCGGTGACATGAAGAAGGAAGGCAAGTCAATCGATGAAGTAGCACAGTGGCTCGAAGACAATAAGCACAGATGCCACCAGACAGGTACAGTTGACGATCTTAAGTTCCTCGCAAAGATGGGCCGTTGCTCCAACGTTTCCGCTTTCATGGGTTCACTCATCAACATCAAGCCTATCGCTGAGTTCAACCGTGACGGTATGAACCAGATCATCACAAAGGTTACAGGTTACAAGAAGCTTTTCGCTGCCATGATCGAATACATGAAGGCTACTATCGAGCCTAACCCGAAGAGAATCTTCGTATCACACACATTCCGTAAGGCTCAGTGGCTGCAGCTCCAGGAGCTCATCCGTGAAGAGTTCAATCCCGAGGAGATCATCCCTACAACTGTTTGTATGGCTAACGGTTCTTCCATCGGCCCCGGCATGGTAGTTGCTTTCTACATGGGTAAGGAGATTTCCGAAGGCCTCGTAGAAGAGACCAAGATCTTAGAGGACATCAAGGCTAAGTTATAATGAACAGCTTTAATCCGGTCCCTCTGATAATCATCATCGCTCTTGTAGTAATACTGGGCGGAGGCTTTATCTTCATGTGGTTTTACTGTATGAAGATAGCAAAGAAGCAGTATACGAATATGTTCATCCGCGAGTCCAAAGAAAAATGGGCAAGAGGAAACAGCGCTCCCGAGAATGCCGAGCATACAGTTATGTTCGATACAGGCATGAAGTGGGGCAATGAGAACGCTTCATACATGAAAGAGATCGAGATGACTTCGTTCGACGGTCTTAAGATGAAGGGCGAATACTTCGATTTCGGTTACGACAGGGCATGCCTCATAATGGCAGGACGTGCTGAGACATGTAAGTACTGCTATTACTTCGCAGATCTTTATCAGAAGAATAAGTTCAACATCATCGTTGTCGATCCCCGTGCTGCAGGCCTCAGTGAAGGCCTGTACACCGGTGCCGGAATGCTTGAAGGCAAGGATGTTGATTCATGGCTTAAGGTAGTTCATGAGCAGTTTGGTATCGATCATTTTGTGATCCACGGCATCTGCATCGGATCCGTTGCTGCAATCTATACTGCTGCTGATCACAATCCTTATGTCGATGCCATTGTTCTTGAAGGACCTTTCATCTCCTTCTATAACGTTCTCTGTCAGAGAACAAGGAACCTGGGCAAGCCTTCATTCCCGGTTTGTCTCCAGATGGGACTTCTCTTTAAGAAGTATGCAGGCATAAACATTTTCAAGAATACGCCCATCAAGGCTATTCCGAACGTTGAAGTTCCCCAGCTCATGATCTGCGGAAGACAGGACGTGTCATCACTTCCAAAGTATTTCAACAGGATCAATGATGCAAGCGGATCAAAGAGAAAACAGATGGTCTGGTTCGATGAGGGAGCACACTCCCACTTAAGGATCAGAAATCTTGAAGCATATGATAAGGCAGTAACTGACTTCATTAACTATCGAGGCTGATACATATGGGCTCTTTTGACGTCATTATCGATTCTGTTTCCGACATGCCTTTGGAATTAAGGCAGGAGTATTCAATCGACTATTTTGCGAACGAATACTATACGGGTGATAAGAGATATACGGCTTCACTCGACTGGGATCAGATGAGTGCGCATGATTTCTATGAATCCATGCGTAACGGCGTCAGATATAAGACAACCCCTGTCCCTGAAAAGACCATGACTGACAAGCTCAGGCAGCATCTTTCAGCTGACAGGGATGTTATTTATATCGCATGTTCATCAGCTCTCTCGTCTTCGATCAAGACGGCTTATGAAGTCCGTGACAAGCTCAAAGCAGAATTCCCTGACAGAAAGGTCATCTGCATCGATTCTCTCATCTGCGGCATGGCACAGAGCCTTATCGCGATCGAATGCGCTAAGATGAGCGGGCAGGGAAAGAGCGTTGATGAGTGCGGAGAATGGGTAGAAGACAACAAGTTCTTCTATAACCAGTGCAATACATTCGAGACATTGTCTTATCTTAAGGAAGCAGGAAAGATAACTGCTTCTTCGGCTTTTTTCGGCAACCTTTTTGCCGTAAAGCCTATTATAATAAGTGATACTAAGGGTCAGAACCTTGCCGTAACCAAGGTAAAGGGAAGAAAGTCTTCATTTACGGAGATCGCTGACCGTGTATCAAAGTTCATCGTATCACCTGAAAAGCAGACCATATGGATCGGCCATGCGGACTGCTTTTTTGATGCTGATGAATTGGAGATGGAACTTAAAAAGAAGATACCTTCAGCGAACATCAAGAAGTATGTTGTCGGTTCCATCATCGGCGCCTCAGCAGGCCCCGGAACATTGGTTGTTAATTATTTCGGCAGATCTAAGACAGAACAGATGATCTGACCACATATTAATAGAATAAGAGGTAGAAGACAGGTTACATGGAATTATCAGTTCTTAAGAAAATGCTTATTGGCGGTGCCAAGAAGATACTTGATAACAAGCAGGAATTAAACGACATGAATGTTTTCCCGATTCCGGACGGTGATACGGGAACAAACATGGATAAGACTATGAGCGGAGTTTTGAAGGTCTTAGTTGAGATTGGCGACAGAGACCTTGAATCTTCCGACTTCGATAAACTTTATACCGGCGCACTCATGAATTCACAGGGTAATTCCGGTGTTATCCTTTCTCAGTGGCTCAAGGGTTTCCTTAAGGCTTTCAAGGATTATGACGAAGTAAACGCAGGATCACTCTATGCAGGTTTCCTTGCAGGTACCGAGAGTGCATATAACTCAGTAGCTGAGCCTGTTGAAGGTACTTTCCTTACAGTTTGCCGTATGGCACAGGAAAATGCTGAAGACAATCTCGATGAAGATACGACAACCGAGCAGTTCATGAAGGACATCGTTGAAGGTGCCACAGAGTCTTTGAAGAAGACACCTGAGCTTCTTCCTATCCTTAAGGAATATAACGTTCTTGATTCAGGCGCCATGGGATTCGTATGCCTCGTAACTGGTATGCTCGAAGCTTTGGATGAGTCTTTTGCAATCGATCTTTCAGAGTTTGAGTCCGTTGCTGCTGTTGATGCAGGTGCATCCATACCCGGAATGGGCGAGGGGCTTGCAGAGTTCGGTTACTGCACTGAGATGATCATCCAGTTAGACGACGATAAGGCTGATTCATTTAATGAGACTCTTGTCACATCCGACATGAGAGACTTCGGTAATTCTCTCGTACTGGTTAAAGACGGCAAGCAGGTTAAGATCCATATCCATACCTTAAAACCTGAGTCAGTTATGGCATATTTCCATAAGTTCGGTGAATTCATTAAGCTCAAGATCGAGAACATGACGATCCAGCATAATGAGACAATGTTTGCTAATAAGAAAGATGTTGCAATCGTTGCTGTAGCTGACGGCGACGGCTTTGAAAAGCTCTTTAAGGAGATGGGAGTAGCTGAGATAGCTAAGGGCGGACAGTCCAACAACGTATCAGTATTGAGCCTTTGCGATACCTGCAAGAATGCTTCTGCAAAGCACATAATTATATTACCTAATAATAAGAACATCATCATGACGGCTGAGAAGGTAAGGGAAGTCATGAAGGACTGCGAGATCCATATTGTGCCCACAAAGTCCATGGCTGAAGGCTATCTTGCATTATCACTTGTTGACACCAATGCCTCATATCAGGAGATTGAAGCTGCCATGAACAAGGCTCTTGAGGGTGTTCATACAGGTCTTATCGCCAAGGCTGACAAGACAGGCGTATATAACGGAATCAACGTTACTTCAGGTGATTTCATCGGAGTTTTGGATGACGACATCATCACATGCGCTTCATCTGATCTCAAGGAATGCCTGGAACAGTTTGTTCCGACAGTGCCCGGAGCTGATTCATGCGAGTCAGTAATGGTTTTCGCTGACAACGAAGAAGATAAGGCTCTTGCTGATTCCATTAACGGACAGATTAAGGCAGTTTGCCCTTCAGCAGAAATTTACTCTTGCATAGGCGGTCAAAATATATATAATTACGTTGTTGCGTTTTCTTAAAGCGCTTATTCGTATTTATACAGGTTAATTGATGAAGACAGAGAAGAACAGTTTAATTCTTAAGAACAACAGCGTCATCCTTGGCGTTTCTTCTGCTGTCCTTCTTACCCTCCGACTTACACTAGGCTGCTAAGCAGCCATATTAGATTGTCGGCTTGCTCGCGTAGGGCCAAAAATCACGCGTGAATTTTACAAAAAACCCGTAAACCTATATAATCTCTTGGTTACGTATTAAATAAAGAGGGAATTACTATGTTAACTTGCTTTTCAACACTCGCATGCCCTGACTTTTCTTGGCAGGATATCTACTCAATGGCTAAGGACTTCAATTTCAACGGAATTGAGATCAGAGGTCTCGGCCAGGACATTTTCTCGGTTAAGGCTCCTCCGTTCAGAGACAGCGAGCTTCCCAAGACAGTAGCAAAACTTAAGGAATTAAAGATCGCCATTCCTTGTCTTTCTTCAGGTGAGCCTGTAAACGATCTTGCCACAAAGGACAAGGCAATTGCTGAGATCAAGGCTTATATCGAGCTCGCATCCAAGCTCGGCACATCTTATATCCGTGTTCTGGGTGACCGTAATCCGGCACCTGAGAAGGAGATAGACGATAATGTAGTTATCTCCATTATGAGAGAGCTCATTCCTTATGCAGAAGAATATAACGTAACACTCCTTATCGAGACAAACGGCGTTTATGCTGATACAAAGAGACTCAAAAAGCTCCTCGATGAGATCGGCAACCGCAAGGTAGCAGCTCTCTGGGACATGCATCACCCTTACAGATTCATGGGTGAGTCTCCCGTTGAGACAGTAAATAACCTCGGTGAATACATCAAGCACGTTCACGTTAAGGACTCCGTCATGGTTGACGGCAAGGTATCCTACAAGCTCATGGGTACCGGCGATATGCCTTTGAAGGAGATGTTCGATGCTCTCCAGGCAATCGACTATATCGGATATATCTCACTCGAGTGGGTCTACAGATGGTCCAAAGATCTTGATTCTGCAGGTATCGTTATCCCTCAGTTCGCAAACTACATGGAGACATACCGTCCGAAGCAGAAGACAGAGCTCCAGCTGGACAAGAGAGGAACAGGTTACTATCCCTGGCCCAAGGAAACTCTGATCGATCTCACATTCCCGGATGTATTGGATAAGATCTGCGAGCTCTTCCCGAACCAGTATGCTTTTAGATATACAGAGCTCGACTATACACGTACATATCCCGAGTTCAGAAATGACGTAGACAATCTTGCACGTGCATTCCTCGCAATGGGATGTAAGAAGGGTGACCATATCGCAATCTGGGCTACGAACGTTCCCCAGTGGTATCTCACATTCTGGGCAGCAACAAAGATCGGCTGCGTACTCGTTACAGTAAACACAGCATATAAGATCCACGAGATCGAATATCTCTTGAGGCAGTCTGATACATGCACATTGGTCATGATCGACAAGTTCAAGGATTCAGACTATATCCAGATCATCAACGAGATCTGCCCTGAACTCAAGGATTCAGAGCCTGGTAAGCTCGAATCTGCAAGACTTCCTGTATTGAAGAATGTAATCACATGCGAATCCAAGGTTCCCGGATGCTTCCACTGGGATGATCTCCCGGCACTTGCAGAGACGGTTCTTTACAGTGATGTTGAAAAGATCCGCCGTACCATCGACAAGCATGATGTCTGCAACATGCAGTACACTTCAGGTACTACGGGATTCCCTAAGGGCGTTATGCTCACACACTACAACGTAGTAAATAACGGTAAGGCTATCGGCGACTGCATGGATCTGTCTTCATTCGACCGAATGATGATCCAGGTTCCAATGTTCCACTGCTTCGGCATGGTTCTCGCAATGACTGCATCAGTAACTCACGCAGTTACAATGTCACCGATCACTGCATTCTCACCCAGAAAGGGCCTGAACTGCATCAACCAGGAGAAGATCACATGCTTCCACGGCGTTCCTACGATGTTCATCGCAATGCTCGGACATGAGAATTTCCCGAAGACAGATTTCTCACACATGAGAACAGGTATCATGGCGGGTTCACCTTGCCCGATCAAGACAATGGAAGAAGTTATCGAGAAGATGCATATGCCTGAGATCGTTATCACTTACGGTCAGACAGAAGCATCTCCTGCAACAACAATGTCCAAGACAACAGACACGATTGAGCAGAGAGTTAATACCGTAGGACCTTCTATCTTCGGCGTTGAGACCAAGATAGTTGATCCTGAGACAGGCGTTGAATTGCCTGACGGTGTTCCGGGTGAGTTCTGCGCACGAGGCTACAATATCATGAAGGGTTACTACAAGATGCCTGAGGCTACAGCAGCTGCTATCGACGAAGACGGCTGGCTCCATTCAGGTGACCTCGCTCTGAGAAGACCTGAAGACGGTTACTACAAGATCACAGGCCGTATCAAGGACATGATCATCCGTGGCGGTGAGAATATCTATCCTAAGGAGATCGAGGACTTCCTCTATACACATCCTAAAATCCAGGACGTTCAGGTAATCGGTGTTCCGGATGCTGACTACGGCGAAGAGATCCTTGCAGCTGTAGTATTGAAGCCCGGCGAAGAGTCTTCCGAAGAAGAGATCAAGCAGTTTGTCATGGATCACATGGCTAAGCACAAGGTTCCGAGATATGTCGACTTCGTTGACGGATTCCCGATGAACGCAGCAGGTAAGATCCTCAAGTATAAGATGAGACAGGAAGCAGTCGAGAGACATAACCTCGAGAATGCTAACAAGATCGTAACTGCTTAAAGTAAATTGAATTTATTGTTTTTGAAACAGGGGTGCTCCGGCATCCCTGTTTTTTGTTTCTGTTTGCTTATGTACCTATAAGATTCCCGTTATTCTAATCTTATAGGTACAATTTTATTGAATTATTCTTTTACTATGAGAAATATACCTATATATTTTCGAAAACATAATTCTTATAGGTACAGAAGTGCAGTGAAATGCGGTTTTCGCGCAAAAATGTACCTATAAGAAAATATAAAGTTATATCTTATAGGTACATTGGTTATCTGGAATGGAAATGTATCCTGAAAAAGGCTATAGCCGTACTATAAACGGATATTTGGAGGCTAATTAAAACGCACCATAATCTATGGTGCGTCTTTATATTCATGTTTTACTAAATAAATTTATTTGAACTCTTCATTGGGGAATAACAGTGAGAATATACCGTTTTTGGAAGATGTCCAGATAAAATCAGCGATCTCTTCAGGAGTTTCTTTCATGTCGTTCATGATCCATGTGATGATGACGGCGTTGCAGCCGGCATTGCAGTAAGCGCAAAGGAGTTTCTCTCTATTTGAAATAATGGATGGATCTTTGGTGAAAATAATCGATGCCTTGCTTGATGCAACATCAAAGATCTCATTAAAGAAATCCAGATCACAATTAGGGGAGATGAGGATATTCAGAAAATGAGGGTGCTTTTTGAGAACAGTAAATACATCAACAAGGTTCTGCTTGTTGTGGGTCTTGCTGATCTCAGAGATCTCATTAAGGTCATCGATGATGATCTTCTTATGTTCATCCAGGAACTCAAAAATATTATTGTAGTGATAGTAGAACGTGTTGCGGTTGATCTTAGCAGCCGTGCAAAGTTCAGTAATCGTAATATTGGAAAGTTTTTTGGTCTTGATAAGATCTTCCAGCGCCTCAAGAAGAGCTGTCTGTGTTCTGATAACCCTTATGTCTCTTGTTCTCTTCATATTCATGCACCCTGAAATATATTGGATATATATATTAAACTATACCACTTTGTCTTAGGTAAACAGATAAATTGTTAAAAAATATTAACAAAAAATACTCCTGAGGAAATCCCCAGGAGTATTTGATTGAACTATCTTAATCTCAGAAGTATCAGAGCTTAGGACCAGCCTCAACGAGAGCCTTACCAGCTTCGTTTGTCTCATACTTCTTGAAGTTCTTGATGAATCTGCCAGCGAGATCCTGAGCCTTCTTGTCCCACTCAGCTGCATCAGCATATGTGTCACGAGGATCGAGGATTTCTGTAGAAACGCCGGGAAGCTCAGTAGGAACTTCGAAATCGAAGTAAGGGATCTTCTTTGTAGGAGCATCCTTGATAGAACCGTCGAGGATAGCATCGATGATTCCACGAGTATCAGGGATAGAGATTCTCTTACCTGTGCCGTTCCAACCTGTGTTAACGAGGTAAGCCTTAGCGCCGGACTTGTCCATCTTCTTTACGAGCTCTTCAGCATACTTTGTAGGGTGGAGCTCAAGGAATGCCTGACCGAAGCAAGCGGAGAATGTAGGTGTAGGCTCTGTGATTCCACGCTCTGTACCAGCGAGCTTAGCTGTGAAGCCTGAGAGGAAGTAGTACTTTGTCTGCTCAGGTGTGAGGATGGAAACAGGAGGGAGTACGCCGAAAGCATCAGCAGAAAGGAAGATTACGTTCTCTGCTGCAGGACCAGCGGATACAACGTTAACGTTCTTAGCGATCTTCTCGATGTGGTCGATAGGATAAGAAACACGTGTATTCTCTGTAACCTTCTTGTCAGCGAAGTCGATCTTGCCGTCATCAGCAACTGTTACGTTCTCGAGGAGAGCGTTTCTCTTGATTGCGTTGTAGATGTCAGGCTCATTCTCCTTGGAGAGGTTGATAACCTTAGCATAGCAGCCGCCCTCGAAGTTGAATACGCCGTTGTCGTCCCAACCGTGCTCGTCGTCACCGATGAGGAGTCTCTTAGGATCTGTGGAAAGTGTTGTCTTACCTGTTCCGGAGAGACCGAAGAAGATTGCTGTGTGCTTACCTTCCATGTCTGTGTTAGCAGGCCAGTGCATTGAGGCGATGCCCTTGAGAGGGAGGTAGTAGTTCATCATGGAGAACATACCCTTCTTCATCTCACCGCCGTACCATGTGTTGATGATAACCTGCTCACGTGATGTGATGTTGAAAGCAACGCATGTCTCTGAGTTGAGTCCGAGATCAGCGTAGTTGTCAACCTTAGCCTTTGAAGCGTTGTAGATAACGAAGTCAGGCTCGAAAGAAGCAAGCTCTTCCTCAGAAGGAACGATGAACATGTTCTTTACGAAGTGTGCCTGCCAAGCAACCTCAACGATGAAACGGATAGACATTCTTGTATCCTTGTTTGCACCGCAGAAAGCATCAACTACGAAAAGTCTCTTGTTGCAGAGCTCTTTCTTAGCGATGTCCTTAACAACTTCCCATGTAGACTCTGTCATAGGGTGGTTGTCGTTCTTGTACTCGTCAGATGTCCACCAAACTGTGTCCTTGGAGTTCTCATCCATAACGATGTACTTATCTTTAGGGGAACGGCCTGTGAAGATACCTGTCATAACGTTAACAGTATCAAGCTCAGTAACCTTACCAACCTCGTAACCTTCGAGACCAGCCTTTGTTTCTTCTTCAAAGAGTGTCTCATATGAAGGATTGTAGACGATCTCAGTTGTGCCTGTGATGCCGTACTTTGTCAAATCAATGTTTGCCATAATCGGTAACCTCTTTCCTTAAAATTTAACACGATAATTATAAAACTTTTTGCCTGAATTGTACTTGTTATTTTTCGGTATTTTCGATTAGATTTGAGACAGAAACGGCTTTTATTATTAAAAATCATTGAGTTATCGGCAGAATGATTTTCACTTATAACTTAAGTCATATTTGATATAATGACCGGGAACAAAAAAGAGGGGTGACAGTATGTCAAAATCAGGTAAAAAAGTAAGTAAAAAGAAAGTTTTAAAGATCGTTTTGATCTCTTTGGCTGTGTTTATCGTGCTAAATCTCTTGGGCGCTGCCATCGGAACATCAACATCTATCACGCATCCCAAGCGCGCTTCTTATGATGAAGTGATTAACGAGATGCAGGAAGCCGGCGTCTGGGGCAATTTCAGCAATTATGATAAGGAAGATTATATTGTTAAAGGCCTGGACGGTTATGAGCTCCACTGCTCGAAAATCTCCACGCCTGAGACAGTCGGGACAGGCAAATACCTGATCTATTCCCACGGACACCAGTCCAACATGTATGCCGGATCCAAGTATTGCGATGTTTTTATTGAACTTGGCTTCACATGCATCATCTATGATTTAAGAGCTCACGGCCCTCAGAACGAGAAGGCTATCTGCTCCATGGGCGGCTACGAAGGCCAGGACCTTAATTACATTATTGAAGATACTTATTCAAGATATGGTGATGTTCAGCTTCTCGGCCTTCACGGCGAATCAATGGGCGCTTCAACTACTTTAAATGCATTGAGATATACAGACAAAGTCGACTTTGCGGTTGCTGACTGCGGATTTGAGAGCCTTAAATTCATGGTCCACGATATGTATAACGATATGTATTTATATCCTTTCGGACCTTGTGCCGACTTGGGATTCAAGCTCATTTACGGTATTGATGATGCCCAGGTTAGCGGAATCGATGCTCTTAAGGGCAGTGATGTTCCGGTTCTTTTCGTACATGGCCTTGATGATAACTGGATCGATGTTGAGAACAGTGAAGACATGTATGCGGTAGCCCAGCAGTATGCTTACACCGAGATCTGGCTGGTCGAAGGTGCAGGACACGCACGTTCCAGAGAGATTGCCGGAGAACAGGCTTATAAAGAGCATGTTGAGTCTTTCCTCATTAATTCCGGTGTCATGGCTGAATATGAGGCTGAAGCCGGTATAGAGCAAGAAGCGGCATAATAGTTTTCTTTTGTTTGGTGTCATTTTAATTAAGAATACTTACCATTAATCTAAATTGACAAAGAAATTGCGCTTTAATATAATTATCAACGCGCACGGGGTTGTGGCGGAATGGCAGACGCAGCAGACTCAAAATCTGCCGACCATAAATCGTGTGGGTTCAAGTCCCACCAGCCCCACCAGATCAAAGCCCCGAGGAATAAGGCCTGCGGGGTTTTTATATTTTCCTTTACATGGTTTTATATATGACTTTCAAAAAATGTTTGTTTTTTTTGCAAATATAGTATTGACTATTAACCCATATAGTATATACTATAAGCATAAATCAAACGAAAGGTAGGGCAAAGAAAATGAAAATCAAAGTTTTAATAAAAAGAACAAAGCAAATTTTAATAATAGACGTTAAAGACTACGGCGGCACCTTGATTTTTGGCACAGATCAAAACGGATATTATAGAAGACTTAGAAAAAGCGAAATCAAAATCATAGAAGAATAAAGGGGGCAAAACATGGAAAACCTGAGAAAAAAAGCGTTTGACACATGGGCCGAGCTGGCTTATAGAGACACAGAAAGCGACTACCAGGTCAATAAG
>JAZROA010000024.1:0-24747 GCA_045648465.1 Saccharofermentans sp.
CTCCGAAGCATATGGTATCAAGGCCGCTACGCTCGCTTCATACGAGGAACTCGATAACTACAAGGAGTGGATCGAAGATGACGAGCCTTGTCTTTTCGATATCTCATTGCCTGAGGCATCTTTCCTTACGCCGAAGATCAAGTTTGAGACCGGCAAGATGAGACCTGAACTCGATGATGCTATAATCTCACAGGTCGAAAAAGTTTTGAGAGGTTGATCCGGTTTGCTCGACAGTAAGAGAATGTATTCAACATATTTCAAGGAGTATATCCTGGACGATGCCATGTTAAAGCGTCTTCAGGAAGAACTTTTCAAGATCCTCCTTGATATCGATTATGTGTGCAAGAAGCACGACATCAAGTATATGCTTTGCGGCGGTACCCTGATCGGTGCCATCAGACACAAGGGTTTTATTCCGTGGGATGACGACATTGATCTCATGATGATCAGAAGCGAAGCTGAAAAGCTTGTTGTTGCCATGCGCGAGGAATTCCCTGAGAAATATATGGTCGGCGTTCCTTTGTGCGATGAACAGTATGTGGTCAAATCCATTAAGATCTTCAAGCGCGGAACTAAGTATGTCGAGATCCCTTTTGCAGGGCTCAGCAAATTCGACATGCTGTTCGTTGACGTTCTCGTAATCGAGAATGTTCCGGCAAATAAACTTGCCAGAAAGATCCACAGCAAGTACTACAATTTCATTTATAAGGCAGCCAGTGTCTGCGTTGACTATAAGTATCCGTCTCCCGTAATCGAGGAGAAGGCAAAGGATAATCCGGAGCTTGCAAAATACTGGAAGACACGTAAGAGACTCGGTAGCTTTTTCTCACACATCGGCGGAATGAAGTTCTATCTCAAGCAATGCGAAAAGGTAGGCAACATGAAAAAGCACACAGGCTGGCTTGGCATTCCATCTGGCGGCTGTGTTGTCGAGAATTTCCCTGAGAAGATGTATCTGGAACTTACAACGGCAGAGTTCTGCGGACGGCAGTTCCCGGTACCGAAAGATTATGATGAGAACTTAAGAGTGGTATTCGGTGACTATATGCAGATCCCGGAGCCTTCAAAGCGCGACTGTCACGTCGCATATAAGATCGAATTCTGATCAGTCCTTATATCTTGAGCAGATGGAGTGAGTCATTCTGTCCTCTTCGGCGGGCAGCTGCATGTAATCTCCGTACTGCAAAGTAAGATATTTGTCCGCATTGCGGGGAATGTAGAACTCGGCATCCTCAAAAGGTGCAAGGACAGGGTTTTCGACATCCTCACGGCTCATTATCTGCTTTTCAAAAGGCGGTTCCTCTTCGCAGAGAACACAGACCGTATCCGAGTTTTCATATTTGCTCCATGCGCAGAGATTTGAAAGCTTTCTCTCGTATCTGTGGTTCTTGTTGGGGAAGACCTTGATTATGGATTTGCGCACGAAAGCCTTTGCGCCGCTCTCTTCTTCCTGAATGTACATGGTGGCGTTCATCATCTTCAGATAAAAGTTTCTTAAAGGCTTCTGGAAGATGAGCTTTGATTTGATGTAACCGTCCATGGGGAAGATATCGACCCAGACACCCATATCATCGATCATTTCCCTTAGATAAGTGGGCTGGACGATGGTTTTCGTATTGCAGGCACGGACGATGGGGTAGTGGTAGTTGGCATCTGTCGTATAGTGGAAGAGCCTGACATTTTGGCCGATGGGATCTTTTTTATTGATCTCGACGAGCTTTTCGACATCTTCTCTGGGCATGATGACATCCATATCGTTGTCCCACGGAATAAAGCCCTTGTGACGGATCGCGCCGAGCAGTGTGCCGTAAGCCAGGATATATCTGAGGCCGTGCTTCACGCAGAATGCGTGCAGTTCTTTCATTACCTCAAGTTCAGCCTGCTGTTCCTCGGCTATTGAGAGATATCCGTCGGATCCGTTCATTTCCCGCCCCCGTAAATTACATATGCGGAGATTATAGCATTTAGATCAGTTCCCACCAAATGAATGCTCTTCCGGACCAGTCCCGTGAGGGCATTCGAAAATGTATTTGAAAGCAAACAAAAATCGTTTGAGGGAAAAAAGGGGCAATCGGCCTCTTTTTTATTAAAATTTACAATATTATGACAATTATTCTGTGGAAAACAAATTATCAGTGGAGTAGAATTCTTACGGTGCAGATCAAAGAGCACTATTTTAAGTTTAATAATCCCGGTTAAGGGAATTTAGGAGGAATTCAATATGGCAGTAAAAGTTGCGATTAACGGTTTCGGTCGTATCGGTCGTCTTGCTTTCAGACAGATGTTCGGTGCTGAGGGTTATGAGATTGTAGCTATCAACGATCTTACAAAGCCTTCCATGCTCGCTCACCTTCTCAAGTATGACACAGCTCAGGGTGGATATGCTGGTGTATTCGGCGAGAATAAGCACACAGTATCTTCTGACGACGAAGCTAACACAATCACAGTTGACGGCAAGTTACTTAAGATCTACAAGGAACCCGATGCAAACAATTGTCCTTGGGGCGAGCTCGGTGTTGACGTAGTTCTCGAGTGCTCTGGTTTCTACACATCTAAGGATAAGGCACAGGCTCACATCAACGCTGGTGCTAAGAAGGTTGTTATCTCTGCTCCTGCAGGCAACGATCTTCCTACAATCGTTTACAACGTTAACCATACAACACTCACAGCTGATGACAAGATCATCTCTGCTGCTTCCTGCACAACAAACTGCCTTGCTCCTATGACAAAGGCTCTTAATGATTATGCAGCTATCCAGAGCGGTATCATGACAACAGTTCACGCTTACACAGGCGATCAGATGATCCTCGACGGTCCTCAGAGAAAGGGTGACCTCCAGAGAGCAAGAGCTGGTGCTGCTAACATCGTACCTAACTCTACAGGCGCTGCTAAGGCTATCGGCCTCGTAATCCCTGAACTCAACGGCAAGCTCATCGGTGCTGCTCAGAGAGTTCCTACATTCACAGGTTCTACAACAATCCTTCACGCTGTTGTTAAGGGTGAAGCTACAGTTGAGGGCATCAACGCTGCAATGAAGGCTGCTACAAACGAGTCTTTCGGCTACACAGAAGAGAAGCTCGTTTCTTCTGACATCGTAGGCATGAAGTTCGGTTCACTCTTCGATGCTAACCAGACAATGGTTTCCAAGATGGATGACGGTAACTCCCTCGTTCAGGTTGTTTCCTGGTACGACAACGAGAATTCTTACACATCTCAGATGGTAAGAACAATCAAGTACTTCGCAGAGCTCGGCTAATAACTGACTTTAAGTACAGATTTTTTCAGGAGGGTATCTCAGAAATGAGATACCCTCTTTTTTGTGCATTCAAGCATAAAACCGGAATGATACTGGATACTGGTAGGGGAGATTGGTTAATCCGGAGATCAGAGATTTATCTCGACAACGGTTACTTCAGGTACGGAGAGGAAGCGGAACGGCATAACGCCGCATCCAAGTCCTCTTGAGATAAAGACGGTTGTACCGCCGATGTTGTATACACCTTGTACAGCGCCCATGTTAGGGAGCTTGTCGTGTCTTCTTAATACGCAGAATTCAATTCTGAACGGGAACTTCATCTGCCCGCCGTGAAGATGGCCTGAGAGCATGAAATCAGGTCTTGTAGCAGGATCAAAATGCAAGATGGCATCAGGATCATGAACAACCAGGATAACCGGTTCAGTGCCGTCTAATACGGGCATTTTGTGCCATACGCGGTTCTTCCTTCCGGTATCAGACAGACCGGCAAGGACAGTCTTAGAGCCGCTTTTACGTGAGACAAGAGTCATATGTGTGTCATCAAGGCTGACAAAACCGGCCTGTCCGGGGATGTTGTCGACAAAGATATCGTGATTCCCGGACACACCATAGAATGGGATACCCAGTTCCTTGCAGCAATTGGAAACAGCAGACAGATATTTGAAACCTTTGGCGGTTCCCCGCTTATATGAACTCATGTCGCCGCCGAAAATTACTCCATCCAAAGGCGAAGTCTCATGAGTTTTTCTGATTGATTCACAGATCCTCCTGGAAGATACAGGACACCATTCGGCATGTGTATCAGAGAAGAAAACAAATCTGAAATCAGGAGCATTCTTAGCGTCACTTTGGACCATTGGAAGCTTTTTTATCGTGATAGAATCAGCAGGAGATGCATCATCAGGAGATTTTTTTAGTGTAGCCCTGTCCTGATCGAGAAAGAATGGTTCAATGAAACACCATAAGATATAGAGCAGTATGAGTGCTGAGACAGCAATTAAAACCACATATATCTTATCCATTATTAGGACAGTTCTCCTTTTTTCTTAATTATATAATATGCAGGTGCCAATCGTGTGATATAATTCATACAATGAAATTGATTTTTTGAGGAGGAATTTTAGGATGCCTAAGACAGAAATCACATACGAGATCGTCCAGCAGATCGGTATTCTCAAGGAGAATAAGTCCGGTTGGCAGCGTGAGCTTAATATCGTTAAGTGGAATAACGGTAAGCCGAAGCTCGACATCCGTGATTGGGGCCCGAACCATGAGAAGGTAGGCAAGGGTATTTCTCTCGATTTCGAAGAATACAATACTCTCAAGGCTTATCTTGAAGATGGCGACTTCACTTCTCTCGACGAGTAATATTTCGTTATAATTTCAGGTTATTTGTTTTTGAAATATATATGGCGCGTGTCAATGCGTCATGATTAAGTATGAGAAGCGAAGAACGAGCGGGTATTATTTCAGTAGTAATGCTTTTTTTGTGGGGGACTCTGATTGCAGAGCCCTTCCATATTTTTGCGCGGTATATTGCGAAGGCCATAGGGTATGCGACTAAAGGTTTGGGTGACCACAGCATACTTGTCTCCCTTATTACATATGTCGTCGTGGTTGCTGCAATTGTTCTTTTGCAGTTGTTGTCACAGACAAAGTTAAGGAACTTTATGCCCTGTATCTTATCGGCAGGCTGTATTGCCATGCTCGTCATAAGGGGCATCTTCAGATCTTATGTGGATTACGGTGAAGCCATCAGCCTTGCGGTTCCGGCTATCGCGGCGATCATTTTTTATCTGACCAAGTTCGAGAAGGGTCTTAAGTGGTATACGGATGTATACACCTATTCGCTTAGCATTGCGCTCATCAACGCGCTTTTGTTTGTTCCGGTTGCAAAGCTCAACGGCATAGTTGATAAGATCCTTTATATTACTAATTATAATGATATTAATATATCTGCTCCTTTTGCCGGACTTGCAGGAATACCCGAATTTGTCTGGGGCTTGTTTTTAACTGCGTTCGCAGTGCTTCCGATAATCTATTTTGCTACTTCGAACAAAAGGAAATGATATGGAACAGTTAGATTTATTCGCTGCTTTGCAGGGTGAAGATCAGGAGAGAAATGAATATCTGGAGCTCGTAAAGAAGCTCAACCACTTCGCTGAGCTTTACTATTCCAAAGATGAGCCTGAGATATCGGACTACGAGTACGATACCATGAATAACAGGCTCAAGGAGATCGAGAAGGAGCATCCCGACTGGATCGTTCCTGAATCACCTTCAAAGAGAGTCGGCTGGAAGGCAGAGAAGGGCGTTCTCGTTAAGCATAATGTTCCGATGTTATCACTCCAGGATGTTTTCGAGAAAGAAGAAGTATATGAATTCGTAAACTCCATGATCGAAGAATTCGGCGACGAGGCTGAGTTCCTTGTAGAGACAAAGATCGACGGTCTTTCCATGGCTCTCCGTTATGAGGAAGGCGAGCTCAAGCTTGCTGTTACCAGAGGTGACGGAATAACCGAAGGTGAAGACGTCACAATGAACGCAAAACAGATCCCTGACGTTGTCCTGAAGATGAAAGAGCCTGTTCCCTATATCGAGATCAGAGGCGAAGTCTACATGACCAGAAAGGCCTTTGAGAGCGTTAACGCCAAAGCAGAGGAAGAGGGAAAGAAGACTTTTGCAAATCCCAGAAACTGTGCGGCAGGAACGTTAAGACAGATCGACACCAGGATCACCAAAGAAAGAGGATTGTCCCTCTTCATATTCAACGTTCAGGAGACTAAGGGCATTACATTCAATACTCACCTTGAAGGATATGAATACCTTAAGCGCAACGGCGTCAAGGTAATCGAGAACTGCTATAAGTGCAAGACCGCTGACGAGGTCTGGGATGCAATCCGGAAGATAGGCGATATGAGAGGCGAACTCGAATACGATATCGACGGCGCGGTAGTTAAACTCAATAATCTTTCTGAAAGAAGCAAACTCGGAAACACGATCAAGTTCCCCAGATGGGCAGTCGCATATAAGTATCCGCCGGAAGTAAAAGAGACACGTCTTCTTGACGTTGAAGTCAACACGGGCAGAACGGGAAGGGTTACGCCTGTTGCCGTTTTCGAGCCCATCAGTCTTTGCGGAACAATGGTATCGCGCGCGACTCTCCATAACCAGGATTTCATCGACCAGTTAGGACTTGGCATCGGTGATGCCATTCTCGTCTATAAATCAGGCGAGATCATCCCCAAAGTTAAGGATGTAAATAAAGATAAGAGACCTTCGGACTGGCAGCCTTATAAGATGCCTGAGAACTGTCCGGTGTGCGGCCACAAGCTTGCAAGAGATGAGGGCGGCGTTGATCTGAAGTGCATGAATTTAATGTGCCCCGGAACGCTTGTAAACCGCATAGTTAATTTTGTCTCGCGTGACTGCATGGACATTAAGGGATTCGGTTCCGAGTACATCAGAAAACTTACTGAAGAAAAGTATCTGAAAGACATAGCTGATGTTTTCGAACTGAAGGATAAGAGAGATGCGCTTATCGAAGGCAAGCTTTTAGGTCTTGAGAAGAATACCGACAAGCTCCTTAATGCCATCGAGACAGCGAAAACAGAGACACCGGCCGACAAGGTTCTGGCAGGTCTCGGTATTCCGGGAGTAGGCAAAGCAACAGCCAAGGAGCTGATAAGGACATTCGGTTCGATAGATGCAATCGCTGAAGCTGATAAGGATGCACTGTCTGCGGTTCAGGATATCGGAGATATCTCAGCTGAAGGAATCTACAATTTCTTCCGTGACGAAGGCAACATAGAACTTCTTAAAAGGCTTAAAGATCTAGGGCTTAACTTTGCAAAAGCAGAAAATGAGGTTCAGGGATCTTCTCTTGCAGGACTTACATTCTGCATTACCGGAACTTTGGAAGGAATGTCCAGAAGTGAAGCGGAGGCTCTTATCGAGAGCAACGGCGGAAAGCCTGTATCTTCTGTATCGAAAAAGACTTCATATCTTCTCATGGGTGCTGATGCAGGTTCCAAGGAGCGTAAGGCCAGAGAGCTCGGAGTTCCGATAATCGGGATCGATGAGCTTAAGGATATGATCGCTAAAGGGTGATATGCCATGAATGTTAATGAAGAGAAAGCAAGGATAAGAAAAGAGATCAGGAGAAGAAGAGAACAGTTATCTTCTTCCGTCTTATCAGACATTGAGAAGTCTCTTCCGGACTTCATTTCCGCTATCGATGACAGCGAGCTTAAGAAGGAACTTAAGAATGCAAAAAGGATCGCACTCTACAGATCGATAAACGGAGAAGTTCCCGTTGACGGACTTGCAGGATTCTTTATGTCACAGGGCAAAAAATGCTGCTTCCCGAGAATCGAAAACGACACCATGGTCTTCTGTGACTGCGACAGTCTTGAAGACGGTGAATTCGGCCAGTCGTCCATAGGAATAAAAGAACCCGTCAGCACAAAGCATGCGGTCGACCCTAAAGACATTGATGTTGTAGTGCTGCCTGCGGTTGCATATAATGAAGAAGGTACAAGGCTTGGAATGGGCGGAGGGTTTTACGACCGTTACATCGGAGCCTTAGGTTCTGACAGACCTTATCTTTTGGGGATCTGTTATGAGTTCCAGATCTGTTCTGACGTACCGGGAACGGATAATGACATAAGCGCTGATTTTATTGCCGTGATACCGGAAGAAGAATACGGGGAGTAAATAGCAGGGAATGCGTTATTTTATTGTTAATCTGGCTGTTCATTTGTTGGTTACGATACTGTTCGTCGTACTGACATGCATACGCGCCGGATATAACAGAAGGAAGAAGACCAGGCATGTAGTTACTTACTTTTTCCCCATTGCATTTGCGCTCGTTGCCATAGTCGACATCGTATTGTATACGGCCCCCAGACTCATGGACATCAACAGCCTTATCAACAACAATTACTATTACCATACAGGTGCAGTCGAGAATATCGGATTCATGAAAAATTACTTCGTCATTGACGGAGATTATTACTATATCAATCCGCTTCGCAACAAGCTTACCGAAGGTGATGTCGTCAGAGTAAAGCACACACCTTATTCATTATTCACGGTCGATATCACGACCATAACCGAAGCTGAAGAACCTGAAGAGGGTGACTCTGTTACGGAAACCGTGTGATTAAAATTGAGACCAGTCTCAATTTTTGCGCAAAAGTCTCAAATACGGGCCTGTTTTTTCAATTTACGGCACTTTGTCCCCACAACTTAATGTTAAGGTCGTAAACTCTCCTTAAATCAAAACAGGAGGTGAGTGACCTATGGAGAACAGAAATTGGAATCAGGGTTCAGTGGAGATGTCGGTTGTATGCAGCGACTTAAGTCTTCTCGAGAACATCAATTTACTATTAAAGCAAAAAGGCGTTATTGCAGTTGAAGATGAGATGGGAGTTCTGCATTACATCGTTGACGGAAGAAGCGACAGAGGTTCCGTCGCAGGCAGGGTCACCGCGATAAATCCGGTTAAGACTGCAGGGCAGGAAAAACAGGAAGCCTATCTCGATCTGTGCATTAAGACAGTGCTTAGAGAGTACGGCTTTGATATGTCTCTCATTGGAACTATGCTGATATACAAATCGGTATATAAATCCGTCAAAAGATGCGTACCCGCACCGGCTACCATGAAGAGCATGTACATTGATACAGGCAAGGAGCTTGGATTGACCGTTGAGCAGTCCGAGAGAAACGTACGGTATGCTATCACGAAGAGCAGTCTTAAGAGCATGAGGAGCAGGGCAGTAGTGAAGTGCATACAGACCAGGACCGAAAGACGTATGGGATTAAGAGATCCTCTGGACTGACATAAAAAAGGCTCCGTTGAACGGAGCCTCTGGAAATCAGATGTACGTAAGAATTACTTCTTCTTGCCCTTCTTAGCGTTAACCTTATCCTTAAGTGACTTACCAGCCTTGAATGTAGGAACTGTGGAAGCCGGAATCTTAAGAGCAGCGCCTGTAGCAGGATTGCGGCCGCTTCTAGCTGCGAGCTTCTTTGTCTTGAATGTACCGAAGCCTACGAGAACGACTTTGTCATTCTTTACGAGTGCGCCTTCGATAGCACCGAGTGTTGCCTTAAGAGCTGCTTCTGCATCCTTCTTGCTGAGGCCGGCATCAGCTGCGATCTTGTCAATAAGCTGTGACTTGTTCATGTGGTATCCTCCTGTTATTTAGCCGCTGAAAGGCTTATTTTTCGTAGTTTCATTATTGATTTATTACAAATATATGTCAATAGTTTTCGGGCATAAATTACAAGAAATGTTTATATTTATTGCCTATATTTCGGGCGTTTCAGGCCGGTGGGCAGCCGAAATGACAGGTTAGATAACGGAATAGTCAGGTAATAGGAAATAAATAGCGTTTTTATTACAAGATTTATTCGTTCTGATAGTGTATGATTTGAATTGCGAAAAACTAATCGGAGGTAACAAGATGATAGTTACAAAAGATACGATTATCGGAGATGTTGTAATGCAGGATGAAGGCATTGCACCTATCCTTATGGCTTCCGGACTTCACTGCCTCGGCTGTGCAATGGCTTCCGGTGAGACAATTGAAGAGGCTTGCATGGTTCACGGTATGGATTGCGATGCTCTCGTAGAAGAGATCAACAATTATTTCCAGTCATTAGGCTGATTCTGCGGATATAAACTTATCTGATAATATGGTCATCTCGATTGAGATGACCTTTTCTATTTGCAATAGCGGATATTAATATGAAGCCGACATTATTACTTCGAACTTTGTGCCTTTTCCGAGTGTACTCGTTACGTTGATCTCTGCATCGTGCTTGTCGCAGATGAGCTTTACGATCGCAAGGCCCAGACCGGTTCCTTTGATGTTTACTCCTGAGTTGTGAGCTCTGTAAAAACGGTCGAAGATTCTCGGAAGGTCCTGCTCGGGAATGCCGATTCCGTTATCTTCAACTGTTATATGGATCTTTTGTGTCGCTATATGAGATTCGTCACCGGTACGCCATGCCCTTATCACAATTTCTGCCTTAGGACCGGTGTAGTTGATGGCATTGGATATTAGGTTCTCGAAAATACGTGAAAGTTTGGCCGGATCCGCTCTGACTATAAGCGAGTCGCGTGAAGGAATATCAAGAGACAGATGTTTTTCGCTGTCTTCAAGATCCATTGAATACATGACCACCAATTCGTCCAGCATCTCGGCTATTGATACGGAAGTGAAGTGGAAGTCTGAGTCGCTCGATTCCATTCTGGTAAGTTCCATTATGTCGGAAACGATCCTTTCCATCTGCTCTGAGCGGCGGACGATGTTGCTCAGGTATGAATTGCGTTGTTCGAGCGTAAAGTTATCCTGTGCATTGAGGAGGAGTTCGGCATATCCTCTGATCGCGGTAATAGGTGTTCTTAAGTCGTGGGATACGTTGCTTAAGACGTTTTTACGTGCTACCTCACCTTCAAGAAGCCTCTTGTTTGTAAGGACGAGGTCGCGGTTGATCTCGGAAATGAATATGGTCTTTTCTCTTACCTGACGCTTAAGTACCGCAGCATTTCTCTGGATCTCGCGCTGCTGGTTTATATAAGTCGATACGAGCGTGATCTCTGCTATGAGTGAGAAGATAACGAAGATGTTGCTGTATGTCGGAATCGTGTAGACGATCATGCTGTCCATAAGGATCGTCAGATAGAGTACCAGGAACATAAGGCAGAAGAGCAGCGCCCAGAGGAGGACCCTCTGATTTTCTTTGTTATAGAAGAAAAGGTCAATAAAGATGGAGAGCGTGACTGTCGCAAGAGCAAACATCAGCGCAATAAATTCAGGCAAAAGTGTTCCCGTAAAGATATCAAAGATGTAGTAAATGACTATCATTGTCAGACCGACAACAAATACAAGGTAATGGGCTTTCCTTAGTAAAGTAAATTTGCTTTGTGTCTTTGAACCTGCGAAGTATTGAGAGTTCTCAAGGAAAGATGCGGAAGCAGCCAGTATCAGGAACAGGAATCTCAGATCAGCCCTTAAATGGCTGTCGACCGAGATGAAGCGGCAGTCTGTCAGATAGTATAAGAGGATGGCTGAGAAACTGATGAAGAACGAGATAAACAGCCATCTGTTTTTAGTGAAGCTTAAGATGAGGTTGGATCCTGCGATGAGGGCAACAAAGAAGATCAGCGTAACGATGGAGAAGTGCCCCGCAGTGATGACCGTGCGGACGTCGTTGGCGGTACCGGTCTCGATGATGGGCTCTGAAAGGATACCGGGGTTTGAGACCTTCGGTGTGCATGCGACTACGATCACAATGTCGAGTTTTCCGTTTTCGGGAATGACCGTACAGTAATCCGCAAATGCATTGAGGTTAAAGACGGGTGTTCTTGCACCGATATTGTCAATGTATTTTCCATTGCAGAAGACCCATGCAACTCCGTTGAACTTATGGAAGATCAAAGATAAAGATTTAATATCCTTGTTGCAGTCGAAATGACCGACATAAGCTGCACAGATACAATCGTTGTTATCTATCTCGAAATGCTGATAGGTGATATCGCCGTTCGAATTATGCCAGTTGGCAGAATAATTGTAGTCGAACCAGCCGCGCCATGTATCACGGATCCTTACGTTTTCCGCATAAGATCTGTGGGTGTACAGGGCAGAAGAAGGCCAATAGTCCGGGATGGACATGTCATCTGAAGCATGTTCGAGAATGGCTTTTGTCATGTCAGGAGAAACGTTAGGGACAAAAGTCCAGCCCGAATTAACGTGGCTGCTGTAAGGACCGTCGAGCGCAAGTGCATCGCTTAATTCGAGCGTGCCTTTTTCGGTATTGATCTTCGGCGTCGAATCTGTGGTGAATGTAATACCGATGCTGATTATTCCGGCAGCAACAAGCATAAGCAGCATCGCGAAAATAAAGGCGATCATCGTTCCTCCGAATGATCTGCCGTGAGCATCAGAGCCCTTAAGCTTGAGCTTAGCTAATCTGCTGTGCTTATATTGTGCCATTGAATCTCCGGTATTTTCACAAAAAGACAAGCGGGACTAATATTCTAGTCCCGCATTGATCCTTCGCAATTGAGTTAAATCAGAACTGTGTGTTCATGCTGTTCTTGACCGGCGGATAAGCGAATGAATATCCGATACCCCACTCAGTCTTAACGAAAGTGATCTCAGGTGCGATCTTTTCCATCTTCTTACGGAGGTAAGAGATGTTAACCATTACGAGGTGGTTGTCGCACGGAGAATCATCGCCCCAGACATGAGAATAGATTCTTGTGAAAGGAACGATAACGTTCGGCGTCTCAGCCAGGAGGCAGAGAATATCGAACTCGCGGTTTGTAAGATGTAAAGGCTTCTCCTTGAGGGTAACCTCACGTGTCTTGATGTTGATGCGGAGCGGCGGATACTCTACGAGGAATCCTTCACTCTTCATATTACGCTTGATGTGAACGTTGATACGAAGGCTCAACTCAGGGAGTGAGTAAGGCTTTGTGATGTAGTCATCAGCGCCAACCTTAAATCCGTTGATTACATCTTCCTGCTGATCCTTTGCGGTGAGGAAGATGATAGGACAATCTGTGAACTCCTTGATCTTGGGAGCAAGATCGAAAGCGCTTCCGTCAGGGAGCATTACGTCCAATACGATACATGAGAAGCTGTGAAGCTTGATCTTTTCGAGCGCCTCAGCACAATTTGTTGCTGTTACGACATCGTAGCCCTCGCTCTCGAGAAAATCACGGTTCAAGACCAGGATATCGCTGTCATCATCTACAAGAAATACTTTCTGCTTAGCCATTAATATACCTCCTGTTAACTTAAATAATGCTTAATCAGTTATTTCCCCAAATGGCGTCACGTATTCCGCGTGACGGTGTTTTATATGATTGTGATTTTTTGATAATTCACAACGATAGTATACAACACGTCAAAGTGTTTTTATATAGTTAAATGCAAAAAGTTATAAATAATTTAAAATATAAAACCATATCAAACTGCCATTATAGAAAATATGTTCTGTTGATGCTATCATTATTTTCATGAACAGGATTATCTTTCACATAGACCAGAACTGCTATTTTGCATCAGTGGAAATGATCTCCAGGCCGGAGCTCAGGAACGTTCCGATGGCTGTGGCCGGTGATGCAAAATCAAGGCACGGCATCATCCTTGCCAAGAATGAACCTGCAAAAAAGTACGGTATCAAGACTGCCGAAGCAATCTGGCAGGCACAGGCAAAGTGTCCCAATCTGGTCCTTGTTGATTCCCATCACGAAAAGTATGAGTTCTATTCCCAAAAACTCAGGGAGATGTATTCCGAATATACCGACAGGGTAGAGCCATTCGGCCTGGATGAATGCTGGCTCGACATGACCGGCATTGTCAGTGATTTCACTGAGGCAGAGGAAGTTGCGCTTGAGATCAGAAACAGGGTAAAAGATGAATTCAAGTTAACATGTTCTGTCGGGATCAGTTTCAACAAAGTATTCGCAAAACTCGGAAGTGATTATAAAAAGCCCGATGCCACCACTGTGTTTTCCGACACCGACTGGAAGGATAAGATCTGGCCTCTTCCGGTATCAGATCTTTTATTCGTCGGCAAACACACTGCGGAAAGATTGTCCAAGATCAATGTTAAGACCATAGGAGATCTTGCCCGGACCGATGGAGAATTCATCAGCCGTTATCTCGGAAAAGCTGGCGTGATGTTATGGGAATATGCCAATGGCTTGGACGATGCTCCGGTAGCAGAATCAGGTTATAAAAGGATCCCGAAATCTGTCGGCAATTCTACCACTACGGCAGAAGACATGACCTCTGACAGACAGATCGAAAAGACACTTCATATGCTTTCAGAGAGTGTCGCGATGAGGCTTCGCAAGCATTCTCTTAAAGGCAGTGTCGTGCAGATAACGGTAAGGGATTGTGATCTCGGGATTTATGAAAAGCAGAGGATCCTTTACAGGGCTACTGATGATGCGAAAGAAATCTATGCCGCGGCAAAAGAACTTTTTAAGGAATCTTACGACTGGAACAAAGGTGTCAGGAGCATAGGCGTAAGATGTACAAAGCTGGTCAGATCAGACAGCGGTGAGCAGCTCTCCTTATTTACCGAAGTTAAGACATCAGAACGTGACAGTAAACTTAATAAAGCAATCGATGACATCAACAGAAGATACGGAAAAAGCGTTGTAAAAAGCGCGGCTGAAGCTGACGGTTCTAATTGTAAGTGCAAACCTGCTAATATAGTAAATGATCCATTCCATCCGGAGGATGAACTCTGATGATCACGGCCAATCAGTATTTTCGCGATGTGTTCGGACACAAGATGTACAAAGCGTCCATAGCGCTTGATGTAACATGCCCAAACAGAGACGGAAGCAAAGGCTCGGGAGGATGCATCTTTTGTTCCGAAGGAGGCTCGGGTGAGTTCTCTGCAAAGTGCAAAACCACGATAACGGAACAGATAGAAGAGGCTATTGAACAGGTCAGGGAAAAGGCCGGAAAAGATGCCGGATACATCGCATACTTTCAAAGTTTTACAAGCACATACTGCGCTCCTGAATATCTCGAAAAAGTTATGGCGGAAGCATCTTCGATAGAAGGTGTTGAAGCCATATCCGTTGCGACAAGACCTGACTGCTTAGGATCAGAGATCATGGAAGTCCTTAAATGCCAGGCCCGTGAGAAACCTTTATTTGTTGAGCTCGGACTTCAGACCTCAAGCGATAAGACGGCAGAACTGATAAACCGCTGTTATAAAACGGAAGAATATGTTAAAGCGGTAGCTGCATTAAAATCCATTGGCGCGAAAGTAATCACTCATATCATTTTTGGTCTTCCGGGAGAGACGAAAGACATGATGATGGATACCGTTAGATTAAGCGCTGATGCTGGAAGCGACGGATACAAATTCACATGCCTTTATATACTTAAAAATACTCCGATGGAAACACTCTATAATGAGAATAAAGTTGAGATACTTGAGATGGAGGAGTATTTTGATATTGTTGAAGAAGCGATCAGTATACTTCCCCAAACTGCCGTAATACACAGGTTTACGGGTGATGGTCCCAAGAAGATACTTATCGCGCCTTCCTGGACAATGAACAAAAGACAGGTAATCAACTACATCAACCGGAGGTTCGGCTTATGAAAAAATATGTAAAGCAGACTATGGATGCAGTCCGCAAATACATGAATGAAGAGATGAAGAACGCTCCTGTTGAAAAGACTAAAGAGGTCTTAGCGGAATTCGAGACCAAGATCTTATACTTCCAGCACGAAAGACTGATCCACCTCATGGTCACGCTGGCGTTTGCTGCTTTCCTGCTATTTGAGATAGCGTGCCTTTTCTTCCTGCCGAGCGCATTCCTGTATGCTGGAATACTTTTAACTCTTATTTTCTTCGGTCTTACGATCGGCTACATCATGCATTACTATTTCCTCGAAAACAGCGTCCAGGAAATGTATCACATGAGAGATGAGATAAGGGAATTCCTGAATAAAGATAAGGTAATCTGACAAAAGCATGTTGCCTGAATATCTGTTATATCACTTGTGATGAAACAAACATCTCGCAACCCTTACTTCGCGTAAGTTCGCATATATTCAGTCCTGGAGCAAGCTCCGGACTGATAATGCTCACTTTCGCAAGCAAGTTGCTCGAATATTTGTTATAATTAGCGCCGGTGTGGAGGGACTTATGCCTACTTTTGTTAAATACATACTGGTGTTTTTTATTTCTATGGTGCCGATCATTGAGCTCCGTGGTGCGGTGCCGATCGGTGTCACATATTTCGGCTTGAATGAATATATTACTTTGGCTGTATGCGTAATCGGCAACATGATTCCGGTTCCGTTTATATATCTGTTCGGCAGAAAGATCCTTGAATGGGGAAGCAAGCTTAAGCACGGCAGCGGTCTGTTTAAGTGGGTTCTCCAGAAGGGTGAGAAAGCAGGTAAAAAACTTACAGCAAATTCAAAGAAAAGCGGCGCTTTCATTGCGCTTATGCTTTTCGTCGGAATCCCGCTTCCCGGTACCGGTGCGTGGACAGGGACACTTGCTGCATCCATGCTCGACTTCGGTGCGAAGAAGAGCGCAAAGGCTGTTATGGCAGGCGTTCTCATGGCCGGAGTCATCATGCTCATCATCAGTCTTCTTGCCAAAGCGGGCATTACTTCAATTTCAGATCTGATCTGACAAATGTAACCCAAATAACATATAAATAAGCGCTTTTGAGTTATTGTTCATAAAACAGTAACACTTTGATAAGCGAAGTATTGTGCAAGTTGCACAATCAAATGATTTTCATTTGGTATTAACTGCGATATTGCGAAGTGAATGGTCCCCCTTTATCATTAGGGTAGCTCCAAGGAATACGGAAGCGATAACTTCTAATCCGAGGAAGGCCGCCCGAAGCAATAAGTCGAGCAGGCGCAGGGAAGAACCAGAGTTGAAATATACTTGTGGCGAAGCCGGAGAAACGAAGTCAGAGATCACATCAAAGGCGGATACGGAGTCCGAGAATGAAGCTAAGGGAGTGACGAGCGAGTGGTTGAAGGTGTCCTGGACATGCAAGCCACAGGTTGTAACAATTAGTTGATTCGGTATTCGGAACCGCGAGTAGGTGAGATGTCACCATCGACAGGAGAGAACCGGTGCCGCGGCGGATGTTACACCGGTTCGTGCAAACCGAGTAGCCGGTACGGCTGTCGAGCTGTTAGTAGCAAAGTCTTAGGGCAGAAGCGAAGCAGACCTGAATCGAATAGCGTGACGTTCGGTGAATGGAGACATGAGTTGCACGGTGTGATGGAAGGTTGCAGCAGATCGATTAGTTGTAACGATATCACATAAAGCTCGGGTAGTGTTTGGAAAGGGTCTTTTGGTAGGTGGAAGTACGTAAGAAGATGAGCGTGAATGCGTGGTCTTTGTAAGTGAATCTAATTTGGTTCGTTGGAGCAAAAATAAGATCCCGGTGATTCAGGTCACCGGGATTTTTCTTGCGTGATTATTTTCTTTTCGGAATCTGTGCGATATAAGGAAGGTTTCTTCCAATCTCGTCGTGATCTAAGCCGTAACCTGCAAGCCACTGGTCGTTTATCTCGAAGCCATAGTACTTAACTGGAATCGTCATTAAGAGTCTGTCGGGATTTAAGAGCATAGAGCAGAGGGTAATATCTTTAGGCTTTTTCATCTCGAGATTCTGGATGATGTATGCAGTTGTAAGACCGGTCCTGATTACATCCTCGACTACGAGAACATGCTTGTCTGTAATGTCGATATCGATGTCCTTAGTTATGCGCACAATGCCTGTTTTGGAAGTTGTGTCAGGAATGTTGGAAAAGCCGATCATGTCGACCTTTACAGGAAGGTCAATAGCTCTGGTAAGGTCTGAAAGGAAAAAGAGGGAACCCTTGATAACGCCGATCACTACAAGTTCTTTCCCTTCATAATCTTTTGTTATCTGTTTTCCGAGTTCTGTGACTCTTGCTTTGATCGTCTCTTCGCTGTAAATGATACGCTCAATATGCAGAGCTTTCTCAAGATTAGACACTTAGTTATCCTCCCGGATATTGTCGTTAAGACCGCCGAACATCTTGAGACGGTCAACAAGTTCGTTGAAATCTTTCTTATAGACTATGCGGATATTGGTACCGGGATATAGTTCCCTGACAAGACGCATCTTCTTATTTTTCTTGGTTACATAACGCTGGTCCATCGTAGTCAGCTCAAGATAAAGATTGAACTTCGGCAGATAGAAGTCAGGAGAGATGGCCATCGTAACATTGCCTTCGGCGTCCCATTCGACAGGGAACGTCTTGGGCTCGTAAAGCCACTCGATGTTGTACATGCTTAAGATCTTAGCGAATTCTTCTTCAGTCTCGTTCTTGAACTTGGTGGCACGTGTCTGGTGGTCAAAGGTTCCGTTATCGATGTTGGATTCGGAAAGCTTAACCTTGATATCGTGCTTTCTGGCCAATTCGCAAATGGCATCAACACATTCGTCTACACCTAATCTGTCGGTGTTAAGGATCAGATCGAATTGTTCCGGAGAAGTAATATCCTTGCCGTAAACCGTGCGGACGAATTTCCTGTGCTTGCGGTCGGCGATGTTAAGAACTTCAGTTGCCTCGTCGTTTGTGATGCGGTATTTGCGCGCTATGGTGCTGATCCTGGTTGATTCGCTTGCGGTGACCCTAATGTGAAGGGCACCAGGGAATCCGGCCAAAAGAACGCTTCCGCCCATGCCGAGGATAATGACATCCTTATCTTTTGAACCTGAAACGATAGTCCTGATTTTTTCCACAAGGATATCGGCATATGTCCTGTTGCTGCCGGGAAGGGTGGTCTCGAAAAACTTTGCGCTCTCATTGAGCCTGTCCAAAGTTCCGGGATTGATCTCACCAAAAAAGTTATCTAAAGCATATTTACGGGAAATAACGGTCGTTCCGAGTCTTGCAGCAAGTGCATTGGCAATCTCATCGCCCAGACTTCCATTCTGTCTAGAGATAGTGATTATTGCCATAAAAACCCCCGAAATGACCCTTTTAACTAATTATACTATTATTATCAGAGTGCTCAAAACATGAAAAAACGAAAATCTGATAAAAATCTGAAATTGGTGTTTGACATTACGGAAACGATTAGTTATAATCTTCCGTGCTAAAAGCGTTAGGACGCCATCTTAGCTCAGTTGGTAGAGCAGCTGATTTGTAATCAGCAGGTCGTGGGTTCGAGTCCCACAAATGGCTCCAAGTCTGAAAAGCCCGTAAACATTGCGTTTGCGGGCTTTTTGCTTTTGTGAATATTTGTGCTTTTTTGACCGAAAATCGTGTTTTGGGTAACTATTGGGTAACTATTTTTGAAAAACTCGAAAAATCAACCATAGATTTTCGTTCCGAAACTTCAGGCAGACTGTATTTCACTCAGAAACTTTTCAAAGGCTTCTCGTTTGATTTTTCTGTGCGAACCAATCCAAAGAACAAATGGGCAATTCTCATCGTCAGAGATCTTGCGTATCTTGTTCCTGCCGATACCAAATAACTCTGCTGCCTCGTCTACGCTCAACAGCTTCTTTTCTTTTAGCTTGCTAAGGTCATATGCTTTTTTCTCTTCCGGTTTCTCTTCGGGAGTATTGTCAGTGTTGGTCTTAAGATCTTTAAGAATCTCTGCATAGTACGCTGTTCCTTTAGCTTGCTTGGTACTGTCAGCAGGGGAAAGCTGCTGGTCGATAATGATGTTGATGTCGTTCTTTTTCATATTATTATTCCTCCTGATTCTTATGTTGTTTGTGACGACTGTGACGATGTGACGGCTTTATTGCCACCGCAAGGATATCTTTCAATGATGCTGCTGCAGAGTATATAATCGTAAAATGGATAACAGCCTCCGTTCTTATTGTTTTCGGGTTCCTTTGGTGGTTGTTCGATTTTTGTAAAGGTGAAGTATGTTGCATCGCGTTTGTGATCCCTTGTAAAACTGAATCCGAGTTTTGCAAGATCATTGCGTCTGTTCCATATCTTCCCGCTGATCGACTGAGGCTTTTTGCTGGCTTTTATACGATTGCAGAACTCTGTTGCAGTACCGTCAAAAGAACCGTGTTCCTTTAAGTAATAAAGAGCTTTCTTAAGATCCCCATCTGTCTGGAAAGCATCTTCGACAGGTGTGTTTTCTTTAACAAGTTCCCAGTGGCTTAACGTGCTGTTAAATCTGATCGTAAGGATTCGTTCTTCCATGTCACGGCTGCGAAGGTGAAGTTTCACATCTGTATCAGCTGATTCTTTGCGGAAAATGAACGCTCCGTCTGATGCGCCGAACAGACCGTTTGTACCTAAGATGTCATCGAACGGGTCAACAGATCTCATCTTGCGCGTGTGATGAACGAGCAGTATCGCTACGTTATGCTCTTCGCAGAACTTATGAAGAGGTGCGATAGTGTTGTAATCCCCTTGATAAGGATTCTTGGTGTTAATATCTGCTTTGTTCTGTTCGCAACGGATAGCAGCAAGTGTGTCTATGATGAACAGACCAATATCCGGATGATTTTTAAGCGCATCTTCAAGCTGTTCTTCCAGACCATTACCAATGGGATAGGCTTCAGTCGTGTACATAAACTCCTGAGGCCATTCTTGAGCAATACTGAACAAACGGTCCTGTAATCGTTTTTCACCATCTTCGAGGCAGAGATATAACACTTCTTTTTTCTTGGTGTCATAATTCCAGAGGTTCATTCCTGTGCTGATACACAAGGCGATTTGAAGTGCCATCCATGATTTACCGACTTTCGCACTGCCACAAAGAAGATACAAACCTTTACCTGGAAGGAAGTGATCGATCAGAGGATCAATGGCCTCAAATTCCTTGTTAGCCAGGTTGCTGACATTGTCGACTTTGAGCGGTTTAAATTCTTTTTTCATTATTTGTTGCCTTTCTAATCATTTACCGAGCTCCACGAGATCTTTGTGTTCCTTTTTTGAGAGCTTCTTCTAATGCATATGCTCGTTTAACGACTTCATCCGAACTGATATAACATTCATCACACAACCTGATCTTGTGTCGGATATCCTTGATCTGACGCGAAAGGTCTTTTATATCTTCTTTGATTCCGACTATGAATTGTGTGTTCCCTTCTTTTTCGTGATATTTCAACTGCGAATACCGCTCTTTTCGTTTAGCTTGCAAGGATTCGATTTCAGAAAGATAACCCGCTTTAATATTCTTTATTGAACACTTGTCATAGACTTCATGTTGATACATAAAATCTAATTGTTCGATAAGATGATCTAACCTTCGAATATCCTCTCTAAGAGCCATGGAAATATATTCTTTGCGTTTAGGCGGCTTGCGGACAAACGTGAATAATCTGAAGCAGTATCGACGGTAGATGAAGGGCAGACCTGTCATTGGAACTTCTGGCGGATTCCACTCTTTGAAGTTTTTGATCTTGGGTGGGGCAATGCTTCTTTCTCTGATTCGGCGAAGTATAGCTTCTTCGGTATAATTCGCTCCGAGATTCTTGAACCTGAAGAAACTTTTTGCTCCCCAAGGTTTCAATCCCGGTCGTTCAAGCGGCGTTCCGTCAGCTTTAAAGAATTTGAATTCATATCCGAGATCACACATTATTCTGGCGAAATCATTCCATGACCAAGACATGCTGATTGCATAATCGATATCTTCGCGGATCGCACCGCGTATCGTATATTTTCCTTCTCGTTCAGCAGACCACTCGTCGTAAGTCTTTCCCTTTGCTGTGGAAGGATTCATGATAACGTGCAAACCGTGTTCACGACATAACCGGTCGCTGACATCCTGCATCTTTCTATAATCGGAATTGAATCGCACGTACTTGTAACCATCAGAAAAAGATACGGAGTTAAGTACGAAATGATTGTGATAATGACCGGTGTTCAGATGTGTGGCAACAACTACCTGAAATCTGTCACCCCATAATTCTTTTGCAAGCTGTACTCCGATTTCGTGAGCTTCTTCAGCTGAAATCTCGCCCGGACCTTCAAGGAAAGACTGATAACCATGATAAGCGAGCCTGCCGCCTTCTTTGTGCCAGCGCTTTTTGACGATAGTAAAATCTGCAAGGGCAGTATCAGGGTGGCAGTTAATTCCTGTTACATACATCATCTGGTCGGTCTTATCTTCGTTTGCAGCGTAATCGATAACATCACCGATGGTACGTCTTGCAGCCAGAGCTTCCTGTTCCAGCTCCGGACGTTTGGTCGTCTTTTCGGGATTCTCAATGTAATCGATTACGGTATCCATACGAACCTTAACTGCCCAAATGGAAGTTGTTGCCATTTCATTTACCTGCCTTTCCAAATATTTTTCCTAATCGAGATTCAGCAAATCCTTCCGGGTATCCTCTTATGCTTTTTCCGTTAAGAAGACTTCTCAGATACTCGGACCGGGACAGACCGCACTTTTTTGCCTGATCGGTCAGAAGCTTCATCTCCTGATCGTTAAGCATTACCTTGAACTCGTGTGTGCGGGTTCGGTTGGGTTTATTTTTCATTTACTTATTTCCTCCTTGGCTGGAAATCACTTATCGCATCTTGCGATGCTCGGGGTATCAGGGGGCGGCCCCTGACAAGCTTTGTATTTTCGTGTTCCCGAAAATACGTTGCTTGCTAATACAAAGATCCAATTCGTGGGGCGGTAGAGTCTGGGTCAAGCCGCAAAAAACTGACCGCAAGTTTGGTAAAGATTTCTGCTCTTGCAGTTATGGTGTTTTCCGTAAAAGGGCCGACTTATACCAGCACACAAGCACGACCGCTTTTGCGAAAAATCAGTTTATGTTGTGGTGGATCTTTGTAGCTTCCAGGAACTATCCCGGGCCACTGGGTTGGATCAGATCTGGCAGGATGGGAGCTTTCAATAAAGACAGCAGGATCATAACTACTGTTTTTCTTTTTATATGTCCTATTGTCTTTAGCATTTCTCTCACCTCGCTTTCTTCGGCAAGTTATAAGAACTTATGTTTGGTTATGCACGGTTAGATTATATGAGGGTGAAAACTACTTTTCAAGCCTTGTTTTTCAAGGTGTCCCATAAATGGAACAGGAGGGCAAAAGTACGATTAATGGAACAAATAGTTTGAGATAATACAAGTTTATGTGCTTAAATTTGCTCTAATAACATTGTGTTCTTTATCCGGATGGTATAATTACCTTGTATGAGGGCGAAATCCCTTAGTACAGATAATAGACAGTATTCCGCTCTAATCTTGAAACGAACTGTGCAAATGCTACAATATTAAAAATAATTTAGAAATGTGCGGAGGGAATAGGTGCATGCTATTATCAAGAGGAAAGAAATTGACCGTATGTGTTTTATGTTTCTTACTTGCTATTACGGTTGTTCCACTCAACATATTTGAAAATGTTAATGCGGACACATTTATATCATATGATGATGAAGCACCGTCCTCTACAATAACATTCAGAAGCATTGAAGACTATGAGTATAATGCTGAAGTAAAAGAATTGGCTCGGTGGACTGGACATTCAAACATTGAAATAACATTCACTAATACCGGGGATGAGACAATCCATGATTGGTATTTCACGTTTGATTATAACTATTCGATAGAAAATCCTTATAATTGTTATGTTCTTGAACACGAGGATAATCTCTATACCATTGGAAATAATGATTGGAATCAGGATATTCTTCCCGGTGAATCAGTATCAATAGGCTTTACTGCTGCATCTGAAGATGGTAGTGAAATATCTGAAGAGCCAACATTTTACCTGTTAAATACAAAAACTGTTGAAATATTAAGTTCAGATCTTGCATGGTCTTTTGAACAATACTCAGATTGGACAACAGGATTTAGCGGCGCACTTATTCTTACAAACAATTCAGAAGAGCAAATAAGAGATTGGACAATTACATTTGATTCAAACAGACCGATAACTCAAATAGATGCAGCAGTGTTATCAACTGAGGTCGATGGTGTGTATACAATTAGCAATGATGGAAATAACCAGAATATTGCTGCAGGACAATCCTACAGAATTGAACTTCAAGGTGGAGAACATGATCCGTCTGAATCATTTGCGCTTACTGATTATACTGTTTCAGCTAAAGCATTAGCGTATACGCTCGATGAAGATAATGATGATAATGGAATCGTAGATGTTCGCGAGATAGATTTCACTGGGATTGTGACAGTGACTCCAACAGCTACATCAACACCTATGCCTACGGTGACAACTACACCAGTTATTACCAGCACGCCTTCACCGACAGCAACGCCGACGGCTATCCCTACTATTAATCCTACTTCTACGTCAACACCAACACCATCTGCATCAGCGACACCGACCCCTACTGCTATCCCGACAGGGATTCCAGATGATATAGATTATGAAAAAGACTCGGACTCTGACGGGCTACCGGATTATTTCGAAGATTATTACGGCACTGATAAGAATAATCCTGATACGGATTCTGATGGTGTAAATGATCTCTATGAATTTATATTGTCTACAGAACCGCTCACACCTGATTCAAATGGAAACAATGACTACGATTCTGACGGATTAACCAACGCGCAAGAATCTGCTTTAGGAACAAGTCCTATTGAGGCAGATACTGATAGTGATGGCTTAACTGATGGAGAAGAGGTCAATACATTTGGTACAGATCCGCGCAAATATGATACAGATGATGATGAGATGTCCGATTATAGCGAAGTCAATTTGGGAAGTGATCCTCTTATTCCGGACAGTGATGTAATGAGGCCCCAAACTATAGCATTTGAGCCTTCTGATGATTCTTCTCTTTCAGGAGTAACTAAGGTAACCGTAAGTGGTTATATTAGTGGATGTATAAATGAGAATACTCAAATTCGTGATATCTTTGGTAAGGATTTACATACTTCTTCCATAGAAGCACTTGTAGGTGATCCCGTAAGCATTGAAACGACAGGCGAATTCAGTTCGATGACAATAACGTTTTACTATACTGATGGTTTG